>JAZDSJ010000006.1:0-133475 GCA_039583345.1 Candidatus Tectiglobus diatomicola | reverse complement strand
GAAGGAACATTTTGTATGCGGAAGATAAACGTTGTGATGTAAGGCCCACCATCCGGGGGATTATTGTCTGGCTTCGATGCCAGTATTATAAAGCGTGTAACGTTGTAATCCTTATCTTCAACATAACTCGCTAGGATATTCAGATTATAAATTTTAGCTGCTAATTCTGGAGCTAGTGCAGCTTTGGAAGAGTCGCTCCATTCACTCACTTGGCGTGCAGCACCTGCAGTATCACCAGAAACGTGAGCTGTTGCTCCAATCTCACGAATAATTTGACGACAT
The DNA here is from genome assembly GCA_039583345.1 of Candidatus Tectiglobus diatomicola. Taxonomy (GTDB): domain Bacteria; phylum Pseudomonadota; class Alphaproteobacteria; order Rhizobiales; family Hyphomicrobiaceae; genus Tectiglobus; species Tectiglobus diatomicola. The sequence goes on along the minus strand of JAZDSJ010000006.1, from coordinate 133,193 downwards.
TGTCCAAGAGCGTGTACGTGGCTATATACATCTCTTATGCTCTGTAAACTTGAACCACTCGGAGCCATTAGATGGAAATGTATAGGAAGAAAGTACTCTCCTATAATGAATAGATCTGCGTTTGGCAAAAGCTGATGCACATCAGCTACACGACCTGCGAGAGTGTTTTCGATCGGTATCATAGCACATTCTGCATCACCTAATTTGACTGCTAATGCTGCATCCTCAAAAGTTGCGCAAGCAAGAGGAATTAAATTTGGGAAAACTTCGAGGCACGCGACATATGAATTAGCGCCAGTTTCTCCCTGGTAAGCAATACTTTTTTTATTTAAATTTACCATACATTTTGCCGGAAACTAATTAGTCTACAATATCACAATCGAAGCTTAGATAGATTAAAAAGAAAGCGTTTATAATCTTACCGCGTGAGAGTATGATTTTCTGCAAATACTGTCAGTATTTTTCGTGCCCTTTCGAGATCTTCTTCGGTGTCAACACCAAGTGGGATTGTGTCGACTAACGCTACATCAATTCTCATACCATTTTCGATGGCACGTAACTGTTCGAGATTTTCACGCAATTCGAGTGGTGAAGTTTTTAGGCTTGCAAATCGTTCTATTGCAGTTCGTCTGTAGGCATAAATACCGATGTGATGGTACAACATTCCGTGTCCAAAAGGAGCCGCTGCACGAGTGAAATAGAGTGCTCGAAGTGTATCCTTCGATGTTGTGTTGCATGTAGTGCCTACAACTTTTACTACGCTCGAGGCCGTGCACTCAGTCTCCAACTTTATTGGTGCAGCAAGTGTAGCTATGTCTACGGATGGTTCATTGAGTGGCAATAGACATTTAGCCACTAGTGAAGGATCAAGAACCGGCAAATCACCTTGAAGATTAATAACAATGTCGGTTTCGAATTCCGGATCAATTTGGTTTACAGCTTCAAAAACACGATCGGAACCTGATATATGATTCTTGCTGGTCATGACAGTTTCTCCACCTACATTGTGGACGGCATTTACAATAGCCTCTGTGTCTGTTGCAACTACCACACGGCCAACTTTTGCAGCCACTGCATTGCGCCAGCAGTGCACAATCATGGGTTCCCCATTTATATCTAGAAGAGGCTTATTTGGCAGTCTTGTCGACTTCATGCGCGCAGGAATTATGATTAGTGTTTTGAGCATGGTGTTTTTTCTGATTGCGTCATAGCGGCGTTATCTAATAATTTTGAATGCACTCTTTGATAAAGTATTCGCTTTAAGATTTAAATTAATTATTTTGCATTAACAGAGTGCTTGTTTAGTTTACAGTAAGTTACATAGGACAAAGTATAAATTAAAGAGGTTATTATAATTTTACGTTTTAAAAAATACTACTTTAAGTTAGGTAAATAACGTCTTGCGTACCATGTAATGTTATGTCGCGAATGATATTTATCATGTTGTTTATATTTAAATGATACGAAGTTGTGTTCTTAATTGTAATAATTAAATCAAAGTTTGCTCTAACTTGCTATATAACTTTTATTTTTAGTAATTTTTAAACACATTAAATCTCAAATATTTGTTAGGATTACAAGAAAGGCGACAATAAGTCACCATGACGTCTTGTTACTATAACAAAAGGCTATGTTGTATGTTAAATGTCATATGTTATTATATTAATATAAGAAGTTTAGATTGCCTATTAACAATACTATTTTATTAAATTTGGAGAGTGTCATGATTAATTTTTGGGAGTTTAATAAGATTTTATTAGCGGTATTAACTCCATTGTTTGTCATCATCATTTGCCAAAAGGCAATTCACGTTCCAGTTAAATTTCATAATATTGAAGAAGTTAATACCGGTTATAAATTGCCTGTTAATTAGTTGCTGAATTTTAAAAAATACTTATAATCTAGGTTAGCTTTAATTTTTTAGCTACTAATGTGACGCTGATCCGTACCTCCTCTGTCTAAGGTGTGGTTATCCTTAAGAATTTCGAGATATGTCATATAATCACTTTTGGTGTAGAAATCGTAACGGTTTAATTTGTGGTGCATAAGTTTTAGCCAAAACTAAAACCAAAAAGGTTTTAACTCTGCAAAGCAAAAAGTAAAATTAAAGGTAATTGGGCATACAATATCATTTATTAGTTCCTTAAGCTCATTAAATAGCTAGAGTGCCAAGGTGGTAATTATAAGGTGGAGCGGCAAGTTTGCGCAGGGTGCATGGTGCCGTTATGATTTTGTTATATTTACGAAGTTAAATAATTGTTCTTATTTAATTCCGACTTGTATTTAAGACTTTTCAGGAGCTTCTTAATGTAATAAATAGTATAGTTTTTCTTGATTATACGATTGTATGTCGTAATTTTTTTACATATAGATTAATGTTTTTCCCCTTTGCTTTGCGCAGATATATCATACCCCGTCGTGCATTTTTATAATTTTTCATATAATTAAAAATTACAACTTCTTATGTTTTACTATCTCAGTACCTTGAATTTGCTGTTTTTAAAAAGACACTCAAATCATGGACTTTATAAGTAGTATGTGTGTTCAGCTTGAATATTTTGGTTCACTTATGCATTATAAAACCTGATAACTTTTTAAGATAAATACTAACATTTTGGAAAAAGTTAAAAGCATTTGTGCTGTGTACTGATTACAACGCTGTTTTATCAATATTGCATTTCATATCCTATCTATTAGATAGAGCTAACGGTTTATGTTAAAAAGATCATACCACACTAAATATATACATCTCAGGCTTGAAGAACTTGAAAAGTAAATCATAATAAGGTGAACAGAGTTTTCCTGATGGTGTTAATAGGCAGGAATAAACATGGAAATAATACGCACCAAACTCAAGTTTAAACGGCTTATGAGTTTTTTTGTGCATGTTAGTGTTTTTGTTTGCTCCACAGGTCTATCTGCGTTGGTATGTGCTGAAACACTTGAGCAGTCTCTTCTATCTGCGTATCACAACAACCCGCAACTGGATGCTGAACGTGCATGGCTACGATCAAAAGATGAAACTTTCAATCTTGCATTGTCGAATTATCGCCCTAACGTACTCTTTGAAGCATCAGCTTCAGCTACAAGATATAAATTTAACACTGACCATTCTAATGTTTCTAATTTGGATAGGGACACAACTTATCCTACTGAGTATAGATTCATTATAAATCAGCAAGTTTTTCGTGGGTTTAGGACACAGAATGCGGCTAATGAGGCCAGGGCTAATATATTAGCCGGGCGTGAAGCCTTGCGCGCTACAGAACAGAACATTCTTCTTAATGTAATAAAAGCCTATATGAACGTAGTTCGAGAGACTTCTATCGTGGAGCTTAGTGAAAATAGTGTATACATTCTGAATCTTAACCTTAAGGCTACTAAGGATCGCTTTTCAGTTGGTGAAGTTACAAAAACTGACGTTGCACAATCCCGTGCGCGCCATGCTATGGCCGTCTCAGACTTAGAATTAGCAAAAGCAAATTTAAAGTCGAGTCGTGCAAATTATGAACAATTGATTGGATATTCTCCGAACAGGCTTAAACATCCAAAACCTCCATTCTCCTTGTTGCCTAAAACATTAGCTGAGGTACGTAAGTATGCTGAATTGGAAAATCCAAATGTTTTAGCTGCGTTACATAGTGAACGAGCTGCATTTTATAAAACTAAAGAAATCTCAGGAGAGCTTCTGCCAACCTTGAATGTTCAAGCACAATATTCAGCTAAGCATACAATTGATGGAAGTCAGATTATTAAACAAGAAGAGGCTGGAGCTGTCAGCGGAACGTTAAAAGTGCCTTTCTATCAACGTGGTGCTGTTAGTGCACGTTTGCGTCAAGCAAAGCACTTACACATACGAAGTATAAAATTAGCACAACAAGCACGCAATGAGGCTCGTGAGAATGCAATTGCAGCTTGGGCTCAATTAGTTGCCTCACGTACACAATTGCTTTCGGCAAAAGCGCTGGTAGAAGCAAATATTTTAGCATTATCCGGAGTGCGTGAGGAAGAGAAAGTAGGACAGCGCACTCTTTTAGATGTTTTAAATGCCGAGCAAGAACTTTTGCGTTCTCAGGTTTCACTTATATCTAATAGAAGAAATTTGATCGTTAATTCTTATACAATAATGTCAATTGTTGGCCGCCTAACAGCTCTAAATCTGAAATTGACACCTAATGTTTACAACGCGAAAGCGCACTATGATAAAATTAGAAGAAAATGGTATGGGGTCGATATCAATTATGAAGATGGAAAACACGAGCACTTTGTAGCCAAAGACAATTCCAAGTAAAATTAACCTCTGTATCCGCTATGAAAGTAAACAAGGATTTGTCAGAGCCAAACAATTGAGCATTTAAGAAAATAAGTAAGAACTTGCTAATTAATATATTAACTAGGGTATTAACTCTCCTTATTCTAATTAGCCATGTTCGTAACTTACAAATAGAGAGGTGATATTCATCCTAAAGCTTAAATCAAAGTAATATAATTTAACTAATATTTTTAAAAATCAGTAAGTCTAAATTCATAGCTACAATAGAGTTCTAAATTATTGTAATTGAGGCCTTATAGAAGTACTGACTTCTAATGACTTTATCCTGTAAAACTTAATGTACTATAAATTTATTTAAAGGAATATTTATTTTAAATACTACTAAGTAGTGAAAGTATTTTAATTAAAAATACTAGGATATAAATTATCATTTAGTTATTTTTAACTCTAGAGGCACGGTAATATTAAAGATGCTGAGTTACTAATCTCGATTTGATACTCGCAAATTATGTGAAAAATCTTAAGACGTCACCATATAATTATATCGGTTAATCTAAAATCAAAATGTATTTGACTACTTGCATAAAGTGTAGGTTTAAGCAGAATTTAGATTTATTACATCACATAGTTTAACTTGAGACGTAAAATCTTACTTAAAGTCGCGCTAAAATAGTAGACACAGACAATACTTCTCATAGTGGTGATATATGAAATCATAAGCCTGTAGTAACATCGAGAAGCTGCAGAAAAGGTTCTATGCACGCCTATTCTCTAACTTATAATATTATTATATTTTTTTTGTTTAAAATTGTGGGGGAGTTATGTATCAATCATTCAAATCTATTGGAGAAAGTAATAGGATTTGTGATAGGCTAAAAGCTTTACGCACACTAATGCGTAGCAAAAAAGTTGATGTATTCTTGATCCCACATGGTGATGAGCATCGTAATGAATACGTGCCGCCATTTAAGGAACGCCTGAGGTGGATTTCTGGTTTCACAGGCTCTGCCGGTTCCGCAGTTATAGGTCTTAAAAAAGCTGCTTTATTTATTGATGGGCGTTATGCATTGCAGGCTAAAGATGAAGTGTCTAGGAAATTTTTCGAACTTTGTTCAATTCCAGGGCCATCACCGGGGGAATGGATCATCCAGAACTTGCATTACACAGGCCTAAAAGTTGGCTTTGACCCTTGGTTGCATTCAAAGGCTGAAATCAATCGGATTGAAAAAAGTTTCCAACCATGTAATGTAGATCTCGTTAATCTAAAAGAAAATCTTATTGATTTATTACGGGGAGACGAGAAGCCTCAAGAAATTTGCAATCCTGTCAAGATACATCCTATGGAATATGCTGGTGTGTCTGCAGAAGAGAAAATAAAAGCTTTGCAGCAAGATCTTTTGTCTGCTGGACAAGACGCAACTGTTTTAACTGCACTTGATTCTATTTGTTGGCTTCTTAACATTCGAGGCAATGATATAGCTCATAGTCCGCTTGTGCTATGCTTTGCTATAGTAAATAGTGTCGAAAAACCGGATTTATTTATAAATAAATCAAAACTCGATACATCTGTACATTCATATTTAGAACCTATAGTGAATTTATATGAGAATGATAGTGAATCTTTAAGTATTCGCCTGAAAAATCTTTCCCAAAAGCATAAAGTAATTCGAGTTGATTATGAAACCTGTCCTGTTTGGATTACTCAAAAGCTTCTCATCAGCAAGGAAGTTGTACACGGAAGAGATCTTTGCTTAATTCCTAAAGCAAAAAAAAATGACATAGAAATTAAAGGTGCACGATCAGCGCATTTGCGTGATGGTATTGCAGTTTGTCGATTTTTTGCATGGCTCGACCATATGACTCATGTCAATGAAATTGATGAAATTTCCGCTGCAGAACAACTTGAGCTATTTCGGCGTGAAAGTGGGTTTTTACGTGATATTAGCTTCGATACAATCTCGGGTTCCGGCCCTAATGCAGCAATTATTCATTATCGTGTAACAACCGAAAGCAATCGCAAACTAAGGACTGGTGAATTATTTTTGATTGATTCGGGCGCACAATATAAAGATGGAACAACAGATATAACTCGCACTGTAGCTATAGGTCATCCAACTACTGAAATGTGTGAATGTTTCACAAGGGTGCTTAAGGGACATATTGCTGTCGCATCTTTAATATTTCCAATCGGAACTCGCGGGGCTGATATCGATCCTTTTGCAAGGCGAGCATTATGGAGTGCCGGACTTGACTATAATCATGGCACTGGTCATGGCGTTGGTAGTTATCTGTCAGTTCACGAAGGTCCACATTCTATTTCGAAACGATCTGAGGAAGCTTTACTGCCAGGAATGATTGTTTCGAATGAGCCTGGATATTATAAAGAAGGTATTTTTGGTATAAGGATTGAAAATTTAATGTTAGTTAAGGAGGTCACGGCATCTATTGAAGGTGAATGTCAAATGTTGACATTTGAGACTTTAACTTTGGCTCCAATAGATCGCCGTTTAATATTACTCAATATGCTGTCGAACGATGAATGTACTTGGATCAATACTTATCATGAACGTGTTTATAACAAAATATCATCTTGTGGGCTGACAGATGATGATCAAATCTGGTTAATGAACGCGTGCGCTCCATTGTGAAATATCATCTTGTACCACTTTAACTTTCATACTGAAATGCAGTCTAATTTAATTATTAAAATGCACATAATAGATTAAATACAAAATATCTGATAGCCAATAGTGCTACAAATAGCTAAAGTATTTTGACCTTAAGTCTAGATTGATACAAATTTACACTATAATTTTATGATTATACTATAAAGAATACCAATAAGAGTAAAACTAGCATAACCTAACTGTGTCTCATCACATGTAGATACAACTTTTTATTAGGATATGAGTCTTCCTGATATAATAGTAACAAGTTTTGGTAGTCAGTATTGACAGATTTTTATACTATATGGTTATAAAGTGTCAAGATTTGAGTTGATTGCTAAAGTTTCTCAAAATTATTCGCTCTCTTAATTAGTTCAATAGTTCTAAATAACCTGATGTGGATAATATTAAATCTTAGTCGTTATTGGATACTTTCCCGATCTTTGTACGAAAGCACATATCCTGATAGATTTTTACCCTTATGAGAAGCAAGGTATGTTGCAATTTTAGCCAAATCTGGCTCGGTATGAAGGCAATCACCCATTATTGAAGATCTTTCAATATAATTATTCTGTGGAGCCACAGCATTTATTCTAATGCCATGCTCAGACCAATCGTATGCTTCTGCTTTAGTCATCGATGTTAGTGCAGAGCGTGCAATACCTACTAAAGTTGATTCTGTTTTAGTATTGGGTTTAGGTAATCGCAGAACATTCAGAATAGAACCGTTTGACCAAGTTAATCCCATTCGGTTTGCTGCGACTTGTGTGATGTGGCAAGCAACTTGTATTGGAGCATAAAGTAGAGATTCAATTCCATCTAAAGTCACTGAAGTTTCAATATGATATAAATTGATCGGTATCAGATTAATAACTGTCTCGATCCCACCGTAAATCTGGATCGCCTTCTGAGCAAAACGTATGGATTTTTCAGAATCTGTAATCGGGTCATGATAAGCTGAAATATTGGGTGTTATTTCTGAAATCATCTGTAATATTGTATCAGTCTCGGGGGAAGGATCAGGAATTTGTAGAACAAGATTGCAGTTATATTCGGCGAAAGCAATTGCTATGTCTAAGCCCCATGATGGACTAATACCAGTTATTAATACACGGCTACCTTTCAACTCGGAGTATTTATCTCTAAGTGACATTATTTCAGAAACATTCATAAGCATTCTGAACTCTCCTCCCTGTTCTGGAGGCTACTACACATTGATTCGACTAAAAGAATGTAAACGCAGTCCGTGTATTTGTGTTTAAGTAACATTATAGTAGTACTTGAACTATATTAAAGATTTTTTATAGCTAGTTCTAGCTAAAACGATTCTCTATATAATTTTCGATAATGCCTTTGAATTCAGTGGTGATATTAGGGCCACGAAGTGTTAGGATTTTCTTTCCATCAATGTAAACTGGAGCTGCTGGCTGTTCCCCAGTCCCAGGTAATGAAATACCAATATCGGCATGTTTAGATTCACCTGGGCCATTCACGATACAGCCCATAACAGCTAAGTTTAATTCTTCGACACCGGGATATTTACTTTTCCAGTATGGCATCCGATCGTAGATCATGTTCTGCACATCATTTGCTAATTGCTGGAAAACTTCAGATGTGGTTCGTCCGCATCCAGGGCAAGCAGTTACAGCAGGAAGGAACGCTCGAATCCCCATAGTTTGTAGAAGCTCTTGTGCTACACGTACTTCTTGCGTTCGGTCTCCCCCAGGCTTTGGTGTTAGAGAGTAGCGGATGGTATCACCAATACCTTGTTGCAAAAGAATGCCTAATGCCGCCGAGGAGGCTACTATGCCTTTGGATCCCATGCCAGCTTCTGTAAGGCCAAGATGTAATGCGTAATTACAACGTTTTGATAATAGATAATAAACATGAATTAAATCTTGTACTGCAGATACTTTAGCTGAGATAATAATACGGTTAGCTGCCAAGCCAACCTCTTTTGCACGTTCAGCTGACATTAAAGCAGACTGAACTAATGCTTCATGCATTACTACACGGGCTGGTTGTTGAGAAGATGATTTAGCGTTTTTGTTCATAAGATGGGTGAGAAGTTCTTGATCGAGAGATCCCCAATTCACACCGATACGAATTGGTTTTCTATATTCTAGCGCCTTTTCTACAATTAATAAGAATTGTTTGTCTCTCTTATTTTTGAAACCTACGTTTCCTGGATTAATTCGGTATTTATCAAGAGCTTCTGCACAGGCTGGGTTTTCTTGCAAAAGCTTATGGCCAATGTAATGAAAATCTCCTACTAGAGGCACATTTACATTATATTTTAAAAGTTTATCGCGAATATGAGGAACGGCTTTTGCTGCTTCATCGCGATCGACAGTAATACGCACTAACTCACAGCCTGCATGTGCAAGTTCTATAATTTGATTAACTGTCTGGACAATATCTGCAGTATCTGTATTAGTCATAGATTGCACAACAACGGGGGCTGAGCCACCAACTATTAATCCAGAAATATTGACAGCTACAGACTTGCGGCGGGGGGCACAAAGATAGTTCATAGCTTAGCTTTCTTCTCAAGATATGGAAGCTGTAAAGTGTATTGCGTTGTATTATTACTTTAATGTTATAATTTTGAATTTGCCAGGTGTTATCATATATATCGTGGCCGGCACGAAGCATTTATTTAATTTTTAGATAAAAAAATTTCAGAAAACTATATTGTTAATGTACAGATATCACTAAACTTTTGGTAAAGTATATTAGCAATATTAATTGTCTTATATTGGTAGAAAATATTAATGTAAATAAAATTATTAACTTTTATATATAACTGCATTTTTTTCTAAATCACTGTTCAGTCCAAAACTACAGTTAACGAAAATCATTAATTTATAAAAAAAGTAGAGTCATCTGTTTTTAAAGCTTTTTCTTTTTTAAAAACTTGATGACACGAATTTTCAATCAGCATGCAAGTCTAAATTAACACGGTCATCTTTCTTGAATGTGGTAAGTAGATTAATCACATATAGTTTTTACTTAAGAAAAATGACTTATATGAAAACTTTTTGTTGTTTGAGGTTGAGGAAATAAAATAAAGACACCGCTCTTAAGGTGAAAGTAGCAACTGTGAGTGTGCTAATGATATCAGTTTTAAGATTATTAAATGCTAATGATCTCTGTATTTTACACTATTTTAAGTAACTTCATCCTTAAATATAACATCGTATACGACACTAAAAAATGTAATTCTTATTTTCTGAAACGTTGCAGCTTTGAGTTTCTATAGTACGCTGATGACTTTATTTTTTTTCAAAAAAAAGAGATAGTTCACCAAGTTTGATCCCCCATTTATACATTGTTGCACGATTCACCGCGCGGTAGTTATCTAGTTTTATAATACGATCAATAAAATAAACGTGTAATACATGCTTTCTCATTTTAAGACGAAAATGATATCGCATTTTGATCTCATTTTCGATAATTTGCCCTATTGCTTGGCCTATACAATCATCACATGTGGCTAGAAATTGATCACATTTTCCATTTTTTATTAACCATTTTCGATTTTCCTGACGCCCGTCGTTGTAGTAAAAATTTTCTTCCAATACAAAGTTATCTCTTGACCAGCTACCGTTCATATTAATTGATAAATGTAGTCTGATTTTCCCAAAACGATCTTCGAATATTCCCCAAGCTTGGGTTTGTCCTTCAAAAAAATCTACAAATGAAAAGGTGGTTTTTTTTAGAACTGAGGGCTTGCCACTAATCATGCTACATAAATTCTCATTTTAATTACAAACAAATTAGACCTATGAAATCACCGTAGATGTAATTGATTTAGGCTTTCTAAAAACGTAAATGCCGACATCTATTGTTCTTTGCTCAAAACCAACCTCACAATATGTTAAATAATAAAGCCACATTCTACAAAATTTTTCATCAAATCCCATATCTTTAAGACGAGGCCATGCCTTAGTGAACCGTGTCCGCCATTCTCTAAGTGTGCGTGCATAGCACGGACCAAATCGTTCTTTGTGAAGGGATTCCAAGCCTGCGGCTTCAGCGTGTTTATCGAGTAATTGTTCTGTAGGAAGCATCCCACCTGGAAAAATGAAACGCTGAATGAAATCTGGCTTTTTACGATAGCTTTTGAATAGCTCAGGATCAATAGTAATAGCTTGAATAACAGCACGTCCTCCTTCTTTCAAACGAGAAGCTACAGTGTCAAAATATATGCCCCAATTTTCCTCACCTACAGCCTCAATCATTTCAATCGAAGCAATACCATCGAATGTTCCTCGACAATTACGATAGTCTTCAAATCGTACATCAACTTTATCAGCTAAACCAGATCGGTTTATGCGTTCGCGAGCATACTGTAATTGTTGATGCGATACTGTTAGTGCTGTAACTCTGGCATCACGTTTTGCTGCTATCTCGGACATTCTGCCCCAACCACATCCAATTTCAAGCACTGATTTTCCCGGTTTTATACCAACTAAATCTGCAACTCGTTGGTATTTAGCTTCCTGTGCTTGTTCCAAAGACTGAGCATCTTTAAAAATTGCACTAGAATAAGTCATAGTTTCGTCAAGCCATTCATTATAGAAAGCATTACCGAGATCATAATGGGCAGCAATATTGCGCTGGCTACCCGATTTAGTGTTTGCGTGTAGCTTATGAAATAGCTTGTCGGGCAGACGTGTTAAAAAAAAACCTTGAACCGCATTTCCGAGCTTTTTTTTATTTGAAATAAAAAAGCGAAAAGTATTTTTAAGACTATTTACTTCAAAGTCTCCATCTATGTAGCTTGCTGCAAAACCTACAGTGCCGCGCCGTATTGATTTCCAAAAAACACCAAAGTTTTTTACATGTAATATGACATCACAGTCTGAGTGTACTTCGTTTTGGAAAACAGTAGCTTTAATGCCAGAAGGAAATATTAGTTTTAGTCTTCCGCGTGATAGATCACGTAAAAATATAGTTAGAACATGTATAATGATACGGCTAATCAATACACTATATCTTCTTCTAATTTGTAGTCTTTGAAACATAGAGAAATTTTTCACGGTTAAAGTAATATCCTTAAGAGATGGTCTACTCTCGCGTAGATATAACAAATCGAGGTCTAGCTGGGCGTTTTGTAAGTGGAATACGCTTCAACCAAAGTCGAAATGCTTCGAAATGAATACCAGCGATTACTTTTAGTGTCATCAACGGATAACCGATCGCAAGATTAAGTAATATTCGATCATTGAATGGTTTAGCATTTGCGCTGAAGAATGTTTTTATCAAAGGCCCTTGATCATCACAGAAATTTACACCTACTAAAAGTCTCTCTGATGGGAAGGTTATACGAAAGTTATATTGGCCTTTAAGTGATAGAAAAGGTGATACATACATTTTTTTTTCACAGGAATGTATGTAAACACCGTGGCGTTCTATTCCTGGGTGCAAAACATAACAATGGCGATCACCAAAAGTGTTAGTTACTTCATAGATAATAGCACATAACTGCCCATCTTTTCCCGTACAATAATACACACTTAAAGGATTGAAAGAATAACCCATGATCCTTGGATATGTCAGAAGCGATATGCGATGAGTTAGTGCACCCATTGCTGTGCCAGAAAGTATTTGCCGTGCATATTGGGATATAGGCATGCCATCTCGATAGCCAAAGTCTTTGTCATAAATACTGAAGAATGATGGCTTGTTGTAACCAAAAAGCCATGAGCGACTGCTTATATCTTCAAGATCATCAATATTTACTAAAATTGAAAAAACTGTGTAATGCAACTTATGTCTTTTGGGCCGCAAGCGTTTATGGTGTACTTCACCGCAGTAAATCTTTGCGCTATCCATCATTAATTACACCTATAACATTATTAATTTCAAATCTTTGATTAAGATTAATGCGGTCCGATTGGCCTTTGACCTGCCAAGGTCTGGAGATGCCTCCCAAGCTTTCAGCAACAGCAAGACCAGCCTGCAAGCCATCTTCATGAAAACCGTAACCAAAATAACTTCCGGCAAACCAAGTTCTTCTCCTTCCCTGTAAACTCCATAAATATTTTTGTGATTTGATAGCAGCAGAATTGAATATAGGATGTGTGTAGTTGTATCTCCCAAAGATATTTTCACTTGAGACTTGATGAGCTGGATTAAGTGTTACAAAGTAGTTGTGTTTTGTCGGTAAGGGTTGCAAATTATTCATCCAATATGTCACGGCGGGATTGTTTTCAGGACTATAAGAGACATAATTCCAGCTCGACCAAAGATGTTTACGCCGTGGCATTGTAAGCTGATCATCGTGTAGAACTGCTTCATTTTCCGAATATTTAAAAGAACTGAGACAACTACTTTCAATAGAGTCCACATCACATAGTATTTTTAGAGCCTGATCAGCATGCGTTGCGAGCACACAATGATCGAAACTATCAATCAGTCGGCCATCTGCAAACAAATCTACTGCATCACTTCTTCGCATTATTTTTTGGATCTCCAATCCCGTGCGTGTTAGTCCATCGAATTTAGCAATAATTTTGCTTACATAATTATGACTACCATTAACAACAGTACGCCATTTTGGTCGATTATTTATTTTTAATAATCCATGGTTATGAAAAAAGCGCGAAAATGAAATTACAGGAAAATCCATCATCTGCGTTGATGGAACAGACCAGATAGCTGCTCCCATCGGCAAAATGTGATTCTGTATGAAATCTTCAGAATAGCCAGACTCTTTGAGCCATTGGGCAAGTGTGAGATCTGGATCAGAAGCACTTGCTTGGAATGCTCCAGCATTTCGAAAAAAGCGAAAAATATCGTAGATCATAATTAGGTGGCGACTATTTATTAGATTAGACAGCTGCCCAAATAAACCACTTAATCCACTGCCTGAGTATTCGTAGCCACCTGAATTTAGTGACACGGCAAAACCCATGTTACTGCGTACGGTATTAACGTCAAGATGGTTAAAAAGAGCTGTCAAGTTTGGATAGGTTACTTCATTGTAAACTATGAAACCTGTATCAATACTTATTGGACCAACTGACGATGGAATTTTGACGGTATTGCTATGGCCACCTAAACGATCATTACGTTCGAATAACGTTACATTATGAGATTTGGATAAAAGCCACGCGCATGAAAGCCCTGATATTCCTGAACCAATAACGGCGATTTTCAATTTGGACATGCAACTAAACCTACTTATCGATATAAAGAACTAAGCATTCTTATGAAATGTTTGGTTAACAGTTTCATCTCTAAATAGCGATATAAATATATTAGTCCTTATCTTTAATAAGATTTTTATATTACTGACCTGCATCTATCGTATAGCGTTACAAGATCACATAATTGATTCTGATTTAGTTTGTTAGAAACTACTTCAAATTATTTTGAAAATATCTTCATCGTTGTTTTCTCAAAATACACTTTAGTTATTATTATTAATACGTTGTAGATCTAAGTTTACATCACAAGACCAGTAACTAAAGTTGCATTAAAGCACTCAGTCTTTCTTGCTTGGAATTGATACTAAATTCAGCATTAAGATATTTAACAGTTTATTGATATGAAGAATGGTGTAGTGTTACTTCGTATAACCTCTCCTTTGGCTAAAATTATATTTATTCATAACTTCAAAAATCTACAACTACTTTACGTCTATGATTAATTTGACACCGAACAGCTCAGTTCATCTATTAGAACTACTAGTGACCTATTAACAACAGACTGTATTTCAAAAGGCACGATACATTATTTATTAAGTTTGCTCCACCTCTTAACTAAGAGCATATTCTTACTAAACACTTCTGTTTATGTATATGAATTGAGAGAATAATAAAAATTATTTATTAGATCTTGAACTCATTAATACTAAGGGACAATGAAATTTTACATAAAAAATTTTGAGTCATATGATATAACATCATGAATGATGTAGTAATTATAGTAGAAGCAAATAAGAGAGCTTTTGATGTCAATAGACGATGTAATCGCTGATTTTGCACTTCTTGATGATTGGGAAGATCGATACCGCTACATTATCGAGCTGGGTCGTACATTAACTCGTTTGAATCAATCAGAGAGAACTGATGCAACTAAAATTCGTGGTTGTGCAAGTCAAGTTTGGTTAGTGTCGGAGAAACAGATTATTAATAATAATACCGAAGATCCAACTTTTACATTTCGAGGTGAAAGCGATGCACATATTGTTCAGGGATTGATCGCTATCTTACTAAGAATTTACAGTGGCAAGCGGGCTAGCCAAATTCTTGAAGTTGATGCAATCAGTATATTTGATAGCCTTGGACTTAATGAGCACTTGTCTTCCCAGCGAGCTAACGGACTACGTTCCATGATTGCACGTATTAAGAAGGATGCTGCTGCCGTTTAAAACTATTCAAATCAAACACACTTTTGTGGTACTTTTTTCAAAGTAAAACTGTCTAAAATTTTGCTAAATGCTTTGATAATAAACTCGAAAGTACGCAAGAACAAAACCACCTATTATGATAGTAATATACTTTATTTTAAATAAAAAGACTGGATTGAATAATCGAAATTTAAAAGTTTGATGATTGATTTAAAGTAATTATTTTACTATTTCACTTATTCGACGAGAAATCTAATGAGATTTACCCTTTAATAAAAAAACAGCTTTTTCACCTAATATATTCTGTAAATATATAAATCGATCTATACGAAGACGATAACCTGAGCTGTTAAACGCGACAGCCCTCTCTACTTCTATATTTGCACTTTTACAAAGATCAGCGAAGTCAGCAATTGTACAGAGATGCGCATTAGGTGTTGCGTACCATGTTTCTGGTAGGTTTTTTGTTTGTGGCATGCGTCCAGTTAATAATAAACTCATGCGAACTTCCCAATGGCCAAAATTAGGAAATGAAACAATAGCATAGCGCCCGATACGGAGCAAATTCTCTAAGACCATCCGTGGGTATCTAGTAGCTTGAATCGTAAGACTTAAAATAACGTAATCGAAGGCTTGAGCAGGATAGTCATCCAAGTCATTGTCAGCATCTCCATGAATCACTGACAATCCACGAGCAACGCAAGAATTAACTTTACGTGGTTCAATTTCAATCCCACGACCATCAACTCTACATTTATCATGAAGTAGCTGCAACAATGAACCATCACCACAACCAACATCAAGAACACGAGCATCCGAAGAGACCATTTCAGCAATCAGCAAGTGGTCTGCGCGATATGGCTCTCCGGGAACTGGGACATGAACCAGATCTGGTAATGACATAACTACCCCTCCTTTGCCTCAGAGATACCGCGCCTCTGCGCTCCAGCCCTAAGAAAGCCCCCTACAGTGGCAAACATTTCTGGCTCATCTAGTAAAAAAGCATCGTGACCTTTATCACTTTTGATCTCTACAAATGAAACATTGGCAGCCACAGAATTAAGAGCTTGTACTATAGCCTTACTTTCTCTTGTTGGATAAAGCCAATCACTCGTAAATGAAACTACACAGAATCGTGTTTTAGTTCCATGGAATGCACGTGCTAAAACACCTCCATTATCTGCTGCTAAATCGAAGTAGTCCATAGCTCTAGTTATGTAAAGATAACTATTAGCATCAAAACGATCTACAAATGTTGAACCCTGATAACGCAAATAGCTCTCAACTTGAAAGTCTGCACTGAAGGAAAATGACCTTTTTTTACGATTCTGCAGGTTGCGACCGAACTTATGCTGAAGCGTATTTTCAGATAAATATGTGATATGCGCTGCCATACGGGCTACTGACAAACCTCGACGAGGCACACGGCCCTCTGCCAGATAATTACCATCACACCAGTCAGGGTCTGCCATAACAGCATTACGACCAACCTCATGAAACGCAATATTTTGTGACGAGTGCCACGGTGCTGTAGCTATAGGAACTGCGGAATAAACACGTTCTTGATACCTAGAAGCCCAATCTAAAACCTGCATACCCCCCATCGAGCCACCAATAACAGCGAAGAGCTCGTCGATACCAAGGTAATCAATTAGACGCACCTGAGCGTCAACCATATCAGCAATTGTAACTACTGGAAAATCTAACCCGAACGGTTTATCTGTCACGGGATTAATGGATGCCGCTCCAGTTGAGCCCATACAGCCACCTATAATATTAGAGCAGATAACAAAATACCTTCGTGTGTCGATAGGACGTCCAGGGCCAACCATGCGTTCCCACCAACCAGATTTTCCTGTAACTGGATTACTGCTCGCAACGTGTTGGTCTCCAGTTAAAGCATGACACACAAGAATTGCATTAGAGCGATCACTATTTAGAGCCCCATAGGTTTGGTATGCAATAACAAAAGGACCGATCTTTTCACCACAGTCCAAAAGTAAGGGTGGATCGGCGGCAAACTTAGCCACTAAGCTTGATTGTTGTAACTTCTCATTCTTCAGAGTAGTTTTTTTAGCTGTTGCTTGTCTTATTTCTGTGGTCATAATCTATATATAAATCATTGTAGTTCTAATTTTATATGAAAAGTATAATTATTTCACGAATAATACTTTTCGATCATACATTCTGACGTCTCTTACAATTCTCAATAGATGAATACTTTGTAACAGGTAAACTGAAGCTTGATAATCAAAGTAGCATGTACCCTGTTTCTAAGCCAACACGTGAACGAAAATAGCGACGGTTAGAAAAATCACATCACATATATTTACGGAACCGTGTTTTATATGCAGTCAAGAACTTAACTAAGTCTATGATGCAATCAATGTGAAATAAAAATTGAAGGGCTTGCGTAGTTCGACAAGGCATAATAATTTACTTTTCTGTCCAGAGCCTATGCCGACTTGTTAATGATATAAATATCATTACGTAACAGCTCACTAATACCTATAAATCCTTTGATTTCTTTATTCTTGCATTTAAAGCTCAGCTCATCCCGCTAACAAATTTGTAAGATAAATAAGCTTGTAGTCCCTCAATTGTTTGTTCATGCCCATAACCAGAATCTTTAATGCCACCGAAAGGCGTTTCAGGTATTCCTATGCCCTGATGATTGATCGAGATCATTCCGCATTCGAGTGCGTCTACAATTTTCTCAATGCGTCGAGTGTCATGGGTAAAAACGTAACTCGCGAGTCCGTAGGGAGATCTATTAGCACGGTCAATAACATCGTCTGTATCGTTAAATGATAAGATGACAGCAATAGGGCCAAACGGTTCTTCACACATAATACGTGCTTTTTGTGAAACATTAACAAGGACAGTCGGCTCGAAGTAATTACCACGAGTTTCTATACGCTTGCCACCTGACGCAATTATAGCACCTTTTTCAACAGCGTCGTGAATAATTGATTCGATAAAGTCAACACGGCGAGCATTGGCAAGTGGTCCCATCTGACTATTTGGATCAAGGCCATCACCTACTCTAATGCCTTGGGCGATATCAACAAACTTGGCAACAAATTTATCAAAAATCTTTTCATGCACAAAAAAACGTGTTGGTGAGATGCAGGCTTGGCCTGCGTTACGCCATTTAAGATTTGATGTTAAGATTGCAACGTATTCAACGTCAATATCATCGAAAATAAGCATAGGTGAATGACCACCTAGTTCCATTGTTGTACGCTTCATATGAATGCCGGCTATAGAAGCAAGTCGCCTGCCAACTGGTACAGAGCCTGTAAAGGAAACCTTACGTATCAAAGGGTGTGGTATTAAATATTCCGATAATTCGGATGCCACACCGTAAATGAGGTTTATTACTCCTGATGGTATTCCTGCTTCATGAAAACACCTTACCAATGCTACCGGAGAACCGGGTGTCTCCTCTGGGCACTTGATTATAATGACACAACCAGCAGCCAAGGCCGCACCGATCTTGCGTGCGGCCTGACTGACAGGAAAATTCCAAGGTGAGAATCCTGCAACAATACCTAGAGGTTCAGGAAGTACCATCTGACGTACACCGCTTACACGAGGAGGGATAATTCTTCCGTATGCACGTTTGCCTTCCTCTGCAAGAACATCAATTACATCAGCACTTACCATTACTTCATGTTTTGCTTCGATATTAATTTTGCCTTGCTCTAAAGTTAGGCTTTTAGAGATATCATCACAACGTGTGCGCAATAAATCAGCTGCTTTGTGCATTATTTCAGAACGTTCGAAAGCCGACATCCTGCGCCATTTTATAAATCCATTTTGTGCAGATTGTATCGCAACATCCATTTCATGCTGCTTTGCAAATGGAACGTTTGCTAAAATTGTGTTAGTGGATGGATTCAGTACAGATTCATTGACACCACTACTACCAATTATAAATTTTCCATCGATGTAAAGTTTCAAATCCTCATACATTTTGCGTACCTGTTATTTGATAAAAAATGCGGTGAGCTTTATGGTTTATCACAAAAAGTTCAGTAGATTGTTCGTTGCGATAATGATCTTTTTTACTACCTGGAGTGATTCAATATAATAATAAAATGAGTAGTTTGCATATTAAGAGTGTCTTGCCAATATATTAGGTGTGACAGAGTATTAATTCCTTAACTAAAGCTCTCAGCAGAATCTTTTAATGTTGGACGTTCTTCTTATCCACTAAGGAAATAATGTTTTAATTTTTTTGCTCAATGTAGTGTTCTCCTAGATCAATGCTATCACTAGCAATTATAGTTGGTGAGGTGAAAGCTATTACCACTACAATTCAAATTCATAAACATTAAGTTTTAGTAAGACTATTTTCTTAGTATAGAGGCGTTGCAGACTTAATAAATAATGCGATGTATCATCTAAAACCTAACCATTAGCCACAAATGTATAAAACAGTCATGTGTTATGAAACGTAGTCATAACCTCTTAGCCACAAGTTATAGTCATTTTTTGATGTAATATTAGTGAATTTTTAGTGTTAATTTTGTTTTTAATACCAAAGGAACATTGTGGGTTTTTTGATACAGAGAAGATTTCTATAATTAAAAGCTATGATTAACACAAGCTCAATAGCCGACTGAGATTATAGTAGAAAGTTTGAGAGGGTAGGTTATGAATTTAGCAGTTTTTAAGCTTAGTATTTATTTTTGTTTTTGTATGTCGCTAGGCGTATTCATTAATACGTTGATCCTTCAGGATTCTAGAACAGTTACTTTGTGGTCAAACGATGTTAAAAAAAACCAGAATAGTGATAATCGATTAACAGGGGGGGATTTAACAAAATTCACAAATAGAAATAATCCACGTTTTTTAAAGCCTGAAGAATCACCTGGCCTAATACGAGCAGTGCAACGTGAACTCAGAGAAACCAATTATTATGGTGGCCAGCTTGATGGCTCTATTTCCATGTATATCCGAGCTGCTATCATGGATTATGAGGCCGTAAATCATTTGCCATTGACAGGTGAAGTAAGTGAAAAATTATTACGCACAATTTTACTTGGTTCGCCATTAGAAACACGGCCTGCTTACCAAATACATGTTAGCTCGAAAGCACAATCTGTGGTGCGTTATGTGCAAAAGCTTCTTAAGCAGACTAAATTTGGAGATCTTCTTAATTCAGGGCGACTTGACGCCCTCACCATTAATGCAATAAAGAAGTTTGAGATTCAGCAAAAATTACCACCTAAAGGACGCATAACATATAACTTATTGTTAAGGTTAGAAAATCTTGCACGTTCTGAGGGATGATTGCACTGCACTTTTTAAAATAGAATTTTTTTACTAGTAAATTTACCTGAGTAGTATATGCGATTACGATCAGAAATTTGGGTTAAACATTATCTACGGATTTGCCAGGCTAGACTTATTCACGCAGTAGTGCTTCGGCATGGTGATGATGATGCTGGCGCAATTTACATTAAAGTTAATTGTCTTGATGGTAGTGCAAAACTCTTCAGCCCAGCTCCCTCAATTTCTCATGAACGGACACCTTGTCAAACCTGGATGGCACATATGCACGACAATGGTAACGAAGAGAAAATTGTTGATGATTTTCTTAATAAGCAAGTACAGTTTGATCCTGATCTATGGATTGTGGAGGTCGAAGATAAACACGGTCGGCATTATCTCGATGAATGGCTTAAATAATAAAATCTAACCCAAATAAAGCTGCAAAATAGCAACACTATGTGATATATAGGTAATAACAAACAATTTATTATATATTCAGGAAACAATTTGTTTAATGCTTCAATTGCACGGTTTTGTCTCACGTACGTGCTTATACAATAATAATAGCATATATGAGACTAAATAATGTGCATAATTTTAAAGTTTGCGGCATTGCAGATGCCAGAACAAACTACCAGGGATCATGAAAGAAACGATAAGACTGCTGATATTATTTTGTTTCCTGGGGTACGATACGAAACAGCAATTGATTCAGAAAAAAAGGATATTGAACAGATGCTTTCGCTAAAAAGAGATATAATAATACTTTGAAGGACACTATATATTTGTTAAAGATTTTTTACTTCAATACTTTTATTTAAAAAACCTCATCCATAAAATAAAATCAAAACCGTTTTAGTTGAAAATTTCTTATTAACATTTTTTCTTTTCGCTGTGTCGAAGTTTAATTCAAAGAATTTGGATACTATTAGAGGTTCAACAAGAAAATAATGGGCATTTTTCAATATCGATAACTCCAAGCTCTTATGTAAGAAAAAGCGAAAACTTATAACATCTACTTACAAGACTTTAATATTAGACTAAGTAATACTTACTAGTAGTTAAGGTATTTAAATAGTCGGGTACTTGATCGTTAAGTGTGGATCACAATCAGTATTCATGCTTTCATAAAAACCTATCAGAAACTGATTTTGCAAAAGAAACTAACCTAATAGCACTCATAACCTTATTCACTTTTTATGTGAACACGGTTTTGAGTTTAGATAGGTTTCGTACTCATTAGAATTTAATTAGTTTGGGTACATATTTTTAAAATATCAGAATTATTAGGCTTGAAAAAAATATGGTTAATACTAATTCTCATATAACTTATTTATCATAAGCTATCTAGTATACGGAACTTCTGTGAATTAATTTATATATCTGCTGCAACTTTATTAAACACTATGGCGATAATGATTATTAGGTTAGACATCATTATTAAATAAGCTGTTTACAGTATAATTGAAATTTGAGTAGCCATTTAAGATCTTAACTAAAAAATGTATTATTGATCTTTAAGTGATACAATTCGAAAACACTAACTTTATATAAGGTCTCTCCTATTTATAAAAGAACAAAAAATAGCTGGTATTTAAAACTTGTGTTCACTCTTAATGTAGTGTAGACGAAACTAATTTAGACCCATGCCTGATTTAGATCAATTGTGAGTTTTGAAATAGATATCAAGTAAATGTTTCAACAAAATTGGAACTATGATCATTTTTCTTTGAGATAACTCCATAAACTTTAATTACGTTCATATGTGTATGTACGACATAGTATGAATCTTTTATAAGTTAACTGTTTTTTATTTCAAAATTACATCAAATTCAATTCTACTATTACGAATACGATTTTCAGGCGTTGAGTTTGGAAATAGTGGTCTTGTCTCACCATATCCACGCGTCTTAAGTTGCGACGGAGAAATACCTATGCTTATTAAATATTTTTGCACTGCCCCTGCACGTTTTTCCGATAAAACCTGATTACTTGAATTTGATCCTTTTGAGTCAGTATGGCTTGAAATTTTGATTACATAATCTTTACAAATTTTTTTAAGATTAACGAAGCGATTAAGTATTACACGATCCTTAAGTGAGATTCGATCACTACCAGCCTCAAATACGATATCATCTGTACGCAATGCATCACTAAGTGCTTTTGAGCAATTTTTTAGTCCGATTTTAATCTCACTCAACTTTGATTTATCTTTAATGTATTGTAAATGACGTGAAGATTGTTCTAAGTACTTCTCTTTAATTTCTACTTTTTCATTAATTTCATTTTTTTGTGTATCAGTTATCTCATGAGGAGAATTTGTTTTCGAGATTTGTTGTGATGATGTACTGGTGTCGTCAGGAACATTGTCTTTATCTATTTCCCTAATAGTACGGGCAATTGATTTTTTGTATTGATGTGCAGTTTTAAGCTCAGAATGCTTTACTTGACGTTCAGCCCAGAGCATGGCAGCGGATTTGACCTGAATGTATGCGTGAGCTACGTATCCTCTTGGGGTACCAGATTTCATTTGTTGTCGTATATCAGCTTCAGCAGCAGTATCTTTGGCTTCTCCGTTTAAAATCAAAGTTTGAGACACAATACGAGCTTCTCCACGACGTAACTTTGAGAGTGATTTTAATGCGAGTTCTGCAACTAAAGGCCATTTCTTAGTACGACTTGGATTTACACGCAATTCGACTGTGATTTTAGTATCTGGAAAAAGCTGATCAATTAATTTCATTAAATGGTTCTGCACGCCAGAATCAGGAACCTCACCTGAGACTAGCAGTGTTTTATCTTCATAGCTAGCATGCCACTTTAAGAGAGGTTCAGGTGGAATTTCGACTCGTAAGTTTATAGTTTCCTGACATGATCGATTAGCAGCTGCACGTAGCTGTTTTGGTATGGCATCGCCGATATCTTCCTTACGAGTAAGACCAGTTAAGTTTAACTCACTGTCGATAATTGTCACTCTACCATGTTCAAGTTTGAGCAAACTATCCAAACCAGCTAAAATGCAATTAAGCCAGCCTTCCGGGGCTTCTTCAGCAAAGGTCATACTATTCACAATTACAGTTTCAGGATACTTTGCTTTAATATGTTCAATAATGCGATTTTGCAACTCTACACTAGGAATATATCCACTAAGTTGAAGAACACCGTTATGAAAATCTATAGTACTCCTGAATGGACTTACAATTGGAATAGTAGCTTTTTTGAATTTGATGTTATGATAAAATTTGTATGTTGGTTGAAGTTTATTTTGTAGCGCACTTTTAATGAGTTCTGCTGATTCTTGGTGTTTTACGAGGCCAGAAAAGTTTAATGTGTTTATTTTTAATGAAGTTAATCCTTCTTCGAGCATCGCTAGATAATCAAGTGCGAGAATTGCAGTTTCAAGCCAACCAGAAGGGGCACCAGTTTTAATTGTGACTTTGTTAAATATAGGGTTATTTGCGAATGCATTTTTTGCAGCGCTCATAAGTGCATCGCGATCTTTCTCGCTTTGCATATATCCATTAAGAAATAGTTGGTTATTTTTAAATTTTGCTTGCCACGTATATCCTGTTCCCATTGGCATTTCGAATTTATCACTTAATTTCTCTGTGCTAATTGAGGCATTAGAACGAGTTGGTTGATTTGCCAAAAGTTCTGATCCTAAATCTTCTCTAGAATAACTTTTTTCAGAGCGTAGTTTCTCTATGAGTTCATTTTTTTGATTTGCACTAACCTTACTTATGAATGGTTGTGTGAAATTAGGAAGCCAGTCATGAATAGATATGGAATAGAAATTGACTTTAGATGAGTGAAGTATAGTTTTTAAATTTTGCTGAATGTCACTTGCATTAATGTAAAACATCACAAATAGAGAGACCCATATCAGGGATGTGCCATAAGATATCAATTTCCAGGATTTCAATATTGGATACCTACGCAAATGAGTTATTATAAACATCTTCACAGAGTTCACCTTATTGCAGATTAAGCCGAGCCATAGAAAGCCAGAAGATTTAGACGAGTAGTCTTAGAATATGCTATGGTAACTTCTATTATGATACACAAGAAGAAGTGGATATGAAAATCTACACAACTAATATCTAGAATTAGTAAGAATTTAGCAAATTCATTAGTTTTTAAACACGAAACACAACTTTTCAGAACCATTAGATGTCGTGCTTTACATTTTTTTCTAAAGCTTTACAAACTTAACATAGGAGCCTGGAAATTATTTTCCAATTAAAGCTGGACACTACCAGTACACTCAATACCTAATTCCATTAATTAAGTATTTTTTGATCTTTAAAAATCTAGATCATGCTTAAAGCTTCAAAGCTCTAATTCCATTTACCCTAAGCTGTACCTGGCGATGATAAGTATCTACGAAATGTTTATTAGTAGATTATATATAACTCAATAGTTTTTTGTGTTGATAACCAGGCGCTAGTGTTATTAACTTCAATCATATATAGCAACTCTGTTGTCTTCATAAGACTTTTGATGAATATAAAATTGTAGTAAAATTCAACATATTGGCATGGATAAGGATTGAGGTTTTGTCGGAATGAAAATTTGATATACTTAATATCTTTGATAAATTTTTTCGACTAGACTTATGCAAGTTGACCAGTCAGATCATCGTGAGCGAGATAGCTCATTGTTGCGCTTCAACTGTAAGCATCGTGGCTACGCAATAACACTAAATTATTTTTGTTTACTTTTGCTATTATATTTTTGTTTACTTTTGCTATTATTATGTATCAAAAACTGTAGCAAACATTGCTTGCAATTACAGCTCTTATTTAGTAAAAATTACTTAAAAAAAATAAAGAAACACTGCTAATTTCTAAGAGATTAATCATCATGCGTTACTGACTAGTTTGAATGATAACTAAATTATAATAAGTCATTAAAATTTATGCTACATGACATTAAGAAAGGATAGTAGCGCTCCATGATTAAAAATCCGATAGTGCAGTATCTATTTAAAAAGTAAATCTAAAAGTTATGGAGCAACCATAAAATTTAGTGATGCATAAAGTTTCCGATACTGATTTTAAAGTGTCATTATTTTTGATCTGTGTCATAAAAAAGCTAGATTTTTATAAATTGAAATCTTAGTTGGTAGATTATTTGCCGTACATTGTTAAGATCTTATAGATTATTTCTTAGATTGAATTAACAAGTTCGTTGCCTTTCCCCTATGTAAATATTTATGGTGTAATGATTAAATTTGCGATATGCCTGTGTACGTTATATATGCTATGTCTACACCAATTGTATAAATGTTACGCTAAAGGATTATAGCATCTCATGCTACGTATCATAATAGTCTCATTAACACTGTTGTCTATATGGTTTGGTTTGTCAGGATATTATGACATTTTCTTTGTTACGGTAGGTATCGCAATCACTATTCCATGTGTTTTGGTTGTGGAGAAAATGAGAGTGATAAAAGGGGCGCAAGATTTTGAAGGCATTGAGGGAGCTAGTTATTCAGTATTAAATTTTGCATTATACATACCTTGGCTTTTGAAAGAGATCGTGAAATCCGCCTGGGAAGTAACTCTAGTCATTATAGACCCTACATTACCAATTAGTCCGACCATAAAAAAAATAAAAGCTGGCCAGAAAACGCCAATGGGCATATTTACCTATGCTAACTCTATTACGCTTACTCCAGGCACGTTAACTATAAGCGTATTAGGGCAGGGTATTGTAATACATTCTTTGTTGCGTGAAGGGGTGGAGGGTCTTGAGCAGGGCATAATGGACAAAAAAGTAACTTCTATCGAAAGTAATGGGTAGGTTAATAAAATGCATTACATCTATTTACTTGCTAGTATATCCATCATGGCAGCATTAACTCTGGCTGTGATACGTGTAGTTCGAGGGCCGACTTTGTTCGACAGAGTGCTCGCCGGTAATGCTGTTGGGACGCTTTCAATATTATTGCTTGTAATCATAGGATTTCTGTTTAAACGTCCTGATTGGGCAGATATCGGGTTGGCCTATGCTCTGCTTAATATTATAGCAACGTTAGCCGTTCTCAAATATTTCCGCTATGGCGATCTTGCTTGCGATCCTTGTGAAAAAGAGTTGTCTTCATGAATAATATTTTTGGCTGGGACATGCTTTGTCTTGCTGTAGATTTTGCAAGTGGCATATTCATAGTTATTGGAGCCTTTTTTGCTTTAGTTGGTGCCATTGGTGTTGTGCGAATGCCTGATGTTTTCACTCGTATGCATGCAGCCAGCGTTTTGGAGACTGCGGGTTCTTTTTTTTTATTACTAGGTCTCGTGCTGCAGTCCAGTTCAATTCTGATGGCTGTTAAGTTGGTGTTCATCATGGTTTTGTTTATGATAACTGCCCCCGTTGCATCATATGCTATAGCGCAGGCGGCCTTGGGCAATGGCGAAAAGCCTGAACTAAATGACGCTGACTGTGAAAACTTTCTTCCTACACCTCCCTTTCACGGGGGCGTTAAGACGCGCTTAAAACAGGAAGGTGTAGAGTGATGGAGTTATATATTAACGCGGTCCTTTTGACTCTTCTTGTTGTTGTAACACTTGCGATTATGTGTCAGCAAAACTTGTTCGCAGTAGTTGTGCTTTTCAGTGCTTACAGTTTTCTTATGGCTAGCATTATGATCGTGCTCGACGCGGTAGACGTTGCGCTAACAGAAGCTGCAGTTGGTGCTGGCATTTCAACTGTGGTTTTTCTGGGAACCCTTTATTTGACCAAATCGGCTAAAATTCGGTCTGGTCAGGTAGAGCTTTTGCCTTTGATCATAGTCTTTCTTACAGGGGTAGTGCTGGTTTACGGAACATATGGTTTGCCGACTTTTGGTCTTGCAAATGCTCCTATACACATGCATGTTGCTCCTTTTTATCTTGAGCAAAGTATTCCCCAGATTGGCGTGCCTAATGTGGTGACAACTGTGCTTGCTAATTTTAGAAGCTTTGACACCCTAGGTGAGACAACAGTTGTTCTTACTGCTGGTATTGGGGTTATGCTATTGCTTAAACGTCGGAACAAAAAAGGCGGAGATCGGACATGAGGTCAGACATCATTTTTCGCATTATGGCGAAAATTATGATACCTCTAATGCTAGTTTTTGCATTTTACGTGCACTTTCATGGTGACTTTAGTCCTGGGGGAGGCTTTCAGGCTGGTGTAATGATAGCTGGTGCCGTCGTGCTTTATGCTATTGTATTTGGTGTGCGCTCTGCACAATGTATTGCTCCGCAGTCTGTCGTCAGCTTCCTAGCCCCTTTCGGTGTAATGCTTTACTCGGGAGTGGGGCTTTGCTCATTAGTCTTTGGGAAGAATTTCTTGGATTATAGCGTTTTCGCTCATCATCCAAAACATGCGCATCACATTGGGATCTTATTAATAGAAGCTGGCGTGATTGTTACGGTTGCAAGCATAATGATTGCAATATTTTACGCTTTTGTTGAGCGAGGTCGCTAATGCAGCTATTTGAAACGATAGCCTTACACTATAATTACGCAGTTACCATTTTTTTGATGGTATTAGGTCTTTATATAGTAATGGTCTGCGGCAATATGATTAAAAAGCTCGTTGGATTGGCATTATTTCAAACATCAGTATATTTGCTTTATATTTCTCCAGCTAAGATTATAGGAGGTACAGCTCCAATATTGGATTCTAAGTTTTCTTTGTATTCAAATCCATTGCCTCACGTTTTGATGCTGACTGCTATAGTCGTTGGTGTTGGAACGCTTGCCCTTGGGTTGGCACTAGTTGTTCGGATTAATGAAGCATACGGTACTATCGAGGAGGATGAAATCCTTAAGCGCAGGTCCGAAGAGAACCTCAACACGGAAAAAGTCGAGAAAGTTTAATGAGCGTAGTCAAAGAGGTTTTTATTCTTAGTGAGCACCTTCCTGCGCTCATTGTTGTTACACCAATGATTTCAGCCTCATTGGTTGCTATGGTTAGGTGTGGTTTTTTTGCATGGGCTTTATCAACGTTCGTTGCCTGGGTGTTGTTTTCGTCATCAGTTGTGTTGTTGATTAAGATTATTAACGACGGCGCAGTATCATACTCGCTGGGCGGATGGCCCCCACCTTTTGGAATAGAGTTCAGAGTTGATATTTTTAGCGCATTCGTCTTGCTGTTAGTTTCAAGTATTGGCGCTTTAGTTATGCCTTACGCATTGAGAACAGTAGAGAAAGATATTCATGCTGAAAATCAGCCCTGGTTTTATTGCATCTATTTATTGTGCCTTTGCGGCCTTTTAGGTATGGCAATTACAGGTGACGCATTTAATGTTTTCGTGTTTATGGAGATTTCTTCATTGAGCACTTATGTGTTAATCGCTATGGGTCAGCGTAGAGAGGCTTTGCTTTCTGCTTATCAATATCTCATTGTCGGTACTATCGGAGCAACTTTATACGTTATAGGAGTAGGTCTTCTCTATATTGTCACAGGAAGTCTTAATCTTTATGATATTGCTGAGCGCTTAGGCCCTTCTATGGCTGATTATCACCGACCTGTTATGACCGGCATGGCTTTCATATTTGCAGGAATTAGTCTAAAATTAGCACTTTTCCCTCTGCATGCTTGGTTGCCAAATGCTTATGCGTTTGCTCCCTCTTTTGTAACTATTTTTCTTTCTGCTACAGCAACGAAAGTTTCTATTTACATTCTTTTACGTTTTTACTTTTCAGTATTCGGCGCCGCGATTCCATTTTCACAAATTCCAGTTACTGAGATTATAATACTACTTTCTCTTGCAGCAATATTCGTTGCGTCAGTTATAGCGGTATACGAAGATCGTATTGCACGTATGCTAGCTTACTCATCGGTTGCTCAGATAGGATATATAACATTAGGCATTGCTATTTCCAATGAATATGCTCTCACGGGTGCAATTATTCACCTTGTAAATCATGGGATCATGAAGGCCCTTTTATTCGCCGCTGTAGGTGCTATTATATTTCGTGTTGGTACAGATAAGTTGAGTAGCATTGGTGGTCTGGCCTCAAGAATGCCGATAACTATGGCTGCATTTTTGATTGGTGGTATCAGCATAATTGGCGTTCCAAGTACAGTTGGATTTATTTCTAAATGGTATCTGGGTGTAGGTGCTGTCAATGCAGGGTTGTGGCCTATAGCTTTGGCTATGATGGCTAGTTCATTGATAGCAGTTATTTATATTGGTCGGATAGTAGAGGTGGTTTATTTTAATCCTGTTGATCAACGCTGCAGTGGGGCTGAAGAGCCACCTTTAAGTATGCTTGTTCCAATTATATTACTCTCCATAGCGACTATTTATTTCGGTCTAGAAACATCATGGACAGCTGATGTCGCCAGCAAGGCTGCTGAACAGCTCTTAGGGGAGGTGAAACAATGAATCTGACCGGCCTGCAATCTGGTGAATTAATCCTAGCAGCAGTTCTAATACCGTTAATGGCAGCGTTGATTATACCGTTGTTTTATCGAGCTCCGAATCTGCGTGACGCTGTAACTCTGATTTCCGCAATAGCACTTTTGATTGTTGTTACAGATCTCTTACCATACATAGTATCAGGTGATCGGCCAGAATTGTTTTGCCTTACTATAGCTTCGGGGCTTGGCATTTCTTTTAAAGTCGAACCCTTAGGGATGCTTTTTTCAGTAGTGGCCTCCTCACTTTGGATTGTTAATTCAATTTATTCGATAGGTTATATGCGTGGGCATAATGAGCCTAGACAGACCTCATTTTTCGTATGCTTTGCTGTTGCAATATCTAGTGTAATGGGTCTTGCTTATTCTAGAGATTTGTTTACGCTTTTCATCTTTTACGAGATCCTTACTCTGTCTACTTATCCGTTAGTTTCGCATAAGGGAAATGATTCTGCACGAAGCGGTGCTCGTATATATATTCTTCTTTTACTTGGCACATCTATGATGCTACTTTTACCTGCAATTTTCATTACGTATTCTATAACTGGTACTCTTGACTTTTCATCAGGTGGGATTTTAGGCGGCAATACTAGCAACTCATTACTTGCAGTATTGTTAGCATTATTTGTTTTTGGCGTTGGTAAAGCTGCACTTATGCCGTTTCACTTTTGGCTTCCATCAGCTATGGTAGCACCAACTCCTGTTAGTGCTTTGCTACACGCGGTGGCTGTGGTGAAGGCAGGTGTATTTACTATACTTAAGGTAGTTATTTATATTTTTGGCATTGATACTTTAGCTAATAGTGGGCAGGCAGAATGGTTGATTTATTTCTCATCATTTTGCCTAATTATAGCTTCACTGATCGCGTTGAAACAAAGTAATTTAAAAGCGAGGTTGGCTTACTCGACTGTGAGTCAACTTTCTTATATTGTTCTTGGAGCGTCGCTTGCTACATCCGCAAGTGTGACTGGTGGGATCATGCACATTGTAATGCACGCTCTCGCTAAGATTACACTTTTCATGTGCGCTGGCGCAATTTACATTACTCATCATAAAACTGATGTCAGTGAACTTAATGGTATAGGTCGCCTTATGCCTGTTACTATGGTTGCCTTTTTAATCGCGTCTCTAAGTATAATCGGTTTGCCTCCGTTCGGAGGAACCTGGTCAAAATGGTTTCTTGCTATTGGTGCTCTTGATGCAGGATATCAATTTGCCGTTGCCATTTTTATGGTTTCTTCGCTTTTGAACGTAGCTTACCTATTACCAATAGTGAGTTCTGCGTTTTTTAAGCCCTTACCTGGAGTTGTTGATAAGGATAATGTAAATATTAAAGAAGCTCCGCTGGCTTGCATTATTCCAATCGTTATAACGGCATTTGGTTGCCTAGCCATGTTTTTTATTGCTGGTGAACTGTATGACTTTATAGGTCTTATTGGCTTTAATTCCGAGGTTGTTATGGCTAAATAGTCTTCAGAACAAGGAGTGTACACTTGATACATGCCCCTTGGTGGCAGGAAGGAGTTTAGATCTATGGATTATGATAAGTTGGGACGCAAGCCCTTATCACATTCCCAAATACCCGATGTTAAAAGATCAAAGAGTAATTCTATAGAGAACAGTAAATTTATCATACGCATTCTTTACTTCATCTGTTTTATGCTCTTAATTTGTGATCCATTCATTCATAAACATGGACCTTTCGATGTCGAGTATGTGTGGGGCTTTTATACATTTTGTGGATTTATAGCATGTGTCACTTTTGTGGTTGGAGCAAAACTTTTACGTGTAATTCTGATGCAGCCAGAGGGCTATTATGATTAGTGAGTTGAATCCTGGCCTAATACTAATTTTGGGTGCTTTTTTCGTTCCGCTTCTGCCACGCTGCTTACGCAGCATTTACATGCTTGCAATCCCGATTATAGCTCTCGTTTACCTATCATATTTACCGGTGGGAGAATTTGGCCGTATACCTTTGTTTGATATGGAGTTGGTCACACTTAGGGTTGACAGACTTAGCCTTGTTTTTGGTTATGTTTTTTTAATTGCAGCGGTTATTGGTATAATTTATTCTTGGCATGTTAGAGATTGGGCGCAACATGTTTCGGGCATGGTCTATGCTGGTAGTGCCGTTGGGGCAGCATTTGCAGGCGATCTTGTAACATTATTTGTGTTTTGGGAGCTAACTGCAATTGCATCTGTCTTTTTGATTTGGGCATCACGCACAGTTGCTTCATACCGGTCTGGACATCGTTATCTTATTATTCAGATTGGATCTGGTGTAATTTTACTCTCCGGTATTTTGATCTACTTCCGAGATACTGGCTCCATATCGTTTAATTCGATCGGTATTGAGATGTTTGCTGGTCAACTCATTCTCCTTGCATTTGGAATAAAGTGTGCGTTTCCGTTGCTCAATAACTGGCTTCAGGACTCCTATCCCCATGCGACAGTAACAGGAACTGTTTTGCTATCTGCTTACACCACGAAATTGGCTGTTTATGCACTCGCCCGTGGCTACGCTGGTACAGACATTTTAATTCCTGTAGGTGTAGTGATGGCTGTTTTTCCCATCTTTTTTGCAATAATTGAGAATGATATGCGTCGGTTGCTTGCTCACGCATTGAATAATCAGCTTGGCTTTATGGTTGTTGGTGTCGGTATAGGAACAGAATTGGCAATTAACGGTGTTGCAGCTCATGCTTTTTGTCACATCATATATAAAGCTTTGTTGTTCATGGCAGTTGGAGCGGTGTTATTTCGAGTAGGTACAGCAAAAGCATCCGAGCTTGGTGGTCTTCGTGATGTAATGCCTTGGACGTTTGCGTTTTGTATGGTGGGAGCAGCATCAATCTCTCTTCCATTTTTTTCTAGTTTTGTTGCCAAATCATTAATTTTAT
Source organism: Candidatus Tectiglobus diatomicola (assembly GCA_039583345.1). Classification (GTDB taxonomy): domain Bacteria; phylum Pseudomonadota; class Alphaproteobacteria; order Rhizobiales; family Hyphomicrobiaceae; genus Tectiglobus; species Tectiglobus diatomicola. The sequence continues at coordinate 100,295 of JAZDSJ010000006.1, read as the reverse complement.
CAGCAGCTCTTAAAGGTGAATATTTTTGGCCTTGGATACTAATGCTGACGGCAAGTGCTGGTGCATTTTTTGTTTGTGGCCTTCGATTGCCATATGCCGTATTTGGAGGTGAAAGAGCAAAGGATCTAAAGTTTTTGCATAAGGTTCCAACAAACATGTATGTTGCCATGAGTTTGGCAGCAGTGCTCTGTATTTCCATTGGAGTATATTACACACCCCTCTATAAGATTATGCCTTATTCTGTAAAGTATGATCCATATACTCTGGATCATATTGTGGTTCAACTACAGCTTGTGGCCTTTAGTACGTTAGCTTTTATGCTAATGATTAAATTGAAAATGCTTCCAGTACTTAAAAAATCCACGATTATAGATGGGGATTGGGTATATCGTAAATTTGGTTATCATTTAGCTCAGACTTTAGCACTAATGGCACAGGTAAGTTGGATTTCGGGGGCTAGAGGTTTAACTAAAGCAGTTGTTAAATTGGAGAGATTAGTTAATACGTATCATTCATCAGATAGCGTCTTAGGACGTACTTGGCCTTCGGGTAGTATAGCGTCTTGTGCAGTTATTATCCTTTGTTGTTATCTAGTTCTTTTTTATTTAGCGTAGGGTGTGTAGGGCAAGTTCTTGATTAACTCAGAAAGTTATCACAGTTTAGTAGCTTTTACGTTATTTGCTAATTTCCTGTGTTAGGTTTTAAGCTTTAATAAATCTATGATTATTTCATAAGATAAGGAACGTTATTACAAACATCGTGATAGAACACTTGGCTTTTAATTTTGCTTCGGCGAAACTCTAGAAAGATCGGATTTGTTAAGTGAGTTATATAAAAACTCGGTTAAAAATAGAAAAGTCGGAGATAGAATGGCGCGCTTGTCTTACGCCTGAGCAATATAGCATTGTTCGTCAGAGGCACACAGAGCCTGCTTTTACAAGCACTCTTAACTATGAGAATCGGTCTGGTTTTTATAAATGCGTTGCCTGTGGTACAACGCTATTTAGGTCTCAGGACAAATTTGATTCCGGAACTGGATGGCCGAGTTACACGAAGCCTATAGATGATTACGCAGTAACAGAACATGAAGATTGTTCAGCGTTTACATGTAGAACTGAGGTATGCTGTGCCACGTGTGATGCGCATTTGGGCCATGTTTTTTCTGATGGGCCGATGCCACTAGGGCTTCGGTATTGTATAAACGGTTTAGCCTTAAAGTTTGAGAAAGACGAAATGTAAACCAGTTATCACCATACCCTCTGTATCCTTGAGAATGTAAGTTTAAACGTTGATACAACTTTTTTTAATCTGTGTCAGAGCACACCAATTAAGGAAACACTTAAATGCCTAACAGTTTTGGGTTATTAAATCAGAAATTTGATACTCTTGCTGTTCACGCCGGCGCTTCTCCAGATACCACAACAAAGGCGCGTGCCACGCCAATCTATCAGACATCATCATTTGTTTTCGATGACGCGAATCATGCTGCTTCATTGTTTGAACTTGAAGAATTTGGCAACATATACACTCGTATTGGTAATCCTACACAAGCGGTATTGGAAGCACGTGTTGCTGCTCTTGAAGGTGGGACGGCCGCGGTTGCAGTTGCATCTGGGCATGCAGCAGAGTTTTTAGTTTTTCATACCCTTCTTGAGCAGAATGACGAGTTTATCTGTGCAAGACAACTTTATGGCGGCTCCATCAATCAATTTAAACATGCCTATCAAAAATTTGGTTGGAAAGTGAAGTGGGCGGACGCAACAAAACCAGAGACATTTAAGTCTGTTGTTTCAGATAAAACGCGCGCAATTTTCGTTGAGAGCATAGCCAATCCTGGTGGTGTAATAATAGATATAGAAGCATGTTCTAAAGTAGCGAAAGAGATCGGCGTTCCCCTTATTGTCGATAATACTTTGGCATCACCATATCTGTGTAGACCAGTCGAATTCGGTGCTGACATTGTGGTGCATTCTCTTACCAAGTTTATTGGAGGTCATGGCAACTCTATAGGCGGTATAATAGTAGATTGTGGTACCTTTAACTGGTTGTGTGCCAGGCATCCATATAAAACATTAGTAAATCCTAACTCGTCCTACAATAATATCATATTAGCTGAAAAATTTGGAAATATCTCCCTCTCAGTAGCATGCCGTGTCATGGGTTTGCGTGATCTTGGACCCGCATTGGCCCCAATCAATGCTTTTCTTATTCTTACAGGCTGCGAGACTCTATCTTTGCGTATGGCACGCCATTGTGAAAATGCATTGGCAGTTGCTACGTATTTGAAAGCTCATCGAAAAGTTTCTTGGGTTAGTTACGCTGGCATTCCAGACGATCCATACTATGAATTACATAAGAAGATCTGTCCTAAGGGCGCAGGAGCTGTTTTTACATTTGGGCTAAAAGGCGGTATTAATGCTGGTGTCCAATTAGTTAATAACGTTTCTATGTTAAGTCATCTTGCCAACATAGGTGATACTCGAAGTCTTATAATTCATCCAGCTTCAACTACACATCGTCAATTGAATGATCAAGAGCGAGATGCGGCTGGTGCAGCTTCAAATGTCATACGCCTATCTATAGGAATAGAAGACAAAAATGATATCATAGCGGATCTTTCCCAGGCTCTTAAAGTTGTTTCGAACTGAAAAAGTGTCTGCTAGTTGATTAAGTTCATATGAAACCTTCATTATAGAATATATTACTTTAAATCCAGTTCTCGGCCTTATTAAGTAATAACTAGATTTATGTAAACATCGATTGACTGCAATTAAAGTCACGTCCCCTAATTTAAATTAAATGCTAAATTCTCTCAATTTTTTACAATACTCGTCAGTTATTTGAGTGTTGCTAGAAGACCATTATGGACGTTCTTGTTTTTGAATACTTGTCAAATAGTTGACGTCAGTATTTTTTGATAAATACCATTTATCTTGAACTGGATTATAAATGATCCCCATTGTGGAAAGTCTTCTGAGGCCAATTTGATTTATGAAGGTTTGCAATTCATGGGGACGGATAAACTTTTCCCAACGATGGGTATTAACTGGAAGCCATCGTAAAATATATTCTGCTCCTAGTATTGCTAGTGCATAGGATTTTAGGGTCCTATTAATAGTGGATATTATAATTAAACCATCAGGGCTAGTTAGTTTAGAAATTGTTCTGATTAATCTCAATGGGTTAGGAACGTGCTCAACTACTTCAAGGCACACTACTAGATCAAAACTCCTGTTAGTTTTTGCAAGTTGTTCTGCCGTCAACGAGTGATATTTTATATCAAGTTCTGAAAGCGAGGCGTGAGTTTTAGCTGTAGCTATATTTTCTTCAGCAGGATCAATAGCTGTGACTTCTGCACCTAAGCGTGCTAAAGGCTCACTAATCAGTCCGCCGCCACAGCCGATGTCTAAGCAAGTCAATCCCCTAAGTGGACTGAGATCAGTGGGTTCTAATTTGAAATTTCGTATTGCTTGATTACGTATGTACTTGAGCCTGATGGGATTAATCTGATGCAGAGGCCGGAATGGACCGTCAGGATCCCACCATTGACTTGCCTGACTTGCAAAATTCTGAATTTCATTGATATCAATATTGTTTGATGTAACTAGTCTTTGTTGTGACATTTACATATTCGGTTTTCTAGAGTTATTAAATATTCTTTACCACAAAGAATGTGAAGAATGTTTTGCAGATGCGATTTTCTATACCCTCTGTCTTATGAAAGTTGCAGATAACTTCCGTTATAGATAGTATCGGATCCTGTAATGATACACAATCTAGTATGCAAATAGTTTAGAATTATATTTTAGTTCCAGATAACTTGAGATTTTGAATTTTTCTGTTAAAAATTCTTTTTGTTTGTTACTTAAGTAATGACTGATGAGGTAATAAGATATATGGCACGTTTGGTCATGAAATTTGGAGGAACATCAGTTGCAAATCTCGAGTGTATTCGAAATGCTGCAAGACACATAAAGCGTGAATACAATGCTGGAAATGAAGTTGCGGTAGTTGTTTCAGCAATGTCTGGAACAACTAATCAACTTATTGATTGGGTGCGTGAAGCATCGCCATTATATGATGCTAGTGAGTATGATGCAGTAGTTGCCTCAGGGGAACAGATAACGGCCGGCCTTCTTGCTATAATTTTGAAATCGTTTGGCGTTCAAGCTAGGTCGTGGCAAGGTTGGCAAATCCCTATTGAAACAGACAGCGCACATGGTTCAGCGCGCATTAAATTTATTGATAGTAAAAAAGTTCGTGAGCGTCTTGCGCTACATGAAGTTGCTGTAGTAACAGGATTTCAAGGAGTTGAACCTCAATTTAATCGTGTAGCTACACTAGGTCGTGGTGGCTCAGATACCAGTGCTGTTGCTTTAGCAATTTCATTAGAAGCCGATATTTGTGATATTTACACAGATGTTGATGGAATATATACAGCCGATCCCAGAATTGTTCCGAAAGCACAGCGTATGTTGCGTGTTTCCTTTGAAGAAATGTTAGAAATGGCTTCATTAGGGTCGAAAGTATTACAGACGAGATCTGTGGAATTAGCAATGGTACACAGTATGCGCGTAAGAGTCCTTTCTAGCTTCTATGAACCTGGTTTAATTCCAGCCGTCATGAGTAACGAACAATGGGATAAGATTGGTACAATAGTTTGTGATGAGGACGAAATCATGGAAGCACAGATTGTAAGTGGAATCGCTTGTGCAAAAGATGAAGCTAAGGTGACAGTCCAGCGAATTGCCGATCAGCCAGGAATTGCTGCAAGTATTTTTGGTCCTCTTGCGAAAGCTAGTATTAATGTTGATATGATCGTTCAAAATCTATCTTCGGATGGTAAAAGTACAGACATGACATTTACCGTAACATCAGCTGAGCTGGATCGTACTAGACAAGTTCTTGAGGAGGCGCGCCAACACATAGGATACGACGATATAATAAGTTCTAATGATGTTGTAAAGATTTCAGTTGTTGGGATAGGTATGCGTTCACATGCTGGTGTTGCAGCGCAAATGTTTACAGAATTAGCAAAAAGGAATATTAATATTCTTGCTATTACTACATCTGAGATTAAGATTAGCATTTTAATTCATTCTGAATATGCGGAGTTAGCGGTACGTACGCTCCATACTCTTTACAAGCTTGATAAAAGTTGACAGCTAATTAGGCTGAGCTTTTAGTTAGTGTTCTGCTTTCTAAGCAGTACATTTAAATAGCCTTTAGTTGTTACTAAGACACTTTAAAAGCACAAAATTTAACTTTCTTTATTTCTGACATAAAAAACAATAAATATATTTTACGCACGATTATACGGGGTTCTGTATTGACGTAAACCAGATTCAAACGGACTTAGTTGATGAAGAAGACCTGTCAATACGCATAGGAATGACTAATAAAAATTCGTGTAAATTAAAGATTTCAAAAATTTTTTCTAATTATTTTAAATCCCAAAGTAATATTCTTAAGCTTTTACATAATAATGTAGTATCAAACAGCTTTAAGATTTCGATCTGAAAGTAGAGGAGGTCATTATCTTTTATAATTGCCATGCCTGTGTTTCAAGGAACATAAGTGCTTGGCGTAACTAGATTCAATCCGATGCATATCTTAGCTATTTGAAGATATACAAAGAGTTTTTGTGAATAATTACTATTGTTTAGTATGAAAACTTTGTTTTATTTGAGAAATCGGGAGCAATCTTCAAGACGAATTCAATTCCGAATCCGTTACAGATTCTAGAGGTTTAGCAAAAACAAATGATCTTGATTAAGACCAGGCTATGATTAATGATTTTTGTGAAGTTATGCATTTTGTCTTATCGGTAAGCTCTATATAAACTGTGTTACTGATACTGCTACGCAGAAGCATCTAATAAATATCGATTTCGTCAGTACATACAGGACAGTTTCTTTCCCTTGCATACATTGTTATGTTCTATAGATTTATTACTTATTTGACTGCAATAAATTTCATTGAAACCGTATGTAAAAAATACTTTGTAATGAACTGACAGAGATGCAGAGGTTAAAAATTTTTATTCTACTTTCCAATATGGCAATAGAACGTTTAATTTTGAAAAAGAAGGTTTTCATTTAAATCTGGAACATCTCAGAACACTTAATAAGTATTTTAAAAGGAGAGCTAATAACAATAATATTCGAATACTTCAATTTATATTATACTAACATTCTCTGAAGTCGAACCCGGACCTCTCTTGACTACCAAACTGCCCTAAAGTTAAACTTAAAGAAATAACTTCCGAAAAAAGTGGATACGTAATGCATCAGACATTGTGACGAGAGCCATGATATTTGACCCTTAGTGATACCTCTCATATTTCCGATGATGAGATAGATCAATTTCAACGCTTCTTATTACGAATATTTTGTATCAAACTTGATTAAAATTATAGTGAAGTATTACTATTAACTACGAAAAAAAAGCAATATCAAAGAATGGTACCAAAATAAACATAAGTGTAGTAACTAAATACAATATCATTGAGCATCTTTAAAATATTGGGCTTACAAGCATGAGTTTATTTAGTTCAGAATTTTTGTTAATAGCTTATTTTAAGCTTCCAAAGATCAATCAATAAGTCAAGATCTACCGAACTATTATAGGATGATATCAGTAATAAACCGGTTGTATTTCATAATTTGACATGCAGTGAATAATACTTGACATTGGAGTAGTATTTAAAGCTATACAAATCAAATAAGCTGATATGTTAATTGCAAATGAAAAACAATATGCTCAAAGCCGAAGAGCTTCAATTCCAACTTGAGCTAAGATTAATATATAATTGAAGTATTTCGTACATCACTAGTAGTGCAGCTGGCTGTTGGATGTAATAAATTGTCTGTAATTCTATGTGGTTGATGTGAGATACAACTATTATATGTCATATTATTAACTAGCTCATGCTAAAAATTATCTTCCATTACATCAGCTATAATAGGATTTTAAAGGAAAGTTTTACTAGAATTCAAAGCACATGAAGGTGCAAAATGTGAGGAATACTGTTTGATGATAATATGTACGTTAATTTTTAATTTTAACATACTGCAATAAATATGAGTTCATTACCAAAAGAAAAGTTAGCCAGTCTTGTTGAACGCTGGGAGCTCGTGCAACAAGAAATGAATGCAAACGTTAATCCCACAGCATTTGCACGTTTGTCAAAGGAATTTTCTAATCTCAATCCTATAATTAGTACAATTCATAAACTCGAAGCTGCACAACTAGAAATTGCTGATCTTAAATTAGTTTTAGCAGATAGCGAAAATGATATAGAGGTAATGACTTTCGCCAAAGAGGAACTTAGTGATCTTGAAAATAAAATTAAAAATCTAGAGAAACAATTAAAAGTTCAACTTTTACCTAAAGATGAAGCTGATGACAGAAGTGTGATTCTCGAAGTTCGTGCTGGAACTGGGGGGAATGAAGCGGCACTTTTTGCAGCAGACCTTTTTCGAATGTATCTACGCTACGCTGAACTAAAAAAATGGAACGTTGAAATTATAGAGCATTCATCAAATGATATAGGTGGCTATAAAGAAGTTACGGCTTCTATTACTGGTCACGGTGTATTTGCTAGACTTAAATTTGAGTCTGGGGTGCATCGTGTACAACGTGTACCTGCGACAGAAGCAAGCGGGCGCATTCATACATCTGCTGCAACAGTAGCTGTTCTACCAGAGGCTGATGAGGTTGATGTCGATATCCGACAGCAGGATTTACGTATTGATACTATGCGTGCTTCAGGAGCTGGCGGTCAGCATGTTAATACTACAGATTCGGCTGTTCGTATTATTCATATACCTACTGGAATTACAGTAATTTCGAGCGAAAAATCACAACATCAGAACCGCCGTAACGCTATGCAAGTCTTAAGGTCGCGACTTTATGATATGGAACGAGAGAAAATAGCAAACGATAGGGCTCAGGCTAGGCGTGGTCAGATTGGTTCCGGTGATCGATCACAGCGTATCCGAACTTATAATTTCCCTCAGGGCCGTGTAACAGATCATCGCATCAACTTAACACTTCATAAACTTGATGAAATGCTCTCAGGTCATGCTGTAGACCAAATAGTTGACGCTCTTGTAACAGAATACCAGGCGACACAGCTTGCTGTTTTGGAAAAGAACGAGTAGACTTATGATACTACCAAATAGTAGTCCAGTGCTTGCTGATGTCATAGAACAAATAGTATTTGAATTGACTAAGATTGGGATAAGTAATCCTATTTTTGAGGCACGACAGTTAGTTATTGATGCGACAACTATTTGCAGTAAAGATTTTATACTTCAGCCTCAAATGAAGTTAGTCAAATCACAAATGGCTACTATAAGCGCGTGGCTGGAACGACGTAAAAGTGGAGAATCGCTCGCACGTATTCGAGGTTGGCAGGAATTCTACGGTCGAAAGTTCGTATTGTCATCAGAAACACTTGAACCGCGCTCTGATAGTGAAACACTAATCGATGTCGCTTTACAAATTATGGAGATGAAACGAGGGCCTAGACACGCGTGGCGCATTCTAGATATTGGTACTGGTACAGGATGTCTCATACTTACATTATTAGCTGAAAGGTCTAATGCGACTGCAGTTGGCGTTGACATATGTAGTGAAGCCTTGGTAATTGCGCAAAAGAATGCTATTCATCTAGGTTTAGAAAGTCGTGTTACATGGCTACAATCTGATTACCTTAAAAAGGTTAATGGTCAGTTTGATCTGCTTATTTCTAATCCGCCGTACATAAAATCTCAAGATATCAGCTCGCTTCAAATAGAAATTGTTAATCATGATCCTCGCCTTGCCCTTGATGGTGGCCCGGATGGTTTAAATGCTTATCGCAGTCTTGCAGCAGATTTAAAACGTGTAGTTCCACAAGGATTTGCCGTCTTTGAGTCGGCGTGCAACGATACTGACAGAGTTATAGAAATTCTAAAAACAGGTGAAAATCATAATTTTCTTAAATTAGTAAGTGTAAACCAAGACCTCACAGGTTGTAAACGCTGTGTAGTTTTAGAGACAATTTCGTAAGTTTAAAGTGAAAAAGAGTTGGAATCATACTTACATTCCGCTACCCTAACTTTATTCTGATATTATGTACGTAGCAGTGCATTGCTTTTTTTGCATGTAAAAAAACTGCGCGACATTGGTAATACTTAACTTGTTATTTAGTAATATTTTGGCAGCTTCATGGGTAGTTTTTGTTGCTAACTATAATCAGCATAGGGAACTCCTTATAAAGAGATGCTGGTATGATTAATACTATTAAAACAAGCAATATTTTTGAATAGTCACTCTCTGAAGATTTAATTGCGGTGTCGTACAATAGTAATATATACGTCGTTGCAACTTAATGAGTGAAAATAAACTAAGTAAATGAGAATGGAGCCTATGAGGCAGGGACAGCAAAATCGTCGTGGCCGTAGCCGTAATCGTAAAGGTCAAAATCCAATGACACGAAGTTTCGAGTCAAGTGGGCCAGATATAAAAATACGGGGTACACCTTCACATATCGCAGAGAAATATATTTCTCTTGCACGAGATGCTCTTGCATCAGGTGATCCCGTCTTAGCTGAAAATTATTTACAGCATGCAGAACACTATAACCGTATTATAATGATCTACAGAGAGCAGCAGCCAGTAAATGTTGAAAGTATTAGCGGTACTAATGAAAATCGCAACCGATCACAAGAAGTTGATGAAACAGAGGAAGATAGCATTATTCATAACACTGATGAGTCAACGCTAATCAAACATACTCATAACACAACAAAACATGTGACCATGAACGGTGATGCCAAAGAGGAAATATCATCTGATTTGTCACAACGTTCAGAGCGCCAGGAACGTAGGTCACGACGTAGTAATAATGTAACAGTACGAAATTCAACGCGCTCACGTCGAAATGGAAGCCGACGTGATAGCAATAATGACGAAGCATCATTCAATAGTGATTCTGTAATTTCTAACAGTGATGAAATGGCATACAAAAATAGGAAACAAGATGCTTTCTCGACAGGAGATGAATCCCCACCAGATTTTTTAAAGCGACCAGTTCGTCGTGTGCGGCAAACTGTGACTAATGAAAGTAAGTCCTCGACTTTGAATGAATATGAAAACTTACCTGATAAATCAGGTGACTAGATTTGGTCTAATACAGCCTATGTTGTAAGTCCATAAAAAATTACGAGGCTTAGGGCTGCCATCTCAAGATTCGTATCTTACGGCTCAGTACATGACAGCTCAGATGTAAATCAAATCAGTAATTAACATAGATTTTAGATAAACTTAAGTATTGTGGTTGAAGCTTGTGTTGGTACTTTGTTCTAAATAGTATAATGTAATGTTTTATGTCTTGCAGAAAATGAAACGGGTAAGGTGTTAAGATATCGAGACTTAGCATATTCTATTTGACTTTGAGGAGTAAGCTCACAAGCTTACGTACGTAATACTTTCAGATATATCTGCTTATTAAAAAGAGCATTGTCTTTAAGTATTATACGTCAATACTGGCAGCCAGGGCGTTTTTTTGAATGAATTCTCTGCGAGGTTCGACTACATCACCCATAAGTTTTGAAAAAATTTCATCTGCTTCCGAAAAGTCGCCAATTTTGACCTGTAATAGCGTTCTGACTTCTTTATCGAGTGTTGTTTCCCAAAGCTGATCTGGATTCATTTCTCCTAGGCCTTTATACCTCTGTAGCGTAATACCTTTTCGACCAGTGGAAAAAACAGTTTCAACTAATCCAAGAGGGCCAAAGACTTCCCTTTCGTTTTCCTTACGCACTAATTTGGCAGGCTCTTTAAAAATCTCAACCAGATAATCATGACTTTCATTTAAACGTCGAGCCTCTAAAGAATTTATGAGAGTCTTGTCTAGAGTATGAACTTCGGAAACACCACGGACTTTGCGAGTAAAGATGAAATCATTGTTATTAAAATGTCCTTTCCAACCTCGCTCAGTTTCTTCTGATATGACATCTAGTCGTTTTGCTATTTCACATGATACCTTGTTTGCACTTTCAAAAGAAATTAAAAGTTCGGGATTGAAAAGACCGCCAATTGCACTCTGCTCTACAATAAAACGTGCGTAACGTGAGTGCATTTCATTAATTAGGCAGGCTATAAGATGTGCTCGCTCGACGATTTCGTGCAAGTCAGAACCTGCCCTTTGTTCACCATTTGCAAGAATAAGATTAGACTCTAATAGACCCTGATTTATTAAAAATTTTTCAAGCTCTCTTTCATCTTTAAGATATGATTCTGATTTACCTTTAACGACTTTGAAAAGTGGTGGCTGGGCGATATAAAGATGGCCACTTTCAACTAATTCTGGCATTTGTCGATAAAAAAAGGTCAGTAAAAGTGTACGAATGTGCGCGCCATCGACATCAGCATCTGTCATAATTATTATTTTATGGTATCGTAACTTCTCAATATTAAAGTCATCACGGCCAATTCCGGTCCCAAGCGCTGTGATTAAAGTACCTATCTCCTGACTTGAAAGCATTTTATCAAAACGGGCGCGCTCTACATTCAGTATCTTTCCACGTATCGGTAAAACAGCCTGAAATTCACGGTTGCGAGCTTGTTTTGCAGAGCCACCGGCAGAGTCACCTTCTACTATAAACATTTCAGTGTTCGCGGGTGTACGGTCCTGACACTCTGCTAGTTTTCCTGGTAAATTATTAACATCTAGTGTTCCTTTTCGGCGCGTTAACTCGCGGGCCTTCCGCGCAGCTTCTCGGACAGCAGCAGCTTCAAATACCTTTGTTATGATGAGCTTAGCTTCACGTGGATGTTCTTCAAACCAAGTTGAAAGTTGATCGGAAATTATGTTTTCAACAATAGGCTTAACCTCCGATGAAACAAGTTTTCCTTTGGTCTGGCTGGAAAATTTAGGATCTGGAACTTTTACTAAAAGAACACATGTCAACCCCTCACGGGCATCATCACCTATGATAGAAAATTTCTCTTTTTTAGCTATTCCTGTCTGTTCCGCATATTTATTAATAATACGTGTAAGAGCGCCACGAAAGCCAGCTAGATGTGTGCCGCCATCTCGCTGTGGAATGTTGTTGGTGAAACATAAAACATTTTCATGATAGGATTGGTTCCATTGAAGAGCAGCCTCAACTGAAAGTCCGTCTCTTTCTCCCATCATTATAATTGGAGCCTCCATCAGAGAGGTTTTTGCGTTGTCGAGATATCTAACGAATGCGGCGAGGCCACCTTCGTAAATCATAACCTCTTTACGTTGATCAGTGTGTCTATTATCTTCAAGTACGATCTGGACACCTGAATTTAAAAATGCGAGTTCGCGAAGACGATGTTGTAAAGTCTCAAAGCTAAACTTTGTAACACCTTGAAATATGTTGAAGTTTGGAAGAAAAGTCACTCTTGTACCACATTGCCCATTATTTGGACCAATTGACCTAAGAGGTGATATAGCTATTCCGTTTTCAAAGCGTATGTAATACTCAAAACTGTCCCGGCAAATATGTAATTCTAGCCATTGAGAAAGTGCATTTACAACTGATACTCCAACTCCGTGAAGTCCACCTGAAACTTTATAAGGATTTTCATCTTCACCCTCGCTAAATTTCCCTCCTGCGTGTAGCTGCGTCATAACAACTTCTGCAGCTGAAATACCTTCCTCGGGATGTACTTCAACAGGAATGCCACGACCGTTATCTGAAACCAAACATGAACCATCTGAATTGAGCACAACTTTCACTTCGTCCGCAAAACCTGCAAGTGCTTCATCAATGGAATTATCGACAACTTCATAGATCATATGATGGAGACCTGAGCCATCGTCAGTGTCGCCGATATACATTCCGGGACGTTTGCGAACAGCATCAAGCCCTCTAAGTACCTTAATGTTTTCTGCACCATAAGCATTTGTGTTTATTTTAGGAGGCGCGGGCTGTACGGTCATATTCGATATCGTCCCTTACTAATATTATTCTAATACACTAGCATATTTCATGCGTTTTTTTAACTAGCCGAGGAATAATAAACAATGTTTTCGTCTTTGTTTTCATGGTATTTAGGACAAAGTGAGAAAGTTAGTAACAGTACAATTACTATTCTATAATCTTTTAATATGTCCATTCTCGACTTCGAAAAACTGCGCTCGATTCTCTAGATGAGAAAATGCTATATAATCGGTACCTGTCATCCACGCCTGCGTACCTATACGCAGGATGTCGTCAAATAATGCAGCACGGTGCATATTATCGAGATGCGCAGCAATCTCATCAAGCAATAATATAGGTGCAATGCCGTTACGGCGTTCTGAAACCAACTCCGCATGCGCTAAAACAATACTGATGAGTAGAGTCTTTTGTTCACCTGTTGAACAGTTGCGGGCGAGCATTCCTTTCAAACCGTCGCTGACAATAAGATCGCTACGATGTGGCCCTACTAATGTTCGCCCAGCAGCACGGTCGCTTTCACGTGAAATGGTCAGCTGATTACGGTACCAATCTTCAACTTTAATTGCAGGATTATTTTTTAAAGCACACTCAAGATCACCTTCAAGATCAAGTTTCGCTAATGGAAAAAGTGTGTCAGATCGTTTCTGTTGTCTGATGTGCATTGTGGCGCGTAAAGACAATACCGCTTCAAGGCGCGCAGCTGAAATTGCTACCCCAGTCTCAGCCATAATTGTTTCAAGTCCGCTCAGCTGAGATGAATTTCCATCGTGATGAAGAAGTCGATTGCGTTGGCGCATAGCTCGTTCAAATTGCAAAGTACGTGTACTATGATCTGGGTCGAAGCAAAGAATAAGGCGGTCTATAAAACGGCGGCGCTCTGATACAGGTCCGGTGAACATAGCATCTGACGCTGGTGTGAGCCAGATCATTTCTGTGTAGTTAGCAAGGATACCTGTTCCTGATTGAGAAGTACCGTTGATTCTTACAATCCGACCTGAACGTTTATGAGCAGTGTTACCAGGTTGTACTCCAGTTCCAATGGTAGTTTTCTCATCGTTAACGTACAAAGTTGCCGCAACAGCCCAATCTCCCGTACCTCCACATCTAGCTAGATCAGAATAAGCAGAGCGTCTTAACCCTCTCCCTGGAGAAAGTAACGAAACAGCCTCAATCAGATTAGTTTTTCCAGCCCCGTTAGTGCCTATAAACACTGCTGGGCGTTGATCAGTATCTAGGCTGAGAAGAGTGTAGTTACGAAAGTTTGTGAGTTTAGTCGTTTTGATCCAAAGGCGTGGAGGTTTAATTAGCATTACTGTTTCATGCAAACAAGACTTTATAACTATATCTTTAAATGAAATAGCATAATAACAAGCTGTACGGCTTAAGCTACTTCATATTCAAATATTCACACACGAATTGGCATCAACACATATAAAACACTAGCATCTTCAGTATCACGGATCAATGTCGGAGAACCAGCATCTGCAAGAAAAAACAAGGCTTTCTCACTTTCTAACTGACCTGCAATGTCTAGCAAGTAACGCGCACTAAATCCAATTTCTAGAATATCTGAATTGTAACCGATAGATAACTCTTCTGTTGCACTGCCGCCTTCAGGGTTATTAACAGATAGAACTAGTTTTTCAGATGCTATATTTAGTTTGACAGCACGCCCTCGCTCACTGGCAATAGTCGAAACACGATCGACAGCATTCATAAATTCAGTGTTAGATACTCGCATTTCCTTGTTATTATTTTGTGGTATTACACGTGCGTAGTCAGGAAATTGACCATCAATTAGTTTTGATGTTAGAATTATATGTTCAATTTCAAATTGCACTTTGCTAGAAGAAACACGAATGGTGACTTCTTTCTCGCTATCCCCCAGTAAACGATGTAGCTCATGTACGGTTTTGCGTGGGATGATAACACCTGGCATACCATTCGCACCGCTTGGTAGTGGTAAATCAACTTGTGCTAACCGATGCCCATCAGTTGCGACTGCGCGCAAAGTTAGCATTTCATCAAATCCGCGAGCTGTATGGAAATAAATACCATTCAAATAGTAACGGGTCTCTTCTGTCGATATTGCAAACTTAGTTTTCTCAATTAGACGCTTTAACTCATGAGCATGAAGCATGAATTCATGACTCATTTCACCCGCAGCAAGATCCGGAAAGTCTTCTGATGGTAGAGTTTGTAATGAGAAACGTGATTGTCCGGATGAGATTAAAACCCGTTCGTGCTCGATATTTTGTTCGAATTCTACCTTTGCATGCCCTGGAAGCTTACGCACGATGTCGTGTAGAAGGTGCGCTGAAACAGTAATCGCACCTTCATGATGCAGTTGTATAGCACATTGTTCTAAAACTTCACGCTCTAGGTCAGTAGCATTAAAATTTAGATTTCCATTCTCTGCACGTAGCAAAACGTTAGAGAGAATCGGAATAGTCGTCCGCCTTTCAACCACATTAGTGACATGTCCGAGTGCTTTTAGTAATTCTCCGCGATCAATTAAAAATTTCATCTTAGTGCCTGAAGTGTATCTTTAATCTAGAATTTATTACTATAAACTAAGATACTTATTATATCGAGAAATCTTGAAAATGTATGAGTAACTTTAAAATCTTCATCATGCCAACTTGTTGACTTTATATGATTCAAGAAAAGTAGGTTGGTATTTCTTAATATTATTATATATTTTCTATTACTTAATGTCGCGAATAGGTGAGAAGATGTGATTGAATGTTATTCCGATCATGTTTTTATTCCTAATAGTGGAGTATTACGATCTAGTTCAAGGGAACTAGTCTGGATTTTAAATAAATGTTTTCGATTTGAAAATTGAGGACGCTTTTGGAAAGGCGCCCTCAATAAGAAACATAACTAAGCGTTGTAAAACGCAAGGTGTTATGAAATCAGTTTAATTTTTTAATATTTTCTTAAGATCGTCTATTTCATCTCTCAGGTGTTGATTATTACCAAGCGCTGTTTCAATCTTGCGTATCGCATGCAAAACCGTCGTGTGGTCGCGATTGCCAAATCGTCTTCCAATTTCAGGTAAAGATCGAGCAGTAAGTTGCTTAGCTAAGTACATGCCAATTTGGCGTGGCCAAACCACAGAACGATGTCGACGTTGAGACAAAATATCAGGTTTAGAAATTCCGAAATGGCGCGAAATAGTTTTGATTATGTCTTCAATACGAATGGGACGGGGTTCTGAATTCATACACAAGTCTTTGATTACTGTTTCGGCAATCGCGACGGTAATTGGCGTTCTCATATATTGCCACTGAGCATGTAAACGTATTGCAGCCCCCTCGATTTCCCGACCATTTTCAGTCAATCTCTCCGCCAACATTTCTAAAACTTTACTTGGAACTTCAAATGAAGGATCTTCCATACGTCTTTCGTAAATTCGCCGCTCAAGTATTTTAAGGCGCAATTCATAGTCAGGGGCAGAAATTTCTGCAACCAAACCACGCTGCAAGCGTGAACGCAAGCGATCACTTAATTTGTCAACCTGATTAGGCGGGCGTGAAGATGCAACAACGATTTGTTTGCCTCCATCTAGAAGTGTATTAATGATGTGATCAAACTCGGTCTCTGTATGTTGACCGTGTAAAAATTCGAGATCATCGATCATTAACATATCGATATTTCGAAAGCGATCTTTAAAAGTTAAAGCATCACGGCTTTGTAAAGCTTCAACAAACCTGAACCGAAAGCGTTCCGCTGTTAAATACAGGACTTGTGCTTGAGGCATGCGACGATGTACTTCCCATGCCATAGCATGAATAAGATGCGTTTTACCGAGACCAACCGCCGAGTGGAAGTACAATAGGTTGAAAGCCTGTGATTTTGAAAATAATGTTTCGGAAACCTGACTGGCAGCAGCATGAGCTAAACAGTTAGATCCTCCAACAACAAATGCATCAAACTTGTAACGCGAGTCTAACGGTGAGCCTTCAAAACCAGCTGCATGCGTTGACACCCTGAGATTTGAAGTTTGGGCATGAGCACCTGAATTTGAATTAGGTGATGATACATTACGTAAGTTGTGTATTTCATCACGCGTACAAGATCGAACATCGCCTCTTCCCTTAACTCCAGTGATTGAAGGCCCAGTCTTGCTAGGAGCACTCGGCTCACGCAATTTGATATCAACACTGTCTATATCTGAAAACTCTGTTCGTGCACAATCCAATATGTGATCTGTATAATGTGATTGTATCCAACGCCTCAGAAATTTAACTGGAACGGATAAGGTTAGAACATTGTTGTTGTAAAACTCCGCCCCACACGTAGTAAACCAGCTCTCAAAAACCTCTTCTCCAAGACGAACCCTGAGAGCTTTACGTGTTTTCTGCCATTTTAAATCAAGTTGCTGTTTGTCCAACGCTTTTCTTTCCCCGACTGCTTCAAGCATTGGCTCATTAGGCATTATACTTGATAAAGCACCAACGCTAGAACGTTTACTCCACGCGGTTCCTCCTGAATTTGGATTATTTATACGCATTCGCTTATCCCGCCATGATTGAAGTCATCGAAACTTTAGTAAACAAACGACAATAGGAACCAATAGACACGAGAACTTTGTCTGTATGTTGTTTGCTAAATTAATGCACTCTGCAATTAGGTGTCTTCTAATTTTAACCGGTGTTACTAAACCGGGAAGGCACCGTTATCTAAACTTCAACGCATGCTAAATTCAATTGGCGTGTATGCGATTTTTCAAAATTATAAATTGGTATGATTTGAACTGGCGCATATTGTCTTCTACCAAAATTTCGAGTCCAGCCAAAAAGCTGAAATAGATTTATGGCGAACCAAAGATTTCTGGCTTTAATCATAGACATATTCTCCAAATGCTACTTGTCTCAATAGACATCAATTACCGTGCTTCTTAAAGCGTCAGGTTCGGCAATTAATTTGAAACCTCTAAACACATAACCTGCGACTAAACTTTGGACGGCCTAACTTCTCGGCCATATGTATATTCAATGATATCTATTAACCTTTTTGCAATGCCGATGTGAAAGATACAAATTTTAAAATCATTATATCCACGATATTCACATGCTGAATTAATAACCTATTAACCATATAGTTCATAATCAAACCGTGCAACTAGGAAATACATGTCTTTCAAACCTAAAAATTGGCTCTTGTGACTTAAAATCCATTCCGAAAATATTTTTTAAGAAGGAAAGTAATTTATTTAAGATACTGAAATAATTTAATTATAATAAAGGCATGATGTAACATCTAAAAATATTAGATCTTTTTTAATTATTAAAAGAAGAAAATGTTGCTTAAAAATTACATTTACTTGCTATCATAAGTAATAATATTTTTGAAATTACTTATAAAAAAAAAACTTGACGGATGGATTTTCCGTCAAGTTCGTAATGGTGTTAGAAAAATTATATAAAGTTTCAAGCCATCCTTTTTATTTTTTTTGCCAGACGAGATACTTTTCGGCTAGCATTGTTACTGTGTACGATACCTTTCTGTCCAGATCGTATGATGACAGGCTGAGCAACTTTAAGTGCCTCATAAGCCGTCGTTTGGTCACCAGAAGCAATTGCTTCTTCAACACGACGGATCTCAGTACGCATTTTACTACGGCGTGCCTTGTTTATTACAGTTCGACGTAAACTTTGACGAGCAGCCTTCTTAGCTGAAGACGTATTTGCCATTATGTAATATCCTATTAATAACGTGTTAAGTTATATTTCAGTTTCAGGCTTTTTACTTTATCACCCCATTCAAACCTATCAAAAGAGGATTGAGCCTTCGAATTGACTTATATGGACGACTTTCGAGCCTGCCGTGTTAGAGTTTTTATACCTAGTAATTGAACAACTAAATGAGGCCAATGCTTTGGACTTGACATGATAATCGAGTGTTCTACTCTTAACAAGAGTTTTCGATAGAGTTGAACGTCAATAAGCAAAATAGTCTTAATCTTAAAGTTGCTCCGAAATAAGCTTCAAAAGCTTGTTTGCAACATGCTGTTTATCCATTTCCGGCCAGCTTTCAACACCATTGTAGGAAACAATGTGGACCTCGTTGCGCATGCCTCTCATAATACCGCTATAGTGAGAGACATCGTTAGCTATTATTAAATCACACTTTTTCCTAAACAATTTTGCTTTAGCGTTTTCAATGACGTTTTCAGTCTCGGCGGCAAAACCGACCACAAGTTTAGGTCTGGCTTTTTCATGACCTGAAATTATACGTAGAATATCAGGATTTTCTGAAAGTGAAAACAATGGAGGAAGATTTCCATTTTTTTTTATCTTCTGTGTTGACCGCTCACTAATTCTCCAATCAGCAGCAGCTGCTGCAAAAATAGCAACATCGGCGGGTAATGAAGCCTCGACTGCTGAAAGCATTTCCTCGACTGTTACAACGGGACAAAATTTTACACCGTGAGGGGTATTAAGATTTGTTGGTCCAGAGACTAGTGTTACTTTAGCTCCCATATTACGCGCAGCAATAGCTAAAGCATAGCCCTGTTTTCCAGAAGATCGATTGGCAATATAGCGCACAGGATCTATTGGCTCATACGTCGGCCCAGCTGTAATCAGAACGTGATACCCTTTCATTGGTGTGCGATCTGCAAGCAAAAACTCAATTACCTCGACTATTTCAGTAGGTTCTGACATGCGGCCTGGGCCGGCTTCGTTAGCTTCTGCCATTTTACCAAAGTTAGGCCCAAGGAACTGTACGCCATCGGACAAAAGTTGGGACACGTTTCGTTGTGTTGCTGGATGTTTCCACATTCGTGGGTTCATGGCTGGTATAGCAAGTACTGGCTTGTCTGCTGCCATGAGCACAGCTGTTGCGAGGTCATCTGCATGGCCACCTGCCATTTTAGCGAGTAGATCGGCTGTAGCGGGTGCAACTACTATTAAAGAGGATTTACGCGAAAGACGAATATGACCTATTTCACTTTCTTCATCTACATCAAACAGATTAGTAAAAACTCTGTTGTTACTCAGTGCAGCGACCGAAAGAGGTGTTACAAAGTGTTGTGCAGCTTTTGTTATAATTGTAAGAACACTAATATCTCTTTCTCGTAACTGCCTGATCAGTTCAAGACATTTATAGGCTGCAATGCTACCACCGATAATCAAAATAATACGTTGTTTTTGCATGGTTATTACCAAGACGCCTAATTCAAGTCACGTGTAGTATTCCGATAATTATGTAACAAGATGTCAGGAAAATACTGGAACTTTTTAAGTTTTTATCTCTGCTAAACAGAAAACCGTCTTTCTTTAGATTTGAATTCTTTTGATATGTAAGATAGCTTTATCTAGGCTACCTCTTATGCAACAAAAAAAGCAATAACATAAAGCAGTACTTACTAACAGCATATTATGCAATAAATAAGTGACAATATCATGAGTTTTCAGTGTGATGCACAGGTTTTATATATAATTTTACCAGCTGTAAAAGCTTAAAAAATTTGCAATTAATTTCAAATTAATAATTAAATTATTTATTTGTTCAAATAACGTAAATATTAACTAATGCAAGTGATGATCAAAACTACTTTCTTCGGCAATATTTTGCTAATTACTTTTTAAATAATGTTGTACACATAATCTAGCATGGATATTACAAGTTTTATAATGTTTGCACTAATAATATATTTGTTATCAACAACGTCTAGTCTCGCGTTCAGTCTCAGCTGATTTCAAATCAGCAATTACTGTTTCGCCAGCAATCATGAGCTGACCTATTGAAACGTGCGAAGAATGTCCCTCTGGTAAATAAATATCAATGCGTGAACCTAAGCGTATTAATCCGAAGCGTTGACCTACTCCGATTGTATCCCCGTTACTAAAAAATGTTACTATTCGTTGTGTAAGCATTCCGGCAATCTGTAGTACGGCGATCTCTGAGCCCGACGGTGTTTCAATTACCAACCCTCGGCGCTCGTTATCTTCACTGGATTTATCATTAGAGGCACGTAAGAATGATCCAGGGACATAAACTGATCGCTTTATAAATCCTGAGGCTGGTGCACGACTTATATGCATGTCAAAAAGCGAAGAGAATATAGAAATACGTATACGTTCCTTTCCTAACATACTAAGTTCTGGTGGTGGCATCACTTTCTCTATATTTGCTACGCGGCCGTCTGCAGGTGAGATAATTAAGCCCTCTCGAAGTGGAGTTACACGCTTAGGATCTCTAAAAAAATGTGCAGTGCATGCTGTCAAAATAAAGAGAATGCAACTTAAAGTTATTGAAAAAAAAAGGCAAATTGTAGTTAGCACAAGGCCAACACCAATTAATTTATGACTATCTTGCTGCACAGACGCAAATAACCCTGAGATAGAATCCCAAATCCTATAGCTGCCATTCACTATCTTACTCCGTAATCCATTTTACCAACTATATACCCTGCTAAAAAAACATACGACAACATTGCTGAAAGGTCATACAATGCGACTTACAATTTTCATTATACAGTATTAACCATTCAATTTTAACTTTAACATCGAGAGCAACTATTAGCTGGAATTAAAGTATCAAAAACTTTCTAAGTGAGAGCTCAACTTGGCTTAAATGCGACCTTGAAATTTAACTTTATTACATAATATTCAAAGATCTCAAGGTTTCTAAGAAATTAAATAAAGTGGTTGAATCTCAGATATAAACTCTAATTAATTAATATATATAAAGGGATTGTTTGCAATAATTTCTAACAACTAATATTTTGACCGAAAAAAATAACTCTAATCAAGAGATTTAAAGTGTTATCTAACTTTTACTATCTTTAAAACAACTCAGCTAGAAAAGCACAGCAGACTTACTTTGTTAAAGTATTTTTTGAATGGTTATAAAGTAAATTAAATAATCCTTCAGGTTGTTGCACTAGTTGCAGCCTAGTCCTAGCAACAAAGTGAATAAATTGAATTGCAAATGTGTAACTTAGCACAACAAAAAGTTCTATCCACGAACTAACCAAACTATAAAAACTCCACAACCCATAATGCAAGCTCCTGTAAAGCGAAGTTGTATTTCTGGAGAGCTTATGACCGCTTTGAGAAACCGTAGTGCCAAATTTGGAAAGGCTGCCCAAAGCAGCCCCTCAATTACTAAAGCTAGTCCTAGGCCGATAATTAGATCGTTCATTTTGGTTTAACCAACTGGCCCCCCGATGGATCCCCAAAGTATCGGAAAAAGTCAGAATTAGGTGAGATTACTAAGCGTGTGTCCTTTGACTGTAGACCCGTTTCATATGCCTGCATAGAGCGATAGAAAGAAAAAAAATCTGGATCTTTACTGAAAGCACCAGCAAAAATCTTATTACGTTCAGCGTCGCCCTCACCACGTATTTTCTCGGCTTCCTCATTAGCTTTAGCTAATATTACGGTACTCTCGCGGTCTGCTCTTGCACGAATGCGATTGGCTTCAGCTGCACCTTCTGCGCGGAATTCAGCAGCCTCGCGTTCACGTTCTGTCTGCATACGACGATAGATAGCTTCACTATTTTCTTTAGGTAAATCTGCACGTTTAATGCGAACATCTACTACCTCTATTCCAAGATCTCCAGCATCGTGATTTACTTGCTTCGTAATTGTCTGCATAAGTTCTTCGCGTTTATCACGAACCACATCCTGAAAAGTTACAGACCCAAGTGCTCGCCGTATGGATGAATCAAGAAACGCACTAAGTCTCCTCCTAGCCTCGCGCTCAGTACGAACGGTTTTATAAAATTCCAGAGGATCTGAAATTCGGAACCGTGCATAGGCATCTACTACCAGACGTTTCTGGTCAGAAGCTATAACTTCCTGAGGTAAAGTATCTAGGTCAAGAATACGTTTATCAAAGTAATCTACAGTTTGCGCGATGGGAATTTTCCAGTGCAAACCTGGCTTAGTAATAACACCTTTCTCAATCGGGCGACCAAATTCAAGCACTATGGCTTGTTGGGTTTGGCGCACCACAAATGCAGACAGGTATACTGCCGCGGCTGTCAAACTAAGAATAACGACAAAAACAGTCAAAATAAATCGCTTCAATTCACTGGCTCCCGCTAGTTTTTTTTGTCAGTTCGTTCAAAGGTAAATATGGGACGACGCCAGATCCGGCTTTACTATCAAGTATTATCTTGTCAGTTTTCTGGAGGACACGTTCCATAGTCTCGAGAAACAGCCGCTTTCGAGTTATGTCCGGAGCCTTTTTATATTCAGTGTAAATTTTTTCAAACCTTTCAGCTTGACCATTTGCCTCAGCAACCATTTGTTGCCGGTAGCCTTCAGCAACCTGAACTATACGTTCTGCCTCTCCGCGTGCTTTAGGAACTACTTGGTTGGCGTAAGCTTTAGCCTCATTTTGCAAGCGTTCTTTATCTGCACGGGCAGCCTGTACGTCCCGGAAAGATCCTATCACTTTCTCTGGAGGATCAACTTTTTGGAGGCGTACCTTATCTATCTTTATTCCTGATCCGTATTGGTCGAGTGTTGATTGCATTAAATCCATCACAGAAGCTTCAGTAGCCTTCCGAGCTTGTGTCAGAATTGGTTGTATATCATTTTGCCCTACAACTTCTCGCATCGAGCTCTCAGCAACTTCTTTGACCGTAGTTTGAGGATTTTGTATATTAAAAAGATAATCTTCAGCGTTGTTTATATACCAAACGACTACAAAATCCACATCAACAATATTCTCATCACCAGTAAGCATCAAGCTTTCTTGCTCTACATCTCGGATGTTGCCTCCAGCCCCCCCACCTAATGGAGTACGCATGCCAATCTGCTCTTCACGACGTTTGGTTACATCTGGTGTCAAAACCTCTTCAATTGGGAATGGTAGGCGAAAATGAAGTCCTGGTCCTTCCCAACGAACGTACTCGCCAAACCGAAGCACTATTCCTCTCTGGTTAGGATTTACTTTGTAAGTAAAAGTATAAAAGCCAATTATACTTATACCAATCGCTGCAATTATGAACCAAGCATAGCCGGGAAGTCCGCCAGGTCCGCCCCCAGGCATTACGCGTTTAAGTCGGTCTTGACCACGCTTTAGCATTTCTTCTAGATCTGGCTGTTGTTGGTTTCCGCCACGAGGCCCCTGCCCCCACGGGTTCTGCCCCCACGGACCACCACCATTACTGCCACTACTTTTCCAACCACCTTGGCTGTCATTATTCCAAGACATTCAAGCTGCCTTCCATACCTGTAGTTGTGTTTAAGCCCAAGTCGGCTGATGTAAAATCTAAGTCAAAAATTTATGATTTCTAATGTAAACCTAGTCAGAGGTGCCCCTGAACGAACCTGTAGTGTTTGCACAAACTAAGTAGCAAGGCAAAAGGTTTATCTGGGAGCCTAGCATGAGACTTAGGTTGTTCGTAATAAATCTTCAAAATAATAAATAAAATCTTTCTATATTGATAACTATGTTCTAGCCTTCGTGTTAGTCATTATGAGTGTAAGTTTGATTTCTTTAGTTATAGTAAAAATTCTATCTCTTTATTGTTTGCGCTAAAAATTTTAACTTAATTTGAAATTTCAGTGAATTCTACGATCTAAAACATAAAAAGTTGCCCTACAATCATCTTTTATTGCGTATGGTAGTTCCTCATAAGCGGTCTGCAACCAGAGTTCACTGGATAAGTTAGGGAAAAAAGCATCTCCTTTTGGCTTGCTATGGACCCGTGTTAAATAAATACGGTCCGCATTTTCTAATAACGAATTGTAAATTTGGCTTCCGCCTATAACCATAATCTCACTAACACCATCACGTTTCGCTATAAAAGTCGCATTCGTAATAGCAGACTTAATAGTGTTAACAACATGTGCACCTTGGATTTTGAAATTAGCTTTACGAGTAACAATTATGTTACTTCTACCGTCCAAAGTTCTATTGATAGATTCAAAAGTTTTGCGCCCCATAATTACAGGCTTTCCGAACGTGATACTACGAAACCGTTTTAGATCGGATGAGATGCTCCACGGAAGCATACCATCTTTTCCAATTACGCCATTTTCTGCGACTGCGACAACAAAAGCTAATCTAATGTAAGACAAGTTAACGCCTTTCAAGGTGACACTATTTATAAATGGAAATAAATTCACTCGAAGGCTTAAATTTAGTGACTTCAATCATATGTAAGATTTATAGATAAAACTAAAGAATTTCAAGAGTTATTATACTTTCCAAGAGTGTTTAGGAGCTAGGTGAAGTTAGGATTTCTATCTCAATACTGTAAAGAAGGGCGCTATTAACAAAGCTTTAGGTATTCATTTTGTGCTCTTTGTTTCCTCAATAAAACTCTCATATTATAGATGCAATTTATTATTAAATACATCATCAATTCTTATAATCAGAAAGGTGAAATATTGTAGCTAAAAATTCAGTAAATAAACTTCATGTCTTATGAAGAAACATCTCAACGTTGCTTAAAACCTATTTTTTCGTTGTTACACTACAAGTGCCATTTTTTGATTACATGTACGTGAGATAATAATTAAATTATGTGCGGTACGATTCAATAAGTAAGCTGATTCGAACAGCTTTTAAGATATCAAATGTCCAACGTATTTAGGAGATATGTTATGTTATATATGCCAAGTCGTATCTTTTGGTAGGTTATCTCCTAGATACATATCCAGAGCTTATTCCTGGTCTTTTGTGTACGTTAACAGATGTGTGAGTTTCTGACTATAAATCAGCCTATTTAAGACAATTTACGTTGCATATTATAGTTCTGAGAAATACAATTACATATAATATAACGGTTACATATAAAATAATTTCCTTAGATTAAACTAACAAGCATGAAGTATTGATTTAAGCTTTTTTGACAGTATAGGATTATTTTATTTGTATAATAATACACTCTTCGAATACAACATTATCTTTAGTAAGCATTATTACGATGTCATTCTTAAGTGGTCAACATTATCTAATATTGCGATTTTTTGTCCAAAATTAATATTATTATCCGTAAAATGAACAGATATACCTCTATGCAAAAGAATGGAAATGTAAATAGATTGTAATTTACAAATTAATACCGTGCTTTTGTCAGCTATTGTGTCTATGTTAGATCTGTGTTCAATGTGTTGTCGAATGTAAATTTTTTGAATATAGATTATTTCTCTGAAAAAGGGATAACAGTTTTTGTCATTAAAGTTTATGTGAAGATAAAAAAGAAATCGTATTTAAATTACATATCCCTTTTAATTGCGCGTAAGATTGAAGAATGCTTGTTAATTCGGCCTGAAACTCGTTTGCGCCACATGCGAAAGCTCTTTGGCTTAAGTTCACTGCGCATTACTTTAATGACCTGAGTTTCAGATAAGCCAGTAATCTCAAAGATCATATCAAAAGAAGTATGGTCGCACCATGCCATTTCCACAATTTCACTGATTTCTGCTTCTGTCATAATACTGTTCATACTTTTTGGCTATGTTGTTAACATGGCAGATATTAGAAAAATAAGATGCTATAACTTAAAGTTATGCATTCTGTAGACTTAGATCTTATAAAGTAAGTCGGGCAGGGTAGAGTTTAAATATTATCAATTAAGTTTTTAATTCGTCACTTATAAGGCCTAAATCGTTTAAGAAGTAAACTTTCAGTTAATTTTAAACGAAAATAATATATTAATGCACACTTAATTTTAGTAATATTGAAATTACTGAAATAAATTTCGTAACCTCTTAAAATAGTATAAATTAAATCTTATGTATCTTTCTTGTTTATTGGCTTAAAAATCATGTACGTAAAAATGAGCTGTTAGTAAAAGCTCCAGACTTACAGTAAAAAATTACCCATGAGAAAGCATATAATTTGACTTATCTGGCGTCATTAATTCTTTTTTTAAATTCCAAACCTAGACAATATTTCATTCTCTACTGCTCTTGTCTCAGGTGTCCACTCAACAGTTTTAGAGGCAATAAGGTTTACTTCTGATCTTAAAATGACACCATCATTACCGTTTAAAATACGAAGATTGTTAGTTTTTAACGTCGCTCCCGTACTCGTTTCGTCAACGATCATATCAGCTTTTCCAGTCATTGGTATGTCTTCTGTAGCGCCAAGACTTTCAACTATACGATAATCACTTATGCCATGACACATGAAATGCTGACGTGTCAAATTTATGTATTTGGTTGCTACGCTCATGCGGCGATGATGGTGACGACGATAAATTTGGGCAGCAATCTCAACATCACGCATTCGCCACACATCTATCCAACAGTCAGGCACGGCAACCACAACATCGACATGACCGAAGTCAAGTTTTTTGAGGAACTTCACATGATCATTAACACCTATTATCTCTTCACGTATCAGATCTTCGCCAACGACACCAAGATGGATACGGCCTGTTTTCAAAGAATTGGCAATCTCGGCAGTCGAGATGAAGGAAACCTCAACATTGTTTATGTCTGAGATCTTACCGTGGTACCCACGCTCGCTTCCAGTCTTTGATATATGAAGTCCAACTTTAGAGAAAGCCTCGCCGGTTTGCTCAGTAAGACGACCTTTAGATGGTACACCAATGATCAAATTTTCGCTCATAACTGATTTACCTCAAAAGCACGTAGCAGGCGTTCTGTGTGTATCATTGCACCAACTGCTGGTACGTCTGCATTTGCACCCACAACCCGCATGAGTTTGTCGTAGCGCCCTCCACCTGCAATAGGAACGTTGAAATCTAACCCAGTAGCGTGAACTTCAAATACGAAACCAGTGTAATATCCAAGCCGTCCTCCGAAATTTGCAGAAAAATAAAGGCGACTTAAATCGATGTCAGAAGCTATAAAATTTTTTAATCTACGATCATAAATTTCTAATGCCCCTGACAAACTGAGACCATTTGCCCGCATAAGGTCACGTATACGTGCACCTGCGGCACGTACTGGAGCGTCAACATTAAGATAAGATTCTAGCAATTCGCGTTTAGCAACCGATATCGGCTCTCCTTGTAAGTCCTCGATCATTGCGGTCAGATTTTGAGCTATTTCATAAACTGAGCGTGCACCTATAAACTCAATATTATGACGATCTAAATATTGAAAAATAATTTGTTCAACATTTCGTGATTTTAGCTCATTAATATCACGCAATAAATCCTCTGGTACTCCTTCAAAAGTAACAGATGGCCGTGATGACATTTCTTTAAGTGCTGCACGGAAGGCATTCGGCCGACAAAACTGTGATTTAAGTCGTTGACGCCAGCGTGTTGGTATATCAAGCGCACCCAAAAGTGCTTCAAAAATACCGATATCACCGATACGGATCTTAAAATTTTGCAAGCCGACTGATTTTAATGTCTTAATAATGAGCGCTAAAACCTCAGTTTCCGCTGCTTCATATTGTGCATTTCCAAAAAATTCGATTCCAACCTGACGAAATTCACGTGGATGATAAGAATCATCACCATTTGGTTGAAAGCGAAAAGCTGGGCCGTTGTAGCAATAACGTCCGCTAGCACTAGTGCGACCATAGCGTTGCCAGTGTAAATCACAGGTTGGGATTGTCAAATCTGGACGTAGACACAATTCTGAGCCTTCTGGATCAGTGAATACGTATGTCCTGCGTCGTAGATCTTCGCCTACAAAATCGAGAAATAGATCAGCTGGCTGGATAATGGATGGAACCACTGTCTCATAATCTGAAGCACAAAAAACACTGAGAATATTTTGTGCCTGATCTTCTAGCGCCTGAAATTTGCGGGCTGTTTCAGCCGACATCTCTCTTGCTCCTGCTTAGCAGTAATGGGTTTGTCTCATAACGCGAAATCACGGTCTTTACAGCAGCTACAAGTTCTGCCTCGGGAATTGAGAATTGTGCAGGCCGTTCTTTACGCCATTCTTTAGAATCGGTGATAGCCTTAGACAAACGTGCTCCTTCAACAAGATCTTTGATTTGGACTTTACCGGCCGCACGCTCATCATTGCCCTGAATAACTACACATGGAGAACACTTATTATCAGCATACTTCATTTGCGCTTTGATACCCGAAGTTCCAATATACATTTCAGCCCGTATTCCTTCAGCCCGTAACTTTTGTACCATGTTTTGGTAACGGCTCTGTTCGCTGCGATCCAAAACAAGAACAATCACAGGACCTATAGTATTATGTGTGACTTTTCCATCGCGCATCATCAGAGCAGACTGCAATCGCGAAACCCCAAAAGAGAAACCTGTTGCTGGTACCTTCTTTCCGGTAAAGCGCGCAACTAGATCGTCATATCTCCCACCACCACCAACTGACCCGAAGTGAATAGCCTGTTCGCGCTCGTTCTTAATTTCAAATGTAAGATCCGCTTCAAATACAGGACCAGTATAGTAATCAAGCCCGCGTACTAAAGATGGATCGATTGTAATACGATCTTCATTGAAGCCTGCTGCAAGTAGCAATTCATTGATTCCTTGCAATTCTTCAATACCTTCACGACCGTACACATCGTCGCCAACTAAACCCGCTAACCATTTAATGGTTGCTGTGCGAGTATCTTGTCCGGAATCAAGAAAATGTACTATTTTCTTAATTGCAGCAAAATCTAAGCCTGCACCTTTGGTGAAATCACCAGACTCGTCTTTGCGTCCTTCGCCAAGTAATAATTTTACACCCTCAATGCCAATGCGATCGATTTTATCCAGCGCGCGTAATATAGTAAGCCGTTGTACTAATTGTTCTTGGTTTTCATGATTGATCCCAATGCTAATCAATACACTATCTAATACTTTTCTATTGTTAAGACGAATAATGTAATCTTCTCTATCAAATCCTAATCGTTCCATAGTCTCGGCAGCAAGCATACAGATCTCTGCATCAGCCGCTATATTTGTAGTTCCAACAGTGTCTGCATCGAACTGCATGAACTGACGGAAACGACCTGGTCCAGGCTTTTCATTACGCCAAACGGGTCCTGAAGTATAACGACGTAAAGGTTTGTTAATATGTTGATAATTTTCAGCCACATAACGAGCCAAAGGAGCAGTCATATCATACCGTAATGACATCCATTGTTTGTTTTCATCCTGAAGTGAAAATACACCTTCGTTAGGACGATCAGAATCGGGTAGGAATTTGCCTAATGCATCAGTATATTCCAATGCTGGGGTTTCAAGTGGATCGAACCCATAGAGTTCGTAAACATCACCTATAGTTTCAAGAATCTGTCGAATGTAGCGGACCTCATGTGATTCGATATCACGAAGTCCCTTAGGAAGATGTGCTCTTGGTCGCTTTATTTTAAATTTTTTTGCCATATGCCCGACTTAATCCACGCGACACGCTAATATGTATTCTTCATGCTACGCAATAATTGCAGTGATTGTATTAATCCGGTAATACATGATCAAAAATCATTTACCGAATGCACTGTTCCACTCGGTGCAAGTAATGCTGTATACATTCCAACGTCAAATGATGCAATAAATGCTTAAATGAAAACATTCGTTTTTCGTAACAAAGTGAATTAGAACCTAATTTCTCTAAAATCCGCAAATAGTCACCATAGAACAATTAACTTTTTAGTTTGCGAAGCAAGTTGTACTGGTGTGAAGTTTTGAAACTGTGTATACAGATAATTTAGTTTCGTATGTGGGCGTAAAGATATCACTTCTATATATTTTTTCTAAATCTTGGGTGTTTAAAAAAGTAGGTACATAGACTTTTACATAAACTCTACTGAGCTACAAGAACATTGGCTTCTGTCTAAAAAAATATGTTTTTCACAATAAGTAGTTTAGACATAGAAATAACCAAAAAAATATTTGATTATAGACGGTGTTGAATTGTTAATCTATGAAATCGCGCGTTTATATAAATGCCATGTTGCATGTCCGAGAATGGGTAGTGTCACAAGTAATCCAATGAAAGCAGGTATCATTGATATTAAGATAGCTGCAATAACGAAAGCTCCCCAGGCAAACATTACTTTTGGGGAATTCAGGACAACACGAATGCTTGTGAGCATTGCGGTAATAAAATCTACATCTCGATCAAGTAATAACGGGAATGATGTCACGGTCAAGCAAAATAAGATTGATGCTAAAACTGCCCCTATGCCATGACCTACTAAAAGAAACAGCCAACCGTTTGTAGTTGTGGTAGCTGACTCTAGAAATCCATTAAACGTTGCAAAACCTTGAAAACCGAAAAATATAGCTACTAATGTCCGAGCTTTATAAATCCACAACCAAAATACAAATAACACAACAAAAGCCATCCAGGCAAATTCTCTACGACGCTGGAGCCAAACAACACCAAGTACTTCACTCCATTTCAGCACAAGTCCTTGTTCTCTGCGCCTTGAAACATCGTACAGACCGGCAGCTATATAAGGACCTATTAAAAGAAATCCAATAACAAATGGATAGAGCATCCAATAAACACCGAGGTGCAGAACAAAAAACGAAATTAATAGTCCGCCAAAACTATAAATGGCCCCGAACAAAAGCCCGAACTTGGGAGCTTCTAAAAAATCACGTACACCCAAACGAAATACATCGCGTAAATCCCCAAAAGTGACTTGCTTTATGCTAAGTGAACCAATATAAATATTGTTATTAAATTCTGCCACTGCATATCCTTAAGAATTTTATACATTAAGATGCGTAGATAAAGTTTTTTTGAAAGTATATCAGTAAACAACAGCCAACTACTAAAAATGCTGACAAGAACATCCACTTTTAGTTCACATTCATAGCGCTATACTAAATTAATTAAGTTTAATAACCTTAAAATGTTACTAACTAATACAAAATAGTATTTCATCATATGTAGTATTAGGCTCTTATGTGTAAATTTAACACAATCTAATTCACTTCCACTCTCAAAACATAACACTTGATTCTTGTAAAGATCTTAATTTCAGCAAAAAAGCATCGAGCAAGTACAAGTAAAAATATATGGCAGATTGAAACATAGCAAAATTATTTAATGTTACATGCATTTAGAGTGATATACACAGTGCATCTTTGCAGTTCCTAACTTTAGATATCACTTCAAGCTGAATTTGGAGTGTTTTCTTTTTGTTAGGGCAATTAGCAATGGCTTGACGAGATGGTATATAATGTATGCATACGTAATGATCAAAGTTACTAATTGCAAAAGTCTTACCGCTGGCAATTTAAATAGAGCTAGAGACATTTCTAATGCTGCAGGCGAAAATTGGAGTTCATTAGATGCAGCAAGAGTGTATAGAAAATTTGACGAAATTTCTTAGTTATATATGAATCAGTATCGCAATCTTGCAGATTAAACTATTGAAAAAATGTTTAGACGCTTGGAATAAAGATCAATTGATATATGTATCTTCACAAAAATTTTAAATTTTAATTAGACGAAGCTTTCGTAAGTCTATTTGCAAAAAAATCTATTTAGTTTTTGTCAGCACCAGATTACAAATTTAACTCTTGATCAGGGATCTTTATCACTTAGTGAGGCAGAGAGCTAGAACTAGGCCAGTACAACAGAATTTAGATAATCATAAAGATGCTCTTACTTAAGAAGGTGCATTAAAACCATATCAAAAATACATTATAGATTTTGGCTATGTTGTCTCGCATCGTCTGAAAATTACATTACTCTTGTTGAAATGGTAGTACAGATATTTGTCCAGCATAAAGCCATAGGCCGCGATCTTGGTGAAACTGAATTAGATAATACAGACTTTGTGCTGTAACTAATGTGAGTAGCACTTAAGATTCTACCTTATATAGATATCACATGGGATTTACATGATAAGTTACGACTTAAAGGCAAACGTATAATATAAAGGTGCATAGGATTCTATATTTGATGTTTATCACGGTATGTATCCATTTGTAGCATCTTCAAACACAGTGGCCGCGCTGGCTGCTATCTATAAGGTCCGGAATTGGCCTACTGTTCTTGGCAATATTTTTAGTATTTCTAGGTTTATACAACAATAGTTGATTTTGGACTTTTCCCTAAAGAGCTAACTTATGAATCTGGTCAGACTTTGGGTGCACGCGGCAAGGAGGCTGGCGTAGTGGATGGACGTAAATGTCGCTGTGGCTGCTTTGATACAACGCTTGTGCAACAGATGATTAGGGTATTTGGCATCACAGGTACAGTATTTACAAAACTTGATGTTTTAGATGGTTTTCAAAAGATAAAAGTAAGTATAATATGCAACTAAGATTGCGAACACATAAATCGCTTATCAGTAGGCCGTAACGCCAAGAACGTGTGGTCCCAGTTTATAAGATGCTTAAAGGCTGGACTGAGCCAACGTTCGGTGCGCGGACATGGGCAGATTTACCTGCACAGTCTACAAAGTATGTCCGATATATTGTAGAACTTAATTAAGTGCCCCGTAACTCTTTTATCAACTAGTCATCAGCGAGATGATACGATTATGGTGCAGTATCCATTCGACTACTGGTAGTTATAAATTAGCGATTTGATTCCAAATAAAAATGGATTATATAGACAATCATGAGCCGTCTAATCTTGTCTCTTAAGAATGTTTATTTAACGTTTGGTGGAACACCATTATTAATTGGTGCTGATCTCCAGGTAAGTAAGCGTGATCGCATTGGACTTGTCGGTCGCAACGGTTCTGGAAAATCAACACTTTTAAAGATAGCGGCTGGAATAATCGAAGCAGACAGTGCAGAGCATTATATGCAGCCTGGCATTCGTGTTGAATATTTGCCTCAAGAGCCCGATCTTACTGGCTACGCTACAGTACATGATTATGTCAAAGACGTGTTTGATTATGGTGAGGATTCGTATCGTGCTCAATCTCTGCTAAGTAAACTAGGGCTTAGCGGCTTAGAAAAAACAGTGCATCTGTCTGGTGGTCAGGCGCGTCGTGCAGCGCTAGCACGTTCTCTTGCATCCAAACCAGACCTTCTCCTTTTAGATGAACCAACAAACCACCTCGACCTAACAGCCATTCAGTGGTTAGAGAAAGAACTAGCTGCAATGTCTTCTGCAATAGTATTGATTAGTCACGATCGATGCTTTCTTGAAAAATTAACACAAACAACAGTATGGCTTAATGGCGGCCAATCTCTATTGCTAAATAAGGGATTCAGTGATTTTGAGGTCTGGCGAGATAAAATATTAGATCAGGAAATCCAGGAGATCCATAAATTTAATAGAAAAATTACGCGTGAGGAACAGTGGATGCATGGTGGGGTTTCAGCCAGACGCAAGCGTAACGTAAAACGTGTCGCTGAACTGATCAAAATGCGTCAAGCCCGTAAAGATAGACGTCGACAAATAGGTACCGTGTCCATGGTAGCATCGGATGCTAACTTATCAGGAAAGATGGTTTTTGAAGTCAAGAATCTAGCGAAGTCTTTTAATGCAAATCATGTCGTTAAAGACTTCTCATTACGAGTTGCACGTGGGGATAGAATTGGGATAATAGGACCAAACGGAGTCGGTAAAACAACTTTACTTAAGCTTATCCTAGGCGACTTGCAAGCTGATAGTGGTACCATTCGTCGTGGCAGCAACCTAGAAGTTGTTACTCTTGATCAGAATCGTGAAATGTTAAACCCCGAAGAAATGCTTTCACACGCTATAATGGGAGGAGCTGGCGACACTGTGACTATAAATGGTAGGTCGCGGCATTTTTCAAGCTACATGAAAGACTTTCTTTTTTTAACGGAGCAGGCTCGTAGTCCGCTTAAAGTTCTCTCCGGTGGTGAGAGGGCTAGAGTACAATTGGCTCGAGCTTTCGCAAAACCTTCTAATCTTCTCGTTTTAGACGAACCAACAAATGATCTTGATCTTGAAACACTAGATCTTCTACAAGAATTAATAGCCGATTATTCCGGGACAGTTATTCTTGTTAGTCACGATCGCAGTTTTTTGGATCGTACGGTTACTAGTGTAATTACAACAAGTGGAAATGGCCAATGGGTAGAATATGCTGGTAGCTGCTCTGATATGCTTGCACAACTTGAATCAGATGTCTTTGCAGAAAGTTCAGAAACATTTAGATCTGCCTTTAAACTAGGAAAAAAGAAGAAAGCTTCTTCTATGTTAATGGATCAATCGAGGTCCATATCAAATAAGACATCACGTAAGTTATCCTTTAATGATAAGTATGCTCTTAAGAAATTATCAGAAAAGATTGAAAAATTAACCTCTGAAATTAATGAAATGGAACGTGAGTTAGATGATCCAAGCCTGTACGTGAAATTTCATGAGCGTTTCAATCTGTTGTCAGCGCGTTTAGGGGCTGCTAAAATTGAACTTGATGAAGTTGAAAATGCATGGCTAAAGCTTGAGATTAAAAGGGAAGAACTCGAATGTTAACGTGCCATGAACCCGTAAGATTTGTACTTTAAAATAAGCCCTGGCTCACTTTGAAAGTGTATCATGGTTAAGATGAAATTTTCTATTTTAATGACATCTAACGGTACTTTAGCGTTTGTTACCTACAATTTAAAATAAGGCAGTTTCTAATCCTACTGAAATAAAAGATTTTTTTAGTTCTGGTTTCTTTGGAATTAAATTTGGTAAAAAACTACTTTAAAATATCTAGAAATCGGTTTCATAGGTGTTTGATAATATCTAGCCCGTTCTCTGCAAGTCTTATCATTATGTATTAAATAGGTTGGATACCAGAAATAGTGGGCTGTCTAAATATTAATATGTATCTTTTCATTAAGCACATTAATAATGAGGTATTATGAGTATGGCTTGGTAATGTTTATTTTTTACAATCTTGAGTCTTAAGCAAAATCTGATATATGAGCTTGTAGCTTGGCTAGATATACCGAAATTGCAAGTTTCCACTTTTAAGCAGGCTATATACCATTACTAATAGTTCTCCTACTATTTAGTATTAAAACAACATACTGATGAATCGAGAAATGATATATAGAATTAGAAGTATTTTTTAAGTCGCGATAAGTGCCTGTACAATATGTAATAACGTTTATGTCCTATCTAGGATAAAAAAGTATTTAAGATTTATATTAAGTGTAGTTTAAGGTAACTTCATTGAATTAAAAAATAACTTCGCTCAGCAATCCTGAAACTACTTTCTCTTCTATTTTGATGGGATATCTATTACAATCTTATTGTGTAAGATTTCTAAAAATTATGCTTTTTTATATACCACATTGTGTAGGTGGTGTTAATGTTAGGGAAATCTATTACGCATCTAAACCTTGGGGCCAACACATGCGAAGCTTAAATCTGGCAGCCGTTTCAGGATTTTTTATTTTATTAATATTGTTGCTTTTAGCAACTTCATTGACACGAACCGATGCCTGGGCGGCTAATTTTAGTTCAATAAAAGGAGTGTGGAGAGGCTCTGGCCAGCTCAAGCTTCAGGACGGAAGATTTGAAAACTTGCGTTGTCGAGCGTACTATACTCCTAGGAATAACGGTAGTTTCCTCGGTATGGCTGTGCGTTGTGCGTCTACAAGTTATAAATTTGAATTTCGCTCAAAATTAAAACTGGACGGAAAGTCCGTTAAGGGTAGTTGGGAAGAACGTAATTTTAATGTTGAGGGGAAAGTCTCTGGAACTTTTCAGCCTGGTA
This sequence comes from Candidatus Tectiglobus diatomicola, assembly GCA_039583345.1. Lineage (GTDB taxonomy): Bacteria > Pseudomonadota > Alphaproteobacteria > Rhizobiales > Hyphomicrobiaceae > Tectiglobus > Tectiglobus diatomicola. The sequence continues at coordinate 63,796 of JAZDSJ010000006.1, read as the reverse complement.
AAATTACTCTTGCTACAACAGGTGCCGTAGATGCAGGACTTTACGTCATCTATGATGATAAGAAACAGTCTGTCGATCTAACTGGAGACTTTGGTAACTTTCGAGGAATATCCTTATCTTTCAGCAAATGACATAGATAGACATTAAGTTAGTAAAATGTACCTGTTTTAGGCACTGAAATATCATATTAGTTCTTTGCTTAGATAGGATCATCTAAGCGAAATTAGACATCCACTGTTAAGAAGAATGCAACATAGCTCACATTGTTTGTTCATACTTTTTAAATTTTAATTAAAAGCCTGAAATGTGTGTGGACATACAATAATATGCCCGATATTAAAGATTTATGCGATAATAAAAAGTGCATCTATATTATCAATGGTCCGAACCTTAATATGCTGGGCAAGCGAGAACCTAAGATATATGGTAAACTCACACTAAAGGATGTCGAAAGAGATTGCATACAATGTGCTGGAGAATTAGGATTTAATCTTGCATTTCATCAGTCGAATAATGAAGCACACATAGTAAGATGGATTCAAAAAGCCTCTGAGGAAGCTGATGGTATAATCATTAATCCGGCAGCTTTCACTCACACCTCCATTTCAATTCTTGATGCTTTGAAGATTTTTGAATTCCCGATTATAGAGGTCCATATCTCAAATCCTCACCTTCGGGAGCCGTTTCGTCATCACTCCTATGTTTCAAAAGTCGCCACAGGAATAATCTGTGGTTTTGGTACCAAAGGATATACGTTAGCCCTTCATGCGATGGCATCTTTGGTATATGGTCAAAACACATGAACTACATGCTTTAAGTTTTTATAATATTCATCTGGATATTATAATTAGCTATGAATCTCTTAGATTTAATTGCAAATATTACATTATTTGATTTCTTGTTTAGTTAAACTTGATCAATTATTTCATGCTATAAAATCATCGGGAAGGATGACATGGACGAAAATCAGTCCGCAATCAGTAAGCCAAAAGCTTGTATAATAGGTTATCCAGCGAAGCACTCGCTTTCCCCTATATTACATCGTTATTGGATAAATCAATACAGACTTAATGCTGATTATCGTGTTGAGGAGGTTGAATCAGAGAATATATTTGAATTTATTAATAATCTGTCTAAAAAAGGTTACATAGGTGCCAATGTAACAATGCCACATAAAGATATTGCATTTCAAATATCAAGGCCTGATGCGCATGCGATTGCTGTTAGGGCTTCTAACACACTATGGTTTGAGAACAATATTTTGCGATCAACTAATACTGATACTGAAGGGTTTCTTAATGCTATTGATGCAGTTTTTCCAAATTGGGACCACCATGTAAAAGAAGCTATTGTTTTAGGAGCAGGTGGAGCAGCACGTGCAATTATTTATGGACTTGTTGAGCGCGGCATTACTCGCATCAATGTAGTAAATCGTACTCTTCACAAGGCCACAGACTTGCGTGTTAGGTTTGGCTGTAGTATTATCCCCCATAGTTGGGATGCGCTACCAAATTTGATTGAAAGTGCTAAATTATTAGTTAACGCGACCTCTCTTGGGATGCAAGGCAAAAAACCCTTAGATATCGATACCAAATTGCTTTCTGATGATTCTATTGTGTGCGATATCGTATACTCTCCGCTTAATACAACTTTATTGGCAGATGCCAAAGCGCGGAACTTAGTAGTTTTGAACGGCCTAGATATGCTTTTAAATCAAGCTGTTAGAGGGTTTGAATTATGGTTTGGAATAAGACCGAAAATCACGCAGGAGCTTTATGAAACGTTGGTAGCACACATTGTTAATGCAGAGATGGCTGATAATTATTATCGTCCAATATAGGATATTGAACATGAAAACTGATCGTATTTATGTGTTATCGATTGTATTTTGAAAGAAGCTTACGTTATTTAGATCTTGCGTGAAAAGCCTATGAGAAGAATAGAGCGTTTTGCATTTGCAGGATGCCTGTTAGTTTAGGGAATAGTCCAACTTAAAAATTTTATTTGATACTTAGAAATTTAGTATGGATATAGACATCATCTATAAAACTAATATTTAGTTGTAAAGCCTTAATTGAATGACATCATATTTACCATGAAAAAACGATAGTCCCTCGTATAGAGGTAAGAAATGCTCTTAAAAAGCAAGGCCTGATTTTCTTAAAACTAAGTTTATTAATATTTAGGCGTTTAATTATTCCATTAAGCACATGAGTAGGAAGAAAATTGGTTAATTTTAAGTTTTTAAAAAAAGTAGAACTATGGTGAAACACACGATGTCCATTAAACTGTCTAAACCTACTTTTGCTTTTTAAAAGCTAATTTCTGATTGTAATTTAATTAGGCCAAGTTATTAGCCATTCTTCAACTTGATAGATTTGTGTATATATACATAGATCTGATATACGAGGTAAGGAAAAAAGAATAAAGTGTTAAGTGGGTTCTTTTTAATTAATAATATGTAAGTCGTAGCTTTTTGTATATTGTAAATACAAGACACAATTTTCTTTATTCTATTTCAAGGTAGTTTACTATCACGTAAACAATCTAAAAGATAAGAATAAGAAATCTCATGCTTTTTCTACATCATCTTTAATAGTTTTTCTAAACTTTCCTAAAGCTTCGCTAGCTTTACTTTGAATTCTGTTAAACTGATTTTAAGTACTATTTATAGTCTGCATTACTAGTTCATTTATAGTTTAAGTTCTGAAATGGGAGGGTCTTTTTGAACGCTTGTAAGAAGTTGCTCCTGTAATAATGCAGTTTTAAAAATTTGCCTGAAGAGCTGTGTTCTATACTCGTCAAATCTATCAAAAAGATATTATTATTAATGTGATCGCTTTTTTTGGTTAACTCTAAAACTTTTGTGAATATCGTTTTTTTATTTCTCAGATACATGCCATTTAGTTAAATTAATTTTTCTAGAAAAACTTTATGATCTGGCTTAACTATGTATAGGCAGGTGTATGCTCTTTTCGCAAGATCGCGTTTCAAATGCATTTCTTTAGAAATTACTGCATTTTTTGTTAATGCGATATTAAAATAATTGTTGATATTCTTAGCCTAAAAATTCTGAAATACTTCATCATTTTTACGCTCAAATTTTAGAAATAGTAGACTATAATCTAAACATCCGCCATCATGCCCACTCTTTATATAAGCAAATTGATTTTATAAATTTATTCCTCAATATAGTGTCAATGTAATTAAATTGAGATCTAATAAGCGTTTAAATCCTGCATACTCAGAGTGTTTGTGATTTTTTTGGTAAAATTTAAAACTGTGTAAATATGTTTAACGAAATATTGCATCAGTCTGAATAAAAGGTGCAAACATAAAACTGCAAGCAAGTTACTCTAAAAAGTAAAAAATGTCATATGCATCTCTACTAGATTAGGTTTTTGTACTGTTTTTTAAGCCAGGTTTGTGATTTTGCAAATTAAGCCTAAGAATTTTAAAATGAAATAACACTATGTTAAGTCTAGTACGATTAAATTCGTTAAATAAATATATTAATAATAGTACATATCACTTAAATCATAATCCCAAATTAGCTTGGTTTATAGAAGATTTTAGCTTTAGTACCTGTAGTGTTCCAAATATTAAACACGTTCTCCCTTGATGATCGAGGTTTTTTGTGTTCACAATACTTAGTTACATTGAAACCACCTGAAAACTATCGATATATAAGTCTATCTGTGACTTTAATTTCTAGGAAAATTAAGTATAGTTATGAGCCATAAAAATAAAAAAAATCAGGGTGGACAGAGAAACTTTACAGTTCGTGTAAAAACGGCGCGTGGGCGCAAGCTATCTTCCACCCAGTGGCTTCGAAGGCAGTTGAATGATCCCTATGTTGCAGAAGCCCGACGGCTAGGATATCGATCACGAGCAGCATTCAAGTTAAGCGAAATTGATGATAAGTATCATTTATTAAAAGTTGGTAATACAGTGATAGATTTAGGTGCAGCTCCAGGTGGGTGGACTCAGGTCGCCGTTAATCGAGTAAGGTCGATAGAGGGTTCAGGCCAAGTGATTGCCATCGATGTAGAGAAAATGGAGGCAGTTGCCGGTGCACAGATGATGTGCCTAGATTTTATGAATATAAAACAATATGAATCTTTGCATGAAAATTTAAAAGATAGTGGCGCTCATACTGTGTTATCTGATATGGCAGCACCTTCTACAGGTCACTCGCGCACCGATCACATTCGTATCATGGGATTAGCCGAAGCCGCAGCTTCTTTTGCATCTAAAATCTTATTAGAAAATGGTAATTTTTTATGTAAAGTCCTGCAAGGTGGTACTGAAAAAGTTCTGTTAGACACTTTAAAGCGCGATTTTTCCAGAGTGCGTCACGTAAAACCAAAGGCTAGCCGTTCCGATAGTTCTGAATTATATGTGCTTGCAACAGGATTTAAAGGCTCGAATTATTAATTGAAACCAATAGATCATTAAGTAAATGAATGTTTCTCTCTTCAATATCGTAAACGCAAGAAAGTAAGGTTGATTTAATGTCGCAATTTCAACATAAATCAGCGCTTAAGATTAAGCGGCTAACTAACGGTGAAGGTTTAGAGTTACCTTGTTATCAAACATTACATTCTTCGGGACTTGATTTATCTGCTGCTATACCTGTAAACAAGCCAGTTGTCATTCTTCCTGGGCAACGCCGTCTTATTCCTAGTGGATTTGCAATTGCTTTAGAATATGGCTTTGAGGCGCAAGTGAGACCACGCTCTGGCCTAGCACTTGATCATGGAATTACCGTTCTTAATTCACCTGGAACTATTGATGCTGATTACCGCGGCGAAGTTAAAATCGTCTTGATAAACCTTGGTCAACAAGCTTTTACAGTAAAGCGCGGTCAACGCATCGCTCAGCTAGTGATTTCACCAATTACAACAGTAGTAGTTGAGATTGTAAATAAACTGAATACCACAGTACGTGGTACGGATGGCTTTGGCTCGACCAGTAAAAATCTTTAAAACACCATTCATTAACATATCTGATATCAATAAAAATATGCTAATGTTCCGTGAAACGTGTTATCTTAAATGTTAAACTACCATATAACTCTAGGATACCACAGGATATGTGCCAACTCACTTCGGAAGAAATAGAGCGCTATAAACGGCATATTGCACTGCGAGAGGTTGGTGTCGAAGGTCAAAGAAGACTCAAGGCAGCAAAAGTCTTGGTCGTAGGCACTGGTGGACTGGGATCGTCTTTAATACTCTATCTTGCTGCAGCGGGTATTGGTACAATTGGCATTGTCGATGATGATATAGTGTCATTGAATAATCTACAGCGACAAGTTATTCATAACACAGCTAATATTGGTATGGCCAAAGTATTTAGTGCGAAGGCTACAGTCGCACGAATTAATCCTCATGTAACTGTCAATGCTTACCCTATCAGAATCGATTCAACGAATGCCCTAGATTTGATACAAAAGTATGACATAGTTGCTGATGGGTCGGATAATTTCGCAACTAGATATTTGATTTCTGATGCATGTTTTCTAAGTAAAAAGCCGCTTGTCTTCGCCGCAATAGGATCATTTGATGGTTACCTTACAACTTTTAAGCCTTATCTAACTCAAAATGATGGTACTCCTTACCCTACATATCGCTGTTTGTTTCCTGAACTACCTTCTGGTTCAGCTATTTTAAATTCTGAGGGGGCTGGAATTTTCGGAGCTATTCCTGGCGTACTTGGTACTCTTCAAGCCTCTGAAATTATGAAGGAAATAATCGGAGCTGGGAATAGTCTTGTAGGTTATCTTCTAATTTATGAAGCATTAAGTTCTTGTTTTCATTCAATCAAGATGAAATGGAACCCCGATAACCCACTATCTGGTACTATTCCAAAAATTATGGATTTATCTATTCATAATATATAGAGTTAAGCGTGAAATATGAAATCAATTTTTTATGTATAAGATATCTGCATGCGCAGGATTTGTTTCTTAATTAACTATCTTAGTGTTGCATACGAAAACGCAATAAAGTTGTTTACTATGCTAAATAATTAGATTTCGTTATATCTATAGTAATATTTTATATTAATAAAGATCATGGTTTATTGTATAAAAAGAAGTCTGGGCGGTAGCTGGGATCTAAGCTTGTATTATAATAAGCAAAAAATAACTATTTAAGGACATTTTCTCACGACTAATTATTTACTTTAAAATTAGGTATTGTTTTTTACTCTCCCCCCAAATGCAATGCGATTATTCGCTCATAGACACTAGTTAGACGGTAGAGCTCATCGATCGAGACCCTTTCATCTACTTGATGTATAGTTCGATTAATATGCCCGAACTCAACCACAGGACAATATTTTTGTATGAAGCGTGCATCTGATGTGCCGCCGCTAGTTGATAACTTTGGTATGCATCCCGTGACCTGTTGTACAGAAGTTGTTACTGCATCAACTAGAAACCCTGGTTTAGTCAGGAACGCATCAGCTGTGTTTGAGAATTTTAGGGTGATGCTAGCATTAGCTTCTTCAGCTTCTTTGTAACAAAGCTCCGAAACCCAAGCCTCAATACTATCACGTGACCAATTATCATTGTAACGCACATTAAAGGTCACCTGTGCTTCTGAAGGTATTACATTAGAACCCATCTCGGGTATCTTAACAACAGTCAATTCCAGATTTGATGGTTCAAAAGCATCATTTCCTGTATCTATTTCTGTGTTTGCTACTCGATATGCAATTTGCATAAGTTTTGGGATTGGATTATCGGCATTTTGCGGGTAAGCTACATGTCCCTGGGTGCCATGCACAGTCAGGTGCGCAGTTAAGCTACCGCGGCGGCCAATTTTAATAGTATCTCCAAGATAATTACTACATGTAGGCTCGCCGACAAGGCAAGCATCTAAACGCTCTTTGCGATTGTGAAGCCAGTTTAAAACCTTAGCTGTACCATTGATAGCTGGGCCTTCTTCGTCGCACGTTATAAGAAGTGACAGTGATCCAGAAAGCTTAGTTCCTGCGTAAAGTCTGCGCATGGCCGCTGCTACAAAACAGGCAATTCCACTTTTCATATCCACTGCACCGCGACCGTAGAGGTAGCCATCGCTGATCTCAGCTGCGAAAGGTGGATATGACCAATCATGCTCGTCTCCCGGCGGCACAACGTCTACGTGCCCGGCGAAGCATAAATTAGGGCTTTGTTCACTATGACGTGCATACATATTTTCAACGTCAAATGTGCCCTTTTCTTTAAATGTCATTTTGTGCACCACAAAATCGTGATCTTTTAAAACTTCTCCTAATAGATTAAGAGCACCTCCTTCATTCGGGGTTATTGACGGACAGCGTATTAGAGCCCTCGCTAAAGGGACAGGGTCACAAACGTCCATTATGCAATACCTTACGCGCATTGAGATATGTTATCATTAGGATTAATTTCGATTTAGTAATCTAATCATGTTATAACGTTACAGAAAAATACGACATATTAAATCTTTACTGAAAAACCTTTAGAAGATCGAAAATTTACTAATATTTTTCTACGGCAAATCGGTATATCGTAGTAATACTAGATCGTTGATAGTTTGGTATGTCAAATAATTTTAATACTTATCAGCTTAACATATGGTTTAAGGCTTTTGCCTGCGACCTAAATAATCTCAAGTTATGCTAACTTTTGCCACATAACTTTATGCTAAAACTTACTGACCACATCGTGTAGACATAATCTAAGTGATACCTTTCATATAAGTTTGTCGATTTGACTTTAACACTTATACTTTTCGTTCGATACTCAGGGCTATAAACGACGAGACTTTCCTATGTTAGGCTTATTTAGCTTTTTTAGATTTAGAAAATAAGGTGAAGAGACAGAATGTTATCGTATCTTAAAAAGTGCAATAAGCAATAGTGTTTCTGTAGACCTAAGCTACTGGGATCACCCCAGTAATTAGGCTGCAATTTAAAATGAAATGTATGTATTTGGTTCCAGTATGGAAATCTAAAGTCGATTAGAGAATGTGGAAGTAATCCGTTTGACACAACTTGTCGAACAATCATACCACTTCATTAAAGTTTACTGAGAGGTAGCTATGTCTAAACTGGATGACATTCAAGAGCGCACTGAATGGATTGAAGCTGTGAATTCGGTTATCGCCTTCGAAGGTACAGGTGTAGCCGACGACCTGCTTGGAGAAGCCGTGTCGACAGCAAGACGTTCAGGCGCAAAAGTTCCATTTGCCGCAAATTCAGCTTACATTAACACGATCTCAACGGAACAAGAGCCCAAGCATCCAGGCGACATTGAGTTGGAAAGTCGTATTCGTGCTGTTATTCGTTGGAATGCGGCTGCTATAGTTCTCCGAGCGAATAAAGACAGTTCAGAGCTTGGCGGACACATCGCATCGTTCCAATCGGCCTCTATGTTGTATGATACAGGCTTCGAACATTTTTGGCGTGCACCTACTAAAGATTTTGGCGGTGACTTAATATTTTATCAGGGTCATTCCTCCCCCGGCATTTACGCAAGGGCTTTTGTTGAGGGGCGCTTAAGTGAAGAGCAACTTCTTAATTTTCGTCAAGAAGTTGAAGGAACTGGACTATCTTCTTATCCACATCCTTGGTTGATGCCAAATTTTTGGCAGTTTCCGACTGTGTCTATGGGGCTTGGTCCGATTATGTCCATTTATCTTGCTCGCTTTATGAAATATCTTCATCATCGAGGCCTGGCCGATACCTCTAATCGTAAGATCTGGGTTTTTTGCGGCGACGGTGAAATGGACGAGCCTGAGAGTCTCGGAGCTATTTCGCTTGCTGGACGTGAGAAACTAGATAATCTGATATTTGTAATTAACTGTAATCTGCAACGACTTGACGGCCCAGTTCGCGGTAATGGCAAGATTGTACAAGAATTAGAAGGTAACTTTCGCGGCACTGGTTGGAACGTTATTAAGGTCCTTTGGGGTAGTGGATGGGATGAATTACTAGCAAACGATCACACAGGACGTCTTCGTCAGCTCATGGAAGAATGTGTTGATGGTGACTATCAAGATTTTAGATCGAAAGATGGTGCATATGTTCGTGAAAAATTTTTCGGGCGTTATCCTGAAACAGCTTCTATGGTTGCGGATTGGTCTGACGAACGGATCTGGGCATTGACACGCGGTGGTCATGATACCCACAAGGTTTTTTCGGCCTATAAATCAGCATCTACCCATATTGGGCAGCCTACCTTGATTTTAGCTAAGACAGTTAAAGGATATGGAATGGGTGAGGCTGGCGAGGGACAGATGATTTCGCACCAAGCCAAGAAAATGGATGATAATTCTCTGCGACAATTTCGTGATCGCTTTAACATTCCCGTGAAAGATTCCCAGCTCCCTGATTTGCCGTTTGTCAAGTTGCCACCGGGATCACCAGAAGAAAAATATTTACACGACCGGCGTGCGGCTTTAGGTGGATATCTTCCTCAGCGAAGGCTGAAAGCAGATGAGGTTCTGGAGGTTCCGCCTTTGGAAACTTTCAAGGCTCAGCTAGAATCATCAGGAGAGCGTCAGATTTCATCTACTATGACTTTCGTTCGGATTCTAAACTCACTGTTACGTAATAAATCTTTAGGCAAACGTATCGTACCAATTGTTCCTGACGAGAGTCGTACTTTTGGTATGGAAGGTATGTTTCGACAATACGGAATATTTAGCCAAGTAGGTCAGCTTTATCAACCACAGGATGCTGATCAGTTAATGTATTATAAGGAAGATAAGACTGGCCAGATGTTGCAGGAAGGCATCAATGAAGCTGGTGCTATGTCATCGTGGATCGCAGCTGCGACAAGTTACTCGACTTCTAACGTAATGATGGTTCCGTTTTATATATTCTACTCAATGTTTGGCTTTCAACGTATTCACGATTTGGCTTGGGCTGCTGGAGATTCAAGAGCACGTGGATTTTTAATCGGCGCTACTGCAGGACGAACGACGTTAAATGGTGAAGGTTTGCAGCATGAAGACGGCCATAGTCATCTTTTTGCCTCTACTATCCCAAACTGTGTCTCCTATGATCCGACCTATGGATATGAAATAGCCGTGATCGTAAGGGACGGTTTGCGCCGTATGGTTAGTAACCAAGAAGATGTATTTTATTACATCACCGTAATGAACGAGAATTATCAACACCCGGCTATGCCTGAGGGCTCTGAGGAAGGCATAATAAAGGGTATATATAAGCTTAGAGCCGCGAGTGCTGTTCCTGGGCAAAATACAGTCAAATTAATCGGTAGCGGTGCGATTCTTAATGAAGTTATTGCAGGTGCGAAACTTTTAGAGCAAGACTTTAAAGTAAGTTCAGATATTTATTCTGTAACTAGCTTCAATGAGCTTTCACGTGAAGCTGCTTCAGTAAATCGTTGGAATCTTTTGAATCCGGAAAAGCCTTCACGCGTCCCCTATGTTACTCAGGTTCTTTCGAAAGGATGTTCTGGACCAGTGATTGCATCAACAGATTATATCAAACTTATGTCAGAGCAACTTCGTGCTTACATAAAAGATAAATATTACGTGCTAGGCACTGATGGCTTTGGACGTTCTGATTATCGCCGTAAACTTAGATCGCACTTTGAGGTTGATCGATATTTTGTTGTTATTAACGCGCTTAAGGCTCTGGCTGATGAAGGTAAGGTGTCCCCGAAAATTGTAAGCGAAGCTTTACGAAAGTATAATATTAATTCTAATAAACCAGATCCAGTAAATTCTTGAAGATATGCTGCGATCATTTCTATGTCCCTCACTCTTGAAAATATAGGCCTGCTGTATGCCCGTAATTGAAGTCAAAGTACCTGACATCGGCGATTTTACCGATGTTCCAGTCGTTGAGATTCTTGTGTCTCCAGGTGATCAAGTCCAGCCAGAGGAGCCGTTGATATCTCTGGAGAGTGATAAAGCGACAATGGATGTGCCAGCACCACAAGCAGGGCGCATTGTTGAGTTAAGTGTCTCAGTTGGCGACCGAGTTAGTATGGGTAGCACAGTTCTAAAGCTTGATAGTGAATGTGGTGCAGTGGTACCAAATCCTGAGAAAGCCGGTGAATCACAAGATACGAGTAAAGCCGAAACAACTTCCGTCTTTGAGCCGTTGTCACAGCAAAATAGTTCTGGTTCAAATGCTAAGACTGGGCTTCCGACTGTGAGCGACTTTAGTGACGTTCACGCTAGTCCATCAGTTCGTATGATTGCTCGCGAGCTAGGTGTTGATTTGAAAAAGATCAATGGAACGGGTGCCAAGGGCCGTGTTACTAAAGACGATGTCAAGCAGGCTTTACAAAATATTAGTGATTGTTCCTCCAACCGAGGAGGCATGGGCATACAGCCTATTCCATCTCAGGACTTCGCTAAATTCGGTCCTATCGAGGAAAAGTCATTGTCTAGGCTAAAAAAGTTGTCTGGCCCACATCTTCATCGCGCTTGGCTTAACGTTCCGCATGTAACACATTGTGATGATGCTGATATAACTGAGCTAGATGAATATCGTCGCCTTCTTGACGGTAAAGCAAAAGCTGATGGCTATCGAGTAACTTTATTAGCGTTCATACTAAAAGCTTCAGTTACATGCTTGAAAGAGTTTCCAGAATTCAATTCCTCTCTAGGACCGAATAGTGATACTCTTATATACAAGCATTATTATAATATTGGTATTGCTGTTGACACGCCCGATGGCCTTGTTGTACCAGTTATAAAGGATGTTGATCGTAAAGGCATCATAGAACTTTCAAAAGAGATGGCTGAAATATCCATTCGAATGCGTGACGGCAAGATAACGCCGGCAGACATCCAAGGCGCAACTTTTTCAATTTCGAGCCTAGGTGGCATTGGAGGGACTTATTTTACCCCAATCGTAAATGCTCCAGAAGTTGCGATTTTGGGTGTTGTGCGTACAGCTGTTAAGCCTATTTGGGATGGCGAGACATTTAAACCACGTTCGATGTTGCCTCTCTGTGTTTCATATGATCATCGAGTTATTGATGGTGCTTTGGCAGCACGTTTTACAAGACGAATGTGTGACATACTTGGAGATCTCCGCCAGATGTTGCTCTAGCACATTTGATGTTGGCACGTTACTATGAACATTTACCGTAAAAACCAGTGTAGTCGGTTATGACTTCCAGGTCATAAAAACGGGAGTATGTTTCAAAAGTGCCAGAGAAAACAGCGAGTTCTTGGGTGTTTAAGCTCATTAAAGCTTTAAAGGGGGAACGTGGTGGCGAACAGGCCACCAGTAACATTAAGAAAATTAAGAAACCTCTTAGTGAGGTTTCTTTCCGCGTTCGACCTGACATATCTTCTCTAATGCATGCCGATCAATTCAGTTTGCTCGGGAACACAGAATCTAAGGATATAAAAGACGGGCAAAAAAGTCACTCTCCTTCAGAAGGGAAAATTACAATTGTTGGCATGCAACGTAGAGCTTCAGATAAACCTCAAACTTCTGTCATTCAGAAGTCTGCTTTCGATAAATTTCGACAGCATAACAGTAATCAATCTATGTCCTTGGAGACTGCAAGCATGGCAGTGATGGAAGTTTTTGTACCTGATATTGGTGATTTTGAAAATGTTCCGGTTGTTGAAATTCATGTTGGACCTGGTAGCCAGGTGTCACCTGAAGATCCCTTAATCACGTTGGAAAGTGACAAGGCTACGGTCGATGTACCATCTCCAGTTTTTGGCATCGTAGGTGAGCTAAAAGTTAAGTTAGGTGACAAACTGTCTCAGGGTAGTCCCATCCTAATAATGGAGATTAAAGACGTTTCTTCCACAGATCCTATTACATCATCCTCTCATTTAGCATTAGAAAAAAAATCTTCGACAGCTACATCAGTACCTGTAACCAGTGTACATAAAGGTAATAGTGATTTTTCATGTGAGGTTTTGGTTTTGGGGTCCGGTCCAGGTGGTTATTCAGCCGCTTTCAAAGCTGCGGATCTCGGAAAAAAAACAATTTTGGTCGAACGTCGTAAAGTTCTAGGGGGGGTCTGCCTTAATGTCGGTTGTATTCCATCTAAAGCTTTGTTGCATGTCACTGCCGTAATGGACGAGGTTAAAACATTGGCGGCACATGGCATCACTTATTCAAAGCCAAAAATTGATCTTTCTTCTCTACGTCAACACAAAGATAACGTCATTGGCAGATTAACCAGTGGGTTGGATGCAATGGCTAAGATGCGTAAGGTCGACATTATTACTGGCACGGGAACTTTTCTCGACCCTAATCATATCACTGTCGAATTCTCTGATGGTTCAGGTCGCAAGATCATTCATTTTGAGAAAGCTATTATTGCTGCAGGTTCCGAACCTGTTAAGCTACCCTTTCGCGTCAAAGATCCACGCATTGTAGATTCTACTGGTGCTTTAGAGTTGCGACATATCCCGAAGCGTATGTTAGTCATTGGTGGTGGTATCATTGGCTTGGAAATGGCTAGCGTCTATTCAACGCTAGGTGCACGCGTTGACATTGTTGAAATGCTTGATAGCTTGATGGTCGGAGCAGACCGTGATCTAGTTAAAGTTTGGGAAAAGTTTAACTCCCAACGCTTTAATAGAATAATGCTCAAAACAAAAATAACGGGATTGGAGGCAAGATCAAACGGTATTTCTGTTACCTTTGAAGGTAAGAATGCGCCAAAGACTCCTGAATCATACGATCTTGTTTTGGTTGCTATCGGACGTACACCAAGTGGAAACTTGATCAATGCAGATAAAGCAGGTGTTGCTGTGAGCAATAGTGGCTTTATTAACGTTGACAGACAGATGCGAACTAATGTGTCCCACATTTTCGCAATCGGTGATATTGTTGGACAACCAATGCTTGCTCACAAGGCTGTACATGAGGCACATGTTGCTGCTGAGGCTGCCATTGGCAAAAAAAGCTTCTTTGATGCGCGTCAGATTCCATCTGTAGCTTACACAGATCCTGAAATTGCATGGACTGGTATTACAGAGACACAAGCGAAATCAAATGGGATATCTTATAAAAAAGCTGTGTTTCCTTGGGCGGCTTCTGGCCGTGCTATAGCTAACGGCCGTGATGAAGGTTTCACCAAGCTACTCTTCGATAAGGAAACGCATCGTTGTATTGGCGGAGGTATTGTAGGAACGGGTGCTGGTGACTTGATTAGTGAGATATGTCTTGCAGTTGAAATGGGTGCTGATAGCACAGACATAGGAAAGACAATTCATCCTCATCCAACACTCGGCGAATCTATCGGTATGGCTGCGGAGGTATTTGAAGGTAAGTGCACCGATTTGCCACCTCAGAAAAAGCAAAACTAAAGCTGATATTTAAAACCTCATTCATACTCTACAACGATTACAATTTACGTAACAAAAGGAGCGGTGAAAACTTACCGTTCTTTTTTTTTGCGCTTTTAGTAGAATTAATTCATACAGCCTGAATTACTCACAAGGAGCAGCCCCAGTCTTAAACTAAAGTGTGATCATTGTTATGATTTAGTGTTATACGATAAGTCTTTGCTCTTTAGTTACTATGGCTGGCGCGGTTACACATTAATATCAAGTTAAAACTAGTCTGTTTCTTTGTAATTCACCAAAACCTTTAAGTATATCAGGAAATATTAAATCTAATATCAAGTAGCATACTATAGTATCCTGGTGCGCTCGGGAGGATTCGAACCTCCGACCACTAGTTTCGGAATCAAGCACTCTATCCTAATGAGCTACGAGCGAAATATATGTTTCATTATACATTTTTATTAAAAACACAAACTATTGCTAATATATTAATTATTAATTTCATTTGTTAAGTACTTACAGGGTTTATGTTACTAGGGATATGATTAGCGATTTAATTACCTCGCCATAATCATACAGATAATTTAGAGGATAAATCTATGTAGTATTTTGTGATCATTTAAGGTTTTCTTTTGAAGAAAACGCGAAGTATGTTTTAAAAATCATGTGAAAATAAGCTTATAAGCTGGGAGCATTTTTATAATGTGTGTTACCACCGACAGCCATATCTATCTGATCGATGGGTCAGCGTACATTTATCGTGCTTATTATGCTATGTTCAAGGCGGCTCAGGTGCGCGGCATTAATTTTACACGTTCTGATGGTACACCAACCGGAGCTGTTATGACATTTTGTCGTATTTTATTCAAGGTGGTTAGGGAAGGTTTAGATGAACACAACAACGATAAACCAACGCATATTGCTGTTATATTCGATCATAAAGGGCAATCATTCAGGGCTCAAATTTATCCTGAATATAAATTAAATCGTTCTGCCCCTCCAAATGATTTGATCCTACAATTTCCTCTTATTCGTGAAGCAGTACGCGCCTTTGGTTTTACACCTATTGAGCAGAAAGGTTATGAAGCTGACGATTTGATAGCAACCTATGTCACGCATGCGCGTGAGATAGGGGCTAGAGTCACAATTATCTCTGGTGATAAAGATCTTATGCAACTTATAAATCAAGGCGTACGAATGTTCGATCCGTTACCAGGTAAAGAGCGTAGAATAGATATTGAAGATGTTAAACGGAAGTTTGGAGTGGAGCCTAATAAAGTCGTTGACGTTCAGGCTTTAGCGGGTGACACTTCGGATAACGTACCAGGGGTACCTGGCATAGGTATAAAAATAGCCGCACAACTGATAAGGGAGTTTGGAGATTTAGAAACTCTTCTTAAAAATATCGAGTGTATTAAACAAAAAAAGAGACGTGAAAATCTGATTAAATTCTCTGATCAGGCGCGGCTATCACGCCGGCTAGTACTTCTTGATACACAGGTTCCTCTAAATATAAATTTGCAGGATTTAGATCGACCAAAAATCACTCCAGAAAAATTAATAGCTTTTTCTAAGGCTATGGAATTTACTGCATTTACTAAATATGTAGCTGAGGTTTACAATATTGATATAGACATAATTGATTCTGATACTAAATACACCGTGGTAATTAACAGTTGTGATGTTTCAGAGATAAAAAAATCGGAGGCCATTTCTGCATATTATACTAATCGTGCAACTGAATTTGCAGTTAACCGTTCTTTATACGAAACAGTTGTAACGGCAGAATCCTTAAAGCAATGGGTTTTTGAGGCTTATGAAATTGGCTATATTGCCTTTGACACTGAGACTACAAGCCTGAATGCAATGCAAGCAGAGCTTGTTGGATTTTCGCTATCAACTAGACCAGGTAAAGCCTGTTATGTCCCAGTTGCTCATTGTGAAACAGAAGAAAGATTTACCCTTGATAAAAGTACAAATTTTGTACAGATGGATTTAGAAGTAGCTCTTAGTATTCTCAAACCACTTCTTGAAGATAGATCAGTATTAAAAATTGGTCAAAATATAAAGTATGACATGATCTTACTTCATCGTTACAATATTAAACTTAAAGCATTCGATGATACTATGTTGATGTCCTATGTTCTCGATGGTGGACTCAGAGGTCACGGTATAGAAGAGCTAGCACAACGTCATCTACAACATACCTGTATATCTTTTAAAGAGGTAATTACGCACGCTCCAGGAAGAAAGGTAGCAGATAAATCTTTTGCGGAAGTTCCTATTGATAAGGCAACTTTATATGCAGCAGAAGATGCTGACGTCACTATGAGGCTCTGGCTCATATTTAGGGCTCGCCTAATATCTGAACGTATGACGACAGTTTATGAAACACTCGAGCGTCCACTAGTCCCAGTAATTGTTGACATGGAACAGTCGGGCATAGCCGTTGATTCAAAAATACTAATGCGGTTATCTACTTTATTTGCAAAGCGGGCAGCCAAACTTGAGGAGGATGCCTACAGTTTAGCAGGCGAACGGTTTAATCTTGGTTCACCCAGGCAGTTGGGTACATTGCTCTTTGATAAGCTAAAGTTACCGGGAGGTAAAAAAACCAAAAGTGGTCAATGGGAAACGCGCGCAACTTTGCTTGATGACCTTTCTTGTAATAAAGATCTACCAGATAAAGATCGAAAACTTGTTCATATAATACTTGAATGGCGACAGATGACCAAACTGCGTTCAACCTATACAGATGCTTTGCCAATGCATATAAACCCTGTTACAAATCGTATTCACACTTCTTACAGTTTAGCAGCAACAACTACAGGCCGACTTGCATCAACAGATCCCAACCTTCAAAATATACCAGTTCGAACAACAGAAGGTCGAGAGATTCGAACTGCTTTTATCTCTGAAAAAGGTAAAAAGCTGGTTTCAGCTGATTATTCGCAAGTTGAATTGCGTGTATTAGCGCATGTCGCCGATATTCCGCAATTGCGAAGAGCCTTCGATGAAGGTCTTGATATTCATGCGATGACGGCAAGTGAAATGTTTGGCGTCTCAGTTTATGAAATGCCATCGGATGTACGACGCCGTGCTAAGGCAATCAATTTCGGTATTATCTATGGAATTTCAGCTTTTGGTCTCGCCAATCAATTGGGTATTACTCGCGAAGTAGCTTCAAATTATATTAGAACTTACTTCGAACGCTTTCCTGGAATAAAAAAATACATGGAAGTGACAAAAGAGACAGCTAAAGCGAAAGGGTATGTAGAAACTCTTTTTGGACGAAAAATACATTATTCAGAAATCAATATAGGAAATTCGTCAACTCGCGGGTTTTATGAGCGTTCAGCCATCAATGCACCAATTCAAGGTTCTGCTGCTGATATTATTCGCAGAGCAATGATTCGAATGCCTCTGGCACTAAAAGAAGCCGGTGTTCAATCGGCGCGTATGCTAATGCAAGTTCATGATGAACTAATATTTGAAGTTGCTGAAACAGAGGCAGATAAGCTTAAAGAAATTGCAAGAAAAGTTATGGAAAAAGCTCCGGAGCCAGCAATAAATTTTTCTGTGCCTCTAAAGGTGGACATTAACATGGCGAATAATTGGGAAGCAGCACACTGAGATTTCCATAAAAATCGTAATACTTTAATAAATTAATACACCGTCAGTGGGAGTAATGCTTCGATTTTTAGTTCACTTAATTGAAACCTCAGGTGTTTGTTTACAAACAAGATACTATGTAATCAATAAATCATAATCTATAGTAATGTATTAGAAGGTACATACCATACACTTATGCTAATAATGCACATTTTCATAACATCTAAATTATCAGTAAATCACAACGTGTAATTTGAACCCCATCGTCTTAACACCAATATTTTTTAAATTAGTAATTGTAATCTGATGAATTTAAAATAAAGTAATGCATATATGTTTTTAAAATCGCTAGGTTTTAGCTGTGCATGGCTATTTAGTTCTAAATTTGCTACCTTCATCAAATATTACTTCACTCTGTTATTTTGCATTGATATTAAAATAATTTTGAGCATCTGGCAGGATTTAACCTGCATCTCCTGATGAAATACCAAGCGCTTAAATTTTCTTAAGCTACAGATGCTCATATTTTTAGCTTTTAAAATCCTTTGATTTTTTACCCTCTGGAATGATAACTGATACCAGATGCCCATCTAAAGCTTGGAAAGCTGATAATTTACCAGTATCAAAGTCAGTGTTATCAGACCTAAATTCTTGTACTAAGCAAGAGTTTTGTTGTAGCCATAATTGCATTTTTTGGCACGCGTGCTGGTAGCCCATCTCGTAAACCTCATAAAAGGACACATCGTGTTCGGATGATTTTTTTTCGATTTTGGACATCATAAATCCTATTTGTTGTTATAGATTTTTACATGGAGCTAAAGTGTTTCTTTCAGTTTACTATTAGTAGCTTTTATATGCATGATTAGGTCCATATAAATATATACTGAATTGTTTTGATTTATCTTACGAAGAAGATTGTAAAAAATATTTATAAGTTACATCTACACGTTGTTAGATTACCTAACTTAAGACCTAAGTTAACCTTTATGTTTCACCGAATGTGACCAATGATAATTAATGATACTTTACAATCACATTACTACTTTTTTGCACGTGTTACTTCCACCAATTTCTGAGCTTTGTAGCCAATCTTATTAGTAGTGCTTAGCTGTGTTGTAAATTATTAAAATTGTTAGAATCATCATATGAAATCATAAGATTTGATCCGATTTATTATCAGTTTTGCGGCTGAGAAGTTCTAACTTTCGTAAGCTAGATATCTAGTTTAGTGAAGTTCTTCGATAGATATTAGACCGGGTAATGTACTAAAAGCTCCACGAGCCTGCGGGCCAGTATCATAACGTCCCCTCAGTGTAAGTTCACAAACACGGCCCTGCTCCTCAAGTGTTAGAGCAATTCTTATCTGGCCACTACCTGGTTTGAGATAACTTTGCATATCATTAAGAATAATTCTACCTTTACTATCAGCTAAGGCTTTTTGTTCAAATTCCAGCCGTAACATGCGCTGAATTGTGCTTAAGACAGTGTCGAGTGCCTCCAATGACTTTATACGCATTTTAATAGAATTGTCTTCAACCTCGGCTTCAACACCAATGATAATCGCTTTACCTACCTCCAAAAGGTGTCGGGAAGCATGCAATAAATCAGAAAAAATAACTCCCTCGAATTGTCCCGTCATATCTGAAAATATAACAAAAGCGAAGCTATTACCACGTGTTGACTTTTTTTCGCGAGCTGAGACAACTATGCCCGCAAGGCGATCAGATTTTGGACCATGTTTAACTAATTTTTCAAAATCAGACCAAGTCTTAATACCAAGTTCATTCAGTGCACTTTTATATTCGTCCAGCGGATGTCCAGATAAATAGAAACCTATTGAATCAAACTCTTTTTCAAGATGTTCTATTGGTGTCCAACGTTTTACTATACGCATATCGAGTGTAGGTTGATTTAAGGTGCTTCCACTGCTACAAAAAAGGTCGCAAATCCCATTTGCCTGATCAGATGCTAGTCGATTAGAGAGTGCCAAGATTTGTTCGGTATTTCCATATACTTGAGCGCGATCAGTGTGTAAGCTTTCAAAGGCACCTGCAGCCGCTAATGTTTCCAAATTGCGACGGTTGAGGAGTTTATGTTCAAGACGTCTTGCAAAGTCTGATAGATCATCGTACACCCCCCCATTTTTACGTTCTTTAACGATGGCATCTACTGCTCCGATACCGATGTTTTTAAGTGCTGCTAGTGAATAACGAATAGCCCCTCTATTACCATCACAACTGGACGGTTCTGCAAGAAAGTCAACTTCAGAATTATTCACACATGGTGATAAAACAGATATATCACTTTTTCGTGCTTCAGCTACTAATATTGATAGTTTGTCTGTATTACCCATCTCAAGCGTCATAGAAGCTGCAATAAATTCTTCACGGAAATTTGCTTTGAGGTAGGCTGTATGATAACTAATTAACGCATACGCTGCTGCGTGGGACTTGTTGAAACCATAGCCTGCAAATTTATCCACCAAATTAAAAATCTCGACTGCGTCCTTCTCCTCAACCCCGTTTGTAACAGCCCCTTTGACAAACGACGCTTGTTGTTCAGCCATAGCGGCTTTATCTTTCTTTCCCATAGCGCGACGTAGAACATCAGCTTTGCCAAGTGAATATCCTCCCATGACCTGAGCAATCTGCATTACTTGTTCTTGATAAATAATTACGCCGTAAGTTTCTTTGAGGATATTCTCAAGCATAGGATGAAAATAGTCTACAGCCTCTACACCATGCTTACGGTTGATATAACTCGGAATATTATCCATCGGACCTGGACGGTATAGAGCAACCATTGCGATAATATCTTCAAATCTGTCAGGTTTGAGACGCCTTAGGCTTTCTCTCATTCCGGTTGATTCAAGTTGGAAAACACCTACTGTATCAGCATTCGAAAGAAGCTCGTAAGTAGGTTTATCGTCTAATGACAGGGATCCGAGATTGACCTCAATATTTCGTCCGCGTTTAATCAATTGAACAGTTTTTTGAAGGACAGTTAAGGTTTTTAGGCCAAGAAAATCGAATTTCACTAATCCAGCAACTTCAACTAATTTCCAATTAAATTGTGTAATTGGAAAATTTGATTTCGGGTCGCGATAAATCGGGACTAGTTCACTGAGTGGGCGGTCACTAATGACAAGACCTGCAGCATGAGTAGAAGCATGACGATAAAGACCTTCAAGCTTCTGTGCTATTTCAAGCAAATGTTTAACAATAGGTTGTTCATCACTCGCATTCTGAAGTCTCGGTTCTTGGCAAATCGCTTCTTCAAGTGTTACAGGATTGGCAGGATTATTAGGTACCAGCTTGCAGAGTTTATCAACCTGCCCATAGGGCATTTGAAGTACGCGACCTACATCGCGCAATACTGCACGAGCTTGCAATTTTCCATGAGTAATAATTTGCGCAACACGATCTTGACCGTATTTTTGTTGGACATATTGAATGACTTCGTCACGACGGTCTTGACAAAAGTCAATATCAAAATCAGGCATAGAAACACGTTCTGGATTAAGAAAGCGCTCAAACAGTAAACCAAAACGTAAAGGGTCAAGTTCAGTTATGGTTAGAGACCAGGCCACCAAAGAACCCGCGCCGGACCCTCTTCCTGGACCTACCGGAATATTGTTTTCCTTAGACCATTTTATGAAATCTGATACGATTAAGAAGTAACCTGGAAATTTCATACGCGTAATAATATCAAGCTCGAACTCTAACCGTTCATAGTAATCTTTTCTGTTAAAGCCTGATGCAATAGGCGAATTAGCAAGTCGTTTGTTTAGTCCATCTATTGCCTGAAGTGAAAGCTCTCTAGCCTCAAGAGAAATTTGTTCATTGGTGCTAGTATCTATTTTTACCGAAATATACTTAGGTAAAATAGGTGGTCGACCTAATGGCCGATAATGACATCTCTGTGCAATCTCAATTGTGTTATCTAGAGCCTCAGGTAAATCAGAAAATAGTTTAATCATATCCGGTTCAGATTTGAAACTATGTTCTGGCGTAAGGCGTCTACGATCTTCTTCAACAATATAACGTCCATCTGCAATACAAATTAGCGCATCGTGAGCTTCGTAATCCTCACGTTTTTCGAAGTAACATTGATTAGTTGCTACAATTGGTAATTCGTGATCGTATGCGAGATTTAGCAAGTGAGGCTCTACAAGGTTTTCATCAATGAGATTGTGACGTTGTATCTCGACATACAAACAATCTCGAAATATATCAGTTAATTTAAGCAAACGTTCCGTAGCTTTTCGATTGTCAGCGACTCTTAATTTT
Organism: Candidatus Tectiglobus diatomicola; assembly: GCA_039583345.1. GTDB lineage: Bacteria > Pseudomonadota > Alphaproteobacteria > Rhizobiales > Hyphomicrobiaceae > Tectiglobus > Tectiglobus diatomicola. The sequence continues at coordinate 41,613 of JAZDSJ010000006.1, read as the reverse complement.
TCGTTAATAGGTCCATCCGGGCCTCCAGTTAGAACGATTAGTCCCTCTTTATGGTCTACTAGACGATCAATATGAACATGAGTAGGCTGGTGTTCTAGAGGATCAAAAAAAGCATAGCTTGATAGCTTCATTAGGTTAACATAGCCTAACCCACTCATTGCAAGCAAAGCAATAGATGGATAGGTTAGAGGCCGCGCGGCGCTAGTTCGCTGATCGAGATGTTGATCTGCGAAATCAATACAGAGTGTCAACCCGGCAATAGGTTGTATGCCTTCTTCTGCTAGTTTGTAGGAAAATTCTAAAATGCCAAATAAATTGTTACGATCTGTCAAGGCTATTGCTGGAAATCCATTTTTTACAGAAAGCCTAGCAAGTTTAGCTATCGGTAAAGCACCCTCCAAAAGAGAGTACGAGGAGTGAACGCGCAGGTGAACGTATTTAGGTGTTGTATTTGGAACTGGATTTTCAACTGTAATAGAATTTTCAATTATCATGTTTGCAATATTTGCCTACTTTGAACTGGGTAAAGCTGCGAACAACATATATGCTTTGTACACAGTATGAAACTATTAACAATTTAAACCATCCAGGTGTCAGCTTTCCAATTCTGTCATATGCCCACTTTCAAGCTTGAAAATTCGGTGCATACGATTTGCAAGTTCGATATTATGGGTAGCGATTAAAGCAGCGACGTTAGTATGTTCAATTAGATCCATAAGGTCTTGAAATACACGTTCAGAAGTATCGGGATCGAGATTTCCAGTAGGCTCATCAGCTAAAATTAAGCGCGGCGAATTTGCCAGTCCACGTGCTATTGCAGCGCGCTGTTGTTCCCCACCGGACAGCTCTGCCGGGCGATGGTCCATGCGTGCCGCTAACCCAAGCATCTTTAGTAATTCACGAGCGTGATTAGTCGCAGCCTTGTAACTTTTACCCTGGATCATTTGTGGAATGATAACATTTTCTAGTGCTGAAAATTCAGGTAACAGCTGATGAAACTGATAAATAAAACCTAATAGATTACGACGTATACGCGTACGATTGTTATCATTCATACGCGAACAGTTCTCTCCTTGAAATATAACCCGTCCGCAATCAGGTGTCTCTAACAGACCAGCAATGTGTAAAAGAGTTGATTTGCCGGATCCGGATGGACCAACCAATGCAACAGCTTGACCGGAGTACAGGTTAGCACTGACACCGTTGAGTATTTTAATCGTTTTGGCACCTTGTTTAAATGAACGGTGTAAATCAATAAGCTGAGCTATAGGTTGTGTATGTAGGACTTTACTCATAGCGCAAAGCTTCTATTGGATCTAGTTTAGAAGCTCTCCATGAGGGATAAAGAGTTGCAAGAACAGATAATGTAAGAGCCATCATCACAATAGTAATTGTTTCATGGATATTAATTTCCGCGGGTAATTGCGTAAGATAATAGACATTAGGATCCATAAGTGTTGTTCCGGTCATTTTCTGTATCAATTGACGGATATAATCGATATTTAAACAAAATGTAATGCCAAGTATAAGCCCTGATATTGTCCCAACTACTCCAATAGAAGCACCAGTAATAAGAAATATTCGCATGATAGCATGTTTTGTTGCTCCCATGGTACGCAGTATCGCGATGTCTCTACTTTTATCTTTTACCAGCATCATGATGCCAGAAATGATATTTAATGCGGCTACTAGGATGATCAATGATAAAATAATGAACATAACCGTGCGTTCTACTTCCAGTACTGTAAAAAATACCCTATTGCGATCTTTCCAGCTCACAAAACCATAATTTTTACCGAGAGTATTTTTCATTGCTATTATATACTCATTTATATTGTCTGGATTCTCTGTGATCACTTCAATTAGATCAATCCTTGATTTTTTTGAAAAGTAACGCTGGGCTTCTGCCATTGGCATAAACACCATTGTTCGGTCATACTCCGACATTCCAAGTTCAAATATAGCTTTTATGCGATAAGGTTTAGTCCGCGGAACATTTCCAAATGGTGTTGAGGATCCCCTTGGAGATATGATTGTAATTACATCACCAAGTGATACACCTAAGTCATTGGCAAGACGAACGCCGACAGCAATACCGCGTTGATCATCAAAGTTGTGGATTTCTCCTGAAATGATTTTTCTTGATATTAGAGGTAATGAACGCATGCCTTTCTCAGTTATGCCACGTACAAAACCACCTCGTGCTTGGCGTGGTCCAGAAAATAAAACTTGACCTTCGATCAAGGGGATTGCGTGTTTAATTCCATTTATAAGTTCTAGCTTAGTAGAAATCTCTTCATATTTGTTAAATGGATCGCTTCCAATGGCTTTATGTACTATTGCGTGACCATTAAGACCTAGGATTTTGTCTAGTAATTGATTTCGAAAGCCGTTCATGACAGCCATGACAATGATTAACGTTGCAACACCAAGAGTTATACCGACAAAAGAAAAACCTGCGATAACCGAAATAAAACCTTCTTTTCTGCGTGCACGTAAATAGCGTGTTGCAAGCATCCATTCAAATGGAGCAAAGGGAAAAGTATTTTTCATTTTGAACATATGTCGATTTCAAGCCTGATTAAGTATTAAAAATTTTTATGTGCAAGATTAAGTTATGGCAACACTACAATAATCGGCGACAGGCAATAATCTAAGTGAATAGTACATAAAGGCCTCGGCAGATTGTTAATAACACTGGACGTCAATTTAAGTAGTGTTTAAAAGTCGAAAAAATTTTATTGATTTTTAATGAATTTTACATAATTCCATGATGTGAATTGATACATCCGTAGTGTTACCTATACCTTATAATGTCAATGTTATTAATCTATTCTGCGTTTCTAAGATTAGTAAAGGCGTCACTTGCAGAAAATTTAACATTATTATTTAACATTCCTGTTTGTTTTTTTGATTAATGTACTAACCATGTAAAATGGAAGTAGTGTAGATTAGTATGCTTTTACATACAATCTCAACAAGTAATTGTAGTATTTAAAGCTGAACTTTAATAATTAAGTAGAGTCGTTATTAATTTTACAGCTCCTAGCAAGAGAAGCATTAAATTCTTCAAAAATGTTTGTTGATTATTATTTAATTTTTTTTGCTTGATATTTAATATGCCTCTGTAGTATTTAATAAAACACACACCACACACGATTATTGCGCTAATATTTTCTGTTTTAGATGCACTCCGGTGGTCGATCTGGGCTGGACCAGTAGATCTCACGTAATCGTGGCGGAATAACCGGAAAAGGATAAATTTATGCTACCAACCTTTGCGTTGCGTCAACTTTTAGAAGCCGGAGTTCACTTCGGGCACCAGAGTCATCGCTGGAATCCTAAGATGGCGCCCTATATCTATGGAACAAGAAACAACATTCACATTTTAGACTTAACTCAAACCACACCTTTATTGCATCAAGCGCTTGTTAAAGTTTCTGACACTGTAGCTCGGGGTGGTCGTGTTTTGTTCGTTGGAACAAAACGACAGGCAGCAGATTCTATAGCTGATGCTGCTGCAAGATCCGCTCAATATTTTATTAACCATCGCTGGCTAGGTGGCACCTTAACAAATTGGAAAACCATTTCTTTGTCAATACGTCGCCTACGTCAGCTCGAGGAAATTTTAGAGGGTGAAGGTCTTGGCAGGACAAAAAAAGAAATTTTAAATATCAATCGTGAGCGTGATAAACTTAATCAGTCTCTTGGCGGTATAAAAGAGATGGGTGGTACGCCTGATCTTCTTTTTGTGGTTGACACCAATAAAGAGTCTATTGCAATAGCTGAAGCGCGAAAATTAAAAATACCTATTATTGCTGTTGTAGATAGCAACTGCGATCCTGATGGTATAGATTTTCCAATTCCTGGCAATGACGACGCTGGGCGGGCAGTGACGCTGTATTGTGATTTAATTGCTCGCGCGGCGATCGATGGTATTGAGCGTTCATCTGTGAATGCTGGTGTCGACATTGGTGAATTAGAAGAGCCACTGTTAGAAGAGAAGGTTGACGGTAAAGTTTTGGGATATGATGGTATTGAGGCTCCAAGAGGAGAGCCTGATGATCTCAAACTTATTGACGCCATTTCACCGCGCTTGGAGCAGGCGCTAAATGACGCTGGTGTTTTCCATTTTTGGCAGATCGCCGATCTTGACGATGCTAGTATTTCTGCCCTCGATACTCATCTGAAATTATCAGGTGATGAGACTACTGCAAATTGGATAGATGCGGCCAAGGCGCGTGTAGAGGCTTCTATTTGATATAATTTTAATGTACTTCCTCTTAATCGAAAAAAACTTATTTACTAGTTTGCATTTGTTACTGGTGGCTCACATTCTGTGCTTTATTTTGACTTATTAAGTAATATAAAGCACTTTCTTCTGATGTTCCTTATTGGTTATTGCCATAACATAATCTCTTAGATGATTCTAAGTAGCTACGAAATTATTAAGAAAGCGAATTATGACTACGATTTCCGTAAGTATGGTAAAAAAACTGCGCGAGAGTAGTGGTGCGGGCATGATGGATTGCAAGCAGGCACTTACAGAATCTTGCGGTGATATTAACAATGCCCTTGATATTTTGCGTAAAAAAGGCCTTTCAAAAGCCGCAAAAAAATCAACCCGAATAGCTGCAGAGGGACTCATTGGCGTATCAGCAAACGGTAAGTCTGGTTCTCTAGTGGAGGTTAACGCTGAAACTGACTTTGTAGCTCGTAACGTGTTGTTTCAAGATATGGTTAGAGCCATATCGTGTCTAGGTATTGATGCGAATGGAGATATCGATAGGCTCTTATCTACTCCATATCCTGGTAAGTCGCTCAGTGTAGAAGATAACATAAAAGAAGCAATAGCCACTATTGGTGAGAACATTACGCTTCGGCGGTGTGCCGTGCTTCATGTTGAAAATGGTTTAGTTGCTGATTACATACACAATAAGGCGGCAGATCAACTCGGTAAAATAGGTGTTTTAGTTGCACTAGAGAGTTCCGGGAACCCTGAAAAGCTAGGCGAGTTCGGTCGCCAATTAGCCATGCACATTGCTGCATCGGCTCCACTAGCTTTAAGTGTTGATGAGTTGGATGCCGAGGTAATTTCTAAAGAGAAAGCAATTTATTACGATCAGGCCAAACAATCAGGAAAACCTGACGAAATAATAGAGAAAATGGTACAAGGGCGATTGCGCAAAGAGTTTTTTCAACAGGTTGTTCTTCCACAGCAGACTTTCGTAATGGACGGTAAAGCTTCAGTGGAACAAGCTATTAAGACTGCTGAAAAGGATGTTGGGGCATCAATCAAAGTCACTGGTTTTTTCCGTTATGAACTAGGTGATGGAATACTGAGGGAAGAGGATAATTTTGCGGCAGAGGTTGCTGCTGCGGCAGGTGCGAGTTAGTGTTAAGTATGATTACATCCTAAAAAAAGGGCCGTCTATCGTAGAGACGGCCCTTTTTCTTAAATAGAAATGTATGTATTTACGTTATAAATACATTTTAGCATTTAATAGCATAAATTGTATAACTATTTGGTACGTCTTAGTAAGTGACTAACTTGTGCTCGCTACATTGAGATTGTTGTATCGAAACATTTTATAGTGAACAGAAATACAGCAGAAAGCTAATTTATTATGGCACTGCATTATAAGCGCTTGTTATTAAAGATTTCCGGTGAAGGTCTCATGGGGAGTGCCAAGTATGGTTTTGATATTTCTACGGCGCGAATCTTGGCCAGAAATGTTGCAGACGCGGTTGAAGCAGGCGCAGAGCTTGCTATCGTAATTGGTGGAGGAAATATTTACCGCGGACTAGCAGGGGCTGCAAATGGAATGGAGCGCGCAACTGCAGACTACATAGGAATGTTAGCAACGGTTATGAATGCTTTAGCGTTTGAAAATGCACTTTCTGCTTATAACGTTTCTGCTCGCGTGCTTTCGGCAATTCCAATGCCAACTGTATGCGAGTCTTATTGCCGACCGAAAGCATTGGATCATCTTAGACATGGTCGTGTGGTTATTTTTGCTGCAGGCACAGGAAATCCTTACTTCACCACCGATACAACAGCTGCATTGCGGTCCATAGAAATGGAGTGTGATGCAGTTGCTAAAGGTACCCAGGTTGACGGTGTTTATTCATGCGATCCTAAATATGACTCTAATGCAATCCGTTATGATAAGCTTACTTATGATGAAGTTTTAGCTCATAATTTGAAGGTGATGGATGCTACTGCTATTGCTTTAGCACGCGATAATAAGATGCCGGTTGTTGTTTTCTCAATTGCAGAGCCGGGTAACATTGCTAAGTTACTTCGCGGTGATGCTCGTAGTACAGTAATCAGCTAACGATGCAACGTAACTTTGACGTGCGTGAGTACCAACCGAATTAAAACTTAATGGTTTATAAATAAACTTTATTTATGGAAAACACCAGATAAGAATTGATATAAAGCTGTGTAATGACACTACCTTATAGATATATCCGGTAAATTGGAGGAAAAAGTGGCAACCGGTACATTTAAATTAAAAGATTTTGAGAAACGTATGGTTAGCGTTATAGAAAGCTTAAAGAAGGATTTGAGTGGTTTGCGCACAGGTCGTGCTAGTGTTAATATTCTAGATCCGATAATGGTCGATGTGTATGGTCAGAAAATGCCACTAAACACCGTAGCTAGTATCTCGGTTCCTGAGCCTAGAATGGTTTCTGTTCAGGTCTATGATAAATCATCTGTTTCATCTGTTGAAAAAGCTATTCGTGAGTCAAGTCTTGGTCTTAATCCTATTGTAGACGGGCAAACCTTACGCCTACCAATTCCACCACTTACTGCAGAACGTCGTCAGGATTACGTAAAAATAGCTAATAGTTATTCAGAAAAAGCGCGCATAGCTGTACGCAATGTCCGTCGCGACGGTAATGATCTTTTGAAGAGACAGGAAAAACAAGGTGAAATTAGTCAAGACGAACTTAAAAAGGGTAACATAGATGTGCAGAACCTAACCGATAAAATCATATCTGAGATTGATAAACTCTTAGCCAACAAAGAGCAGGATATTAATAAAGTCTAAAATTATCGGTTTCTTATTAGCTTGCAGTTAATCTGTATTTAAGACGGAGATCGGGGCTAAAGTGTTTGCTGATATACCAATCAACCAAGGATGCGTGGACATCTCGAAAGCGGATATCCCAACCCATATTGCCATCATTATGGATGGCAATGGTCGGTGGGCTCAAGAACGCAGACTGCCCCGCGCTATTGGGCATCGAATGGGAGTTAAGGCTGTCCGTCGAACAATACAGGCTGCAATTAAACTGAAAGTTCAGTACTTGACACTTTACAGTTTTTCAACTGAGAATTGGTCGCGTCCAGACAGTGAAATTGATGATCTCATGATGCTTATGAAGCGTTTTATTAGTAGAGATCTTGCAGATATCAACCGTTATGGTGTAAAAATTAGAGTAATTGGTGAGCGTACTAACATTGATCCAGACTTGTTAGTTATGATTGACGAGGCTACAAACATAACTCAAACCAATACTAAACTTAATCTTGTCCTGGCTTTTAATTATGGGTCGCGAAATGAAATCACGCTTGCAGCCCAAAGGTTAGCAAAACTCGTCGCGATTGGAGAACTAGTGCCTTCTGATATTACACCTCAACATCTGGCTAGAGAACTTCATACAGCTGGTGTACCTGATCCGGATCTGCTAATCCGAACAAGCGGAGAAGAACGTTTGTCGAACTTTCTTCTTTGGCAGTGTGCATATGCAGAATTTGTTTTTTTTCGCGAGTATTGGCCTGATTTTGACATAGACTTACTTAGATCAGCCATTGATATATATAGCTCTCGCCAGCGTCGCTACGGTGGGCTGCGTAGAGTGAAGAACGCATGATTATCATTGATACGTCCTTGAAACTTAAGTTTCTACTTTCATATAGATATCAAAAATTGTTAGACATTGCAGTGTTCGTTTGCCTTAAACCATATTTCCATTTAACCATGAGCAAGTGTGGGAGTGAACCCTACGAGCTTTCAAAATAAAATGGAATCACTCTGATGGCATTGCTCCAAATTTCAGATGAGCTTACGGTACGAACTTTATCAGCACTCCTGATGTCCGTCGTTGCAGCAGTCGCATTATGGAATAGCGTTTGGACATTTACGGCACTCACCATAGTGCTTTCCTCCGCCATGTGTTGGGAGTGGGGAAGAGCTGTGCGCTCTAAACTTTTTGACGCGGGACATGTTGTTCATATAGCTGCTATTGCAATTGTAGCTATTGCGTCATCGGTTAATAGTTACAGCCTGGCTGGTACCACGCTTATCGTAGGCATGATTGTAATGGCCGCTCTCCAAAACAAAAAGCATTGCTTTGTTTCTACAATGGGTCTGGCTTATATAGCAGTGCCAGTATTTGCTTTAATTTATCTACGAAATGACGAGCCGTATGGCATTCATGCAGTTTTTTTTATTTTTTTTGTTGTTGCCTCACACGATACGTTTGCTATGTTAGTAGGTAAAATAGTAGGTGGGCCACTATTGTGGCCGTATCTTTCTCCAAACAAAACTTGGTCGGGTGTCATAGGTGGCTTAGCTGCTAGCTATTTTTCTGGTTTGCTTTTCGCTTTAGTTTTTTGTTATGACTCCATAATTTGGCTAGGGGCACTTGGTCTTGTTATAGGCGCATCCGGATGTGTTGGTGATTTGCTCGAATCGGCATTTAAACGATATTATGGTTTACGGCATGCGAGTTCGTTAATTCCTGGGCATGGTGGCGTTTTAGACCGGTTCGATGGAATAATAATAGCGTCCTCAGTTGCTGTTCTAATAGGATTTATAATTGAACAAGGAGCACCTGCCAGGGCTCTAATGTTGGCTCATTAATGCTACATTATTTATTGCATGAGGTAAGGGTGTGCTGCAACTTGGAAAGTTAACCTTTTAAAGGGATAGTAAAACACTTTGAAATCAGCTTCTGCCTTATCCATATGATAAATACATCAGGGAAGTTCACTGGTCATGCACTGGAGTGTTAAGTCAAATAATAAAATAGAAGATAGCGATCCAGCTGTTGATGTCCGAACTGTAAGTGTGCTCGGAGCAACTGGTTCGATCGGGATGAATGCGCTTGACATTATTGCTCGTTCCAAAGAAAAATTTCAAATCGAAGCATTGACCGGATATAAGAATGTAGCTGAGTTAGCTAGGCTTGCAAAGGCTCATAATGCAAAATTTGCTGTGGTTGGTGACCATACAAAATATGAAGAGTTAAAATCATATCTTGCTGGAACGTCAATCGAGGTTGCATCAGGAAAGACAGGCCTCATTGAGGCAGGATCACGACGCGTAGATTGTACTATCGCATCGATTGTTGGCTCAGCGGGGCTTCGACCAAGTTTTGAAGCAGTACGTCAAGGCCAACGCGTTGCTCTCGCAAACAAAGAGTGTCTTGTGGCGGCAGGTGATATTTTTATGTCTGAAGTTAATAAAGCTGGCACAGAACTACTTCCGCTCGATTCGGAGCACGCTGCAATTCATCAGGCTATACGTGGTGAGGCGCTTGATAAGGTCACTCAGGTAGCGATAACAGCATCAGGTGGGCCGTTTAGAAGTTGCACTTTAGATAAGCTTGTTACAGTCACACCAGAGCAGGCTTTGTGTCACCCTAATTGGTCAATGGGCGCTAAAATTTCTATAGATTCTGCTACTTTAATGAATAAAGGATTAGAATTGATTGAAGCTCATCACTTATTTTCTATAGATCCAGATCGTTTGAAGGCCATTATTCATCCCGAATCCATAATTCATTGTCTTGTTTCGTTTTGCGATGGTTCTGTCATTGCTCAGTTAGCTAACCCGGATATGCGCACACCTATTTCTTATTGTTTAGCATGGCCTGAACGTATGGCGTCACCAACAAAACCACTTGACCTTATCAAAATGAAATCCCTTAGTTTCGAGGCTCCGGATACGGTTCGATTTCCTGCTTTAAAGTTGGCGATATCAGCTTTGGTAAAAGGAGGGTCAGCACCAAATATCTTGAATGCTGCTAATGAATACGCTGTTGCTGCTTTTCTCTCGCGTAAAATTGCATTCGTAGATATTGCTCGGATCGTTGAAAGATGCCTAGAAAAAGCAGAACAAAAAAACCTTTTAGAACCTGTATGTACAATAGATGAAGTCTTGGAGCTAGATCATGAAGCTAAACAAATTGCTTGTGACATGATCCACAAGTAGCAAGTTGCGCTTGTAGCGCGGTAAATACAACCGAAATAAGGATGGCGGCACAATGGACTTATTGCTTGTTTTTTTAGATAGCATTTTGGATGTCTTGTTTGTTCTTTCAGCATTTCTTTTCGTTTTGTTTGTGGTTGTGCTTGTTCATGAGCTGGGGCACTTTTTAGTTGCAAGGTGGTGCGGTGTTAAAGTGTCAACATTTTCAATTGGTTTTGGTCGTGAAATTTGCGGTTTCAATGACCGTCATGGTACGCGTTGGCGCTTGGCTTGGCTTCCACTCGGTGGTTATGTCAAGTTTGTAGATGATGATAACTCAGCGAGTATTCAGTTGTCTCGTGGTCATGCTATGATGACCGATGACGAACAAACCGGCTTTTTTCATACAAAGCCAGTTTGGCAGAGATCAGCTGTCGTTGCAGCAGGTCCAATTACAAACTTTCTTTTTGCAATTGTTATTTTCACTTTATTGTCTTTGATTTACGGAATTGTTTTGATCGAACCTAGAGTGAATGCAGTAGTACCTGGTACTCCAGCCGAATCTGCCGGCTTTGAGCCAGGTGATTTGATCGTTAGCATAGATGGAAATTTAATAAAAAGTTTTTCAGATATACAACATCATGTAGTATTAAGTGCGGAGCGAGAACTTGTATTCGTAGTCGAGCGAAGTGGTCGCTTGATTGATCTTTTAGTGACACCAGTACTAAAAGAAAACGTGGATAGTATTGCGGGTAGACATAGGAGACCTGTTATTGGTATTCAGAGCTCTAATGATACAAGTAAGATTTTACATAAAAGTGTAGGGTTAGTTGAAGCTATAAGTCTTGGGATGCGACAGACATGGACTATAGTTATACAAACGATTTATTATATTGGAGATATGATTATGCAGCGTCAGCCCGCCGATCAATTAGGTGGTGTTATTCGAATCGCTGATGCTTCAGGAAAAGTTGCGCAGCTTGGCGTTGCTCATATCATACAATTTATAGCTTTTATGTCAGTTAGCATAGGCCTCATAAACCTCTTTCCAGTGCCAATGCTTGATGGTGGCCACCTCTTATTTTATGCAATGGAAGCACTCAGGGGGCGCCCTCTTAGTGAAAGTACACAGGAATTCAGCTTTAAAATTGGATTAGCTTTAGTTTTTGCGCTAATGCTTTTCGCAACCTGGAACGATAGAGTAATAGTTAAAGACTGGTTTGATGACGCTATTGTTAAGAATCAACCTAGGTGAAGCATTTTTGCCACTTCCAATCAGTACACTGAATCATCTACTGGTCAGTTATAACATTTTTAACTGATAGTGGCCGCTTTATTAAGCTGTGAGTTGCGTTAGTTTTGTGCCGTGCGCTTGTTGTGTTGAGTGCACGTTCTTCATAGAAAACTTCGGTATAAAGGGCCGTGGCAACATGCCTAAGTCATTTCAACAGATTTGTAAACAAGCTTTCATAACTACAATTTTAAGTGGAGCATTACTTAGCTTTCCCAGCTCGTCTTTCTTTATAACTCCTACTAAGATTGCTAAAGCGCAGGAAATTATTCGTCGAATCGAAGTTAATGGCAATCGGCGAGTTGAGGCTGCAACTGTTCGGTCGTACTTAGACTTTAATGTAGGCGGACCTTATGACGACGCTCTAGTTAATTCATCACTACGTGCATTGTTTGCAACAGGACTTTTTGCAGATGTAACTATTTCGTTACAAGGTTTAACAGTAGTTGTAAGTGTTGTTGAAAATCCTATTATAAATAAAGTAGCTTTTGAGGGTAACTCAGAACTGGAAACTAGTTTATTAGAATCTGAAGTACGCCTAAAGTCTCGATCCGTCTATACACGAGCTCGAGCCCTTTCTGATTCACTGCGTATTTCAGAACTTTATCGTAGGCAAGGTCATTTCTCAGCAACCGTCGATCCACAATTAGTAGAACTCGGAGATAGTCGTGTTAATGTTATTTTCGAGATTAATGAAGGAAATGCTACAAAAGTAAAAAGTATAAATTTTATTGGCAACAATGCTTTTTCTGATTCTCAGTTGCGGGATATCATTTCAACAACTCAGTCAAGTTGGTTCGATTATTTTACTAGTGGTGGTATTTATGATCCGGAACGTATGAAGCTCGATAAGGAACTTTTGCGTCAATATTATCTTAAAAACGGTTATGCAGATGTTCGCATACTGTCCGCAAACGCAGAGCTTGCGCCTGATTCATCAGGATTTTTTCTAACTTTTACTGTTGATGAAGGTGCTCTATACAAATTTGGTGAAGTTCGAGTTGACAATGTTTTGCCTGAGTTGCGTTCTAAATCATTGGAAGGTTCTATTCTAACGTTGTCTGGTGACGTTTATAATGCAGGTAATATAGATAAAACAGTAGAAAAGTTAACATTAGCAACTGCAAAGCAGGGATTTGCTTTTTCTAGAGTTCGCCCAAGGACAGATCGTGATCCTGTAAGTCGCAAAATTAACTTGACTTACGTTGTTGATGAAGGTGAGCGTATTTATATCGAGCGTATTAATGTAATTGGTAATGGGCGCACAAAAGATCACATAATACGTCGTGAGATAAGACTTGTTGAGGGAGATGCATACAATCCTCTTCTGATTGAACGCGCAAACGATCGGTTACGCAAACTTGGCTTTTTTAAGTCCGTTAATGTGCGCCGAAGTCCAGGTTCCTCGCGTGATCGTGTGGTGATAGATTTTATTGTTGTGGAACAGCCAACCGGCGAGCTTGCTTTTGGTGCGGGTTATTCAAGTGCTGAAGGTATTATAGGCGATATATCTATAACTGAGCGTAATCTTATGGGAAATGGACAATTCCTAAGATTTAAACTTGGTGGTTCATTTAATCGTGCTCAGGGAGATCTAAGTTTTACTGAGCCACGATTTATGGATAAGAATATATCAGCTGGCTTTGATCTTTTTCACAAAGAAGTAGATTTAAGTGACGAAGCATCCTATAAAAGTCACTCAACCGGGACAAATTTTCGTTTAGGATTTCCTCTTACGGAAAACATCTGGCTTGCAACCCATTATCGTCTAAAACGTGATGAATTATATGACGTCGAGGATGATGCTTCTATTGCAATTAAAGATGCTGAAGGAAAGCAGGTTACATCCCTTTTCGGAAGTAGTATAAGTTATGATATTCGTAATCACCCTAAAAATCCTAATCGTGGTCTTTACTTGACTTTAGGTGCAGATTTCGCAGGTATAGGGGGTGATGTTAAGTATGTTCGTATGCAGAGTGAGGTTCGTGCCTATTATCCGCTCTATGACAAGGTGACATTTGTCGGGCGCATAATAGCTGGTCACATTGAAGGTATTGGTGATGGAGGTGTTCGACTTTTAGATCTTTTTTACAAAGGTGGAGAGCTTATTCGTGGTTTTGATAAAGCTGGACTGGGACCCAGAGATTCTAACTCTGGTGATGCTTTAGGTGGTACAACCTTTTGGGGTGCTACTGCTGAGGTGAGATTTCCCCTCCCTTATCTACATGATGCTATTGGAATGTCAGGGGCTGTTTTCGCTGATACCGGGTCATTATTTGGTGTTAGCAGTCGTGCTGAGAATTCATGTCTTAGCGGCAACTGTACGATCTTAGACGATGAGAGCATCAGAGCATCGCTTGGTGCGTCTATATTATGGAATTCTCCTTTAGGACCGCTGCGCTTCGACTATGCCATTCCAATTAAGAGCGAAATGTATGATGATGAGCAAAAGTTTCGTTTCGGTGCTGCTACAAAATTTTAAGAATAGTCTTGGCCTATAAACTTTATATATAACTTATGCTAATGCTACAATTTGCCTTTTGTTTAGAGTATTATGATGAAAAATGTTTGTTAGCTCCATGAATATTTTATAAGCTTTGTATTTATTAAAATCGATTAATTAATTTAAGTTTCGCTCAAAACTCACTAAGTAGTAATATGTATCTAAAAATTTAGACACAACTAAACTTATTGATGACTCTAGACTTAATGATCATCTTGATAGACACTTGGTTTCAAATCTGTTATTTAAAATTGTAGTAATTATTTTAATAAAGTCATGGTTTTTCTTCGAAAAACTTCCTTAAAACGCAAGAAACAGTTAGGATTCTGAACGCGTGCAAGTTCTCGTTCGCGACAATAATGTCGATCAGGCCCTTAAAGCGCTCAAGAAAAAAATGCAGCGTGAGGGTATATTTCGTGAAATGAAATTACGGAACTATTATGAAAAGCCTTCTGAAAAGAAGGCTCGGGAAAAAGCAGAAGCTATAAGGCGTGCGAGGAAACTTGCGCGAAAGCGTGCACAGAGAGAAGGGTTGTTACCTAATAAATCTGCCTCAATAAGATCTAAAGGTGGCCGTAGTCGCTAACTTTATAATTTATGTAGTTTACAATTTTCGCTCAGTAAAATAAGCGTGAGATAATATCTACTAATATACAACTTTAAGTATATTTAATTTAGACATTAAAAGCGCTTTCTGAGCGGTCAAATTTTATAGTAACTTATAGCACAGGAGTTTGCTTCCAAAATATGTTTTAGTCACATTTTGTGTTAAGTGTAAGTAGTTGGGTTATGTATTTTTCAGTTTAAACTAGTGGCTAATTTAACATATACGTGGTAGTTGCTCTCCTATGTGCGTGTCAACTATTCTGTTCCCCCCATACATAGTTTTAATAGTTACTACACCAGGATGATTAGCAACAACTCGTCCTATAACACGGGAGCCTTTACCAACTTCTATTGATCGCATGGCTTTAAGAGTACTTTCAGCTTGATCTTCAGGTACAAAAAGCACTAGTCTACCTTCATTTGCAAGATAAAGTGGATCTAAGCCAAGGATTTCGCAGATGCCAGACACCTCTTGGTGTAATGGTACTAATTCTTCTTCAATCTCAATTCCAAAGGCTGTATCGTGCGTTATTTCATTTAATGCACTTGCTAAACCTCCACGTGTCAAGTCCCGCGCAGTACGTAAATCTGGTGCAGCATTGAGTGCTGCCTCCATAAGATGGCCTAAACTAGCGCAGTCGCTAACAAGGTTTGTAGAGAGTGCTAAGTTATCACGAGAGGCTAGTATGGTGGCACCGTGATTACCAAGAACACCGTTAACAATAACGACATCGCCTGGGCGTATATTTTCTGAATTTAATCTACGTTGAGGTGGTATAATACCCACGCCGGATGTCGTAATAAAGACTTTGTCAGCATAGCCTCGGCCTACGACCTTTGTATCACCTGTCACTATTCGTACACCTGCTAGATAAGCCTCTTTAGACATGGAAGCTACTATTCGACGTAAAAGAGCGATTTCACAACCCTCTTCCAGTATAAACGCAGCTGAAAGCCAAAGTGGCTGCGCCCCACCAACAGCTAAATCATTAACCGTTCCACAAACCGAGATTTTTCCAATATCTCCACCTGGAAACTCAATAGGGTCAACTACAAAACTATCAGTGGTTAGTGCAAGTTGAACACCTGGGGCATTTAAAGCAGTGTTCGAAAGGCGAGCCTGATCTTCCAATCCATCTGGCTGAAAGGCAGAAGTGAATATATCTTCTATTAGTTTTCTAGTTGCCTTACCACCACTCCCATGAGCCATAGTTATTAACTCACTTGGCAAATTAGTTAGATCTTCAATACTCATATAGATACCTTTATCTCGCGCATTCTACTGTATTTCCAGTAAGCAGCACAAACACCTTCTGAACTTACCATCAAAGCGTTAAGTGGGATTTCTGGTGTACAGCTTAAACCAAACTTCGGACATTCCGTAGGCTTTGCCCGTCCCATTATAACCAGCTTACAGGCACAGCCATCTGGCTCTGCAGTAACACTATGTCGATCAACATCAGAATTTATTACGAACTTTTCTTCCGCGTCATATGCACGATAGTTTTTACGAATACTAAGCCTATTTATCTCAATCTCGTTCGGCCTAGACCGTTGAAATTTTGGACGTAGTTCATAGACTTCGTTAATAGCAGCAAGGCTTAGTGGGTTACCATGCTCAGGAACGACACGAGTGTACTGATTTTCGACTTCGGTTCGGCGATCACGTATCTGTTCAAGTACCATAAGTAAAGATTGGAGGAGATCAAGCGGTTCAAATCCTGCTACCACAATAGGTTTTCCGTATTCTTTAGCTATAAAGTCATAAGGATGAGTACCAATAACCATCGATACGTGGCCAGGACCAATAAACCCGTCAAGTGTGATGAACGGATCGTCGAGAAGTGCTTTGATCGAAGAAGGTAAGGTAATGTGATTACAAAAAACACTGAAGTTCCCTAGTGCTTCGCGTGAGGCTATCTGGATCGATAGTGCAGTTGAAGGCGTGGTTGTTTCAAAACCTAGACCCAAAAAAACTACTTCTTTATCAGGATTGCTTCGAGCAATTACGAGTGCATCAAGCGGAGAATAAACCATTCGGATATCTGCTCCTTCAGCTTTAGCCTGATCTAATGATTTAAGGGTACCAGGGACACGCATTACATCTCCAAATGTGGTGAAGATTACCTTTGGGTGCTCCGCTAGCTTGATGCACTCGTCTATACGATTTTTAGGTAATATGCAAACTGGACAACCTGGGCCATGTATAAATTCCACACTAGTAGGCATCAGTTGGTCGAGTCCATAACGAAAGATTGAGTGGGTGTGTCCACCACAGATTTCCATGATTGAAATAGGATTATCACCGGTTCTATCGATTTCCTCAGAGATTTTTGTAATTTTTGATAGAAGCCATTGAGCAGCCTGAGGATTTCGGAATTCATCAACGTATCTCATGATGTTCTCCCAAGTCTTCTTGGTGCTTATCGGCTAAATTTACATTTTGAGTACCCTGCAGCATTTCCGAAGCCATGCCAAAATTTTTTAGTATTTCCAATGTACGGTTAGCCTCATGCTCATCTATTAGAGCCATTGCAAAGCCAACGTGTATTAAGGCGTAAGAGCCTATCAACTTTTCTAGAGGTTTACTTGCTACACAAGATATGTTTACTTCTCGAGTTACTCCTGATATATCAACTGTCGCCATTAACAAGTTTGCATCATTAATTGCTATTATCTTTCCAGGTATCCCTAAGCACATTATTGAGGCCTTCCCTGGTTGATTTGGGCTAATGCTATAATTATAAAACTTAGTGAGGAAGTCTTCATGATTTTGCCTTAGTTCTGTCTTTCTGGAAATCTTTGAAGTTAAGATTAAATTAGCCTAATCTAGTTGCATCTTTCCATGACTTTTTTTTGCTAAAGCATTATGAAGCCAATTGATCCATGTTTTCATACCCTCACCTGTACGTGCAGAAAGCCGCAGCATCTTAATCTTAGGGTTCACTCGCCGTAAATTTTCCTCGTAAAGTTCGAGATTTACGTTGCAATGAGGTGCAAGATCAATTTTGTTTAGTATTGCCAGCTTAGACGCTGTAAACACATCTGGGTATTTTAGAGGTTTGTCTTCTCCTTCTGTAACACTTAGTATAACTACTTTAGCATCTTCTCCTAAGTCGAAAGCTGCGGGACATACAAGATTACCTACATTTTCTATAAATAGAATTGAATTTGGATTAAGTTCTAGGTTCTCTATTGCACAGCCGACCATGTAACCGTCAAGGTGACAGCCCTTACCTGTGTTTACTTGAACTGCTTGAGCACCTGTTGAACGGATACGCTTTGCGTCGTTGGTTGTCTGTTGATCACCCTCAATAACCGCAAGAGAGCAACTACCTATTTCTTCAATTGTGCGGCATAGAAGAGTGGTTTTTCCTGAGCCTGGTGATGAAATGAGGTTTAAAGATAATGTACAAAGATCAGTCAGAACTTTACGGTTGCGGTCAGCGTACATGTTATTTTTTGCAAGAACATCTGTTTTCACTTCAATAAGTCGAGTTTCAGATATACCAGATATCTCTACTCCTACATGGTTCCTGCCAAAGTGTAGATCTTTTAGATTATTGTGGTCACCATCATGGCAATGCCCTTGTACTTTTATGTCTTCACAACCGCAAATTATACACATCACGTGACCTCCAGAT
This sequence comes from Candidatus Tectiglobus diatomicola, assembly GCA_039583345.1. GTDB lineage: Bacteria > Pseudomonadota > Alphaproteobacteria > Rhizobiales > Hyphomicrobiaceae > Tectiglobus > Tectiglobus diatomicola. The sequence continues at coordinate 23,364 of JAZDSJ010000006.1, read as the reverse complement.
CTTTAATTCGTATTTCTTCTCCGCCTATTGGTATTAGCTTTCCACCTCCACAATTAGGACATGGATTTAAACGGTCGATGAGCTCAACCTCTTTGGCACAGTCAAAACATAAAGCGCGGCCTGGTATATCGATAATTTCAAGTGTTGTTCCTTCTGCAATAGAACCGTGCATTGCCACGTCAAAGGCAAAAGCTAAAGCATGTTTTTCAACACAGGCAAAAGTCCCAATTTCTAGACGCACCTTAGTAATTCTAGAAATTTTATGTACTTTGGCATGAGCTTCGATAACCTCACGGATACCCTCACAAAGTGACATTTCATGCATTTGTTATCTTTTCGATACATAAAGGAGTGCAAGGGTCAAGAATATCCATAATTATAGGTAGAATTGAAGCGCGCTCTGGCAAGATCGTGGCCAGTACCTGTTCTAATACCCCACCTTTTACGCAAAGATGATCTGTTGGTGTTACACGGGTAAAGTGTGTAACTTTTTCACCATCATGTTGCGCACTTACTGTGTAAAGTCCACGCGTCGCAGGCACATGGACGCAACCTCGGCGCGATACAATCACTTTTAGTGGCGCGTTATTAAGACTTGCCTCTAGATCATAACTTATTGCTACCAATCTCCAAAATAAGCTGCGATACTGTCCAATATCAGTGGCCATACTAGCAACTACCGGATGTCTCTTAACTCTCTGAGCACAAGAGTTATCTACTATGGAGTAAGGATTAGTAGCAGTTTTAACAGAAACGAATGGTAAGGCTCTACTTATTCCTTCACCTGGTGCAAAAAAAACAGCTACCTTGTTCAATAGTCCTGCAATTCCGACACCACTTTCTAAAAAGTTTTTAAAATCGTCTAAAGATACTGGTAGATTTCCTAAAGGTCCAAATAGCGCTTTACGCAAGTTTAGATTGCCACTATGCCAATCTTTAGGCAATCGAATTTGAGGAAGGCCGAAATGTCTTGGCATTATCACACACAGCCGCATAACGTGGTTTAGTAAGATTTCTTTATTAAGTTCTGCAATATTGTTTTTTACAGGTAAATCTAAAGCTGTGTTAACTGCTATGCTTTGAGACGTACGACAGAGGTTAAAGACCCGTGGTAGAAGTTCTGCAACTTCTTGTCTAGATTTACCTAAAATCATACTACCGATAGGATAGTTTGGTGCAGGTTTTACTGTAAAATATGTACAAGGCGATCCATGCATTAGCCTTATATAATCCCTGCTGTTATTATTTTACGACGTGAAGGTTCAGAGTTGCTCTTAGTTTGCTGTACAGTTGAGAGTTTTTTTTCAAAAGAGCTATTATTGTTAATATCAGGGTAAGTCTCATCTTGAAAATTATTGGAAAAAAGTACTTGCATTATGGCATATGCAACAGTAATAGCTTGTTTTTGCATTTTAAAAAAAAACATTTGAGAGAAAAGCGAACAGGCTTTATACCCACCTGTATTGTCGCGTCTGTTGTGTATAAATTCGTAACAACCAGAGGGAAATTCTATGACTTCCTTCACTCCAGCAGTTAGATTGGACCAGTTATCATCAACGCCAGGTAGCTGGACCAGATTCATAAACCAAGGTGTGATTAACACGCCAAGTGGACGCCCTTTATACATTCTAAATCCTATCGACTGAACGTAAAGCTTTTTGTTAACAATAATGATACCAGCCATTTTAGAATGCCAAATCTCTGTAAAGTCTTCTACCAATCTTTCAGGTGCTTCTCTAAGTATCTTTTCCTGGTCTTTTAACGCCTTAGGATCCATAAGAACAAAGAAGTCAGAAGCCGGAGCTGAACAAGTCGGGCAAGACCAACTAGCTGGTAATTGGGCAAAAGGTGTCCCAGGATTAATATGATGCAAGCTGTCACCTACTTCGGGGTCATATTGAGTTCGACATACTTTACATTCCATTATTAATGATTTTTTAGTTTCCTTTTGCGTTTCATTATTGTGATTTTCAAAGGCATTCATGCAATAGTCTCCAAAGCTTTCACTATTCGAAGAGAGCTATCAGAGATATCTTCTGCAGAGGCAAGTGCTAATTTAGGTATATTTGTTATTTCAAAGGTATCTAAAACTAGTGTGTCTGTTGAATTGAAGAACTGCACTCTCCAAACGCCATATGTTGCAGTTGCCGATATGCGACAATTGCCATAGCCACGACTCAATATCGTTACCATACCTGTTCCGAGTGCCTTATCAAGCCATTGGAGGTCGCTTTCGGTATGTGGTAAGTGAGTTAAATTAATTACATAAGGTGTTTGATATAATCTATAATTAGCTGACTTATCAAGAATTTCTGTCAATAGCGCTGGCGCACTTAGAAGCCCCTTAATTAAAGGTGTTTTATTTTTTTGACCAGGAGATTTTGCTTTAAAGGCGCAAGTGAGTGCCAACTCAGGTATTGCTGCGACCTCGATCTTATCGACACCTTTACTTTTAAGATGCCAAATCCCAGCAAAGACACTCTCCTGAGCTATAATTTGAGGTGTTTCATTAATCTTGACAGACACCTCTCCCTCACCGAGTATTTCTGCTAGCCAAGCAAGGTCAAGTAATGAAAGGTCACTAATATCAAATTGTTTCGCTCCACCTTTATAAGCAACGTGCCGAGCCGCTGTTGCAACCTTCTCTAGGCATGTAACTGCATTGAAGTTAGATCTTATACCTGTCGTGTGTGGTGCTGTAGTGCGGATGTCTCTTGATATGCTCATAGAGGTCAACAACCTATTTCTTAAGTGCCAATATTAAAAAAAGCTACTACAAAGGCAAAAAATTATGGGATGAGGAAGCGTGTAATTTGAATTTAATTTACGCAATTATTTTACCAGAATCAAATGCCGATTGAAGATGAGGAGGCAGCCGAGAGTCACCAGTTTCAAGGTCAGAGAAAGCATCATGAGCTTCAGTATGACCAGACAACATGTTATTAAGTGCGAATATTGCATCTTTGATTTTTAATGCATCAGCCTCTGTTAGGATCTCACGTGCACTACCCAAAAATGTTAAAACCCACGTTCCATTAGGTTGTGTGCCTACAAGAGAGAGATCAATAAAATGCTCCTTACTACCGTCAGTCGCATAAGAATTATGGCCATCGACGTTAATTAATTGCATAGGAATACCAACGCACATAATAGATCACTTAATTTGAGGAAAAAACCTAGCATCACCCAATCGACATGCATCAATGGCACTTGGTCTTCCATTCTCATAACTATCACGAAGTATAGATGTATCGGTTGTAATCTGACTGTCAAAACACCCCTTTTTAAAGGATATCCCATAATTCTTTATTTTATTTAAAGCAATTTCTACAGCTTTAGGTATTTGTCTAGCTACTATGTCACGCAGTCCCCCACCATAGTCTTCAAGGTCTTCAGGCTGACAACCGATCAAAGTTATTTCATTAGGACAGTAGCCCATTAGTTTAGAAGCAGCAATTACTTCTTGAAAGCCTGTCTGGTGAAGACTCATTTTTTTGGCACCCATGAAACTAGGTACTTCATCACCCTCAGTCACGTGTAGCGTACCTGGATCTAGGCCATAATCAATAGCATCGAAAACTATTAGTTTAGAAGCTTCTTCAATAAAGGGAAGTAAATAGAGGCCCTGTGTCCCACCATCTAATAGTTTCACATGGCTTGGAAAAGACCAATAACGAGTCAGCACTTCAATACAACGTACTCCGAAACCTTCATCTGCCCAAAGAACATTACCGATACCAAGAACAAGGACTTGGTCGCTCATTAAAAAAACTCCTGTTTTTCAGAACAACTGTATGACTCTTTAATATAATAATAACGAATTTCAAGGTAGTAATTTGCCTTTGGTAGAGCAACAGAGATAATATTGTTCATCAAGTGTTAAAGTGTACGATAATAGCTAAAATAGGAATGTATAATATACTGCGCTGGTTATAAATTCAAAGCCTGTCATCTTTAAAAGTGCGATATCCTGATATCATTGTAGAGATCATTGATTGGCGTGACATAATATCTTCGCGGATGGCTACATAAATATGGATCATGATAAATAATATCATCACCCACATACCAAGATGGTGAATTGTGTGAATCGTTTGAGAATTTCCTAAAATGTAAAAAACAGGGCTGAAAAGCATATAAAGCCAACTCTCTGAGCCTATACCTTCAGCATAAAGTGCAAATCCAGTAGCTATCATGAAAAAAGTACCTAATGTGACGAAAATGAACATAGAAATCTGAGCAAGTGGATTGTGTCCCACATATTTTTTGGGTTCTTTTTCTAGAAAAGCGTACCAACGAATTTCGAAAAGCACCTCCGACCACCAATTTTTATCAAGAATAGGCAACAGAAAAAGTTGCGTAGAGTGATGGTTTCCTGCAAAAGCCCAATAAATACGCCCAAAGAAACCAATGGTCATACACATTGCTGCCGCGAAATGAGCAAAGCGGATGTAGCCGAAAGAAAATTGATGCGTTGCTTCCCCAATCTGCATAGAAGGAGGGGGATTTCCAATTAGCCAACCAGTTAGACAAAGTATCAGAATTGCTGCAGCATTGAACCAATGCCATAGCCGTAAAGGGACTTCGTAAACATAAACTGTACCTTCTTTATGTTGATTTTCGTAATTAACTGGGCCAAACAAATGAAGTGCTACTTTGATAAGTCGTTCACGAACGTACACTGAGCTGCCGACAGAATTTGCGAGACATTTCAGAACCCATGCATAGAAGTTAGATAAAAAAGAGTTTGACAAAAATATAATATGTTTCATAAGCAACCCTTTATTCTAGCATACCTTTATTCTAGTAAGTTCCTTGCCATCGTGCGAAATCACGTGTGTGGAACATGCAAGGCACGGATCAAAGCTGTGTAACGTACGCAATATCTCAACTGGTTCCTCTGGACGCTCCACAGGAGTATTTAGAAGGCTAGCTTCAAAAGCTGCAATATTACCGAGATGGTCGCGAGGTGAACCATTCCAGGTTGTGGGAACAACACATTGATAGTTCTCAATACGACCATTTTCAATTTTGATCCAATGCCCAAGTGCACCTCGTGGTGCTTCAGTTACTCCTACGCCCTTAGCTGTTTTGGGCCAAGACGTTGGACTCCATCTTTCAATATTAGCTGTGTTCTCATCGCCATTTTTTATGTTAGTAACAAGTTTATTAAAGAAATATTTTTGAACTCGAGCACAATATTCCGCTTCAAGTGCACGTGCCGCGGTTCGACCTAAAGTAGAAAAAAGTGCCTCCTTGGGAAGATCCATCGTATGTAAAAATCTATCGATCTGGTCTTTTATGTCTTCGTGACCTCTAGCATAACCTATTATATATCGCGCTAAAGGCCCTACCTCCATAGCATGGCCTTTCCATCGCGGTGCTTTGATCCAAGAGTATTTAGCAGATTCGTCGATCTGTTTGATGTTAGTGCGTGAACCTTTTAAATTGGGACCAAGTTCAAACTTTGCTTCTGTTATACCATCCCAGGGATGCAAACCTTTGCCCGTTTCACCGTATTCATACCAAGAATGATCCACGAATTCCTGTACTTGATTAGGGTCACGAACGTCAACCTCATGCACAGTAGTGTGGTCACCATTAATAATAGCTCCTCGTGGCATGTAAAGCTGATCTGTTGAGAAGCCGTTAGAATGTTCAGGAATATCCCCGTAGCTCATTACTGATTGACTTGACAGACCGCCCCCGTATAGCCAGTCCTTGTAGAAGCCCGCAATTGCTATTACATCAGGTAAATAAACATTTTTAACAAAATCCAATGAAAGCTGGATTATAGAACTCACCATATTTAAGCGTTCCATATTTATTGCGCCGACAGCGCCTGTCGAATGCACATTAATGGGGCATGGAACACCACCAACTAACCAGTTAGGATGCGGATTCTTTCCGCCAAAAATTGTGTGGACCTTCACAATCTCCTTTTGTAGGTCGAGCGCTTCTAAATAGTGCGTAGTAGCCATGAGATCAGCTTCAGGTGGCAACTTATAAGCTGGATTGTCCCAGTAACCATTTTTGAAAAGACCTAGCTGTCCGTTTTCGATAAATTGTTTTAAGCGACTTTGTACGTCGTGAAAGTAGCCTGGCGATGACATTGGATGGCGAGGTGAAACTTTATGTTGCAACTCGCTAGTTACTCTAGGATCAGCTTTTAGGGCATTGACAGGATTTACCCAATCGAGTGCATGCAAGTGATAGAAATGAACGATATGGTCATGGACTTGGAGGTTTAACTGCATGATATTGCGAATGGAGTTGGCGTTATCTGGAATAATGATACCCAGAGCGTCTTCGACGGCACGCACTGACGCAAGCGCATGTGTTCCAGTACAAACTCCGCAAATACGCTCTGTGAACGCCCAGGCATCACGCGGATCACGGCCTTTAAGAATCACCTCGAGCCCACGCCACATCGTACCAGTTGAAACGGCGTTACGTATGATATTGCTTTCATCCACGTTTACTTCACAACGCATATGCCCTTCGATGCGAGTGACTGGATCAACTACAATGCGCTTTCCAGAGGCATCAAGGTCAAAACCATTAGGTGTTTGTGCAACCATATCTTACGCCTCTTCAATTTCAGTTTTTTTTGATTGCGTTAATTTTTTTTGAGCTGATTTTAGTGCAGTTACAGCCATATGCAATGCAATACCACCACCAACGACACCTGCTGCTGTTAAGCCTATTTCATTTGCGCTGGACTCAATGCCAAATTGTGTCAGGTTAGTAGCGCGATCGTAAAAGGAGCCATGATCCCAAAAACCATCCTCAGAGCAACCTATGCAACCATGTCCGGATTGAATCGGAAAGCTTACACCCTCGTTCCAGCGTACTGTAGAGCAGGCGTTATAGGTAGTTGGACCTTTACAGCCAATCTTGTAGAGACAATAACCCTTTTTCGCGTTTTCATCATCCCAAGCCTCAATGAACTGACCTGCATCAAAATGTGGACGACGGTAACACTTATCGTGAATGCGTTGACCGTAAAACATTGTCGGACGTCCTTGACGATCGAGTTCGGGTATGCGGTCAAAAGTCAACATGTATGTTATAACGGCTGTCATAACCTCTGCGATTGGAGGACACCCTGGTACATTGATAATCGGTTTGTCAGTAATAACCTTGTGTATAGGTGTTGCACCTGTTGGATTTGGTGAAGCGGCCTGCACACAACCATAAGAGGCGCAAGATCCCCAAGAAATAATTGCTTTTGCGTCTCGCGCAGCAAATTTTAATTTTTCAACAAAAGGTTTCCCACCGCTTATGCACGACATCCCATCTTCATTGAGGGGTACGTTACCTTCTACTGCAAGGATGTAATTGTTTTTATATTTTTCGATTGTATCGGCCATCGCCTCTTCCGCAGCATGCCCAGCAGCTGCCATCAAGGTATCATCATAATCCAACGAAATCATCGATAACAAAACATCTTTCGCAAGCGGATGTGCAGAGCGAATAAAACTTTCCGAACAACAAGTACATTCCAGCCCATGTATCCAAATTACCGGTATGCGTGGCTTAGTTTCCATTGCGCGGGCTATTTCGGATATGTAGGTGGGACCTAGGCCCAACGTGCTTGCTGTAAGCGTACAGTATTTTATGAAACTTCGACGAGTAATCTTCTGCCGACGAAACATGTCATAAAATGTTTCAATTTGCGACAAAAAAGCCCCCTATTTCTACTTGCTATATTAAGATTGTTATAGTCTTAATTAAGTTGTCATGCAAGGAGACAATATACAAAGGAAGCGCGGTCATTTCTGCCTATACTTTAAAAATCTGACGTTTATTAATCAGTAATTCGTCGGCTAAATAATATTTTAGAGTTTAAAAATTGCTGATAATATTTCTTACATATCCCAAATAGATCTGATCTCTTATGAGCTGTAGTAATAATACTGTAAGTTCGATAACGCATAGGTCGCAGAAAATAGTTGCTTTAATCGCAATAATATGTTTAGTGCATGATGCTAAATTACTCTTGTCACCAGAAATGCATAACTAATACTGGATGTAACTTGGCGTAAATATAAATAAGTTTTTTAATTACAAGATAGTTACAATACTGTGATATGAGTTGTGCATCGTTTAGTTTCATACAGCGCGTGGAATTGTGTTGAGTTTTGGGGTGTAGCCAAGCGGTAAGGCAGCGGTTTTTGGTACCGCCATGCGCAGGTTCGAATCCTGCCACCCCAGCCAATTCACAAATAGAGCTTTTTACTCCGTACCCATATTTTTATTGCAGATATTTCGTGTGGCATCTAAATTGTGTATGCGTATTTCATGGCGTGGATAAGGAATTTCTATACTACATTCTCTAAATCGCGAAAGAATTTCCATTCTCAGTGATGTCGTGACTGATAAGCTTTCGTTAATATTTGCAATGTAACAGCGAAGAGAAAAATCAAGAGAGCTACTCCCAAAGTCGTCAAGTGTTACAAACGGTTCAGGATATACCAATATCTTATCCGAAGACTTTGCCACGTCAAGTAGAACATCATGTACTTTTTGTGCTGATTCTGAGTATGATACTTTAACTTGTATTTGAACTCGCCCAATCGGACTGCGATGAGTCCAATTTTGGACAGTGCCGCTAATCAAGGCTGAGTTTGGTATTATTACTGATGCGCGATCAAAAGTTTCTATTTCTGTTGCCCGGACGCTAATCTTACGGACATATCCCTGTTCGTTTCCTATAACAATCCAATCACCTACTTTGACTGGTCGTTCAATAAGCAAGATTAGGCCGGATACAAAATTATTAACAATGGATTGTAATCCAAGACCCACGCCAAGTGATAGTGCACCTATAACAAGAGTGAGCTGTGTTAGGTCGACTCCAGCATACGAGATGCCGACCATAGCTGCAATGCTCATCCCAAGATATCCAAAACCTGTATGAATTGAATTTGCGATACCTTTGTCTAATGAAGGTGTGTTTAGAACTGTACGTATCATCCAACCCTGAACTATACGCGTGACGAGCAGCACTGCAATAAATAAACATGCGCCGATTAGTATTTGGAAAACTGAAATTCTGATTTGACCTATCTCAAATCCAAAAAAAAATGATTTTAGGCTGTCAGTTAATTTCGAAAGCGGAACGCCCCAAGATAGAACCATAAGAGCAAACGCAGATCCTATAAGTATGATATTGGCAAGGAAAGCTGTAGCGCCGATTATTTGCTTCCAACGTTGTTCAGAAAGCCAGCTGTTTTTTTTGAAGAAGTAATTGAATGGACTATTAATTGGAAGTGGTGTAGTTGCTACAACACGAATTGCCAAATGTAACAGAAGAATGGCAATGCCGCCTACACCCATCAACATAATTTGACCGGCAATAAAGCGCCCTAGCGCAACATAACCTGCGAACGTTGCAATGATTATAGTTGTTGCCGCCAATAACAAGGGGATGCGCAGAATATTAAGTGATAATTTTATAAGACGTGCACTAACAATATCCTGTTCGTCAGGAAGAGCAGTCAGTGCAAATATAGCAAGAAGTACAGCAAATGCTCCGTTTGCTAGGCTGGTCTCAAGAATACGAACTTCAACAGACATGTAAAAAAGGCGGATTATTTGATGAAGAAATAAATCGGCAGCATAAACGATAGCCATACCGTTTGTAATCCAAAGCAAACGGTTCGCAACCGGAGTTGGCATTTCAACTAAACGCCAATGTGGTCGGTGTGGCTGTAAAATACTTTTGGCTAATGCCATTATGAATGATGCTATTATTAGCGCCGACAATGCCGTGTATACAAAGACTCGGATATTTTCATCCCAAATATTAAATAAATCTCCTACAAGGAATAGAACTAGCGATGAAACAGCACCAGGCATGAACGTTAAAGTTGCGAACCAACTGGCATGAGTCGCTTTACGTAAAAAGCCTGGCAGAGGTTCTGTAAGATCATTCATTGTGGACTTAATTACATGGTTTCGTATGATGAATAAGAACGTGTAACAAAATGAGCCGAAGATTAATATTAATGATAAAGATAATGGATCGAGTTTTGCAGCCGCCCACCAGTTATCAGCTATTGTAGTGATTTGTATCCACAATCGTGGCAGAGCATCATCAAGATCCTGCCATAGTTTGCGTGAGACAGGGCTTTCTACGAGTTGCAACACATCAGTTGTAAAGTTTTGTAGGTGGTAGTCTTGGATACGTTGTTCTAGTTTTTGAGATCTTAGCAATGAGAGGGACGTACGCTTTTGGGCAGCAATAATTTGTGCTCGTATGTCTATAAGATGATTACGCTCATTTACAAGTTCTGGTACTTCAATTGAATCTAAAGTAGCTTCATCTGGAGAGCTTAGTTGGGTGATTTCGCGATCAACAGCCTCAAGAAACGGGTTAAGCTCTGCCTTGATTGTATTCAGTTCTTCTATAAGTTGAACCAATTCAAGACGCTGGTTTTCCAATCCCTTATTATCTTTGCGCAACCGTTCAACAGCTTTACGCAAAAGATTTAAAGTGTTTGTATGACGCTCAATATTCTGCACTAGTGTCTTAGGGAAAAGGTCTGCCTGCCCTGTATTTAATTCAGAAGAGCTTTTTACGGTTTCGTTTAGTGTTTTATCGTTTTCAAATGTTTGGGCCATTGAGGCATTAATGCCATTAATTAACATCAAGAAAATTATGACAGGTATGCCTACCGTAAAAAATGCATTTGTGACCGAAACACAATTGTTATGTCTCAATCCTAACCTCCATAGAATGTTTTATTCATAAATAATTTACTTACTTTTAGATCTTTACCTTGAAGTTAGTTCGTATCGTTAACAGAAAAATCTAGCGATCGTGAGTTGCCAAAAACAATTTCACCTTCAGTATTTTGGGTCGCTTTTACAGGCTGTGAAATTTGGGATGTCTTTACTGATTCTTCAAAAGTTTGGTTTTTTTTGTTTGTAATGCTTGTTTCTATAACAACATCGGTTGGCCCCCCAGTCATAATGAGGTGCTCAACACTATCCCGGCGAACAAGAAAAAGACGCCGGCGCCCATCAATTGCAATTTGATCTACTACGTCAAGACGCTTGTTAGGAAGCTTAGAACTAAAGAGTCCATTTGTCAGCATCCCTGTACTGATATCTTTTTCTAGATATCCTCGAAGCAAAAGAATACCGAGTGTTGAGACACCTGCGATCAAAAGGATAAACAGTATCCAAGAAACAATCTCCATGCGTCTGCGGGGCACGTTTTACCCCCCTCCTTTTTAAAGGTTTATACTCACAAATCTTGCCTGTTTAATGCCAGATAGATCAAGACTGCAGTTGCGATTGATATTGTGGATCAGAACCCTTTTAAAAATTTAATTTAATTTTATTCTTAAACTATTATGTAATTTCATTGCATATTAACCCTAATGATCCAATTTTAGGATACATAAAAAACTTTTAATAGGTGTTTCTAATTCGGCATTTTAAAAGTACTCGCCGTTATTTGAACTTAAAAAACGACACTTAAAAAGGTACTGAGTTAAATTATGTCCGAGTCATACCGTTCACTAAGAACATATCATATTCCGCCATAAAATAACTTATTAGAACAGTTGAGATTAGATATTAGTTTCCAAAATGTCTTTATTAGTCAAAAAACTGCACTACTCTGCAAGACATTAACGATTAGCGAAGTTCCGATATGCCACGTACGCGTTCTGTATTCCCACCGTTCGAATACACAAACAGCTCCGAAAAACAGAGCATGACAGTATCAATGCAAAATATTGTTAAGGCTCAAAGTTCAAAAAAATTTGCAAATCCAATTACTGGTCTTTCGATTAGCGCAAAAACTGCAGCCACTGTACTTGTTTTTATGGTCGCAGCTACAGGAATATTTGCTTTCTTATTTTTACAATCAGTCAAACCAGTCGTTTTCACGGCGTTGTCTTTGCTCTCAATGCTAGGTGTTTTTTTTATTTTTTGCCTTGCTTTTAAGCTAATCCGATTTAACGAATTCACTGCGACCTCTAGTATACTTGAGCAAATTATTGATTTGCAAGGCAATGGTTATATGCTGGTTACAATTAATGGTGCAATATTAAATGCTAACAAAGCTGCAGTGGACTTGCTTGGAACTAATGAATTTGGCGAACTTAACTCGTTGGAATATCGCTTTGCAGAAACAACCTCAGGTGCGGAAGTCCTGTTCAGGCTCTTACGTGCCTGTCAACGTCAGCATCATCTGTGCGAAGAAATTAATTTACCTGTTTATAATAAAAACGCTCAATATGATCGTTGGTTTCGTTTGGATGTAAAACCTTTTGGTAGTTTAAAATTTGAAGACTATAGTGGTCCTACGGTGCTTTGCACTGTAACAGACGTTACTGAGGAAAAAAAATATGCAGCCGGACAGATTTACGATTTAACGAATGAGTTAGAAATTTACCACGAATTACAAGTAGGCATATGCACACTCGATACTACTGGAGCCATATCACATATTAATCAGGCTTTCTTGAGTAATCTCGGCCATATTTTATGTGTTGAAAATAATCCGCCACGGCATATTCGAGATATTGTTACATCCCAAGATGCTGAATTTTTTCTTAGCATACTAAAATCTAATACTGAGTATTCATCCCAAATCCGTGACATTGATTTTGTAACATTAGCTGGAGAGCGATGGCCTGCAACATGCTATATCTCTGCTCGATTTGGAGAGAATGGTATACTCAAAATAACTTTTATAGCCTATTCTTGTGTTACTGATGACGTGTGTGATAACTATGGAACGTTTGCAAGTATTTTTCGTACTGCCCCGTTTGGGATTGCGCTTGTTGATGCTGAAGGCTGCGTCGTAAACTTCAACAGAGCATTTGCGAGGTTGAGCGGCGCCACTTTTTCAACACTATCAGGCAAGCAGATTGGTGAAGCTTTTGATTTTAGCGCAGACCAATTTGGAGCTTCACATTTGTCGTGTGCATTGGACGCAGCATATTCTGGAAAAGCACAAATTTCAGCCATTGAAGTTGCTATTGGCCCCGAAGGTGAATTTACAAGGCGCATTATAGTCCAATCATTGGGGCAGGAAAAGGCACTAGCCATTTTGTTTATTATCGATGCTACTGAAGAGCGTGTTTTAGGGCAGAAGTTTGTACAAAGTCAGAAAATGGAAGCTGTTGGTAAACTAGCCGGTGGAATAGCCCATGATTTTAATAATGTGCTTACAGCTATTATAGGCTTCTCAGATTTGCTGCTTGCTAATCATCGTCCGACAGATCATGCATACAAAAATATACAGAATATTCGTTCAAGTGCTAACCATGCAGCTGGCCTTGTTAAACAGCTCCTTGCTTTCTCGCGTCGTCAAACATTGAAGCCCGAAATTGTTCAGCTCGGTGAGCTGATAACAGATCTATCAGTAATTTTAAATCGGTTATTAGGCGAAAATATTGATCTAAAGATTTCGTCTGGGCGAGATTTATGGACTGTGATGGCAGATCGTAATCAGCTCAATCAGGTTGTGATCAACCTAGCTGTGAACGCACGTGATGCTATGGCTGATTATGGTTGTCTTAAATTACGTACAAAAAATATTTCTGAGCGTGAAAGCCAACGGTTAAGTGATATTGGTATGTCTATTGGCCAATACGTTGCGATTGAAGTTGAGGATACTGGGTCAGGGATGTCGCCTGAAATCATGGCTAACATTTTTGAACCTTTTTTTACTACTAAAGATGTTGGCAAAGGAACGGGGCTTGGGCTATCAACTGTTTATGGCATAATCAAACAAACTGGTGGATATGTGTTTGTCGATAGCACAATAGGGAAAGGAACCACTTTTCGTGTTTATCTGCCGCGCTACATTCCAAAGGAGGAAAAAAATCGTGTTGAGCCCAAACTTATACCTGTTGATAAGCCAAAGGATCTAACCGGTCATGGCCGGGTGCTGATCGTTGAAGATGAAGATGCCGTTAGAACGTTCGCAACAGAAGCTTTACGTCGCCAAGGTTATGAAGTTCTGCAGGCGTGTAATGGTTTCGAGGCGCTCAGGGTTCTAGAAGATTGTAACAACCAGATTGATCTCGTGGTAAGTGATGTTAAAATGCCCGAAATGGATGGCCCAACTCTATATCGAGAATTACGTAAGACTAATCCTATTATTAAGTTTGTATTTGTATCAGGATATGCGGACGATGCTTTAATTACGACTCTTAACTCGGACTCCGATTATACATTCATGCAAAAACCTTACACTCTTGCCGAGATAGCAAACGTTGTGAAACAAAAACTTTCATGAACCTATTATGTGTGTAAATTTTTTTAAAAAGGGCTAGTAATTCACAATTTGTAATCTTTTTTCTGAACATGTTTACTATTTAACTTGATATAATAAGGTTGTCAGAATTTATAAAATAGAGGCCCTATCCGAAATTTTAATAGAAGTCATTTTCACATCGTCTTGAACACTAGCTAGGAATCGCAGTTAGTAGCCATACGACGATAATGAATTGGAGACTATGGAAAAAATATCTGACCTTTAGCCCATATTTAATCGACTATAAGGTAAATTAAGCTAGTGGTTAAGCAATTTTGGTCTCCATAAGGGAGATATCATAATGATCGCGCCCTCACACCATATCGCTTAAGGAGCAAACATGGATAAGCAAAAGGCGCTGGAAGTCGCTCTTGCACAGATTGAAAAAAATTTTGGCAAAGGGTCAGTGATGCGTCTTGGCGCGAATGACCTTCAAGTTGATGTCGATTCGATATCAACAGGATCACTAGGTCTAGACATTGCGCTGGGCATTGGAGGGCTACCCCGCGGCCGCATTATTGAGATCTTTGGCCCAGAATCATCTGGCAAGACAACACTAGCGCTTCACGTTGTAGCTGAAGCTCAGAAGCAGAATGGTATTTGCGCTTTCGTTGATGCAGAGCACGCGCTAGATCCTATCTATGCTAGTAAACTTGGGGTTTGTTTAGATGATGTGCTGGTTTCTCAACCAGATACTGGTGAGCAAGCACTTGAAATCGCAGATACCTTAGTACGATCAGGTGCTGTTGACGTACTTGTCGTAGACTCTGTTGCTGCACTTACACCACGAGCGGAATTAGAGGGTGATATGGGTGATAGCTTGCCAGGTTTACAGGCCAGGTTAATGAGTCAGGCACTACGTAAATTAACCGGTTCAATATCAAAGTCTCGTTGTATGGTTATTTTTATTAATCAAATTCGCATGAAGATTGGCGTTATGTTTGGAAATCCTGAGACTACTACGGGTGGTAATGCACTAAAGTTTTATTCTTCTGTACGTCTGGACATTCGCCGTATCGGAAAGATACAAATGCGTGATGAAGTAGTCGGAAATCAAACACGAGTTAAAGTCGTAAAGAACAAAGTAGCCCCACCTTTTAAGCAGATTGAATTTGACATAATGTACGGTGAAGGTATATCGAAAACAGGTGAATTGATAGACCTTGGCGTGAAAGCAGGCGTAATAGACAAAGCCGGTTCGTGGTTTTCATACGAAGGTCAAAGAGTTGGTCAAGGGCGTGAAAATGCTAAGATTTTTTTGACTCAGAACTTAAACATTGCTAACTCCATTGAACGTGCTGTACGTGAAAGTGCTGGACTAATTATCGATAAAATGATGCTGAATGATAGCAAAAATAGTGTGCATGACACGGGCAGTACATTATGTGGGGATAGAAGTATTAGTGATACAGTTAGTGTAAAAATACCTTCTGGCAGGCCTGGTAATGGTGAGTCTTAGTTTCAAAATAATGAAGTGTAGTTTCCAATTCCTGTTGGTTGGCAGGATGGGCAATATGAACTTTTGAGAGTGATGCCATGGATCGCTTTGATAATGCCTACGACTTTGTAAAAGTTAGACAACCTGAGAGGCCTGTATTCGGTCTACGCCCACATGCGGCTGGTCGGGCAGCAACCTGGTTTTTGGATAATTTTCCTGGAGAAGTCGCATATGCTTATAAAGCAAATAGCTCAGTATTTTTGCTTGGCGCCTTGTATGGCGCTGGCATCCATTCTTTTGATGTTGCATCTTTACCCGAGCTACAAGATGCTGCGACGATCCCTCGAGCGTGTCTTAACTACATGCATCCTGTAAAACCAAGGACGTCTATAAGACACGCATATCATGAGTTCGGTGTAAAACGCTTTGCTTTAGACAGCCAGGACGAGCTAGAAAAAATTCTTGACGAAACAGGCTGTGCTAATGATCTGCAACTTTTTGTTCGCTTGAAAGTGCCATCTATTAACAGTAAGATCCCTTTGGATAGAAAATTCGGAATATCAGCAGACAAAGCGCCACAACTTCTTATGCGCACACGCCAGCATTGTGATAAGTTAGGGATATGTTTCCATGTTGGTTCTCAAACGATTAGCCCTCACGCTTTTGAAATGGCTTTCTCCACATTGCGTAAAACGATAATAAATGCCGGTGTAGTAGTAGATGGTGTGGATGTAGGTGGAGGCTTTCCAGCATGTTACTCGCATTCACGACCATCAGAGTTAAGCGACTTCATTTCAGTTATTAAGAAAAATTTTGAAGATTTACCAGTTAGTAACGATTGTAATCTGATTTGTGAGCCAGGTCGTGCGTTGGTTGCAGAGGCTGAGAGTTTAATTGTGAGGGTTGATGCACGCCGTGGACAAGAACTTTTTATAACGGATGGTAGTTATGGTGCTCTATTTGATGCTGCGCACCTGAAATTTCAATTTCCTATACGACTTATCGGCTGTGAACAATTTTCAATTAAAGATCATACTTGCTTTTCACTTTGGGGACCAACTTGCGATTCCATAGATTATATAGAAGGTCCGTTTTTACTACCGGATTGTGTGCGCGAAGGTGATTATCTTGAGATCGGTAATATCGGAGCCTATGGTAGGGCTATTGCTAGCAAATTTAATGGTTATGGTCATTACGATGAAGTCATTTTATACGATTCACCAATGCACACTATGTATCCAAAAAGTACAATTCCAATTGTGCAATCAGTATGAACTGTAACTAACGTTCCGTTCGTAATCGTCACTTAATGAGGTTAGATTCATGGAACTGGCTTATCTCCCTGCAGCGCAAAGTTTTCTTGAGGAAGATCGAGAAGGAGCTGAGCATCCGGAGGATGCCCGTGTTGTTGTTGTACCTTATTCTCTTGAGAAATCAGTCACTTACGGATCTGGTACAGCAACTGGTCCACAAGCAATTCTAGCTGCAAGTCATCAGCTTGAGTTATTTGATGATGAGCTTGAATGTGAGCCTTATCGCGATTTCGGTGTAGCAACGTTAGTACCACCGTTGGTTCCTGAGACTATGAAAGAAGCATTGGATCAGCTTTCTCATATTACGAACGAAATTCTTTTAAATGGAAAATTTCCTTTAATTCTAGGAGGTGAGCATGCCCTTACGCCGGGAGCAATACGGCCTTTTGTACAGCGTTTTCATAATTTAGTTGTATTACATATTGATGCACATGCGGACTTGCGTGATGGTTATCTTGGAGAACATTTCTCTCATGCTTCGGCCATGCGGCGCGTTCTAGATTACCCTGGGGTAAGCATTGTATCTGTGGGTGTTCGTTCTATTTCATCGCGTGAAGTCGAATTTTATAGTTGTAATCGCGACCGTATCACAATTTGGTGGGCTAAAGATCAAGCACTCTGGAAGATTGAGGATATTGTTTCAGCACTAGCAGGTAAGTCAATTTATATTACGTGTGATGTCGATGGATTAGACAGCACACAAATGCCTGCGACAGGAACCCCTGTTCCTGGCGGACTTTCTTATTGGCAAGTAATCGATCTTCTTAGAGAAGCATCGAAGGTGGGGTGTGTTGTTGGAGGTGACATTGTCGAATTTTCCCCGATCATTGGATTTCATGCTTATGACTATATGGCAGCGTCTATTGCTTACAAAATAATGAGTTACGCGTTTTGTTGTAAGGGCCGTACATAAAGCAGATATATACTAAAAAGTAAAATATTTACTAACTATAAAATTCTTTGAAAAATGTGCTCACGTCTCAAATATTGTTTTGGCGTTAAGTTACAGGATTTTCAAATTCAAGTTTTATCAAAACGTACCATAACTAAAACAGGGCTCTTACATAAGTCTATGACAAGGTCTATTATTATTCTTAAATCATCTTTTAAATGCATTGCTAGAAATATAAAATTAAAGGGTAATACTAAGAGCTCGAGTCTTAGTAAAATAACAATGAACTTTTAACTATAATACTAGTGTTATAACTGCAACTCTTGTCTACGCTATTAAGAAATACTTAATCAGGCGAGAAAATTAGATTAAAAATTATCTGGCTGAAAAAATCAAAATAACCTTTTTTAAAACTTTTCTGTCAATCATATATTGTTTTGATTACTAGATAATTTGTTAGTACAGTATATTTTTTCATAGTTATCGTGTAAAAAATACAAGTTACAACTTTTCGATAATATCTGGAATTTTCTTTTTTAGACTGAAGAAGCCACGTGTCGCATGCGGCCAACATAGCTTATCATACCGACGTTGTTTTTCGTATAACATTATCCCGTATTCAGCCAGATAAGAGCGCGCATCAATAAGTTTTTCTGAAGCCGGACCAACTGGTGCATAAGCAGTGACTAGTGTTTTAATATTATGTGTCTTAGCGAAGTCTACCAAAGCAGGACCCCAATCCTCAAATTCATATGGGCCGCTGAACGTGCACTGGAAGTGGTTGGCTGCACGGGAAATAGAATCAGCTAGCATATCTTTTATGAATACTTGTGGCAGAATACTTATCAAGCGTTGTGAGCATTTTTTTGTTGATAGAAGCGCAATTCCCGCAGTAACAGCAAAATCTTTGAATAGATCTTCTACATATCCATCCTCTTCAGTAATCACAAGACCAACTGATTCAGTTTGAATCTCCTTTGTTATCACAGGTAAGGCACGCTTTAGATGGGATTTCTCTTCCTCAAGAGGGTAGGCATTAGATACTAACTGACCGTATGGTGCGAAGCGTCCGTTAGTATATTTTTCTATATTTGAAGGACGTGCTAGATAAATTTTATTTTGTGTGTGTAATCCACCCACCCAGCGCCATGATAACGTATTTGATGCAGGGTCGCCGTCAATCAAATAGTAATAGAAGAAATCTGCTCCAAGTTGCCATGGAAGTTTAAGCGTAAAGATCCAAATCGAAGCGAACCACATCCGTGCATGATTGTGTAAATATCCGTTATTAACTAGTTCCTGTACCCAGCTATCAAAACAAGCTATTCCAGTCTTCCCGTTAACAGCTTGATGATAGCATTTTGCTAAATCATTGTTAACCTTAAGCTCTGAATATAATTTCAAAACATCACTGCGATAAGTAGCCCAAACCGTAGGATGTTGTTCTAACCATCCTTTGAAGTAACTTCGCCAGAAAATCTCTTGGATAAATTTTTCTGCCGTTGAAGGCGCGTAACGACCGAGTACGGCATCAAGAACTTCACTTTCCAGTATTAGTCGATGTCTTAGATGACCAGATAGCAAGGAAATATTGGTTCTGTTTTTGTCTCCATGATCGATATTACGATTTTTTGTGTAATAAGAGCCACTGTTTGGCACAAACGTTTGTAAGCGTTTCAATCCTGCATTTCTCGTTGCAATAATTGGAAAAGCCATGATTATCCTAACTAAAATAAGTGTTGTTCGGCTTTAGATTCCTTGGATAATGTAACAGGAAAAGTATGAGAATAGGAGTTAAAAAATATGAAAAGAGAGACTGTTCAAAACAGTACGTAAATGTAGCAAAGAATTTTGGCAAGCTGAGTTTACATACCAAAGCAATTATATCAATTATGCTGAATTAAAATATATGTGATTCAACGTAAAACATTAATTTGTGCACCTTATTTGATGTAGTTAGGTGAGAATATCCTTAGCCGAACAAATCTATACGTTCTAAATTTCATGCTAAACTTTAATATTTAAAAGTGTGATACTCAAAATATAAACTCCATTGCACAACATAGTTCACAATTGATTACACACATTACGTTTGAGTTTAATTTTTACAATTATGTAACAAATGATACTTACGTTATTCTAATCTAAAAAGAAGTATTTTGAGATTCATGATTTTACTACAGTAACATGATTCAATCATGTAATTTTAGTATTAGACTTGTCCTATGACTTCGCGAGATGGTATCTTACTAACATATTGTGTCATAGAAATTTATATTTAAATTCTTTATAGAGTGTTGTTCTCTATTCAATTTATCTACACGGGTTGAAACCTAGGTGAAATCAATCCGTATAATAACAATTTTTCTTCTATGTAAACATTGAAATCATACGTCTAAGTTTAACGCAAACCTGCTGCTAGACTACCTATCTTTTTAGGGTGCTTTGTCGGATTATGTTAGTAGATTTACCAAAGAACTAGTAAGCTTTATTTACTAATACTCTTTTAGAAAATTAACTTTCATAATTTTTTCTAGCGACACCCATGTATTGCACAAGGGTCAGAGGGATTTCCCCAAACTTCAGATCTAGGTTTCGATTCAAACTAACTGGTCCAATTCCAGAGAAGTTTATTGAATGAAGATCCATTTCTATTAATATCTTTCGAAGCTCAGAAGGTTTTATAAACATGTTACTATCGTGCGCGCCGCACGGTAAAATCTTAATAATTCGTTCTGCAAGAGTAATCACCAGAAACTTGGAAAGCCAGTTGCGGTTGATAGTGTCAAAAAAGAATAAGCCGTTAGGTTTGAGTATTCTGGAAATTTGCTTGATTGACTTCTCAAGATTCTCAACATGCTCCAGCACGTCGACGCAGACTACAATGTCAAAACTATTATCATCAAAATCGATATACTCAGCCTGGCCTAGTTTATAATTAATAGTAAGATTGAGACTTGCTGCGTGGTTACGTGCCGCATTTATTGCTGGCTTAGAGGGATCGATACCAAAGACTTCAGCCGATCTTTTAGCTAGCGCTTCTGTCATAAAACCGCCGCCGCAACCAATATCGATAACGCGTTTTTCAGACCAGTCGTTAACATACTTGTCAAAGTAGGCAAGTCTAGCCGGCACCATATTATGTAAAATACGAAGCCAGCGCACTGATCCATCCCACCAAGCTTCAGCGTGTGTATCGTAAATTTCAAGATCGTTTAGTTGATAGTTCATGGATTAACTCGCCATTGAAGTTTTACTTTTTAAGTTAGTCATACAGTCACTTTAGCTAATTTAGATCATGATCTGGGATGTTTTTTAAATAAACAAAGTTACTACGCTTCCGTCTTCGTAAGCTAGGAATCCAGAATGGTGTATTTGATTTGTAAAGTTCCCAGTTAATTCCATACCTAAGTTTTAACCGCTTTTCTTTTGCAAGAGGGCCTATAACACAATATGTCGTTAGTACACAGGCCAATAGCAACTGGTCTGGAGTCCATGTTGGTACTGTCCATGTGGTGAGCGCGAAAGCCAAATAAATAGGATGGCGTATATATTTAAAAGTACCTTTGATTGGCATTGGTGGATAATGTGGTTTTACACTACGAAAAAGGGATAACCAACCGAGCATTCCACTTTGTACTTCGGCACCCGCATCCCATGATGCTTTTATGAGGAATAGCCAGTTTAAAATATACAATGAAGTAATTATCCAGAGCAGCCAACCTTCAGCTCTCCAGAATGTAGTTCCGGATGGGGTCCAGATAACGAAAAGTAACAATAATTGCGTAGAAGCAATAATAGCAAAGATTGTTGTGAAAAGTGTTGCGCCGGTTTTGTGTGGTGCCAATTTTTCTACTAAACGATTGCCAACTTTAGTTAGAAGAAAACTATGGACAATGGGAAATTGAAAGAGAAGTAAGCAGTTAACTATCCAACTCCAAGGATATGGAATGTTGCCTTTTCCCAATGACATACCAGACCACATATTTAAAATCATCGCTATCACAGCTACTGTGAATAAAATGTGACAAATTGCACCCATTAGCAGTGCAATTATAATTTCGTATCCTGCCCTATGTCGACTTCTTGGAGTAGGCGTGGCAGCCATAGTTAGTTTTAGTGGAGGAAATGATGATATTAATCGATTTATTTGGTGTTTTAAATGCTTCATATATGCAGATTGGCCTCAGAAAATGTTTAACACAAGCGAAATAAGTTAATAGATACCATGTAGAATTTAAAAAAGGAATTTTAAGAAACTATTTTCTGTATAAAAATCTTAAACTGAAAGTAAAGCTAACGCTTTTTTGACTATTTAGCTATTACACAAAGATATAATTTTATTAATTTAGAGTTTGATATAAAGTGATTTTTTAGCAGCATTTTTAGAACTATTATTTCAATTACTTTGGCCATGCGAAATTATAAATTATTAAGTATCCGTCAGACTGTAATTTTCTAGTATTTTTTTCTACACCATACAGAAACCTCATATTATAAAAGCTGGGCACATCGACTTTTGCAGTAATTTATACTTCGGAATCATTCAGCTTAGATAATCGAAAATATAGAAGCATTCGCTATGATGGCTATAACATTTAAGCTCTGACAAAATTCTTAGTCGATGTATTAATTAGTTAAGTTTGATTATTATAACTCTTTACTTTTTTTATGAAGAATGCTTATTTATAAAGTATCAAGGACCTCTAAATGATAGCACTTACTTACGTGGATCATGGAGTATCTCCAGATAAATCATATGTAGATGCAATAATTATTGATCTCCACCAGGGATTGTTTCCCTGAAGCTTTTTGCTTTATTTAGACAGAAGTTCTAGGAAAAAACCTTAACTGCTAAAATTTAATAATACTAATGATGTAATATGCGTGTGAGCATCAGGCCGTATGCTAGTTTCAAACTCTTACACCCGCAAAGCTAAAGTCTTTGAAGGTCATATTCTGCGCTATGTACTGGTGGTCTACTGTTCTTTTGGACGTAAGATAGGCTGAATTTGGGATGAATTCTTAATTTTGCGATGGTGAAACTGCAGATGAGCGATTTGGTTCGATCTATTGTAATAAATTCCAATAATAAGTACAAGTATCGAGCGCAATAAAATAGTTGATACTGGCAATATAAAATCGGGACAAGTTATTATTGGCGTTGCATCTTTCGGTAAAGCAACTTAAAAAAACTGAGAATTCCGGAGTAGATACAAATAGATTCACGCTTGTTCGGTTGAGGCATTGTCACCCAAGTTTCCTGAGCTAGTCCCTGATTGCTTTGACCCAGATCTAGAGTCTATGGTATTCTCAAGTCGATACAATCTTAGCAATGAGTTACTTTATACTTTAGGTTTGACTTTTGGTAAAGCTTTACTTTCTCCGACGTGTACACGATTTCCCGTTGTAAAAGAAGCTCTTGGATGAGGGC
>JAZDSJ010000005.1:0-193377 GCA_039583345.1 Candidatus Tectiglobus diatomicola | reverse complement strand
TTATCTGAACAAGAACTTTTAAAACGGATTATACGTGTCTCATTTAATTGTATCTCAGCTTTAGAAATTTGGATAAGACTACAGAAACTCAGCATAGATAGGCACATGATCCGAAGGTTGTTCTTGACCACGAACATATTTCTCAATTGTTACATGTATTAACTGATCCACAGCTTGTGGTGAAAGCATCAGATGATCAATTCGTATGCCTTCATTCTTTGGCCAAGCACCAGACTGATAATCCCAAAATGTGTAACTTTTCTCACTAGGATCACATGCACGAAAGGCATCTCTAAAACCTAAATTTTTTAATCTTCTAAAAGCAAAACGACTTTCTTCATGAAACAAAGCATCGCCAGTCCAGGCTTTTGGCGAGTGACAATCTATGTGTTCTGGTATGATGTTGAAATCACCAGCTAAAACTATACGTCTTTCAGAATTTAGTAAACTTTCAGCATGGGCTTCTAGCCGTTTCATCCAATTTAATTTATAAGTAAATTTGACGGTCTCTACAGGATTGCCATTGGGTAAATAAATTGAGGCAACACAAAACGGTGAGTCTGGATTGATGACCATTGCTTCTATATATCGTGACTGATTATCTTCTGAGTCACCAGGTAACTTGCAGTTGATTTCAGTTAGCCGAAACCTAGAAATAATAGCAACCCCATTAAACCCTTTTTGCCCGTGCACCGCAACATTGTAGCCAATATTCTCTAATGCTGCTGTTGGAAACACTGCATCAGCGCATTTTATTTCTTGTAGGCACACCACGTCTGGTTTAGCTTGCTCAAGCCATTTCAAAAGAGGTTTAATTCGTGCTCTAATACCATTAACGTTCCAAGTCGCAATCTTCATTGTAAGTATAACTTTTTAGATCACAGACTGAAACTGCTTCCACAACCACAGGACATAGTGCTGTTAGGATTTTTGATCTGAAATTTAGAGCCTAGGAGCTCATCTGTAAAGTCAACATGCGAACCAGTTAGTAAAGGCAATGAAACAGAATCAATAACTATCTTAGCCCCCTTATGCTCTATAACGACGTCATCACTTTCAGGTGCTGAAGCTAAATCAAAAATATATTGAAATCCCGAACACCCACCCCCACTTACGCTTATACGCAGCATCTTACAGATTGGTTCATCAACTGTAATTTCAAGAATTCGTTGTGCAGCCCTATCTGATATGGTTACATCTGGTAACGTACTTGCCATTGTATGAACCCTCGATTGTATGGAAAATTAATAATTGTTGTGTCAAACAATGAAAAACAAACATTCCTGACATAATACACTTGAAACGATTAATCTACCAAATTAAAATGATGTAAATTTTGAACGTAATTTAAATTTTCTAATCAACCCTGTAACTTCATGGCTTTAATAATTACAATGTTTACTGGATAAGGTTTTATGCGCTATGGTATTGCAGTAATAGTAGTTACTATTTGTTCGCGTGGTCTGCAAGTTACACAACAGCATATTTTAATTTCTGGCTTAACAATGTGCAAGATAGAATAATAGTTCGAACAAAGACGTAAAATATAAAAATTTACTAATAATTAAATTACAATTGTAATCTGGAACTTGACCTAATGAATATTTCCAGCCTTATTGCAAATAATATAGCTGTTATACTCAACACAATGAAAGCATCTGGTGACTTGCCAGAGGATTTAGACGTTGCAGGTATCGAAGTTCAAGAATCTCGTGAGCCTACTCATGGTGATTTTGCTTCAAATGCTGCCATGGTACTTGCCAGACGCGCAAAACTTAAACCTCATGACCTCGCTAATATGATTGTAGCCAAGCTTTCAACTGACGAAATAGTTTCACATGCTGCAATTGCGGGGCCTGGTTTTATAAACATTACAATTTCAGATGCCGTTTGGCATGATCTTGTTGCTACGATTCTTAAAGAGAAAAAAAATTACGGTAGTGCTAAAATTGGTTCTGGAAAGCGGTTGCACGTTGAATACGTTTCAGCAAATCCGACTGGCCCGATGCATGTTGGTCATTGTCGCGGAGCTGTTTTTGGGGACACATTGTGCAATTTGTTGTCATTTGTTGGTTATGATGTTTGTCGCGAATATTACGTTAATGATGCTGGAGCACAAGTAGAAAAACTTGGTGAAACGGCTTTATTGCGTTATTTTGAGGCTCTAGGCGATAATATTGGCCAAATTCCTGAAGGGCTTTACCCTGGAGACTACATGAAGCCCATAGGTAAAGAATTAGTAAAACTATATGGCGATCAGTTACGCTATATGGATAAAGCCGAAACACATAAAACTGTACGGCAGTTTGCGATAGAGTCGCTACTAAATGAAATCCGTCTTGATTTAGCTAGCCTTAATGTCGAACATGATGTTTTTTTTTCAGAGCAATCGTTAACAGCAAATGATCTTGATCAAGTGGCTAAAGTCATACAGATATTGTGTAAAGCTAATCTTATTTATAAGGGTGAACTGCCTAAACCATTAGGTTATGACGATGAAGGGTGGGTAGGGCGAGAGCAAACATTATTTAAGTCGACAGCTTTTGGGGATGATGTAGATCGAGCGTTGCTGAAATCTGATGGTGGTTATACATATTTTGCCCACGACGCAGCCTATCATTTGAACAAACTTGAAAGAAAATTTGACGGATATATAAATGTTCTTGGAGCTGATCACATTGGCTACATCTCGCGTATAAATTCAGTAGTAAATGCGCTATCAGAATCTAAAGTTAAATTAGATACACTTGTAATCCAGCTAGTTCGCGTGATGCGTAATGGAGAACCTCTAAGAATGTCCAAGCGCGCAGGAACTTTTGTTACTCTTCGAGATGTAGTCGACGAAGTAGGATGCGACCCTGTTCGTTTCACCATGATGATGCGCAAGCATGATACTTCTCTTGACTTTGATCTTGAAAAAGTAGTTACACAAACAAAAGACAATCCCGTGTTTTACGTTCAATATGCCCATGCTCGCGCAGCATCAATTTTTCGTAAAGTTTCAGACGTTTTTCCAAAGCTTAAAGAAGATAGTGACGATTTACATGAAGCTGATCTTTCACTGCTTGATGATCCAAGTGAACGCCTTTTAATCCGAGTATTGGCTAAGTTTCCACGCGTTGTTGAAAGTGCTGCACGAGATCTTGAGCCTCATCGGATTGCATTTTATTTGTACGAGTTAGCTTCAACATTCCATCAACAGCACGCACTAGGTAATGAATGCCCAAAATTACGCTTTATCCAAGTGAACGATTTCAATCTGACATCAGCAAGATTGGCTTTGGTAGCTTCCACGCAGCATATAATTGCCTGTGGGCTGAAGATATTAGGTGTATCCGCACCTGTTGAAATGAAGTAAGTTTGATTCGCGAAAGAGAGGATAAGGATAAGGGAAGAATTCATGGCGCAGTCTAGCGGTCCGCACGATCAAAATTCAGATTGGCAACCCGTTGGGGTCAATAACGATACCTGCGAGTCTAGCTCACGATCGCACGTTCCGGATAAGTCATACCACAAACAAATAATAAACGAGAAATCTCAGGAAACACAACCAGGTTTAGATCTTTTCTCTAAGGTTTATTCTAATCTAAGACATAACACGGACTATCGTGGATCTAAACTTTTGAAAAATTCTGGAGAAGTCTCGCCTGAAAATTTGGCTGGGCAAGCTCCTCACTTAAGAAGTGGCCTTTCCTCAGAATATACGCAAACATATAGCTTAGATAAGAATGGTCCATTAACCGAGTATGAAAACGAACATTCTGCTGTAGATGAATCGCTGTCTGGCACTGAGTTGAACCTTAATGATTGCGAGCATATTCAAGGTGAAGCTAAACAGTTAAATGCAGAAATTACTGGTTATGATCTAGAAAATTATGGTTCTCCAGCTGGATCTCAAAAAAAATCTTTCGGTGAATCAGTATACAATCCAGGGACAGAGTGGGGTGAGATTCCACAAAACCAGTTATATAAACATGAAGAATATAGCACATCTCTTGGGCAAAATAGTAGTGAAAATTACGACAATTATAACCTTTTAAAAACTATGACAGACCGCCAAGATGCATATTTTAATAAAGTATCAGCAAAAAATGAGAAATATGAATATCGCTCAAACGTAGCTCGTGTTTTGATGGTAACTTCTATGCTTGTAAGTATTCTTGTGTTGGGTGTTAGCTTTTTGTATGGTTATATGATACATTTCTCAAAAGATTCAGATACTTTCGTTACACCTGTCATTGAAGCTAATCTAATTCCAATTAAAGAGCAACCAAAGGATCGTGAAGAACGAAAGTTTGAAGTCACTGACAGTCAATCTATGAATTACGTCGGTAAAGGGGTAAAGCCTCCTTACAGTTATGAAGAAGAAAACTTTGATGCCAATCGTGTTCGAAAGGTGTCCACATTAATTGTTGGGCGAGACGGTCGTCTACTAGAACAAGGTGCTTCGGCGCCTAAACAGGTGCCATCTGCGGCTTATTCCGAAGTTCAGCAGTCAAGTGGTATCCCAGGGATGATAATTGAGGGTGGTCCTGGGCAGCTAGATTCTCGGGAAGTTTTTCAAAATGATTTGGAAGAGGCTAAGGTGACCTCTGATCAAACGCGAGCTAGTGTGCTGGCAACTAATTCGTCTCTATCAACCTCTACTCAACCGAAACAGATTTCTATCACCTCTATACAAAAACAGGAAAGAGGTTTGCAAAATAGTAGTACTAATAAATTTAGTTTCCCCCCTCTTCCAATACTATTGGGTCAAAATAAGAACGCTGATGACTTGGGGCCTAAGACATATACACCAGGTGCAACAGTTAGTAGCGCATTTGGACCTAATCGAAATATACAAACGGTAGTATCGAAAAGTGTTAATGATGATCTGCCTGAAAATTCCTCATTACGAAGCGTTCCAAAACAGCTAGCTGCTTCTAATGGGTTTGTAGCTGTATTATCTACAAAGTTAAGTCGAATTGATGCGCTTACCAGCTTTGCAGACTTACAGCAGTTATATCCTAACATTCTTAGCTCACGAGTGCCTGACATCCGTAGTGCTGATTTGACTAGTCGTGGACTAGGTATTATGTATCGCACAGTCGCGGGACCTCCTGGGTCACAAGCTTCTGCGAATGAGCTATGTTCTAAACTGAAGTATGTAGGCTACTCTAATTGTTGGGTCGCATCATATTAGTAATAAATATCTACTTACGAGATTGTGGGCCAGTAGACTGATCTGTAATGAATTTGCTTCTTATGAAAAATATTTAAGTCATACTTCAGTGTCACACGTGTTAGACCAATAAACTTTAAGTGCTTTCTCATCATCTGACTACTGAAAAACTTTTTTAATATTTGACTTCGTTTGCACCATTCACTCTAGCCCTCTGATTACTGGATAATGCTAAAAACTAGAATATCTTTATTTAGCACATGCTTATAGAACTAGTAGGGAAATTAACTTCTTAGTTTCTCGTTTTTATACTCATAAAACTGAAACTCTTTAATCGCAATAAGCGAAAATAGTATTCACAAGTTAAATAATAATATTAAAACAGTTTATTTTTGGTCTAAGCCATTATTTTAGATGTAGCATACAATAGCCTTAGTCAGTCTTCTTTAAATAGCTTGAGTTCAAATTTTCTGGCTTTAATAAAAGATATTAACTTTTTATTCGCGGTCTAGGGATTTTGGCTAACTAGCTAAGCTATTTGATTAAACTATCTAAAAGATTGCGACTAATTATTTCAGAGGATTGTGGTTATGCACATAAGTAAAATTGACGGCGCCTTCGAACAATCCATTGAAGGTTGCCTCGCCGAATCAATTGATTACTCTGGCCTTACAAGGGATGAGTGGGCTGCATGGCTAGCTCGTGCTTTCATGGCCATGAGAAAAATCAAGGCTGAATATACCGCAAATAATTTACCTTTGTTACGTGTCGCCGATGATATTGATCACTCACTGGCCGAATCCGAGCAGGCATATCAGCGTTTGGCAAAGGGAGCTCAAAGGATTATCTTTTTAGGTACAGGCGGCTCAGCTCTTGGAGGGCAAACACTTGCTCAGTTCGGTAGTTTGGAAATTCCTAATTTAACAAGAAAAAACACTAATAAATATCCAACTACAAAATTCTATGACAATCTAGATCCAGTTACCATGGAATGCTTAGTCAAACAAGGTAATTTAGCTTCACAGCGATTTGTTTTTACATCTAAGTCAGGTAGTACACCAGAAACTTTAAGTCAAGCTATAGCGATACTTGATGCTGCGCGTAAACAAGGCCTTAAATCTGAAAGCTCAGAAATGTTTCTAGCCATATCTGATCCTGAGGTTTCTGAAAAAACGAATGGCTTACGTAAATTATGTGCAATGTTTGATATTCCAATTCTCAATCATCCACCAGGTATCGGTGGACGGTTTGCTATTTTTACCAATGTTGGCTTACTGCCTGCTATTGCAAGTGGACTTAGTACGAGGCGATTACTTCTTGGAGCGAAGGCTGCTGTATCGAACATACTATCTGCAGAAAAACCACAAGAATGCCCAGCTGCAGTAGGTGCGGCCATAGCAGCCGGACTTTACAAGGACAGGACCGCACGAATTCAAGTCGTAATGCCTTACGCCGACCGCCTCGCCCAACTAGCAAGATGGTATGTACAGCTTTGGGCAGAAAGTCTTGGCAAAAATGGTAAAGGAATAACTCCACTTGCCTGCCTGGGTCCCCTTGACCAGCATAGTCAATTACAATTGTTTATGGACGGTCCCAATGATTATTATTTGACACTTATTCGCACTCCGTTCAAAGATACCGGTCCTCGCTTGCCATCAGATTTATGCGAACATGCAGAATTTGAAATAATGACAAATAGAACAATAGGCGATTTAATAGATGCGCAAACTACTACCGTTCCAAAAGCTTTACGCCAGGCAAAGAGGGCTGTACGTACAATTGACATTCCGAAACTTGATGAGTTCGCATTAGGAGCATTATTGATGCACTTTATGTTGGAGACACTCATTACAGCTAATCTGATTGGAGTAGATCCTTTTGGACAACCAGCAGTTGAATTGGGAAAACTATTAGCAAGAAAACATTTAGCCACAAAAAAGTAGCTTTGCTCAAAATAAAACAATAATACTTAGACACAACCATTTGCAAAGAATGTACGTTTTGAAATTTTATTATTTAACTACATGATGAGAGCTTAGATTATGCATTAAATTTAAAGGAAGAGTAGTTTGGTCACTTAACTGATCTTAAAGTTGTACATAAAATATTTAAGTCGATTAACCCGGCGCACAACTACTTTGATTTCAGTAATTCTGACAATTTTTAACTTCACTACCAGATTTTTTTAACTAATATTACTAAATAAACCTGATTGTTAGCATCAACACGAAAGCATTTATTACATTGGCTAAGCTAGCATTAAACACATAACTTAAAAAGGAATGAAGGAGTTTCTATTGTTTAGAAGAGACAATTAATTATAAAAGGTATCTTGAAGATGTCTTATATAAAGTAGTCTTAAAGCTATCTGAGATACAAGGTAATTAACGAGGTATAAGAATCTTACGATTATATTTAGAAAGTTTCAACGTTGGTGCCAAAAAAGTAAAACCATTTATAAATCATTATCAATTTCATTTACCAGTATTAAACAATCTATAATGTAAAGTGTGTTATGGTTAATTTTAATTCTATAATAATGTTATTGAAATTTTTAGATTAGAGTAAGTATTATAATGCTACTGATTCGGTGTAACAAACAAACATTTATAAAAAAAATTTTCATAATATGCGTTATAACTTTAAGTACAGTGATACTGCAAATTGCCTCACATGTCCGGGCTCATGAATCGTTGAGGTGGGGAGAATCAGAACACTTCCACAATCTTGCAAATCCTCAACAGTCGGCAAAAGAAATGGGTGCTTTAAGATCTAATTCAAAAAAAGAACGTAATAATGTTAGTAATGGTGTAATATGGGCTGCTAAATCTAGTTGTCTTAACAAAAAATTGAAAAACGCAATTTATCACGTTGCTCAATATTGGGGGCGTGTTCGCGTTAATTCTACTTGTCGAAGCCGCAAACACAACCAGCGTGTTGGCGGGGCAAAGTATTCTTACCATCTCACTGGCAAAGCAGCAGATATACGCGTTTGGGGAGACGTGCGCTCAGCTGCTCGATATCTTCGCAGAACTGCAGGCGGTTATAAACATTACGGTGGTGGTTTATTCCACATCGATATAGGACCACGTAGATCATGGTAAGTAGGTAAGTGTAGTAGTAGATACATGATCTTTATATATATAAAGAATTATTGCAAGTATTAAAGATAGCTATATTAACGTGAATTTGATTCTTATATACATGAATGAAATTATATATTTTAAGATAACTCTTTTATATACTTTTTCGTATAGTCCTAAGTTAGATTTCTTTTAAAGATCATACTTAAAAAAATTACACATATATACATGTTTTTAGTTAAGCCATAATATCGACTAATCTTCTATTTTGATATTTTTGCACATTCCCAGCTTAACCATTTTCACATAATTTATTTCTAACGAAACTTTTGAAATTAACCAAGAATAGAGAGGCTACAATTTAATCCAAAATTTATCCTTGATAACCATTAAGCATGGAGTTGCAAAATAAAGCACTGTAATGCGTTTTTACTTTCTAAAACACGATTTATAAAGAAATCTTTAGGTTTTCACAAATTAACAGAACTACTATATCTAAGGACTTTACACCGAATTAACTATTAGAAGAAAGTTAATGCTTAAAATTTAGAGAAGTTAGTCCATTTGACCATTGTCGAACATTAGTCATTGACCTTTACTATAAGGTTATAAATAATCTGACTACAAGTAGACGGTATTAGTAAATACTAATTATTGTATGTTTAAAAAGGCACTATTCATATAGTTCAGCTAGTTTAGTTACATTTAAATCTAACTAAACTTCATATATTTTAAAATTTCTTGTTATTCTCATTATGTATTTCTTATTTAAAAGCAAAATCTGGAATGTATCAAAAAAATCATTTATTAACTTCTTGAGAAGCCATATTTTCCGAGTTAGTTCGAAAATCTTAAATTTTATGCTATAAATAACTGCATAATTCCTACAAGCCCCAAAACTTTAGCATTTCACACTAAGCGTTTATCTCACTCTAATTTATGATCTAATACTTACCATCATCAATAAAAAACACTAAAATTAAGAGACGTCACAAATAGCCTAAAACATTTATGAGTAAAGAGGTATGCAAAAATATAAATGTATAATTGCAACTGAATAACAAAAACCAAACTTCGTATCATTGGTACCGCCTCCCCGGATTGAACGGGGGACCTCTAGATCCACAATCTAGCGCTCTAACCGACTGAGCTAAGGCGGCAATTACTTTTATTGAAATCTTACCTAATCAATAAGACCAAGATTTACTAGCCTATAGTAATCTCAACATTATTAGCTTACAGTCCTAGCAGGAATAATGCAAGCACTGAGTTTTACAGATAGCACAGTTACTTAAAGTAATAATACTTTTCTTAAACTCGTAATATGATGAAGTTACAGTATCAAGAAAAATTTATGCAACCAAGCATACTATTAGATATCTCTAAACAGAGTACCCTAAACTAAAAATTTTTAAGATTCTTTTTTATAATTTTTTATTAAGATGGGCTTGCATTCGGTTTTCACTTTCCTTAATCATCCAATTTCTATTTGTAATATCAATTGTGGCTGAATAAAATTAACTAAATGCAAGAAATCTGGTTGCAGTGCACGTCAGCTCGACGCGATATAAATATCTGTAGATTGCTACACACTTATTTGCCGCTACCTTGTAGTTGAATTAATATCTAGACCCATTAAACAAAGCTGTAGCCTAAAACGTTAATTGTGAGTTTTAATTATTGTAACTCTACAGATTATAGAGGTAGAATACACGAATGATTACCAGAAAAACTAGATTCGTATTAATCATAAAAAAGCAATGTATTGAAATTATCAACTGCGACTTTAGATCTTAAGCATTCTCACGAATTCTCGTAGTAGAACGCCACACTGTCGGAGCGCTCCCTATTACGCCTTCAGATGTACTGCAGTTGGAGAATTCACTCAAACTTACAGGATCTACACTCCAATGTGACGCTAAGGCTAGAACATAAGCCACTGTCGGAACAAGATTAATAGCTTCTCCCACATCACCATTTTCACAGCTAAGACCTCGAAATTCAAAATATTTTAATCCAAGCGTAATTTCAGCCGATGACAAGCGACCATAGTTCAAAATCGATCCTTCATCACTACTAGCAAATGCTCTAATAAGTTGACTATCTACAGCTTTTGCCCAACAAAAAAAATCCAATTCTGGATGACAAGCGAAATATTGAGCCTCAGAAAACTCTTTACTTAATGAAGCAAGCAAGGGAGTGCACTTATCAGAAAAAGCAGGACCTAACGGAAGAGGTAAAGCATCCCCCACTATCAAAACCCAACCTTTGTAAGCAGGTGTTATAAAAATTGAATGATCGCTTTTTTTAGTATCATAAGTAGCTTCAATGCCATGCCAGCAACTTTCCTGAAATGTACCCTCAAGACCAAGAAAACGTGCAACACTCGCCGGATCAGACGATTTTACAGCGATCCATGACATATTAGAGCCGAGCTCTTGGGGCTGCTTTATCTGTTTTACATCTTTTATATGCCTCTTTTTTTTCTGACAGAGACTGATAAGATAGCACGCAAAAGAAATAAAAAAAATAGTCACAACTAGCAAACTAATCACAACCAAACTTAAACTCCTTTTGTAAGTTCACATAATGTTAAGTTACAAATCATTATCGAAATTTAGATAAGTGAAGAATTGTGTTGAATTAATTCAAAATTTTTAACTTTGTTCTTTCCTTCTCTAAACACAGACACATTAACGCTAGAGCTAATAATCAGTTCAGCACCTAATTGGATTAGCGCGAAATATTTGAACCC
Organism: Candidatus Tectiglobus diatomicola; assembly: GCA_039583345.1. Taxonomy (GTDB): domain Bacteria; phylum Pseudomonadota; class Alphaproteobacteria; order Rhizobiales; family Hyphomicrobiaceae; genus Tectiglobus; species Tectiglobus diatomicola. Next base: position 182,378 of record JAZDSJ010000005.1, on the reverse strand, counting down.
TGCTGTTGTAACATTTTAAAAAAAATAAAATAATACAATAACAGCTTTCAATAATGAGAGCACTACATAGTAGTTTTTAGAACACAAGTTATTAACATGGAGTTTTTCCCTGTTTTATTTAGTTTCTATAAAACATTAAATTAGGTTGTTGGTAGCTAGTTACAAATAATTGTGTAAGAAGCAACCCTATTTCACACATTAACTTGACAAGCGTCGTATAGATTAAGGTATTATGTCATACAATTGCAATTTATTATTTTTTCGCTTCTGGCATAGATGCATCTTTCTGAAGGTGGAGTTGTTAGCGCTCTGTGATATATCAACAGCTTAATAATAGGTTTTGAAACTGAGAAGATATCCATGAAGAAAATCGAAGCAATTATTAAGCCATTTAAATTAGACGAAGTAAAAGAGGCATTGCAAGAAGTAGGATTACAAGGAATTACAGTAATAGAAGCAAAAGGTTTCGGTCGTCAAAAGGGCCATACTGAGCTTTATCGTGGAGCAGAGTATGTTGTTGACTTCTTACCAAAAGTGAAAATAGAAATTGTTGTTGATGATGACCAGGTCAAAAGAGCTCTTGTAGCTATAGAGAAGGCAGCTAAAACAGGTCGTATTGGCGATGGTAAAATGTTCGTTTCAAACATCGAGGATGCGGTTCGCATTCGAACTGGAGAAACTGGTGGCGACGCAGTTTAGCCAACCAAGTTGGTTATTTTATTTATGAATATCATATTATGTGTCACCGCCTCTGCTTAGACTAAATAACACAGTTTATGATAGTTTACAGTTACGCTTATTTTAAAGGATCTATGTTATAATGAATACGCCTGTTGACCTGATTAAGTCAATCAAAGATAATGATATCAAATTTTTGGACTTCCGCTTTACCGATACATGTGGCAAAATGCATCACGTAACATCGGATACTGCTGTTGTGGACGAAGATTTGCTTGTAGAGGGGTACGCGTTTGACGGTTCATCTATTGCAGGTTGGAAAGGAATTGAATCATCGGATATGCTATTAATGGTAGATCCTAGTTCTGCACACATTGACCCTTTCTTCGCTCAGAAAACTATGGCTGTTTTTTGCGATGTCTACGAGCCCACAACAGGCGAACTTTACGCACGTGATCCTCGTGGTACAACCAAAAAGGCAGAAGCATATATGAGATTCACCGGCATTGGTGATACAGTCTTTTTCGGTCCAGAGGCTGAATTTTTCTTGTTTGATGATGTAAGGTTTAGCGCAGATCCCTATGATACTGGCTTTAAACTTGACTCAACTGAGCTTCCTACTAATTCTGGTAGACATTATGATATGGGCAACATGGGGCACCGTCCGCGCATGAAAGGTGGATATTTTCCAGCCCCTCCAATCGATAGTTGCCAAGATATTCGCTCAGAGATGTTATCAGTAATGGCGGAAATGGGTGTTTCAACAGAGAAGCAACATCACGAAGTGGGTGCTGCACAACATGAACTAGGTATCAAATTTAATACTATCGTGACAATTGCGGATCATTTGCAGATATATAAATATGCTATACATAATGTCGCTCAAGCTTATGGCAAGACGGCAACCTTTATGCCTAAACCAGTTTTTGGTGATAACGGTTCGGGTATGCATTGTCATCAGTCAATATGGAACAATGGTGAACCTATATTTGCTGGTCATCAATACGCTGATCTCTCAGAAACATGCCTCTACTACATAGGTGGTATTTTAAAACATGCGAAAGCTATAAACGCGTTTGCTAACGCGTCGACCAACTCATATAAACGTCTAGTTCCAGGTTATGAAGCACCAGTTTTACTTGCCTATTCAGCACGTAATAGGTCAGCTTCATGCCGAATTCCATATACTATGTCACCAAAAGCGAAACGTGTTGAAGTTAGATTTCCCGATCCGACTGCAAATCCTTATCTCGCATTTGCTGCAATGCTTATGGCTGGTCTCGATGGAATCCAAAACAAGATTCACCCAGGAGAGCCAATGGACAAAAATCTCTACGACTTACCACCTGCAGAACTTGCAGAGATATCAACTGTAGCAGTCTCTCTTCGCGAAGCTTTACAAAGTTTAGATGTAGACCGTGCCTTCCTTAAAGCAGGGAATGTTTTTTCTGACGACCAAATCGATGCCTACATCGATCTAAAAATGGAGGAAGTTGAGCGCACAGACATGACGCCTCATCCAGTTGAATTCGATATGTATTACTCAGTCTAAGATATGCGTCTGATTGCAGAATCTCCATAATGGCAGCTTCATAGCTAAGCACTGCGTTTAGGTAGCATTAAGAAAGCTTAATGAACTTTATACATAGCATCCAAACATATCTAAGCACACTGCCATTATTTAGAGATTCGTAAGTTTAAAGTATGGTAAAAGAATCTAACGTACGTTTCCATGGTGCTCGATCTGATAACAGGGCTATTAAAGTACGCGGAGCGCGTGAGCATAATCTAAAAAATATTAATTTGACAATTCCACGAGACGCTCTCATCGTTTTTACGGGGTTATCTGGTTCAGGAAAATCTTCACTTGCATTTGACACTATTTATGCAGAAGGTCAGCGTCGATACGTAGAGAGTCTATCGTCTTACGCGCGCCAATTTCTGGAAATGATGCAGAAACCCGATGTAGATCTTATTGAAGGGTTGTCTCCTGCAATTTCTATTGAACAAAAAACAGCCAGTTGCAATCCAAGATCAACAGTTGGTACAGTTACTGAAATTTACGATTATATACGCCTACTTTTCTCTCGCATTGGTATCCCACATTCTCCGGCAACTGGCCTACCTATAGAGAGTCAGACTGTGACCCAAATGGTCGATACAATCATAGAATTGGATGAAGGCGAAAGACTCTATCTGCTCGCTCCGATAGTAAAAAATCGTAAGGGAGAGTTCCGTAAAGATCTTTCCGAATTAATGCGCAGAGGTTTTCAGAGAGTAAAGGTCAATGGTAAATTCTACGAGCTATCTGAAGCACCCAAACTTAATAAAAAGTTTAAACATGATATTGACGTCGTTATCGATAGGCTTGTTGTAAAAACTGATATTAAGACTCGCCTCGCGGACTCACTTGAAACGACTTTAGAGCTTGGTAAAGGTATTGCGATAGTAGAGCTTGCTGACAAACCCTTTACAAAATCTACCATTAAGGGAGCTAATAAATCTAAAAATTATACACATGAAAGGATTATTTTTTCATCACGCTTTGCCTGTCCTATATCTGGTTTTACTATTGACGAAATTGAACCGCGGCTCTTCTCATTCAACTCTCCGGCTGGCGCCTGTCCATCTTGTGACGGTCTTGGGACAAAGCTACAATTTGTGCCGGATACTATTGTACCGAACATAAAGTTATCCTTATTGCAAGGAGCAGTTTTACCTTGGGCTAAAACTGGATCTACATCTCCGTATTATGAGCAGACACTAAATTCAATAGCTAAACATTTTAACGTCGAAATGACAACACCTTGGAACCAACTTGCTTCTAATGTCCAGCAGACTATTCTTTTTGGTACAGGGACAGATGAAATAATATTCACCTATAATGACGGCCTTAGAAAATATCAAACAAAGAAAACATTTGAGGGTGTAATAGCTAACATCGAGCGGCGTTGGCGTGAAACTAAAAGTCAGTCAGTTAGAGATGAGTTAGCACGATACCAAAAACAGTGCCCCTGCAAGACTTGTAACGGTCAACGCTTAAAACCACAGGCATTGTGTATAAAAATAGCAAACAAGAACATAAGCGAGATTTGCGATTTATCGATTCGGCAAGCCATAATATGGTTCGATGAATTACAGAAAATCTTATCTTCTAAACAAATGACTATAGCAGCACGAATGCTGAAGGAAATTAAGGAGCGTTTAAACTTCCTCAACGAGGTCGGACTAGATTACCTTACGTTATCACGATCTTCAGCAACACTTTCCGGAGGAGAAAGTCAACGCATACGTTTAGCATCTCAAATTGGTTCTGGTCTCACTGGTGTACTTTATGTTCTGGACGAGCCCTCAATAGGATTACACCAACGTGATAACGAACGTTTATTAAACACGTTAAGGAATCTACGTGATTTAGGCAACACCGTAATAGTAGTAGAACATGATGAGGATGCGATACGTTCTGCTGACTTTGTAGTCGATATAGGTCCAGGTGCAGGAATTCATGGTGGACATATAATAGCACAGGGTACTCCTACTGAAATTATAAATTCAGATAAAAGTCTCACAGGAAAGTATTTAAGTGGCGCACTAAACATAAAAGTTCCAGCACAACGTCGAGTACCTGACACAAAACGCCAAATCACTATTAGAGGGGCTAATGGTAATAACCTCAAAGACGTAGATGTTGCAATATCACTCGGCCTTCTTACATGTGTCACTGGCGTGTCAGGATCTGGCAAATCGACACTGGTAATTGACACAATGTATAAAGCAATTGCGCAACGTTTACTTAATGCACGTGAAACTCCTAGTCCTTTTAAGAACATATCAGGGGTTGAACAACTCGATAAGGTTATTGATATCAATCAGTCGCCCATTGGACGTACACCACGCTCAAATCCCGCAACATATACCGGTGCTTTCACTCCAATACGCGAGTGGTTTTCCAATCTTCCAGAGTCTAAAGTGCGTGGCTATCTTCCTGGACGTTTCTCATTTAACGTAAAGGGCGGACGTTGTGAAGCTTGTCATGGGGACGGTGTTATTAAAATTGAGATGCACTTTCTACCCGATGTTCACGTTACTTGCGATCAGTGTAAAGGTGCACGTTATAATCGAGAAACCCTAGAAATCAAATTTCGTAATAAATCGATTGCAGATGTTCTAGATATGACTGTAGATGATGCCTGTTTATTCTTCAAAGCTATTCCAGCTATTTCCGATAAACTGGAAACACTCCGCCGCGTAGGTTTAGGTTACGTTAAGATTGGTCAACAAGCAACTACACTATCTGGAGGTGAATCACAACGAGTAAAACTGGCTAAAGAATTATCAAGGCGTGCAACCGGCCGTACCTTATACATCTTAGATGAACCTACTACAGGCCTTCATTTTCACGATATTTCTAAATTATTGGAAGTCCTTCATGAATTAGTAAATGCCGGCAACACTGTAGTTATCATAGAACACAATCTAGAAGTAATTAAAACTGCGGATTGGATAATTGATATTGGACCGGAAGGTGGTGATGGCGGTGGTAAAATAGTAGCACAGGGCACACCAGAAGAAATTACAACTAAAAATAAAAGTTACACTGGAAAGTTTTTAAATGAAATCCTTCAACGATACAAAAGTAAAAACTAAGCCCTGAAAAAATCTCTACCGTGATTGAAAACAAAGATACAACAGAAATTTCTCTTTATCTAACTTTAAAAAGCTAAACTTCTAATTCACAAGCTGAGATTTGGCTACCAATTATCATAGCTCTCAATCGGTCTTAGCTTAAAGAAAAGCCCTAAGTTTTAGATATCAAATCAACAAATGATAAAATAAAAAATAAAAACAAATTTTTGGTTGCATTGAAAATCGTGACTTGTTTTTATTGACTATATATGCAAATAAGATATAAGGGCGGTTAGCTCAGCGGTAGAGCACTACGTTGACATCGTAGGGGTCGGCAGTTCGAACCTGCCACTGCCCACCACATTTTGATACACAGTTGGCCATCGATAATATTGAATATAGTGATATTCATCCTCTTTAGATCACTACCAAGTAAATTTAAAAAGTAATTTAGTACGTAGATTTCATGTAATTGCGAAAGCATTAAATATCGCCGTGCTTTGACTATCTGGTATACAAATAGCTTAGGAACATATCTATAAAGTTCGGAACTTTAGTACGTGTAATACAAACAATTTATTTTATATTGTTATTCAAACGTATTTAAATAGAGAAGTTAGTGTAAAAAGATTTAGGCTATAGCATACAGATCTTGTGTACTTAATCACGATATATAGACTAAAAGCTAATTTTCAAAAAATTCCTGCTCTGATTTATAAGGCAAGCTTTTTGGTTAATGCTAACTATAACGCCATGGTATAAAGGGCAGTAAAATCTAACTTAAGGTTTCTAAAAAATTAGCCGCTGAATCAAGGTATGCTGTCCTTTTTTCATCTGTCATTCGACCCCAAGTCGCATATGAATTACTCAGCCGCGCATTGGAACTTAATTTATCTTTATTATATATCAAGAAATTCCAATAAAGAGCATTGAAAGGACATGCCTCTGCACCAGTCTTTTTTCTCACATCATAGCGACATGAGTTGCAGTAGTTTGACATCTTATTAATATAGCTTCCACTTGCCGCATATGGTTTTGATCCAAGAAATCCACCGTCAGCATACTGACTCATACCTATAACATTTGGAAGTTCGACCCACTCATATGCATCAGCGTAGACTGCTAAATACCACTCATGAACTTTTTGCGTTGAAATTCCTGCTAACATAGCAAAATTGCCAGTTACCATTAAACGCTGAATGTGATGCGCATAAGCTTCTTCTTTTGTCTGAATAATAGCTTCTCTCAGACAGTGCATGTCGGTTTCTCCAGTCCAATAAAAATCTGGCAAAGGACGGTATGTTGCTAAAAAATTTTGCTCTTTATATTCTGGCATTTTAAGCCAATAGATACCACGCACAAATTCTCGCCAACCAATAATTTGGCGAATAAAACCTTCAACAGAATTGATAGGAGCTTGCCCGGCCTTATAGGCATCAACAACACGACAGCAGGTTTCAAGTGGATCAAGCAGACCACAATTAATGTAATGGGATAAAACTGAGTGATAAAGAAAACGTTGACCAGAAAGCATCGCATCCTGATATTTACCGAACAAAGGTAAGCACTCAGTTATAAAATGTTCTAAAGCTTTCTCAGCACACTTCCTGGTCACAGCAAAATTAAACGGTTTTAGATCACCGAAATGATTCTGAAATCTCCTGGCAACTAGATTTAAGACGTCCTGTGTAATTATGTCAGGCTCGAAACGAGGTAGATGCGGCAAAGACAAACTATTTTCTGCTGGTTTTCTGTTTTGAATATCAAAATTCCATTTACCTCCTATCGGTTTATCACCATCCATCAACAGCCCTGTTTTCTTTCGCATCTGTCGATAGAAATATTCCATACGTAACTGCTTGCGTCCTGATGCCCAAGTCTTAAATTCGCAATGCGAAGCAAGAAAGCGTGTATCAGGTAAGATTTGAATAGGAAAATGCGTTTTTTCAAACCAAAGTTTTATCTGAGACAACAGTCGCCAGTCGCAAGGTTCTGTAACAATAACACTAGATACTTGATAGCATTTTATCGCACGTTTTACTTCACAAAGTAGAGTATCACTATTATTTGGGGCATCAAGCGACACATAGTGAACACGCCAGCCATCATTTCTAAGCTCATCTGCAAAATGGCGCATGGCCGAAAAAATAAAAGCAATTTTCTTTTTATGGTGTTTAACGTAAGTGACCTCCTCAGCAACCTCAGCAAAAAAAACCACGTCATTCGCCTTGTGGGCATATTTAAGTGCTGAGATATCTTTTGACAGTTGATCCCCAAGGATCAGTACGAGGCGTTGGCTACTCACACTAAGGCCCAGTCATAAGGTGAGAACTGAGAAGTTTTTTGAGAGAATTTATCATTGTAGCTAACTTCGTAGTTAAGTGACATGAGTTTCCTATTCTTGAGAATCGATTTTTAAAAATTTAAGGCCAGTTAGGTTAGATCTACAGCGTTTTTTTGTTATTTTAGGTATTATGTTCTTAAGCTTCTATTTGAGACTAACGCAGGATACGGTAGTTTTCTTAACTATGAAGTTCTATTTTTTTAATATTGAAAGTATATACGATGCATTCAAATGTTTAGATTGCACGTTACGAATAAAAAAGTTGTATTTGCTGTTTTAGAAGTATCGGCTTCTTGATCTAATGCGCTATCTCCTCCACTTAAACAGGTTACTAAATAATAAGCAAGGCACATGTATTTACTAACCTAATGCTTATAATGAGATTATTAACAAAAAGATATTTTAGAACGTAAAGCCAAAATTCGGTATAACTTTTTGTAGTCATAATTCATGTTAAAATGATAATCACTTTTTTATTTATTAATTGTTAGAGGTGACTATTAAATTTGGCGTATCTTCACTTAAATCTCTTATGCAAGATACGCTATTTATCTTTATGTACAGACTAAATTCTTACTAAGTTTTGGTAAGGAATAAGTAGTGTTTGCAGTAATTATAATTTTTAATGTGAGGTCTGGTACTAAAACTCATACAATCTTTTGTACTGAAATGTAATAAAAAACACAAATGATCAACAATTCAGTATTCATTATGCTAGTGTACTGTATTTTTATTTGAATTAAATAGAGTATTAATATTATTAATTACTTGAAAACCCCCACCGTTAGAATTAACGGTCAAAATTTCTTATTTTGATATAGGCTAAGATTTACAGAACGACCGTCTGCACAAGTCCTTTTAGGGACAAAACCAAGAGGACTAAGTATATCGAATTGTTTTTTCTGCACAGCAGGGCTAAATTTTGAGCGCCATACTTCCACTACCTTACTCACTTTATTCTTAGTTTCCTCACCCGACCCACAAAATATATTTTGGTAGATATCCTCAATCCAGACACGGTCTTCATGGGCAGCATTTTCAAGTGCTAACTCAATCAAAACGAGAGCCCGTATTGGGTTTCGTTTTGTGTATTTACCTCGCCAATTCAGATCTGCTAAAAAAGCCTGGGCACGCGCGTGGCCTTTTTGAGCTAAAACGCTAAACCAATGTAATGCAGAATGTGATGATTTTCGTAAGCTGTCATCGGATAGCTGTAATTTTGCAAGTTCAAACTGTGCATCTTCGTCGTTAAAAAATGTCGCTGAATGATGAAAATATTGAGCTGCTCGTACTACATCTGCCTGCACCCCAATCTCTGGAAGACCGTCGCGAATGTAGCGAGCAAACCGTGTCATGGCTCGCGCAACTGTTGGTGCCTTACGATAGTCGGCAGGATCGGTATCAACGTGTGTCTTTACAAACTGATGAAATAAATGAAATGCTTTTATATGATTAGTATTCACACTTGAACTTTTAGAGTAAATACATGCCAAGTAATATCTTGCTGGAAAAATGTCATGCTTTATAGCATATTCAAAAGCAGGAATGGCAATATGAAAATCACCAGAATGAAATGAAGCCAATCCCTGCTGCATTGCATAGAAAGGAGTTTTATAATTCACACTTGACTTTACTTCAGTAGGCAACATTGCCACATAAATTGATAGAGCTGCTAACACTCCCAACATTCGATTCCTATTTACTTTAATTTTATTGTACATTTCCAGAACGAATAGCCTTTATTACCAATAGTTAAGTTGAATGTTAGATTTAGTAGAATACATTTCCTTGTTAAGTCTTTACTGTATAAGGTTTTTTACGAAATTTTTATAAATCACTTGTTAACTGTTAATAACAGTTAAAGTGTTGCGGCAAATAATTATAGATTAGTAACATAAAAAAGTTTCATAAAAGGTGTAACTACTACAGTTTATTATTAAATTTAATATAATTATACTTCTCCAAATTATATCAATTCACAAGTTTGTGTTGTCTACTGAATTGAGTAGAGCCGGTGACAAAGTGTAGTACTTCCTGGAATAATAATTTTTCTGATTTCAATGCTATCTATAGACCTCATGTCTATAATTAATTTTTAGTATGAATGATAAAAATTTTTGGTTTAAGAAATACTTAAATCAGCTTATAAATAGATCTCTATTTGAGATCAAAAATTTTTAAGATCTGAAGCTAAACTCTGAGTGATTATCGTAAATTTCCTAGAAAAAAGGAAAATTTAACAAACTAAATAATAATTATGTTAGTTTTATGTTCTTAAAGAAATTGCCTATTCTACTTTAAGACGCAGTTAACGCGGTATAATTTTGATCAGCAATAAATCTGCGCTAAAAACTATCGATTATAAACGTTGTATGCATCAAGTCACTTAAAACTCAAGATATAGTGTTTAGTTTTGAATATTTTTATTACAAATTTGATCTAGACATATTATAAGCCCAATCAAGCCAAGGTGTAAGCGCCTCTAGATTAGCTATCTCTACAGTTGAGCCTGTCCAAATCCTAAGCCCAGGAGGTGCATTTTTGTACGCTTTTATGTCATATGCCACGTCTTCTTTCTCAAGAAGATGAGCCATAAAATCTACAAAAACCCTCTGTTTCGATTCTGAAAGAGTAATAATAGCTGGATCAATGAATTTTAGACATACTGATGTATTCGATCGAGTTTCAAATTTGACTGCCAGATTAGCAACCCACGGGGTATCTTTCACCCACCGATGTAAAACACTAGCATTTTGATTAGCTCTCTCTATAAGTACTTTTGTCCCACCAATACTCTCTGCCCAAGCCAGCGCATCAAGATAGTCCTCTACACATAACATTGATGGTGTATTTATAGTCTCGCCAACAAAAATACTTTGATTTAGTTTGCCATTTTTAGTAATTCGAAAAATCTTCGGTAAAGGTCGTGGTGGTGTAAAAGTTTCTAGCCTTTTAATTGCACGGGGCGAGAGTATCAGCATACCATGTGCAGCCTCACTTCCAAGTACTTTCTGCCAAGAAAACGTAAGGACATCAACTTTTGACCAATCTATGGGCTGTGCGAATGCTGCGGATGTAGCATCAGCAAACGTTAATCCTTCACGATTTTTAGGTATCCAATCGTAATTCGGAATGCGTACGCCAGAGGTCGTTCCATTCGAAGTAAAAAGTACGTCTCGCTCGAAGTCAACTAACTCAAGATTAGGTAGCTCTCCGTAAGATGATTGCATAAAACGACAATTTTCAAGTTGTAATTGTTCCCTAGCATTTAGAGCCCATTCTAAACCAAAACTTTCCCAGGCAATTATGTCAACGGCACGGGCTCCTAACATAGACCACATCGCCATTTCGAACGCGCCTGTATTTGAAGCCGGCACTATTCCACAGACATAATCCTCTGGAATTTCTAGTAAGGCCCGTGTCTTTTCAATAGCAAGACACAAGCGCGATTTACCTTCGAACGCACGGTGGGAGCGGCCCAAAAAAGCCTTGCCGAGCACGTTTATGGACCATCCAGGGCGCTTTGTGCATGGGCCAGATGAAAAATGTGGATTGATAGGCTTAAGAGCCGGTTTTTTAATAGTTACCATATATCCGCCACGATGTTTCTATGTGTGCTTCACAACTTATGTCACACTAACAAGCCACTTTAGAAACGTTAGCAGTTAAACATGTCAATAAATCCATCTAGATCTCAAATTAAAATATTTCTTGAAACTCAAGATGTAAAATTATTATTTTTTATGAAAGCAGCACATTCAGTATGTTCTGTATCGACTGACTTGATATTTAAGATTAAGATATGATTTTTAAAAAACTAAAGTAGCAAGCGAGAATTGTATTGAATTGATCAATCATTCTTTACTACATGGTAGATACATCAGTAGTTATTCATAAGCTAGATATAAAAATTTCTTAATCTCTGCACGAAAATGCAAAGCCACTTGGATACTCAATTCTAAACATGTACTAGCCATATTTTAACTCTTCGTCTTTCGCACAAGTATAATATTAGCACGAATGTTTTAATTATACATAAAGTTATGCTAATTTCATTTGAACTTTCTTATATTCTTTATCAACTTTGATTATGCTCGCTTATTTTGTTAAAAATAGTAAAAGAGTGAGTAGCTCAGACAAGTTGATAATTATATAAATTTTTTAGATAAAAAGTTACAGCGCTAAATATCAAGAAAAATTATAAATTTACAATACAGGCGAACAATATACTTGTGATGTACACAAATAAGCTTATTCATAAGAGATATGATTTCAATCTTACATGATATCGTTTCTGTATGTACTTAAGCTATACACAACATATCTTTGAGATACATTAGGATCATATTTACAGTCAACTATCTAAAAAACTACGCAATTTTCTCGATCTACTCGGATGCTTCAACTTTCTGAGTGCTTTAGCCTCGATTTGACGAATGCGTTCACGTGTAACGGAAAACTGCTGACCAACCTCTTCTAAGGTATGGTCAGTGTTCATACCTATACCGAAACGCATACGAAGAACACGCTCTTCACGAGGTGTCAAAGATGCAAGTACACGTGTTGTAGTTTCACGTAAATTTGCTTGGATTGCAGCATCAATTGGTAATATCGCATTCTTATCTTCAATAAAATCACCGAGATGGGAATCTTCTTCATCACCGATGGGAGTTTCAAGCGAAATTGGCTCTTTAGCGATTTTGAGTACTTTTCTAACTTTTTCAAGTGGCATGGATAACTTTTCAGCTAACTCTTCAGGAGTTGGTTCGCGCCCTATTTCGTGTAACATCTGCCGAGATGTGCGTACAATTTTGTTAATAGTCTCAATCATATGTACAGGTATTCGGATCGTGCGTGCCTGATCCGCAATTGAGCGGGTGATAGCTTGGCGAATCCACCAAGTAGCATATGTTGAAAATTTATAGCCACGTCTATACTCAAACTTATCAACTGCCTTCATAAGACCGATGTTACCCTCTTGAATTAGATCAAGGAACTGCAAACCACGATTAGTGTATTTTTTTGCAATAGAAATCACTAAGCGAAGATTAGCTTCAACCATTTCCTTTTTTGCTTGACGTGCTTCACGCTCTCCTTTTTGCACTGCACGCACAATGCGGCGAAATTCAGAAATTTCTAGACCTGTTTCGCTCGTTAGTTCATGGATATTGTCACGTAAAGTTTCTAACCGATCGCGCTCACATTCGATCATTTGCAACCATTTTCTGTTTTGAGAAGAAACGCGATCAAGCCATGTTTGGTCAAGTTCATTACCATAATATTCAGAAATGAATTCAGTACGTGGAATGGCATAACTGTCTGCTAGACGCATTAACCTTCCTTCAAGTTGGACAAGCCGTTTATTAATAGCGTAGAGCTGCTCAACCAGACTTTCAATACGATTATTATTCAATGATAAACTTTTAACATCACGAATAATTGTGTTTCGCAACTCATTGTAAATCTCCTCCTGTTTTTGTGTACCCATCTCTCCTGAAAGCTGAAGTTCAAGCTTTTTGTCTTGTTGCTCGCGTAGATTTTTATAATTTCTAGCGATAGAATCAAATGTCTCTAAAACTTTAGGCTTCAGTTCAGTTTCCATAGCAGTTAAGGATAAAGTGTTTTCATAGTCATCATCGTCATCGTCATCGTCATCGTCATCATTCTTATGAGTTTCGTCATTTACTTGTGACTTTTCATCATGATCAAAACTTGGTGCCACTGCTTCTACGGCAACATTAGATAGCTCTTTAGCTTCAGGATCCTCGTATGTTGCTTCCAGGTCGATAATGTCTCTTAAAAGAATTCGACCTTCATTCAATTCATCACGCCAAATTATTATCGCCTGAAACGTCAGAGGACTCTCACATAAACCTGCAATCATAGCCTCATGACCAGCCTCAATGCGTTTAGCTATTGCAATTTCACCCTCACGGGAAAGTAGCTCGACACTACCCATTTCGCGTAAGTACATACGCACTGGGTCATCTGTTCGATCACTAATTTCAGATTTTGTGTCTGACTTAGTTGGCAAATTCTGCGTTGTTAAAGCTCTATTTTCATCATTCTCATCGTGCTCTTCTCCATCCTCTTCGTTTTCCACTACTTCGATACCCATCTCAGAAAGTGTCGACATAATATCTTCAATCTGTTCTGCTGATACATCCTCTGATGGCATAACTGTATTAAGTTCGTCATATGTTACAAAACCACGAGCCTTAGCAGTTTTAATCATGCGTTTTACAGAACTATCAGATAAATCTAGAAGCGGTGCATCACGCTCATGCGCATCTTTCTTTTTGCCGGTATGTGTTTCCACTTTCTGGTGCATAGTTAAAAGCTCTCTAAAATTTCGAATTTAGTGTAAGAAGCGATGCAAAAATGCAATCGCAATGATAAGATTTTGGCCATGACACGTTAGATAAGTCGAGAGCCAGTGTTGTGTTTTTAGAAAACTAAAAACTTCTCAAATGGTACCGAAAAAATTATCACGATCTTAGATTGTAAATAACGTATTCATCAATACTCTTGAATTACAGTACAAATAAATAGATTACGTCTTGTTAACGTATTCGTTTTTAAAACAAAGGCGAAATTCTTATAATTATACATTAAAGTTAAGATGTAATATTTAACATTTAGTTCTGTACTTAGTGCTTTTATTTGATAATTTGGATTATATGACGTATAAAGCAAAAAGATTATATAGAAATTTCATATCATATGTTAAAGATAGCTAGTGCAATACTTTATTGGATATCAGCAGTACAAGTAGCAAATTCAAACTATATAAATAATTCAAAAAGTTAACTATTTAATCTTTTTTCTGCATTTATGTAATCTTAACAGTAGATCATGAAACGTGTATCGATCTGGTATAGATAAAATATCATATGTAACTGTAAGAATCATAACAGACTAGAAACTCTAACACCCAGTCTAATCCCCAAAACTATTCATCTCTAATCTAAAAGCCGCTTCAATTTTCTTTAACTCCATTAATTTTAAATATGCTTTTTCGTTATTAGTAGTTTGATGCTCTTTCTCAGCAATTTCAATTTGATTACGTAACATTCGCAGCTTATGTGCAGCTAGTTCTGCACACCATCCTTTCGTAACAACATTTTCTTCTGCATCAGCCTCAGCAAATCGATCACAGTTGTGATGCACGCCATGCATCACACTTTCTAAATCCTTCTCGAGATGCATTGACTTCAAATGGTTACTTATAGTTTGCGTGTCAAGCTCTGCTTCCTCTATTAATAAAGCTAACAAGTTATCACATAAACGCTGATGTCTTGGTGCAAAAAACTCAAGCCTTGCTATTGTTTCAGCGAAATCAGAAATTAGCCACGGGTGATTAATCAATGCACGTATCAACGAAGCTTCACGATTATGGTTTTGTCCTGGCCCGGTCACAAGAGAATTATCCCGCAAACTCTCTGCTCGTTCAGGTAAAGTAAAAGTGTTATTATGATAATTGCATTTTTGTCTAAAGGAAAGCCTTTGAGGTGCATGATCTTTCCTTACAAATATTTTTTCATAGGATTTTGTTAGAAAACTTGGACGCCAAGCATCACGTAATCTCTGCTTTATTGCCCAACGGTAATGCGATTTCACAGAAGTATTCGATATACGGTCTATGAGAGTATTCAAACGTGTATCAAGTGCTGCCCTACGCTCTGGGGTTGACCAAATATCTGCCTTCCATTCACGTTGCCAAAGCACTTCCTCAAAAGATTTTGCTTGCCCTAAGAGCGCGCGCATAGCTGAAGCGCCATGTCGGGCGATTACATCATCAGGATCGAGACCATTATCAATAAACACAAAACGTAAACTAAGCCCGGGTTTTAAAAGAGGTAATGCTATATCCAGAGCACGATGAGCTGCTTTCTGACCAGCCTGGTCACCATCGAAGCACATAATGGGTTCAGGTGCCATACGCCACATCATTTGAAGTTGCTCAGTAGTGAGCGCAGTTCCCAAAGGTGCAACTGAATGCACCATATTAGCACGTGCCAGTGCAATAACATCCATGTAGCCTTCTACGACAATCAGTTCACCTGTACGAAACGCTGATATTCTAGCACGATGAGAATTATAAAGTATATGCCCTTTATGAAAGAGAGGTGTCTCTGGAGAATTTAGATACTTGGCTGGAGCCTCTGAACTCAATGCACGACCTCCAAATGCGACAACCTGGCCTTTCAAATCATGAATAGGAAATATTACTCGGTTGCGAAAGCGATCATAGGGTCGACGCACATTAGAACCATTAATAAGCATCCCTGACAGTATCATATCGTGCTCGCTAAAACCCGCGCTTCTTAAATGATCTTTAAGGCTGTTGCTATTATTAGGGGCATAGCCAATCTCATAACAAGAAACAATATCATCGTTAATTTGGCGATTGGCAATATAATCTCTAGCCACACGTCCAGTTTCTGTAAAAAGCTGTTGCTTAAAGAATTTTGTAGCTACAGCCATAAGCTCTAAAAGCCGTTTACGCTCATCTCCGCGCTCAGAGGGTAGGACTTTCATTTCATCAGGTAGCTGAACACCAGCTTCAGAAGCCAAACGTTCTACTGCTTCAGAAAAGGAAATACCTTCAGTTTTGATCAAGAAAGTAAAAATATCACCATGTTCTTGTGTTGCAAAACAATGATAGAAACCTTTTATATCATTTACTGAAAATGATGGTGTCTTCTCTGTCTTAAATGGGGATAGTCCCCAGAACTCATGTCCTTTCTTTTTAAGAACTACTTTACGTCCAACGACTTGACTAACTGGAAGACGAGCTTTTACTTCATCTAAAAATTGGGGAGCAAAACGCACTTATTATTACCTCCATAGACTACATGAATAGTAATGCAATTCGCAGAATGTAAAGCGTGATTGAAGTTCAATCACGATCAATTCCCGAAACAAACATTTGACACTCCTATTCCCGTGTTCTCTTTATCAGCCTGCCCCTCCTAAACACCATGCTAATATGGCTTTTTGTGCGTGCAATCTGTTTTCTGCTTCATCGAAAACAACAGATTGAGTGCCGTCTATAATGTCAGCACTAACTTCATCACCACGATAGGCCGGAAGACAATGCATAAAGATTGCTCTCGGACGAGCTTTCGTCATTAATTCTTGGGTTACAGAGTATGGTGTGAGAACTTTCTTACGATTTCTCTCATCTGTCTGCCCCATAGAAACCCATGTGTCGGTAACAATGCAGTCGGAATTGATAACGGCCTTTGAAGGATCATCCATTATTAAAATGTCTGCAGAGGATTGGCTAATAAAATTCATAACATCCTGCTGCGGCCTCATTTGTTCTGGACATGCTATACGTAAGCTAAAACCAAGCATGGCCGCAGCATGTATCCACGAAACCGCAACATTATTAGCATCACCAACCCAGGTAACTATTCGCCCGACAATACTCCCATGTGCTTCTTCAAAAGTCATGATGTCTGCTATAATCTGGCAGGGATGACTATGATCTGTAAGGCCATTAATAATTGGAATTTCCGCATATTGAGCTAATTCTTGCAGAGTATTATGTGATTTTGCACGTAACATAATAGCATCACCATACCTTGATAACACCTTAGCCGTATCTGCAACAGTCTCACCGCGTCCTAACTGCAGATCACTACTGTTAATTACAATAGTCTGTCCGCCAAGTTGGCGCATTGCAACATCGAAGGAAATACGTGTTCTTGTTGATGGCTTTTCGAAAATCATCAACAGAATATCATCTTCGATGCCATCGGGCCGTAGTTGATAAGGGACTTTTTTACCTGCAGATTTCATTGTATGCGCATTATCAATAATAGCACGCAAGGTATTACTTGAAAGCTCGTGAATATCCAAAAAATGGCGAAGTTTCATTTCAGATGCTGCCCCGCAAATTTCAGTTGTATGTAAAATCCACAATCACTAATTGGAGAACGTATAAGATCCGATACGCACACAAGCCATATTTAGGCGTTCTGCTGCGTCGTGTAGCTCGATATCCGTAATGTTAAGAGGTGGAATCAAACGCATAACATTATCTCCTGCACCAACAGTCAAAAGTTTCTCGGACAAGCAAGCTCCAACCATATCAGCAACCGGAACTTTTAACCTAACTCCAGTTAGAAGTCCAAGTCCTCGAACCTCTTCAATAATGTTAGGAAATAAATCTTTAAGGCATAGTAAAAGTTGACGTAAGAGTAGTCCCTTATGACATACGTCAGCTAAAAATTCAGGAGCCATAAGCTTTTCTATCACAGCGCAGCCAACTGCCATTGCTAAGGGATTACCACCAAAAGTTGAACCATGTGTTCCTGGCACCATAGCCTTGGCAGCCTCTTCAGTCGCCAAAATGGCCCCTACAGGAAAGCCACCACCGATACCTTTCGCAATTGCCATCACGTCGGGCTGTATTTCTACCCACTCATGAGCAAATAATTTACCACTGCGGCCAGCACCTGTCTGCACCTCGTCTAAAATGAGAAGGAGACCATGGGCATCGCAAAGCTCTCTTAGCCCCTTTAAACATTGCTTTGGAACCACACGGATGCCACCTTCACCCATCACGGGTTCAATCATGATCGCTGCTGTTTCATCATTGATTGCAGCTTTCACAGCATCGTGACATGCAAACGGTACAATATCAAAACCAGAAACTTGAGGACTAAAGCCCTCAATATACTTGGGATTACCGCTACCTGCAATCATTGCCAAGGTACGGCCGTGAAAACTGCCTTCAAAAGTTATAATACGATTTCGCTGTGGAGCACCCTTTTGAAAATGATACCTGCGCACAAGTTTTACAGCACCTTCGCACGCTTCTGCACCGGAGTTACAAAAAAAAACGGAGTCGGCAAACGAATGCTCACATAATAATCTAGCTAACCGTTCCTGATCTTCAATACGATAAAGATTTGATGTATGCCATAGCTTTCGAGCTTGATCTGTTAACACCTGAGCAAGATCATGATCAGCATGACCGAATGTATTGACGGCTATACCACTGGTAAAATCGAGATATCGATCACCATTTTTTGTAATAAGCCAGGCACCTTCACCACGTTCAAACATAATATTTGCTCGCTGATAGGTGCTCATCACGGCAGGATGAGGACCATCCTTTAGCATCTCAGCCATGAGTCTACTCCTGAAATTACAAAACCAAAAAAGTCGCTTTAAAAAAGCGACTTAACTTTTATGCTATTGCCGGAAATGTACTCTGTCAACGCTGCAAACGCCCCATGAAAAAATCAAGTCAGAAATCTCTAGTTTTCTTTAATTAGCATAAACGAAAACTTTTTACTGATCTTTAGGCATTTATTAATTTATTTAAAACTAGCTCGACTGCGTAAAAGATACATAACTAAATCGAGGCATTGCTATCTATTGAAAACAATTCGTAAAACTAGGTACTATAAAGCATTAACTTCGTAATAGTCGATAACTTAATTTAAGATCACTAGAAAACTTTAATCCAGTTAAGGATTCTAAATTCAATTGACGTTGACTAAGAATACTTGCATTAAATTTAGCCAAGATAATTAGAAGATTGCAGCAAAATTTAATAACTCAAGTTTAATTTACAATATTACTTCCAAGCCCGAAAAAACAAGTAACATAATGTTCATATAACAAATAATATTTAGCATTTATGTTATTAATAATCGTCATTACTCACAAAACTTGAGCGAGATTTTACTCAGAAAGTGTCAAGATTTTATTTTTACTTTTCAGAAAAAATACACAGAATAAAAGTTATGCAGTGTTTTTTTTACCACTACCTGTGTTTATAAGCAAATTTCGACATTCTACAACTTGTGCTGTCTGTCTGTCAGGTCTTAACGTAAATTAATAATCTGATTGGATTAACTCTACAGATGAGCAGTATTAAGAAACTTATATCCAAGTGAATGCTGTTTATGAATTACAGATCAAAATTGATCTCTTTAATAAGGTTGGTAAACGAGTTTTTGGATAATTAGTCGGCGACTTATATTAAAAGTGTACTACAAACATTCGCTCGCCATTAACATTTTGCAATTAGATAAGAACAACTGCGTGCCAATACATATTCTTACTCACGCAATTTACTACATGAGAGGGCCAGATACATGTCTTGGACCGATGAACGTGTCGAACTTCTTAAAAAATACTGGAGTGAAGGGCTAAGTGCCAGCCAGATTGCTGGACGTTTAGGAGGCATTACTCGTAATGCCGTGATCGGAAAGGTGCACCGGCTAGGGTTGTCCGGTCGCACAACAACTAATCGATTAAAATCTTCTCGTCCTCGGAGGCAGGTTGTCACTACTAAACGTGTAAACAAAGCAAAGCTTCCCAAGCCTGAAAATTTTATGTTAAAATCTTTTTATGATCGCATAGGTGATGCTGAGCCCTATTCTGCACCCACAGAAGATATTGAGATTCCTATCGAAGAACGCAAATCACTTCAAGATTTGACAGAAAATAGTTGCCGTTGGCCAATAGGCGATCCACAAACGCCTGAGTTTCATTTTTGCAACGCAGAGAGGGTTCCCGGTCTACCTTATTGTGAGCATCACAGCAAGCGCGCATTCCATGTACCACAATCACGAAAGCGCAAACTAGGCTCAGTTAAGGATCAAAACATATCAATCCGGCAAAATGATGCTAATTCTGAGATAGTTGATGCTTAGCATTTTTATTAACTAAAATTACCGTAATCAACGATTGGATTTTTTCGTTTTGTGAGAGCCTTAGGCGCAACATGCTCTGTATGTAGATTTGATTGGTGGTCAGATTGTTCCTTAAGTAATTCTAAAATAGTATGTTTGCTCAAGAATGGAGAAATATTCATTTAAGTATAGCTCTAGTGAAAGTCAATGTTCTCGGTTAGTTTTATAGGACTTACTGCCTTGAGGGCTGGCCAAGAGTTCATTGATATTATGACTGTCATCTGTAGATTATACTTTAGATTAGTAAATCCGTTGGGCTATACCTTGCTATACAAGATATTTGTGGAAATTAGTAAATAAAATCAGCTATCTAAGCAGAGCAGAATTTATTTATAAATATAAAACTCAATCATCGAATTATTATTTATGTGTAAGTGTAAAACAAATCAGATTCATTTCTGAGACATTATGGAAAGATCTAGAGGGCACATAGCATAGATACGTAGTTTACACGACTTAAATTTCACGCGTCTTCATACTATTTTCGTATACCTGTACTGGTGCTGATAGCTCTAATGAACCCGCCATAACTATACTACGACATCCTAGATCAGCTATTCTTTGGTTGGAATTAAACCTAGTTACAACTGAAAATAATACATGTTTGATGTTATCTGTAAATACAGATCCTCACAACTGGAGTTCAATAAAAAATTCATATACTGAGAACAGGTGTAGCATCAGGTCTTTTAAAGAACGTACAAAAAAATAGAATTATAGATATCTCTCATAGGTTAAATCTGTTGCGAAGAAATTAGTGTCACAAATAGTAAGCATGTACATTATTAATAGCTCAAACATTAATATCATTGAATAAAGTTGTAAATGTATTCAATCTTTATTCGATTTGTATCAAGAGTGTACTATGTGTCTTGTCATAGTATCTGCAAAAGTAAAAAGACTGTTAGTAACTCCTAAGCAACAAATGTTCAAACTTTACCAAAATCCCATCGGGACGTTTAACTAGTTAAGATGAAACCAAATAACTTAAGAGCTGCATACTGTACTTTGGTGAACCACGTTGGCGCTAATGGATTAATCAAACGTGAATTTACAAGACTTCGTATGTTTCATGTCAAATGGCTCGCAACGATATTTTTTATATGTGTGCTAATTGTATCTATTTACTGTGGCGCGTATGATTATTTCGTTAAACTTGAGCACGGACGAGTCGTTGCCCGCGCAATATTTTATCGAGCTACTCTTGAAAGCTTTTTAGAACGTTATCAACAGCTTCCTTATATCCTTTCAAGAGATCCTCGGATTATTGCAGGGATTGATGGTAGTAAAATTAAAGAACTCAATACGCGCTTGAAGGATTATGCTCACAAAGCAGGCCTTGAGGCGATATTTCTTATAGATCTAAGCGGCCGCACAATTGCAGCATCAAACTCAGATGCAGTTTCGACGTTTGTAGGTCAAAATTACGGTTTTCGGCCGTATTTTACAGATGCTAAATCTGGAAAAACAGGACAGTATTTTGCAGTTGGCACCACAACTTCACGTCCAGGATATTTTATCGCCGAACCTGTACGATCTTTAAACAATCTCATATCTGGTGTAATTGTACTAAAACTAGATATGACAGCTTTACAAAATACCTGGCAAAGTCGTCATGATAAAATTCTTGTCTCTGACCAAAATGGAATTGTTGTATTGGCATCTCGGGAGCGCTGGCTTTACAAATCTTTAAAGACTTTATCAGAAAAAAAACTTATTGCACTTCGTAAAAGTCGTCAGTATGGGTTTCACCAACTTGACCGAGCCAAGTGGGTCGAGACTAACCCTCATTCTATTTTATTCGAACAATTAACATTTTTATACGCACAAGCTGAATTAAAAACACCTAGGTGGCAAATCCATTTACTAGCTACAACACAAAGGGCTAGTGAACGTGCAATATCCACCAGCATTATTGTATGCACTTTAATCGTTTCATTACTTGCTCTGGCTGCGTTTATCCGCTCTAATCGTATCCGCATTGCACTTTTAGCTAGTGAAAAAGCTAATGCGAGACTTTCAGCAGAAATAACGGAGCGCAACTTGATAGAGCGCCGACTTGCAACGGCTCAGGAAGAACTAGAGCGGATAAATAAATTGGCTACACTTGGTCAATTGGCAGCTTTTGTTACACACGAACTTGGTCAACCTATTGCAGCACTCAAAACCTATATTGCAGCTGAAGAGCTTGGAAATAGAACAACACCAAAACACGGGTTCACCTTCTTAAAGAATGTGAAATCTATTTCAGAACGTATGGATGGCATTACAAGACAGCTTAGATTTTTCGCACAATCCCCAGATCAAGAACGAGAGCTTTTTGATTTAAGAGATTTAAAAGCCACTGTCGAAAGCCTCGTACAGCATGATATCAAGGCACATGAAATAATATTTCAAAGCCATATCAGTAGCCAATCTGTATTTGTCACTGCTAACCGCCTACGTATTGAGCAAGTTCTTGTTAATTTCATAACAAACGCAATCTCTGCAGTTGAAGGCCAGTCACAGCGCTATATAAAGTTGTCAATAACTAAGAAGGACAAGCAAGCAATTATATCTGTGACAGACACTGGTGTAGGTTTCAAAGGCACAACATTAAAAGATCTACAAGAACCATTTTTCACAACACGAAAGTCAGGCAAAGGTCTTGGGCTTGGATTGGCGATAGTATCTACAATAATTCGAGAACATGGCGGTTCGTTTGATGCTATTTCGATAGAGCCGAAAGGTGCCTGCTTCTGTGTTCGTCTTCCGCTTAGCGATAACTATGGAACCTGAGATGACCAACTTTAGTAAACGCATCTTAGTCGTTGATGATGATCCTGCAATGCGTGACTCACTCAAACAGCTTTTAGAAACTACTGGCTGGCACGTTACCCTAAGCGATAGTGCGGAGACAGCAATTAAGTCTAACGAATTGTCAAAAGTATCAGCTGTAGTAACAGATGTTCGCATGCCTGGAATGTCTGGACTTGATTTTATGGCTAAACTTACAAAAGACCCACAATCTCCACCTGTTGTATTAATTTCAGCTCATGGAGACATCACCATGGCAGTTGAAGCAATCCATAATGGTGCCTTTAGTTTCGTAGCCAAGCCATATGACCCACATCAGCTTCTACAGACACTTAATAATGCGGCTGAGCAGCATCGACTTAGGTGTGAAGCCTATCAGCTTAAGTGCCGTTTAAGCGAAATGATTGGCCTTGAGCGTGCTTTACCTGGCTCCAGCAGATCTATAGTGACACTTCGTGAAGAACTCATTAATTTACAGTCATCGACCGCTCCTCTTCTAATAATTGGCGAAACAGGCACTAGTAAAAAGCTTATTGCACGAGCCTGTCATGATATGCGTGCCAAACCCGATAGCACTTTCATGGTGTTTCAATGTAGTCGTCTTAATGAAGAAAGCTTGCAGCACTTTGAATTACAATTACAGTCTCTAACAAAAACAGGTGGCACTTTATTGCTAGATCATCTTGATGCATGCCATATGACAATGCAGCCGGCATTAATTCGCTTAATAGAGCCTATCATAGACGCATCCTCGGTCAACAGAACTGTAACTGTTATTTCAACGTCAGAAAAGAACCTACGTCTTATGGTGGATGCATCTCAGTTACGTGCTGAACTTTATTTTATGATCAGCACAGTGGTGCTTACTATTCCACCGTTACGTGATCGTCCTAACGATATTTCTGAGCTTCACATGCAGTTCTTGGCATCGTTTGGTGAAGTGTATCACCTGGAACCACCAATTCCAACAGCAGCGGATTTGACCCAACTTCTCTCCTATAATTGGCCAGGTAATGTCCGCGAATTACGTAACATTGCAGAGCGTCAGATGCTCGGTGTAAAGCGCGGAGATCCATCCGTAGCATCTGCGCTTGCTATCAATGAGGAAACACCGAATATGCTACCTACATTACGTAGTGCAATTGCTGCACTTGAACGCCAACTCATCGCCCAAGCAATCAAGGCTAACAACGGTAAAATGGATGCAACAGCGAACGCACTAGGTATAGGTCGCCGAACTTTAAATGAGAAAGTTGTTAAGTTGGGTCTTAATAGAAACGATCTTTTATAAAAAAGTTTCAAAACGTAGTTTCTGCAGATTACTTAATAAATAGACAGACAATTTTGGAAAATCACTCAAGATTTTTGTACCTTGCGGATTTCCGCAGTGCATTTTTTATGTATCAGGCATATTTTTTCATGTGCACACTTACAGGCTGTGAGTTAAACAGTATTATGTCCAAGAAAATGATTCAAAACTGATCAACGGAGGAAATGATGGCTCGCACTCTCTTAGGCGCATCAGCATTCGTAATGTTGGCCATGTATGCTTCCAATGCATATACAGCAGAATGGAACGTATCACTTTGGGGAAAGCGCCGTGCTTTTACTGAACATGTTCATAAGCTTGCTGAACTTGTAGAAAAGAAAACAGATGGTAGACTTAAACTTAAGATATCCTACGGTGGCTTATCAAAAGCAAGGGAAAACCTAGACAATATTTCATTCGGTGCTTTCGAAATGGCACAATTTTGTGCCAGTTATCATGAAGATAAGAATCCGTCAATTACGGTTTTAGAGTTGCCTTTCTTAGGTGTAACTTCTCTCGAACAAGAAGCTCAAATTTCTATGGCTGTATATAAACATCCAGCTGTTAAAAAAGACTTGGCGCGCTGGAATGCGACATTACTCATGCCGACACCTTTGCCGCAATATAATATTGCAGGCATAGGTAAGCCGCCAAAAACTTTAAAAGATTTTAAAGGAATGAGTATTCGTGCTACTGGAGGTATTGGTAATGCCATGGGAGCTATTGGCGCAGTTCCAACGTCCATGGGGGCGGCAGAGGTGCGTCAGGCTTTAGATAGTGGTGTTATAAAAGCTATAGCCTTCGCTCCGCATGCTCATATTTCATTTGGTACGATTGAGATCGTAAAGTGGTGGACCACAAATCTTAATCCTGGAACTGTAAATTGTCCTGTAGTTGTAAATACTGATGCTATGAATTCTTTAGACGATTCAGAACGTCAAGCCATCATAGGCTCTGTTGGAGAAGCGATAAATCATTACATCTCTAATTATAAAAAGAGTACAATGAGTAAGTGGTGGCCTCTTCTTAGTAAAAAGAACGTTGAACAAATAACATATGATGATAAAAATCTGGAAGCTTTTCGTCAGAAAATCGCAGGCCCAGCAGCTGATGCTTGGGTTGAAGACAACAAACGACGCGGTATCCCTGCCCAAGAGTTACTAGATTTAGTTCGCTCTGAGATTAAGAAAAACAGTTAGCGTAGTCAGCTACTAACATAACTGACTAGCCTATTTAGTTGCTGGTTTTCTTATCATTATTTCAACATATCTACTAGGTATTACCATGGCCGGTGCAAACCCTGTACGTGAAGACGACTCTCTACTGAGTCAACTTGATCGCACACTTTATAAATATGAAACGCTACTAGCATTAATCAGCGGCTTCGCTGTATTTTCCCTAATGATACTCGCTGTAATCAACGTAGGTGGCCGCAATGCATTTAGCGCCCCACTACCAGGATACATCGACTGGATTGAGCAGATAATGCCAATTATTGCATTTATAGGCATCTCTTATTGTCAACGTCTTGGAGGTCATATCCGAATGGACATTCTCGTAGGACAAATTAGAGGACGCTTATTATGGTTTGTAGAAGCTATAGGCGTGTTTTTTATGCTCCTATTAGTCTTGGTTATGATGTGGGGAAGTTGGGAGCATTTTACACGCTCCTTCGACTATGGAGCTCCTCTATGGAGCCGTGATTCAAGTTTGGACATTCGCCTCCCACTTTGGCCCGCAAAATTGCTTGCGCCCGTTGCGTTCGCGTTCATAGCGCTACGACTTATGCTACAATTAATCGCCTATTGTAAGGCCTTCATCAATAATGAAAAAAATCCTGTAGCAGTCCCAATGATCGAAGACGCAGCAACAGTTGCTGCAAATGAGGCAGCCAGCGTTTCTGCACAACAAACTAAAACTTAATCATTTTGCTATGGAGAGGCACAATGACACCTATTGAAATTGGGCTCGCTGTCTCAGGCGCGCTCCTGGTTATGGTTATAATCGGCGTACGAGTTGCTTTCGCTGCCGCCATTGCCGGCTTAATTGGGTTGGTCTGGATTTTTTGGGCCAAGTACAACTACAATTTTAACCAATTCTTTCTTGCTCTGTCCATTGCAGGAAAAATTGCTGGTCAAGTTCCGCACTCGAAAATTGCATCCCAAGCTTTATCACTAATTCCTACATTCATTCTAATTGGTTATCTTGCATACTATGCAGGCTTTACAAAATCTCTGTTTGAAGCTGCGAAACGTTGGATTGGCTGGCTACCTGGAGGCCTAGCTGTTTCAACGGTTTTTGCGACAGCTGGCTTTGCAGCTGTATCTGGTGCTTCTGTTGCAACATCTGCAGTTTTCGCTCGTGTTGCAATCCCAGAGATGCTTAAACTAGGTTATGACAAACGATTTGCCGCTGGTGTTGTCGCATCGGCAGGTACGCTTGCTTCATTGATTCCACCATCAGCAATTTTAGTAATCTATGCCATTATAGTTGAACAAGATGTAGGTGCGCTACTGCTTGCAGGCTTCTTACCGGGTTTATTTTCAGCTTTTATCTATGGCGGCCTGGTAGTTACTCTAGCTTTGATGTTCAAAAACTTCGGTCCACCTGTTCGTGGATTTAGTTTGTTGCAAAAACTGGAATCGTTGCCTGGAGTGTTCCCTATTTTCTTTGTTATCGCAATTATCATATTATTTATTTACAATCCAACTGGCGGTGATGCTTGGGGTACACCAACCGAAGGTGGTGCGCTGGGAGCATTTGTAGTATTTACTATGGCAGTAACACGAGGATATTGGGCTGGATGGCATGAAGCTTTCATTCGTTCTAAAGAACGTATCAGACACTTGTTCACAGGAGAAAAAATCAGCTCATTTCAAGATAATAACAATTCTAACAACTTTGAACTTAGGAGACATTCTGTAAAATCTAGAAAAAATGGTTCTAAAACCCAGGCAACAGGGCTATGGGCCTTCTTGCCACGCTTAAAGTTCTTCGAACCTGATCCAGACGGAGATCCTGAAGTCCGTGGCATGCGCTGGCCCGAATTCAAATCAGCCTTACTTGAAACCGCAAGATTATCAGTAATGATCTTCAGTATAATTTGGGGCGTACTAATTTATGTTCGTTTTCTTGGATTTGCCGATCTTCCAGGAGCATTCGCCGATTGGATCTCGTCTCTTGAACAGAGTCCGATGTTAACACTTATCCTTATCCTATGTGCATATGCTGTGCTAGGTATGTTCATGGATGCTATAGGCATGTTACTATTGACATTACCCGTAGTTTACCCAGCAGTCATTGCACTAAATGGTGGCGCAGCTGCAACTGACGGGATCGGTGCTTTTGGTATGAACGATGTTGGTTGTGCTATATGGTTTGGAATCATTGTTGTAAAGATGGCGGAACTTTGTTTGATTACTCCCCCCATTGGATTAAACTGTTTTGTAGTTGCTGGAGTTCAGCCTAACATTACGGTTCAAGATGTATTTAGAGGTTCAAGTCCATTTTTTATAGCCGACGCGCTTACGATTGCTGGCCTGATAGCTTTTCCAGGCATTGTCTTATATCTTCCAGGGTTACTTCTAGGGTTCTAAGTAGTAATTTCTAAAATTATAGGATATGAAATTTTAGCAATCACTGAGCCAGGGATAACTTTTACAAGTTGATTACTGGCTCTAATTTCTTAACGATTACATTTAAGTTTGTGTAGACTGTAAATTTTGAAAATATTTTTTAATTAAAAAAATACTTTATTCGAACTTAAATGATGTTAAATAACATTCATAATATATCAAATACAATTAATTATTGTGAAATAGACAGGCTGTCTCTTGCTTGGTATCCACTTGCATTTCAGTTATATATAAATTGTATCCTTTATATAACGCTACATTTTATTTTAGATCCTTAAATCGGTGTGTTACTAGTATTGAAAATTAATGCTCTAGCAGAAGAAGATATCTTAATATTAAATATCATATAAAGATACATAACACTAACAATTAGAACCTATACATGACAGCACCTATTCCAGTTATACTAGTTACCGGCTTTCTTGGGACTGGTAAGACAACACTTATTAATTCCATACTACAATCATCTAAATTCGCTGGAACAGCAGTTCTAGTCAATGAGATAGGTGAGATCTCACTAGACCACCATCTTATCGAGGGTATCAATGATGATATGATATCTACCACGACCGGATGTATGTGTTGCACGGCGTCTAGCGATGTGCAGAAGGCCTTGTTTGAGTTGTGGCGCCGCAGAATAAGGCGTGAGATTCCTTCATTTTCGCGTGTAATTATAGAAACAACAGGCCTTGTCGATCCGGCTCCAGTTATTGCCAGTCTACTTTCTCCTCCTGGAGGTGATTTGATACAAAATACGGTAATAACTCAGTTTGTTCTATCTCGTGTAGTCACCCTTTTCGATATTCTACATGGTAATAATACATTAAAATATCACCCTGAAGCTCTTAAACAAATTGCACTAGCGGACACAATCATTTTTACAAAATCTGATTTAGCGTTTGATACTAAAATAAATATCGATTTTGAAAATATAAAAAGTACTATTACAAAACTTAATTCATGTGTAGAAATCTTAAGCAAACATCAGGATTGGGACTTTTTACAAAGTACACTACTGAGTCCTGTTACTTATGATTTACGAGGTAAGAAAGAGGATGCGTTGTCTTGGCTAAAAATGGATCAGCACTGGAACAAAGAAAAGTATCATTACAAGCATAAGCATAGAGATCATAATCATCATTCCAGAGATATTATGAGCCACTGCATAATTCTTGAGAATGCAATAACCCCTTTAATGTTCAATCTTTTCCTTGATGCCTTGAAAGTAATAGCTGGAAAGGATCTACTACGAATGAAGGGTCTTTTTAAGCTTACAGATGACCCGGAGCGCCCATTTGTAGCTCATGGAGTACAAAATATTATTCATCCAATTGACAGGCTTGAACGTTGGCCAAGCGAAGACAGACGAACCCGTATAATTTTAATTGGCAAAAACTTGAGGGTTAATTCTATACGAACAGTTCTCAATGCTTCATAACTGAGGTATATGTAAACATGTAATTTAGATTATTTTCGCCAGAATTATTAAATTTAACATGTTGAAGCTTCTTCAAGAGTGCGACGGCCCTTTAGATACGCGCGAGCATCATTAACTGATTCTACGCAAATTAAATGACCTTTTTTAAAATATGTCACCGAAAAGCTTTGTGCCCTCTTACCTCGCTCAGTTTCAAAATAGTCATAGTCATCGGAAATACCTGCAATCTGTAGTCTCGTATTATACTGATCAGACCAGAACCACGGTATAGGATCATAATGCATAGTCTCACCAAGTATTGCTTGAGCGGCTGCCTTCCCTTGATCAACCGCATTCTGCACGCTTTCAAGACGAATAACTCTACCGTACCGTTGAGATAAAAATGATGCACAATCTCCCGCTGCGTAAATATCTTCTGCTGATGTTTGACACGTCGGATCTACTTTAATGCCATTATCTATCTCAATTCCTGCAGAGACTGCAAGTTCAACTTCAGGAATATTACCAATGCAAACTACAACAATGTCACACTCAATTACTTTGCCGTTAGAGAGTTCGATCGCTGAAACACTTTTCTCACCTAAAAACTGTTTTGGAACAATTTTTTTTAAGATACTAACTCCATGACGCTCATGAAGACTCTCAAAAAAATCCGAAACTTGCTGACACACAACACGTTTTAAAACGCTCTCTTTACTTTCTATAAGTGTTACTTGGTGACCACATATCCGCATCGATGAAGCAACCTCAAGGCCGGTATATCCACCACCAATAATTACAATCCTTAAATTTCCAATTTTTAAAGATCCTAAAAAGGATTTAACATCATCTATTGTTCGGATTGAACAAATACCTTTAAGATTAATGCCTGGAATTTCAAGATTTCGTGGGCGCGAACCCAGAGCTAATAAAAGTTTCGAATAGCTGAGCTGTTGACCGTTTTTAAGCCCGATGATGTGTTTATCAGAGTCAATATACACAGCTCTAGTTCCAAAAATAGTCTTAACATTGCGCTCATCAAAAAACGACTGGTTGGTTATAAACAAACTTTCCTGATTAACATCACCCTTTAAAAAACCTTTAGACAAAGGAGGGCGATGATAAGGCAAGTAGTTTTCATCTCCAATAAGTATTATTTCTTGACGGAAGCCTAACCGCCGAATAGTTTCAATTGATTTTACACCACATTGGCCAGCCCCGACAATAATTATTGGATCACCGTACATACAGCCTCAACTTAACTAAATTACATTATGTCGTCAAAAATACTAAATTAGATAAGCTGTTCACGTTCTACAAATGAATATTTTGAAATAACTTAATGTATACTTGTGATACAGCTTGTAGTGCACTCGTCGTTCGTGAATTGCATAACTCTTTTTATGCAATGTAATAATGATACTATACTTTGAATAAGCTAACTTGTATCACTCAGAAAATCATGTATTTGACGTACAGTATAATTTTTGTTAGATTTAAATGATAGTTTATTTTAAATGTTTAGGAAGCTCTAAATTCACTAAGTAAATTTATAAGAAACTAGTCACTTATTAAAGACTGTTAACTAGCGTGCCACTTAATTACAGAAAGATTTTTCTCTGATGTACGTAAGTCATGATAGGTAATGCTTAAAATTTTATATTAGTTTTGTGACAGCATACTGCACACCATTATTAAATAGGCATGTCCCTCCTCCTTCAGATACTATTTGCTCGCATTTGGAAGTATTTATAATCTGGACTCCCGCTACATAGTTAATTCCGAAATCAGACCACTCAGTTAGCCAAGGTGTCGATGGCCCCATCAAAACAGTTATTGAATCGCGTGATAGTTCTGATAATCGATGAAATGTTTTGTTTATAAGTGAAGTGGCAGTGATGAACACCCAGTCTGATTGAGGCAGGATAAATTCTGCTGCTGAATCCAAAAGGTCGGTTTCTTGTGGTTGTCGCTCAAGAACTGTAAAGTTTAGACCACAAAGCACATCGTCAATTCCTGGATAGCGTCCTATAACTGCAGTACGAAGCCCTTTAAGATGCGGCCGAAAATATTCAAACACTGCTAGGTTAGCTGAAACATCAGACGAGATAGGTTCGGCCTCTTGCATCATTTTATTTTGGTAAGTATTTATTGCCGCGTTACATGCAGAAAGACCGACAGTAGCCTCAAAAGGCTCCCACGAATTTAACCAGGTCGCAAGCTTACGAGTAGGTTGTCTTGCAAGTGTTCCTGGCCATTTTAGTACACGCGATCGAGTACTCGGGCTCATAGCAAAACCGATTCCTGCAGGAGTTCGGCAAGTTGTCCAAGTTATACCTAGGCATAAACGTTCAACAATATCCTCTTTACCAACTGCTGACTTAATAATTAACTCGTATGGAGACGTTGTTGATAAAGGTACTGGCATTAGCTTTCAACCCTCCGAAGTAGAGCTAGCCCACCGTTAAGCATGACCCAATCATAAAAGTCACAAAGCATAAAATGGCGATTAGCTGGCTCACGTAAATGCTTGTATGTAACAGAATCTTTTTCGTAATAACTCTGAGCAGCGATACGGAACTGCTTAGGTATTGATGAATTATAAGCTGAAGGCTTTATCAACATACAAATTATCTGCTCAAACAACAACGCATACCGATCGTCATCTGGTTCAGTATAGATTGTACCAAGATCTTTTCCATATGAGCGGAACAAGTTAACATAATCTTCAAGTGACGGTAAATTCTTACTCATAGCTTAAACTGTGATATTAAACTTTGATCTATAAGATACTCTTAGACTAATTTAGTCATTATACAAACGTTGTTAAAAGCAAGAAATTTCTGAGAGACAATGTACTAAATCCTGATTTTCTCAACATTACGTAATCTAATGCCAGACTTACTGATAAAGATTAAGGTTAAGATTTGCAAATACTTTAGTAATTATTAGTAACTTAAGCTGCTAAAATAGAAAGATGGAAATCGAAAGTTTATTATCCAGAACTTAAATATTTACAAGAGGTTTTGAAACAACGAGATGCTTACCTCATATAGTTTTTCCAAAAGTTAGTTTGATACAACTTAAAGATGCAGAATATAAAAGACTGATTAATTGCCCTCCTTCTAATTTCAATGCTGGAATTAGTAGTGAAAATCTTCTCCTGTGTCAGTTCTGTCAAACTATTGGTAACCAATGTATAAAAACAAGGGTGAATTACAGTATCTCTCTCACCCCCCTATGAAAATAATATGACAACTTTCTTTATAATCTTACTCTCTTTTATGCTCAGAACTAAAAGTTTTAAAACATCTCATTTTGCAGTGTAATCAAGCTACGCGCCGCTTTGATACCAAAATAACCTTACATTAATTTAAAGTGTAATTATAGAACTTTGTACAGCTGAGTATAACGAAGTAACAAGTGTAAAAGATTTAAATTTATAAAGTAGCGCGAACAACTAATCAAAGAGAAGTAATATTTAGTCAAAATTACAACTGCCAAAAATTGAAAATGCAAGGCTAAGCGTTCCAACCTAGTTCTCAATTACTAACAAAATAGTATCTTTTAAGTTGTATGAATACTTCATATACATATTTAATCGTTTTCCGAATTCGCACTTATGAGTTAACTTATTAGGTGATAATAGCATCATGCAAGAACTCAACGAGATGACAAGGGCGATGACTACTTAAGTTTTTGATCTGTTGACGACAAGAGAACCCATTACAAATAATTGTTGCGTCATGTGAATTTTGCAACGCAGGAATGAGGCCATCTTCCGCCATTTGTGAGCTGACCTTAGCATGCTCTGTTTCAAGACCAAAAGTACCAGCCATTCCACAGCAACCAGCATCAATCATTTTAAATTCGTGGTCAGGAACATGTTTCAAAACTCTGCGCACAGCTTTCGTGGCACCAACGGCTTTTTGATGACAGTGACCATGAACAAGTGAGCGTGTTTTTTTCATAGATCGAAGTGGTAAGGAGAAACGCTTAGATGTAATTTCTTTTGACAGAAACTCTTCGAACAAAACTAAATTTTTTGATAATTTGTCAATCTCTCTGCCTAATCCAAGTGCACGCGAATCGTCTCTTAAGCCTATGATACACGAAGCTTCTAATCCAATGATTGTGTAACCAGCATCTACATAACTATTTAGCGAATAAAGTACACGTCTCACTTCATTCCTAGCTAATTCGACTAATCCTTGCGCTAAAAAAGTCCGCCCGCAACACAACGGACGAGATGGATCGGGAGTTTCTAAAATAGGTTTGGCGACGTGAACGCGATAACCAGCCGCTTCTAATACAGCTATGGCTGAATAGGCGATATTAGGCTCGAAATAACGAGTGAATGTATCAACAAATAAAACAACATTCTGATTTGTTTTACCTGAAACAAGCTCATTGTTATAAGATTTATCATCACTGAAAGGCACACGTACGGGTTGTGGAAGTAGTTGACTTGTAGCAATGCCAAAAACACAGTCACTAATCCATCTTAAAAACCTATAGCGATTGCGATATTTAATAAGATGTCTTATCCACTGCGAATTATGAAGCCAATGCGGTGCATAAGCGAACAGTCTATCTCTAAATCCTAACCCATCACATGCTACTTTCTGAGCCTTATATTCGGCCTTGATCAAGGCCATGTCGACATTAGCTTCACATTCACGTTTACATCCTTTGCAACTAACGCAAAGATCCATCGCCTCGGAAAGCATCGGATCTAATAATGCCAATTCTGAAGAATCACAGGACAACGCAGCCTTTAATAGTTTTACACGACCCCCTGTGGAGAAATTTGGATTATTTGTTACTCTAAAACTAGGGCACATAACTTGTTTGCCATGAGTTTCGCACTGGCGCGAATTTATGCACGCTGCTACTGCCTTAGCGAAATCGCCGCCATTTTTAGGTATATCAGCGTAAGGATCACCCATGCCTGCGTCCTGATACGCACGCCAATCCAAATAGTTTTTCATGCAACCTCTATAGTTAAGTCGAGTTCCAATTTATCAACTGACGTTGTTGAATATAATAATGGCGTGCTTACTAGGTATCCAAAGAAAACAAATATACCGAAATATCATTAATACAGGCCAAGGACGACTGTTTCAAAATGATTACCCAGTTAAAAGTGCAAAAATGAAGATCCAAATTTTACCGAGCAGCTCTTACATTTTACTATACTTAAAACTGCTTATGCATACATCTAATCTTCTGTATATCCACTTTAATCAGCAAATACAATATACTGATCCACGAAGATTTTCATCATCGCACAACCTCATCAGGACAAAAGATTTGGATTACAATATAACCTGCTAAATGCTTAGCAATAAATACAAAAAAATTATAGAAACTTTATTTTCGCTCATTAGCAAAAAACTACTAAAGGATAGTGATTGTTACTAAACCAATCAAATTGAAATTTATTTACAGATCTTAGGCTTAATCTTTAGTAAAAGAATTGCCTAAATCTGGCCATACTTTTAATAAGTATTGAAAATGTAGCTTAAAATAAATATTGCATTAGATTATTTTCAATTTAAATGCAACGCGTCACAGAAGCTTTAATAATTCCGACTTACAA
Source organism: Candidatus Tectiglobus diatomicola (assembly GCA_039583345.1). Classification (GTDB taxonomy): domain Bacteria; phylum Pseudomonadota; class Alphaproteobacteria; order Rhizobiales; family Hyphomicrobiaceae; genus Tectiglobus; species Tectiglobus diatomicola. The sequence continues at coordinate 147,249 of JAZDSJ010000005.1, read as the reverse complement.
TTACTTAAGAAGTACTAATAAAATGTTCTAGATTTCATTACATTATCAGTTTATTTTTTTATTTGAGATATATTATTAATATTAATGACAAAAAACACTAATGATTATTTAACACGTCATTAATGTATGATCTTTTACATAAGCCATTCGTTCGGGCATCATATACATTTTAAAAATCATCAACAAGTGTTGATTTAGGTAAGCTTAATACTAATAAGAGGAAGAGGAACAAGAACTGAAATATAATAAGTCAGAGCAACTGCGTGTACCCGTAGTGCTTCCACTGGCCATTGATTACAGTTATGATTACCTAATTGGTGAGATTGGGCCAGTTATACCTGGTACTTTAGTCCGCGTACCACTTGGCACACAAATACGTACTGGTGTTGTTTGGGACCGCCCTGTTGGCTTACAAAAACCTATTAATCCTGAAAAACTAAAACGGTTAGCTGGTAAGGTTGACATTCCTGGATTACCCGTTTCTACGATGCGCTTTGCTGAGTGGATTTCCTGGTACACATTATCTCCGCTTGGCATGGTTATACGGATGACCATAGGTGCGCGTGCCACATTTGGACTTGAAAAACCATGTTATGGTGTACAGTACACCACAAATGCATCAGTGCCTTTAAGAATGACACCAGCACGTACGAGAGTTATGAAGATTTCCTCAGACGGTCAGATTCGTTCTAAAACAGAACTTGCAAGGATCTCAGGGTGTACTACCGGTGTAATCGACGGTCTTGTTCAGGCTGGAGTACTAGTTAACACATTATTACCTGAAAAAGCTCATTCGCAACCAAACCCAACACACGAAATTACCACATTAAATAATGATCAGAAAGTTGCTGCTCATATGCTTAAAGCAGCAGTTGAGGCAAAAAGATTTTCCGTTTCATTACTTGATGGTGTCACGGGAGCCGGCAAAACAGAGGTGTATTATGAAGCAGTTGCTAGCGCGCTTGCTCAGGGCCTACAAGTATTGATCATACTTCCAGAAATTGCCCTAACTAACCAATTCATGCAAAGATTCAAGAGGCGCTTCGGATGCGCACCTGTAGAATGGCATTCAGCCATTAGAGAAACAGAGCGCGGACGTGTCTGGAGAGCTGTAGCACTTGGTAAAGCGCAATGTGTGGTAGGCGCACGTTCTGGGCTATTTCTACCCTACAAGAATCTCGGTCTGATTGTAGTCGATGAAGAGCATGATAGTGGTTTTAAACAGGACGATAGAGTAAATTACCATGCACGAGACATGGCTGTTGTACGTGCCAGCCTAGGTAAATTTGCAATCATATTAGCATCAGCAACACCATCAATCGAGAGTCATGTAAATGTGCGTACCGGGCGTTACAACCACGTCATCTTACCTGGACGTTACTCCGGTATTGATTTACCAGAAGTCACAGCTATTGATCTCAAATTGAACCCGCCTAAACGTGGACACTGGTTGTCACCAATTCTTATAACAGCGTTAAAAGACACTCTTAATAATGGCCGTCAAAGTCTATTATTTCTTAATCGCCGCGGTTACGCTCCTCTTACATTATGTAAAGCCTGTGGCCATCGCTTTGACTGTCCACAATGCTCTTCATGGCTTGTAGAACATCGTTTTCGTACAAAACTAAGTTGTCATTATTGCGGCTTTACGTTGCCGATGCCCAAAAAGTGTCCACAATGCAGCAAACAAAACAGTTTAGTGGCATGCGGCCCAGGTATAGAACGTATTCTGGAGGAAGTTATTGGTATTTTTCCTGGTGTCAAAACGGCGTTACTGTCTAGCGATCTAATTCCAACAATTAATGAAATGCGAAAAGTAATTACTCAAATTGAAACCGGGGAAATTGATATTATCATCGGTACACAAATCATTGCCAAAGGTCACCATTTCCCCAATCTTGAAACGGTTGGTATTGTTGACGGTGACCTTGGCTTCGCTCAAGCAGACCCTCGTGCTGGCGAACGCTCGTTTCAAATGATGCATCAAGTTACGGGACGCGCAGGGCGCGTAATGCAACGAGGACGTGGTTTTATACAAACATATTTACCTGATCATTCTGTCATTCAAGCCATAATCACAGGAGATCGCGATGCATTTGTCAAGCGTGAAATCAATGAGCGTCGTACTGGCATGCTGCCACCTTTCGGACGACTTGCAGCATTAATAATATCTGCCCGTGACAAAAGCCTTGGTAATGCTTTTGCTCACAGCGTCGCTCGCAGCGCTCCAAAGACGAACCAAGTTACAGTACTTGGTCCCGTAGAAGCTCCTTTATCTATGATACGTGGACGTCACCGCTGGCGATTATTAGTCAAAGCAACTCGCGAAATTGATATTCAAAGCTATTTAAGAGTCTGGATCAGTCAAATTCCTGCGATGAAGGGGGATGTTCGCCTTAATGTTGACATAGACCCTTACAACTTTATGTAAGAGTAATGTGCTTCTAAACTTAAACAAATTAATAGAATTTTAACTAACTAATTAAATACAACTCGAGTACATGTAAAACATATACTCAGTTTTCTGACCAGATAAGCTTAATCCCAAAACAATACCTTTTATTTTCTAAAAGATAACGATTGTTAATAATTACTAATGACAATATCAAATAAATTATAAATTATGCATTTTTAATGATTACACTCTCTGCTTAAATATAGTAAGTAAATTTCTCTCTACATGCATTAAACTTACGAAAGAGCAAATTTTTGGAGTATATTAAGCACACATTGTCAACAGTAAACCTCTAGTTATTACATCCAGACTAAGACGGGATAATGATTTAATAACCAACACTACGATCGACAACGTTTTTCGGGCATTTTCCACTCTCCGAACTTTTAACATGATTTAGAAAATATGCCGCAATAACTTCAGGAGTACTCACCCCAGCGGTATGCGGTGTAATTGAAACACGTGGATGTTTCCATAAAGGACTGTCTAGTGAGAGAGGCTCATTTTCAAATACATCAAGGCTCGCGGAGTATAGTTCGCCAGTCTCTAATGCCGCAAGTATATCAGTTTCAATCTGAACAGCGCCTCGACCGCCGTTTATCAAAACCGGTCCAGGCAAACTTGGATGACGTCCACTAAGTGACAATTTTCGTATCAACATTCGATTTATGAGCCCTTTAGTTTTTTTAGTATCGGGGAGAAGGACTACCAATATGTCCGTCTCAGCAAGAAATGTATCCAAATTCTCCGTTCCTGCAAAACTCAGTATATTCTCTATCTGCTGAATTCTACGACTCCATCCACGTATTTTGAAACCCATTCCATACAAGGCAGACGCAGCTGCAGATCCTAGAACACCCATTCCCATTATTCCAACACGGATATCTTTGGCTGTGGGTACTGGCAAGTATTGCCACTTTGAGACCCTCTGCTGATTTTGATATTCCATCATACGTCGTGTATGCAATAACGTATTAAGAATGATGTATTCAACCATACGACTTGTCAGATCTGGGTCCACATATCGGATTACAGGAACATTTGGCAATTTTAAGTCCTCTAAGAGATGGTCAACGCCGGCTCCTAAAGAAACAATAGTTTTTAGATTTGGCAGCCGGGCTAATTCACCGTGTTCTGGGTGCCACGCCAAAGCATGCAAGATATCATTAGGATCTCCAATATTTGGCCATAGGCGAATGTCGCGATGTGGCGCCTGTTTACATATTTCATGGTAATAGTCTTTAATAATATCTTTGCCAATAATGAGAAGAGCCATACTTACGAGCCTACCTTAGCTAAGAAAATAGTCTTACATCTATTGATCAATTTCGAAGCAATCAATATGCGCCATTTTGATTTTGAATTTCGTAATGTTAATACTAATCTGCCTTTTTTGGGTACGTTAGAAATTTTATCTAAAGATCCTTCTTCCATAACGTCGTAGGTGTAATATTGTGGCATATTTCAAAAAAATTGAGGCATAACTTTTAACTCGTTACAAAAATAAGTATTAGATCTTATGTCAAACTCAAAAGTGCCAGCAAAACTAACATATTAGTCTTGCTGGCATGTTTAAGCATTTAGCTTGTACAGATAGCAAATTTAGGTCAAGTATTTTCGTTACTACTAAGATTAACTCTTTCTTAGACAACAAGAGAATTTCATTAACAACAAACCTGAGAATCTTTATCAAAGCTTTACAGCCAGACTATATAGAATACAATATCGCTGAAACGTGCAATCGTGTCTGAAATTTCGTAAACCATGATTATCAACGCCTATTTAGGAAAACAATTAACGTCTGTAAAGTATAGATTTTAACAAAGCTAGGGCTTGCGTAGTTTTACACAAGCCTAGACTTGACTACTAATTGTACCGTTCGGTCTTTATTCTTATATCAAGGATACATTGCGCAAAGTTCAGTTAGTAAGGCGATGAACATAAAAATATCTTTAGGTTCATATGTAAGGGCAAAAGTTTGAGACATTTTTTGTGTTTTATACTTCTCTTACACCGGCTTCGCCTTTGTATTCATTTGAATACATTGTAAGTGTAAAGCATGTTGTATTGCCAATAAAAATAGAAAACTCGAAAGAATTTTTAACTATAGTTACATGAAATTCCAAGCCGAGAAGCTTTATAGTGGTTTGACATTTAGTAAAATTAGCACGCAAAGCTTATTCCAACGAGGTGCCAAAAACAATATTTTAATTAGGATAGCAACTGCTATAAATCGAACATCTGAAAATTAAAGTTATTGTCTATATACGCCACATATTAATGATAGAATTTATATATTTCAATCAAATTAGAAGTGCTTTCTTCTTAAATGAAGTGTGTAAAATAACTTCAAAGGCTTTACTATCTTGTTCCATCACACGTAATTAGTGGCATAAGCATATCAGCTATTGAATTCAAAAAGTTGTATAATTTGGGCAATGTTTAATACTTTGCCTGAAGGCACGCTGGTGAACGAATTAAAAGGTTTTTTTGTTCGGCTTCAAATCGCTTGCCTACAACTTTTTAGTAGAACCGATACCAATATGAGTTTGTTTTTAAACATTAATGAAGTTGTTAAAGGGAGGATTTAATGCTTTAACCACCGTAACTAAGTATAGCTGTAAAATCAGCTTCACAATGGTATTTTCATCATATTTAACTATACAATATACTTATTATGGTTTGTATTTGAGGAATAAAATTTTGGATTTAGCTGTCTTGCTATTTTTTCTAATATGAGAAAACCTGACTAATATTTAAGTACAATGTAAAGAACTTTTTCGGTAAATCCTATTTATGGCAAATTTAGTTACGTTTTGCTGAATCTCAGTTATGATTTAGGCTCTAAATACCTATTAGTAAAAGTTAAGGTGCTGTATTCAAAATATCTGTATGAATCGGTTATATTTAAAACACCAGAAAGATGGAATTTTATAAACGCTTTATTCATACCACATCTACGTTGGTGCAGAACCGGAAGTTGCTAATATTTCGACTAAAATGTAATAAAAAACAAAAAAAGATACACCAGAGCTATCAGCATCAATGCAGGTAGACAAAAATAGTACGAAGACGTATCTATAGATTACAAATAATAAATAATTTAAAGTATATCTATATATATATATCACCCGCTGTCAAACTCCATGTTAAACCTACATGGTAGAGAATAGAGAATTATGAATAGTATGAGGTTCACATGGCGACGACACATAATGGTTTTCAAGAACTCCAGCGCAGGTATGTAAGCGAAATTGATAGTGAGGTACAATTGTACCGTCATGACAAAACTGGTGCACGTTTATTATCACTCATTAACAACGACGAAAACAAAGTTTTTGGAATAACGTTTCGTACCCCACCAGTAGATTCTACTGGCGTAGCGCACATTCTTGAACACTCTGTATTATGTGGATCACGAAAGTTTCCAGTCAAAGACCCGTTTATTCGCCTCGCGCAGAGCTCATTGAATACATTCCTGAATGCCATGACATTTCCAGATAAAACGACTTATCCTGTGGCTAGTCAGAACGTAAAAGATTTCTATAATCTTGTAGACGTCTATGTTGATACCGTACTTCACCCTAAGTTGACTCGAGAAACATTCGAGCAAGAAGGCTGGCACTACGAACTGAATTCTCTAGATTCCAAAATAACATATAGAGGTATCGTATTTAATGAAATGAAAGGAGCATATTCATCACCTAATGCAGTACTGTACAAACTTGCACAAGAAGCAATGTTTCCCGATACGACATATGGTGTGGATAGTGGGGGGGATCCAAAATTAATTCCTCATTTAACTTACGAGGGTTTAAAAGATTTTCACAGTATGTACTATCATCCATCGAATGCGTGGATTTATTTTTATGGTGATGATGATGCGTCAGAGCGTTTACGTTTTATGAATGAACGCCTTAACGAGTTCACAAAACGCGAAGTTAGCTCATGTATTGGACTACAACCGAAATTTGCGAAACCTATATGCGTCGAAGGCACTTATCCGGCCGGCCAGGAAACGAAGCAGGCTAAATCAAACATGGCGGTAAATTGGCTTCTAGATGAGATTAAGGATCCGTTTGAGGCACTAGCACTGGACGTTCTTGATGAAGTACTCATTGGTACGTCTGCATCGCCGCTACGGCGTACGCTTACTGATTCCGGCCTAGGTGAAGACGTAATTGGCTCAATCGATTTCGATATGCGCCAGACCACAGCGATATACGGTTTAAAAGGAATTGATAGTGCCCATGTCAACAAAGTGGAAAAACTTATTCTTGACACTATTAAAACGCTAGCTAGTCAAGGAGTTGACAAAAAGACGCTAGACGCAGCAATAAACACCGTTGAATTTAGCCTCCGCGAGAATAATACTGGACATTTCCCAAGAGGGTTATCTTTAATGTTACGTGTGCTTAGTTCTTGGCTTTATGATAGAGATCCTTTTGAGAGAATGACTTTCGAGACACCTCTGAAAGAGCTAAAGAGCCGGATTACATCTGGTGAGCTTGTTCTTGAGAAACTTATGCATCGTCACTTCTTAAAAAATCCTCATCGTGTGACTGTAATTGTGAAACCTGATTGTGAGAAAGCTGAACGTCAGGCAGCAGAAGAGTGTCAGCGCCTCGAAAAAGTTCAATCCAGCTTGGAAGTCATAGATTTGGAAAATCTAGTAAAACGGACTTCGGAACTCCGACTACTTCAAAATGCTCCTGATCTGCCGGAAGATATTGCAAAAATACCACATCTTAAACGCACAGACCTACCTAAATATAATTCCAAAATTCCCACTGAATTACAGAAAATTAATAACATCGATATTTTAACCCATGAATTACCCACCAACGGTGTAATATATCTTGACCTAGCTTTCAGTATACAATCACTCTCTACAAAGCAACTCACACTACTCGATGTATTCGAACGGGCCTTACTTGAAACTGGTACTACTTCACTAGATTTTATAAGCTTTAGCCAACAGATTGCTCAGAATACAGGCGGTATTCACATGAGCCCTTACATATCGACAATAAATGAGAATAAAGAAGATTGTGCGGCGCATCTTATAGTAAGATCTAAGGCAGTTTCAACTAAGGCGCACGAACTAGTTTCTATACTTAAGAATGTATTGATTGACTCTCGTATAGACGATCGTGACCGCATAAAAAAAATAATACTCGAAGAAAAAGCTTCAGCCGAAGCCCATTTGGTTCCAGGTGGTCACATATTTGTAGCACGAAGAGTTAACGCGAGCCTGAACACGGCCGGATTTGTTAAGGAGCAGATCAGCGGGCTGTCAAGACTTTTTGCATTACGAGAATTAGCTGAAAAAGTCATCTCGGACTGGCCATCTGTGGTTTCGGAGCTAAGAGAGATACGAAACCTAATCATCACCCAAGTTGGCATGAAAGTGAATATCACAGCAGATAAACCGACATTAGCTTCTTTCGGATCACATTTAAAATTACTTTTAGATGCCATCCCGTTACGCTCAATTGCCGCTCATAACGACTGGACTAGTTCTTTCAACGATGCCGCACATTTTAACAAAGCTGAGGGCTTTGCAATTCCAGCTAGTGTAAATTACGTCGCACAGGGTGGAGATCTTAACCACCACGGAATAGATTCTATTGGAGCAGCGCTCGTTGCACAGAATCTTCTTTCCACAGGTTGGCTATGGAATAAAGTACGTATGCAAGGGGGAGCTTATGGAGGTTTTTGCCGTTTCAACCGTCGTTCTAAGGCATTCACTTACATATCATACCGAGACCCAAACCTGCTAGACACGCTTGCTATCTACAACGCAACAGCGCAACATATACGCGAGACTACGTTTGACAAAGAAGAAATCACACGCGCAATTATTGGTACTATCGGCAATATCGATACACATCTGCTACCTGATGCGAAAGGATTAATGGCTTTTCAACTACATTTAGCAGAAGAAGATGAAGAAATTCGTCAGAAAATACGAGATGAAGTCCTAGCGACAACTGCACAAGATATTTATTCTTTCGCAAACGCGCTCGAATGTTTAGTTGAAAACGGGCGTATTGCTATTATGGGAAACAATGCAGCATTAGCGAAAGCCAATGAAACCCTTGGTGAAAATTGGCTTGAAATTAAATCGATCATATGATGACGTATTTGATATTATAACAGAAACGGTTGGATTAGCACGTACATGCTACTTAATACACCCCCATGCGAGCTTGGCCGACAAGCTCCAGACTTTTTATTAGAAGACACAGATAGCAAAAGTTTTAAGATGTCTGATCATCTTAGTGGTAAAGGCTTACTTTTAGCCTTTATTTGCAATCATTGTCCTTATGTTCAAGCTATATGCGACAGGTTTACAAGAGACGCTCATGCTCTTATCGATGATGGTTTTGAGGTTTTAGCAATAATGCCAAATGACTACGACAAGGTTTCTGAAGATTCTCCCTCTAATATGAAACTCTTTGCTACAAAATTTGGTTTTAGATTCCCCTATTTAGTAGATAGGGGCCAAAAGGTTGCTGCGGCTTATGGTGCAGTTTGCACGCCTGATTTTTTTGGCTTGTGTGCAAGTGGAAAGCTTTATTACAGAGGTCGTCTCGACAATATTGGTATGAATGATATATCATCTAATCGTGTCCCTGAACTTTTTAATGCTATGCACCATATTTACAAGACTGGATATGGTCCACGCGTTCAACACCCTAGTATGGGCTGCTCAATCAAGTGGAGCTGAATCAAGATAGAAACCAGTGTACTGAAACTTCTGATTACTTGAAGTATAATGAGTAGATACCAGATATATATTAAAAGAATTGGGCTCGTCACTGATAACTAATTTAACTATATTAGCTAAGACTATAGATATATTTATTAGGTATTAATTAAGGTTATTATTCTCTAACATGATATCATCATAATTTGAATAATACTTTAGACACTAAGTGACTTCTGCAAAAAGGTTATAATTAGCGCTGGTAAAACCAAATGAGTAGCTTAATTAACATATCTTTCCACCACAACACCTTATTCCCTGTGTTCCAGTGATGTGGTTTTATTGACTTTAATGACAGTATTATTAAACAGTCAACAAACTGACGTAATAAAAGCAGACGTGCTACTTTAAAAGCATATTTGAAGTAATGAATAATTAGATTAAATTTGAAACATTGTAATATACCATTCACTAATGTCAAACTGTTCAATTTTATATACTATCTTAATAAAAGATAACTAGAATTACAAATTAGGATAAAGTTAAAATTTTAGAATGCTGACTTTTGCAGGATACTCCTCCCTTAAGACGTAAAAAATAGCGATTTTTCAATATAGATTATGAACTTCCAAAGCAGTCTCTACTCTTACGCTTTTATAGTCAGCACCGCCTTAATATTTATATTACAATTTGTAGTAGCTGTCATGTTGATGCAAAGACTCATAGAAATTTACAAGGCAACCTACTCTAAACGGAGGCCGATCGAACGATTTCTATCTTTGAAACTAAACTTTTTTCCTTTTGTAAGATGAAACATTTTTAACTAAACTTGATCCCAGAAATTAACATACATGGTTTTAGTTTTATACTGATAACAAAATGCTATTAGTTGAAACCAAAATAAGTCAATCCTTAATTTTGCTGAAGCAACCAATAGTTTTGTTATAAGCCGCCATTACTTCAAAGCTTTAGGAATAAAAGATTCCACTAAGCAAGCAATTTATTGAAGCACATTTTGATATAAGCGCATATCACGAAGCGCCAGGTAACATTCAAAAATTCAAGTAAGTGTCAGTTCCATAATCAACAAACATACAAACACTATCAACGCGTGGACGTATCAAATTTATAAAGAAATTGCAAGTTATGAGCCCGGAACGCCCTTCGGTTGTTATAGATACATTACTTGGTAATGACTAAAAATGAAAATGATAGTCTTGGAGTTCCCCAAGAAGCAATGCTAGAGTTTATAATTAACAGTAGCTTAGGTCTTGCTCTTGTTACATCGCACAATAGAATGTAAAACAAATTCAGCTGACGTATTAAATAGTTTCAAACACATTTCCTTATGATTACGAGAAAATTAAAGCAAAAACATCTAACGTCATAAGCAAGAAACCATTTTATCACTAAATAACTAGACAACTCTACGTAGAATAAGTGAAGCGTTGGTACCTCCAAAACCAAATGAATTAGATAGAACTGTATTGATCTCCAATTTCTGTGCGTTGTGAGGAACAAGATTCACGAATGTATCAACAGAAGGATTATCAAGATTAAGTGTAGGAGGGACAATATTATCACGTATTGCTAGGACTGAGAATATAGCTTCAACTGCACCCGCAGCCCCCAACAAATGACCTGTTGCAGATTTAGTTGAGGACATTGCGACATAGGTCGAATTGGATGAAAATAATCGCTCTACTGCAGCAAGCTCAATTTCATCACCCATTGGGGTAGATGTACCATGAGCATTAATGTAATCTATATCTTCAGCTTTAATATCGGCTGCATTTATAGCTGCTTGCATGCAACGAAAGGCACCATCTCCGTTTGCAGCAGGCGCAGTAATATGATATGCATCTCCAGACATGCCATAACCAAGAACTTCGGCATAAATTTTAGCACCACGTGCTTTAGCTCGCTCATATTCTTCTAAAACTACAATTCCAGCACCTTCTCCCATCACAAAACCGTCGCGTTCAGCATCATAAGGACGCGATGCTCTTGTTGGTTGGTCGTTAAATGCTGTTGAAAGAGCTCGGCAGGCTGCAAAACCTGCCAAAGCAATACGACAAATAGGACTTTCAGAACCACCAGCGACCATAACATCAGCGTCTCCCATAGCTACAATGCGAGATGCGTCACCAATTGCATGAGCGCCCGTTGAACATGCTGTCACAACAGAATGATTCGGCCCTTTAAGTTGATGCTTAATAGACACATATCCGGAAGCAAGATTAATAAGGCGACCTGGAATAAAAAATGGGCTTATGCGGCGCGGTCCTTTTTCTTGTAGAAGAAGCGATGTTTCGGCAATGCCCTGCAAACCACCAATACCAGAACCAATGAGTACACCGGCACGATGACGATCTTCATCTGTAACAATCACAGACCCAGCATCAGAAATTGCTTGAGTTGCAGCGGCAATGGCATAAACAATAAAATCATCAACCCTACGCTGTTCTTTTGGGAGCATCCAATCGTCCGCGTTGTAGCAACCTGAAATGTTGTCTCCACGAGGTATAAAAGCTGCAATCTTAGACGCGAGATCGTTGACTTCGAACTCTTTGACGCGCCTTATACCGCTTCGGCCCTCTATTAAAGAAGTCCAAGTCTCTTCTACACCGCAGCCAAGAGGCGTAACTAGTCCCAGGCCGGTTACAACTACTCTTCGCAAATGTTTACTTGGCATCGATCTTCCAAAAATTCTTTGAGTAGGCTATAGTTACGTATTTGCATTAAAGATGCCGTCTGGTTAGATGACAGCATCCATTGCGTTACACTGATCGTGGTAAATCACTTATTATCATCCGAATTCTTTTCCAAGAATTTTACAGCATCACCCACTGTTAGGATATGCTCTGCTGCATCATCAGGTATTTCACAACCAAACTCTTCCTCAAAAGCCATAACGAGCTCAACTGTATCTAAGCTATCTGCACCTAAATCATCAATAAATGATGCACTATCACTAACCTTTTCAGCCTCAACTCCTAAATGCTCAACAACAATTTTTTTAACACGGTCTGCAACATCATTCATAGTTTCAAGTTCCTTATTTGATTGTTTTTTAATTCAAAGCTGTATCTTAAATGTTATTAACAATAGTAAATTGTTAAATTTTCAAGACACCTAAGTTTAATTATCGAAATTGATAGGCAGTCTTAGCTTAAAGCATACGTATTTGCGAATGCACATGAGTCAGCTCTCTGCCGAGCATCACACATCGATGATATTGACTAACATTCCTAGTATTCAAAGACGACTGCTTTTTTCAGCTGATACCGTATAAAGGGGCCACATTATGTATTTTTTTTCGGATTATGGCATAATCATACCACCATTGATGTGTAATGTCTGTCCAGTTATATATTGTGCTTCGGAGCTAGCAAAGTAGAGTACTGCCGCAGCAATATCATTTGGTGTACCGAATGTGTTAGCAGGAATCGATCCCATAATACCTTGCACCTGTTTTTCACTAAGGACTTCTGTCATTGCTGTTTTTATAAAGCCAGGAGCAATGCAATTAGCCGTAACTCCGCGTGAACCCACTTCACGAGCCAGCGATTTTGTCATGCCTATTATACCGGCCTTAGAGGCAGCATAATTAGCCTGACCAGAATTTCCTATAATACCGCTGATGGAGGCAATATTAATAATGCGCCCATAACCAGTCTTTGCGCGGATTATGGAGCGAGCAGCAGCACGCATTAACATAAATGTAGATGTCAAATTAACCGCAATAACATCATCCCACTGTTTATCTTTCATGGCAATAAAAAGATTGTCTTTAGTTAAACCAGCATTGTTGACTAAAATATCAAGACGTCCTGCTGCGGAAACCACTCGATCAACCAACTGACATACTTGATCTCTGTTGGAAAGATCACATGGAACTAGATGAACACGATCACCTAATACCTCACACAATACTTGGAGCTCATCTTCTCGCCTTCCAGACAATGCAACGGTCGCGCCACGCGCATGAAGCAAGTGTGCAATGGCCTTACCAATACCACCCGTCGCTCCTGTCACGAGAGCAATTTTACCCTTAAGATCAAACATATTCATCCTTCAATATTTACCGTACAATAATTTGACCAGACTTTACGACTACCACTGGAGTAAAATTCACTCGGCGGAAATCAAAGTTGCTAAAGCGGAGATATCTTGGGAAGTTTCACAAGCGGCTGATTTAACAGATTTGTCAATACGGCCAATCAAGCCACAAAGGATCTTTCCAACACCTATTTCAAAGAATTCATTAATACCAGCAGTGGTCATAGTCATAATACATTGTCTCCATTGGACCGTATCTGTGACTTGCTCGACAAGACATAAGCGAATTTTATCGGGATCTGAAACAGGTGTAGCCGTTACGTTAGTAACCACAGGTATTACTGGCTTCCTAATCTTCACATTTGAGAGTTTCTCTGCCATGACGCGGGCCGCAGGTTGCATAAGAGAACAATGAAATGGCGCACTAACCGGCAACACAACAGCACGGCGAACACCATATGATTTGCTCAAATCTGCGACACGATCAATTGCAGCCTTAGTGCCGGATAACACAACTTGTGTTGGATCATTGTCATTAGCAATCTCACAAATACCTACATGAGCAGCTTTACAAGCTATTTTATCAGCAATATCAATACCAACACCCAAAAGAGCAATCATAGCTCCCTCTCCGACAGGCACTGCTTTCTGCATCGCTTCTCCGCGTACACGCAACAGCGATGCAGCATCAGAAATTGAAAATGCACCGGCTGCAGTAAGTGCTGAATATTCTCCCAATGAATGTCCCGCAACATACCTCACAGCATCGGTCAGTCGTATGCCGAATTCTTGTTCAAAAACTTTTATTACAGCCATAGAAACTGCAAACAGGGCAGGTTGTGTGTTTCGTGTCAAAGCTAAGGTTTCTTTATGACCTTCCCAAATTACTGACGAAAGCTTTTCACCAAGTGCTTCATCAACTTCATCGAAAACATCTCTAGCCGACCTAAATTGCTCTGCAAGCACCTTACCCATGCCAACACTCTGGCTGCCTTGGCCTGGAAAAACAAATGCTCGCGCCATTTACAATCTCCTATTCTTAAATCGCCTAATTTTACTAAATTTTAAAAATTTTTGCTAACTATCAACTCTTTTAATACTTTAAGCTATAAGTTGTCGTAATTAATTCTTATAAATATAGTGAATTGTGCGTATATAATGTCCTAGTCTTCATTGGCTACTTTCTTACTAAACCTGCGCTATACACACAGCAGTGACTTGTATGTCAAGGGTTCCCGTGAGCAAACCTTGTTTTTCTATCAAAAAACTTGCTTTTCTTAGAATTTCCAATTAGTCTCAGCCTTTATTCGAATTTACTGCAGTAGTTTTTGCGCACGTGGTTTGGTTTTGATCAGCACTCTAATTTAAAAATTTTTTGGTCACCTTTGAGGCTTTCCTCGCGGAAACCGAACACTTTAACACTGATCGGCAGAGGCTGTGCTACATAAAAGTAAAGATTCTACGGAAAGGCTATGTCATGCCACTATATGAACACGTTTATCTTGCGCGCCAGGATGTCTCCCAACAACAGGTTGAAGCCATTACTGCAGAGCTAAAACAGGTTATAGAAGAAGGCGGAGGATCCTTCGGCAAAATTGAATATTGGGGCGTTAAATCTTTAGCATATAAAGTTAAGAAAAACCGCAAAGCACACTATACGCTCATTAATATAGATGCCCCTGCAGCAACCTTAGCCGAGATGGAGAGGCGCATGCATTTGTCTACGGATATCATACGTTTTATGAGCATTAAGGTTGATAGCCACGAGATAGAGCAATCTGTACAGATGCGCAAGAACGATCGTGAAGAACGCCGCGGGAGTAGTGCAGGTTTTCGCAGTGATCGCAGCAGTCCACGAGGAGATAAAGGCGATAGGGGCGAAAGAGGGAACAGAAGTGAACGTAGCAGCCGTGAGGGCTCAACATTTCGGGTGCGACCACAAGTAATTGATCAGCAAAATCAGGATTTATAAACATGGCAAGTACAGCAGGGGGCGCTCGGCGTCCATTTCATCGTCGCCGCAAAACATGTCCTTTTTCAGGAGACAACTCAACTAAAATAGATTATAAAGATGTTCGTTTACTAGGACGTTACGTTTCTGAGCGTGGCAAAATCGTTCCAAGCCGGATTACAGCAGTCTCAGCAAAAAAGCAGCGTGAACTTTCCAAAGCCATTAAACGCGCACGCTACTTGGCACTATTGCCTTACGTGATCAAGTAGTGTTGTTTCAAGCATACGTTACATCAATTCTGAAACGTTAAGCTAAATCGTTTTGCTGATATCGAGAGTAGGTGACGAATGCTGGGGCCGTACTTAATTACTTTACTAAGGCCCCTAACCGCATATGAGCGGGACAGCTTATTATGAAAAACAGTATATTTCTTAATCTCATCACAGGTCTTTCTTCTGCTATTTTGTTCATCGCAGCAGTACGTGGATCCGTGGTAGGCATAATTCTGTTCACTTTAGTAGCTCCTCTACCAATAATTATTTATGGATTGGGATGGGGATGGATATCAGCCCTTACTTCTTCGGCAACTGCGGCATTTTTGACAGCTTTTTTTATTCACCCTATAGCTGGCGTACATCACCTATTTGCAGTTGGCTTGCCTATGGTTATATGCTCGTACTTATTAATGCTTAAACGTGAAACTAATGAGAATGGTTCTAGCGTAGTCGAATGGTATCCTCCAGGTCGAGTTTTATTTTTGCTTACTTTAATAGCAGGCACTCTCGCAGCAATATCTCTTTTTTCTTTTGCAAGCAACGAGCATGAACTTGAAAGTATAATCACCGAACGAGTTGATAATCTTGCTATACAACTCCCCGACGAGATTGATGGAAAAAACTTTGCGTCGTTTTTGAGCAAAACCTTTACACCCGCCATCGCAGTATTTTGGATGGCAGTAGCTTGCCTAAATTTGTGGTTAGGCAGTTATATAATTTTCGCGTCGGGTCTATTAGCTAGACCTTGGCCAGATTTATCATTTATTACACTCCCACGCGAGGGACCGCTTTTTATGTTTGCAACATTGAGCGGATCTTTCTTGGATGGCTACCCGGGCTTGATAGCGCTTGGCTTCGCAAGTGCTATTTTTATAGCCTACTTAATAATCGGGTTAGCAATTATTCATAATATTACACGAAAATTCAAAGCACGTACTACGGTACTTATTATTGTCTATATAATTCTTCTAATTTATCACCCGTATACTAGCATCGCCATTTCAATGCTAGGGATCGCAGAACCGATTTTACCTATTAAGCGCTGCTACGAAGACAGTTGAATTAAGTTTGTTCACCTAGCTACTGTAGCTTTATGCTATTCCATGAAAATTCAAGGCTTTAAAAATCAAACACGCAAAAGGATTGACCTAAATGCAGATTATTTTGTTAGAGCGCATTGGCTCTCTTGGACAAATGGGCGATATTGTCAACGTTAAAAACGGGTACGCTCGCAATTTTTTGCTACCTAAAGGTAAAGCGCTGAGAGCAACTAGTGCTAACCAAACCGAATTTGAAAAAACGCGTTTGCAGTTAGAAGCTCGCAATCTTGAACTTAAGAAAGAAGCAGAAATTATCGGCGAAAAACTTAGCGGAAGGCAATTTACTATTATTAGGCAAGCCGGTGATACTGGACAGCTTTATGGTTCTGTGGCCACGCGAGATATTGCTAGAATCATTACTGAAGACGGTGTTTCAATTGATCGTCGTCAAATTGAATTGCGACTACCTATCAAAACATTAGGTATTCACTCGGTACAAATTTCATTACATCCAGAAGTTAACGTTTCAATAATGATTAACGTTGCCCGATCTGAAGAGGAGGCTGAGCGTCAAACACGCGGTGAAGACGTGACGCTCATTCAAGATGAAATTTTAGAACTTGAAACCTTTAATCCAGACATGGAGTTTAATGCAGGTGAAGAAGATGTTTTGTTAGAGTTAGACAATAGCACAGAGGAAAAGTAGCATTCATTCGCATGAAATACTCCAAATCTGACATTTTGTTTTTATAAAAATTAACAAGTATTTATTGTGCTGTGAATAATGGGGAGCACTTTAATTCCACGGTCAATTTTTCAAATAATAATTATCGGGAATCACATATTCTATCTTCATGATAAAGCAAAATTCTCTCCCCATTACGCAGACCGAGCAGCTCAGAGCTCAGGCAGACTCTAATACACCTCTGGCCTATCGTCAGGTGCCCCACAATATTGATGCCGAGCAAGGAATGCTCGGTGCCATCCTGGTGAATAATGAAGCTCTTGATCGAGTTTCCAGCTTTTTAGATGCAACACACTTTTATGAGCCAATACACCGCGAAATTTTTGAAGTTGCCGCCAAGCTAATTTCAGCAGGAAAACAAGCTACTCCAATTACGCTAAGAACGTTTTTCGAAAACGCAGAGCCAGTATCAGCAGAGCTCACTATCCCACAATATTTGGTACGGTTAGCCGCAAATGCAGCAACGATTGTCAACGCCGCTGATTATGGGCGTACTATATATGATTTACATGTACGTCGTTCTCTTATTGTTATAGGTGAGGATCTTGTAACTACAGCTTATGATTCGCCTGTTGATTCGCCTCCTGAATTACAGATTCAAGAAGCCGAAAGCCGACTGTATAGTCTTGCTGAAAGCGGAAAATATGGTCAAGGATTTGTTGATTTTGGAACTGCCCTAACAGAAGCTGTAGAAATGGCTAATAGCGCTTATATGCGTGACGGTCAACTATCTGGTTTATCCACAGGTTTAACCGATCTAGACAATCGTATGGGCGGCTTACAAAACTCTGATTTGATCATTTTAGCTGGACGCCCATCCATGGGCAAGACCGCATTGGTAACCAACATTGCCTATAACGTAGCAAAAGCCTATCAAGCAGAACGTCAATCTGACGGTACATTAAAAACTATTAATGGTGGTAAGGTTGGCTTTTTTTCTTTAGAAATGTCCTCAGAACAACTAGCAACACGCATCTTGTCAGAGCAAACCGAAATTACGTCTGAAAAGATCCGGCGTGGTATGATTGATGAAAAAGAATTCAGAAAACTCGCTGATGTTGCCCGTGTTATGTCCGAAGTACCGTTGTTTATTGACCAGACCGGTGGTATTTCTATAGCTCAATTAGCCGCACGGGCACGTAAACTAAAACGACAAAAAGGTCTTGATCTTCTTATTGTCGATTATTTGCAGCTGTTATCTGGAGGCAGGCGAAATGGTGAGAGTCGTGTTCATGAAATAACAGAGATTACTACAGGCTTAAAGGCACTAGCAAAGGAACTTGAATTGCCTATAGTCGCACTTTCTCAGCTCTCACGTCAGGTTGAACAGCGTGAAGACAAACGCCCGCAGCTCTCAGACCTGAGAGAGTCTGGCTCTATTGAGCAAGACGCTGACGTTGTTATGTTTATATTTCGAGAAGAATACTATGTTGAGAGAACAAAACCGACTGAAGGAACTCCAGAATTTTCAGAGTGGCAGCAGAAAATGTTCAGAGTTGCTGGTAAAGCTGAGGTAATTATCGGAAAGCAACGTCATGGTCCCATTGGCACAGTACAACTCGCATTTGAAGGTAACTACACTCGCTTTGGCAATCTTGCCCGTGAAGAACATATACCTGTGCGCTTGGAATAGCTCACTCACAATTCCAGGATCTCAAAATTGGTTCAAAGTCCATATCAACCCGCTTCACTTCTGAAAGTTCCAGTTAGTGCGCGTGCTATAATTGAAATTGACGTAGATGCTATATGTCGCAATTGGAAGAAATTAAGCACCATTTCTTCAGCTGCAGAGTGTGGTGCTGTTGTAAAAGCCGATGCTTATGGTCTGGGACTTGGCCCTGTCGTTACTGCATTAAACACGGAAGGTTGCAAAACATTTTTTGTCGCAACTTTAGAAGAAGGACGTCAGACTAGACACATCGCACCAAATGCAAAGATCTATATCTTTGACGGTCTTTTGCCCGGCACCGAAACACAGTACCGCAACTTTAATTTAAAACCTGTACTATCTAGTATTCAAGAAATTAAAGAATGGGCTCAATTTTGCAAATCAATAAACTATCAACTCGATGCTGCAATACAAGTTAACACAGGAATGCGGCGATTAGGTGTATCTCACAAAGAGTTTTTAAATCTGGCTTCTCGTCAATATAGGGAAGTACTTACTTCTTTTAATTTAACCTTGATCATGAGCCATTTGGTCTGTTCAGATGTTCCTGATCATCCTTATAACAGTGCACAGCTATTCCAGTTCCTGGATATAAGTCGGCAACTTTCCGAAGTCCAGTGTAGTCTCGCAAACTCAAGTGGTATATTTCTTGGCTCAGAATTTCATTTCGATGTTGTAAGGCCTGGTATAGCACTTTATGGCGGAAAAAAATTTGCAGGCGGTCTCAACCCTATGGAAATGGTTGTAAAACTTTATGCTCGGATCCTTCAGCTACAATCAGCAGAACCAGGTGAAACAGTTGGATATGGTGCAACACACAAGCTTAAAAGACGAACCAAAATCGCTACGATCGCTCTTGGGTATGCAGATGGCTTCATGCGCGCACTCGGCGGTGACAATACAAAATCTGCATTCAGTGGCTTTATTGGCGATATTCCTGTCCCAGTAATAGGTCAAGTGTCTATGGACCTTATAACGCTTGATGTCACGGATGTGCCAGAGAATTTAGTTTTTCGTGGAGGCTGGATTGAATTGATAGGTGAAAGGATGACAGTGGATAATCTTGCTGATCACGCCGGTACTATCGGGTATGAAATATTAACACGTCTTGGCCATCGTGCACATCGCATCTACATTCCTAGCAGGATTTAAAATGATGGCCAGAAGTATAAGATTAAATTATATCTGTCAGTCCTGTCATACAATTTCCTCACGTTGGACAGGAAAATGTGCAAGTTGTGGTGCTTGGAATTCATTAATCGAAGATACTAGTCATAGTTTACCTCCTGATGGTAGCTTGCCTGGACGAAAATCAGCAAGTCGTACAGTTCAGCTTGAGCTATTAAAAGACAAAGAGATATCTGTTACACGGATTGTTACACATTTGGAAGAACTTGACAGAGTAACTGGTGGAGGAATTGTTCCAGGAGCTGCGATCCTTATTGGTGGAGAACCTGGTATTGGAAAATCAACGCTACTTTTACAGCTCGCCGCAGCACTTACCCATTTAGGTTTAAGAATTCTCTATTTTTGCGGGGAAGAATCTACGGCTCAAATCCGCATGCGAGCTCAACGTTTAGGTATTTTGAATTCAACCGTTGAATTGGCTTCTGAAACTAATGTTGGCAATATTATTGCCACACTTAAAGATGGACCTAAAGTCGATTTAGTTATTGTAGATTCTATTCAAACACTTTGGTCAGATAATATTGAAGCTATACCAGGAACGATAAGTCAGGTAAGAGCTGCATCACAAAATCTTATTAGATTTGCAAAACAAAATTCTAGTGCAGTAATCTTGGTCGGACATATTACAAAAGAAGGTCAGATAGCAGGTCCCAAACTCATTGAACACATGGTTGATACAGTACTGTATTTCGAGGGGGATCGCGGACATCCTTTTAGGCTTCTGCGAGCTGTCAAAAACCGTTTCGGTGCAACCGATGAAATTGGTGTTTTTGAAATGTCCGATTCTGGCTTACAGCAGGTTAAAAATCCCTCAGAGTTGTTTTTAAATGAACGTGATTCTACAGCTCCTGGAGTTGCTGTATTTGCAGGCATCGAGGGAACACGACCAATTTTAGTTGAGATACAAGCACTTGTTGCTCCATCTGCACTTGGAACACCACGACGGACTGTTATAGGATGGGAAAGCAGTCGATTATCCATGATACTCGCTGTTCTAGATGCGCGGTGCGGTATTAGTTTCGCCAAACATGATGTTTACCTGAACGTTGCAGGGGGACTTAAAATTACGGAACCAGCTGTGGACCTTGCTGCTGCGGCAGCTTTACTATCATCTCTTTCTGGTAAGGCTCTTCCAACAGACCATATTTATTTCGGCGAAATAAGTCTATCAGGTACAATACGTGCTGCTGGGCATGTAGCAAACCGCTTGCGCGAAGCTGGAAAGCTTGGTTTTCGACGAGCTATACTATCGTCGAAAAGTGATACAGGAACTCAAGTTACGCAGATATGTCTAAATCGTATAAAGTATATTAGAGAACTTGCTGAAGACGTTTCCACATACGACTAGATGGTTACTTATCATCTACATGGATTAGGTTGGCTGAAGGACATGCACAAATGATTGGCCTAATAACTTACCTTGATATTGCTTTATTAGCTATAACATCAATCTCTGGCTTACTTGCTATGTATCGTGGTTTTACACGAGAGATTCTCTCCATAGTCTCTTGGATAATGGCTGCCTGTGCGGTTTTTTACTTCATATTTTATCAAAAAAATGCGACTAGCTATTTTGTACAAACAACAGGAATTTCACCACAACTTGCACAGATTGTATTAGGTGGCGTAATATTTCTTATTGTACTTTATTCCGTTCACTTAATCACATCACGAATTTCAGATGCAATTTTAGACGGTCCTTTGGGTGTAATAGATAGGCTGCTTGGATTAATATTTGGAATAGCTAGAGGCTTTCTATTAGTAGTCATTCCTTATATGTTTTGGTACGGAATATTATCTCCTCAAAGTATAGAAAAAGATTTTTGGATCAAGAATTCACTTTCTAGACCTTATATAGAGAGCACTGGTTCAGCATTAAGTTCATATATTCAAAACGTTTTACCTAATGACTTGAATTCTTTAAATAATAATTAATTATAATTTATAAGTTTTTAAGTCTGACAGCTTGATGATATCATAATGGCTCGGAAGCTAGCGTATATGCTCTCTACTTATAAGAGTTGTAAATCTGGCTATGACGGGCTCAACTTTTTTGGCTTAAGTATCCATATTGTTAGATACATCTAGGTAATTTAAAGCAGTGTAAGAAATCCTTGACAATAACTAAAATTTTACTTTATTTTACTTCAGTATTTATACAGATCATATGAGCGGCCTCCGCTTCAGCACGCAAGAACTAGACTTTTTTGATTTAGGTGTGATGTGCCTTAATACTTTGCATGAGACAATCTTTTCCAAAAATTTCAAGAATTAAACATAATTTTATTGGCTTTAAAAAATGCATACTTTACACTTTTAATGCCTTGGGAACTTGTATGATCAGTGCCAGTACTAAATTCTAAAGTAGCATTAACTACTGTGGAAGGCAGGAGCATGATTCATACAGAGACAGGCTGCGAAAAAAGTGTGGTGTTTTCAGTATATATGGAGTAAAGACGTCGCAGAATTGACTACATTGGATCTTCACACACTTCAAACATCGTGGTCAAAAATCACGTAGCATAGTAAGCTTTGATGGGAAACATTTCAATCTTAAAAGAAATTCAGGGTTGGTTGGTGTCGGTTTAAACGAGCGAAACTTAATTGACTGGCTTAAAAGAAATATTTTAGTTGAGCATATTTGATATTCCACAACAAGCGAAATAGCCATACGTAATGTGCAACCTCTACTTGCAGATTTGGGTTGTGCTAGGTTTGCACACAATGGAAGTATAACAAATTCTATATCCAAAGAGAAAAGCTTCTTCGATTATAAGCTATTTGTAAGTAAACCTTAGTTGTTGATATTAAACTACAACTAATAGAATATTTTAAACGTATACGCATCGTAGAACGCCTAATTAATGGGTTGTATCAACTTGAAATGGAGGCCATGAGTTTGTCTGTTCAACTTATGTTATCCAATTGGAGCAAGAAATCCCATCGGAATACATCCAGTAGTTATAGGTCGCCATAGCAAGGTACACATTTTAACATCTGTAACATGCGCTTTTGATATTGTAGGTAAAAATTCATGTGTGAAGTTGACAATGGTGAGATTTTTGTTATCACCTCAAAGAACTAAGAAGTCACAAACCACTTCCACATTGTCCCGTACATCCCTGTATATTTAAATACATTTATTATCCGGCCAAACTCAATTGTTGGAGGTAAAAAATGTTTGTCTGGTTCGTAAAAATACGGGACGACAACTTTCTGTAGGACCTTCTTGTGATTTTGATTTGGTTACACCCATACTAGCTTCAGGTATTCCTTAGAATTAGGACATCCTGAGAACTCAAAAATACGTCTTGAACTCTGTGTCACTAGAAATCATTACATTGGACGAAATTTTATAAAACCTGAATAGCTAATCAAACAGTTAGGTGTAAGACTAAATATTCAACAAATGTCAATATAATTCATAGCTATACAATCTTTCTTATTGATAACAGCACTGTAAGTGAGATTACCTCTAAGATAGTAGTATCTATCATGCGAGATGCTGGTGCAACTGAGGTGCACATTCGAATTGTATGTTAAATTTTTAGATTCGGTGATTATCCTACCAACCTTACAAATTTTCACGGCTAGGATATTTCTGACAAACTCACACTTCTAGATGAAGCACAATAAACGAAGATCTTAATCTAACATTTGTATAAAAAAAGACAAAGGCAGTTCTGCATTTCGTAATATAAAAATATTCATATCAAACTAGAAATCTCTTATGCATTACAGAATTAATGCTTACGACATATCTTAAAAGTTTTTATTGATAAATAATGACTTTAATTACATTTCGTTTTTAAACATAAAGATCTTAACCTCAAATAGCATTAGGTTGATGTAAAAATTAGAATGGTTTATTGGAACAAAGTTTGAGACAATATAAAATGCCACTAAATTAAGTCAGATTTCTAAACAAAATTTTAACTCATACTAGAACTAATTACTGTGCCATATTTTTAATTAACTTGAACTATACTCAAGTCATACGCCTGGCCGTCAGAAAACTAGATCTCTAAAAACCAGGCGATACTTTTATATTTAAACTTTAAAATTCTAACGTTGATTCAGATCTAATACATCACGTTTATCTGGACCAATGTAGAGCTGGCGAGGACGTCCAATACGCTGTTCAGGATCCTCGATCATTTCTTTCCACTGTGCAATCCAACCGACCGTACGGGCTACAGCAAAGAGGACAGTAAACATAGCAACGGGGAAACCAATAGCACGTAGTGTAATTCCAGAATAAAAATCAACATTAGGATATAGACGCTTCTCTACAAAATACTCGTCTTGAAGAGCAATACGTTCTAGTTCCATAGCAACTTTTAAAAGTGGCTCATCTTTAACACCCATTAAATCCAAAACTTCGTGGCAGGTTTTCTGCATAACACGAGCACGAGGATCATAGTTTTTGTAGACACGGTGACCAAAGCCCATCAGACGAAACGGATCATCTTTATCCTTTGCTTTAGCGATAAACTCAGGAATACGTTCAACAGAACCAATTTGCTGTAGCATATTCAGTGCAGCCTCATTTGCTCCTCCATGTGCTGGCCCCCAAAGACAGGCGATGCCTGCTGCAATACATGCAAATGGATTAGCTCCGGAAGAGCCTGCTAGACGCACGGTTGAGGTTGAAGCATTTTGCTCATGATCAGCATGTAAGATGAAAATCCGATCTAGTGCCCGTGAAACGATTGGATCAATTCGATATTGCTCGCACGGCACCGCGAAGCACATCTGCATAAAGTTTGATGTGTAATCTAGATCATTACGCGGATAAATAAATGGTTGACCAATAGAATACTTATAAGCCATGGCCGCGATAGTCGGCATCTTGGCTATCATCCGATGTGAAGCAAGTACGCGTTGTGCTGGATCACTCATATCAGTTGAGTCGTGGTAGAATGCAGAGAGTGCACCCACTGTACCAACCATAATAGCCATTGGATGGGCATCCCGGCGATAACCAGTAAAAAAGCGAGTCATCTGTTCATGAACCATTGTATGGTTTGTAATGGTACACTCGAACTCATCGAATTGCATTTTGTTTGGTAACTCACCATTCAAAAGTAAATAGCATACCTCTAGAAAGTTGGATCTTTCAGATAATTGCTCGATTGGATATCCACGGTACAGAAGTGTGCCCTCATCGCCATCAATGTATGTAATTTTCGATCCACAATTAGCCGTTGATGTGAAACCCGGGTCATAAGTAAAACAACCAGTGTCTCTGTAAAGTTTTGTTATGTCTATAACGTCCGGCCCAATCGTGCCCGAGCGCACCGGCATTTGGGTATCCTTACCGTTAATTGCCAACTGACCGGCTTTTGCCGATGTGTCTTGCGTGCTCATTGCCAAATCCTTTTCTTTCAAGTTGCCCTTGTCACCCACAAACACAACTGCCATGACACGGTTGAGAAACTATAAATATCGTTAATACAAACCTGAACCGACGGCAAGTTCAAGAGGTCAAATTACACCATTAGTAATAAAGTCTTAAATTTTTTGAACGAAATCACACGGACTGCTCATCAATTCTACCTAAAGCTTCATCACGTCCTAGCGCAGCAAGCATATAAAAGAGTGGCAGAGATACTGTTGTACCAGTAAGAGCAGCTCGAATGGCAGGGCCAACCTTCCCAAGTTTAAGACCTTCAGTTTTTACGAATTCACGTACGGCAGTTTCTATTGCGTCCACTGACCAATCTTCAAGGTGAAAAAGCGCTTTAGAAACCCTTGAAAGATGCTGACGTGTTTCATTTGTCAAAGCTTTAGAGGCATTCTCATTAAGCTGAATCGGACGATCAAGAATCAAAAAATTCCCCGCTTCTATTAGTTCAACAAGAGTTGTTGAGCGTTCTTTTAAAGCAGGTAGTATTGTTATAAATTTATCCCAACCTAAAGCTGCAAATTTCTTTTCTTTTTCAGCCCCACCTTCAAGCATACTAAGCAAAGTTTTAACACAAGATATAAGCTTGCTATCTTCTGTGTGACGCATGTAATTAGAGTTTATATCTGCCAATTTTTTAAAATCAAAGCGTGCCGATGATTTACCTAAACCTTTTATATCAAAGTATTTAATCATCTCCTCAGTCGAAAAAATCTCACCATCTCCATGGCTCCATCCTAAACGAACGATGTAGTTACGAAGTGCTTCTGGTAAATACCCCATGGCTTGATAGGCCTCAATACCTAATGCCCCATGACGTTTAGAAAGCTTTGTCCCGTCTGTACCATGAATTAGAGGTATGTGAGCAAACTCTGGAATTTCCCAATCCAGAGCTTTGTAAATAGCCATTTGACGAGCAGCATTTATTAAATGATCAACGCCCCTAATAACATGTGTAACACCCATATCATAGTCATCAGCTACAACAGCAAAATTGTATGTTGGTGTACCATTACTACGTAAAATCACAAGATCATCGAGAAATTTGTTTTGAATAACAACATCTCCTTGAACCTTATCAGAAATTCGCGTTTCGCCAGTCCTTGATACTTTAAGCCGAATCACTGGCTCAATATCAGGAGGAGCATCTTCAAAGCCACGATCACGCCAGCGTCCGTCATAAGTCGGCTGACGTCCTTCAGATTCCGCATTCCTGCGCATTTCCTCCAGTTCTTCTGGCGTGCAATAACAACGATAAGCGTGACCTTCTGCGAGTAACTTTTTAACTAACTCACGATGACGTTCAGCGCGCGCAGATTGAAATATAGGCTCTTGATCAGCATCTATGCCAAGCCAAGAAAGGCCATCTATAATTGCTTTTATGGCCTTTCTTGTTGAGCGAGCACGATCAGTATCTTCGATGCGTAGTAAGTAAGTTCCCCCGTAATGACGAGCATATAACCAGTTAAAAAGTGCAGTTCGAGCTCCTCCGATATGAAGAAAGCCAGTCGGGGATGGAGCAAATCTTGTAACAATGGGACGTAAAGGCGCAGAATTATCCATTATTCTTGTCTTATAGTTCTCTTATATTAAATCGAGTAAAATCATTTGATGTCTTATTTCAGACTTGCAAGGCATAGCTGTCAACATTAGATAAGGACAATTATATGATTTAACACCAACGATAAAGCTTATTGATATAGTGATGTTTAAAAACTACTTTAACTAAAATAGCTGAATGTACTACACAATAATCATGCGAAATTGATTTTTTAGTTGGTAAGTTCTATTTAGTTTTTTATTTTGTTGTCCTCTTACTTTCAGGCCAATACTTTGTAGTTATACACAATTATCATAGAAATAGAGTTTGATTTATTTAACACGTTCACAAATAACTATCTTATAATTATTGATCTAATAAAGCCATATCTTGCCACTACAAACATCATAAACTTTTTAGAGGAATTGTTTATGCGCTTTATTCTTTACGCTATGGTGATTGTAATTTTCTGCGGTAATGAAACTGTGTTTTCACAACAGTTGAGAAATATATTACATGAAAAAGCAAAAAATGGACATAAGGTTTTATCTTACAAAGAACTCTGGCAAGCTTTAGCTGAGATCGACTTAGTCGAAGATGCAGGACGTAAAATACGACTTTTTTACACCAATCGTATTCAAGACAAGACTATTCGTTCTGTGACTGACAATAATAATGGCTGGAACCGTGAGCACCTCTGGCCTCAATCCCGTGGCACTCAAAAATTACCGATGAAATCTGATCTTCATCACGTCCACCCAGTAGATGCATCGGTTAATCGAAGAAGAGGAAATCTTGATTTCGGCGAGGATGGAAAGCCCGAAGGTGAAGCCCCCAACACTTTCATTGGGAAAAGAAATTTTGAGCCACGTAATGAAATTAAAGGCGATATCGCGAGATCCTTATTCTATATGGATATTCGCTATGAAGGCCGTAGTGGTAACCCCGATCTGCAATTAGTAAAAAAATTTGTAACGAGGAAAAGCAATAATGTAGGAAATCTTTGCATGTTATTAATTTGGCACAAAGAGGATCCCGTCGATACAATTGAGCGAAATCGACACGATCGTGTAGCAAGAATTCAGGGAAATCGCAACCCTTTCATCGACACACCTTCCGTTGCAAATCAGCTGTTCGGCAGTAAATGTGAAACTCGAAATAATTTTTAAAGTGTAAAAATTCTCATTAATTCAATTAACTAGTAATTCAGACCATGAGCACTGATATAAAAATCAGACTTTGAAAGCAAATAAACTCCCTAAATTCTTAATAATATCTGAAAACCTTTCTAGTAGAGAAAATGCGGATACATACCGTTGCTCTTTTTAAGAAAACGAAAACTTTAGCTTAAATCACTATGACAAAATATATCTGTATTTCCCTGGTTTAAATTTTAAAAAAGTGATTTTTTAATAAAAATTTCAATAGATTATATTAAAGGCTTTAACTTTAAGCCTATATACTATCATGCCAATGATGTAGCCAAATAGTTAAAAACCGCAATAGTCTTGAAACTCCTGATAAAAAACTAGTTATCTCAGAAAATTTATCTGCAACTTGTACACAAATAGCCCATAAAGATAAAAGTCTTTGTCCTCGGCTGGTACTAGAACATCATCAAAGTGTTAGTCATAAATGATTATAATGTAACTTACTAAGTGAACTCAAACTACCTTAATGATGACAAATTAGATTCATGCAAATTCCTTTCACTCAAAATTTAATTTTTATATAATTAATATACCTTACAGCTAAGAAAAGCATCGCACTTGTAGGTTAAGACTGCGCCTATAACAATTTTTAGAATACAATCATAAACACTTAACATTGCAAACTAACTTTACAACTGTAATATAAGACCTTTAGTTAAGCCTGACATTGCCTATTAGATAGTCATTTAAGATAAAGCGGATGAGATGGTGACAAATGTTAAGTCGTCATTTTTAAACAAGAAGTTTATGAAAGGAAAGCACAGCTTCAATAATTACTCCATAGCTAAATCGAATTAATTGTAATATTGTATGTAAAATTCAATCTAGCTTTACTATATTTCTTTGATATTTTCACTTCTAAAGTAAGTGTATTCAAACGCATGGATCAACTTCGGCTCTATTCTACTATTTAAAATTTATTCATCTTGCAATTATGACAGCTTAACTAACACCAAACGACGTTCTCAAAAATTAGATGCAATATGATTATTGTATTAAATAACCAGATTAACCAAAAAACGTCTTAAATATTAAAATTGCTTTTTAGGATTATACGTCTACGTTAAACAAACAAATTTGCAAATAAATTATTACGATTTTATACCTTATAAAGTAAATTATAGCTTCAAACTTTATAGTTTTTCTGAGATTCTTTAAAACAGAATACTTCACCGTTAGCTTTTAACTCAGGTGCGGTAAGCTCGATAAATAGAGGTGTAATATCCTCGGGAGTGTTTAACTCTTCAGCGTTTTCTCCCGGAAAACCCTTTGCGCGTAATCCTGTTGCAACAATGCCAGGATTAATTAGGTTTACCTTTGTAGTTGTATTAGACAGCTCACAGGCGTAGGTCTTCACAAGAGCTTCCAGACCAGCTTTAGAGACAGCATAAGGTCCCCAATAAGCTTGTTCCCCGAGAGATGCAGGGCATGTAACAAAAACTCCCCGACCAGCATCTGATTTACGCAACACTGGATCTATACTCCGAATTAATCTCCAGTTCGCTGTCAAATTAGTTGTAATCACTGAATCCCAAGATTCCTGAGTAATGTGAGTCAAAGGTGATAAATTGCCTAGAATTCCTGCACTAGCAACCACAACATCTAAACGCCCCCAACGCTCAAAAATAGTAGGGCCAAGAACATCAACTTTTTCACCATTTTTTAAGTCAAGCTGAACCAATGTAGCTGAACCGTTAAGCGCTCTTATTTCATCATCAAGATCTTTGAGCGCAGAAACTCTTCTGGCGACAAGGATCATGTGAGCGCCTTCCCGAGCAAGAGCTTTGGCAACAGCACGCCCTATACCGTCGGATGCGCCAGTAACAAGTGCCAATCTTTTATCAAGCTCACATCCCATAATACTATTGCCTCTTTAAGATAGTTAGGGAAATTATTATCGGTCTAGTTTAGAATGAAAATAATTTGTTGTGTCTATAGCAGTCATTATCAGTATTTTAAAGTTTGTGGATCAACTAAAGCCTTATAACACTAAGACATAGGTCTTATACTAAGGTATAATGCATTCTCACATAAGAAAACCAAGATTTGTGTTAAAAAAATGGATATTACTTAATTCGCTATACACTATATGAAACTAGCAAACGATTATTTTGTGATATAAGTGCATCTACATAAACTAGTCAATAAATTCATTATCATGCATACATTATAATCACATGATTAATGGATCTTAAAACTTATATGCCGTAAGACAGCCCAAATTCTATTTAATTTTTATATTGAAAGCTTATAATTTTAGAAGACACGGCCAGAGGGTCATAATGAGTTTTTTTCGAAAACTATGATATCATCATAATCTTATGGTCTAGGTTTTACGAAAACTTACTTATGATGTGGTTGTTTGCAAAAAAGTATTTGAACGTAATTACTTACGTGGGTCTTTTATATACAGCTAAAACTTTAATAAAGTGCAACAATTTCTACTTTGATATTGGCTATTATAGTGAATATTAGTTTCACTAATCGAACTCCATGCTGGCTTAAAATCTACGATACTTCTCAATCCATACTTTCAATGTATTGTTGTTTAGTCTGTGTGGTTCTTCGATATTTTGTCGTAAAGAAGCTAATTCTCAATGGATCTTGCTTTAAAGCATGCCTCCCCTTATGTTTGTCATTATATAATAGGACTTAAGCTTTACAAAAAGAAGTGACACGCTAATGATATTATTAATTTAAGACTGATTTAGTGTGAATTTGTAATACCAAATCTGGTCTATAAACCTGATTGTCTCACTGTACAATGTTGCTCTAGTGTGATCCGCCTTGATCACAGATATCGAGATAAAGTAATTAACAAAAGCTGAGCGAACTAAGACATGCTCATGAACCATAAATACAATTTAACATGATCTGCTAAAGCGACTGTGTTTTAAAATACAATATTACAACATTAAGATGCTGTCATTACAGCTAAATACTAGTATTCTTAATTTGTAAAATAACTACAAACACATAAAGATATTACACTCATGTAACAGCCTATGAATTAGCAATTAGCTATAAAATTCTAAATACCATTTTACAAACTTTTTAAGACCGACACGAAAGGGAGTTGAAGGTAAGAATTGGATGCGTTTTGCTAAGGAGTCTACATCGGCACATGTTGTAACCATATCTCCAGCTTGAATCGATAAAAATTCTTTTTTTGCTGTTTTACCTAGCTCTTTTTCTAAGGTTTCAATTATATGCATTAATTTTATAGGTTTATTATTTCCTACGTTGTATACGCAATATGGCACCTTCATGTCACTAGCTTGGGGTAAATTCGAATTATCTAATGCAGTAGATAACGGAGGGAGATTGATAATGCGTGTTATGCTATTAACAACATCATCAATATAGGTAAGATCACGAGAGTGATTGCCATGATTAAAAACCTGAATCGTTTGTTCATCTAAAATAGCTCTCAAAAACTTGAAGTAGGCCATATCTGGTCGCCCCCAAGGACCATATACAGTAAAGAATCTAAGGCCCGAGATAGGAAGATTATACAAATATGCGTAAGAATATGCCATTAGTTCGTTTGATTTCTTACTTGCAGCATACAGACTTACGGGATGATTAACGTCATCAGTTTCCTTGAAAGGCGGTTGAGCATTTAAACCATATACAGAGCTACTCGATGCAAAGATTAAATGCTTCACTCCATTATACCGACAAGCTTCAAGAATATTCAGAAAACCTAAAATATTGGATTCTAAAAAAACATAAGGATTAGTTGAGCTGTAACGTACCCCTGCCTGAGCGGCTAGGTTAATAACTACATCTGGATGATAAATTTCAAAAACCTTTTTTACAACGTTTGTGTCATGTAACCCCGCACGCACGAATTCAAACTCAGCATATTTATTCAAAATTTCTAATCGAGCCTCTTTAAGTGTTACGTCATAGTAATCGTTAACATTATCTAAGCCTATTACTCTGTTGCCATTTTTTAATAAATGATAAGCAACGTGAAACCCAATAAAACCAGCAGTTCCTGTTATAAAGATCGACATGTCGCTATCCAATGCAATGTCTGCTGCGTAATATAATATGCCGCAGTCAGAAATGTACGATGTAAATAAATTTCTGACCAGCTATAGTGTCTAAGTTGTGCCAGCAATAAAGTTGGAACTCAAAATTAGTATTGTTATCCGAGTTTTTCGACAACACATCTGTCTCTCAGCGTTCTTATATCTGAAGACCAAATATATAAGTTTGAACTATAGTCTACGCATTATAGACCCAGTGAGTCGTAAAATAGATTTGATACTTACCTCAAATAGAGCAATCTACACCTGCTCTAAAGAATGTAGACACCAAAAAATGTCAACTTTAGGTACATCTAACTGAATTATTAGACTAAAATATGCTTAGTGATACACTATTATGTCTATCTTCTAACAATCAATACTAGATAAACTCATTTGACAGAATATCAGGTAACAGCGAATAGTAGTTCTGAAAATTAATTCGTTTAAAACTAAGTTAGTAGGCAGGTTTATTATATGAATGAAATTAAGCTCTCATTTTATAGTCATAAGAAAGCATTTTTGCTATGAAAACTGTAAATCCAGCCTAAGTTTTTTAGTGTCCTAAAGTATTCACACAATTAATTAGTTAGAATATTACAATTTTGAGAATTCTTCTCCTAGCATTAACTTACTATCCTTAAAACAAAAGCTTTAGTTGCTGTTTGTGCTGCAGCTTCTGATCGTCAGGTTAATAAAGTGTATCAGCTATATTGACATAATTTACTTCTGTGTGGATAGATTTTACTTAATGTGTGTTTTCATTTTGTATTTTTAAGTTACAGAAAAAGAATTTTTGTGATAAACTTAAATTTTAGTGTTTAGACTTTATAAACAAACTAATTAGTAGTATTTTGTATATCATGTTTTACCTTTACTATTTTTGACTATAGAGATAAAGAAATACTAGACTACCCCGCACTACGCAACAATGTACCAACACCGTGGTCAGTAAAAAGCTCTAGAAGAACACAGTGAGGGACTCGTCCATCAATTATCACAACAGCTTCTACACCGCCCTCAAGAACCTCGAGACACCCCTTAATCTTAGGTAGCATGCCGCCTGATATTGTGCCATTACGGATTAATTTTTTAGTTTTCTCAATGTTAAGCTCCGGAATGAGTTTGAGATTATCATCTAGCACTCCAGTAACATCTGTAAGCAATAAAAGACGTTTAGCACCAATTGCTACAGCTAAAGAAGAAGCGAATGTATCAGCGTTGATATTCATAGTCTCTCCCTCTTTTGTAGCACCAATAGGGGCAACAACCGGTATGAAGTCTGATTGCGAAAGTATCTTTACTATATAAGGATCAACTTCAACTGGTTCGCCAACAAAACCTATATCCACAGTTCTCATAAGGTTGGGTTCTGAATCTGATATTTGTGTAATACGTTTTGAAGTCATAAGTTTAGCATCTTTGCCACATATACCAACAGCATTACCACCCTGCGCATTAATTGAGGCGACAATATCTTTGTTAATTTTACCAGCGAGAACCATCTCTACAATCTCGACAGTAGGTTTATCAGTAACACGAAGTCCATTAATGAATTTTGACTGTATCCGCAGCCTTTCTAGCATTTCAGCGATTTGCGGCCCACCCCCATGAACCACGATAGGATTAACCCCTGATTGTTTCAAATAAACAATATCTTGAGCAAAAGTTTTAGAGAGTAATTCGTCTCCCATTGCATTGCCACCAAACTTAATAACTATAGTTTGACCATCATAAGCAAGCATGTGTGGCAATGCCTCAGCAAGCACCCTTACCTTATCATGTGAACATTCGTTCGATGGTGAGTGTTTTATTGAATCTTCCATCATTGATTTTCTTTGCATCAAGATTATACCCGTAATGACATCTGATTATTTTCTCGTTAGTACAGAGAATCTTAGATATATTAATCTGTAGTGTAGGATCTTAAATATACTTTTTTCTTGTAGCTCAACTTGCTATATATAAAAAATATGAAAATATCGTAGAATTTAACCAAACTTTTAAAGACATCTAAATTTCTAAAATTAAATTTGATCTAAGTATTAAACATATCGAGCATATTACTCTATTCCAAGTACACTTAATTTATTTTTAAGGCTGTACTAGGTGACCAGATTGGAGCTTGAATGTCGCAACCTGTGCATGACAGTGAAAATCGCGTTGGGCTGTCGGATAATTTAAGAACAACATTACGACGCGCTGGTAAATATGCTGCGGAACAAAATCATCGTCTTGTTACAATAGAGCACATACTTCTAGCTCTCAATAAAGACCCAGAGGCTGAGCTCATTTTTAAGTCTTGCGCCGTTAACCAAGACAAACTTTATACAGATGCATATAATCATATAGGATCACTTAATGATCGCTATGCTAGTGATGGAAAAGTTGCCCCTATGCTGGACTCTGAGGCAACACGTATCGTAAATTCAGCAGCGTTAGCCGCACAAAAAAGCAAACGAAACGAGGTGAATGGAGCCATTGTTCTTGCCGCAATTATTGGCGATGGCCAAACACCAGCTGCCAAAATGCTAGGCTCACAAGGTCTAACATTCCAGGCTGCCATAAGTGCGCTGCAATTATCTCAGAACTCAAATTCTTATGACTCATCTAGTTTAAAGCCGCCTGCTAGTATTGATGCTGAAACATCCTCTCAATCAAACAATTTGTGTGCTAGTGAAGATTACACGATGAATAATCCAAAGCATGGCCATAACTCCATAAAAAATAAATTATACCAACATGCAAAAACAGACGAATCACTAGCACGCTTTGAGCGTCGCTCCTCACATAATTCTCTTCCTGTCAATTCAACTATATCTTCGAAAGCGCAACAATCAAATTCTGGTACACCTTTACAAGAGACGTCTCACATCGCATCTTCTTTTAAAGAACAACCTGCAAATTCTAGCAACACAATGCTTTCAAATTTTCCTTTAATGCAGAATACTGATGCTTGTTCCTTAAAACAACAAAAGACAAAAATAACATCTTCAGATATTTTGACTTCACGCCGAAGATACTCAGACACGCAATCGCTGCCTAAGTCGTATGCTGTAACGCCAGACATTAAACCAAACTTTTCTCAAAGTAGCGATCCAACTCAATCAACACATCTTAAACATGATTATAGCAAAAACCTTATCTTAGATAACGTCCCTCGTAGCATACGTATCGGCTTTACTCAGGTTATCGATATACAAATTGCAAATACAGTATTTCAAAACTTCTCAGAGAATGTACAACTTGATGAAGCGTCAAACCACAGAAATATCATTTTGGACGAGGCGATAGTTGCACGTTTCCTACCACTGGATGATACTTTTTATGTAGAATCTGTTTATCCTGAGATGCTGTGGATTAAAAAAAATCAAGAGAAACAACCAAATGATAATAACAACTGGCGTTGGAAAATAACACCTAAGCGGTCTGGTAGAGGAACTTTGAAGCTTGTAATGTCTTCTATAACAAACTTAAAAAATGGATCTATTTCTGAAAAACAGTTCCTTGATCAACAATTCGAAATTCGTGTTTCAACAAATTACATCAGAATTGTTATGCGATGGTGTGGATGGATCGTAGCTGCATCAGTAGGTTCATTGATAACGTTGTCAGGAGATAATATCGTTAGAATTTTAGAGAAAGTTATCCGCAACGGAATCGACTACGCTTTATAATTAAGTTTTAGATTTAACACCCAGACACAAATCATACACTGCCGAATTATTTTGTAGGCAACATTAAAAAACATTATTCCCCAATGAGAAATCTAATTTTTTAGAATAAGAAGATACTCTAATAGATAGACTGAAAATTAGACGTGTATCTAAAGGAATTAAATTTTTAAACATTATCGTTAATATTTTGTACATTTTATAAAACAATGTATAGAAATTCTAAGAGACTCAAAATTCTAGGGTTACTCTGTATACTTTCGTTAACGCCTAAAACTGAAACTGTAATCAGGAAAAAACTTTATAAATAAGGTAGTTAAAATTATGGCATCAGTAGCCATTATGAATGCAAAAGGTGGTGTCGGCAAGTCCACATTGACTATGGCCCTAGCAGAAACCTTGGCTTCTTTCAAAAAGAAGTCAATACTAATTATTGATGCAGATGGTCAAATGAGTCTCAGCTTAATGATGGCACCAGGCACACTGCTTGACGAACAACGTAAAAATGATTTGACACTTTTAGGCTACATAGCACGAAGCGTTTTAGATAATGAGCACGCCGACTGGCCACAGTACGTCATGAGTCATGTGTCAGACGTTGAAGAGGCAAAAGGCATTTACCTTATGCCTGGTGAATTGGATCTACCGCTATTGGAACGAGAAATTGCTGCACAAGGAAAAATTTCAAAAACACGCGAAGCTGCTCGTACAATTCTTCAAGAGGCTAAGCAATACGTAGATCATGTTCTTGTGGACTGCGCACCTGGTATTTCTGTAATGACAGAAACTTGGCTTCGTGAATGTGACTACCATCTTGTACCAGTGAAACCTGACTTTTTAGCAGTAAGTGGCTTAGAGTATTTGCGTCGTTTCCGTTCACGCAATCCAGAAATGGGACTTGCAGAACATCTCGGCGTTATTGTTAACATGGTAGATCGTTTTTCAACAGAAGATGCTATCATCCAGGAACATATGCGCTCAGTAGATGATCTCAAATGCTTTCATAACACAGTTCCTCTGGCCCCTCTTTTACAGAAGGCTGCTTTGTTCTCATTTGAATCACGAATGTATATTACAAAATACGCGGGTGATGTTGGTATTGCTTTAAGAGCTGTTACAAATGAATTTGAATCTCTCATGCCTAGCTATGAAACAAAACATTCTATAAATTCAAGTAATGAGAAGACTGTGAACTGTGATAAGGTGATATGATATAAAACTTATTGAAGACTTATTTAGCTCAGCTATTAGAAAGTGAAATTAAACATGTCATCATGAAATAAAGTTTTCATAGAACATGCTTCAGTTTACACACAAAATAAAAAAGCACGGCTTTAGTATGATCCTGGAATTTAGAGTGTCAGCCTGTCGTTTAGTGTTTTTGTAAAGAAGCAAAATATCTACTATACAGCCTTTAGAAACGAATCAACTACACGCTTACGACCTACATTATCAAATTCAACGGTAAGTTTGTTGCCCTCAGCTTCAGTAATCTGACCATAACCAAATTTATGATGGTACACACGTGATCCAATAGAAAAAGTGGCTATAGCTGTATGGATTTCTATTGGCTTTTCTTCTATTTCAATGGATGGAAGCTTAGATTGCATCCCATGACGTTTCTGGGCTCTCTGCCATCCTGGAGTATCGTAATTACTTTTAAAGCTAGGATTAGAATTTTCAAAACGGCTAAATCCGTATGAATTATTAAAACCTATGTTAAACTTTTCATAAGCACTACCAAACGGTGAGTTGCTTGACCTAACTTCTACATCCTCTTCCGATAATTCATCTATGAACCTGGAAGCCGTAGCTTGCTGATAAAGGCCACGTGTCCGTCGGTTCTGAGCGAACGATATTTTTGCTAACTGACGTGCTCTTGTAATCCCTACGTAAGCAAGTCGACGCTCTTCCTCTAGCCCGGCAAGCCCGCTTTCATCAATTGAACGCTGATGGGGAAAAAGACCCTCTTCCCAGCCAGGCAAGAACACAGTATTAAATTCTAAACCCTTTGCTGCATGTAAGGTCATAATTGTAACACGTTCACCATCGTTAACTTGTTCTGCATCCATAACAAGACTAACATGTTCAAGAAAACCGGAAAGTGTATCAAACCCATCCATAAATCTGATTAATTCTTTCAAGTTTTCTAAGCGCGATTGTGACTGTGGGCTTTTATCAGATTGCCACATAGCTGTGTAGCCGCTCTCGTCAAGGATTGTCTCAGCTAGTTCAGTGTGATGTTTTTCACTAACTTCAAAACGCCAGCGTTCGAAGTTTTGAATCAGATCTAACAAAGATCGCTTAGCTTTGCCGCGAATTTCATCAGTTTCGCAAAGTTCTTTTGCGGCATAAAACATAGAAACATTACGTGCGCGCGATAGCTCGCGGATGCGACGTACTGAGCTATGACCAATGCCTCGCTTAGGAACATTCACAATGCGCTCAAATTTTAGATCATTTGAATGATTTCTAGTTAGTTCAAGGTAAGAAATAGCATCTTTGATTTCTTGGCGTTCATAAAAACGCGGTCCTCCAACAACTCGATAAGGTATTCCAAGCGTAACAAACCGATCTTCAAAAGCTCGCATCTGAAATGAAGCACGTACTAATATTGCAATTTGATTCAAGGAGTATTCACTTCTGTATATCTTTTCAATATCTTCACCGATAAGACGAGCTTCCTCTTCATCATCCCAAACACACGTTACAGCAATCTTCTCTCCATGTTGTTCATCTGTGTATAGTCTTTTTCCAAGTCGGCTTTGGTTATGAGCAATTAAGTCAGAGGCTGCAGCTAATATGTGTCTAGTTGAGCGATAATTCTGCTCTAGACGAACAATTTGGGCGCCAGGAAAATCTCTATCAAAGTTCAAAATATTCTCTACTTCAGCACCACGCCATCCATAAATGGATTGGTCATCATCACCAACGCAGCAGATATTCGCAGATCCCTGAGCAAGCAGTCTTAACCACAGGTACTGGGCAGTGTTAGTATCTTGATATTCGTCGACCAAAATATGACTAAATTGTTTTTGATACTTTTCTAAAATATCAAAATTTTCCATGAAAAGCCTTAAAGACTCAAGTAATAAATCACCGAAATCTACAGCATTAAGTTCTTTAAGGCGAACTTGGTAGGCAGCGTAAAGTTTGGCACCCTGCCCGTTTGCGAAGCCGAAAGCCTCGCTACTAGATATTTTCTCTGGTGTAAGTCCGCGATTTTTCCAGTCGTCTATCAGACTAGCAAGTCTTCGTGCTGGCCAGCGATTCTTGTCAAGATTTGCGCTACTAATTACCTGCTTGATGAGGCGAATTTGATCATCATAGTCAATAATAGTAAAACCTGATTTAAGCCCCAGAAGTTCATAGTGACGACGTATAATACGCAAATTTACAGAATGGAAAGTTCCTAGCCAAGGCATACCTTCGATGATGTTACCAACATGTGCACAAATACGCTCCCTCATTTCTTTAGCAGCTTTATTAGTGAATGTAACAGCTAATATCTGTGATGGATCCGCTCGACATGAAGTCAAAATATGAGCAATGCGTGTTGTCAGAACACGAGTC
This sequence comes from Candidatus Tectiglobus diatomicola, assembly GCA_039583345.1. Taxonomy (GTDB): domain Bacteria; phylum Pseudomonadota; class Alphaproteobacteria; order Rhizobiales; family Hyphomicrobiaceae; genus Tectiglobus; species Tectiglobus diatomicola. Next base: position 107,710 of record JAZDSJ010000005.1, on the reverse strand, counting down.
TTACCTGTACCCGCACCGGCCAAAACGAGAACTGGTCCATCTAGCATTAGGACGGCTCTTTGCTGTGCCTGATTTAGACTTTCTACGAGGGCTATAGGATTAGGAGGTACAGAATTTAAAGCGCGCTCAGAAATACTGGATTTACGCTTGCTCTCGGTTGCATTTTCGAGAGCTTTGTGTTGATCTCTTACCATACCCACGCTCTTAGCATACTACTGACATTAAAAATTTATTTTTTTATCATATTCATAATTAACAAAGATTTAAGGTTAGAAGCCATCATTCCAAACTATTATCAAAAAAATACCTGTCCTCAATCTCAGTTTAGACTTCACCGTTCAAAATATTTTGATACAAGAACCTTTCATATTCGTTCAAGTAGCGCAACATTTATGGCTTTCACCAATAATCCTAAAATCAAATAAAGCCTAATAGGGAAATAGTATTCCGCACCAACAAAAAAATCCTACACTTTATTTGTCAGTTTAAAGAAATCTCAGTTATCGCAATGATATTTGATATTTACAATTAGTAATAACCAAAAAGTAGTTAAAAATGTTTATGAGAATTTCACTATTATCTTGCATATAGCTACAATAATTCATTACGTATATTATGGATATTATTGAGCCGTAGGTTTCTATTCAACAAAAATATTCCATCTAATATGCTCTAACTGAAATTTAGTTCTAATTGATATGAATAATGAGATATAGTTTTTTTGTAATATATAATTTAGAGTAAGAGTCTAGAACCTAAATCATACAATTTTCTAAACAGACAGAGCCTAAATCTTTGAATTGGCGATTTGATACGTTAATATTTAGACGACAACGCCTTGCAATTACGAGCGTGTGTGCTTTTTTTTCAATAAAATGGCGAAGACTCTCAGATAATTTGCGTGGCGCAATCTACATGTTGCTCGCAGCTTTTTTCTTTTCACTTATGATTGTATTTATTAAGATTGTAAGTAAGAGCTTAAACGTAACAGAAATTCTATTTTTTCGTCAGTTAATAACTATATCTATCGCAGCACCAGTTATTTTATCTAATCTTCCCCATTCTCTTCATACAGCCTTTCCAAAGCTGCAGTTCCTTCGGGTCGTCATAGCCTTTGTTGCAATGCTTCTTGGCTGTTCAGCATTCATCTATCTACCTTTCGCAAAAGTGACTGTTATTATGTTTTCCAAAACACTTTTTATAACTGTTCTCGCGATAGTGATTCTAGGCGAAGTGGTTGGACCGCGCCGATGGGGAGCTATTATTATGGGCTTTTTGGGCGTTTTGATTATCGCTTGGCCTAACGATATAAACAATTTTACAATATATAGCGTAATGGCCATTATGAGTTCGATTTGCGTTTCTGCCGTGGTGATTATAATTCGTGTAATAAGCCGAGTTGATAAACCAATAACAATTATGACATATCAGGCGTTGGGAGTAGGCCTGCTGATGGTGATCCCGACAATATATTTCTGGAAAACTCCAACACTTGCTGAAATAGTAATATTAACAGTGATTGGTATTTGCTCTACTTTAGGTCAATACTTTAATATACTAAGCCTAAGAGTTGCTGAAGCCAGCTTTGTCGGACCATTTGATTATGCACGACTTATATACTCCATTGCATTTGGTCTTTTACTTTTTAACGAATGGCCAGAACAGCGAGTATTCTTGGGAGCCGCTCTTATTATCAGTGCGGCAGCTTACACATTACATCGAGAGCAAATAAAAAGTAAAAGTTAGTTGCATTAACTAAACCTTTTTATAAAATTATTTCCTGTAGCTAAATTAGAATTAGTATTAATTTTCTTTGATTGTGCCAGGATCCTATAGATCTGAGAAGAAATTAATCTCTATAGTTATAATATTATAGTTTTACTCAACTAAGCAAATTTCAAAAACTGGAACGGGAGAATATTTTTGAGTTAATTTTTAGCAGCTGGGCGTTTCACGATTTAATCCTGTTTACCACTCTGTTGGAGCGAAGTTTATTTAATTCATTAACGCCTGTAGTTTCATGCCGTAAACCAAAGTAAATATCATTCAGACGTTGGACGATCTCAGGTTAATCTAAATTGTGGTTTACAGCATTATCTTTTGCATTTACTTCATAAGTCACCTTATCTAAGGCATCAGAAAAAGATTTGGAAACCGCTATCTCTGCAGCAGTTTTTTTAAGTGAGGTATCTAAGAGCCAAGCTGATCCAAGAACGCCAAAAACTAATAGAAGAACTCCACAAACAGCACGCTTTAGTAAAGAAACAATTCTTAATCTTTTAAGTAATGTACCTTTATTTCTAACTGACAAATTACAGGACAAAGAAATTCCTCATGTATGATTTATATAGACCTAATATTTTGATTTGTTCAAAATTATAAAATGTAAAATTTACTAACATCATTTAGTTTCATTATCTATTCGAATTAAGACATAAAATTTTATTTATCCAACGAATTTTCCACAAATAATCTTAATTGTGGAAAATGTAATTTCAAGCTGGATGTAAATTACTAAATAATAAAACCAGGTAAGTTTACTGCACTAAGTAAACGAAAGTCTTTATGCCCATTCTATATAACTTCTGCGCAAATTTATTAGACTTGTAAGAGGAATTCCTTCACATTACCAAAATAAGTGCTATTACATAATAGTCTTTACATTTTTAGAAAAAAGCATTCTGACTCAAGTTAAAAATTTTAAAATAGCCAAATAGCATATTTATCTGAAAATATTACTAGAGATTATTTTAAGGATATGTCTTAATAGAACTTAAGAATTAAAGTTATTTTGTGCAGTGTGCGATTTACATCAGAGAGAATACTTCGGTGCAAGTTATCGATATTTTTCCTATAAAATTAATTTAATGAAAGAAATATGTCATGCCAGCTTCGACTGAACTTAGCTTCCTTCAATCTGTTGATGCAATGTTCTCACAAGCTGTTACTCACATGGATCTACCGCCAGGTCTGGCTGAAAAAATTCGAGTTTGTAATTCCACCTATACAGTACGTTTTGGAGTTAGGTTACGGGGACAAGTACACACTTTTGTGGGATACAGATCCGTGCATTCTGAACATAACGAACCTGTTAAAGGTGGCATCAGATACGCGCCATCAGTGTGTCACGATGAAGTAGAAGCCCTTGCTGCACTAATGACTTACAAGTGTGCTTTGGTTGAGTTGCCGTTTGGTGGTTCAAAAGGAGGGCTCAACATAAATCCTAACAATTGGGAGCCTCATGAACTTGAACGAATTACACGCCGTTTTACTTACGAGTTGACGAAGCGTAATCTTCTAAATCCAGCTCAAAATGTACCTGCACCAGATATGGGAACTGGTGAACGTGAGATGGCATGGATTGCAGATGAGTATAAGAGATTAAACTCTACGGAAATAGACAGTCTAGCTTGTGTGACTGGCAAACCTGAACATATAGGTGGTATTGCTGGACGTCGTGAAGCTACCGGTCGCGGCGTGCAATACGCTTTACAAGAATTTTTTAGACATCCCAAGGATGTTAGAAAAGCTAATCTTACAGAAGGATTAGCCGGGAAGCGAGTTATTATACAAGGCTTAGGAAATGTAGGTTATCATGCTGCTAAATTTTTACAGGAAGAAGATGATGCCAAAATTATAGCCATAATTGAGTCTGATGGAGCAATCATTAATCCTAAAGGACTTCATGTTGAAGATGTTAAACAGCATATAATCAGAACCGGCGGTGTTAAAGGTTTTCCTCAGGCTAATTTTATTGGTGATGGAATTACCGTTCTTGAAGAAGACTGCGATATACTTATACCAGCAGCCTTAGAAGGCGTGATCAACGAAACAAATGCGAATAAAATTAAAGCTCCACTCATTATAGAAGCTGCGAACGGACCAATTACATTTAGTGCTGACACCTTATTAAACAAAAAGGGTATCGTTATTATACCAGATATGTTTGCAAACGCAGGCGGTGTTACAGTTTCGTACTTTGAGTGGGTAAAAAATCTATCTCAAATTAAGTTTGGACGTATGCAACGACGCCAAGAAGAAGTACGCAATCGGCTATTAGTGGATGAGTTGGAGCGAACTATAGGTAAACAGTTACCAGAAGCTTTCAAAACGAAATATCTGCGTGGAGCAGCTGAAATTGACCTCGTTCGTTCTGGATTAGATGATACTATGCGTGGCGCATACCAAGCTATGAGTACGGTTTGGCATAGTCGGGCGGAAGTACAAACGCTAAGAATTGCTGCCTACATCGTTGCTATAAAGCGTGTTTCGGAGAGCTATAACTCTTTGGGAATATGAGTATTTAATTAAAATATGTTTTACATAGATAATAAAAAATTGAATATGACATAAAGCTTACTAGTCTTACAATTATCACTCATAAATAGATACTTCTGAAACTTTTTAAAGTTTTACACCCAGCAATACTTAACGACTAATGTAAAACGGAACTTTTCACTGTTTATTCAGATTTGGGAGCGATATGTGTATTGAAGTTAAATAATCCTTAAATTATCTGTTTTCTTAAAAAGTTTGGTAGCATGCATATAGTGTTGTATCCATGTGTTGCGTATTCCTGCACAATTTGTTGTACAACATCGAGAAGCCTAATAACAATCAACTACAATTAGCTAGAATCTCTTGTAAATTTACAGCTTTTAGTACTCAATATTGACAGGAATATTACACAAGAGTAAGAAAGTGCATACATAGTACCATTTGGTAGTTGAATCTGTTCCAGTGTTAATCTCTGTTTATTAAGTCATAATGTTAATTATAAAAGGTTCAGCCTAAAATCTTCTTGTTAGTTTTGCAAATTTTAAAAAAATTTAGCTATCTGTGATAGGCTTTAGTTAGAATAAACTTTAATTTTCTTTCGTTCACACCCCGAGTAAATTAGTACACAACCTATCAATGCAAACACAACGCAGGCTGGAGCAATTTGCACTATAAGCACACCATAAGCCCAAATCACAGGATGAAGTACATCACTTAAGAATTCAGCTAAATCATTCTTTACATTTGGTGAGATTGAATTCATGTGGCAAGCTATAGAGTAAAACCATGGCTGCGTGTCTCCAACTTGCCACCGTGTAACATCTGCAGTTATTGTGAACACAGCAGCAATGAGAGAAACATAACTTATGATGTTAACGATTGGGCGGATCACTATCCATGATAATTTGATAATCATGAAAATAAAACTGATTAGACATAACGCGCTTATAAAAATTAATTTAGCCATGCATAATTAAGCTTTTTCACATAAAGTAACATACGACATAATATCCTATGTAATATAAAAAATACAAGGATCGGATGGTTGTTTTCTTATTCTTAGTAAGAAAAAATGCAGTAGTTTATAACACATTAAGTTATGAATTTTTTCTAATACAAAGTGAGCATAATATTTAGTACTTAATGTAATAAAATCTGATTTTAGATGCAGATTTAACCAGAAACTTTAATTCTAAGACTAATTACACATTAACTCTAATCCTTCATAAAAGGAATAATACAAGAATTTATTAAAAATCACTTGCTTCATAATTTAAAACGACTACTAGAAAACTTTAATTTTCAACCTCTGAATGAGACATTTAAAGTATCTTCAGATGCCCCTTAACAGTGCATTCAACTCATTACGTTTTGCGTCAATCGAGTTAACAACTGAATCACTCTGTATCCCTAATTCAATCAGCGAGACTTTAGCCAACTGTAAATTTGCCTCAATTGTCTCTGGAACGGCATGTGTCGTACCTTTTTCATATAAACGACGTGCATGTTCGTTATCTCGTGCACGAGATATAATAACAATATCCGGATTAATGCTTCGGATTGAACAGATTATATTGTCAATCAAACTAGGTGTGTTAAGTGTAATCAACACGGCATGAGCCTTTGCAATTCCTGCTTGACGCAAAAAATATTCCTCTCTTGCATCACCAAAATAAACGGGCAATCCAGTTTTCCGTCCAAATTTTACATTAACTGGATTATTATCAATTGCAAGATATGAAACATCGTGCTGAGCAAGCATTTCAGATAACAATTGACCTACGCGACCGAAACCTATTATGACTGCTTGCGTTGACATTTTATGCGTATTTGGCGATGCAATTAGGGCTGGTTCTTGCTTTTCATTTAAACGGAAACTACCTATAAGTTTCTGAGCAATAATATCAAGTATCGGAATAAGTAACATCGATAAAGCCGTTATCGCAAATACAATCGCTGAAAGGTCAGAACTAATAATGCCGTTGGCATTTGCTAAACCGATAACAATAAAGGCAAACTCTCCACCTGATGCTAGAAGGCATACAATCTCAGTAATTACTGATAATGGCATTCGAAAAAAAATTAGCAACCCAACTATAATGATAGATTTAACAAGTATCACACATAGTGTGCCCAGAAGTACAATGCTGGGATCTGCTATTATTGTCCGTGCATCTAAACTCATACCTACTGTGAAAAAAAAAACGCCGAGCAACAGCCCTTTACCAGGTTCAATAGTAGCTTGAATGGCACGACGAAACTCTGTTTCGGCAAGCATAAGACCAGCAACAAACGCTCCAAGCGCCATCGAAAGTCCGGCTACACCTGTTACTAGCCCACTAGCAACTATGACAAGAAGAGTTGCTGCTACAAATAACTCTTGGCTTCCAGACGTAGTGACGTGACGGAAGAGAGGGCGTAAAACTAACCACCCCATGCCAACCACTGCGAATATTGCAAAACTTGCCTGAGCTAGCGCGGTAAGAAGTCCTTCGACAACACTCATACCACTGTCGCCTGCCAAAACAGAAACCAGAAAGATTAAAGGAATAACCGCAAGGTCTTGCATCAAAAGTACCGCAAAGGCGGTCCGACCAGCACCAGTTGCAAGACGTTGCTGTTGAGCTAAAAGCTCGATAACTATAGCAGTTGATGAAAGGGCAAGACTTAGGCCAATTAGAACTGCCGCAGCCGGAGAAAGTCCAATTAAAAAACAGAAACCAGTTATCACTATTGCCGACAGAAGTATTTGTGCACTACCGAGACCAAACACTAAGCGCCGCATTGTAACTAAACGTTGAATTGAAAGTTCAAGGCCTATGAGAAACAGTAAAAATACAACGCCAAGCTCACCTATGCCGTTAAGAACATGGTCAGGTGAAATTGTAACCCATTTGAGTAAACTGTCTGGGGGACCTAGCAAAACGATTCCAGTTGGACCAAGAACGAAGCCAGAAACAAGATAGGCGATTACCGGGCTTAATTTGAAATGCCGAACAACTGGAACAACAACGGACGCTGTTGAAAGAATAATCAAGGCATCTTTATAGATTTCAACATTTGTGGCACCAGCCATTAATTCCCCTCTTTCAAGCCACTATCCAATAATTACTAAGCTGTAAGTTAAACTCTTAAGTCAATAGAATGAAAGTAGAGTCCGACAATTCAATTTTGCATGACTTCAAGAGGGGAATGCTGTGCAGATTACCGGTCCATTGCCAACACATTATTCTGTTAAAAACAGTTCAATAGCTTTAAGTGCATCAACGGCCTTAGCGCCATCTGGGCCACCTGCCTGCGCCATATCCGGTCTACCACCGCCACCCTTACTACCGAGAGCCAAAGCACCCACTTTAGCAAGATCTACTGCATTAAAACGCTCTGTTAAGTCGGCTGTTACACCCACAGATAAACCCGCTTTACCATCGTCTGTTACACCAATAATGGCAACTATACCTGAGCCAACTTGATCTTTACCACTATCAACTAAACTACGTAGATCTTTAGGACGTAATCCTTTAACTAAACGCGAAAGAAATTTTACACCATCAATATGACGGATGTTATTTTCAGGTGAAGAGAAATTACCCACTACAACACTACCGAGTGCCAGCTCTCGTTTTGCCTCAGCTAATTTCCGCCCTAGTTGTTTACTCTCTTCAACAAGAGCTGTAACTCGCTCTACAACATTCTCGGATTTTACGCGCAAAAGGCTAGATAGTTCACTCATACGCTTATCCTGCGATGTCAAATGCATCCTAGCCCTCTGCGCCGACAAGGCCTCTATACGCCGAACCCCTGAAGAAGATGCCATCTCCCCAAGCACATGAATTAGGCCAATATCTCCAGTTCGTACCACGTGTGTACCACCGCATAGTTCTACCGACCATGCCCCATTTGATACTGAAATATCTTCATAATTACCCATAGAAACTACACGGACTTCAACACCATACTTTTCACCAAACAGTGCTGTAGCACCTAGTTTTAACGCATCCTTATACGCCATAATGTGAGTCTGAACAACAGAGTTTTGGAATACATAACTGTTAACTAGCTTCTCAACCTCAAATAATTCCTCATAGTTCATGGGTCTAGGATGTGTAAAATCAAAACGAAGTCGATCTGGTCCAACATACGAACCCTTTTGAACTACATGATTGCCTAATACTATACGTAGAGCTTTATGTAACAAGTGCGTCGCGGAGTGATTCGAACACGTAGCTGAGCGAATCCAATGATCAACCTCAAGATCAACAGTATCTCCAACTTTGAATGTACCGTCGATTACTTTACCAATATGGACATATAGAGCACCTGCCTTTTTCTGTGTATCTAAGACTTGAAATGTAGAAGCTTCACCACAAGTAATAAGGCCTTTATCACCTGACTGACCACCACTCTCAGCATAAAATGGTGTCTGACAGGTTATTATTTGAACTTTATCCCCCACTCTTGCTGATGAAACTTCTCTACCATTTTCAACGATGGCACGAATCTCATCTCTAAATTTTTCCGTTTCGTAACCGACAAACTCTGTAACTCCTATTTGTTCACGCAATTCAAACCAAACTTTTTCAATAGCAGCCTCCCCGGAACCTTTCCAGGCTGAACGTGCCTCCGTTTTTTGTATTTCCATTGCTTTATGAAACGCATTAACATCTACACCAATATCTCTAGCTCGTAGTGCATCTTGTGTTAGATCAAGGGGAAAGCCATAAGTGTCATACAAACGAAATGCTATGTCACCAGATAGTACATCACCTTTAGACAAAGCTTCTGTTTTATTTTTCAGTAGCGTGATACCGCGATCCAAAGTTTTGTGAAAACGACTCTCTTCCAAATACAAAGTTTGTGAAATAAACTCTTTATCGTGTTTCAACTCAGGATAAGTTGTTCCCATCAAATTTACCATTACATCCACCAAACGATGCAGCAATGGATCTTTTGCGCCAAGTATATGTGCATGCCGCATAGCGCGTCGCATGATACGTCTAAGCACGTATCCACGACCTTCATTAGATGGTAATACTCCATCAGCTATGAGGAAACTCGATGCTCGCAAGTGGTCAGCAATTACACGATGGCTGAAAAGGGCTTCACCAACTGCCTTGACTTTCGTCGCCTCCTCAGAAGCTGCTATTAGTGTTCGAAATAGATCTGTTTCATAATTGTCGTGAGTACCCTGTAACAGGGCAGCAACACGTTCTAATCCCATACCTGTATCAATCGATGGTTTTGGCAGATCAATACGCAACTCTGGTGTAATATGCTCAAACTGCATGAATACAAGGTTCCAAATTTCAACGAAGCGATCGCCATCTTGCTCAGTCGAACCTGGGGGACCACCCAAAAATTTATCGCCGTGATCGTAAAAAATCTCCGAACAGGGTCCACATGGTCCAGTATCTCCCATAGTCCAGAAGTTATCAGTTGAATCAATACGAATAATTTTTTCTTCTGTAAAACCAGTTAGTTTTTTCCAGATATTAAATGATTGCTCGTCTTCATGATAAACTGTGACATATAGCTTTCTTGGATTTAAACAAAATTCTTTTGTTACCAAATCCCAAGCTAGCTCAATGGCTGTATCTTTAAAATAATCTCCAAATGAAAAGTTGCCCATCATTTCAAAAAAAGTATGATGACGCGCGGTATAACCAACATTATCTAAGTCGTTATGCTTTCCGCCAGCCCGTACACATTTTTGCGATGTAGTTGCTTTACTATATGAACTATGCTCTTGACCTGTAAAAATATTTTTGAATTGAACCATTCCAGCGTTGGTAAACATCAATGAAGGATCGTTACTAGGCACAAGAGATGAAGATGCCACTTTTTCATGGCCATTTTTAACATAAAAATTAATAAAAGCGCTGCGAATATCGTTGACGCCGATCATTGAGTTTCTCGTTATTTTAAATATCGCTGAGCGATTATACTTCCAATTTAAGTATTTATCAGAAACATCGCTCGCAGACCCTCGATAAAGTATTTGATTATTGTTAAGAGCTTATACTTTGTAATCAGACCTCGCTGCAAGTTATATCTATGAGAGATCTTCAACCTAATCATGAAAAAAGTTCAAAGTGATGTTTTTACTTTTTCTTCAAACAACTAACTGGCATGTGTTGGGGAAGATTGAGCTTACATGACCCCATTAAATTAGATTTATATCAAAATATCAATAATTTTAAATGCTCCTGTAATACAATATTTATTTTATTTAGAAACTCACATTAAAAAACATTTGCTTTCAGAAATTTAATAACTTATAAGCATATGATATTATATTATATAATATGCTACTAATATTTAACTAATTTTTTTAGTTTTGACATTTCTGATAAAAGATATTGATAATACTCATAATTGAGCTTTTTTGATTGCAAAAATTATGAAATTAATGATTTACTAAGAATATTACATTTACAATTTAAATATATTTTGTCACTAAGGCTAGCAAGAAGAAAAAGTACACTAGTTTAATGGGGATCTAAAGCCGAGATAAGTAAGCAGCCTGTTTTATCGCTCGATAATTAGTTCCTGCTGGCTAACAAAATATACCAGCGAGAATCTCTACTTTTTAGAAAATGATTTGGTATGCATCAATATGTTTCTAATGATACTTAATTGTTTTCATAGACCTGATCGAACCTAGATATGTGGGAAAGACACAGCAGTAGTTAAAATTACAATAACTTTCTGTGCCAGTTCACCACAACCCTTGATCTATATCAACAAGCAAAAAACTTAATGAAGTTACAAGTCGTTTTCTTTGATCAGCTTGTCTAGCGGAATTATAAAATAACGAATTTGAGCGTTATCAACCGTACGTTGCGCCGCACTTTTCCAGTTATCGTACGCTGCTTCGTAGCTTGGATATATACCAACTACATCTAGTTTATCTAGATCTTTAAAGACAATACTGCTTACATCTTCTAACTCACCACCAAAAACTAAGTGTAGTATCTGTCTAGATTGTTCTTCTTTTGTCATGATATTTCCTTACTTACGTATATTATTATCAAAGTTGCACAACCATAGACAACATCTTGACATTATTTCATGTCGTCAATAGAAACCGCATGATGCATAGTGTTGCGCCATACCTGGACTTACTCAGATCTTAATTCATATGTTATATGAAAAAGTTTTTTGAGATTGTGTTATAAAAGTCCTTCATCAAATGAATTCAAACTCTATAATTACTAGTTACGATTACCTTTATGTTATTTAGATGACTTAAAAATTTGAATACTATCTGATGTTATTCAGTTTTAAGAACGTTATTGATATGAACTTTTTTAAAACTTCAGTCTTTTATTTACCGTAATAATATGTCGAAGAGTATTCCAATTAAAAATATCAATCCAACAGAATTATTAGATTTAAATCTAAAAAGGCACTTCGCTCCGTCTGTAATATCAAGCGTCACAATCTGCCATGTAAAATGTATCATAATAGCGCTTAAACCAAGCATTGTGAAGACGCCGGCACCAGCAACCGCAGCCGCAATGCACCAAAAGAATAATGCAGAAAAATAGAAAAATAACAGCCATCTTGGCGTGTTATCACCAAAACGAATAGCGGTAGATTTCAGACCTAACATAGCATCATCATCCCTATCTTGATGGGCATATATAGTATCGTAACCAATAGTCCAAAAAACACAACCAACGTATAAAACTATAGGTGCAAACGAAAGCTCACCCTGAACTGCAGCCCAACCTACGAGAACACCCCACTTAAAGGTCAGTCCGAGCAGGAGCTGTGGCCAATATGTGTAACGTTTAGCGAATGGATAAGCCGCAACCAATCCTAACGATGAGATTCCAAGAAATACTGTAAATATATTAAATTGTATTATCGTTAAAAAGCCTATTAAACTCAAGCTAACTGCGAAAAGAAAAGCTTCTTTTACCGAGACCTGACCGGAGGGGATAGGACGCAAGGCAGTTCGCGCAACTCGCCCATCATAATCACGATCAATGATATCGTTCCAAGTGCATCCTGCGCCTCGCATTACAAATGCCCCTACCGCAAATAAAAACATGAAATAGAGGTCAGGAAAATAATGTCCTGCCTCCAACTCCGAAAGCAACTGCCCCAACCAACAGGGCAAAAGTAAAAGCCACAGCCCCGCTGGCCGATCAAGCCGGGCTAATTTGAAATACGGTTTAAGCGACTCAGGTGCGTATTTATCAACCCAGTTGTCTGAAAGCGCATCTGCAATTATGGATGAACGACTTATATTTTGGCTCATTAGTTTAATGTTTTACATTGCTAGGCATAGTTTCTGCTCACAACAATGCAATTACCTTGACTTTCAAAGATAAACAAGTTGATTTCTTTTATCTTAATTAAGAATATAAAAGAACAAATTGCACAATATCCAGTAAAATATATAAATATCAAGACACATGCCCATACATGACTTTAAATCGCAACGACTTTTTTGCAATGATTCTATGGAAGAATCTGGCAAACGTATCTGGTGCACGCCTTTGCAGATAAATTATCTTTTTAATGTTCTGCGTTTAAAAAACGGGAATATAATTCTAATTTTCAACGGACGTGATGGCGAATGGTATGCGCGTCTTAATCAACAAGATAAACGTACGTGTAGTCTTGAATTAATTTCTCAAAATCGTCCACAAACTAACGGACCTGACATTCAATTTTTATTTGCCCCGCTCAAGCGCGAACGCTTAGATTACATGGTCCAAAAAGTGACAGAACTAGGCGTAGCTAAAATCCAACCTATTTACACGAAGCACACAGTGGCTAACAGCATTAATTTAAAACGTATTTATGACAATGTAATCAAAGCTTCCCAACAGTGTGGAATACTACGTATACCCGAGATACGTAAACCCGAAAAATTACTAGAATGCTTAAATTCTTGGGATGCCGAACGTATTCTGATATTTTCAGATGAAAATGCTGATGTTTCGTCTCCCATAAGAGTACTTGAGGAAGTTAGGCGTGGTAAAATTGCAGTTTTAGTAGGTCCCGAGGGTGGCTTTAGTGACTATGAACGTAACTTTTTGTTAGATCAACTTTATGTTCGTAGAATTTCGCTTGGCCCACGAATTATGCGTGCAGATACGGCAGCCGTTGCAGCTTTAGCATTAGTAAATGCTGTGATTGGCGATTGGCAAAACATTTCATGAGTTTTCATCCATCATAAATACTTGAGTACAATCGTGAGATTATACACGTAATAACATAATACACCGTTTAGTATAATTACTGAGCACCCAAACAAATGATGATTGTGTAAGTTTACAAGCTACTCAAGAAAGGCCTAGCTATGTCAATAAAAAACCCCGAGGCGATCAGCCCGCCAATTGAAACATATGATGACCTTGTAAATTGGATTACTATTGGTGAGAAGCCAAGAAACAGATGGCGTATAGGTACTGAACATGAGAAATTCGTGTTTCATAGGTCAAACCTCAATCCTGTAGCTTATAATGGCGATCCTGGTATCTACACCCTGATGCGAAGTCTAATTAATGACTATAATTGGGATCCCATATATGAAGACCAAACCTTAGTCGCTCTAAAACGCAATAATGGGCTGACATCTGAAAATATTTCCCTTGAACCAGGTGGTCAATTCGAGCTCTCAGGCGCTCCTGTAGAAAGTTTACATGAAACCTGTGCTGAAGCAGGCCAACACCTAAGCGAAGCTCTCGAAATTGGAGATCGACTTGATATTGGTTTTATCGGAACTGGCTTTGCTCCTACTTGGCAGCGTCAAGAGATGCCAAATATGCCTAAGAAACGTTACGGAGTAATGAAGCGTTACATGCCCCAAGTTGGAATTAGCGGCCTAGATATGATGTATCGCACCTGCACTATTCAGGTTAATCTAGATTATGAATCTGAAGCTGATATGGTAAAAAAGCTTCGCGTTTCACTTGCACTGCAACCCGTAGCAACTGCTCTTTTTGCGTCATCTCCATTTACGGAAAACGCTCCCAATGGCTTCAAATCAATGCGCAGCAAGATTTGGCTAGATACCGATCCAAATCGTACAGGCATGCTACCCTTTGCTTTTGAAGACGGTATGGGTTATGAGCGCTATGTCGATTATGCACTCGACGTTCCTATGTATTATGTCTATCGAAATGGAAAGTATATTGATGTAGCAGGCGCATCATTTCGTAAATTTATGAAAGGACAACTTGATCAATTGCCAGGTGAAAAACCAACTGAAGACAATTGGTCAGATCATCTAACCACGCTCTTTCCCGAAGTACGTTTAAAACGCTTTATGGAAATGCGTGGCGCAGACGGAGGTCCTTGGCGTCAAATTTGTGCACTTCCAGCATTCTGGGTAGGGTTGCTTTATGCTGAAACTGCCCTTGATGCAGCTTGGGATCTGGTCAAAGACTGGACTGTGGAGGAACATCTCGACCTGCGCAATAGGATACCGGAATTAGGACTAGAAGCGCCTTTTCGCAAAACAACAATTCTAGAAGTAACTCGAGAAGCGGTTCGTATATCCGAAGCAGGCTTAAAAAGCCGGCGCAAGCTGAATAGTAAAGGTGATGATGAGACAATTTTTCTAGATTCTGTTCATGAAGTTGCTGCTTCCGCACGCGCACCTGCGGACGAACTGCTTAATCGTTACTATAATTCTTGGAATGGAGAAGTCTGCCGCATTTTCAAAGAATATGCTTTCTAAGTTACTTATCTATGTTAGGTTTATTATCTATCTCGTATCATTTACAGATGATCAAACTAGCTCGTATCAGTGGAAACAAAACAAAAGATCTCATAAGAATTAGTAGCAAATATTCCAGCAAAACAACCTTTAGTAAGGGTGTACAGAAAAACTGTATCTTCACAATCTCTTAAAATTATAACATAGAATTTATATGCGTATATTATTTTTTCCCATAAGCTAGAGTTAATGATATACGAGTAACACAAGATCATTACAACTTGCTGGTCTAGTAAAAAACTTGATATATGAGATTTAGAAATCTTCTCCTATAGGGCCTTCAGGATCAATTCAAGTGTTATACATCTATTACACTTTATTCCTTATCTAATAAGTCAGTATTTTTACAAGTAATGGAACGGCGGAATGTGCATTTTTTAATATTAACTTTCATAATATCGTTGACATTATTTAAAAAGACAAATTTGGTACGTGTAAGTGGACATTGAATTTCATAATAATCTGAGTGACTGAAATGGAATATGATTTAGAGACTACTTTAAAGTTAAAAATAACGTTTATTTTGATATGAATCTGCCACTCGTTCAAAGAAGAGTTTTTGCAAGTGTCCTATTAAAAAAACCTTAGTTACGCCTTTAACATCTGGCACAGCCAAAATCTAATTCGCATCTACATTACATAGTTTTTATGCGAATTAATCCAATTAAATGCAATCAGAAGAAATTTCATGTGATTAATACATAGATTATGCATGTGTATCGCCGTACACTTTATTTACATTATAAACTAATATTTCGTTCTGTTTCGCGAAGTAGAATATTTCAAACAGTTAATAGAACTCATAAATACGAAAATACATATGTTATTACTAATTAGTCTAAAAAATCGTGATTTAATTACTCTAAATTTCTATTCAGATATTTCTGTCGGCTTCAAAAAATATGAAAAAGGAGAATAATAATGCTGCGGCTAGCTTTCACCTTCACCGCTGTAATATTGTTCCAGGAACTTTCATCCACATTAGCATGCCCTGGGAAATTAGGTGTATCACGTACGATAACCATAGATACGAATGGGGGGCTGCTTCATGGTAGTGTACAGTATAAAACCGCAAGCCTGCTACGTGATAGAGAAGTTGTATTGACATTTGACGACGGCCCATTGAAAAAAACAACCCGTAAGGTACTTGCGGCTTTGAGCGATCACTGCACTAGGGCAACATTTTTTATGGTTGGAAGCATGGCTGTCGCAAATCCTGCAATGGTACGTGAAGTTGCTAGTGCAGGTCACACAGTTGCTAGCCACACTTGGTCACATAAGAATCTTAAACGTTGGAGTTATGATCGTGGTAGAGCAGAAATAGAATTAGGCATAAGCACTATACAACATGCTTTGGGAAAACCTATCGCACCATTTTTTCGCTTTCCCTACCTTGCTGATCCAAAAGAGATGATTAACTACAATCGACAGCGCAACATTGCTGTTTTTTCTATTGACATAGATTCTCGCGATTTTAGAACACGTAGTGGTAGTCAGATGCGATATACAGTTATGAGACATTTAAAATTACGTAGAAAGGGTATTATCTTACTTCATGACATTCAGATCTCTACAGCACGAGGCATTCAGTCTCTCTTAGATGAATTGTATATTAAAGGCTACGAAGTTGTTCATCTCAAGGCCTTAAACACAGTCCCGACTATCCCAGTTTACGATCATCAGGCTATCGAGCTACATGCTGAAAAACGTTTTGGACCAGAAGTTCGTCCTATTGAATTAAGTAGCACTCCACTTCCTCACGTTAGTTTGATAGAAAAAACTAACGTAAACCAAACTAAAACAATATATAAAAAACTAAATAAGGATTGGCGAAGCCGTATATTAAACGGAGATTAGGTTTATGTCAGAAAAGCATTTCAAATGATAACGACATGATAAAATCATATAATTTAAAAAAGATCTATCAACTTATAATGATGCAAAAAAAAAGAATATTTTTAAGGAGTAGTTTCAATAACACCTTTCAGACTATATAGTTTGTTGAATATTGCTTCACACCTATCAATGGATATAGCTATAGCGTCCCAGCGATTTATTTTTTTAATACGAGATATTCTGAAAATAAATTTTTTTAGTTTTCACTTAGCGAGCAGTTAATTTAGTACCCGTTTTGTTAATTTGCTTAACATGATCAGTTTTTTAGAAATCTTAGGTATATTAATAGTTACAGAATGTTCTACATCTCACATACATCGCATGCAGGTATTAACATAGTAATAAGCTTTTTTAAAAAAAATCTTTTTTAATCAGTTAGGAATTCAGCGATACCAATACTTTACATATACAAATATTTCATGAAGTACATAGTTGGATTTATGAAACTCAATTTTAAAAAAGCACAAAAAATTTAATATCATGTAACTTATCTTTCTTCCTGAATTTCAGAAATTACTTAGCAAACAAGTACCAAGTACTAATAAATTACATATAGCCCGAGTTTAGTTTTTGACTTAGTACAATAGCCTTTTTTCTGCATACTTATAACCAATACGGATTAACATTCCATCTGAGGCAGAATCAGGTACCGTAACTTATATCAATAATATACAGTGTTTTTTATTCAGAACATCCGGAGCCTGGAATGTTTCATTCTTTTTTTCCTAGACCTCTGTTGTTTTTTAGCTCATTTGCAGCCTGGGCCATATTTTGTATTGTCTTATGGTTTCTCAGCGGGAGTGACTGGGGACCAGTATTAAGCGTTGGTAATTGGTTTGGCTATGCTTATCCAGAATTTCTTGTTAATAGCTCATCTGAGGAAGTTAATAGTATATTAATTATCGATCAGAAAAGTGCACTATACTTTTGGTATTACCAATATTTAATTACATCTTTCGTATTATTTATAGCTTTCTGGATTTATTTTGTACCACATAAATGGAGTAGATGGTCTGTTGCAGGATCGTCTTTAATTGTATTTGTAACGTGGTTTCAAGTTCAAATCGACGTGATGATTAATGAGTGGTTTGGCCGTTTTTACAACACAATTCAAAAAGCTCTTACTGGGCCAAATAATATTGAAAGTGGAGAGTTTACAGGTCACCTGTGGTACTTTGCAGTTTTAGCTGCAATCTCAATGCTTTTTGCAGTTCTCAACGGATTTTTCACTAGCCACTACGCATTCCGATGGCGTACAGCTATGAATGAGCACTACATGAAACGCTGGAAACGTATACGGCACATTGAAGGAGTATCGCAGCGTATTCAAGAGGACACAATGCGCTTCGCAACTATAATGGAAAGTCTTGGCACTAGGTTTCTTGATTCTGTAATGACGCTTTTAGCCTTCCTTCCAATATTGTGGGGGTTATCTACTCATGTCAAAGTGCTACCGCTTATAGGTGAGGTGCCTCAAGGATTGGTCTTAGTAGCAATACTATGGGCATTTGGTGGAACAATTCTACTTGCCGCTGTTGGTATAAAACTACCTGGTTTGCAATTTCGTAATCAACGCGTTGAAGCTGCCTACCGTAAAGAGCTTGTAATCGGAGAGGATCGAATTGACCGTGCTGAGCCACCTACTATTGCACAACTTTTCAACAACGTGCGACATAATTACTTCCGGCTTTATTTTCATTACATGTATTTCAATATAACAAGATATTCGTATCTACAATTCAGTGTGATAATACCCTACCTATCACTTGCACCAACAATCGTAACAGGTGCAATCACACTTGGTGTCATGCAGCAAATTGTTCGTGCTTTTGGTCGTGTTGAAAGTTCATTTCAGTTTTTAGTTCATTCGTGGACAACTATTGTTGAACTAATCTCTATATACAAGCGCTTGGCAGCGTTTGAGGTAATATTGCAGGATAAGCAGTTAACTGGTATCGAACTAGAAGTAAAATCTGTATCAACAGAATAAATTACATCTTAATTTTTTAAACTTAGCATATTCGAGCGAAATTTCTAAATAGTGTTAATCAATAATAACGACTATTTCTGGCACTGTAGTTCATAGTCTTCATCAAAGCTAGGTTACCTGAATGTATAGCAATTGCATATTCAATGTAGACAAATCATTTAGTTTCAATAACGTTCATAAGAACTTTCACAATAGGGCGCTTACCCCAGACGCGATCTATCTCTGCGCGTATTGCACGCCGCAATGCATCACGTACCATCTCGTGATCTTTACGTCGGCGTTTTGGTATGCTGGCAATCGTCCCACCAATTATATCTAAAATCAGATTCTCCATCAGCTCTCCGTAACAATCTTCTATAGGAACACCATCAATAACCACATCAATATCGCCTAATACTTCTCCTCGTGAAGTTAAGGCAAGTGCTACGGCAACAAAACCAACCATTGATAGCTTACGACGATTACGAACTAATGCACTCTCTTCTGTAAAAAGAAGCTTTCCGTCACGGTAACAGCGCCCAACCTTGATAACATCTATAATTTTTGATTTTCCTGGTGCTATCCTTAGTATTTGACCATTGACAAGTGTAATTATCTTTGGGATTCCAGCTCGACTTGCAATAAGTGCATTCTCTCTTAAATGCCTCATTTCTCCATGCATGGGTATCATGATCTTAGGCTTTGCCCAAGTAAACATTTCAACTAATTCATTGCGCTGTGGGTGACCAGTAACATGAACCAGATCATCGTCGTCAGTAATTATCTTACACCCTAGACCTGATAATTTATTCTGAACTGTAAGAATAGCCTTTTCATTTCCAGGGATTGTTCGCGATGAATATATTACAGTATCACTTTTTCCAAGTTTAATATCACGATGTTCTCCTGAAGCAATTCGAGCCATTGCAGCCCTTGGTTCGCCCTGACTACCAGTCACAAGCGCTAGCACATCTTCAGGAGCTAAGAAGCTGCAGTGTTCCTGATCCAAATAACAAAAATCTGCCGGAAGATACCCTGTGTCGATAGCAACACGTATCGCACGATGAAAAGCGCGGCCTGATACAACAAGTTGACGACCTGTTTCTCTTGCAGCATCAGCAATAGCTTTAATCCGACCGATATTGGAAGAAAAAGTTGTAATTGCAATCTTTCCGGATTGTTGTGATATTATCTTTGATAAGGATTGAGCAACCTCTGTCTCGGACGGTGTAAAACCATCCCGAAGAGAGTTGGTTGAATCACATATCAAGGCATCAATACCGTAATTTCCTATTTGTACAATTCGTTCTTTGTCAGTTTTATCACCTATATATGGAGAAGTATCAATCTTCCAGTCTGCAGTATGAAAGGCCGTTCCAAGAGGTGTCTTTATTACAAGACCAGACGTCTCAGGAATTGAATGAGCCATTGAAATAAACTCAAGATCAAAAGGACCAACCTTAAAGGATGACTTAATAGGTATTTCCTTAATTGTTGGGTTTGCGCATCCTGGAAATTCAGCAAGCTTGGCTTTCAGCATTCCTGCAGCAAATGGCGTCATATAAACCGGTACCTTGAGTGAAGGCCACATCTCGGCAACAGCCCCAATGTGATCCTCGTGGGCGTGTGTAATAACTATGCCGATAAGATTTTGACTTTCTGATTCAATAAAGCGTAGATCCGGAAGTATAATATCAATACCTGGTTCATTTTCACCGGGGAATGTTATGCCTAAATCAACCATAAGCCATTGGCGATTATTAGTATCACCTAAGCCATAGAGATATGAATTCATGCCGATCTCACCCAGACCGCCAAGGGCTACAAAAACAAATTCAGCAGAACTATTCGGAGGATTATCTTTCATACGATTTCACTATAATCCCAGTTTTCCAACATTCATAAATGTTTCACAAATCCCTACTTCACCGAAATTAAAACACTTTATTTCACCATCAGATTGTTTAAGGAGTAAGGAGCCATCGTTCCCGAGACCAGCAAAATTACCATAAACCAATGAGTTGCTCGCTTTAATGGAGATATAAGTGCCTAAAGGAAAAGAACGCTTTAACCAATCTTCTCGAATAGCTGCAAAACCCATCCCATTATTCCAAATTCTTAAATAATAATGTAATTTACTATCTAACTTTTCTAAAAAAGCCTTGGGATGAGGTGCAGAACCATATTCAATCATAGCCGCCACTTCACGTCCTAGGTTTATTGGCTTCTCTTTTATGTTAACACCGCACCCAATTATTGCTAAGTATTCACCGTGAGCTACTACGGTTTCAACTAGTATTCCACCAATCTTTGCCTTTCCAACCATGAGATCATTGGGCCATTTAAGATACCAATACGCTCTTTCTGGGTGTACATTTTGAATAAAGAAAATGATCGTATCATATACTGCTAACCCTGCGACTAAAGAAAGCTGGGAAGTGAAACCTGCCGAACTAGAAAGTGAAAAAAGCAAAGTTGTATACAAATTTCCAAAAGGTGAGTGCCATGATCTGCCAGATCGTCCGCGTCCTGATTTCTGACAATCAGCCCTTAACCATACAGGCCCGCGTTCACCACTTTCAACAAGAGATAAAGCCTCGGAATTTGTTGAACTTACGGTGCTGTACTCCTTAACTGGATAATACAAGAGAGAACCTTCTAAAAATATGTTTTCATAGCGTAAAAGTCTTTGCCGCAGTCAAGGCAGCATCTACGAAAGGGCCAAGAACTATAGTACCTACTAACACAAGTAAGGCGGATGCCAAAATAACTAAGCCAGATGTAAAACGAACAGGCTGGAATGGATCACGCGAATCATCAAAAAAAACTATTTTCACGATACGTAGATAGTAATATGCCCCAATCACACTAGCTAAAACCCCTATAATTGCTAATTCATAAAGTTCCGCCTGGATGGCAGCCAGAAAAACATGGTATTTAGCGAAAAAACCAACTAGTGGAGGTATACCAGCAAGTGAGAACATCAAAATCATAAGTCCACAAGCCAGAGGGAGGTTGTTCTTTGCAAGCCCAGATAGTTCATGAATGTCTTCAAGTGACTGACCGTCGCGTCGCATGCTCAAAATGCATGCAAAAACTCCTAATGTCATAACAGTATATATGGCCATATAAATCAAAACACCCTGTATCCCTTCGGATGTGTTCGCCGCCAGGCCAACCAAAGCGAAACCAATATTAGCGATTGAGGAATATGCCATCAACCTTTTAATGTTTGTCTGTCCAATAGCAGCAAAAGCACCTAACAACATTGAAGCTATTGCAATAAAGGATATAATCTGTTGCCATTGTGGGGCAACCCCAGGAAATGCTGTCATTAAAACACGAACGATCAATGCAACAGCCGCAACCTTTGGTGCTGTCGCAAAAAACGTGGTCACGGGCGTCGCTGATCCCTCGTAAACATCCGGCGTCCACATATGAAATGGAACAGCTGATATTTTAAATGCCAATCCTACTAACAGGAAAACAAGTCCAAAAATTAACCACAGATTTTCAGCTGCTTGAGGTCCCTTCGCCGCATTAGCGATCACTTGAAAATCTATAGATCCAGCAAAACCATATAGAAGTGACGAACCATAAAGCAGCATGCCTGAAGACAAAGCACCAAGAACAAAATACTTTAGGCCGGCCTCACTAGATCGTACTGAATCTCGGCGATATGCAGCCACAACATAGAGCGCAAGGCTTTGCAATTCGAGGCCTATATATAATGCAATTAAGTCACCGGCTGATATCATCACCATCATCCCTACAGTGGCGAGAAGTACTAAAACCGGATATTCAAACTTCATTATACCTATGTCACGAAAATCATCAAATGCAAGCATAAGTGCACATGCGGAGCCAGCTATGACTAGTACCTTCATAAAGCGTGCAAAACTATCATTAATGAATGAACCAGAAAAAAGTGATTGAGTTCCATCGACAGTGCAAACGAGTACAGTACAGGAAGCTATTAAAACAACTATAGAAAGCCAGCCAACACTGACTGCTTCAGACTGTGTCTCTGATCCAAACACACCGTACATTAACAGCACGAGTGCACCAGCTATAATTATCAATTCCGGTAAAAGCGGTGTATACGTAACAAAGCTCTCTGGCATTATTAGGGTACCTTGTATCTCTAAACATTTGATATACTAAATTGAGACTGAATAATTTCTAATGTGCTGTAACCACTGATGTTGTTTGAATAGCAGCCTCATAATTAGATACCAAATTCTCGACTGAAACAGATGTCACATCAAGAATGGGACTTGGATAAAAACCAAAAATGATTGTAAGTATTATCAATGGAAGCATAATGGCAATCTCACGAGTATTCATGTCACAGATTGACATTAATTTTGGTTTATCAAGTTCACCAAGTATCATCCTGCGGTACAATGACAAAGCATAACAAGCTGACAAGATAATTCCAGAAGCAGCTAATAATGCAACCCATGAATCAGCCTTGTAAGCCCCGGCTAATGTTAAAAATTCACCTATAAAACCTGAAGTTCCAGGCAAACCCACGTTGGCCATAGTAAATACTAAAAAACAGAAAGCATAAACCGGCATACGGTTAGCTAAGCCGCCATAAGCTGAAATATCACGAGTATGCACCCTATCATAAACAATACCAACGCATAAAAACAGAGCAGCAGATACAATACCGTGACTAAGCATTTGAAATATTGCACCGTCAACACCCTGTGTATTGCCCGCAAAAATTCCCATGGTTACAAATCCCATGTGGGCAACTGAAGAATATGCGATCAGTTTCTTTACATCTTCCTGCGCGAGCGCCACGAGTGATGTGTATATTATAGCAACAACAGACATAACAAAAACTAGAGGGGCAAGTTCAATGGAAGCCAATGGAAACATTGGAATTGAAAAACGAAGAAAGCCATACCCTCCCATTTTTAAAAGAATGCCTGCCAAAATAACAGAACCGGCCGTTGGAGCTTCGACGTGTGCATCAGGCAACCAAGTGTGAACTGGCCACATTGGCATCTTAACAGCAAACGAAGCAAAAAATGATAACCACAACCACCATTGCAATTCACTAGAGAATAACCTCGAATTTTGAGCAACGGCACTAATTAAAGCTGGTATATCTGTTGTCTTTGCATGCCAATAAATAAACATCATGGCTAGTAACATAAGAACCGAGCCAAGTAACGTGTAAAGGAAAAACTTGTAACTTGCATAGACACGTCTTTTTCCTCCCCAAACACCAATGATAAGAAACATTGGGATGAGGCCCGCTTCGAAGAACAGATAAAATAGTACAAGATCTAGGGCACAGAAAACCCCAATCATTAATGTTTCAAGTACAAGAAAAGCAATCATGTATTCCGTAACACGAAACTTAATAGCTTCCCAACTGGCAAGAACGCATATTGGCATAAGAAATGTTGTTAAAATAACGAAAAGCATAGATATGCCATCAACACCCATCTTATATTGAAAGGGTCCAAACCAACTATATTCCTCTACAAACTGAAACTCATAGGTGGAAATATCAAACGGGTACCAAACAAAAATGACAGATAATACAAACGTAAATATTGTCACAAAAAGCGCAATCCACCGTGCATTACGTCGACCACAGTCATCATCAGCCAACGCCATTATGAAGGGTATGCCAACCAATGGCATGAACGTAATAAGAGACAGGACCGGTGGGTTATCGAACATCGTCATCGGACCAACTCTCCATTTATAGGTGTTATGTCAATGCTTGCAAACATAAAGTAGGTAATAATAAGGGCAACCCCAATCATCATAACAAAAGCATAATGATAAACAAAACCTGATTGAATTTTCACGACTGTGTTAGTGACATTTTGCACACGGGACGCAATGCCATTCGGCCCTAAGCCATCAATAACGGTACCATCACCAATCTTCCACAGTACTCTGCCTAGATAGCGTGCTGGCCGAACTATAATCCAATCGTAAAGCTCATCAAAATACCACTTGTTTAATAAGAACAAATAAACAGGCCATAGAAATTTTGATGTCATAGCAGGCAAATGAGGAACACGTATATAATACAGCCAAGCTAGTAAGGCTCCTGTAAGCATAGCTACGAAAGGCACCCAGCTAACCCATGGAACATGCTTAGCAACCTCGTGCATATCATGAAGAATGTGATTATTTGGCCCCATATAAATTGCTTCATTCCAGAATTCTTTGTAATGATGGCCTATAAAATAGTCCTTGAATATAAAACCTGTGAGAATAGCTCCTAAGGCCAATACAAATAAAGGGATGAGCATTACAAAAGGACTTTCATGAGCCGAGCGAAATGTATCAGGCTCAGCACGAGTTTTGCCATGAAAAGTCATAAACATAAGACGCCAGGAGTAGAAAGATGTCATGAGAGCTGCAGTTACTAAAACCCAGAAGACATAGTTAAAAGGAGTATGACCTGCGTAAGCAGCTTCTATAATTGCATCCTTTGAATAGAACCCAGCAAAGCCAATCACATGTGGAATACCAACACCAGTTAATGCAAGTGTACCAATTAACATCATAATCCAAGTAAGGCGTATTTTATGTGCAAGACCTCCCATATTGCGCATATCCTGTTCATGATGCATGGCATGTATAACAGAACCAGCCCCTAAAAAAAGGAGTGCCTTAAAAAAGGCGTGAGTAAAAAGATGAAATATCGCTACACTATAAGCTCCCAATCCACAAGCCGCAAACATATATCCCAATTGCGAACAAGTGGAATAGGCAATAACACGCTTAATGTCGTTCTGCACCAAGCCAATCGTTGCTGCAAAAAAAGCAGTAAGAGTGCCAACAAAGGTAACAACGGCTAGTGAGTCAGGACTCAATTCAAACAATGGAGACAAACGTGCAACCATAAAGACACCAGCAGTCACCATGGTAGCAGCATGGATTAAAGCCGACACAGGTGTCGGACCCTCCATGGCATCTGGCAACCAAGTATGTAATAAAAACTGCGCTGATTTACCCATAGCACCCATGAAAAGTAAAAGGCAAATGCAGGTAATAATGTCAACATCGTAGCTGAGAAACTCCATGGTCCGACCTGCCAACGAAGGGGCAGCAGTAAAGATGGAGTCAAATTGTATGGAATTAAAAACTGCAAATAAACCAAATATACCTATTATAAACCCAAAGTCACCTACCCGATTAACCACAAAGGCCTTTGTAGCAGCCGAATTCGCTGAGGTTTTCTTATACCAAAAACCGATAAGTAGATAACTAGCAAGGCCAACACCCTCCCAGCCGAAGAACATTTGAAGCAAATTATCACTGGTCACTAACATGAGCATGGCAAATGTGAACAAAGACAGGTATGCAAAAAAACGTGAGCGCGCCTTGTCTTCATGCATGTAACCAATAGAGTAAAGATGCACAACGCTTGAGATTGTTGTAACGACTACAAGCATTACAGATGTCAGTGTATCAACACGTAGGCTCCAGAAAACTTCAAGGTCTCCCGAATCTATCCAGCGAGCAATTGGAACTTTTATCGTCTGATGATCGAATCCAACCTGTACAAAAACAATCCACGACAGAACTGCTGAAATTAAAAGTAATCCTGTTGTAACAACTTCAGAAAAACGATCATTTAAGAAGCGTCCTAAAAATCCAGCAATGCATGCTCCCACTAGAGGCAATAACACGATGGCCTGATACATCATAGCAGCACTTAACCTTTCATCATGTTGATGTCTTCGACCGCTATTGATCCACGATTGCGGAAATAGACGACAATAATTGCAAGACCTATGGCAGCCTCAGCAGCAGCAACTGTCAAAACCATCATAGCAAATATCTGCCCGACAAGATCTGCGTTGAATGCGGAGAACGTAACAAGGTTGATGTTCACTGCAAGCAACATAAGCTCAATGGACATCAATATCACGATTACATTTTTTCTATTGAGAAAGATACCAAAAATACCTATTGTGAAAAGCACCGCAGCAAAAGTAAGATAATGACTGATCCCGACTTCCATCAAACCAATCCCTCTGAAGTTAAGTAATTAAACTGATATATCATGTAAAGCCTTCCTCATCACGAGATGGAATGATGGACTGACCTGATACGATTGGCACTATCTCTACAGAGTCTTCAGGTCTTCGGGAAACCTGAACTGAGATATTCTGACGTCTTACGCCTTGTTTATGGCGTAATGTAAGAACTATGGCACCAATCATGGAAACTAGGAGAATTAGACCTGCGCTCTGAAAGAAGAAGATGTATTTGGTATACAGAACACGCCCGATTGCCTCTGTATTTGTAACGTTAGAGTCAATTGCAATGGCAGGCTGACCTACAATATTAGATGAGTATTGGCTAAATCCAATTACTAATATAAGCTCTGCTAGTAAAAGTGTACCTACAATTGCTCCGAGCGGAGCATTTTTTATAAATCCCGCTCTTAACTCTGCAAAATCGACATCAAGCATCATTACAACAAATAGGAAAAGCACTGCAACTGCGCCGACATAAACAATAACTAGTAGCATGGCTAGAAATTCTGCTCCAAGCAGAACAAACAGAGCAGCAGCATTGAAAAAAGTTGCAATTAAGAAAAGCACGGCATGTACTGGGTTACGCGCCACGATAACCATTGATGCTGATAACACGGCAACACTTGCGAAAATATAAAAGAAAACTGCAGTCAACCCCATTGTTCTAATCCGTTTTACCATCTGCTATTGTAGTTCGCCTAATCTGTTCTTGAGCAACAGCTGAGCAGTGTTTATTCCAAAAACGGCGAGTTCGAAACTTTTTAAGAAGCCAAAAACTAGGAATAACCGCTATTAACGCGTACAGTGCAGCAAGACCAGTTATACCATTTTGAAACATTTCATACATCCCAACTGCTAAAAATAGGAACGCAAACAATCCGACTAGAATTTGAGCTCCTAAATGCTCAAACTCTACATTATGTTGATCTTTCGCTATCATGCCGTACATAGCCAACTCTTCATCTGTGAGTTGCGAAAGCAACCGAATCCAGGTCTTAACTTTAGCCACAGATCTAACGATATCTTGCATCACTTCCTATATTTTTAGCTATTTGACGTTCCCAACGATCACCGTTCACCAAAAGACGTTCCTTATTATAAAAAAGTTCTTCACGTGTCTCCGTGGCAAACTCGAAGTTGGGACCTTCAACTATTGCGTCAACGGGACACGCCTCCTGGCACAAGCCGCAATATATACATTTTGTCATATCAATATCGTATTTTGTAGTACGTCGAGTGCCATCATTTCGCCGCGGTCCCGCTTCAATGGTGATTGCTTGGGCTGGACAAATCGCTTCACATAGTTTACATGCGATGCAACGCTCTTCTCCATTGGGATACCTCCTGAGTGCATGTTCGCCTCGGAAGCGTGAGCTTATTGGCCCTTTTTCGAAAGGATAATTTAATGTGTGTTTAGGTCGGAAGAAATACTTCATTGTGAGGAAAAATGCCGATACGAATTCCGTAAGAAACAATGACTTTATGTTTTGTACGATTACCATACAAATGACCTCCTAAGCCAATAAAACTATTATTAAGCAATCTCTAAAATGAAAGTAGCTAGACACTAAAAAACTTAGTAGCAAACTCATACCACACAAAGCTATTGCTTGTTTAAATTACAAATTACCTAAACTGGGCAGCAGATCGTTACCAAATTGCAATGTTGCAGCCACTAAAATAACCATGACTAACGATAGCGGCAAAAACACCTTCCACCCTAAATGCATTAGTTGATCGTAACGGTATCTAGGGACCATAGCTTTGACCATAGCAAACATAAAGAACACAAATACCACTTTGATGATAAACCATAAAATTCCTGGAACCAGGTTGATCGGCCATATATCAGCTGGAGGTAGCCAACCACCTAAAAATAATATTGTCGTCAATGCACACATAGTAGTAATCGCAACATATTCACCCAACATAAACAACAAATAAGGAGTTGAAGCGTATTCAACCATAAAGCCAGCAACTAGTTCAGACTCGGCCTCTGGCAAATCGAATGGCGGCCGATTTGTTTCCGCAAGAGCAGATATAAAAAACACCACAAACATTGGAAATAAAGGCAGCCAAAACCAATTCAGGAGACCATAGGCTCCTTTTTGAGCTTCAACTATAGCAGTCATGTTTAGAGAACCAACGCACAACAACACGCAAACAATAACCAAACCAATTGATACTTCATAGGAAATCATTTGTGCAGCAGAGCGAAGTGCTCCCATGAACGGATACTTCGAATTTGAAGCCCATCCACCCATAATTACACCATAAACGCCTAATGATGAAATCGCGAGTATGTAAAGAATACCAACATTCAAGTCTGAAATAACCCAGGTTCCGAAGCCATCTTTATTTACTGGAATCACAGCCCACGCCGCCAATGCACACAACGTCGTTGCTATTGGTGCAAGAAGAAAAACTGCCTTGTCAGAGCCAGCTGGAATTATTGGTTCTTTGAGTACAAACTTCAACAGATCGGCAAAGGATTGAAACAAACCAAATGGACCAACGACATTAGGACCTTTACGCATCTGCACTGCAGCCCAGACCTTACGATCCATGAGAAGCAAATATGCAATCATGAGCAGCAACACGACCATAAGCGCCAGGCTTTGGATTACCATAAGAAAAAGTGGCCAACCATATAACCACAAAATTTCAGTTGCATTTTGCCAGATTGACATCACTGCATTCCCTTATTCTGCCGCTATTGGCGTTTTATTAGCCTGATTAAAAACACTTAATTCTGCCATTATTGCAGATGCACGTACTATTGGATTATCAAGGTAAAAATCTGTAGAAATCGATGTATATGGCTCTACACTTGCTATCCCTTCAAGTTTAATAAGATTATCTATACCAACAGTATCTTCTCCCGACCCGACACTTTTGTCTGCCAAAACTGGTGAATCTTTATACATAGCATCACGTAACTGTTTAACGTTGTCATAAGGTAAAGTTCGATTAAGACGTTCAGACAGAGCCCGAATAATCGTCCAATCTTCGCGTGAATCTCCTGGAGGGAAAGCTGCTCTTAACGATTGCTGCACTCTGCCCTCAGTATTTACATAAGTCGCTGCTTTCTCTGTGTAAGCAGCACCTGGCAATATAACATCTGCACGATGGGCACCACGATCACCATGGGTGCCCTGGTAAATCACAAATGCGTCAGAGGATATGTCAATTTCATCCACACCCAAGTTGTATACAACATCAATATTGCCACTCACAATTTCAGAAGTTGCATAACCACCGACACCTGGTACAAATCCAAGGTCCAGACCTGCGACCAGGGACGCTGTTCTATGCAATACAGCAAAACCATTCCAATCTTCCTTGATGGCTCCTAGCGACTTGGCAAGTCTAGCGACTCTAGCCAAAGCCACCTCTCCATCAGGCCGACTATAAACACCTGGACCAATGATAAACATGGGACGCTTAACATCGCCTAGTCCATCGCGCTCCATGGATGCCAGTGCCGGTCCACCTGATCCTACATACGTATAGGGGTAAGTTAAATCATGCGGCTCTCCAATTACACTTATATTAATGGCAGCATCGCGCCATCGTTTTCTAATACGCCCGTTAAGAACTGCCGCTTCGTGTCGCGGGTTAGTTCCTATTAAAACAATAGAATCAGCTTCGTCTATTGCAGCGATACCTGGGTTAAAAAGATATGAAGCACGGCCCCAGGCAGGATTAAAGACTTCGCTATGCTGCCGGCAATCGATGTTGGAAACACCCAGGCGCTGCATTAAGTCTTTAAGGGCGAACATCTCTTCTGCTCCAGCCATATCGCCAACTACAGCCCCAATGCGTTTTGGGTCGGAAGCGCTGATTCGGCTAGCAACATATTCGAGTGCTTCGTCCCAATTCACATGAACAAGATTGCCGTCTTTTCGAATGTAAGGTCGATCCAACCGTTGCGTCTTCAAACCATCTGCCACATGACGGGCTTTATCTGAAATCCACTCTTCATTAATGTCTTCGTTAAGTCTAGGTAAAATTCGGACAACTTCGCGACCACGCGTATCAATACTGATAGCTGAACCAAGTCCGTCCATCACATCGATGGATTCGGTTCTGCGCAATTCCCAGGGGCGAGCATTGTGAGCCCATGGGCGATGAGTAAGCGCACCAACTGGACACAAATCTACAACATTCGCTGAAAGCTCAGAATTAATACCGTTTTTGAGATAGGTTGTAATTTCCATATCTTCACCGCGCCCTATGGCACCAAGCTCTTCTACACCAGCGATCTCTGTCATAAAGCGAACACATCGGGTGCATTGAATACATCGTGACATTGAAGTTTTAATGAGAGGCCCAAAATATTTCGAATCAACAGCCCGTTTGTTTTCTTCAAATCGACTTCCCCCCACACCATAAGCCATGGCTTGGTCTTGTAAATCACACTCGCCGCCCTGATCACAAATAGGACAATCAAGTGGATGATTGATCAAAAGAAATTCCATCACGCCTTCGCGTGCTTTTCTAACCAACTCAGAGCGCGTATCAATTATGTTTGGTGATCCATCTCGCGTAGGACGAATGTCACCCACAGACATAGCACAAGAGGCGACAGGTTTAGGCATACCGTCAACCTGAACAAGGCACATACGGCAATTTCCGGCGATAGAAAGACGCTCGTGATAACAGAATCGTGGAATCTCGCGACCAGCCAGTTCACACGCTTGTAACAAGCTGCTACCACTATCAACCTCAACCTCTTCACCGTCAATGATGAGCTTTCTTGGCATTTTTTTCCTTTGATATCGGTCATTATTACATAATAGGTAACTGCGAAGCTTTCACCTATGATTTGAACGTACAACGAGAACGGCTTAAACGCCATAGCTACAACGTATATGCCTTTAGGGCGATTTGGCGCGGACAAGAATATAAATAGTCAGACTTGGCTATTTGTATTCTGAGCGATAATAATTACAAATCTTACAGTTTAAAATTATCATATATTCTTTAAATTGGTCCATATATACACGCATATATAACTAATTATCTATTTACTAGGATCGACGGCATCATCAATGAATAGCTCTACTTTATCATGCCCACCCCAAGTATCGCGACGCAAAGTACCCGCAATATGTATAGGTCTACCATAAACGTCTAGTAAAAGTTGACCCAGAGGCTGACCGCTCGAGCGAAAGGCAATAGCATTAAGCTTATCCCCATCGCTGCTTTGCAGCACACATCGTACATGTGCATCCCCAACAACCTTTGCAGATTTCACCACATGCGCTCCAAAAGCAAAGCGCGGCTGTGGATTGCCCTGTCCGTAGGGGCCAGCACGCTCTAAAAAAGCCATCAGCTCAGGCGTAACAATTTGTGGCGTTAGCGCACCATCTAGTTCCAACACTGCTGCCTCACGCGCGCGTGATGCGGACGTATTAAGATACTCGAGGAAAAAACGGCTAAGATTAGTAAAATTATCCTGTTTTACAGTAAGTCCAGCAGCCATAGCATGGCCTCCACCTTTAACAAGATGACCAGTAACAACAGCTGCACGAACAGCTGCACCAATATCAACACCGGAAATAGAACGCAATGAACCTGTACCATACCCCCCACCATCCCATGAAATAACGCATGATGGTCGATTAAAACGTTCAGTTAGACGGCTGGCTACTAAACCAACCACTCCCTTGTGCCATGATTGAGAACTTAAAATTATTATAGCTAATTCAGGGTCGGTATCGACGAGCCTTTCTCCCTCAACCATTGCTGCAGCTAGCATTTCAGCTTCAATTATTTTGCGTTCACGATTCAACTTATCAAGTTGTATAGCAATATTAGTTGCTCTCGTAACATCTTCTGTTGCCAACAAAGACACGCCAAGTTCTGAGTTCCCAATCCTGCCACCTGCGTTGATACGTGGACCAAGCACAAAGCCTAAATGATAACACGTCGGAGATTGCTTCAGACCTGCAGCATCAAATAATGCGGTAAGACCAACATTGTTACGCCTATGCATTACTCGTAATCCCTTATTTACATATGCTCGATTTAGCCCCGTAAGAGGAACAACGTCACAAACCGTTGCAAGCGCAACAAGATCAAGAAGTTGCATAAGGTCTGGTGGAGTTGCGGTATAATAATGTCGATTACGCAGCTCACGACTAACCGCAACTAGAACAAGGAAGACTACACCAGCAGCGCAGAGCTGCCCAAGACCCGACAAATCATCGTGGCGATTCGGATTAACCACACCGATGGCTTCAGGAAGGTGTTCATCAGCCTGATGATGATCTATGATAACAACGTCTAAACCTCGTCGCTTTGCAAGCATCAACGGCTCAAAGCTTGTTGTACCACAATCAACTGTTATGATCAGAGTGACGCCTTCGTCAGCTAATATTTCAAACGCTCTTGAATTTGGACCATACCCCTCCAACAATCGATCTGGTATATACGTACGACATTTAACGTTATGAAAACCTAAAAAAAGCTTCATCAATGCTGAAGAACACGCCCCGTCGACATCGTAATCACCAAAAACAGCAATTTTCTCATTCCTTACAATTGCATCCGCGATACGAGCTGCAACAACATCCATATCTCGAACGGTGCTTGGATTAGGCATAAGATGTTTTAATGTTGGACTTAAAAAAGTATCAACCTCATTTAATTCCACATTCCGTGAGGCCAAAACACGTCCCAGTAATTCTGGTAACGCATAACGTTGTGATATTGCAATCGCATTATTACGCTGTTCACTTTTTAATCTCTCTCTCCAGTGAAGACCGCGGATCGATCGCTTTACGTTTAAAAAACCTTGGCTACCTCCGAAGATATTCCAAGACTGTGTATCTGCCCGAGTACCCATAGTTACCTTTCGTTACATATTATGCACTCTTACAAAATTTGCAGTCTCATTACTAGCTATGGAAATAAGACCAATGTACGACATGTATATAAATAATGTGACTTCGAGGTTTATTAAATTTTTATTACGTGATTTCTAAAACTGCTTTGTTTACAAATACAATACTTTTATCTAATTCGATATGTTTGAAAACTCAACATCATTCAAATACGACTAGGATCATCCTAAATCCGCAGTTTTTTATATCTAACAATTACACAACTCAGATTTAGCTGAAATTATGAAGTTCAGTTTTATGAGGTAAGTTAATTCCAGTACAGAATATTGCTATTACTTTAAGATCAGGCTTTGACCAAAATCATAATTCCAAAGTGCAACGTTCATGTATTAAGTGTTGTTGACACTCCAGGTATTGAGCTAATGCTATTTAATCATAGTTTATACAATAGGGAGTTAAGTTGGACTAGAAATTAGGTAATATGTATTACAGTACGAATGATTTTACAGCTTGCTTTGATTCGTTGACCAGTAGGCTTATATTTTGTAAATTTTTTTATCATAAGTATAAATGCATTCACGAATTAAACTATAAATGTTCTTGCTCTGTCTGCAACTAGCGGACTTCTAACGTTCGCAAATTATTTAGCCCTAAACTTTAGAAATATTCACGATAGAATGATAAAGGCTGATTTAAACTATAACTAAACTTACAAAGATTTTTCTATTAAAGGCTTACTATTTTGGGATCAATTTTGCGGATTAAACCAGCCTAATCGTCAGTCAAAGTAACCATTGTTACTTATCATGTCAAATAGCCTCTACTTTTTACCATTTTCTTAAATGACTGCTAAAACATAAGAATTAAATTATATTATATTGTGAGTCAGCTTAAAGACGACACCATTATATCTTAACGTATTATTCAGGAAGCTATTAATGATGGCTATTCGGAGCTTTTTCGCATCTATCTGGAAATCTTTCTCTTAAAGAAAGATTCGTTTTTAAGATTGGTGAAGCATTTTTCAAAAAAATATGGGTTTCTTCTCCAGCTTCAACAAAATCGTCTGACGGATTAAGTCCGTTATATAATGCAAGATCATGTGAACAATGCCATTAGTACAAAGGACGCGGACGAGTGTCGTACGGGATGAAGCCTAACGAAAATTCAGCTTCACTTGTACTACGTCTTTCAATTCCACCCAAAACACTAGAACATAAAAGCTACTGGGTTTTAAAAAAGTTATGGCAATTCTCGAGCCAACCTATGGCTTTCAATTACAGAAACTTGCTGTACAAGGTCATTTAAGCGAGGGTCGCATAGACATTTCGTATGATGAGATAGTCACTCTATTAAATGATGGCTCAAAGGTATTCTTGCGTACACCAACTTAAAAACAAGACAAGGCAAAATTCTCCTAATGCAAATTTACAAGATCAAATTATCTGGCCATATACAGATTTACTTTTGCATAATATGGGACCTGGATTAGTTGATAAGCGTCCCGAAGGGCATGCTACCGACAGTGAATGGCGCTCGCCACCTCTCTAGGGAATTGGACTAACAAAAACTGTGAATGGCAATAATTTTTACTTACATAACGGACGTGCAAGAAACTTGATGAAGGCAATCTTATGGCATGGTGGTGAAGCACAAGAAACTCGCAACTAATTCACAAAACTTTCGAAACTAGAAAAAGATCAACTTATTGCTTTTCTAAATTCTTTAGAACAGTAAACAATTCTAACTTGAAACTCTATTTTCAATTTATAGTGTCGGTATGGGTAACAATTGCATGTACATCATCAGTTTTTGCAAATTCTGAATATCCTAATCACAAGGAACTTTCTGAGACTGTAAGATTAAAAGTTATCGTTCCACGGTACCAGTACCTCAGTTTTTCATTTTACAATCTGCACACTTCAATGTCCGAGTTATGTGCAACACACGATGAATTTACTTTGCATTCAACACAACAGGCATATAGCCAAGCTATTGACGCATGGGGAGCAGTCGAAATTTTTAAATTCGGGCCTGTTATCAAAGAAAACCGGTTCAACCGAATATTTTACTGGCCTGATCGTAAAGGTCGCGGCAGGCGACAAATAATTCAACTTCTCAGAAAACACGACACAAATACTTTATCATCTAAAAGTCTTGCTAATAAAAGCATTGCAACTCAGGGATTAACTGCTCTTGAAATCCTATTATTCGATCAGGAAGCATTACAAGGCATTTTTAGTTGCAAGTAATCAACGTTATTGCAGATATGCTCATGCTATTACAGGGAATCTAGGTTCCATGAGTTCCCAAATACTTAAAGAGTGGACTTCACCTGATTGGTTCGCAAAATTATGGAGTAATCCAGGACTAGAAAATTCCATTTATATATCTGACTCAGAAACAACTCTCGAATTAATTAAAGCATTAGCTGATGGGATCTAATGAATCCGAAATAAACGTGCAATACCAATTTTAAATGATATTTCTCTTAAAAAAATATTTCCAGTTCTATGGCGTTGTAAATTTTCAATGATTTTGATTAATGCTAATCTAACAGCATTACATAATCTTGTAATTGAGGCGGATTTTGAAGGAACATACGCTGGAAATAAGTCCAAAGTAGATAATTTTCCGAATTATATAATGTCAAATATGAGAAAAAACTTAGAAACCTCAATATGGTATGACCTTGGAGTTACGAATTATCTAGAAACACTTCAATTTCATCTTCTGGAAATACAAATTAGTGGGATAACAGAACTTAAAAAGAGAGCTGGGCTTATTGTTGGCTTTAACGTATCAGATGGAGACTAATATCTTTGGTAGGTTTCACGTTTGCAACTTATTGTAAGTATTTGTTGAAGCTAAGATATTTATTATAAAACACCAACCTAGAAGTCTAACTCTACGTATTATCAACAATTTGTTTAGTGTTCAGTGTAGGCATAATAGAAAGTAGTGAAAGCGGGTGCATTTAAGTGCCTATTCTTACAATTAAAATTTGAAGACAACTACGCGCGATCACAAAGATTTTTAGGTTACATTTTTAGTGTAACACTAATAATACTCTTTTTAAATTGTGTAGTATTAAGACAGGAATTAACTTTAATAAATGTAATATTACTTTATTTTTGTTTCTTTAAATTCGACATGCTTTCTTATAACTGGATCATATTTTTTAAACGTCAACTTTTCTGTAAGGTTGCGCGGGTTCTTCTTTGTAACATAAAAAAAACCTGTTTTTGCGGTCGATAATAATTTAATTTTTTGTGTAACCGGTTTAGCCATTTCAAAACCTCGTTATTATAATGTAGCATTATAAGTTGTCGCTTGAGAGGACGTTGTTGTCAAGTATATACTTAATCTAAAAAAAATTCCATTCATACTGAACTAATTGAGACAGAAAAGTTCTCATGGAATTATAATCTTTATTAACGTATCCAAACTCAGGTAAAAATAAAGCTAAGTTTTAGAATGCAGCTAACCTATTTATAGATAATAGGTAGAAGTTGATGATTCATCTTTAGCTCATCTAAAGCTAGGTATACGACAGGTTTACACTTGATAATCTTTTAAATCCCAATAAGGTGTGTTTGGCGCGTAAAATGCTTAAAGTTAACTGCAAAAAGGCTAGTCTCAACAAAAAAAATTGTGAACTGACTTTAATACCTTTAGCAATCCAGACCATTCGACAATGACGTATTACACTGGTTTACTGATAATATATGATCAAGACAGATATCAGGATATGGCATAGAAAATAATTATTTTGCAAAATTACCGCGACCTGAGAATCCTTGTTAGACTGAAAGCCTTTATTATTTCATGTCGAATATAGTTACAAATAAAATATCAAAACTGTTGATGCTTAATAGCATTTACCGTAACGTAACTCTACTAGCGATATGCCAGGCATTTCATATTTGTGTTACAATACTTGTTGTAACCACAACACCACTTGCTGGATATGCATTACTTGGGGTGGATAAAACCCTCGCGACACTTCCGTTTATGCTCTATCACCTTGGTATTATGACTACAACAGTACCAGCCTCGCTACTCATGAAGCGAATTGGACGTCGTGCTGGATTTTCACTAGGAAGTTTAATAGGCATTTTAGCAGGTGCCATATCGACAATAGCTATATTTCAGCAGAGTTTCTTTCTTCTATGTCTTGGATTAATGCTTACAGGCAGTGCAGCAGCCTTTGCTCTATATTATAGATTTGCAGCCACAGATACGGCAGACGACTTATTTCGACCAAAAGCAATATCCTTCGTCTTAACAGGAGGTATAATTGCTAGCTTTTTAGGCCCACAGACAGCCAAATACGCTTTTGAATGGTTTGCACCTGTAATGTTTGCTGGCATTTATGTAATGGTAATTATATACTCGCTGCTTTCTCTTGTTATTATTCAGGGTCTTAAAATTCCAAGCCTTACTAAAAGGGAACGCAAGACTTGTGTAAGGTCAATGCGAATTATTATTAGCCAACCCTTTTATATCGTTGCGATACTATCTTCAGCCGTTGGTTATGGAGTCATGGCTTTGGTAATGTCTGCAACTCCGCTTGCAATGTATGCCTGTGGATTTAATTTTAATGCTAGCACAACGGTTATACAGGCACATGTTCTTGGTATGTTTTTACCTTCGTTTTTTACCGGACATTTGATCATACACCTTGGAGCTCTACAGATCATAGCTATCGGCGCTCTCATGCAAGGGGCCTGTGCATTAGTCAATGCTTCCGGAATTGATTTTGCAAACTTTTTCATAGCAAATATTTTTGTCGGTGTAGGTTGGAACTTTATGTACATCGGTGGATCGTCATTACTAACAGAAACCTATCAGGCATCTGAGCGCGCGAAAGTTCAAGCAAGCCATGATTTTGTAGTGTTTACTGTAACAGTGATAGCGGCAGGGCTTTCCGGATTACTTCAAGCTCAGATAGGCTGGTTTGTCTTAAACCTTATTATTCTAACAATGTCAGTAATGTTTGTTATTTTTTTATTCTTATTTTTTCGCAATAGCTTAAAAACTAGAAATAATGTTATCGGATATAGAAACTAAGACTAGTAATGAACATATCTCTATGATCATTACGACATCAATATTGGAAATAGTTAATTTCAAACTATTTCCTTTATCCACCGCAAGAGTTACAGCACGTTCAGAACTGTTAAGGTCAAAAAATTGTTTATTTGTATACCAAATGTCTGAACTCAATAACCGCGAAAGATATTAGCTTTACGTTTATAAATTGAATAGTTCGAATTTTTATCTTAATCGCAAAAATTTGATTATCTTAGACAACTGTTTTCTAAATATAATTATTATTTTATTATGAAATATGTTTCGTGTCACAGACAGTAACTCCTGTAAACTGGCAAAGCTAAAACAACTACATAAGTTGTATTATCTTTATTCCCATTTCATGCATCATAGCGAGTTA
Source organism: Candidatus Tectiglobus diatomicola (assembly GCA_039583345.1). Taxonomy (GTDB): domain Bacteria; phylum Pseudomonadota; class Alphaproteobacteria; order Rhizobiales; family Hyphomicrobiaceae; genus Tectiglobus; species Tectiglobus diatomicola. The sequence continues at coordinate 68,493 of JAZDSJ010000005.1, read as the reverse complement.
CTAGATGAAAGTTAGAACAAAAATATTGAGGTTAAATTAACTAAATATGCCTTAGGACAGCATAGTCAGCATAACCACAATAAAGGTGTTGATATCTAAGGTCAAAGCCTGAAGCTTCTGCGCGAATACTAAGTTCTGACCTTAAATCAGCGCACGGATAGACTGTAAATTTGTCTAACCAAGCAAATAAAGTAGCCTTAAACCATTTCGGCAATCCGTTCTGCTGTCCAAAGTCAACAATATGAAAGCTACCACTACTTGCCACTGCTGAGAGTGAAGCGTCAAGAGATTGATGCCATGATGGAATCATTGATAAAGTATACGAGACGAATACTCTGTCTGCTCCAGCAATCCCGAACATTTCTCGCACATCAAACGTACATGCATCACCCTGAGCTAGTGTAATACGATCTGAAAGACCTGATCTTTTTATTGATTGCCATGCGGTTGTGAGCATCTCATTTGAAATATCTAAGCCGTAAAATTTTGCTTTTGGATATCGCCGAGCAGCAAGAATAAGATTACGCCCAGTACCACACCCAACTTCAAGTACTGTGTCATGAGCGGCAGGTTTCAGCTCATCAAGCAAGTGGTCACGGCCAAGTAAATAGTATTTGCGTGTCGCATTATAGATATAGCGCTGATATTTATACATAGCATCCATATTACTGGAAGCATTTACGACTTTATTACTCACTCGTCTTACCCTTGATAATCTACTTAGGTTTATTGTATGTGTATAAATGAAAACCACCATAAATTGATGAGCGATCTTTTGAAACCCATTCACGACATTTTTTCTTATCGTATGTGAACTTATTCAATATGTACGAAGAAATACGTCCGGGTAGTATACTTTCTTCTCCCGCGGTTCTAAAAATAACACGTGCACCAGGCTTTGCAGTGCGTTCAATTTCTGTCCACAGATCACTTAAAATTTCATCAGTCATCCAATCCTGAGCATCTAGTAAAACATACCCATCCAATGAAGCATCATTTTGTTTAGAAAGATACTCTGTAAAAGAACGATGCTCGATTTTAAGGTTATCAATACGTTCACGTAACTTATTAAAAGATTCCTGCTTAAGGTATAGAGGCAATGGACCTGCTCCTCCTGTAGCGTAACGACGGCCGAAAGCTTGCCAAGCAAAATAGTTATCTTGCAAATCAAATTCGCAGGCCAGACGCTCGAGGCGTTGAAGGAGTACCCTCGACATTTGCGTTTCTTTTCCCTTCAGGGCGTCAAACTGAGATGGCGGAATGCCAAGGCCAAAAAGTGCTGAAGGCTTATTTAACAACCAACGAATATGACGCTTCTCAAAAAGGGGAGCAAGTTCGGTCTCAAAAATCTGTCTTTGCTCATCTCGAGTGCGAGCAGTCAAAATCTTACGTGGATTACGTCCATGAGCGCGTGCAAGAAGATGACTTGCGCCAATAAATGTACCAAGCAACCCGTGTTTGTAAAGATTATTACGAAAATAACTTATACGTCGTTGTCCCAAAAAGTTACGGCTTTCCCAATACTTGCGAGATATCTCATCAAGGTTCGGACGAACAAATTCTTCATAATTATTTATGTTGTCAGAACTATCAGCCTCTGCGAAAAACCTATGAAAAGTATGATAGTCAGGCATATGCCGAACTGCAACATGCTTGAGTTTATTCAAGGCAACATGAGCTGGATTAAGATCAACAGCAGTAACATTTATCGGCGCAGCTGATAAATAGCTTAAAATGTTACAACCACCTGAGGCAATAGCAACGAGATGTTCCCCGGGTCGCAAATCTAGTGCTTCTAAATCTACGATAGGATCTTCCCAGATCTGAGGATACACAAGGCCGGAGAAAACGAGTGTAAACAAACGTTCTTGTATACCTCGCCTGGAGACGGGCCTGTGACGAAGTACGGCCTGGCGCAACCTCTTTTGCTTGTTGCTATTGAAAATGTACGATCTAATTCCGCTAGGGGTAGCAGGTTCCTGCTGCATTGGTAATATTTTTTCCTTCGGTCGTGGTTCTAAAGTAAAGCAATCACACACACAATGCTATGATTGGATTAGCTGTAATTATTCTATACTAAGAGCATTTAAATAACAGTTTTTCATAAATACCGCTGAGAAATGAAGAAGCAAAGTCGATACCTTGGTGCGTGCAACATTCTAATGACAGTATTCTCGCTGTTACACTATATACAAGAATATATAACGGCTTATCTCTGGTGTAATATCTTACCTGTTATTTGGTATTCAATAGTTGTATGTCATTGGCATGTCCAATTATGTTGTGGTTAAGATTTTAGTGCTGCTAACATACTACATTGTGAAGTCTGGACGAGCGATAATTTCTGATTTACTTAACTAATAATAAATCACTTTTAGTTTGATTTGATTTAAACTTTTAACTCAAATTTTAATCAATCTTTTACATAACCTTGAAAACCTTATAATGTGTATTTTAAATATGTTAATCTTTAACTAGATATAAAATTCTTCCTTAGAAGGATAGTGATTGCAGTTTTATTGTACATATTCAATCACATGTTTGTATAATTTATAATAAGAGTATTTAAGCAATAAGTCGACTCACTTTCTTCATATTTGCGTATGCAGTTAATATATTCATCTTTACAACAAAGAATTACACATGAACCATATTTACATAGACTAATATGGTTTAATTCCATTAGGTAAGTAATCTTTATCGATCATCTTTCGATTTAAGACTCTTGGCTTCAATTAAACGCGAATATTATTTTTAACTTTTTTCATGTTATTGGGTTACTGTACAAAAAACAGAAATATTCGGATAAAAAATCTAACTACCGTATTTTATCACAATTACCATAGACATTTTATGCCTTACTTTTAAAGTGTATTTATTTGACTTAGCTTTTACTTGATGTAAATTATAAATATTAACAATATTTATGTTCCATGCTGCAAAATGATTAGGGTTCAGGGATCAGAAATCTTATGACTTTTTCGCGATTTTTTTTTATCTAAAAGACAATTTCCAGGACTTAACATCTCAAAACGAAGTGAACCTTTAATTGGTAGCGTTTCAATGAGACGCACACGAACGTTGTCGCCTAATCTATACATTAAACTATGCCTATTTCCGATCATTGCGTGCTGAGATGCAACATAATTATAGTAATCATCTCGTAAAGATGAAACCGGAATAAAACCATCAGAACCGGTTTCAACTAGTCTGATGAACACCCCAGACTTGATGAAACCAGAAATACGTGCATCAAATTCTGCTCCAATCTGCTCTGAAAGGTATTTAGCAATTAATCTATCGATGGTTTCACGCTCAGCTGCCATGGACCGCCGCTCCATTTGCGAAATATGCGCAGCAATAAGATGCAGTTCGCTACATTCTGTATCTGTTAAACCGCCTGGGCCGAGCTTTAGACTCCGAATAATAGAACGATGCGTAATTAAATCCGAATAACGCCTAATGGGTGACGTAAAGTGCGTATAAGATTTAAGGTTAAGTCCAAAATGTCCATAGTTTTTTAGTGTATATTCCGCCTGAGCCTGAGTTCTCAAGATTACTTCATTCAAAAGTTCGACCACTGGTTGTGATTTAGTAGTAGCAAGTATGTTATTAAAAATCTCTGCTCGAATATTATCCTGAACTGGCAATTCAAGACCCAGGGTATGTAAGAATTCGCGAAACGAATGTAATTTTTCTCTGGAAGGCAAAGGATGAACACGATAGATTGGAGATATTGGACCCTTCTCTAAAGTTTCGGCTGCTGAGACATTTGCTTGTATCATAAACTCTTCGATAAGCCTATGTGAATCAAGACGTCTAGGCACGATTACTCTATCAACCTGACCTGTTTCATTTAGTGAAACACGTCGTTCTGGCAAGTCGAGCTCAAGCGGACATCTCTGCTGCCGTGTACGCATTAAAGCGATGTAAGCTAACCATATAGGTTGCAGAACGCTTTTATAGATTTGACTGGTGAGCAAGGAGCTAACACTACCATCGAAAATCTGTTGAGCTTGTTCATAACTTAGATTCATAGCCACACGAATAAGGCCTCGATAAAACGTATGTTGCCTTTTGGCGCCGTATTTATCAAAAACCATGCGAACGGCAAGACAGGGACGGTTTTCAGCTTCGCGTAACGAGCAAAGGTTATTGGAAATAATATCTGGCAACATAGGCACAACACGATCGGGAAAATACACGGAATTACTGCGCCTGTAAGCCTCATCGTCGAGAGCTGTACCGGGACGCACATAGTAGGCAACATCCGCAACCGCAACTGTAACTATCCACCCTCCTATATTGGTCGGATCCTGATCATAACTGGCATGGATAGCGTCATCGTAATCACGCGCATCTTCCGGATCAATTGTGATAAATTGTAAATCGCGCATATCAGTTCGCCTACACTTTGAAAGAGCAGGCAATGTGTTCAGTTCATCCAAAACGTTCTTTGAAAACTCATTTGCTAAGCCATGTGTATGAATGGCGATAATGCTAACTTGACGTTGGCTTGTCGGATTTCCGAGCACTTCGACAACCCGAGCTTTCAGCTTACCTGAGTTATTTTTATATAAAGGCTCAAACCGCACCAGATCACCATCACCGGAATTTGCCTCGTCACCTTTCAAAACATTCCAGTATTTTGTTTCTTTTTTGTGAACCGGCGTAATTACTCCACCAGCGTTGCCTTTAAAGTGAAAGATACCTAAATGGATTTTTTTTGTACTTGGCAGATATTTAATAACCTCACCTTCAAAGACTTGACTACCAAGATCCTTATTTTCTTTGCAGGAGAGAATACGAGCTAAAATGCGATCTCCATTCCTAAAGGCATGCTCCGAACGTATGAAAGGACTAATCTTTGGACTATACGGAACAGGTAAGATAATTTTAGGCGGCAACTGTAAACGATTATTCCAGGAAACTGGTTCAGCAATTATCATACCTTCTTCGTTTAGCTCGGTGATATAAAGTAACAATACAGATGGCAAAGTTGAAGTTAGACGAAGCTCCTTGCAATCTTCATGAATTAATCCCTCGCTAACCATATTATCAAGAAGCAGGTGTAATGCATGGCGATCTCTCCTTCTAACTTTAAATATTCTTGCAACATCACATCTTCTATTTTTGCCAGAGGATATCTGGATATAAGAAAAAATCTCATTTCTCGTCGGTAGATTTCCTGTAGAAGTTACACCTATTTCTTCGCGTGAGCGCGGTCGCTTGGCCAAGGCTTATTTAACCTTTCACACATGATAACAAGATAATTGATAACGAACTTATAATATCTTTAGAAATTCTAAAAACAACGTCAATTCTATTTAGATTTTGTAACTAATTTCTTTTTTACCGCGGGCTTTTTAACTACCGATTTCTTTTTAGATACGGAAGAACCACCACTTCCGGATTTCTGTGATTTAGTAACTCTCGACACTCGCGATTTTTTAGAAGGTGCTTTAGCGTGGCGTTCTGCAAGCAAACTTATAGCCTCTTCTATAGTCAGTTCGGTAGGCTCTTTACCTTTAGGTATTGTTGCATTAACTTTGCCATGTTTAACGTAAGGTCCGTAGCGACCATCTAAAACTTCAATTTTACCACCATCTGGATGCTCTCCTAAGTCTTTTAAAATTTTAGCCTTAAGCTGAGAAAATCTACTTTTTCCTCCAGCTTTTTTTTCTGCGATTAATGAAACGGCACGATTTATTCCGATTGTAAAAATTTCATCTAAAAATTCAACATTAGTATAAGTTCCGTCATGTAAAACAAACGGACCATAGGGCCCAAGTCCAGTCGTAATTATCTTGCCCGTTTCAGGATGTGTACCAACTTCTCGAGGTAATGATAGTAGTTTTAGTGCGTATTCAAGATCTATACTTGCTATGTTAATATCTTTGGGCAAAGATGAACGTTTCGGTTTTTCACCTTCAACTATTTCTCCAAGTTGAACATAGTGGCCGAAACGACCGATCCGCAAGACAACTGGAAGGTCTGATTCAGGACATTTACCCAACAGTTTGCCGTCCGCAGTTGCAGCCTCTAAAGGTCCATCAATTCGCTGTGAAAGCTGTCTTGTAAATCGACAATTTGGATATTTAGAACACCCTATAAAAGCACCAAACTTTCCAGAAACTTTTAGGCTTAAACGTCCTGCTTCACATGCGGGGCATGAGCGTGGATCTCCTCCATCTTGATTACTAGGAAAAATATGAGGACCAAGGACTTCATTGAGGGCTTCTAAAACATCGGAAACTCGCAAATTACTAGTCTCTTCGATTGCTGAAGTAAAATCTCTCCAAAACTCTCTGAGCACTTGTTGCCAATCGAGCTTACCATCAGAGATAAGATCCAGTTTCTCCTCAAGACTTGCCGTGAAGTCATATTCCACGTAACGCTTAAAAAAATTTGCAAGAAAAGCTGTTACTAAACGTCCCTTATCTTCAGGTAAGAGGCGTTTACGATCAATGCTAATGTAATCTCTATCTTGTAAGATACCCATTGTAGATGCATAAGTCGAAGGACGACCTATGCCAAGCTCTTCCATTTTTTTCACGAAAGACGCTTCAGTATAACGTGGCGGTGGCTCTGTAAAGTGTTGTTTACAATCCACCTCTAAATTTTTGAGCGACTCTCCTTTTTTTAGAGGTGGAAGACAACGGTTAGTCTCGTCAACACTATCGTCACGACCTTCTTCATAAATCTTCATGAAGCCATCAAACGTAACCACCGAGCCAGCTACGCGAACTGAGTAGGCTTGACCGTCACTACCGTTAGTATCGATAACAGCTGCCGTATATTCAAGATCGGCTGACGCCATTTGACTTGCGATTGCTCGCTTCCATATCAAAGTGTACAGTGCGGCCTGATCTCGATCAAGATAATTTTGCAAGTCTTTAGGACGGCGCCATGGATCAGTTGGTCGTACTGCTTCATGCGCTTCCTGAGCATTTTTCGCCTTAGTTTTATAAACCCGAGGCTTGGATGGGAGATATCGAGTTGAGTGCTCGGTTTCAATGACTTTCCGTATATCACTTACAGCCTCTGGAATAATTTGAACGCCGTCTGTTCGCATATATGTGATCAACCCTACGGTATCGCCGCCAATTTCTACACCCTCATACAAGCGCTGAGCCAATTGCATAGTATGCTTTACTGAAAAACCAAGTTTACGCGAGGCATCTTGCTGTAGTGTAGAGGTTGTAAAAGGTGCAGCCGGGTTGCGATGAACTACCTTTTTTTCGACATTATTAACTATAAAACAATTATTCATAATTGCGACCTTAATCGCATTAGCTGACACATAATCTTTAATATCAAGTTTTTTCAGAGGCTCACCAGCGATTGCAACTAATTTGGCGCGTACTTGGTTTCCATCTTTTTTAGCTAACAATGTCTCGATTGACCAGTACTCTTCACTTTTGAATACTTGAATATCAATCTCACGATCACAAACAAGACGCAATGCAACCGATTGGACTCTACCAGCACTACGAGCACCTGGTAGTTTGCGCCACAGCACTGGAGATAGCGTAAAACCTACTAGATAATCAAGAGCCCTTCTAGCTAAGTAGGCATCAACTAGATTTTCATCAATGTCACGCGGCTCTTTCAGTGCAGAAATTACAGCTTGCTTGGTAACAGCATTAAAAGTTATGCGCTCAACTGTAATTCCTTTTTTGAGTACACGCTTCTCTTCCAAAAGTTTAATGAGATGCCAAGAAATTGCTTCACCTTCACGGTCAGGGTCTGTGGCAAGAATAAGCTTATCTGCAGCCTTAACCGCAGTGGCAATTTCATTGAAAACCTTTTTTGATCGAGCATCCATCTCCCAGTGCATCGCAAATGCATTGTCTGGTTCTACCGAGCCAGCTTTAGAAGGAAGATCTCGCACATGTCCATAGGATGCTATAACTTTATAGGTCGGACCAAGGTATCTATTAATCGCCTTCGCTTTGGCGGCAGATTCAACTATTAGAACATTCATTTAAATTTGCTTTAGCGTTCGCAACCCATAGCAAGAAAAAGTTTGCCAGAGCACTGCACCATTAACTTAAGTAACTATCATTTCCAGATAATGTGAGAAGTGATAAGTACTTTCAAGTATGAAGTGTTAATAACAAGATTCGCAGGCGTTTTGTTATCCACTCTTCAATAAAAATTACAGAGTTTTAAAGACTTAATAAATATATAAAAATCTACCAAATCCTTTATGCGTTCTCCTTGGAAAGAGGTAAACTAAAAAAAAGCATTTATCAATTCTGTAAAGAATTATTAAGGAATATACCAGTCTTTTAAAATCCTGGCGCGCGCGCAGATGATGCTGTAAGTTAGCTTCAACTATAAAAACAAAGCTCTGAAAAGGAAACATTTTAGTGAGCCATCACAGTCTTTATTACAGGATCAGTCTTCTAGTATCACTCACCATAACTTGGATATTGACAACATAACATGTAGTCGTTTTAGAAATATATTTAAACTTATATTTCAAAATATACTACGTTAAGCGTATCTTAGGTTCTTGTCCATTTAGAAGACGGCATATATTGGAACGGTGCTTTAAGAACAACAACACGTTTAATACAAAAAACAACACTCTAGTTGCTCCATCTCCATAGATAAGAGAAACTAAAAGCGCAACGGTCGACGCAACCAGTGCTGATAATGATGAATATCGAAAAAAAATTGCAGTAGCTATCCATACGCAGCAAAAAACTAATCCAGCTTGCCATAATATACCGCTAAATACGCCAATAGATGTAGCAACTCCCTTACCACCTTTGAAGCCAAGCCATACCGGATAAAGGTGTCCCAAAATGACCGCCAACCCTGTGATATGCTCAGTTCTGAAACTTAAAAATCCAAACTCCATGACAATTGGTTCGCTTAGCCAAACACTTACTATTCCTTTAAAAAGGTCTGCTACGAGTGTCGCCAAAGCTAATAATTTATTTCCTGTTCGCAACACATTAGTCGCGCCAATATTTCCAGAACCAACCTGGCGAATATCACCAAATCCCAACATCTTAGTTAAGATATAACCCGAAGGTATTGATCCTATTAGATAAGCTAAAGCAATAGATGCCAATAATGTTAAATAATCCACGTTTTAGAACTTTGATTTTTATTACAATTTGATTAACACCAACAGGTTTCAGAATGCCTGTAAACGCATTTACCATTAACAAATGTTAAAAGTACAAGTCCATGCATTTTACTTTCATCAAACGGTGAGTTTTTGGATCTAGATCGTAACTTTTGTCTATTAACAACCCAAGGTTTGTGCAGATCTACTACAATTAAATCAGCAGGCGCACCTTTATCCAATCGCCCTGAAGGCAATCCCAAAAGATCGGCAGGCTGGCTAGTCATAGCTTTCAGCAATAAGCCCAAATCAACCTCTGAGTTATGAAAGAGCTGTAAAGCAGCAGCAAGCAGAGTTTCAAGACCAATAGCACCGTCTGCTGCTTCCACAAACGGTAAACGCTTAGCATCTTCCCCATGTGGATCGTGAGATGAAACAATAACATCAATAGTTCCATCTCGAACAGCAGCAATTAAAGCTTGACGATCACTTTCTTTTCGCAGAGGGGGGCGTATTTTAAAAAATGTTCTGTATGCAGCTATATCGTTTTCGTTCAGTATGAGATGGTTAATACTTACTCCACATGTAAAACTAACACCTCTCTTGCGAGCGGATCGAACCGCGTCAATACTTTGTTCAGTTGTTAACGTACTAGCATGGTAATATCCACCAGTGGTCTCCACCAATCGAAGATCGCGCTCAAGCATTATCGTCTCTGCTACACTATGTGCTCCAGGTAATCCCAGTTTAAATGAAAGGTCACCCGCATTCATAACGCCACATGATGCGATATATGGGTCTTCTGGATGGTGAACAACGAGAGCATTAGCGTCCTTTGTATACCGCAAAACTTGTTTCATCACTCGACTATTTGCAATAGAATTTTTGGAATTTGAAAAAGCAATTGCTCCAGCTCGTTTCAGAAGGCCAATCTCAGTCATTTCTTCACCGGCCAAACCTTTCGTTGCAGCAGCCATAATACACACTTTTACCACAGCATTATCTCGCGCTCGTCGTTGTATATAATCAACAAGGGCAACCTGATCTATAACTGGATTTGTATCTGGCATTACAACCATTGTTGTAACACCGCCAGTTGCAGCTGCGTAACTGGCAGTTTTGAGAGTTTCGCGGTGCTCATTTCCTGGTTCACCAATAAACACCTGCATGTCGATCAAACCTGGACAAAGCATATGGCCCTGACAATCGAAAATCTTAGTGTCAGCCGAGAAATTACCCGATAGGTGGGGACCTAAATCTTTAATCAAGCCATCCTCAACCAAAAGCCCACCTAACTCATCGCGCCCTGATGCAGGATCTATAAGTCGAGCATTTACAAAAACCATTTGCTCTATTTTCATATATGACTACCTTTTTAACTAGGTAAATTCTGTGCTAGTGCTTCAAGAACTGCCATGCGAACTGCAACCCCCATTTCTACCTGCTCTTGTATAACACTTCGCGGATGGTCAGCTACAGTAGAGTCAATCTCAACCCCACGGTTTATGGGTCCAGGATGCATAATCAATGCATCTGGCTTAGCCTGAGCCAATTTTTCGTGGTCTAATCCATAAAATTGAAAATATTCGCGGCTGGAAGGAATAAAGGAACTTCGCATGCGCTCGCGTTGCAATCGTAACATCATAATAACGTCAGCATTCCTTAGACCTTCAAACATATTCGTGTACGCCTCAAGTCCAAACTTTTCTGGGAATGGTGGCAAAAGCGTAGATGGCCCAATAATACGTACGGACGCTCCTAAAGCCTTGAGTACGTTAAAGTTTGAGCGCGCAACACGTGAGTGGAGCACATCACCACAAATCGCAATTACGAGGCCCTTAATCTTTCCTTTTTGTCTACGTATAGTTAATGCATCCAAAAGTGCTTGTGTAGGGTGTTGATGCGTACCATCGCCGGCATTTACAACAGAACAACCAACTTTCGCGGCTAACAACTCCACAGCACCAGCAGCGTAATGCCTAACAACAATTATATCCGGGCGCATTGCATTTAATGTTCCAGCTGTATCTATAAGTGTTTCCCCTTTCTGAATTGAGGATGTTGAAACGTTCATATTCATAACATCAGCCCCTAAACGCTTTCCTGCAAGTTCAAATGAGGCTTGCGTACGAGTCGAGGCTTCAAAGAAAATGTTAATTAACGTTCGTCCACTAAGAGTTGTCGTCCTTTTACGGGTTTCAAGATTACTAGCCACTGATTTATCTGCCAGATCTAGAATGTATGTTATCTCTGAAGCAGTGAGGCCTTCGCAACTCAAAAGGTGACGTCTCTTGAACTCTGAAAGTGGTTTTTTTCTAGGGTGTTTCATCAAATCTGCAAGTCAAATTCTAACTAAAATAGTAATTAAAGGCTTGTTTTCTGGAATACTGAGCTATGTTGTACTTAAAAAATTGTTAAAATATCTATCAACAATCAAATTTTAGAGTTGTGTTTTAGTTATGCTTTAAGAACTCTCACTATTAAATTATAACTTAATTAGTGTCATAAACTTTGCACAGTTACAGACTAGATTTTTGATTTAATTTTCAGAATATCAGTCATGCGTGTATCGACATAGTCACCAACTCTTTTCTGCAATGAGATCATTTGTTCAGTACCTTCGAAAAAGTGATTGGCGTCTTCGATAATTTCGTGTGTTAACTTTATACCTTTCTGTGCTTTTGTTTTCACACAGAGCTCAGCAACAGAAGCCGATGGTACAACGCGGTCTCGTTCACCATTAACTAGCAATCCCGAAGCCGGACATGGTGCAAGAAAGGAAAAATCGTAAAGATTTGCTGGTGGTGCCACACAAATGAAAGCGTCGATCTCTGGACGCCGCATTAATAATTGCATTGCAATCCAGGTTCCGAAAGAAACACCAACAATCCAGCAAGCTTTTGCTTCAGGCTTAGCTAGCTGCATCCAATCTAATGCGGTTGCAGCATCTGCCAGCTCACCGGGACCGTTATCAAAGTATCCTTGACTGCGACCAACACCTCGAAAGTTAAACCTTAAAACTGAGAAACCACGTTCTGCAAATGTGTAGTATAGATTGTAAACAACCTGATTGTTCATTGTTCCCCCAAACTGAGGGTGAGGATGCAGAAGAAGAACGATGGGGCTTCGAGTGTCCGATTCATGATGATAACGGGCTTCAAGTCGACCAGCGGGACCGTTAATGATGAGTTCTGGCATGAGTGCTTAAACCAACATTGTTAAATTGATAATTGGGGCTATAAAATTTGATGAAATACAGCTCAAATTAGGAGAACATGAGCAGTGTTAGTTTTGTTTGGAAGTTACAATTAATCTTGAATCATAAGGTAAGGATTTTCATATAATCTCATAATACATGTAAGCCGTCGATATATGCTAAAAATTAAATGCTCTAATTAGTACAGTATTTAATCAAACCATAACAGTTAATGTTTTAAACAGACTTCTGTGACATACTTTATATAAAGAATAATATATAGCAACTATAACGTGTTGTGCCTCTAAAAATTAGCAACATTTTAACGGAGCTATGTAATGTTTTAAACATTTTAAATCTAAAAGCTGTAATAACTATTACAGGCACAATGAACAAAAACACAGAGCATGTGTACTTATAAAATAAATACTATGAACTGCAGATTTTACTTAAGACCTACCCTGGTCAGATTTTCGCTGTGTAACAGTGTACAAAGCTATTTAAACAATATTCGAGATCGAAAGGGACGTTGTAAACCGCCTCAGCCTACACGACACATAAATGTTAGTGAGATTAATACTAACATAAATTTGTAATATATCATAAATCACTGTAATTATGCCAGTGCTATCGGAAGTAAAATTTGTGAAAGGTATTTTATACATAATTTTTTGATTGTTATGGAATTTCACTTAGACAGCTACATATATGAGAGATCTATATTAGACACAGTAAAAGTTTCTCCGCATTACAATCTCCCATTTATGCTCTCATGTCTCGGTCGCAAGAATAATTACTTTATAAATAATATCGAGTTATCGTATGTATATGGATTATAATGCAGCAGCTCCGTTACGACCTGAAGTACGCTCAGCAATGAGTTCAGCCTTAGACACATGCGGGAACTTTTTTTCTAAACATAATGACAGAAGAGTTTCAAGGCGAATTATAGAACAAGCGAGAGAACAAGTAGCTACTTTAGTAAGCTTAGATAAAGAAAATGTTCCGGGACTTGTTGGATTTGGAGCAGCTTGTTCATCATGGAGGGTAGAAAGCAGTCACGCCTTATCTGCAATGGGAGTCTCTAACTAAGTAGTGCTTGGCGCAGTGCTAATAATTAATGGCTAGAATTCAAATGATACAGAAATAAAAACTTTTTAAGAATTATGGCAAAGATTTTCTGCTTCTAAGAAAAGTACTACTTTTAAAAAGTCATAAAAAAATTTGCCTCTATGATTTAGAAATTAAGTGGAGATCAAAATGCCTGCAAATCAAAAAACTATTGATCAAGTCAAAGAAGTTGATGTCGACCTATATAAATATGGCTTTTCAACTAATATCGAGACAATCAAGTCGCCCAAGGGACTTAATGAAGATACTGTGCGTTTCATATCAGCAAAGAAAAAAGAACCGAATTGGATGCTAGAGTGGCGTCTTGATGCCTACCAACGTTGGTTAGCAATGCCTGAACCTAAATGGGCTAAATTAAAATATTCTAAGATTGATTTCCAGAATTTATATTATTACTCAGCACCTAAAAATGCTGAAGGGCCAAAATCACTAGCAGAGGTTGATCCTGAGCTATTGAAAACATATGAAAAATTAGGAATACCTCTTAAAGAACAGAAGATATTAGCTGGTGTTCAGAAAACTGATCAGCTAGATGGAAACCATGAACAAGATAATTTGCCTGCTTACAACAATGTTGCTGTGGATGCTGTCTTTGACTCCGTATCAGTTGTAACAACCTTCAAAAAAGAGTTAGCCAAAGCCGGAGTTATTTTTTGTTCCATTTCAGAAGCACTAAACAAATATCCAGAACTTGTTCGAAAATATATTGGATCCGTCGTTCCAAAATCTGACAATTATTATTCTGCACTAAATTCAGCAGTTTTTTCCGACGGATCATTCGTATATGTTCCTGAAGGCACACGCTGCCCAATGGAGCTATCAACCTATTTTCGAATTAATGAAATGAACACAGGCCAATTCGAGCGCACATTGATTGTTGCCGATAAAGGTTCATACGTTTCCTACCTCGAAGGCTGCACCGCACCTATGCGAGATGAAAACCAACTGCATGCTGCAGTAGTTGAGTTAGTAGCTTTAGATGACGCTGAAATAAAATATTCAACAGTACAGAATTGGTATCCCGGTGATAAAAAAGGTAAAGGAGGTGTTTATAACTTTGTTACGAAACGTGGTGATTGCCGCGGGAATTCTTCGAAGATTTCGTGGACACAGGTTGAAACTGGTTCGGCAATTACCTGGAAATATCCAAGCTGTATACTGCGTGGGGATAATTCGCGCGGTGAGTTTTATTCGATAGCAATTTCTAATGGTTATCAGCAAGTCGACAGTGGCACTAAGATGTTGCATCTTGGAAAGAATACATCAAGTCGAGTTATTTCAAAGGGTATAGCTGCGGGCTGCTCTGATAATACATACCGTGGTCTTGTTTCAGCACATCGCAAGGCTACTAATACACGCAACTTCACCTGTTGTGATTCACTTTTAGTAGGAGATAAGTGTGGCGCTCACACTATACCCTACATTGAAGCTAGAAACTCAACCTGCCATTTTGAACACGAAGCTACAACCTCTAAGATTTCGGAGGACATGATGTTTTATTGCCGTCAGCGTGGTATGAATGAGGAGGAAGCAGTAGCACTTGTTGTAAATGGCTTTGTACGCGATGTTTTACAACAGCTACCTATGGAGTTTATGGCAGAAACACAAAAGCTCATCGGTATCTCTTTGGAAGGCAGTGTAGGATAATTAAAACAAATTCATAGTAAGATTTTTTTATAATGCGGAAGGATCGCATAAAAATGCTTTCAATGAGAACTAGGTGGTTAAAGTGAAAAAGGCCCGTTTTTAGTCATTATTGGTTTACCATTAAACAAATAGTATTCATTACAAGTTAACATATCATTGTAAGATTTATTAATTAACATCTAAAAAATAAGTAATAAGGACCATTATTCAAAATAGTTAGCTTTAAAAGGTTGGCTGCATTAATAATTTTAAAACCTCTTTCGCAACTAATGCTTTTTTAATTTAATTTTTTAAATCCCTAACTTCTATTTTAGTTAGACTTAGTAACAATGCACAAATTGTATAAGGTAAAGCTTAGTGCATGCTCAAATCGACTGAACTAAAATAATTGGAATTTTAACCGATTTAGTTAGGTAAGATCTGATTACATTGCATTAATCATGATTACATAAATAGTATTAGTTAGAGATTCACGGTCGTTTTACTTCACGACTGAGACTTAGCGTTCCTCTACCACTAAAGTATCACCAGAGAAACGAAAGAAGAAAAATGCTTGAAATAAAGAACCTGCACGTAAAGCTTGAAAACGATAATACATCAATAATAAAAGGCCTCTCCCTTGTAGTACCGAAAGGTGAAGTTCATGCTATAATGGGGCCGAATGGTTCTGGTAAATCTACGCTTGCCTATGTGCTCGCCGGGCGTGATGGTTATGAAATAACCGACGGTGAGGTAATATGGAACAATCAAAATATTTTAAACATGAATCCTGAAGACCGTGCTGCTGCAGGTATCTTTCTTGCGTTTCAATATCCTATGGAGATCCCAGGTGTAGCCAACCTAACTTTTCTTCGTACCGCTGTGAACGCAATACGTAAAAAAGTTGGTCGAGATGAACTAACAACACCAGAGTTTATGAGAATAGTTAAGAAGAAAAGCGCCGAGTTATACATTGACATGGAAATGCTTAAAAGACCTGTAAATGTTGGCTTTTCCGGCGGAGAAAAAAAGCGTGCTGAAATACTTCAAATGGCTATGCTAGAGCCGTCTCTTGCAGTTCTTGACGAAACAGATTCTGGTCTTGATATAGATGCCCTGAAAATAGTTTCTGGTGGCGTAAATGCACTGCGTAGGCAAGATCGTGCGATGTTAGTTATTACTCACTATCAGCGACTTCTTGATTACATAGTTCCAGATAAAGTTCATGTTATGGCCGATGGCCAAATTAAGGCCAGTGGCGATAAAGACCTTGCATTAAAACTCGAACAATTTGGTTATAATACATACATCAGTTAACAGCCTTGTTAGGGAACTTCAATGACAATAACCATTGAACGGACAGAAGCTGAAAAAGCCTTAGTTAAGCATTTTTATAAATACGGCGCAAAGCTCCCTGGAAACACTAAGATCACTGAGCTACGTAAATCAGCTATCGAGACATTTAATAAGCTGGGATTACCGCACCGTCGAATTGAAGAGTGGAAATACACTGACCTTCGTCCTAAAATTCTGGCCGCTTTTGCTCCACCGCTAGTTAAAAAAGTTTTTATCGATCAGTCCACCCTCAATCAACGGCTTGGCCCTTTAGCTAAGCTAGATGCTATTAGATTGATTTTTGTAAATGGAAAATTTGAAGCAAGTCTTTCGAACACCTCGATAATAGATAACTTAGAATTAAAGTTTACACCAATTTCTTTAGCTCTACACGAAAAACACTTTACGGATACTCACGATGAAATTTATCAATCCAATGATTTAGATCCGATAGTATCTCTCAACACAGCATTCATGAGTGATGGCGCTGCGCTTTCATTGTCTTCATCCCCTCCCAAGCCTATACATATAGTGCATATTGCAACTGGAACTCAACCTGCAACTATAACAACACGAAACATGATATCCGTTGCAAAGGGCATCAAAGCAACTATAGTTGAAAGTTTCTTTACTGATAGCAATCAGCCCATGCAAATTAATGCTTTAACTCAGCTCAATGTTGCGTCTGGTGCAGAGGTTGCACATATCAAAATCCAACGAGAGTCACAGCTAAGCACACATCTCTCGAAGTGGCTTGTAAATTTGGGCGCCAAAAGTATTTATCGTGGTTTTCAGTATTCTGAAGGAGCAAATTTATCTCGGAATGAGATTAAAGTTGGTTTCAAAGGCGCTAATGCAACCGCTGATATATCAGGAATTGATTTGCTGCGAGATGAACAGCACTGTGATACCTTTGTACACGTAGATCATGCCGAGCCTGAATGTAAAAGTAGAGAGTTGTTTAAGCTAGTCCTTGATGGTTGTTCCCGCGGAATATTTCAGGGCAAAGTAAAGGTTCATTCGCGGGCCCAGAAGACTGACGGCAAGCAAGTGGCACAGGCATTATTACTGTCGTCAGGGTGCGAGTTTAACTCTAAGCCTGAGCTTGAAATTTATGCAGATGATGTTTCATGTGGCCATGGCTCTACCTGCGCAGAAATTGACCTCGATCTCATTTTTTATTTTCGTTCACGTGGTATTCCAGAAGCAACTGCTCGAGAATTACTTATCCAATCATTCGTTGCTGAATCTTTAGAAAAAATAGAAGATCAGTCAATTTTCGAAGAATTGAGTAAAGTAATTCATGACTGGTTTGCCAGAATAAGCACTTATTAGGAGCGCTGAAAGTTGCACAATATAGAACAGAAATTCCATATCGAACGCGATACTACCAGCTATGATGTAGAGCGCATTCGTAAAGACTTTCCCATTTTACAGCGCAATGTAAATAATAAGCCTTTAGTATATTTGGATAATGCAGCCTCGGCACAAAAACCAACTAGCGTAATAGAAGCTATGGATTACGCACTACGCTTCGAATACTCAAATGTGCATCGTGGTATTCATCATTTGTCAAATACAGCAACACAAAAGTTTGAGGATGCACGAGAAGCTTGTCGAAATTTTTTGAATGCCAATCATGCTGATGAGATCATCTTCACCAAGAATGCTACAGAAGCAATAAACTTAGTAGCTTTAACTTGGGGAATGAACAATATTGTAGAAGGTGATGAAATCATATTATCTATTATGGAACATCATGCAAACATCGTACCTTGGCATTTTCTGCGAGAGCGCAATGGTGCTATTATCAAATGGGCTCTTGTTTGCGATGACGGATCTTTCAACTTAGATCAATTCGAAAAGCTCATCACACCTCGTACTAAAATGATTGCTTTAACTCATATGTCGAATGTGCTGGGTACTGTTGTGCCATTAGCCGAGATCATTAAGATAGCACACCAGCACGGTATAATAGTATTAGTTGATGCTGCTCAGTCGGCAGTACATATGGATTTGGATGTCAGAAACCTAGACCCTGATTTTCTCTGTTTCTCCGGACACAAGGTTTATGGTCCATCGGGAATTGGCGTTCTCTACGGAAAGAAAAAGCATCTTGACGAGTTACCACCCTTTCTTGGAGGCGGTGCTATGATTGAGAGTGTTACAACTGATACCGTAACGTATGGACCTCCTCCGTCTCGTTTTGAGGCTGGCACACCACCAATAGTAGAAGCCATTGGATTAACAGCTGCACTAGATTACATAACTAAGAATAATCGCAGTTTGATAGCAGAGCACGAGAATACTTTAACAGCCTATGCTAACGATAAACTAAGATCTCTAAATTGGCTGAAAGTATACGGAACTACATCAAATAAAGGTGGTATTATTTCATTTACAATTGACGGATTACATCCACACGATATTTCAATGATTGTAGATCGCTCAGGCGTAGCGATACGTGCGGGACATCTTTGTACACAACCGCTTATGCAACACTATGGGGTTACTTCTATGTGCCGTGCATCATTTGGAATGTATACCACTATCGATGAGATTGATGTCTTTATAGAAGCTTTAAAAAAAGCACATGAATTCTTAAAATAATAACATAGATATCGGATAAATTATGTCACAAAATGATTTAGAAAATTTTAGCAGATTGTCGGAAGCATCACTTCACAACTTAGAAGATGACAAGGATTCTAACAAATCCATAGTTGAAGGCTCATTGCTTTCGCGTGAAGAATTAGAACAACTCACAATGGATATTGTTTCAGCCATTAAAACAGTTTACGACCCTGAAATTCCATCCGACATTTATGAATTGGGCCTCATTTACAGTATAGATGTTGATGACAACCGTAACGTTTTGATTGAAATGACACTAACAGCACCAGGATGTCCCGTCTCTGAGGAAATGCCAATTTGGGTGGAAAATGCTGTTAATACAGTTCCTGGAGTCAAAGGAACTATTGTTAAACTAACATTTAATCCACCATGGGATGTAAGCCGTATGTCAGATGAGGCGCGCCTTGCTCTCAACATGTTTTAATCCATGGATTAATTTCCATAGGTCTTTTTTTTTCTGATGTATCAAGACAATAAACTCGTGTAAAATCTTTTTAAAACTTGTACTTAACAAGTCCAAAAAATCATATTATTGGAGATATTAAGTGACAGATATACAACGTTTACACGACGGTGTAATAGAGATAACTGATTCAGCAGCTTCACGCATACGTGATATTGTGGAAAGTAATCCAAATGCCATAGGCCTAAAAATTGGATTAAAAAAAGGTGGTTGTGCTGGTATGGAATACTCTTTAGAGGTAGCTCAAAAAGCTGAAAAATTTGATGAAATTTTTAAAAGCAAAGGCGTAACAATTTTAATTGACCCTAAAGCTGTTCTGTACATCATTGGAACTATTTTAGACTATGAGGTTGACAAATTATCATCGCAATTCATATTCAAGAACCCGAACCAAATATCAGCATGCGGTTGTGGCGAATCCGTTGAGTTGCAACCACAAAAGAAATCTTAACCTACAAACCATAAAGTTTAATTTCAAACTATTCATGATGTATCTCATGCTACTCTTTTATCCACAATCATTTTTATACAAACTGAGTTATATTTTTGTAAGCAAGTCTAGTTTTAAAATTACTTGTGCTTTCAGCATTTATTTAAGTCTCATCAATACCATGCGTATTTTACAACATTATTTTAACGTAAAGGCTAGACGATGTTTTGCTGAGAGACTTTATATATTAACATTAATTAAAGGTTAAATTTGCTAAATACACGCACAGTTGAAACTAAATATGAAGCTTCTGCTGTAATATCTTTTGATAAGGAAACAAAGCTTAAATAATCTTGAGTAAAACCTTATTACTGCACTAATGTATTTATTATTAACTGACAATGAAAATAGTTAATCTCTTCAATCTAGGAATGAGTACATTCATAAAATACCAAATTTAGGGTTTCGAAATAAAATTGATAATGCTAAGTGGAATATGCTATCCTTAACAGGAAAACCTGATATTACTTGTGCCCAATCTGTCCACGGTGACGCAACATATGGTCTGCAAGAACTAGAGCCATCATCGCCTCGCCAACTGGCACAGCACGAATTCCAACGCAGGGATCGTGCCGTCCTTTGGTAAAGATATCAGTTTCGTTTCCACTGTCATCAATAGTCTTACGTGTTGTTAAAATTGAAGATGTTGGTTTAACAGCAAAACGTGCCAATATGGGCTGACCAGTTGAAATCCCACCTAAAATTCCTCCTGAATGATTACTTGTAAAGTAAGGTTTACCAGAACACATTCTCATTTCATCAGCGCTTTCCTCACCGGTTAGGGCTGCGGCATTAAAACCGTCTCCAATCTCGACACCTTTGACCGCATTAATACTCATTAATCCTGCTACCAATTCTTGATCCAATTTCCCATAAATTGGTGCTCCCCAGCCTGGAGGTACACCCTCAGCAACAACTTCGATTACGGCACCAACTGATGATCCAGATTTGCGAACTTTATTAAGATAGTCAGCCCAACACGCAACGACCTTAGAATCAGGCGAAAAGAAGGGATTATTATCAACTTCACTCCACTCCCAATTTTCTCGGTCAATTTTATATGGGCCGATTTGTACTAGGGCACCGCGTATATTTACACCTGAAAGAACTTTTCTTGCTATAGAGCCGGCAACTACGCGCATTGCAGTTTCACGAGCTGATGAGCGTCCCCCACCGCGATAGTCGCGAATACCATACTTAGAAAAGTACGTGTAATCAGAATGTCCTGGACGAAATTTTTTTTTAATATCACTATAGTCTTTAGAACGTTGATCGACATTCTCAATAATAATAGCTAACGGTGTTCCTGTTGTGACCTGCTGACCATTGTTATTTTCAAATACACCAGACAAAATTTTTGCCTGATCCAACTCATTTCGTTGAGTTGTATAGCGCGATTGACCTGGTCGGCGTCTTTCTAGGTAACTTTGTATATCTAATTCGTTAAGAGGGATACCGGGTGGACAACCGTCTATAACACAGCCTATAGCTGGCCCGTGACTTTCGCCCCATGTTGTTAAGCGGAATAAATGGCCAAAGGTGTTGTGTGACATGAGTTAGGTTCACTTTGTATAAGATTCACATTACGAAAATGTTGTGTCTGTATATCTTGTTCAAGACGACACTAGTCATTTAGCTATTTTAATTTTATAAAATACGATCCAAACGCATATTCTACTTAATTTAGTGAGTCATAAAAGACAAAGTTGTTCACTGCAAGTAGCATAAAAATTTAAAAAAAGGTGACAAACAGATGAAACATAGGCTATGATGAATAATAGTCAAGCGTGATTCTGCTGAGTCTGATAAAGGCTTCGTTAGAAAATTTCGAATCTTACACTTGTTATGATTCTTGTTATGATTTTCACTTTAGATAGCACGTAGGAAATATAATACGAGCACGTTACCTGTAAACACAGTTCAGTGCAAACTCTCAATTCACCTACAAAGCTTGGCATGTGTGAAGATTAAACACCCGCTGAATTTTGCCATCTAAGGCCAGCGGTTTCTACATTAGTGACTTGTTATCTAGCCGAAACAAATCACACGGATAGACAGTAGATATGAGCAGTCTGCTCGTTTTATCCCAAGCCAGAAATAGGCACAAAAAAGCCGGAATTTACCGCATTCCGGCTTTTTTCTACAGCCAAAATAAGTGGCACGCGTTGCTTTAACAGCAAATATTTAAGTTAATCTTTACTTAATTGATACATTTGCACCCTTAATAGACGATAGCATCGTCTTAGAAAGATGTAGTGTAGTCATTTAAGAGTATTTTTAATTTGAACACTCATTGCGCTTTTTAGTTTTTATGTACTTTTAGCAACACTAAGACCTCGATCCAATACATATAATCATAATCTTTCAAAATCAAGTCAGCTTGGCTCGCTGTCCTGTCAGCAGAATTATGAACATATCCAATGACAGGTTACATGCGGGTAATTTCCTTTATTGAAAGTCAGCTGCAACATCATATAGTAATTCGTTAGACCTAGCATTCACGACAGTTTGTTCGTCAAAAAATTTAGTACGTTCGAATACGCCAAGTAGTCTTACATAGTTTTTCTTGAATTAAAATGAATTACACTATGACCTATTATCTAAATAAAGATTAAGTAAAATGTCATTTTGTCTAAAAAAGTATACAAGTTCATATGCAGGTTTAAAACTATTAAAAGAGTGGTCAACTTGACCTTTCCGATGCTTAGTAAATGGTTGCACTGGATTAGAAAATTTTTATGTGGCAATGAAGAGCCGTTAGCTCACAACTAAGCAAATATATTTGTCATCTCGCTTACAGTTTATCCTACTGAGACTAAATTGGCAAATCTTACCTTAAGTAATCTTCACAAATTTGCTTCTTGAATTAGGATTAGTTTTAAAACTAAGGTTACTAATCATACCTCCATTTTGAGTATGAATGATATCACTTAATAAAATTTTCCTCTGAACCAATTGGAGAAAAATTTAGTTTATTATACGTACTTGAAAAAAGCACTACCTTCTTTAAAGTTCTTCATAACAATCACATTAATAACATCAATCTCTAATTTTTTGAAAATTAGCACAAAATCTTCTTTCAGTTGCTCTTTTAATAGAGCAATATTCATATCGGATTACCAATACAGTTTTAAAGGTAAATGAATTAAAATCAGGAACTGATAAATCGGACTAGATACTGTGAGTAACTGGAAATTAAATTTTGAATATATCAAAGCTAACTGACATAGTACTACTTTATAATTTATAGGTTTTAAAGACTTAGATGCTGCACGACGAACAGGCTGTAGTGAACTTAAATCGCTAAATCCTTAAATAATTTAGAGAGCACGTTTCAAACAATATAATGCATAGAAAATACATTTCGTTCAATTGGCTTATATCTAAGGATATTAACATCAGACAACTTTTGATATGTATTTTTAAATGATAACCACAACACATAATTACCAACATATTTTTTTCGTTAATTGAAAGTAAGTGTAATTATGAAGTACGAAGAGTTTAAGTTCTTGCCATTATAACTTGTAAGGACTAAGTATCACATCTCGGGGGAAAGATTGAAGTTACGTTTTTTGATAAGCGCTACCTTACTCGTAATGGCAGGTTGTAGTGTGGAACCACGATTACATTCCAAAAGCATTTACGACATCAATGATTCATTTAAATTTCCAAATAAGCCAGATAACGGTTTACCTCAAATCGGATATAGAAGTTTATCGGTTGACGAAACAAACGAACTAAATGCAAATCATGGTAATACTAGTATACAAACTAAACTCAAAAAAAATAATTATTTGCATGCTAAACTTGATGCTGATCAGGCTGTGCACCTGATTAATTTATATCGACACGAACATAATTTAAAACCTATTCGCTTAAACGTACTGTTGACTAAAGCTGCCAAGCTACATTCTCGTGATCTCGCTAATCTAGATCGTGTATCACATTTCGGATCAGATGGTTCAGATCCATTGGATCGTGTCAAAAGAGTTGGCTACACAGCTCGCGTAGCAGCAGAAAATATTGGAACAGGACAGTTGACCTTTAAAGAAGTTATGGCT
The DNA here is from genome assembly GCA_039583345.1 of Candidatus Tectiglobus diatomicola. GTDB lineage: Bacteria > Pseudomonadota > Alphaproteobacteria > Rhizobiales > Hyphomicrobiaceae > Tectiglobus > Tectiglobus diatomicola. The sequence continues at coordinate 44,469 of JAZDSJ010000005.1, read as the reverse complement.
GGGTGGCAAAAAAGCACAGGACATAAAAGAAATCTACTACTTCATGATGCTGAACATGTAGGTGTTGCTCTCGTTTTTGATCCAGATACAGAATTCAGAACTTTTTGGACATTAGTAATTGGCGCTCCGAGTTAAATCTAAATACACAATTTCGCCTTTTTACGAGAGCTTTATCAAATATTTTTATCGTGTAGATAAGTAACCTTATACTATTATTTAAATTGTGATTTGTAATCGCACTTTGTCTGTTCAAGAATTATTCTTTATATTCATAATTAAGGTAAGTTAAATAAATCGAACGCTATCCAGAGGATTATCTCTGAGTAGCAAAGCTATATTTTTTAAGAAAAAGAATAAGCCAAAAGGCCTGATCATAGTAATAGAAAGAACTTCAAAATTCTTATTATGCTTCATGTATTCAGACTTAAAAAGTTATACTTTGGATTTATAACTCATAAAATCTTTAAACCAAGAAAATACGCTTAGTTTTTCATAGTAAGTCGTCGCATTTTTAAATACATATTCTAAATTAGTGTTGTTTATATTAATATAATTTACTATTTTATAATTATGCATATGCAAATTTACACTATCTATGATATTTTTACTTTTGAGTTAATAGAACTAACTAATTTATTACTTCAATTCTATCAAGAGTTACTTTAGTTAATACTCAATTGGTGTATTAGCCACATGGTAATTTCAAATATAAGTCTTCCAAGTTTTAGTAAACCTCTTATAAAGTTAGTTGTATCGAAAAGTTTCTTTTTAATAAAAAATTCTGAGCCCTACAGCGTTTAAATGGCTTTAAAAAATTGGCTAACCTTATTAAGATTTTGAGGATTTTTTTTTCGAAGAGCAAACAGCGTTTCTTTGTCGAAACGTGAAATTTTTTGAAAACTTATTGATATACTATATATCAAGCTTTCCTTCATGCGAAAACTTTTATGCTTCGGTTACATCAGTAAATTTCATACTGTATAAGTAAAGTCCAGTAAACTCAAATTGGAATTAAAGGTTTCTTATGAAATTTGATTTACAAATGTTTCGATCTTACATAAGATGCGTCGAATTGAGAAGCAGTCCTCTAAGTCCAAAATCATAAAATTTATCACTCACTTTAAGCTAACAATTGTTACTTAAATCTTATGTGTAAGCTCGTGTAATACCAATTGAATAACGTTGTAAGGAATAAAAACTAATCTCAAACTGCTAAAATTACACACTAAGTGCCTTGAGTTAGGGTATATTTATGGCTCGATATAATTAAAAAGCCTCCAATCTCACCAGCATCAAACATGATTATTTGATAATAGATAATTAATTTGTCAAACAAAGGCAAAAATTGTTTGTATTATAGAGTGTAATAGTAAATCTAAACTTCTAAAAGGAATAATTCCTATTATGTTAGCTAGATTTCTCTGTAGCGTTATTTGGCTAATTCCAAATTTTTAAGTCCTAACGCGTAGAAGTGCTTGAAATGATGGTTACTTTAAGAAAGTTGAGTGTTAACTAAGATATAATGTAGCAGTTAGGTCGTACAAGAAATTATGCAGAAAAGGTACTAGAAAATGCTTAAGTTTTTCCTGGATAATTAAAGCTAAAACAGAGCTTATTAAACTACTAATAAAACTACAATCTTACTTTTATAGGCATAGCACAGTTTCAAGAGATTTATCGTCGTAGCTTAATTTAAGATATCATACAAAAAAGCTTTGATATCTCACCAAATTTATTAGGTATTTCTTAAAGCTCTTTATCTTAGAAAAGATAATTATACTTTATAAAAATGTATTTAAAATTTAGAGTGTTTCTTAATCTATCACCTACGCACGGATATCAGTCTTTAGGCAAAAAGACCATATAATAATTTACATATATTAGCATGTGTCACAACTCAAAGTTTGAAGTGATTAAAGTTGTACATAAGTCTAAATTTCGAATTTGGCTAATTACGAACAGTCATACCATCCGCTAGAGAATATTGATAAGCACGAAATGCAGGAAGTAAACCTGCTAATACTCCGCAAAAAACTATAAAAACCAGAGCCCAAAACTCGGCTGGTGTCAGGACTGTGATATTGAGGTATAAACCACACCATTTATCAACTGCAGGTCTAACTAAAAATAAGAGAGCATATGTCGAAAATACTCCCAACATTACGCCTGAAAAAGTCAAAATACCAGTCTCTGCTACAAGTAACACAACTATGGTACGAGGACCTGCACCTACAGATCTGAGAATAGCGATCTCCCGTCTTCTTTCGTTTAAAGTGGCTAAGATCATAGTTATCATCCCCAGAATAGCAATTGCAACGACCATTAGTGAGATCACCATAAGTGCAATTTCGGCAATTTCAATAAGCTCCCATAACTCATAAAGCGTAGAACCAGGTAGAATTGCAGACAATGGCTCTGACCTGTATGTATTAACATAACGTTGCAACTTAAATATAGCTAACTTTGATTTCAAACCAACCATCGCTGCAGTGATGGCACGTGGTTCCAATTTCATGTCACGCACTTCGTCAGCTGTTACAGTGAGATCTCTTCTATTTAATCCACCCTGCCAGTTAATGTGAATGGCCTCAATCGCCCTCAAACTTATGTGTATTGTACGATCTACGGGTGTACCAGTTTTAGCCAAGATACCACTAACACGGAATGGTTTGTCGTCATGTTTTTGTATATTCACTCGCGCAACACCATGAGCGATAATGATTTTATTATCAACTTTATATCCTAAAGCCGCAGCGACATCAGCGCCAATAACAGCATCAAATAAGTCGTCAAAACGTTTTCCTTTAACAAACACAAGCGGACGACCGCGCCGGTATTTATAACGATCAAAATATTCCTTTGTAGTACCTAGGACCCGAAATCCGCGGTGACTATCTCCTAGTGAGATTGGAATAATCCAATCAACTTCAGCACGATTTCTAATGTCTTTATAACTCCGCCAGGTCATATTATTTGTTGCGTTTCCTATCCTAAAAACCGTGTAAAGCAAAAGTTGTATACCACTGCTTCGAGCACCTATGATCATATCTGTACTCGAAACAGTATTTATAAAACTTGACTTTGCCCCTTTACGAACTTTCTCGACACTCAATGTCAAAATTACACTGAACGCTATTGCCACAATAGTTAATAAAGCAGTTAACCAGCGATTATGTAGGGATTGTAGTGCCAAACGCAAAACTGTCGCGTGTCTAACGCCGCGGCCATACCGCAGATGAACTCTGATCACGGCAAGTAGACAATTATAAAAAGCCTGTAGAATATTTTTGACAATTCTCACGGCTATCCTCGTAAGGTCACAACATCTCCAAGTTCTAATACATCATCGAATAATGATCCGATGCATCGATCATGGCTAACCATTAATAGTGTAGTGCTAGTTTTCTCTATCTGGTGGAATAGTAGATCCAGGAAACGTTTCTGATGCTCGTAGTCCAATGCGGAAATTGGTTCATCAGCAACTACAAGCGGTGGTGTACCAATAAGAGCGCGTGCCGCTGCTACTCGTTGCTGTTGCCCCACACTCAAAGCAGAAGCTGGTCCAGTAAATAGCACACGATCGAGCCCTAGTGCATTTAAAATACTGCTTGCTTCATTAATAGCTTGTTCCTCGGTGCGACCTACACGTTCACGTCTTTGCTGTGCGAAACTCAAAGGTAGCAAGACATTGTCCATAACTGTACCATAAGGAAGAAGATTAAACATCTGAAAAATAACGCCGATGTTTTCTACTCGAAACTTGTCTCGAGCAGAGTTAGATAGTTTTACTATGTTAACGTTAAGAATATCGATATTACCCTTTAATGGTACAATTATGCCGCATAATAAACTTAAAAAGGTTGATTTGCCACTGCCTGATGGTCCGACGAGGAGTGTTTTTGATCCTTTCTTCAAAGAAAAATTATCAATATTAATCCTAAAATTTTGAGTTCTAGGCCACCCAAATGACACATCAGACATCTTAATAATATCGGATGCAATACCGTCAAAGTCTTTGGTGGTTTTTCTTCTCAAAACTATAACACGCTCATATTTAAAAAATGCCGTTAAGGTTAATTTTTATAAAATTACGCTTAACCTCAAATTTTTTCTGTGATTTTGGACCAACTATATTTACATCGAGTGTCTCAGCATTTCTAAAAGAATTAAAGTATGAAAAAGTTATTTCAGTTAGTTTTTTTGGGTCAGAACATACTAATTCGTATTCTGCAAAGAATTCTGAGTGAGTACTTTCATATTTTTCAGCCTGTTCTTTCAAACTTATCTTCGAGTTATCAAGCTTACAACCTGCAGCCGCAGGTAAAACAGCAACATTTACAATATCTTCTAATTTTTTTTTTGCATTAACGATAGCTGTTTTTTGCGACTTAGTTTTGGCATTATGCTCAAAACCTACTATATCTGAACCTGAGGATTCTAACTCCATATTAACGTGGTGACCTTCGATTACCATATTAAAACTACCCCTACCATGCTCATGAGTTCTAAGTTGATTGTGTTTCTCATTCGCACTTACATTGGTAATAAACAACAAATAGACTAATCCATAAATCATATTAATTTTCCATGTTCATCCACTGCTGATGATAATAAGTGATATTTTATAAGTCAGTGGGTCATACTCATCAATCAAGAAAGATTAAGCCTTATAGGAAGATCTCAGGGCTGGTGTTGTTAATATAAACAAAATATAAAAATTATATTGTAATAGAGTAAAAAAATAATGGCAAGCTTCGTGTACACTTAAGGACAATATTCTTATTTTTTTACATACTCAATTATCTACGCATACTTAAATACGTCTGAACCAACGTCACAATAAGTATGAATTATTTAATTTTTTTTAGAAAAACAAAATGGATATAAGGCAACTGCTTATTGAGCAATAATTACAATTGCTTCCAATTATGTTTAATCAATATTATATTCTACATCAGAAAAATTGTAACGCTGCTCCAAAAATTATCTATGTTAAGATAATAATTTAGTAAATTACCATGTTTTATAATTAATGTGCATAAGAAAAAAATCATAATTTACTATCGTAAATTAAATTTATATTAATACTTTCTAATAGTAACACAAATAAAAAACTAAGTTAAAATAGTTTAAAATTAAATATTTTATTTAAGTGTGACAGTTTTTATATATAAATACTATGTAATTTCAGGTTATGTATCATCACTGCCTATTCTAATTTTAGGCTGACAATATTAATATAAATAGTTTATATTATATACATGTGAATTGAAAGCAAAATTTGCTGAATACATGTACTGCAGAAATTAAGCTTAAACATAGATCAAAGATAAGTTTAGTTTCTTGCTTTTAGGTACCAGACACACCTTTATTTTAAAGTTTAGGGCATCGATGTTAAATTTCGACAAATGGACTTGGTATCATTACATAGGATATATTATATGCTTGCAAGAAAATCCAGTATTACTTGCTAAACCTGTTAACACTGACACAGTATGCTATTCACGAGAGAACGTATTAGTGAAACTTTAATTTTGATTAAGTTCCCCTCAAACTTTTTTTCAAGCAAATTGCTGATTTTAATACCTTAAGGTGCATCAATTACGACGACATTGATAGGCTTCACTCCTACTATATTATAAGATATTAAATTATCGATTTGCTAACTATTATTATAATGATTTTCATCATAACTTGACATTTTTAAAACTTCAGATTTCTACACAATAAATATGATATCCTTGGATATTGTTAGTTTGTTTTCACCCGAAGTCCAGCATCTCAGCTCGTTAATTTTCACTCTCTATTTTACCAACTTTGTAATTGAAGTATGTTAGATATATGATATCTGGAGCAGATTAAATGTATCACAACTGGGCTATTAGCTAATATCTTTGAACAATGATCCTTATTGTAGTTAGTTAAAGCTTGCTAATTTAACCTTCATTATGAGCTTAAAACTCGGCTAACTAACAAATACTGATTATAATCTTTGTATTTTATTGGCTATAGTAAGTTTAATAAAGATTAATAGTTTTTAAGACTAACTTTTCAATGACGTGGTCCTTAGGATGCCAAAATATAAAAAAGTGTCTGCGCAATGAAATTATTAATACAGTTCGCATTGCATTAATTTGGTATGTCATATTGTGGATCTAGAAAGTTACTACTTGACAATGAATTTTAGGAGGCTAGACAATATGGTAGTTGCGCTTCAAAGATAAGCGCAATACAAGTACACTTTGTTATATTTTAGCACGAATGCGGGGACGTGCAAATGTTGATTGTATATGACCAGAAGCAGCGGGATCCGCTGTCTTCCTTAACGTTTGATGAGTTTGTTGGCGCCATAGTCTCGTCTTGTCGCGTGGACGCTAAGATGTCACAACTCAGTTTAGCATCGGCCATGGAGATTACTCTTAGACAAGTAAAAGAGATTGAGGCGGGTAGTTGTCGCCCTTCTGCAGCTTTAATGGTTGGAATACTTAAACGGTTCAATATGTCTCTTTCTGAGCTAGTTGAAGAATACGCCTATTTATTTTCCGGATCTCGGTACACACAGATTTATGGCAATGTCATATTTCTTTCCAAAAAATAAATAATTTTGATTTATTACAATTAGCTCTTATGTAGTGTTTAGTTCCGCTTTAATCTAAAACGTGCTTAATGCGGACTTTACCTACAACACTTGGTAAGTTGCGGTGTACTTTATTTTGGTTTGGAATGTGAGATTTAACGCTCATTATTTGACATTAACCTCCAGGTATTCTCCATAATACTGGTAAAACTTACATTACCTTTTATTACTTTTTTTATTTTTCTTATCCGTTTCACTTATGAAATTAGGATTTTACGATACAGCATATATTAAGATAATAGTTAAGAACTAGAACTTGTGACCAAGCTTTAATATTGCAAAGTTTTCAAGACCCAAATATTACATACTGGACATTACAGGATAGTTGATTGTTCTTTAATAATTAAAATCAACTTAGTGCAAAAAGATAAAAAAACTTCTATTTATTTAGCTTTTAAATGCATCATTAGCAAGCTCCTTGCTTGCTTTTAGCGAAGTCTGAAAGTTTTGCTATCAGATTTAAAGAAGTAGTAAAAGCACACAACGATAAGCCATTCGTTCTTCTAGGTTTCAGTGATGCATGTAAAAATCTTTTAAAATACTTTCAATCACTATTAGATTATATACGACTAAGTACGTTTAGATTTTCGTAAAGATGCACATTCAAAAATGGCGCATGAGTGACAAAAATATTGTATAAAGTACAATATTATACCCAAAGGAAATTACCTAGTAGCTGTTATAAACATTAAACAAAATAAAGACTGTTTCTATTAGAAATCCGGAGGTCAACTCTATGGCAAAATCCAGTATACATCTTAGGGCTAGCTTAACTTAGTTGCCAAAATCAACACGTAATAGCACTCTCAATTTAGATAATCAGACTTTTAGTAAGACCTGATGCGAAAATCCATCATTGAATTAATATAAACAAGCTCACAGACTATCGAATAGTTTCTATATAAACCGCCGCTAAGTTCATCAAACTGTAATTTTAAAGTTACTATTTTCTTTTATGCAACAGCTAGGTACCTGAATAAAGTGTGAATGGTTGTAAAGGTGTGGAAAACATACTAGTTTGGTATTGCAATTGTTTTGCTATCTTCAATATTTCACATCATGCAATGGACACAATGTTACATAATAAGAAGTCAACGACTGCACTTTCAAAAATTAGTTCGTTCGTTATTTTTGTGACCTTATTTTTACTGTCAGCAACTAATTATACTGCGGTTGCAAGAGATGAGGATGCCAATAGCTGGATGCGGTTTGGCAATCAATCATATAGTAATCTGTTTAAACCTACTTATGATCATGATTTCATCCGTGAGTGGGAGAAAAACCCTCCTCGAGGTTATCCGACTATTTCACGTAACAATATAAAACCCACAATCCAAGCAATAAAACGTTACAAAAAGATAGTCAAAAAAGGTGGTTGGAAACCTATTCCAGCATTTGCTAAGTATACAGTTTTAGAAGTCGGCACTACCCATAAAAGTGTAGAAATACTTCAGAAGCGACTTTTAATGTCTGGAGATTTAAAAACTGAGTCGAATTATCCTACTTATTTCGATTACAATTTAGATAAAGCCGTTAAACGCTTTCAAGAGACCAACGGTTTAACTCCGACGGGTATAGTCGATCGTCGAACGCGGTTAGCACTAAATGTACCAGCTCGCATTAGACTAAAACAATTGCAACTTAATCTTAACCGTTTACGACAATACGCAAAACCAGGTAATTTACGATATGTGGTAGTAAATATACCTGCTGCACACGTCGAAGCTATAGCAAACGATCGTGTGGTGTCTCGGCATACGGGAGTGGTTGGAAAAATAGATCGTAAAACACCAATTCTTAGTTCTTACATCCATGAATTAAATTTCAATCCCGCATGGAAGCTTCCCCCAACAGTAATTAAAAAAGATCTAATACCAAAAGGACGCTTGATGCAGAAAGTAAAACAGAATGTGCTTGTGAGATACGGAATAGATGCTTATTATAAAGGGCTTAAAATAGATCCTAGTGATATAGACTGGAATTCTAAGCAACCTTACAAATTGAGTTATCGTCAAAAACCAGGCCCTAACAATCCGTTAGGGTTTGTTAAAATTAATTTCCATAATTCATATTCTGTATACTTACATGACTCCCCATCTGAGCGTTTATTCGGACGGAACATCCGTGCTGCCAGTTCAGGTTGTGTTCGAGTTGGAGATATAAAATTGCTTGTAGCTTGGCTTCTTGAAAAAAATAAAAACTGGGCTAAATCAGCTGTAGATCGTTTTGAAAAAAGTGGAGAAGTAAGAACTATTCGTTTGAAAAGGAACATTCCCCTGCATATAGTCTACGTTACAGCTTGGGCGACAAAGAATGGGGTTGTGCACTTTAGGCGCGATTTATATAGCCGAGACGGTGTTGGACGTGTCGTTGCAAACTACTAGTATAGTCATACTGGAAGAACCCCTATTAAACCAAACTTTGAAGTTATAGCATTATGCTATCTAGTTGATGTTAATTTTATTAGACTTCTCAAAATAACATGAAATTCTATTGTTTTAGAACCTAGTCTCGTTTCATAGTATATATAGTAAATTATTTAGCCTCAAACCAGATTGAATTATTGGCATCATCATCGTCGATAGACAACGCTGAGTAACATGAATAATGCAAATAGTTCAATATGACTTCTTTAAATTCGCATAGTGGAAAACATGCCTCAAAATGCATTCGCCTCAAAAGGCTTTTTTACAGAGACGTTAGCTCAAAGTGACCTAGAGGTTCATACCGCAGTGAAATCTGAGTTTTATCGTCAACAAAACGAGATCGAGCTCATTGCTTCTGAAAACATTGTTTCAAAAGCTGTCCTAGAAACAGTTGGAACCGTACTAACAAACAAGTACGCTGAAGGCTATCCGGGCCGTCGCTATTATGGTGGATGTCAGTTTGTCGATGTTCTTGAGAATCTCGCTATAGAGAGGGCGAAGGCTTTGTTCAAATGCAATTATGCTAACGTTCAGCCAAACTCGGGCAGTCAAGCCAATCAGGCTGTTTTTTTAGCATTAATGAAACCGGGTGATACATTCATGGGGCTCGATCTCAACTCGGGCGGTCATCTCACGCACGGCTCTAAAGTGAATGTTTCAGGAAAATGGTTTAATGCCGTATCCTACGGCGTTGCAAAACCTGATTGTCTAATAGATGTGGATGAAGTTGAGGATATCGCGCGTCGGATTAAACCGAAACTCATTGTTGCAGGCGGTTCTTCTTACAGCAGATACTGGGATTTTAAACGATTTCGTAAAATTGCTGATACTGTAGGTGCTTATCTTCTTGTTGACATGGCACACTTCGCAGGCCTTGTCGCTGGAGGATCTCATCCAAACCCTATTCCACACGCTCACGTCGTCACAAGCACAACACACAAAACCTTGCGCGGACCACGTGGTGGTATCATACTCACAAACGACAAAATATTAGCACAGAAATTTAATTCAGCAATTTTTCCTGGAATTCAAGGTGGTCCACTCATGCATGTTGTTGCGGCGAAAGCCGTCGCTTTCGGTGAGGCACTCACCCCAGAATTCAAAGCTTACACTAAACAAATCGTTTTAAACTCTAAAACTCTAGCGACGTCTTTGCAAAAAGCTAATTTTGATATCGTTACTGGTGGTACGGACAATCACCTCATACTACTTGATTTGCTAAGGCATGGGCTGACTGGGAAAGATGCAGAAGCCGCTTTGGGGCGTGCAAATATCACTTGCAATAAAAACAGTATCCCGTTCGATCCTCAAAAACCAGCTATAACATCAGGTATTAGGCTAGGAACCCCTGCTGGTACGACCCGTGGATTTGGGTTACGTGAGTTTGAAAACATTGCTGGAATGATTGCAGAAGTTCTCAACGGCCTAATTGAGGCAGGCCCAGATTGTAATTCAGCTACCGAACAGCGAGTTAAGAATGAAGTCGTAGCATTATGCAATCGCTTTCCAATTTATCAATAACTCTGATTTTAACATTATATACTAACATGCTTTTATATTGTTATTATAATAAGGCATATAACTCGTAGAAACATATTAGATAGTGAAAACTAATTTTTTATCACCGACATTTTTTATAACAATAACAATATGGCATTGGTGATATTCGGAGGTATGAAGTTAAATATTATCCTGATTCAAGAAAGCATGTAATGTTTTTCAGATAAAGAAAACGTCAAATGTCATCAGATATGATGACTCTTCTTTGAATTAATGTAAACACACTATTTTTGTTGTACAAGTCTAGATGAAAAGTTTTACAAATTGTAGTATGTAAAATAACTGTAAATAAGATACTACTTAATTCATAGTCATGAATTAACTGTTTTGATATTTTGTTAAAATTACCTAATCAAAATCTACACCTCTTCATGATTAAATTCACTTGCATTATGATAGGAAAGTGAATAAGCCACAGCCTGAATGCGACCGGGTAGCACATAAACTTCTGACTTACAGAAATGAACAAGTACTGTTAAGTGCAAGGAAACTAAGAGCATTGGCATCAGAAATTGATTCACGCTTTATGGCAATGGCAGTTCTTTTAGCCGAGCGCGGATTGGGGACAGTTGCTCCTAATCCAGCGGTCGGTGCGATTGTTGTCTGTCCCAAAACGTGCAGGGTTTTGGGCCGAGGTTGGACACAGCCGGGCGGAAGACCGCATGCAGAACCAATAGCTCTTAATCGTGCTGGAAAAGCAACATATGGTGCCACGCTATATGTCACACTAGAACCCTGTTCTCACTATGGGTTATCGCCACCTTGCGTAAATGCTATTATTTCCGCAGGTATACAAAGGGTAGTTGTGGGAATAAAAGACCCTGATCCTCGTGTTTCTGGACGCGGTTTGACACAGTTACGTGAGGCAGGAATTTCCGTTAGCACTGGCGTTCTTGCCAAGGAATGCCGCTGGACTGCTCTCGGTCATATCTTAAGAGTGACAGAGCGGCGCCCATTTATACAACTTAAGTTAGCGCTTAATACCGTTGGTCAAGCGTTACCCGGTAAAGCTGGGAAGCCTATTTGGGTTACTGGAACAGATGCGCGTAGGCAAGGGCACTTGCTGCGTGCTAAATCTGATGCAATCGTAATTGGGCACAAAACCCTTCTTGATGATAATCCTTCTTTGACATGTCGTTTGCCAGGTCTCAGACACCAGTCCCCTGCGCGTTTTGTTTTGAGTGGAAATACAAGGATGAACTACAAGTTCAAAATGTTTTTAGATAATACTTCTTCTGTAGGCTGGATAACCCGGAACAACGTAGAAGTACCACATCAAATACGGAGCAGCGGATGTGACATAATTAGGGTTGCAGATGTCAATAATCAAATTTGGTTGCCTAGTTTTGTAGAGAATTTAGTGGCAATAGGTATTACTCGGCTATTGGTGGAAGGCGGACCGACAATCTGGCGAGCTTTTGATCGTTGCAGACTAGTTGATGAAGTTATTATGTTTCGTGCTCGCGATAATTCAAATCGACAACAAGAATCTGAGAAAGCTTTAAAATTATACGTTTCGCGTACGCCTCTTAAGTTTATTCGACAAACACCTCTTGAATCTGATGACATGTTTATCTTTCGTAAAATGACATAGGCTCTAATTCTTTGGAATTGAGACCTATAACTTTTCGGCACTGAGATCCAACATATAACCACGTGACTCGTAGCAAGACGGTATAAGGAAGACAAAATATGTTTACTGGAATTGTCACGAACATTGGCAAAATAATCGCAATTAAAGGCAACACATTTTCCATCGCAAGCAATTACGATGCCAAATCAATAGAGATCGGCGCATCTATTTGTTGTTCCGGCTGCTGCCTAACGGTAACTAATATTAAGGAAGAAGATAGAGGTGCAATATTCACCGTCGATGTCTCAAATGAAACGAGATCTAAAACAACTCTTGGAGTGTGGAAGGTGGGTACAGAAATCAACCTTGAACGTTCTTTAAAGCTTGGTGATGAAATGGGTGGACATATAGTGACAGGCCATATCGATGGTCTAGCACACATCTCTGATATCTACGATGATGGTGATTGCCGACGATTTGTCTTTGAAGCACCGGAACATTTAGCACTTTACATTGCACCTAAAGGTTCGATTGCTATTGATGGCACATCTTTAACTGTTAACGAAGTTGCCGGCCAATCATTTGGGATAAATTTTATTCCGCATAGCCTTAGCGTAACGACATGGAGCACGAAAAAAATTGGTTCCGCCGTAAATATCGAGGTAGACTTATTTGCGCGCTATGTTGCGCGTTTATTGGAGTACCGGCAGTGAATCAGGAATCTTCAACAAAAAAGCTCAAAAACCACATAAGCTTTGTTTCCTCAACACAAGAGTTACTTGATGACCTGAGAAATGGTCGTATGGTAATACTCGTAGATGCTAAAGATCGTGAAAACGAGGGTGATCTTATTATTCCAGCGCAAATGGCAACTCCTAATGCAATAAATTTTATGGCAAAACACGGTCGCGGCCTAATATGCCTTAGCCTTATGGAAGAAAGAGCAAAGCAATTACGCCTAGAATCTATGGTAAGTACAAATACTTCTCGCACTGGGACAGCATTTACTGTTTCAATCGAAGCACGTGAGGGTATTACAACAGGAATATCTGCACATGATCGTGCTCGAACAATAGCGGCAGCAATAGATACAACCAAAAACCACACAGATATAGTATCACCTGGTCACGTATTCCCTTTGGTGGCACGGAGTGGCGGAGTGTTAATGCGGGCTGGACATACCGAAGCCTCTGTTGATTTGGCAAGATTAGCCGGGCTTTATCCCGCGGCTGTAATATGCGAAATCATGAAGGATGATGGCACTATGGCACGACTTCCTGATCTAGCACAATTTGCACAAAAACACAGCTTAAAAATAGGAACAATCGACGACTTAGTAGCTTTTCGCATACGTAATGATCGAATTGTACAAGAAGTGAGCCGGACTCCTGTGACATCAGCCATCGGTGGTGAATTCACACTTCATCTCTATGAGACTGCGGCTTCAGAGGTTGAGCATATTGCTATGGTTAAAGGTAATATCTATGGTGATAAGCCTGTGATGGTCCGTGTTCATGTTTTAAATATGCTAGTCGATCTACTTGCCTTGGGAAAGGGGATAGATGACTCCTCGCTAATACAAAGGTCTATGGAAATGATTGCAGAGGAAGGATGCGGAGTTCTCGTACTTATTCAAGATCAACGTGCAAAAGCTATTTCCATGCAAATGTCTAATATTAAGGATGATACCTTACTTGAACGTAGTACTCGAGAAAAGCGTGTTGTGGATATAGGTATCGGTTCGCAGATCTTACGCGACCTTGGCATTAAGGATATGATCGTTCTTACAAACTCACCTAAATCCGTATACGTAGGATTAGATAGTTATGGTTTAAGAATCATTGAAAATCGTCCAATAAATTAGAGAAACTTTATGAAAGTGATTAACGAAATGGCAACACCAAGCTTAAAGGCTGCAACTAGTAATTTTCCAGAACTTTTTAAGAAACAGCATATTTTGATTATTGAAGGGCGTTACTATAAAGATATAGGTGATTCTCTTGTGTCAGGAGCTATTACAGAACTTGAAGCTGTTGGTGCCAATTACACACACGTAGTCGTGCCTGGTGCACTAGAAATTGCACAAGTAATAGCTCAAGCTATCGAACGCGATCATGTTGGTATTGATGCTAGCGAACCTAAATTTACAGGAATTATTGTTTTAGGATGCGTAATTCGAGGAGAGACCTATCACTTCGAGGTTGTGTGTGCAGAAGCCAACCGCAGTATTATAGATCTGACCATTGCACATGTAATACCGCTTGGTAACGGCATATTAACAGTTAATACATATGAACAGGCATTGCAACGTGCCACTAATAATCAAAATGGCAAAGGTGGTGAAGCAGCTAGAGCGTGTTTAAAGTTAATTGAAGTTGGTGCCCTATTTGACGGTGAGATCGTTTGATGGTTCCAGCTCAACAAAATTTACAACCTGGCATTCAGCGCAGCGCCGCAAGGCTGGCAAGCGTCCAGGCATTGTATCAAATGGATATTGCGAGTACAGACATTAATGACATTTTACAAGAATTTACACTTTACCGTTTCGCTCAAAGTGAAGATATTGACAACGCAGTAGAGCCCGATACGATTTTCTTTAAAGAGCTATTGCAAGGTGTAATGCGACGTCAAATTGATATCGATCCTATCGTTGATGAACAGCTTGCATCTGGATGGCGCCTTGTTAGAATTAACTCCATTTTACGAGCTATTTTACGATCAGCATTGTTCGAGTTACTAGAGAGAAGAGATATTCCAGTAAAAGTTATTATAAATGAGTATATTGATGTTGCGCATGCCTTTTTTGATACTGAAGAACCTCGCGTAGTAAATGGTATTTTACACAACCTAGCTGGCCAGTACCGTCCTGATGAGATGACGAAACCTCCTCAATCTAACGCTTAATACACGTTTGTAATTAAAATAGCACTAAATATAAAAATCAAATTTTCTTCATACACAGAAAACTAAAACTTGCAACACGATAGAAAAAAAACTACTCGGCTCGACTTAGAACTTGTGAAAAGAGGAATAACACCATCACGTTCTCGCGCTCAAGACCTTATTAGACGAGGTTTTATCGAAGTGGATGGGGCACTTAATCTAAAATCTTCCACGAGAATTAGGCCACAAAATATTGTCTGCCTCAGCCAAAATTCACCATGTTATGTTTCACGAGGTGCAGAAAAACTGAAAGCGGGATTAGAGCACTTTAAATTTTCAGTGCAAGGGCGACAGTGCCTCGACATAGGTGCTTCAACTGGTGGTTTCACAGACATACTATTACGAAATGGTGCAAGGAAGGTAATTGCAATAGATGTAGGTCATGGGCAACTTGATAATTCACTTAGGAAAAGACCTGAAGTGACTAATATACAAGGCATGGACGCACGACTCCTAAATCTTGAAATAATTGGAAGTCCTGCGAATGCAGTAGTAATTGATGTTAGCTTTATTTCAATTATCAAGATCTTGCCATCCATCATTCCCCTAATGTCTCATAGCTGCTGGCTTATTATGCTAATTAAACCACAGTTTGAAGTAGGGCCCATACATGTTAGAAGGGGTGGTATCGTGACGGATTCATCTATTCGTGAATTGGCACTATCAAGAGTTGTTAATTGGTTAGTTAAAAACACAAATCTTACTTTTTGTGGAACACTTGTAAGTCCAATTTTAGGTGGCTCCGGCAACCAAGAATACCTAGTAGGAGCTTTCAGGAGTGGCTAAAAAAAATATTACAATCAAAACTCTTGGTTCCAATGGTGATGGGCTTTACCAGGTCTCAAAAAAACAATTTTTTATACCTCAGGCTTTAACCGGAGAGGTATGGCTCTATGATACCGACAGTGGGGACGCCGACTGCATAATACCATTACCTGAACGTGTCGTACCATCATGCAATCATTTTCCAGAATGCGGAGGATGTACGACACAGCATATGCCAGAAACTTTATATAAGACATGGAAGGTTGGACTATTAAATCGAGCTCTATACAAAAAAAATATAGTTCTTAAGTTAGAAAACCTGGTAACACTAGGTACTCATAATAGACGGCGTTGTATTCTTTCTGCCTGCAAAGACGTCACTGGTAAAGTTACTCTTGGTTATCACCGTATGCGAAGCAAGGAATTAATTGCTCTTAAAGATTGTATAGTTTTAATTCCTAAAATTGTTCAAATCCTACCAGGATTACAAAAGCTTGTTGATCTCATACTTAAACCTAATCAATTAGCAAGGGTCACCATCCTCCAATGCGAACAAGGGCTTGATGTTGATTTGGCTCTAATGAGTTTTAAAAAAAAACCAGAAAAATTTTTAAAACTTGCACAACTAGTTGATCAGCTTCATCTCACACGTCTCACCATCAATAGTGATGTAGTGATTTTAAAAACACAGCCCACTATTCGTATAGGCAAATATAGTGTTCCTATTCCTAACTCAAATATTTTCTTACAACCTGTTCAGGAAGCAGAGCGAGAAATACGCCTTCATGTTTCGGCTGCAGTCGGTAAAGCTGAATGTGTTGCGGATCTCTTCTGTGGTGTTGGAAGTTTTACATTTGATTTAGCTCAAAATTCAAAAGTACTAGCTATCGATAACAACAAAACGGCAATAAATGCTCTTAGAGATGGATATAAGCATAATCAGGGGCTAAAACCCATTAAAACACTTGTGAGAGATCTTTTTAAGAATCCTCTCACTAGGAGAGAGTTAGAAAATATCGACGCAGTAGTATTTGATCCACCAAGAGCCGGCGCCGAACGACAAGCTTTTAATATAGCCAAGTCAAGGGTTCCAAACGTTGTAGTAGTATCCTGTAATCATAGGACTTTAGCACGCGATCTAAAAATCCTAATAGACGGCGGTTATCAACTAGTAAAGGTACAGCCTATAGACCAGTTCATATATACTCCACACTTGGAATGCGTCGCAGTTCTGAAGCACCCATCAACTTGTACTCGAAGTAAAAAGAGGTATAAATAAAACTGACCGCAAACTCAAAGCTACGAAACGAACACAATTCAGCAAAAAAATGCGAGATACTTACCCTAAGAATAACCAAAATTCTATAATGAAAATGTTGTAAAATGCTATAAATTTAATAAATTATTCAAAATTATGTAAATAAATAACTTCAGATACAAAAATTACAATTAAACTAAGTTTAACGAGAATAGAATTCAACAACTAAGTTAGGTTCCATTACAACAGGAAACGGAACGTCAGAAAGAACCGGTATTCTTTGAAACACAACAGTCAATTTTGTATTGTCAACCTCGAGGTAATCTGGAGTGTCGCGCTCAGGACTTTGGATGGACTCGACTATGAAAGGAATGTTCTTAGATTTCTCTCTAATCTCAATGATATCCCCAATGCGACAACGATAACTTGGTATATTCACACGCCTCTTGTTAACCATTACGTGGCCATGCGATACAAATTGTCGGGAAGCAAAGACTGTAGGAGTAAACTTGGCACGATATACTATGGTATCTAATCGACGTTCAAGAAGACCTATCAAATGCTCGGAGGTTGAGCCTTTCAAACGATCAGCTTCAGTATAAAGCCTTCTAAAGTGTCTTTCATTTATGTTACCATAATATCCTTTTAATTTTTGCTTAGCTCTTAACTGCTGCCCAAAGTCTGAGAGTTTACTACCACGACGTTCGCCATGTTGGCCAGGACGACTTTCCCGTTTGTTAACTGGACTTTTAGGGCGTCCCCAAATGTTTTCACCCATGCGGCGATCTATTTTGTGTTTAGCACGTATTCGCTTAGTCATTATAGCACTCCATGTTCCAACTACACAAATGGAGCGCCCCTTCCTCTGCTGTTAAAAGCTGACAGGTCACATTTGCTTTAGTAACCACAGGCGCGCTTTTAATATAATATTATACTATGCTGATCTCGTCAACAAGACGATGTTATGTAAATATTGATTTTTAATTACTAGTTCCAACGGACTTTTTTAATTCTGGGCCTGTTGAAACATAGTTTGCAACAAGCTCCTTAATTTTTTTCCTTTGCTCATCTGTGCAGGTTTTCATTACAGCAGGTCCTTCTTTCACTATAACCTCTTTACCGTTATTCTTCTCTTTAACCTCAAGCTTGCCAACCAACATCATCACCGTGGTTAGATGCAGCTGGTTAATGTAAACAAGTTGCTGCGGTGACCATTTTCTAGAAAGTGTCTCACGAAGCATCAGAGAACGATAGTTCTTAATCTGATCTTCTGACAAATCACAAATCTGCGCATGGGCAGATAAACGTGCTGACATGACAACCTCTCTCCCTTTGGCTAAGGGAACGGTCATAGCATCACGTTTCTTCTTATCTATAAATATCGCTTTGCCGTTTGGCGGAGTAAACTTATCAGGCGTGTAAACCCACGCATAATCCATAATCGTTTGCACCGAACGATCGCTTAGTTGATTCTGTGCATTAACCGCAGTGTGTCCAGCAAATTTGAAAAATATAAACAGACTACCTATAGTTAACGCTATATTAAGTTCGCGCATAGTGTTCATGCCCCTGTTCATCTCGTACAAAACGATAACTTTGGATATTATATGTCGCATTGTCCATAACTTATGACAAACTACGTCGTGCCTAACCTAAAGTAGGTATAATCATTAAACTTCAGCCTTGTTTCGTTTCAATAGACCGCTCGTTCCGTGCTAACGTAGCGACTATACCGCGCATAGTACGGATTTCTTGATCTGTTGCATTCATGCGCGATAACATCGTCCAAATATTTCTCAGAACAACACGGCGACGATGGGGCGGATTAAAAAAACCATTCTTATTAAGTTCGCTTTCAAGGTGTTCAACCAAACCTGATAATTCGGATTTAGTTGCAGGCCGGCTAGATCCGAAATTCATACCTGTCTCAACCGGACGTTCGTGTGTTGTTATACGTCCCAATGTACCTGTACCATGTGCTTTAATCCATTCATATCCGATAAGTAGTACGGACTGTGCAAGATTAAGGGAAGCAAAAAGGCTATTCACAGGAATTACAACTATGGCATCAGCGCGTGCGACTTCATCTGTCTCGAGACCTGAACGTTCTCTACCAAACAATATGCCACATTTCTCTTTACGAGAAACACGCACGCTTAAATTATAAGCAGCTTCTTGCGGCGTCATTATTGTTTTGCGCAAATCACGTTGGCGAGCTGTGGTAGCAACCACCCAATTTAACTCGCTTGTACTACTACTTAGGTTAGAGTAAAGCTTTGCATTGTCAATAATTGATGCTGCACCCGAGGCTACTGCACGCGCCTTTTCACTGGGCCATTTATAACGCGGTTTAACAACTCGCAGGTCGTCTAAACCGAAGTTTCCCATAGCTCGTGCAACCATACCAACATTTTCCGGAATTTGTGGTTCTACAACAATTATTGCCGGCGTTTCGTTACCATCTATGTCCTTCCTAATCAAATTGTCGACTTGCCGCGCACCGTAGCGTAGTTTGCGCAAAACACGGCGAGCCCAAAACCAATAATCCTCCCCCATCCAATTATTATGAAGCCAATCTAAACTAGCAACATATTTCGTACCATCACCTATACTATCAATTATAAGTCCACTTTTATTTATTATGACACGTTTATATTGTTTAATCCAATCATCCACCGATCTTATGCCAGCATAATGCGAGTGTAGACTACAGCCATTACACACCAATTCCGCTTCAACACAACGCTGCTCGGCACAGTACACTAACAAACTTAAAAGTTGATCGCGTTTGAATTTAAAAGCAATAACTTCACCTTTTTGCAACGCATCTGGGCCATCTTCGTGTACCTCCCGTACTATTTCGGCAACGGAGATGTCAGTGTCTTTTAATACTGGTTGTCCGTTTGAGGCAAAAATTATTTGTCTTGATTGTAACACAGCATGTTCCTGAAAAATACAACAAGCCCTGGATCAAAGGCATAAGTTGCTCATGCTACTATTCAAGGGTCCAAGGGACTACCTAAAAACTATTCGTTTTAGTTAAAAGATTATTATCTCTAAAATACTCAGATTGTATAAGCGTTTCAAAATGTTCCATTTAAACTTTGAATGATACTTCCACACAACAACTGATTATTATTCATATTCTGAGGCTACAACTTCATATCTCGTGTTTAAGTGGCATAAGAAAAAAACGTACTAATATGTATTAAGGTTTAAACCATATAAAATTCACATCATTTGATTAACTCATAATGTAGATTCTGTGATATAACAAAGAATAAACCTATTAGCATTTATATAACATGAAAACAACTCACATCGACTTTTTAGTGGTAAAATCATATTGATTTTTTTGTTTTAATAGCGGAGTACAACAATAATATTAGCAATATGAAGCATAAACTTCTTAGTTTTTTACACTTTTTAGGTGTGAAATCACCCACAGCAAAGCAACTACTGTGAGTATACTCTTTAATGTGAGTTAGAGCGTAATGTGAAAAAGTAATATGTGTGAGTTACAGTTTTATGCTGCCATTAATGTATAAGACACAATAATAAGTTTAAAGAAATTATTAATCTTACTAGTTATTAGAACCAAAAATCACTGCTCCAGCAATATTTATCATCAAAATACATGCGACAAACCATTTCGCACATGCAAGATGTCAAGATGTCCAACCTAACTACTATAACAAAGTATAGACAGATGGGCAAAACCCTTGCCACAGTGGAGTATCAAAAAGCCACGTGGAGTAATAAATCAATGTCTAAAATTAAAGTGTCAGGAACTATCGTAGAACTTGATGGCGATGAAATGACAAGAATTATTTGGCAATTCATCAAGGACAAACTAATTCACCCATACCTTAGTCTGAATTTAGAATACTACGATCTTGGAATAAAAGAACGAGATCGTACTAATGATCAAATAACTATCGATGCTGCAGAAGCAATCAAACTTCATGGTGTAGGTGTCAAATGTGCTACAATCACACCTGATGAACAGAGAGTCGCAGAATTTGGCCTCAAAGAAATGTGGCGTTCTCCCAACGGTACAATTCGCAACATCATTGGTGGTGTGATTTTTCGCGAGCCAATCATCTGCCGTAACGTACCACGCCTTGTCCCTGGATGGACTCAACCAATTGTTGTAGGTCGTCACGCATTTGGCGATCAATATCGTGCAACGGATTTTAAGTTTCCAACTGCAGGTAAGCTGACGTTAAAATTCGAGGGTGTGGACGGCCAGGTGATTGAACGTGAGGTATTCAATGCACCAGCCCCCGGCATAACCATGGCAATGTATAATCTTGATGAATCTATTCGAGACTTTGCCCGCGCTTCCATGAACTATGGCCTATCTCGTGGCTATGCTGTGTACCTTTCAACTAAAAACACTATCCTTAAGCAGTATGACGGTCGTTTCAAAGAATTGTTTCAAGAGGTCTTTGAAAGCGAATTTGCCGATAAATTCGCGTCAGCAGGTATTACCTATCAGCATCGCCTGATTGACGACATGGTCGCCTGCTCACTAAAATGGAGCGGAGGCTATATTTGGGCCTGTAAAAATTACGATGGTGATGTACAATCAGATACTGTAGCACAAGGCTTTGGATCCCTTGGCCTAATGACATCAGTTCTAATGACACCAGATGGCAAAACTGTAGAAGCTGAAGCAGCTCACGGAACAGTAACGCGTCATTACCGCGCTCATCAGCAAGGTGAGGAAACTTCAACTAATCCTATAGCTTCTATATTTGCATGGTCACGTGCTCTTAAACACCGTGCAAAGTTAGATGATAATTCTGAACTGTTAAAGTTTGCTGAGACAATCGAAACGGTCTGCGTTGACACTGTAGAGAGAGGATTTATGACTAAAGATCTTGCTTTGTTAGTAGGCCCAAATCAAGGTTGGCTTACAACTATGGGATTTCTAGATAAAATAAACGAAAACCTGCAATTGGCGATGACAAGAGCTAACTAGCAGACATGAAAATTGATATCAGTTCTGTATCTTAGAAGTTAAAGTGATATTCCCGTAAATTCTAGGACTAGCTGAGAAGCTGGTCCTTAGTACGGTGTACTCAGATCAATGTCAGTGGTAAATATTGTAGCGTCGATATTAAGTCTTAAGCCATTACAAATACTTTTAATGATTGATGCGTAATATGACTAAAAATTTAGTATCGCAACCTTACTTAAGAAGCTCCTGCCTAATCTTTCAGGTAGCATGTGTAATGGCGTCGGAATTCTTAGTATAAGCTTATGAATTGTAACTCTTATTTTTTATCTTTCATGTAATCTCTAGTACTACAACGAAATAATGATGTACCTAGAGAGAAAACTCGTATTCACCAGCTTGTAAAGATCTGATTTGAAAACCACGTGGTGACAGATGAATTGAACTATATCATGAGTACTTATGGGTTACATAGTTGGTACTCTTATGTTCGACGTAAATAGTATAGCTGCATGTAGTTAATCACTACTACTAAAAGTAGAATATACAATAAACCCTACGCGCCAAAAATTGAACTAATGATTATGAAAATTATTTCAGAGACTAATTAATAACTATCTTTTACGAATTTCAATCTTACTCTATTCAACATTGAATTAAAGTCAATAAAAGCTCGGTTAATAAATAAAGATACAGGAAAGGCCGCCGGTAATTAGACTGCAATATATATATAAAATAAGAGGTTCATTATTTATCAGAAAATGGTGCCCAGGGGTGGGATTGAACCACCGACACTACGATTTTCAGTCGTATGCTCTACCAACTGAGCTACCTGGGCAGAATTCAACTTACTTGACTACATACTAAGCTGGAAAACAACTTGATGCAACCCTAATGTTATTATTTGATAAGTACTATCTTAAATAAAAACATTAATAATTATACATATTAGAGACATTTTTTGAAATTATCGTAGAGTTGATTTATAATTAGTACAGTATCACCAAACTAAGATTTTTCTGAATTATTAACATAATTATCACTTTTATACTAAGATCATAATTTTAACAAGGCAGTTAATATTTAGATTAAAAAGTAACTTATATGTAACAATTATATTAATTCGTCCTACCACTCAATGTAGAGATTTTTTAAGCTACCGTTTTTTATTTCGCTTACAGCGCTCAGAGCAATATAGGACACTATTCCATGTCTGCGCCCACTTTTTTCGCCAACTAAATGGCTTTCCGCAGGTTTTACATATTTTTACAGGCAAGTTACGTCTCTCAATAGTAACCCCTTTACTATTTTTCATGAAGCTGATGTTCTACTTTTTATTTCAAGTGATACAAGCGGCATAGACAATTGTTCGTCAATTATTGTGTTCAATTTTGATTTCTTTGGGGCACTAAATTTCTTTTTTGTTATTGGGATCCCACTCTTTCGACTGCCATGTTTAGTCTGAATAGCTCTAGCCATTTGTTGAAATTCAGGACTTTTTCGGGCAGCATATATTTTTTTACGAGCTTCACGAGCAGCTTCCATATGATCAATAATTGGTAGAGGGTAAGTTTTATCTAAAATATCTGCAGCTATAGATGACCTCCACGGTTCATGTATCGCACCACCTTTAATAGCTGCTAATTCTGGGACCCAACGTCGAACAAAAACACCATCTGGATCTTGGTCATAACCTTGTTTAACAGGATTATATATCCTCACTGTGTTTATACCAGTTGTGCCAGACTGCATTTGTGTTTGCGGCCAATGTATACCAGCTTCATAGTCTAGAAACTTACGAGCTAAATGCAATCCAGTAAGCCTCCAATGAAGCCAAAGATGGTAACTCGCTGTTGATATTAACATAGCTCTCATACGAAAGTTTAACCAGCCTGTGGCTATCAAATAACGCATACAAGCGTCTACGAATGGCAAACCTGTTTCGCCTTTTTGCCAAGCACTAAGGTAGGCAGTGTTAATTTCTTTAGGTCTTCGTAATGCGTCGTAAGCACGATGCATATTGCAGAACTCTAAATTCGGCTCGTCTTCAAGTTTTTGCATAAAATGGCAGTGCCAATGTAGACGTCCAGTAAACGAAGCAAGTGAGCCGCGCCATTGACTTACCGTTTTGTCACCAATATGGTTCAACTCTCTTTGTCGTTTCCAAGTCATTTGAGCAATTTCCCGCATAGATATAACACCCCATGCTAAATAAGGAGACACTCGCGAGCATGCCTGCTCACCTGTAATCGGGCTCGACATTGCTGCGCGATATAACTCACCTCGTTCATAGAGAAATGAAGATAACGTTGACAAAGCCTGAGAACGACCGCCTTTCTGGCGTAATTGAGGATTGTCATAATTTAAACATAAATCATTTGCACTTGGTAGATTAGAACTTTCAATTTCACCTTTTGGCGGAATCAAATCAACCGGCGACGGCATTTTCGCCTTAGCCATAAGCTTATTCCATTTAGTGGACCAACCATCACGATTTCTTAATCGTCTAATAACACCATCCTGACGAAATTCGGTCCACATAACACTATGACTTTGACACCATTCTGAAACTCTCATGTCCCGGCGATATGTCCAATCACCACCAGTTTCTTCGTGTGACCACAAATTGGTTATATCTGTCTTGGCATAAATGTCGTTAAGTACATCTATGATATCGCCAACTCGAATTATAAGGCGCGCACCTAACTTGGAAATATCAGAACTAAGTTCTGCAACACATTCCCGATAAAAAGCAAATTGTCGAGCTGACATATCTGGTTGACGCCACCATTCTGGTTCAATCACTATTAAAGATAGTACAGGACCACGCAATGCAGCCTGAGTTAGAGGAAGGTGATCAACAACTCTTAAATCACGCTTAAACCAAACTACATCCATCGAAACTTCACCTCCAACCCTTTTTTAAGGCAATTTTATTGCCAAGAACCTGTTACAACTTCAAATTAGGTGAGGCACAATTTAAGCACCTTGCTTTTTAAGAAGGAAGCAATACTAAATTTTTAAGTTTAATCAAACTAGAAGTTCGTAATGCTTTAATTTTCAAAGTGTTTACTACACTTTAACTAACAAAATCATCACAGTTTCTAACAGTAGACAGAATTGAGGTTATTTGATGAAGTAAAGTTAGAATTTTTTAGAAATGAGACAAAACTTTTAAAGATTGAATCATTGAATGATCTCATTAACTATAATTTTTCTAGTCATAATAAATATGAGACATGCTTTTAGTTGAAAATTTCAAGGATTTAAACAATTGATTTGAATAACTCATAGTTTATGGAGGTATACACAATTCATTTCAATTAATAGATTCACACTAAATGGTATTATTAAATACAATAAACCTAGAACACTAAAATATGGAAGCATATATTCCCGAGATGTATAATAAGCGCAATGTCACATCTTAACAACTTGTTGCAAATTTAAAGAATTGCTATGAGCATGACAAATATTTCATGCTTGCTTTAGCTCTTTTAGATTACATTAAATTTATAGCGTATTTATATTGTTGCGTGTGATTTAAATAAAGGTAGATGTATTTCAAACGATGCTCGTTATTGTACAGGCTTAAAAAATTTCCTTAAAGTTACTTTCCACCGCCTTGCGCGTTCATATCTCAATTTCAGATAATGTTTTCGTTAATGATAACTTCCCAGTTAAGAAGTGTGATAAGTATTATTTTCGTAGTACGCATAGTCATTAAAGTACTTTTTGCTAAATACCTCAGGTTAACACGTCAAGTTAGCGAAATGTAAATTAGGGATGTTTTATAATAAAAGTAAAATTCAACCACTAATTATAGCTATAATAACATAACGATTATGTTGATTACACATGACAACCATAACAATTTCTTAAGTACAAAAACACTCGTGACTTTGAATGCTGTGTAAAATGCCCGCCTTTAAGATTGACGGACACTTCTTTTTCTAAGTTAATATGACAGGCAGTGGTCATTCGCCACGTAAGTTTGTAGCGGCCGAGCGTCCTTGCCGATCCTCCTCGATATCATAAGATAATT
This sequence comes from Candidatus Tectiglobus diatomicola, assembly GCA_039583345.1. Taxonomy (GTDB): domain Bacteria; phylum Pseudomonadota; class Alphaproteobacteria; order Rhizobiales; family Hyphomicrobiaceae; genus Tectiglobus; species Tectiglobus diatomicola. Next base: position 18,299 of record JAZDSJ010000005.1, on the reverse strand, counting down.
TATCACCCTCGTTAGGAGCAACAAGCCCCGCTTGCTCGATAGCAGAAATATGCACGAATACATCTTTGCTACCATCATCTGGCCTTATAAAGCCATATCCTTTGGTTGTATTAAAAAACTTAACAGTTCCGCTCGGCATCATTAATCTCCTGTAGCCTTATGGATCGGGTAAATGGGGTTGCTCTACAATTAAAGCATAGGCAAAACGGCTGCCTCATGGTACTCGCGATAAAATATAGCGATAATAAAACCATAGTAACAAATGATCGGATATGATAGTTGCATAAATGATGGAAGAGCAAACCCAATCTTTGCGTCGAAGGGTAACACGATAAAAGCAGCTCTAGTATGAGACTTCCAAACCAAATTTTTGATGTGAACTCATTAAAAAATCGCAGTTGAGAAACATTTCTATAGAAAGTTGCTTCTAAAGTAGAAGCAACTAAATCGAATAAATCAACAAGATTGGGCATAAAAAAATTTAGATTAAGTTTCATGAAAAAATCAGTATAAAATACTGACAGAAAATTTGCTAACATTATAAGGTAATGTTGTAAACTAAATTCTTAGAAATATATGAGCAGTAAAAGTAATGCAACACATTTATAATATTAGTTGCTTAAATATGTTGTGCATTCTAATCAGTTTTATTTGCAATGCAATGAGATAAAAACGTCAGTCTGGGAATTCTTTACAGTGGTTAAAGATAGAAATCATACTCATATTTAAATGTATTTTATTCTCTATTATGGTATCTTGAAACCTTGTTATATAAAACGTGTTGTAACCAACTCACAACAACGGACAAAGATACAATATCTTGTTGTAATCTTAAATTTAAAAAAAGACGTATGGTATTTCATTGTAGTAATGGCTAATTCATATTCACACTATCCAACTTCTATTAACAACCAACAGGTTGTAAAGCGTACACTCTCAATTCTAGTCGACAATGAGCCGGGTGTGCTTGCCCGTGTTATTGGCATGTTTTCAGGACGTGGTTACAACATAGACTCCTTAACTGTGACTGAAACCGAACATGAAAAACATATATCCCGCATTACGATAGTTACACGTGGTACACCTGAAGTAATTGAACAAATAAAAAATCAACTGAAACGCGTTGTGCCAATCCACTGCGTCATTGATCTCACATACGATGCAGATCCCGTAGAACGTGAGTTAGCATTAATCAAAGTCATCTGTAAAGGCGATAAACAGGTAGAATTATTACGATTAGCTGAAATTTTCAAAGCTCAGGTAGTTGATGCTTCAACTGTGCACTTTGTACTCCAAATAACTGGAAGATCTGCTGATATAGATAGATTCATAGAACTTATGATGGGCTTCGGATTGGTTGAGCTTGTTAGAACGGGAATCGCAGCAATAGGACGAGGAAAAGATAGTTTGAAATAATTGTAGTTTCACTCCAGATCGAATTATTTATAACTGTCATCTCATGTATCTAACGACTTAAATTTATACCAAATTTTGCAGCAACAAAAATTAGTGATGGAAGCATTATTAGGTCGCCTACAAGGGCAAATATCACAGTTGACATGAAGACCTGCCCAAACAGACGAGTTGGAGGAACCTCACTGATTATTGACCCGCTTATTCCCAAGAAAAGGACAAGCGTAGTAAGAATAAGAACAGGGCCTATACTCCTTAAAGTTTTAGTAATATTATCAGAAATGTTTTGCTTTTCACTAAATGCTTTACGATAGCAATTAAAAACGTGAGTAGTATCATCTACAGCAAGACCAAATGCAACTGTTAAAGACATAATACCTGCATATTCTAGCTCCCAGCCAAGAGCGTAAAGTGTGCTTCCAGTTGCTGTGACAGCAAAAAGGTTTGGAAGAAAACTAAAAATACCCACAGCAAATGATCTAAACGCAATCATCATTGCCACAGTTACTATTACAATTGCAAACACCAAAGAGGTATAAAGCTGACTAATTATAGATAATGATCCCTCAGCTGATAATATTGCCTCACCAGTGACTTTAAACGAGATACCATTGTAGTAGTTAGCGATTGTAGAAAGATCTTTTTCTAATGTTTCTCTCAATGCCATCATAGCTTTAGCTTCAAGGTCAGCTGTAAAGCCAGTCAACAATGTTACTTTATTATCAATATTAATAAAGAGTTTTCTGGAGTTCTCAGGTAATGCCTGGATTGCATTGGTGAAAACGCTCAAATCACTAAGTTGTCCTTTATGCAATCCATCAGTATCGATCAATAGGGACCTCAATGTTTCAAGAGACCAAACGTTGCTGATCAAATCGTTATTACGAAGCAGCGCATCAGCTTCGGCTATTGCAGGCAGCACCTGAGATAATAAGGTTTCAATATCATAGTCTCCATCCCAAGACATCATGACATGCACAGGATTAAAACCACTTAAAGATGAAGCCAAATCCTGTGCAACAAGCTTGGCTTCACCATTAGTAGGCATCATATCACTCAGCCGATACTGAGGCTTCAGGTTAGTACATAGCCATACTGTTAAACAAAGTGAAATTAAGCTTATCGCAGAAATAGAATATGCCCGACTAATAACTATAGCTACAACTTTATCTGCTATTTTATCAAGCAGAGTAAGACCTTTATTTTCTGCAAGGCCTTCCTTAACGGATGCTCCCTGTGAACTCAGTAGAATAACTATTAATGCCGGAACTACAACAATTACAGCTATATAAGACAAAAACGCACCTGCTGCTGCCGCGAGGCCGAACTTACGAATAATCTCGACATCAGTTTGGGCGATTGAGATGAATGCTAATGTAGTAGTTAGCGCACTCACAATACAAGCTGGCCCCACAATGCGTAAGGAACTTAAGGTTGCCAGAACGACTTCTCGATCCATAAGTAGTTGCTGCCTAAGTGCGAAGAGAATGTGCATTGTGTTAGTAAAAGCAATTACCATTAGAAGTGGAAGTACGGAGGTTATAATAGGGTTTATTTCCACACCCGTCGCTCCAAACGCACATATACTCCAATATAAACACAACACTCCAGGACTATTAGCAATGATCAAAAAATCTAGTCGACGAAAAAATATGAGACATACAGTAATACCTAATACTAAACCAAGGCTTAAAAATAAAACTCGATCTATACTAGAATGGCGTGACAATTCAATTCTAATAACTGGCATTCCTGTTAGACCAACGCTCATGTCATGCGTCTTCTCGAAGTTTTTCGCAATATAACGAATGTGATCAATTAGACTTGCCAATGAGTGACCGCGATCTGGCGATACCATAATTATAGTCATATCAGAAGTGTCGTCTGATCGCCTTGTTAATAGACGGCCTTGTACAAGAGGATGTTTGCGAATCTCTTGCATTATGAGCGAAGTATCTGAGGTAACGAGCAGAGGTTCAGGAATAAGCGGCAAAAACATATCGTTAAAGCGGGAATGTGCTCGGATATTAAAAATAGAAAAAGCATCTGAGACACCTTCAGAAAGAAGAATTTCAAAATAAAAATCTTGCAATGCTTTCAAAGTTTCGAAGTGTTCAAAATTATTAGCCGTTACAACAAGTATTATCTTGTTGTTACTTTGAGGAAAGTTTTCGCTTAAACGTTCAAATTCTTTAAAAGTTGTACTTTTTGAGTTAAACAACGTTCTTAGGGAGTCATCAAACTTTAATTTAGAAATGGAAAATCCAGCTAAAACTGAAACCAAAAAAAATAAAACAAGAGTAGTAATAGGACGATATGTAGCAACTACTCCGGGATAAAGTAAAGCAATTGGAAGGCGAATACATGAGACCGTACAATCGTCAAAAGATACAACTGGTATATGCTGTTTCATAGTTTAATTAACAGACGAAAGACAGTTATTATTACAGTTAAATAGGAATTTAGGTAACCGCCACAAAAGCAATTAACCTCATAATATTATTGCAAACTTGACTTTTTAAATTTTAGTTTCTTCAAAAAAATACTTTATTATTGATGTAGCTTCTAGATGAATTTTAATGCTATTAGTGCAATCATAAAACCCACTCTCCGTCTCTTAAAAGAGACACCTCATTATTACCAATAATTCCATTTACGTTTATTCTATCTGATCCAATCATCCAGTCAAAATGAATTGAGCTATTATTTGCTCCAAGTGACGCAGCTTCATTTTCCGATAATTTGTTGCCTGACATTAGTGTCTTTCGATAAGATTGTCCAAAAGCAATATGACATGATGAGTTTTCATCCAGCAATGTATTCAAAAAAATCTCGTTCATACTAGATATAAGAGATGAATGTGGCACGAGTGCAACTTCACCTAGACGTTTAGCGCCAGCGTCAGCGTTTAAAATAGTCTTAAGCGGTGCAATGGACTGTCCGTTAATTGATTTAACAGATGTTACAGTTCCATTTTCAAAAGCAACATGAATTCCGTCAATTTTATGACCTCCAATTACAAGCGGTCGTGTACTTGTTACAAACCCATCAACTTTCATCGCGTGGGGGCAAGTAAAGATTTCTTCTGTAGGCATATTAGTATTGCCTATACAGCCATTTTGCGCTTGCGTTTTACCTCCGTGCCACTTGTGTTGATCGGCTAGGCCGACACATAAATTCGTTCCCGGGCCTTTAAATCGTAGAGCATCCAGACACATAGCGTTGAGCTTTGAGGCTTTTTCAAGCAATCGATGATTGTGATTATCCCACGCTTTAAGTGGATCGGCTTCAGTAAGCCTGTAGGCTGAGCGCATCAAGGTCCAAAGTTTAGTTTGCGCGTCTTGGCAGCTAAGGTTCGGCCAAATAGCTGTGGCCCAATCCCTAATAGGATAGGGTGCTACCGTCCAGTTAATTATAGATTCAGAACTGTAGGATGAATTAATCTTTCTTGAATTAATGTAAGATTTAGTAACCACATTGATTCGCTCTTGATCTAGATTATTGTAGAGATTAGGATTGCTACCAGTTATAGCGAGACGCGCAGCGCCACCTTCGTATGCTTTAGCAAGAGCTTCTGCTAGCCAGTCATCTTCAGTATCTAAATATTCATCATAAGCCCATTTAATACGAGCAACATTCATAGAACTATCAGTGAGTATGGGTGTGACCAAGGAGCAACCTGCTTTATAAGCTTCAATAGCTACAGCATTTATGAGTGGAAGTGCTTCGACAGGCGCGGAGGCAACTAGCTGTTGGCCTGATTTCAAACCCAAACCGTTGTGCACAAGCAAACGTGCTAAAGTTTTCATGTCGTTTGCTTCAATATTGAATTCAACTGTCATAATAGGGTCTCTAGTCCGTTAGTTTTAAATACTTAGGCCCACACTTTATTTTCACTACACGTAATACTGCGCAAGGTTTCAGAATATTATGAAACTTGTTTGAAGAGAGGAATAAGTTAATTGATAGTGTGCTATATGAGAAGGTTATTGTTTGCGATTTAGTTACCTGAAGTCTCCTAACTAGTCTAGATTTATAAAAATAATGAGATTGGTTTATTCATGCATGAGCTAAAAAATGCCTTACAATGTATAATCATTGTCGATTTGTAAGATGTTCTCTTTCTTTCAATTAGGAAATCAGTTGATCATGTTGTATTCACAACTACAGTTTTTGAGATATATCAGACTAAATAAGTCATGATATGGTGATGTTATTTTCATCTTTATTTATATATATATATATGTGCTATGTTACAAACAATGTAAGCGCTATGGCAACAGAAACTGCCGTGTGACATAAATTTAAAGAACAGACATTATAGTTTAAATGATATTAATTCCTCTACATTCTGGCTACAGTAACCTTCAAAATCGTTTAATAAGAGTAGTTACTGTAGTGTTAGATAGTCGTGTCTACTTGTAAAGTAATACCTGCAATCAATTTACCTTCGTAATAATTTTTAAAGACAATAACGTTTTTGTGTAGATATATACACTATAAATATATCCTCTAAGACAATCTAATTTATCACATTGAGAATGATCGGGATATAGTTCATAAGAAAGAATCATATTTGCGCTGAAACACATTAGAGTATTAGTAAAAAGGCATAAGGATTGCTTAATGATTTAGAATACATAGCCAAGGCACTAAGCAGAGTGAATTTTTAAAATGTATTTGTTTTTTAGAATACACATAAGAAATGCATGTCGATCTTTGATCACTATATCATTATATCCCAGCGCAAACGATCTAGCACTAAATGATGTGAGTTTAGCTTGCAATCTAAGGACTGATTTTAAAAAAAGTTCATGGATTAATTAAAAAATCCCACAGTAGTATGAAAAGTTTGCTTTTTAAATGGGCCTAACTTAATACACCTTTTACTTTTTATGCAAATTTGCAATACCACAAGTTTTAAATCTCATGCCTTCAGTTATGATACAAGGAGCTGGTTCAAATGTCGGAAAATCATTAGTGGTTGCTGGCCTTTGCCGTCTATTCGCTAGACAAGGTATATCTGTATATCCGTTCAAACCTCAAAACATGTCGAACAATGCAGCAGCAACACATGATGGCGGTGAAATTGGTCGCGCGCAAGCGCTGCAGGCTCTTGCTGCAGGCGTGCTCCCAAGTGTAAATATGAATCCAATATTATTGAAACCAGAAAGTGAAGCAGGTTCACAAGTTATTGTGCAAGGCAAATATTGGGGTAGAATGAATGCACGCGAATTTAGCCGATGTAAATCGGAGTTTCTTCCCATTACATTGTCAAGCTACAACTACCTTGCAAACCAAGCAGACTTAATAATAGTAGAGGGCGCAGGTAGTCCAGCGGAAATAAATCTGAGAACAGGAGATATAGCGAATATGGGATTTGCTGAAGCAGCGGATCTTCCTGTCATTCTTATAGGAGATATTGAACGTGGTGGTGTAATCGCTAGTCTTGTAGGAACGCACGCAGTTTTGTCACCAAATGACAAAGCGCACATCAAAGCATTTATAATCAATAAATTTCTTGGTGACATTTCATTATTTGATGATGGTATGAAATACATTCATAACAGAACAGGTTGGTCACCACTTGGCGTAATTCCATTTTTTTCAGATGTTACTAAACTGCCTGCAGAGGATACTCTTGATATTGAGCGTACCAGTCAGAATCAAATACGTAAAGGCCACAAAATCCTGAAAATTGCTGTTCCAATTGCCGGGCGGGTTGCAAATTTTGATGATCTTGATCCATTAAGACTTGAGCCAAATGTACAGCTAGAAATAGTCAGAATTGGGCAAACTTTGCCTCTCGATGCAGATTTAATAATTTTACCTGGTTCGAAAGCAACAATTGCCGATCTTAATATTTTATATGCGGAGGGATGGCACATCGACATTGCAGCACATATTCGTAGAGGTGGACATATTTTAGGGTTATGTGGTGGCTACCAAATGCTAGGTAATGTAATTGCTGATCCAAATGGAATTGAGGGATACACTGGAAAAATAACGGGACTTAAACTACTAAATATCGAAACATTTTTATCAGATAAGAAAATAGTACGACCTATTGTTGGAATGCATATTCCATCCGGTATTGAAGTAGCGGGCTATGAAATCCACACTGGTCATACATTTGGTCCAGACACCATCAGGCCTGTTTTTAAATTAAATGGAGTAAACGAAGGCTCCACTTCTGTCTGTGGACATATAACAGGAACTTATCTGCACGGCATTTTTAGTAACGACGCCTTTAGGCACTACTTTCTCAGCTCTTTGCGCGCTGGTGTTGCAACAAAAGAGTTTGCCTACCAAAACAAAGTGCAAAGTACTCTCGACGATTTTGCAGATCATCTCGCTAAGCATATTGATTGCGAAGCTGTTTGGGACATTGCCTGTCAAAAATCAAGTTCTCAGCCTCACAATTAAACCTAATTTTTAATCCTTTTTTTAAATCAGTCTATTGTCATAAGGAAAAGGTTGAGTTCATAAGTAGTATGATTAGAGATTAAAATAGGTTAAACTCAATACATATAAATGTGAAGATTTTTAGATAATACTGTAGCATATTACATTATTCTCATATGACGCCCAATCTCTAAAGAGCCGTAGTACTTTTTAAAAAGTATTAAAACAGGTTGAAAGTACATATTTTAAAATTTCAGGTTATGATCATCATCACCATTAATGGCTTATTATGTTAATTCGGTTATTTAAAAACTAAAATAAAGTTTTATTTCTGAACTAGAATACCAACTCTTAATAGTAATAAAGAGTTAAAAATATCTAATAAAAGTTCTGCCATTTCCTATAATTCCAAATAACACATGAATTCAGGAAAATTGGTAATAAATAATTAAGGTCGATATCTATTACGCACAATACGCGGGAACTCATTTTCTTCATTATTTTCAATTAACGACTCCAGGCTTTGAATAGGTTTAATAGAGCTTATTTCTAGATTAGATGAAGACGTGTGATTATCAGACATATTCTTTGTCAAATGATCGTCATTAGTGTGGCTTTCATCATCTCTTTCCCACTCATTACTTTTAGCGTCATCACTAAACTGCAACTTAGGATCAGTGAAATCATTTGACGCATCAGCCTCATGGGTTGTTTGAAGCTCTCTTTGAAGAGGAGATAATCCTACAGTTTCAGAGGATTTACTATTCGAATCTAGTGTCGCTGAAAACCAAGTATCAATGAGTTCAAGTTCGGCTGAAGACAAATGTAATCCATGCTCCTTACATCTCCTAACAACATGAGAACGAAGACGCTCTGAAAGAAGAGCTACAGAGCTGCCTTTATCTAACCAAGGATCACCCTCAGTAACGGCGTCTAGAATGTAACGTACATCATCTGAAGAAATATTAATTCCTACTTTTGCGGCCCTGTATCCAATATTCTGAAGGGTCTTGACACCTTGCAACTGATTTTCTGAAATCTCCTGATCTAGGATTGAAAGTAATGTACTATACTCGGGAGGTGAAAATGGCGGAGCTTCACAAGCCTCTTGGATACGAGTAATTGTCTCCTGCAATTCAGTTGTTCCGAGACCAGTTAATTGATTGCCACTAACATGATCCGGACCATCGACACTAGAGTTACGAATTTCAGTTGAAATGAGTGACTGTTTAGAAAAAAGTTGAGTGCTTTTTGGTGTATCTAATACCTGTATAGAGGAAACAGAGGTATTCTCTTCTTCGGTAGTAGACGTACCACATGTTGTAGCTGAATGATCAGGCAGAGAAAATGAAGACTCAGGAGTTTGTATAAACCGTTGATCTTGGACATACGAGACATCATAAGCAAAATATGGCGCTTCTCTACTTAGTTTGACATTGTCAGGCAAGTGGACTGTCAAAAGTTTATGTAAGCTACCATGGCCCGCCCAATGTGTACCTACTGTATTTTCATACCCAATCGCGCGTATCACACTCTCAGAAAGTAGTTCAAGTGGTACTGGATTATTAGACTCGAGAACCTTGTGAAGAACAGAATTTACAATCTGGTCGCTTAATTGTCTAGCTTCATTGCTTTGATTTGATACCGAGTTTCTGTTGAAAGAAATTTGCTTATCAATTAATAATGTGATCAAATCTGTTTCTCTTACTTTACCATCACTCAAAGCTGCATATGGTGTAGCCGTGTCATCGTTAGTGTAAATAATAGTTCTTTTGGCGTAAGCACGAAGACGATGCAAAACCGGTGTGAAGTCTGAATCGCTGGATAAAATAATAAATTCTTCAAAGTTTATTTTGTGGTCAAGAAAATCGCGTATATCCATCACCATGCGGATATCAGATGAATGCTTAAGTTGCGCTGTCAATGGTGGACAATCGATGATTTCAAAGCCAGAGCGCAAAAAGTGATGTCTTACGAAAGCAAACGAGTTCATGTCCGTAGCATTATCAGATGTATTACGTCTTGGAACTGGATTGCCATAACAGCGATTCATAACTAAACGTCTCTTAGACATTTTCAAAGAAGAGTCATTCGACGAAATTAAGGCTCCAGAAGTTATAGCTTCTATCCACTTATGAGCCTCTTTAGCAAAACACTGAGCACTGTCTTTGTTCTTACGCATAAGCGATGAATAAATGTTATCATAATCAACAAAAATGGCGCTAAGAGTGGGTCTTGACATTGCATTTTTCATAATTATTACAACCTCATTTTATCATTGACCACTTAAGTCTTTGTTAACTCTTGAATGAGTCGCCTAGCTGCTGCAACCTCCTACTTTGTTAGCTAAAAAACTTTCTCAATATAAAATTAAACAAATAGATATTGTTATGCTAGATTGCTTATGTCACAAACTTGTGGCTTATAAGTGAGACATATGTGTAGAGTTTAGCACTAAATATCAAACGGCCTCATACACAGAAAGCTATGAAACAAGCGCCTGAATGCTAGCTGTTTGAGAAAAGCTAAATTTTCTAGGTGTTTGCATTTAACAGTGCTTAGAGCAATATGTCTTATATATGACATAAAAATAAAACGCTTATTCTTAAAGTTGCAATCTATGGAAAGACATTATTAACTAGCAGCCGCATCGCATCAAAGAAAGATTCCTACCTACCTAAGAGAAAAATACAATTTATATGTAGCAATTAGTAAGCAAGAGTTTTGAATTTTAAAATTTGTTTAGTAAGTAACACGATTCTTACTTCTTACGCCAGCTTTCAATATTAAACTTTGACTACAAACGGTCGATGCAAAGCATATCTCAAATAAATATAAAATTTCAGCATAAAATAACAGGAATTTTATATTCTTTCTAAAGAATGTCTAATAAGTAAAAGTTCGGTAAAAATAATAATCACGCGACTCTTTGCTGAGTTTTTTCACAATAAACTAGAATCGTTAATAGCTTATGCCTGTATACAGTCGTACATAGACTGCAAATAATGAGATCGTGCTGTAAAGATTCGCATCTTATGATTTTAAGAGTTGCTAAAAGCAATCTAATATAGTATAAAATAAAGTGATGTCTCAGAATAAACAGGGACTGAATCCCTATGCGATCCGCGGTAGCTCAGTGGTAGAGCAATCGGCTGTTAACCGATCGGTCGTAGGTTCGAATCCTACCCGCGGAGCCAGTTCAGCATTTTGAGACCGGTTTTAATAGCCGGTTCGTGACATTCTTGCATATTAGATTACTTTCCTCCTTCGTTATTAATACTTTTACGGATTGCCTGCAGTATGCAATCTTGTGGTGGGGCTTTTTAACGAACTAGAGCATTTAGTCAGTTTTACAAGCACGAAAAACATAAACAAAATTTTTATTTTTAAAGAGTTGGCTTAAAACAATGGGCGCTGGGCGCCCATTGTATGATCTTAGTTGTGTGCTGGAACAAACTTATCAGCACCTTGCTCATCAATCTTCGCAAAAACTTCTTTGAAACGTTTCTTTGCTTTCCCACGATGATTGGCATTTTTAGCTGCTTCGTAGTTCACTTTATGATCTCCTACAAGCACTACTCCAACCATACCCATACCGTAATGAGGAGTGCACATATAACCGTATGTACCATCTTGTTCAAATGTTACTTCAAAATCTTTGTTGATTTTGCTTTCCCACTTTTTCGCACCTGATGGTAACATTTCTTTAATTGAAGAAGAATTATGCCCAGAATCAGTCGATACAAAGCGTACAACGTCACCGACATTTACTTTTACAATACTAGGCTCAAAAACCATTTTCTGTTTCTTGTCGACGGTACTTTTATTAAGCATTTGAACGACATGAACTTTTCCAGAAGCATGTCCAGAAGCATGCGAAAGTGTTGTTATAAGACTAAATGCAATTATGCATAGAATTCTTATAACAGACAAGTTGGGTAATACTGAATTCATTGTTATCTCCGTTCTTGCGGAGACCTTATCTCCGCACTCAGTATGATATAGCGTTGTTAGTCAGTTATACATAATGGGCTGGATTGACGCGTATGTACACAGAAAATATCAAACAAGTTACTTTCAGACACAGATATTATCTTTTATTCAATATTTACTTTTATCATTTTTGCATATTTACGTGTTAAGCTTAAGATCACAATACGTTGAAATGCAACTAAAATCTAAGTATTGGTAGCTTGTGAAATGAAAATCTGTCTTTAGGTATAATTAAGGTAATCACAAACACGCATTTCTTACTACTAAAAACAAGGAATTTTACATCTACAAAATCAATAATATAAAGTGTATAAGCATTAATATTAAAACTTAACTATACTATTATTAATAAGGCAATTAAAGACAAATCACGCACATAAAATACCAAGGAAATTAGATACATAAGTCAATAAATAGTTAATAAATTCACTTTTAGTAAACACTAATATTAAATTAATATCAACAAATTCACTAAACTTCTAATTCGCGAGATGACAATTTGTACTACTTTATTACAGCATGATTTTGCCAGAACTCAACGGCATATTTGTACTTTTCTACATCTATAGGTACGCCCGAACCACCCTCTGACAGTCCAAGAGAATTCCTCATTTGAGTAATGGGGGGCAATGGTGGTTCTTTATCAGTAAGAGTACCAATAATACCAACGATACCCCAATCACAATCAGGAACCTTCTGATGTCCTGGAAAACAATCAGATTCTTTTAAGAGTTGATCATAGCTGTATAAAATTACATCAAGATAATTTGCAACTGGTGCTACAAGATTCTCAAACCAGCGTTCTAGTACAGCCAGTTCATAGTCGCGTCTTTTACAATAAGCGGACTGCAATAGATGACGATTTTCTTGCGTAATTTTGGAAAAACTGCAACGTGTAGCTGTCTTGTTCAACAGAAAAATATGTTTACAGAATTTTGCATAGCCAGCTACTAGAGGGGCTCCTGCGCAAATTGCCGTGTTACACTGTTCAACCAAATCCTCAGGAGTTATGCCCAAAATTTTCGCGTTATTTTGACCAATTTTCCAGTTGCGCAATGCAAAATCTGTTATATTTATTCGTTGTTTTTTTAACATTATTTCTCCAAGGTTTAGATTTATTTACACCTTAATCTTGAAAATCTAAGAATACCTAAGCCAATTCAAAAGCCTATTTCTATATGTTTACAGCGTACATAAATCGAATTTAGGTTAACGCGATTATAATAAATATCGCCTATTCATAATACTTCTCCGTAATTATTTATTAATATATCAATTCGATTATAATAACTTAAACATTTTCACTAGAATTTATAAAACTTAATGACCTAAGATCACACAATAAGCTAAAAATCCAATAGACTTTTGCTTTAGACATACACCCAAATAATATTAAGACAAGTATACACTCTAGACAAAAATTAACATGCAGGTAGTTTTTTCAAGTAAATATTATGTATGATAATAAATATCGATGGGGTATATTATGCTGAAAATACAAAAAGTAACTAAAAATTTTGATAAGCTTGTCGCGGTAAATGATGTATCATTTAACTTAACTTCTTCTCAAATGGTTGGTATTATTGGTCGTTCAGGTGCTGGAAAATCAACTCTTCTTCGTATTCTCAATCGCCTCACTGACGCCACATTAGGTGAAGTTATAGCCAGTGGCGAAAATGTGTTAAACCTTAAAGGAAAAAAAAAGCTTGAATGGCAACGTCGCTGTGCGATGATTTTCCAACAATTCAACCTAATACCCAGGCTTGATGTGCTAACAAATGTTATTTTAGGTCGATTAAATCAACAATCTTTATTGCGCTCATCTCTAAAGCTGTTTTCTGCGGAAGAACGCGCATCGGCACTATTACAACTTGATCGTTTTGGCGTCGCTGAGACGGCTTTACAGCGAGCAGAGACACTTTCTGGCGGGCAACAGCAACGTGTAGCCATATGCCGAGCAATGATGCAATCGCCTGAATTTATACTGGCAGACGAACCAATTTCTTCGCTCGATCCACTTAACGCACGGTTAGTAATGGATGCACTACGCGAAATCAATCGTAAGGAAAAGATTACCGTCTTATGCAACTTGCATACACTTGATACCGCTCGCAACTACTGCGATCGTATAATAGGAATGCGAGAGGGCTCCATTGTCTTTGATGGTAGTCCTGATGAACTCAGTGATAAAACAGCTCGCGAAATTTATGGAGCAGAGTCCGACGAAGCTTTTGAAGCAGGAATAACCTCAACATACTTGGGAGATCCCTATTAATCGCAATCAAGGTGTCCCACTATCTAACAGCCATAAGCGAATGTGGCGTTATTCGAGATATTAGGAGATGATACATGTTCCGTACTGCTATGTATATGACAATAATAGTCAATGCTACAGCATTCGCAGTTTATGCTAACGCAGGTAGTTACGAAAGAAAGATCCCAACTTACAACGGTCCAAAAATGGATTTCTCAAAGGTACAAAAAGAATTCCGGGTTGGTTTTCTGGGTGATGAAGCCGCACAAGACATAGTCGCGCGAACGAGTTGTCTGAAGGCTTACATCAAAACTGCTTACCAAGTTCCGGTTAAGATATTTACATTCAAGGACTATGCAGGCACCATGGAAACCATGTTAGGCGGAAATCTTGACTATGCATGGTTTGGTTCTTCTGGATATGCTGGAATGTACCTTAAGAATCCTAAAGCAGTTGTTCCGGTTCTTACACGCATGCACCCAAGCGGTGATGCTGGCTACTACTCAGTAATGATTGCACGTAAAGACAGCGGTATTAGAACATTAGAAGATGCTAGAGATAAAAGACTTGGCTTTACTGATCCAAATTCAACTTCGGGTTATCTAATTCCATCCATTGAACTTGGTGAACACGATTCAATTAAAAAGGCTGGTGGAGTTGATAAATACTTTGCTTCAACCTCATTTTTAGGTGGTCATGAAAACAACATTCTTGCTGTCTTAAATAACGATATAGATGTCGCTGTAACATGGGCCTCAGGCGTTGGTGATTGGACTGAAGGTTACTCTGCAGGAAATCTACGCAAAATTGTTGACAAAGGCATTTTAAATATGGATGACATTGTGCAAGTATGGTCTTCAAATATAATTCCGAATGGTCCAATTGTAATGCCATCTAGACTGCCAAAAGAGGCACGTGATGTAATGGTTGGTATGAAGAAATGGATACACAGAAATGACCATAGGTGCTCAGAAAATATTGCTAACGGTCAGATTAAAGATTGGATTACCGTTGATCATTCTTTTTATCACTCAATAGTCAAGGCAAGAAAAGCTAATATAGAATCTCACAGAAATCACTGAGATTTTACTAAATTAAAAAAAGCAGCATTTCAGAATTTTCATTCTTTATTTTAGCTTAATATTCTCTGGAATTAAATAACATGCCCGCGCCATCTTCATCTATAGCGCTACCTGATCACTTAGTTGTCTTTGAAGAGCGACTTCACTACTTAGAACGCCAGCGAGCTATTTACACTATAATAGGTATCGCCATTACATCTTTTCTTGTTTGGTTTGGAATAGACGTTGCCAGCAAAGCAAACGCAAGCTCTTTCAGTCAGGGTTTTAGTAAACTGTTAGATTATCCAATTGACATGTTTCAGGAAGCTTGGGACTCTGGCTGGAGTTGGTGGTTACTTATTGCAAAATATTTTCCAGAACTAATTGCAACTTCGAACATAGCACTATTTTCTACAGCCCTAGGCTTTTTATTAGCAGTAATATTAAGCTGTTTTGCCAGCGTTAATTTGACTAAAAACCTTTTAATCGTTCAGGTCGTGCGGCGTTTGATGGACATTGCTCGATCTTTTCCAGAAATTGTCATCGCTATGATTTTCCTATATCTAATGGGTAAAAATGAACTTCCAGCAATAATTGCTATTACAATTCACACTACGGGTGCACTTGGAAAGCTTTTCTCTGAAGCCATCGAAAATATTGATTGCAAACCATTAGACGGTTTGCAATCAACGGGAAGCAACTGGATTAAGCTTGTAAGATTCGCTGTGCTTCCACAGGTATTACCCTTGTTTTTTTCTTATGCACTGTTGAGATTAGAAATCAATGTACGTGCTTCAACTATTTTAGGTTTTGTTGGCGCAGGAGGAATTGGTGAAGCCTTATATACAGTAATACAATGGCGCCTCGGGGCAGATGTGACAGCCATAATTGCCCTTCTCGTTATAACCATTATTTTCCTCGATTATTTCTCAAATTATATAAGAGGTAGTTTTATTGGGAATAGAACATGACAGATAAAATAATGGTACAACCCGAGCTAAAAGCTGAGTTAGATAGAATAGATTCTATCTATCAAAATCGTTCTCGTTGGACACTAATTATTTCTGCTCTAATCCTTATCTATCTTACAACCTCATTCATTCAATTTGATCTTGGTAGTATTTCGCAAAAGTGGCATCTGGAACGAGCGTCACGTTTTATTTTAGATACCTATGCCCACAAAGATCATGTTACCCTACGTTGGTCCAAACCTGACGAATTTCGCATTGCATTCGAAGGTGGATATAGAGAAATTTACACGGAACCGCCTGAATGGTTTTCAAAAAACAATGAAACCGGCGCTAGCACTGTTGAATTCGATAATGGTGGCAGAATATCTTTCTTTAAAGATCGCGTAGAAATGACTAATTGGCCGAATACAAACGAAACGTTTGTATTTAAACTTGGTTATACAAAAAAAACCGGAAGATTTGGAAAACAAGAAATTGTAATTAGACCTGAAGTTGTAGGATATGAAAATCGCAGACAAGATCTACCCTCATGGATACAATGGACAGAAAATAACATCGTGGTTCGTCCATCTTTATTCGAACGCTTGCATGTTGGCCCGAGTAGAGCCGAAATACATCGTTACGAAATAGGCTGGAAGTATTTTTGGTTTGATTTCAACAGCCCATTAGTAAATATAGGTCCCATTGAGGCTTTGTATCTTGCTTTTTCAAATGTTCGAATAGACCCAAATCAGTCAAACGCCTCCCTGGTTTTGTCAGAATTCCTCGATAATGAGATTTGGGGACACAAAAGATTGTTTCTTGCTATGCGTGACACAATTCTGATGGCACTTCTTGGTACATTACTTGCCTCTGTGGTTGGTCTTCCTCTAGCTTTTATGGCAGCAAAAAATATTACATCTTTAGTAACCTTTAGATTCATCCTACGTCGATTGTTTGATATCTTACGAGGGATTGATGTTCTGATCTGGAGTATTATTTTTCTTCGTGCATTTGGGCCTGGACTATTTACTGGCATTTTCGCGATTATGTTCACAGATACTGGCACATTCGGCAAAATCATGTCAGAGGCTATTGAAAATACAGATCCCAAACAACACGAAGGTATACGATCCACAGGAGCATCACGAATACAACAACACCGTTTTGGAATAATCCCACAGATTTTTCCAGTTTTCATTTCTCAATCATTATATTATTTAGAATCCAATACACGGAGTGCAACGATAATTGGAGCTATGGGTGCTGGTGGAGTAGGACTTGAATTTCTTGGTGCGTTACAGACTGGCAATGACTTCGAGAACGTAGCCTATATAGCATTAATGGTTCTTATTACTGTCATAATGATTGACATGATTTCTGCCTGGCTTCGTCGTCGCCTTATTGGCATCGAAAATGAGAAAATTATAAAGAATGCTAGAAAAAAATACATTTAGATACTATGACATGCCTAATTTCATATACCTTAATATTTAGAAACTGGTAAGTAATCTCACAACGCGTTTAGATTAAAGTTTCACCATTGATAAAACAAACTTATCTCAACATGAGCACTTAACTAAAGAAAGCTTACAATAAAAAATTTAGACTTATTTTCTGTGAAAAGACCAACAACATAAATTAATTTATACTAGATGCAGCTTTAATGCTGGAATTATTTAGATTTTAAAATTTTTTATATCTTCAGCTATCATCTTAGCTAACATACCTTCTCGCAGGCCACGATCAGCGACACGCAACCGCTTCACCGGCCATTTTCTTAAAGCCGTTTCTAATTAGAAATATGTTGGCGTAACTGACATTTAGCCTCAAAAGCTTCCATAAGCTCTTGTACGTGATGAACCATTTCTTGAAAGACTACATAGTTAGAGACATTACCATCAAAATTTTCTGTCAGCGTAACAACACCTGCTGGTAAGGATGTCCATGCTGAAATATAATTACTAACTTCGAGGTAATCGGAAAGAGAGTGCCCCCAGTTACTGCATCGTTTAGAAAGATCCATCCAGATAAGTTCTGATGAACCACCACCGATGTCAAAAACTAGAGCATGATCGTGTTTTTCATTAATAAGAGACTCGCAACCAGAGACTGGCTAGATGAGCTTCTAATTTCCTAGTAAGTATTTCGATCTGTATACCAAATTTCTGTTTAACTTGCTCGATAAAATATTCACCGTTATCTGCAATTCGGCACACTTCT
>JAZDSJ010000004.1:0-111127 GCA_039583345.1 Candidatus Tectiglobus diatomicola | reverse complement strand
ACAGTTTATTTTTGGTCTAAGCCATTATTTTAGATGTAGCATACAATAGCCTTAGTCAGTCTTCTTTAAATAGCTTGAGTTCAAATTTTCTGGCTTTAATAAAAGATATTAGAAAATAGATTTACTATAAATCATCAACTAGGCTAAGATCAATCGAGTGATTTTTTACAGAATGTAGAAACTTTGTGTCGACACTCATAACGTTTTTCAATCTCTATAGCAATTTCTTTTGATGCGCTTAAAGGATGATAACTCCAATCATCTAATGTATCGAAACGCTCTGGCAAGTCTCGTGTTGAACCGTACGCTTTTAAAGCGTTATGGAATCTAGAAAATTTTGCCGTTCCTCCAGAGGGTGTGAAAACATAAACAGGACGTCCAGTTGCGCAAGCTTCACCAGTCATGTTTACAGAATCAGAAGTTACCACAAGCCATTCTGCGTGAGCCAGAAAGTTAGCATATGGATTATAACCAACACCTGTCCATAAAATACGCGGGGTATTAGATGTTGCACGTTCCACAACATGTAGTAATTCCCTATGAGTTCTTCTTGAAGAAGTTATCATAAAGCTTGCACCTAAACGCCCCATTGATGTTAAGCTGAGCTCAAGTCGAGCGTAGTCTTTTTCTAGAAATTTGTAAGCCGAGTTTTTACCTCCGAGCATTATGGCAACACGGGGTGATGGTAGAGCTGATATATCAGCTGTCATATTCTCTCTTAGATCAGAAATACGTTGGGGAGAAAAACTATGGGGCGATGTTAAAGTCGTTATAATATTTTTACCGCGCCTACGGTCATGTTCTGGTACCCAAATGAGATCAGCTATATCCGCTCTCGTTTTGGGATCTTGCAAAATAATCGTGTAGCAATCTGACCCTGCTGAACGCTTTATAGCTCTTATGTATGGAATGCTTAAACGTCCGCTTGCAATGGCTACTGACGGCCAGGGTGCAGAAAAATTACTGCCATGCTGTCCGAAGCGTTCTTTGTAGCTTACTGATGCCCATGGAGAAAAAAAGCGGTGTAGACCTTTTGGCGTAACTGTTTTTAAGACATAATTAAGCTCAAGAGCATCAGCAATGCCACGAGCTTGAACTACAGCTCCTGCACTACCATCCGTAACAATCCAACCCTTATATCCCTTAAGCTGCATCAGTTTTGTCACTATTATAAGCCTTAGCGTACCAAGTAGAGGTCATAAATATAATTGCATGATGCTTAAAGTTTTATTTTCAAATATTTGTTTCGTAATAAGACTAAAAGTAGCTTATAAAATAGCTAACACCTAAAGCTTAATTGTATACTTCCTATCAATTATTAGATGTCACACTCATTTGTGGTGAATAATCTCACAGTTAGCTAACCAGATCGATTTATATCTGTGAGGTGAAATAGTTGAGGATAGAGCACTCCATACTTATTTAAAATAACTAATTTTTCTAATTTGGATAAAGATCCAGAATTGAATAATGAGAGAAAATGTGTCTAGCTAATTATACTGTTGAAAGTGGCGCTTGGACGCATAGCCGCAGAAAGCTTCTCCATGTCTGGGTTATAATAGCCACCTAAGTCGATAGAAGCTCCTTGAGCAGCATTAAGCTCGTTAATAATGGATATCTCATTGGAGCGCAGTGAAGATGCAATCGACATGAAGTGTGCTTTTAGATCAATATCTTCACTTTGAAAAGCTAAAGCCTCAGCCCAAAATAATGTAAGATAAAAATGACTGCCGCGCGTGTCTAGCTCACCTACTTTACGACTTGGGGATTTATTCGCATCAAGAAATTTTTCTGTTGCAAGTTCAAGTGCCTTAGCAATAACAGCAGCCTTGGCATTTCCCTTGGTCATGGCTAGATGTTCTAAGGATACAGCTAAAGCACAGAACTCACCTAGTGAGTCCCATCTAAGATGTCCTTCCTTAAGAAACTGTTCAACATGTCTAGGTGCTGAACCGCCTGCACCGGTTTCAAAAAGACCTCCACCATTCATAAGCGGAACTATGGAAAGCATTTTGGAACTAGTCCCTAGCTCAAGAATAGGAAACAAGTCTGTAAGGTAATCACGTAGTACATTGCCGGTAACTGAAATGGTATCTTTACCTAGTCTCATTCGCTCTAGTGAGAAGCGAGTTGCTTCTCTCGGTGCCATTATATGTATTTCTAAACCTGAGGTATCATGATCATTGAGATAAGATTTAACTTTTTCTATGAGCTTGGCGTCGTGTGCGCGGTCAGCATTAAGCCAGAATACAGCCGGCACGCCATGCATTCTTGCACGACTAACAGCGAGTTTGACCCAGTCTCGGACTGCTGCATCCTTCACGGTACACATACGCCAGATGTCATTCTCTTCAACGATGTGTTGGTGCAAAATATTACCTAAGGCGTCTACTACATTAATCGTGCCACCAGTAGGTAATATGAAGGTCTGAGGATGTGACCCATATTCCTCAGCTTTTTGTGCCATTAGCCCAATGTTTGAGATTGTACCCATCTCCGAAGGATTGAATGCTCCGTGCTCCTTACAAAAATCAATAGTTTCACTGTATACCGCAGCATAGCTACTGTCAGGAATCACACATTTGACATCGTTTAAAGCCCCGTTCGGTCCCCATGCTTTTCCACCTTCACGAATTAAAGCTGGCATTGAGGCATCTATGATCACGTCGCTAGAGACGTGTAAATTAGTAATACCTTGGTCTGAGTTGACCATGTAGAGGCAAGGCTGTGTAGCCATTGCATGCTTTAAGTCAGCTTTTATTGCAACCTGCTGATCATTAGGTAGGCAAGAAATTTTCTGTAATAAGTCACCAATACCTAGATCTGGGTTGACTGCAAGTTCGGCAAATGTTTTCGAATATTTTTCAAATACTCTTTTGAAGTAGGTATGTACTGCATGGCCGAAAATAACAGGATCTGACACTTTCATCATAGTTGCTTTGAGGTGTATAGAAAACAACACATCTGATACTTTGGCATCGAAGAGTTCTTCTTCCAAAAACATGCGAAGTGCAGAGGTGCTCATAAAAGAAGCATCCACTATTTCCCCAAAGTGAAGTTTAATGTTTTCCTTTAGCACAGTTATGCTACCGTCATTAGCTACCAATTCTATACGTGCGTCACCAGCCTGGGTTTCATTAATAATTAAGGAAGTTTCGTTCGACAAAAAATCTTGGCTTTTCATCGAGGCTACGTGGGTCTTGCTATCTGATGTCCAAACACCCATAGAATGAGGATTTTTTTTAGCATAAGCCTTGACTGCTTTAGGTGCACGACGGTCAGAATTTCCCTCACGTAGGACTGGGTTCACCGCACTACCTTTCACACGATCATAGGCTAACTGGATATCGCGTTGTTCATCGTTTTGGGGTGCTTCTGGATAATCTGGAAGTGTGTAACCCTGATCCTGCAATTCTTTTATAGCTTGCTTGAGTTGTGGTAGTGAAGCAGAAATATTGGGTAATTTTATAATGTTTGCGTCTGGAGATTTAACCAAAGCGCTGATTTCACCTAAAGCGTCAGCTTTGTGAAACTCAGGCTTAAGATATTTAGAAAAATTTGATATAATACGGCCTGCTAGAGAAATATCAAGAGTTCCTACATTTATACCCGCAGGCTTCAGGAACGCCTTGATAATAGGTAAGAACGAGCCGCTAGCTAATCCCGGAGCCTCGTCGACTTTTGTGTAAATGATGTCATGAGAATGTTTCATGATGGGCTTTATATCCCGCATTTCAAATATTAAAAACCATACCGATAGCTGTGTAATGATGTCTGCTAAGTAAAATTCTATAACTAATAAATAGCATACAAAGCAAGCTTCATCTGCATTCATTATAAACATAAATATCAGACGTGGAACAGGCAAATTCAAGAATTTAATTATGAACATAAAATAAAGTGAATTAGATCGCTTTAGCAACTTTCATTCAGCAACAAAATATTTTTATATCAGTTTAAATTACAACTCATCTTTAAAGTGAATGTTTGCACTAATCAACTTTATGCTCAGAATAACTATATATCTTCCTGAAAAATTGGTATGAAAAATTATATCAACACAGATATTATTGGTATTAAAGGAGCTTTGCAAATTTATAATTTTGAGTAAAATAAATATCACTGGTTTCTCTTGCATTTCCCATATACATTCCGTCTACAGAGATTCTGTAATTATTTATAAAACAGTATTGAAAACTTGTTTTGCTTATCGTTTTAGATTAAGTGCTAGGTTTTGTATGTAGTTGGCTGTGGTTTCATACCAACGGAAAAACAAGCTAATTTATTAAACACCTGTACCAAGATTAATCACAGCTTTAGCAATTGTAATGAATATTCGTAATAGTAAATTACTCTCTGTAATGTTTGATGCGTGTTGTTACTGATCGTACTAATATTGCAACTAATATCTTGTTATATATATAACAATCATAAACATTGAATAATGTCAGGATTTTATTCTTCACACATTTAGCGTCTTTATTTTTGTAAGTTAGAAAGTATATCCCTAAGTCTGCATTAAGTTAACGGCGATATTTAAAAAAGTCGTACTCGAGTGTGTTTTAAGTGTTATATTGCTTAACGCAAGCCAATAAACTGTAATTAAGTAACAAAAAACCATAAAATTATGGGATTGCCATGATGCGATATACCCTGATAGGCATTTTTACATTTATGTTACAAAGCTTATCAATGGCACAAAATGCACAGAGGGCTGATTTAGCACTGAAGGTGCAAACTACTTTAGTTTCCGATGTGACGCATATTGCGCCGGGACGGCCATTTAAATTAGCTCTGCATCAAATTATAACACCTAAATGGCATACTTATTGGAAAAATCCTGGAGATTCAGGCAAACCAATTCAAGTTTCATGGCAAATGCCTGAGAATTTCGCTGTGTCTGAAATTTCCTGGCCGGTACCTAAAGCTATTCCTGTCGGTCAACTTATGAATTACGGTTATTACGACGAGATTATGCTGCCTGTAACAGTAACTCCGCCTTCAGATTTTAAGGAAAGGCAAATTTCGATAACTGCTAATGCGAATTGGCTCGCTTGCGAAAAAATATGCATTCCAGAACAGATTACCTTAACAATTACTTTGCCTGTGTCTTCTGATTCAAAAGTTAAAAAAAGTCAATTTTACACCGCATTCGATACAGCACGTCGTAATATGCCTATAAGTTTGCCATGGCCTGTCAGCATCGAGCTGACAGATCGAATTCGATTACAAGTAGAAGCTAAAGATTTAGTTTCTGATCATATCACTAATGTACAATTCTTCGCTGATAGCTGGGGCATGATCGACCATGCAGGATCGCAGGATTTTGAATTGAAAGACGATAGCCTTACTCTTATTTTAAAGCCTGGTGAATTATTATCTCCTAATATCTCTAGAAAAACTCTTTCCGGGTTGTTGGTACTCACTAAATATGTTGGTAGCGAGCAATTAAAAAGTTCATATTTGTTATCTTCTCAAATAATTGCTGCAACCGATTTTGTAAAAAAAACCAAAACATCCGACAGCTTACATGCCATCGAAGAATTGCCATTTACTATTTGGCATGCTCTCATTTTTGCTGTCCTTGGTGGCGCTATTTTAAATCTTATGCCTTGTGTATTACCGATACTATCACTGAAAATTATTTCACTTACAAAATATTCAGGTGCTGAGTCGTGGCGTGGTGGAGTTGGTTATTTGGCCGGCGTAATGACATGTTTTACAATACTGGCTACAATAGTAGTGATTTGCAAATCTATCGGTACGACTGTAGGCTGGGGTTTTCAATTTCAGACACCAGAATTTGTACTTTTTATGATCTTATTGTTTTTCGCATTGGGTCTATCGATGTCGGGTGTTTTTGATGTTGGAACCGATGTAGTTGGAGTTGGAGAAAATTGGTCACGACGTTATAGACTTTTCAATTCCTTTTTTACTGGCATATTTACTACCATTGCAGCAACACCATGTACTGCACCATTTATGGGTGCAGCTATTGGTTACGCTTTAACGCGATCAAATCTCGAAACATTTATTATTTTTATTACACTTGGTTTTGGTTTTGCTGCACCGATTGCTATTTTGAGTTGGACCGATTTCGCACACCGTATGTTACCAGCACCTGGACGATGGACGGAGACGTTGAAACATGCATTGGCATTTCCATTTTATCTAACAGTTGGTTGGTTGGTATGGATACTGTCATTGCAAAGTGGAAGTGATGGAGTTCTAGCAGCCTGGATTTTGTTAACCGGTGTTGGGATTGCATCTTGGATACTAGGAATGCCGCAGTTCAGATTGAAAACTCGAATTGTTTTTATTACGGTTGTCTCTGTTTGTACTATTTTATTGTTACCTGACTTGTCAGCTTCTTCAAGCGCAACGATCATTAGAAAATATTCTCCTACAGGGAATAGGGAACTATTTAAAGATAAGCAATTTTCTATTTCACGGCATCGCCAAGACGGCCGTCATGTGTTTGTCAATGTTACCGCAGCATGGTGTATGGTATGTAAAGTTAACGAATTTGTTGTCTTATCCGGAAACAATTTTGATGCAGTACTTGAAAGATACAATATCGTATACATTAAGGCTGATTGGACTAAAGGAGATTCTAAAATCACAAGCTTGCTAAAGTCTTACGGACGTGCCGGCGTTCCACTGTATTTGCTTTACCCCTTAGACATGTCAAAAGAACCTGTTATTTTACCTCAAATTCTAACTAGGACTATTGTTGAGCATAATTTCAGCTTGCTAAATCAGAATTAAGCCGATATGGCAATGACAACTAATTTTTATTATATGATTTATCTTACGTAAAAATAAATTCATAGCTTTCATAGTCCAACATATTTAAATTACTTAAATAACTATAATAATTTAATTTGAAACATAAAAATTTTTAGGCCAACAGTCTTTAATCATAACACAGCAGACAGATTTTGTTGTGGCTCAAAAAAGTCTTTTAATAAAAGCAAAGGTTTTATCCTATGATATGATAGGTCGTAAGTGTTTTCTACAGAAATTGAGACCATTCAGTTACATGGACCGTCCAATTTTAAGAAATCGGTTATGACGATGCTGTCGAACTTCATCGCGTCTTAGTTTGCTAAACTCTGCTAACTTAGTCTCGATTACCTCGCCAGCTGCTGTAATCGATTTAATGCGGTCGCGATGAGCACCTCCAATTGGTTCAGGAACTATACTGTCTACCACACCTATTTCAAGCAAATCCTGTGCTGTAATTCGCATATTTGTTGCAGCATCAATAGCACGATCAGAGTCACGCCATAAAATGGAAGCTGCAGCTTCAGGCGAGGCAACTGTATAAATTGCATGTTCCATCATTAAAACTTGGTTTGCGGCTGCAATAGCTACAGCACCACCGGATCCCCCTTCACCCACAACAAGGGAAATAATAGGAACACCTAACAACAAACAACGATTTGTTGACTGTGCAATAGCCTCGGCCTGACCGCGTTCTTCCGCACCAACACCTGGATATGCACCGGCGGTGTCTACTATAGTTACAACAGGAAGGTCAAAACGATCGGCCATCTCCATAAGACGAGCTGCTTTACGATAGCCTTCCGGCCGCGCCATACCGAAATTATGCTTAAGGCGACCTTGCGTGTCAGATCCTTTCTCATGCCCTATTAAGACAATCGAACGTTTTCCAAATCGACCGATACCTGCTATTATAGCTGTATCCTCAGCAAAGTAACGGTCTCCCGCCAAGGCAGTAAAGTCTGTCATAAGCTCATTTATAAAGTCTGTGCAATGGGGTCGCTCTGGGTGGCGAGCAACCTGAGTCTTTTGCCATGGTGTAAGATTAGCATAGACGTCTATTAATGCCTGGTGCGCTTTTTGTTGTAAATTCTCAATATCGTCTATTATAGAAACAGTCGAGGAATCTTTATTGCTGATAGCCTTTAGCTCAGCAACTTTACTCTCAAGTTCCGCAATAGGTTTTTCAAAATCAAGATATGTGCGCATTTTTTAATTTGCACCTGAAGTTTATTATGTTATTTACAGATATACAAAACTCAGTAAGTGAGGTGTTGTCAAGTTTAACAGATCTATATGTCGAATTTCCACTATTAAAAATACTTTATAATTAATACCAAAATTTTACTAGTATGCTTTTATACTTTATGTCTTGCTAATGGATGGTGCTCCTGGACAAATGTTTTTAGGCGTTCCTCGAGAACGTGAGTGTATATTTCCGTTGTTGAAATATCAGCGTGACCAAGAAGTTTTTGCACTGCTCGCAAATCTGCACCACGATCTAACAAATGACTCGCAAAAGCATGGCGCAAGATATGCGGACTTACGCGAGACGGGTCAATATCTGCCTCTTTAGCCAATTCCTTAAGCTCTAAAGCAAAACGTTGCCGCGGAAGATAACCGCTTGTACTTCGGGAGGGAAAAAGCCACTTGTTGATTTTTTCTCTAGACTTCCCAGTATTGCATTTTTTATCAATTACTGAAAGATAAAGATCAAGCGCAGCACGAGCATGACTATTTAGTGGTACTTGTCGTTCGCGACGACCTTTACCTATAATAATCAAGATACGTTTATCACCTTTCAGTACAGAACGCGGCAACGACACTAACTCACTAACTCGCATGCCGGTTGCATATAGCATTTCCATCATACAGTACAAGCGCACCGAACTAATTAATGTGTGTGTGTCACAGTTGTTAATTCGTGCTTTAGATACCTTTAAAAGACGGTCAACTTCATCAACAGAGAGTGTTGCGGGTATTTTTTTCTGCTTTTTTGGTATCCTAATAAGCTCTGCTGGATTTTCACATATTAAGCCATCTAGCGTTAAAAATTTCAAAAACTGACGTACTGCTGATAACTTTCGAGCTATTGAATTAGCTGCTAGCCCTTTTTCCGATAATTGGTTCATGTAAGTTACTACGTGAATAGTTTTTAGCTGTGAAATGCTGTTATTTTGACATACTGGACTATCTAGAAATTGGTGTAAGTCTCGTTCATAGGCTTCTAGGGTATTGACAGCAGCACCGCGTTCGGCAGCAATAGCATTGAGAAATTCAGAAACATGACGATAATTTATAACCATAGATGAAATCTTCAGTGGGCAATTAACAATTTAGTTAACCTAACAAACATTAGAGATTATTCGTACCCGTACATCGTGCTTTACTAATCTGATATAAAAGTTAACTTTTATTGTTTTAAAGATTTTCAAGCAAAATAAAAAGTTTAATTAGTGCATTCAAGCGAACAAAACTGGAATAATTATAAATGTGAATAAAAACCATCTCTACTATAGTATAGTATGCTTTATATATTTGACGAACACTAGATCCCATAAGTTGCTGTATAGAAACTAGCTATAACTTATACAGATATTAAGGCATTGCGTATGTAATATATAACAAAAGCCTGACAATGAAATAAATCGATTTGCAATATTTTTTTCAATAAGAACAACTTGAGCTGCTAAGCTTATTATCAGAATTTTTCTCTGAAATTTGTATATGTGGGTAGGAGGTAAATACCGGGAGAAATAGCTGTATCTTATGCAGAGTAAAACGTGTACACACTAAGCAAATATATACAACTATTTATTGGCGTCTATTTTGGACTCTGTAATTATTATCGGTAGTGCATGTTATCGTTCATGGTATTCAGATATGTAATGGTCTAATATCCTTACTCCCCAACCTGATGCCCAACCTTGGCTTATTTCGTTTTTTTCTGACGCCATGCCTGTACCGGCAATATCCAAGTGAGCCCAAGGGGTATTTGTGACGAAACGTTGTAAAAATTGCGCAGCGGTAATCGAACCAGCGTTACGACCGCCAGTGTTTTTCATGTCGGCATTTGGCGTGTCGATTAATTTGTTGTAAGATTGCCCGAGTGGCATGCGCCAAATTTTTTCGCCAACGTTAAGGCCGGAAGCAATAAGTTCGTCAGCAAGACGATCATCATTGGAAAATAGTCCTGCATGTTCTTTACCTAACGCAACCAATATTGCACCTGTCAGGGTTGCAAGGTCAATAATAATTTTCGGAGCGTATTCTTTTTCGGAATAAGTTAGAAGATCGGCTAAGACAAGACGTCCTTCTGCATCTGTGTTAAGTACTTCAATGCTTTGACCAGAAAGAGAAGAAACAATATCACCTGGTCGCTGTGCTGTTCCGGAAGGCATATTTTCAACAAGTCCTACAAGTCCGAAGGCATTGATTTTTGCTTTGCGCGAAGCGAGTGTGTGCATTAAGCCTGTTACGCAGGCCGCACCGGCCATATCACCCTTCATTTGCTCCATACCCATCGACGGCTTTATTGAAATCCCGCCAGAGTCGAAGCAAACACCTTTACCAACAAAGCAAATAGGCTCGTTTCTTGTGGAGGTAGCGCCGAACCATTTCATGACAGCAACGTATGGCGAGCGTATGCTGCCCTGAGCTACAGCCAATAGCGCGTGCATACCAATTTCATGTAGTTTTTTAGTATCAAGTATTTCAACCTCAACGCCTAAGGTCGATAACTTTAAACACTCTTCAGCAAATTCTGCTGGTCCAAGGATATTGGCAGGTTGATTAACAAGATCACGTGCTAACACCACACCTTTAGCTATTTCTCGAGTGCGTTTAAATGCCTCTTCCGCAGCTTTTGGATCATCGCAGTGAATAGTAATCGACGTTAGTTTAGTATTTTTTGAAGTATTGTCTGTTTGGTATGACCTATTTAAGGTTTTTTTGGACTTATATAAATCGAATCTATAGCTTCGTAGTAAAATACCCATAGCAAAGTTAGCAATAGATGTATTCATTTTGCCTTTTACAAAATTATTAATATCCATAGTAATGCTTGCTTTGCATGAGCCAGAGCGCGCTAGTTGTGTATGGGTATAACCGCCTAACTTGACCCAGTGCTCTTCATCATCAGCTTTAGTATCACCAATACCAATAACCATGAGTTCGTCAATGGAAGTATGTGGAGCAGCATAAACCGTCATAGATGTACGTGATTCACCTGCAAATCGCGCAGCCTTAGCCGCTTGTGTCAAATAATTTATAGCTGCAGTATCAAAGACTTTACAATATGGCTCAAAGTCATTTTTTTCATCGATCATTAGCGCCGTAGTTTTTTCCAGCTTATCATCCAAACTAGCAAACGTGATATTAAAGTTTATTGGCATCCGGAATCCTGGTTCATTATCTCATTAAAGGTGTTAAAGTGTGAATTTATATATGACATAATCTAATAATTCAAAGTTTTCATCATTTAAACAATATATATTATTTATCTTTCTCAGATTAATTTTTTTAAAGTTATAAAAGTCGAATTAAAGAATACTTAACGTTTGATGCGCAACTCGGAAGTGAATTGATTGATGTCTATTCTAGGAAGATATGTTTTTCTGCAAGCTCTTTGCGCTGTCATATTAATTCTTTGTTCTCTTGTTGGAATAGTATGGATTGGATTTGTACTCAAACAACTGAAGCTTGTGACATCGAATGGGCAAGATGCTGCAGCTCTTATTGAAATAACTATATTAGCTATTCCAAAGCTTTTAGCAGTAATTGCGCCGATTTCGTTATTGATTGCAGTGATGCAAGTCCTTAATCGTATGAATAATGATAGCGAACTAATAATAGTAGCAGCTTCTAGGGGTGCGATTTGGACTATAGCTCGACCACTATTGATTTTAGGTGCTTTTGTGTCGTTATTTTCGTTAGTGATCAACCACGCAGTTATGCCTTGGTCTTTAAGGAAGATGCGTCATAAAATTACTGAGATCCGTACAGATTTACTTACACAAGTATTGCAACCTGGAAAATTTTCTTCGCCAGAAACAGACGTAGTAATTCATATTCGAAGCAGAGGACTTGATGGTACACTTTACGGGCTCCTAATGCAGGACAATCGTAAACTTTCTGAGATAACTTATCTTGCGGAAAAGGCACGTGTCGTAAAGAATGGTGAATCAGCTTTTCTTGCCATGGAAAATGGCCATATCGTTCGAGGTAGGGTGGGTAAAAAGTTAAAGCACATCTTAAAATTTGACAATTACGCAATTGATCTTGAACGCTTTGAAAGAAAACAAGCAATCCATGTTTGGAAGCCTCAAGAACGTTACCTTAACGAACTTCTAAACATTGATGAAATTGAGCACGTGGGTAGGTATCGATTGGGTCATTTTGTTGCAGAGTTGCATGAGCGTTTCTCTAATGTTCTATACCCGTTTTTTTTTGTTTTAATAGCACTCGGTTTTGTTGGGCAGGCGCAATCCACAAGACAAAGTCGCAGCAAGGCTTACGTTGCAGCTTTTATTATTGCAATTACGTTTCGAGGTGGTGGTTTGGTTTTAAATAACGCTGTTGTGCTTGAGCCATTTTTAATGCCATTAATGTATTTTCTCCCTTTAATAGGTATTGCCATGTCGCTTTGGATAATAGTGATAAATTCTCGACAAAGACCCGGACTTTCAATATTTGATCGAGTTGAGATCTTAAATGAAGATATCCTGCACTTTATGAAGATTCGGCTGCGACGTGCGCACCGTTCGGACAATCCGTCTTCGGAGACAGTTAAACAGGGCATTAACTCTGGAAATGATAATTAAATTCTATATAGCACGAAAATTTTGCTTAATGGTAAGTATTACCTTTTTGGTGTGCGCTAGTTTGATATTCATGATTGATTTTGTTGAACTATTACGTGAATCAGGAAAGAAAGGCAATGTTAGCTTGGTTTTACTTATTCAACTTGTAATGCTGCGTGTGCCAGCCTACACAGAAATCTTTTTAACTTTTGCTGTGCTCGTTGGTAGTCTTGCATCATTGCTAATATTTGCTAGAAGAAGTGAATTAGCTGTAATGCGGGCTGGGGGGATAAGCGTTTGGGGGGTTTTGGCACCCTGTACATTGATTGCTTTTATTTTAGGTCTTTTTTCTACGACACTGTATAATACTTTAGCTGCAAATTCGCGTGCCCTTGCTGAGGAAAAGTATGCTCTTGTTTTTGGTAAATCATCAAATTTTTTGAAACAAACCAGTGGGTTACCCTGGTTGCGGCAAGATGGCATCGATGGTCCCTCTATTATTTCAGCAAAAGCAGTGACAGAAAAAGGACTTCGCCTTTTAAAAGTTAACGTATACCAATACAATGAAAATTATGAATTCGTTGAATCAATTAATGCTAAAACTGCAAAGCTTTTTGATGGTTATTGGCTTCTGGAAGATGGACTGATCATACGACCAGGAAATCCATCAGTTCCTTTCAAAGATTATATTGTTAGTAGTTACCTATCACCAGCCAAAGTTCGTGATGCTCTTGGCTCAGTAATTTCTCTGTCATTCTGGGAGCTTCCGAAGCTCATTGAAAGTGTCGAACAGACTGGTCTACCTACAACAGCATATCGTGTTCAGTATCAGCTTTTACTTGCACGCCCTTTTTTATTAGTTGCAATGGTGCTTTTAGCTGCAACTGTGTCGTTAAAATCATTCCGCTCGGGCGGGACTCAGATTATGGTAGTTTATGGTTTAACTGGGGGCATATGTTTCTTTTTGTTAGCGGAAATCTCGCGTCAATTTGGTGCTTCTGGCATTATTGCACCCTGGGTAGCAGTATGGGTGCCCATCCTATCTACTTGTCTCATAGCGTCAGCGATTCTACTCCATCAGGAGGATGGTTGATTTCATGGTCGAAGTGCAAACTGTAAGCATGAATTATACATGCAAGGTAAATACAAACAGTAACCCGTACATGCTTATTAAAAAGCTGGCATCAATTTTAATACTTAATTCTGGGATGTTACTTGCATTATTAGAATTTTCTGATCCTGTAAGTGCTAAAGGTGTCTCTCATTATAATAACTCCAAATCATATGAAGTGCCATCATCTGTCGATCCAACGCAGCCTTTGTTTCTGCAAGGTGATGAGCTAATTTATGATTCTCGTAGAGAGAAAGTCACAGCGCGCGGTAATGTTGAAATTACATTTGACAATTATATTCTAACAGCTGACCAGATTGTGTATGATCAATCTGCAAATACACTCTCAGCTTTTGGGAATGTTATTTTACGTGATCCCAACGGTGATATTACGCGAACGGAACGTATCACTCTCACTGATGATTTTCGCGATGGGTTTATTCAATCACTAAGTATCGTGGGGAGAGATCAATCACGGATTACTGCGCGACGTGCGGTGCGTCGAGATGGTAGGATCACAGAATTTGAGCAAGGCCAATTCACCCCGTGTGTACACGATGTGGGAAAGCCGCCACTTTGGTGTATTACGGCAGAACAGGTCATTCACGATGCTGATTCTGCCACAATAACTTATCTCGACGCTGCTTTCAACATTATGGGCGTTCCTATTGCTTATATCCCTTTCTTTCAACATCCTGATCCATCTGTTAAACGGCGTTCTGGACTTTTACTTCCTCGTTTTTCAAACTCCGAAGATCTAGGTTTTACAATCGAAACACCTTACTATTTTGCATTGTCGCCGAACTTTGACTTTATTTTTCATCCTTTGTATACAGCTAGTCAGGGTATGCTTTGGAAAGGGGTCTGGCGTCATAAGCTTGCATTTGGCAATATCAGAGGTCAGTACAACCTAAAATTTGCAGGGATAGACCAAGCTTATGAAGACTTACCTAATAACGATATAATTTTAGATGGTTGGCGCGGCAGCTTAGAAAGTCGTGGTGAATTTTCTCTGTCTTCCTGGTGGAACTTTGGATGGGATGTCATCGTTGAAAGTGACGATACATTTCGTCGTTTTTACAAGATGGATAACATCCTACAAACAGATCGGATCAATTCAATTCATTTAACAGGTTTGAATGATTTAAACTTTTTTCAGGTTAAGGGTTATCACTTTGGTGGTCTTCTCTTATCAGATAGTGATAATTCTGAAAGTCGTGTTCACCCTGTAATAGATTGGAATTATATTGTAGAAACACCTATTCTTGGTGGAGAGTTGAGTTGGATCATTAACGCTCTTAGTCTCTCTAGAGAGCTTGCTTTCAAAGATATTAATGGTCAAATGTTTAATGTTGATACAACTTCACAACGTGTAATCGGTAATATGTCTTGGCGGCGACGTTTGATCGACCCTTTTGGTATATCATACACACCTTTCGTAAATCTGCGTGGTGATATTTTAAGTTTTAGCAATGCGGTGGATCCACTTTCAAATACATTAATTGACCAGGAAAGTATTACTCGTGGTGTTGTGAGCGCTGGACTGTTGGCATCCTATCCGTGGTTAGCACGTACTCAACTAACATCACATGTGATTGAGCCGATAGGTCAAATTGTTGGACGAACAGGTAATGTAAGACAGCTTGACCTTCCTAATGAAGATGCACGCAGTATTGTGTTTAATGATACCAATTTATTTGAACTTAGTAAGACTTCTGGTTTTGACCGCATAGAAACCGGAACGAGAGTTAACTTAGGTCTCCAGTATACATTCCAATCTAATAAAGGAGGGTACGCGCGACTGCTAGCAGGTCAAAGCTTTCATTTAGCTGGTGAAAATATCTATGAACAGAGTTCAGGAAATGAACCCTCATCGGATTTGGCAAGCGCTCCTAGTATATTCACAGAGAATAACGGTCTTGAAAATACTATCTCAGATTATGTGTTAGGCGCATATCTAGCACCATCTCAAGCATTTTCATTAATAGGTCAGGGACGCTTTGATGATAAAAATTTTTCACTGCATCGTGCTGATGTTACATTACGCGGATTATACGGTCCAGTTGCGCTTACAAGTACTTACACTTTCACTTCGAGCAACCCGTTAGATACTTCTTCTGTGAATCAGCAAGAATTACTTGGTACAGTCAGCTTACAATTAGCAGAAAATTGGAAGTTTCTAGGCTCACTACGCTACGATATAGATGAGTCATCATTCCGCTCTCATTATTTAGCACTTCAGTATTCTGATGATTGCTTTGTTTTAACAACTGAATACACGGAAACAAATACCAATGATACTGATATAACGTCTGATCGTACTATTATGCTCTACTTCGCACTGAAAAACTTAGGTGAATTTAAGTATAGAACAGATGCTTTGGATTACTTGTTAGCTGAAAATCAGGATAGATAATCGCAATTTTACTACTATACTTTATGTATAATAACTAACATTATAAATGCAACCTATTTATATGTTAGATTTTACGGAATGAGTTCCAGTGAAATTGCAGTAACATCAACACTTACAGACGTAATTTACATTGCGTTTAGTATAGTTACAATTTTTATTGTCCTAGAAGCTTCAATAAGATGGCCTATCTCATATACTTCACTATGGGCGTTAACTTTATGATATTGTGTTCTAACACTGTGTATGGAACCAAATTCTACTACAGCAAATTATTAGTTGATCTCAAACAACCTTACATCACTCACATGCCAATCGTTCTTTTTAAGAATGAGCCACATATCTTATTTATTGCTGTGCATGACATAATTTCTGGCAAATAGGTAGTTTATACATATCAAAACTTCATAAATTTTCTAGTTCAATGTTCTAAACAAGCTTGCTTAATGACAGGTATTATTGCAATAGAAGTAAGTTCAGAGGTTCTATAATCTTTAGAATGCTTTCGAAACTTCCTAAAGGTATTCTTTCATAAGAAATAATCACTACAGGGTTATTATTAAGCCCGATATTGCAATTACTCTTTATAGTGTTTTCAACAATTAGTCGTTTTATTATGAATTTTTATTGAGTAGTCTCCAGATGTTAAACACAAGAGCTTAAATCTTAAGCTTTTGGTATTGTGACTAAAATCCTAGCAATCAGTTCCTCCTGAAACTTCCTAATACGATTAGCATTTCTACCAAAATCAGATTTTCCGTATCGTGATGATGAACGTATATCAACTATTGTCCCATTTTGAATTTTTGCAACACGTACTACCACATCGTCATAGAAGCCGATAATAGGCGTACGATCGGTAGCTTCAACTTGCCCGTATCCTGTTTCTTGCCCGTTAATAGGAATTACGCCTGCAACAGTCATTTGCATTTTTAGTAAAGTTAGACGCACTAGTTCTAAGATTTCAATTGCGGATCGATCGAACTTTAAGCTTTTAATGTTCTTGTATGCATCACGCTGTTGTGATGCAAACACCTTTCCATTGTAGGTTATGGAATTTGCACTAGGTGAGCGTGTTCTGTTAAGTATAACAAATTTAGGAGGATTAGCTAGATCTGTCGTTATATCGTTAATCGCTGGATGCTTAGATGATATAATTAATACCCATAGTGGCCAAATTAGAATGCTGATAGAAATCAGCATTCCAATAAATGTGTTACGTCCGCCTTTCCAACCGTATTGCCATATTCTGCTTAACGCGAAGCTCCCTAAAATTAGAATTAAACCTGACATCACAAATGATAGCGTAAAGAGATTTAGTGCGACACGAGTGTCCATACCGAAAATGCGATGAAAAATAATTGTTAGAAGTACTATAAAAGCTGTAAATAGAGCTAAGTGTTTTGTCCATATGCTAGATTGAAAAGGTTTTGTTTCATACCTCATGCTACTCTCAAATGTTTTCAATGTGATTAGATGAGGAGCATATTTTGTTATTAAGTGACGGATCATCGTAGATAGGACACCACTTATAGTTATCTACATCAAGATCATGATTGATGGACACACGATCATCAAATACAAAACATTCACCCTTCCATAGGCTTTCTTTAGTTGGAATGGTTTCTAAATACTTTAGAATACCGCCCTTAAGGTGATAAACCTTTTTAAAGCCCAGTTCTTTAAGATAGGACGTTGCTTTTTCGCATCGAATGCCACCAGTACAAAACATTGCAATTTTTTGTTTTTTTAAAGCACTAATGTTTGTCTTCACCCACTGGGGAAACTCTCTGAATGTTTCTGTTTTCGGATTAATTGAACCTTTGAAAGTACCGATAGCTACCTCATAGTTGTTACGTGTATCTATAGTAATAGTATTTGGTTCCGAAATTAGGGTGTTCCATTCTTCTGGCTCTACGTATGTACCAACGTTGTAGTTAGGGTCTATACCAGGTACACCCATTCTTACGATTTCAGTTTTGAGACGAACTTTCATTTTTTGAAAAGGGAGGACATAAGATAAGGTTTCTTTATGTTCCATATCGTAGCAGCCTGGAAGGTTTCTTATTATATCAAGTGCTGTATCTACTTCACTACGTGTCCCTGAAATAGTACCGTTGATGCCTTCTGGAGCCAATAACAACGTACCTTTAATCCCGCTTGCGATACATTTGGTTCTGAGCTGTTCTCGTATTATTTCAAGAGCCATATGGGTATATTTAGTGAACTTATAGAATGTTGCTACAACTATTAGTGCACCATTTGGTTTAGTGGTTTTAATTTTTAGATTCTTAAACATCTTTATCTGTTACATGAGTTGCTATAAATATTCATTACTTAAGTTAATAGTACCGTCCAATCATTTATTTGCTAAAGTTTAGTCGGTGTATATAATCAATTTTTTTGATATATTTTATAAAATTACTAATATAAGAATGTGCAATTTTTAAATTGAGTAACAGTAGTCTATAATTCTTGCTAATAGGTAAATCTTTCATGTATTTTCCAATTACATTAAATTATGATCTGAATATTTATTAAACTAAACTCATCTTATTTCAAATTCCTAGTAAACTAAACAACTGACTATATGTTTTTACTTGACTGGCGCTTATTTCTACTCTGCTATTGTGTAATACTAATTTAGCATTATGTAATCGAATTCAAGTACAACACTAAAAGAATATTTTACTAAACTTTTTTATGTCGTTATTTGCTCCTAAGTTTGTTTAACTTAAACAAAAGTAAAAGCGAATAAGTTGATTTTAAGTTAAATACCGAATTTGAGAATAACTACATAACACCAATAAGTGTTACATGATTCAGTTTAAATTTATGGTATTTAGATCTAGAATTTTAGTATTTCGTTTAGCGGGGACCATTATCAGTTTTTGGAAACTTAAATAATTCACCATTTAAGTAAAGGTTAAATGTTAATCCCGTATTTACGCTATGAAGGTCTTTTTAAAAATTTTGCTTATAAAATATTTACACTGTTCAATAACGCTTAAAAAAAGTAAATTTTATATCAAATTTTGTTGTGTCAAGATTTAACTTACACGTTAATTTTAAGAAACATTCTAGTTTCCACTAATTAAATATGCTAATACGCACTGTCTTTTTATGAAGTATATATTTGCGCAGAAACGTTTAAGCCAGATAGATAAATTACTCAATCTCTAAGTTAATCAGAAGTTTATATAGAAGTTTTAAGTTGCTTTATAGCTTTTATAATACAGTGTCTTTAAAATATTTTCGTGTAAACAAGGATTCTTTGATATCTTTAAAAACCAGATGTACGTATTAGAAAAATTATAAATTTAAGGACATACCCAGTGTAGGACATCTCAAAATTTGCTTGTTTTTTTTTGTTTATTACACGTATTGTTCATATTTTAATGTACACAATGCATGCATCAATTCATATACAGGAGTACAAAAAATTGTTCTAAGTTGTACAATTAGTAAGGGGCTGGTCTTTTTTAGTTTTAATTATGTATCTGCATGGTTGCCCCTCAGAAAGTTAAATGTTTTAAACATCTAATTGGTTGAGTATCATCCTAGCAAAGGTGTTTAAAACATATCTTCGCAATCTTATAGCTATTGTAGTTGTTACTAAGTGCATAGCGCCATAAAAAGCATATATTAGGCGATATATTCGTTCATGTCATATGCTATGCGCTTAATTTCTAAGGCAAATTTACTGCTTTTGATTACAAAGTCAAACGAGGTTATCATTTTGATGGATTATATGCGGTATAAGGTTTCGACAGCTACGGTTATAATATTTTTGGCAAGTGTTGTTGTAACGGGATGTAGTACAAACGGTTATAATAAGTCTAACACGGGCTTAGCAGTTGGTGCAATAACTGGCGGCTTGTTAGGTAGTACTGTTGGTAAAGGAGGTGGGCGTGTTGCAGCCGCTATAACAGGTGCAGCTATCGGTGGTATAGTTGGTAGTGAAATCGGTAACTCACTTGATAAAATCGATCGTCAGTATGCTAAGAATGCTGAAATTGATGCCCTCGAAAATGGTCGCTCCGGTGTTCCCGTTAGATGGCGTAATCCAGATAGCGGTCGACACGGAGAAATCATACCTAGCCCACCATTTAGTCGTGGACATGTAAACTGCCGTCGCTACCATCACAAAGTATATATCGATGGGCATATTCAAACTTTACGAGGTACAGCTTGTCGTAATTCTGATGGAACATGGAGCAATACAGGCTAGAAAAACCCTGTTACATGTGCCTCATCGTTAGTCACATACACCGAATTAGGTTGTTGAATTTCTTAGTAAGATGAAATACTTAAATTGGGGGTGAGCCAAGTTCTACGGTTCCCCCAACATGTTTTTGAAACATTAACTTTAGAACGGCATCAATATTATTCATATCCAAATTTGTAATGCCAAGATCTTTTAAGCTAGTTGTTCTGTGCTCATGTATACCACAGGGCACTATTCCGGAAAAATGTTCGAGGTTTGGGCTAATATTTAAACTTATACCATGGAAACTAATCCATCGTCGCACACGAATGCCAATTGCTGCGATTTTGTCTTCACGTTTTTCTCCCAACTCTGGCCGACGAACCCAAATGCCTACACGATTTTCTCGAGTTTCTCCTTTCACTTTTATGTCTGCAAGTGTCATAACAATCCAGTTCTCAAGCAATCCTATAAAAGTACGAATATCACCTGTACGACGCTTGATGTCGAGCATAACGTATATGATTCTTTGTCCTGGTCCATGATATGTAAATTCACCACCCCTACCCGTTTTGTAGACTGGAAAACGGTTTGGAGTAAGCAAATCCTCTGGTTTAGCACTTGTTCCGCTTGTATAAATAGGTGGATGCTCTAACAACCATACTAATTCAGGTGCTTTAGAAGTAGCAATGTCAGATACACGTTTTTCCATGGCATTGATAGCTTCTTCGTAAGAAACTGGCTCTCTAGAGATCACCCAATCTACTTTGAATGTCTTTTGTGCAGCAGCATTATATGAAGTTGTA
Organism: Candidatus Tectiglobus diatomicola; assembly: GCA_039583345.1. GTDB lineage: Bacteria > Pseudomonadota > Alphaproteobacteria > Rhizobiales > Hyphomicrobiaceae > Tectiglobus > Tectiglobus diatomicola. Next base: position 90,003 of record JAZDSJ010000004.1, on the reverse strand, counting down.
TTAAAGTTTGTACGAGGTAATAAAGTTGTCATCATGAAATCCGTATTTTGATAACGCTACATATTCTCTTGCATTCTAGCACAAAATTTTCTAAATATAATTGCAGAACACAATGCGGTCGTGGCGGAACAGGTAGACGCACTAGCTTGAGGGGTTAGCGGGGAGACCCGTGGAGGTTCGAGTCCTCTCGACCGCACCAGTTCCATATAAATTTAAGGTCAATTATAATTTAATAGATTCATCCGCTTTCTCAACTAGTGTAATTTCACCTAGAAGTATATTACTCTGATTTCCTAAAGTATTTAATCTACATCTTCATATTACTTCGATAATAATTATCTGGCTTTTTACTAAGCTAAAATCTGTTTGACCAAGACTGTTTAGGTAGAAAGCATATCTACAACTTGTATTTATTTTTTATATGTATCTCAAAAGTAACACCGAGTTTTTTTACTATTTAAGCAGTAGTAATATGGTTTATTAATGATGTTTGTAAATGAAAAGTACGGGCTTTGATTTCTGGGGAAATGGGCAAACAGCTTTATTAAAGTGGAAATCTTAATTAAAGTCAGCCACGTGCTCTAAGGATTCGAGCTTTCTCACGGTTCCAATCTCTTTTCTTGGATGTCTCTCGTTTGTCGTGCAATTTTTTGCCTTTAGCAATTGCGAGCTTAATTTTTGCAACACCTTTGTAATTAAAATAAAGACAGATAGGTACTATAGTCATTCCTTCTCGCTTAATAGCTTGAGCGATACGCACGATCTCTCGTTTGTGAAGAAGAAGTTTGCGTGGTCGCTTAGGCTCATGTTGAAAAAACGTACCCGCTTGAGTATATTCAGCAACATTAGAATTAATCAGAAAAATACCTGCATTCTCAACTGATGCATAGCTCTCAGAAATATTAGCTTGTCCTTGACGTAGGGATTTAACTTCCGTCCCGGTCAATTGCAGGCCTGCCTCCAGTGTATGTTCGATGTGATACTCAAAACGCGCGCGCCTGTTTTCAGCAACTATTTTGTGTTGAGGATCTTTCTTTGCCGCCATTTCGATTATCCTCTTTTTATCTTTTGGCGATTATAACGTGCTCTAAAATTATTGTTAATGCTTGTAAATAGTAGATGTTAATCAATATATATACACAAATATGAATCTGTGTAGCTACTTTTAGCTACAAGAGTCCAGCGTGTTTCATTGCAGCATCCACAGCTCTTTGGGTTGCACTAGATATAGGAGCGAGTGGCAAGCGAGCAAACCCATCACCGAAACCTAGTTTAGCACAAGCATATTTTACAGGTGCAGGGTTGGTTTCTAAGAAAAGAGCACTGTGTAAGGGCATAAGGAGATCTTGATAGTAAAGAGCTGTTTTAAAATCTCCTGAAAGTGATGCGTTTTGAAGATGTGCGCAAAGTCTTGGTGCAACGTTGGCTGTTACTGAGATACAACCATGTCCGCCATGTGCATTGAAACCTAGCGCTGTAGCGTCCTCACCGGAAAGTAGTAGAAAATCTTTACCGCAGTCTTGACGTTGTAATGATACGCGCGCTATATCCGCAGTCGCGTCTTTGACTCCAGTAACATTTTTAAGTTTTGCGCAGCGAGCCATAGTACTCACCTGCATATCCGAAACAGTACGAGAAGGCACGTTGTAGAGAATGATTGGAAGATCAACTGTATCATTTATTGCCTTAATGTGTCGGTAGAGGCCATCCTGGGTTGGTTTATTGTAATATGGCATTACAATCAACACGGCATCTGCCCCAACTTGTTTCGCATGTTGGGCATATATAATAGCTTCAGCTGTTGAATTAGAACCTGCCCCAGCAATCACTGGAACACGCTTTTGAGTTACTTCAACACAAATCTCAACAATACGCTTGTGCTCTTCATTTGTAACGGTTGGGCTTTCACCGGTAGTTCCTACTGGTACTACGCCTGACGAACCTTCTCTAATTTGCCAGTCTACGAGACGACCAAATGCATCTTCATCTACCTTTCCATTCTGAAATGGTGTTATTAATGCGGGAATGGAGCCTTTAAACATTTTAATCTTCCTTGCATCTGGCCGGGCATTTTTTCGTATGTATCCTAGTTAATTCACTCATAGTCGCCAATTTTTTAGAAACAAGCTTCCGTGATTATGTACTGATTTGTTTGGAGTACTTATTAGTTCTCAAGTGTTACTATCACATAGGATAACTTCCTTAGCATATTGTTATAGCGTCATAAGTAATCGAATAGAATATTTATTATAAGCACTATTTTTGTGCTCTTTGTAGATTGTGAAACCAAAATCTTAGTTGTAATTAACCTTTTGATAAAGTCAAAAGCTGTTCTAATTTTAAATTTAATCATAACGAAAGTTCAGTAATTATTATCTAAAAGCTTTTGCTAGTAATCCAATTTTTTGAAAGTGGTAACAGAGTAAGCACTCATAAATCTTGATTAGGTCCTGATTTTAGTAAAAGTTTATCTTCACCATAGCAAAAAGGACAATAACAGTTAGTATTTAAAGTTAAATAAAAATATTTTGGTGAATGTAAGCTTAAGTAAAGTAATAATCTATTTATAATTTTGACGTGTATAACGCTCAATATATTACAATAATCACTCGTCTATATTAAAATATACGTGTGCAGTTGTTAGATGTCATTCCTAAACCTTAACTAAGTGTGGCAGTTGCTAATCTTAAGAATCGGTGGCTTGTCTACGTTGATTACCTTACCGCGACCAGATAAACTTGGATTTGTCATGAAGTAGTTGTGCGCGTTAAATAAAGGCTCTCCTTTCTTGGGAGTAATACGTTTGTGTGAACCATCAGGCATAATATACCAACTCTGTTGGTTGTCGCGTACATTGGCTCCCATTACTTGACCGAGTATTTGTTCGTGTACTGTGGGATTAGTAATCTGTACCATTGCCTCAACACGGCGATTTAGATTACGTGCCATAAGATCTGCCGAGCTAATGTAAACGGCAGCTTTTGGAGATGGCAACCCTGCACCTTGACCAAAACAGTAGATACGTGAATGTTCTAAAAAACGACCCACTATACTTTTTACACGAATATTCTCTGACATCCCTGGTATGCTTGGGCGCAGGCAGCACATACCACGTACAACTAGGTCAATCTGAACTCCTGCAGAGCTTGCCTCATAAAGCTTATCAATTATGTTGGGATCAACTAATGAGTTGATTTTGAACCAGATAACTGCTGGTCGACCAGCTTTAGCGTGTTCGATCTCCTGATCAATGTGTTTCACGATTCGATCTCGAATACCATCTGGGCTTGCGGCCATTTTTTCAAATGATTGAGGTTTGCCGTATCCCGTTACATAGTTAAATATTTTTGCAACATCGCGTGCAATCGCCGGATCAGCTGTAAAGTATGAGAGGTCAGTATAGATACGTGCAGTTTGCGGGTGGTAGTTGCCTGTACCTATATGGCAATAAGTCGTAGTTTTATCGCCCTCGCGACGCACTACGATCCCAATCTTTGCGTGTGTTTTAAACTGTTGAAAACCATAAACTACATGCACACCCATTTTTTCAAGTTGTCGAGCAAGGCTAATGTTTGCGACTTCATCAAAACGAGCTTTTAATTCAACTATTGCAGTGACAGATTTTCCTTGTTCAGCTGCTTCTTTCAAAGCTTCAACAATAGGATTATTTTCTTTTGATGTGCGGTAAAGCGTCCACTTAATTGCCATTACGTTATCGTCGTTCACTGCTTGCCGTAAATATCGCAGCACAACCTCGAAAGATTCATAAGGGTGATGAACAACAAAATCTTTACTTTTTATTGCCGCAAACACTTTCCCTCCCATCTGTTCAACACGTTCAGGGAAACGGGGATTAAAAGGAGGAAAGAGATGCTCGGGATAATCATCAACAATTAATTTAGATGCATCTGCAAGTCCAATAAGTGTACTTTCTTTGGGAAAGATTACGTCATCTATGACTTTAAGCTGCTGTATAACGAATTGGTGCATTTCAGGATGCATACCACTATCGATTTCAAGACGAACTACATTTCCACGGCGACGGCGACGCAGTAATGCTTCGTAAGCTTTCGTGAGGTCTTCCGCCTCCTCCTGATACTCGATATCGCTGTCACGTAACACGCGGAAAATCCCTCTATCTCGGATTTCGAATGAAGGAAAAAGATCGTTCATGAATAAACCGATGACTGTTTCAATCTGCACGAAGCGAATGTCACACTGTGAGCTTTGGTTATTTGGCAAACGAAAGAATCTGCCTAACCTTGGGGGAATAGGGATCAACCCGAACATGGGTTTTTCATTAGTTTCATCAATTTTTTCAGCCAGACTAACAGCAATAGTAAGACTTTTATTTTGTAGAAATGGGAATGGATGGGATGGGTCAACATTTAAAGGTGTTAGAACAGGAAAAATGTCATCTTGAAATTTCTTGCGAAGGAAATTGTATTCTTTTTCTGACAATTGCTCTTCTACTATAATGTGAATATTGGCTTTCGCTAATTCTGATTTAATTACCTCCCATAGCCTGCCTTTTTCAGCAACCAACTCTGCTGCAAAACCATAAATAGCCTGTAATTGTTGAGAAGGTGTTTGACCATCTACGCTAACATCTTCAATGCCAGCCATTACCTGTCCGTAAAGTCCAGCAGCACGAACCATATAAAATTCATCGAGATTGGATGCCGAAATCGAAAGAAATCGTAATCGTTCTAAAAGAGGATGATTTGTGTTATCTGCTTCTTCTAGCACACGCTTGTTAAACTGTAGCCAAGACAGTTCACGATTATAAAAGCGCTCAGGACCAACTGATTCTGATATTATATTTTGTGTCTCTGGTGTTGTTTCTATCACATTTCTATCTTCTATTAATTCTTGGCTCTCGTCTTAGCCATTAAAATTATTATTTTATTACAGAATTTAAATTTTGCTCTATTATTCAAAGTTTAAGGCTGTAGGTCCGCACAGGCCTTAAATTTAATAGCGGATTGTTATCTCGTAAATTCTTCGATATCTGAATAATTATCAGAAAGACAAAAGCTTCAGTTATGTTTTGGAAAAACCTTTTTTACAGCCTCAACAACCAGTGTGCACGTCACTTGCCGTCGTGTTGATAACGCCAGACGGTCAATTTCTGCGACAATTTGACTAGCTGCCTGTGCGGATCGTTCTATACGGGTCATGATAGCTTTAATGATTGCTGGTTTTACGATTAATTGACGATCTTGAAAAAGTTTAATAAGCAAACTTTGTAGAAGTAAATCATCGGGTAGTAAAATTTTAGCTACGGGTATTGCTCGAAGTCGTGATTTCAGATCAGGGAGTTTTATACAAAGTTCACCAGGAAGTTGGCGTGATGTAATAAGTAAAGTACTATTATGTTCACGTGCCATATTCATTAGAAAGAATAAAGCTTTCTCACTTGCAATTCCATCATGAAGGTCTTCAACAGCTACAGGCTTTCCAGGTTCTAATACTCCAGCTGCATTCTCATCTAATTGGGAAGCAAGTATTATATTAGCCTTACTTCTTGTTTTCCACATATTAACAAGGTGACTCTTTCCAACGCTTTGTTGACCGCAAATGAGCACTGAAGATGCTGGCCAATCAGGCCAGCAGTCAACTATATCAACTGCTACTTTATTAGATGTACTTATTAGAAAGTCTTCGGCATCTTGAGCTACAAAGTGCGGCAGGTCTAAAGTTAGTTGATCAGGCATAAAATCAAGCCCTCTTTAATATTCAATTGGTGTTTTTATCCTTTTTTCAGCATCACCACTCTGACCTTTATAAATGGAACTTGATAAATAAATCTCTAATCCAAACCTAAGTATAACTCCAATAACAGCCGATATTGGTACAGCAACTATGGTTCCAACAAAACCGTAAAAGTAGCTAAAGATAAAAAGTGCAAAAATTATAGTGACTGGATGAAGCCCTACAGTACGACCTATGATTCGTGGCGCTAGCACACATGAGTCCATGATTTGACCGGTAGCAAATATTGCAAAGACCATCATTAGTAGTGTAGGGTCAGGCCAGCCTTGAATGATACCAAGAAGTGAAGCAGTAAGAAAGCCTATAGTCGAACCGACAATGGGAATAAAAGAGAGTATGCCAGTTACTATACCTATCAATAAACCGTAACGTAGACCTACTAACGTTAGACAGGTTGTGTAAAAAAGACCCAATATGAGACACACAAGTCCTTGGCCTCGGATAAAGGCGGCTAATACGCTATCAATACTGCTAAAGACCTTACATATTTTAGCTTCATGGTCGCGTGGGAGACAATTGCTCATGTGCTTAATAATATGTGGCCAGTCAACAAGTAAGTAAAAAACTACAACCGGTGTTATTAAAGTTATTGCTAATAGATCAAGAATTGCCCAACCCCCATTCCAGACTCCATGTGCAATTTGCCCGATCAAACCCGCCCAATTTTTTCGTATTTCTTTAATTATTTGCTCTAAGCTATTTTGCCCAGCCTCAAAATGATTACCAAGTTTGTTCCGCAACCAATCCTGAACCGTTGGTTTAATGCTTTCGATGTCACTTGGTAAGGACTCTACTACTTGCTGTGTTTGCTGAATGAGAAGTGGTACAAGAATAATTACTATAGCAGCAAATGCGATGAATAATAGGCAAACAACAATAGCTGACGCCGCAGTACGCCCAATACCTAACCGTTCAAGACGATCTGCAACTGGGTTTAAAGCATATGCTAGTATGCTTCCTGTAACAAATGGTAATAAAATTTCTTGTAAAGCAAGTATCGCTAATGTTATCGAAACTGCCACTATTAACCAAAACAAAACTTGATGTTGCTGTTGTTTGTTTGTTTGCGCGGATGTTTTGTTCATCACGCTGTATTCTTTAAGTTATTATTGTTATAATCGAATGTGTGTAAAGCCAACTTTTTTCTGCAGGACATATTAATTTTTTGCTCTTCATAAAAATTATTTGTGACTTGTATACAACTTAACCTACTATTTTGTATAAACCTTTTCTGTAAATAAATTGTTAGCTGCAAAATTCTATCGTAAAATCCAACCATTTTGATCAAATCTGAGAGATTTACCATGTCGTGTTAGCATGTTTTGTAATTCATTGACACTACCAGAATAATGAAGTTGTACATTCGCACCGTTTGTTGATAGTCCACTAGTTTTAATGGATATCATTCCTGGCAGTTCGCGGAGCATTTTTTGTAGACGCTGCCACTGCGGTAAAGTTTTGAATTCAACCCAAATCTTAATATCTTGATCTAAAAAAATATTCTTTTTATTAGCCGTAGTAGCTTTTTTTGTGAACTTCCAGCGTCCTTCGATAATACCGTGTAAAATGACTGCAGCTGAATGTAGTGTGAGTTTAAAATCATTCTGGTTTAGTTTATACTTTCGTATGAGGTAAAAACTTCCTAAAGAATCACGTCCAAACAAAGAAATAATTAAGCTCTTTAATTTCAAGTTTGGCTTTGCATAAGCTATCAACACATTCTCGTTTTTGTAAGTTTTTTTTAATAGTGAGTATAATGAAGGTTCCTTGTGCCTATAACCTTTTATTATCTTAGCTTGAATCTTTTCTGAAGCTAGATGTAATTTTAGAGGTGTAACAGAGTTTTTCAGATCAAGGACAGACCAAGTTTCGTGCCAAAGTTTCCTACCCTTAGAAGCGCTCATGGCCTTTATCGTATTAGGTAAAGGTGGGCTGTATATTAGAACAATAGTTGTAAGTGGTGCCATGATGTCAACATATGGCACCTTGGTGCGCCTTAACTCATTTTGTACTGCAGATTGTGAAAACGAAAAGTCTAATTTTGCAATGTAGCGTGTTGTGGAGCTACTTTCGGATTGTACCACGATACTTCGAGTTAAAGGAATTGGATCAATATTTGAAAATACACTCATTTTATTATATGAAGTAACAGGAATTATACGTTTGAGGAGGGAATGAAAAGCTGTTATGCGACCTTGCTTTATAGCAATTTTTTTCGCTGTTACTGCATTTTGAGCCTTTGCTTCAACCGTATGGTTTTTAATGGTATATACATCACTAGCCTTGGCGATTAAATCTGTTAAATTAATAACTAAAATGATAGATATTACACTGCCAGTGACGCAGCTTGGTAAAAGTTGCATGCATTAGCTCGCTTATTTTAGTTGTTTATTCCAATAATTATGAGTATTTCAGTGGTTTAATCGTGTTACCAAAATCATTTACATAAAGATTTGAGAATTACATTGCTTAAGTGAATTAGTGTAATTTGCAAAAAATACATCACTTATAAGTCCGCTACTTCATGAAACATATGTGTATTTAACAAATCATATTTTCAAAAAAAACGGTTCTTATATCTACTTAATGTTAATTTAGTATTGACTTTATTTCATAGCGACTACGGCGAGGTAACCTCTAAATTCTACTGTTATGTAACACAGTATAAGAACTATGTGTTATAGGCATTTTACTTCATTACCTACTATTCACCACATATAGGTAAATGCACAAATATAATTTAACAAAATTTCTTAAAGCTTTACACAAATAAGGTTAAATAACGGTCTAATTTAGTTTAGTAAGTTTGCGGAAAATAACCAAAGTAATTTATACTGATTGCTTAGATCTGAGGTTAGCTTACAAGTGAGGTTAATTATATCAAAATAAATTATCGTAGATTAAAGAGTTAATTGTCTAAGATTTATTTTCATGATTATTACTATTTTTTCAAGAAACCACTAACTAATACAGATTATTTATATTGTAGCATGAAGGTCTTAGCTGCAGCAGCATGTGATAATGATTTTTCCCGCAGAAATTGTGAATGTAATTTCTAATCGTTCCGATGCAAAAGGTCTTGGTTTAGCAAAGGATCAGGATAGTTCTACCGGCGTTTTGAATGACATGACTCTTCTAAATCACAATGCGTTTGATACAGAGTTACATAACGGTGCTTTGCTCGTCGCTTTGGCTGGCTTCATGCGTATCATAAATATATACCCATCATTCCATTACGTAACTTTAGAGTTAGATTTCGGACCAATGATTGCTCAAGGTGCAATATCGGTTTTACAACGAGATACACCTTAAACATGTCTGTAAGAGTTTAGGATTTAAAGCATGAAATCTATCCAATTGCTTCTAGGTTAGTTGCGGGTGGCATAGTCTGTCGTTAACGATAAAGTTTTTTGACACGGAGTTCACATTAGATAATAAACATATCCATACGAGGCTAATTTGAATATTATCTAGTTTATTTGTCTACCTGCATTGATGCTGATAGCTCTGGTGTATCTTTTTTTTTGTTTTTTATTCTATTTTAGTCGAAATATTAGGAACTTTCGGTTCTGCACCAACGTAGATGTGGTATGAATAAAGCGTTTATAAGACTCCATCTTTATGGTGTTTTAAATATAACCGATCCATACAGATATTTTGAATACAGCACCTTAACTTTCACTACAGGTATCTAGAGCCTAAATCATAACTGAGATTCAGCAAAACGTAACCAAACTTTTCATAAAGTCAATCGGGTAGTTTAAATGCAAACTATTATCAAAACTAACCAGCCCTAACTATACCACGATATCCTAAATCAGCTACCTTTTGGGTTGAATTAATCTAACTTGCTAATGATATCTGAAAAGTAAAGACTGTATGTGTTTCGACATATCTTTTTAAGATTTCAGGTTGATGAAATTAAAGTTGAAAACTAGGGACAATTATCTAACCAAGAAAAAGATACCTATTATAAACTCATATTACCTGATTTTATCGTTTTTATAGATGGCTGTAGGACCTTAGAAATCAAGTAAAACGTAATTTCTGCGAAAGTACCGGATACACCTTTAGAAACTTTAGTTTTAAAAAGATAGCTAATAAAAGTGAATTTAGAAACTTTAGGGATTAGCTTAGAGAAAGATATTTATGTAAATAAGTTTATAATTTGATAGATTGCATCAAATTACAAACCACATACTAGTAATCGTACAAGCAAAGTAAAGTTATGTCACTAACAAGTAAGTTTAGGCTAATATCAGATTTTTATATAACAAATAATTATGTCAATCTCACTTTGTTAGAAGGTAATTGTTTTCGTGAACTTTGATAGAAAGAGAGATTTAATGGTCCGTCCTAACCCAATGTTGCATATAGCTGAAAATCGCAAATATATAATAGCAGTCATAGAAAGCTTGAATTTTGTCAATTTTATAACTGCCCTAATTATAATAAACGCTATTACACTCGGTTTTGAAACAAATGAATTTATAACTGCACATTATGGCGGCATTATATATGTTTTTGATAAGCTTATACTAATAGTATTTTCGGCTGAATTAATATTGAAGTTTTATTGCTATAGATCTCAATTTTTCAAATCAGGCTGGAATATATTTGATTTAGTTATAATTACTATTTCCTGGCTTCCATCAGCAGGGCCTTTATCTATATTGCGTGCATTAAGGATTTTAAGAGTATTACGACTGCTGTCTATCGTACCGTCTTTAAGACGCGTGATTACTGCTATTGGTCAATCGATACCCGGTATGTTATCCGTGATAGGTGTTCTTGGGCTTATCTTTTACATATCAGCTGTATTAACTACTAAATTGTTTGGCAACCACACTGATCCAAATATGCAAGAATGGTTTGGTACAATTGGTGCGTCAGCCTACACATTGTTCCAAATTATGACATTAGAAAGCTGGTCGATGGGAATAGTTAGGCCTACAATGGAAATTTTTCCATATGCTTGGATATTTTTCGTTCCATTTATAATTATTACAAGTTTTGCGGTTCTAAATCTTTTTATCGGAATAATTGTAGACTCAATGCAGAGTGTAGATAAAAACGTAGCATCCAATGATGTTGTTAATAGTTACGAAGTTGATCATCTCAATGAGAGACTGATAAAAATACAAGCAGATTTAACAGAGCTAAAAGACTTCATATCTTCTAGCAATAAAAGTTGTAATTAAAGTATGCTTTGCTAAGCAATTTATAACTGTAACTTTGGGTCACTCATTACATCTGTTAGTTATTAGTGGTTATTTACAATGTAATAACGCCTTAACTTCATAAATCTAATGATTTAAAACAATGTACAACTATATTACAATATTTTGATTTCTAAATTCAATTTTATCTTATAAATGACCTAAATAAAATTTAAAATCTGTGAAGTTATGGAAAATCTATCATAAGTATCTTTTTATATAACATTATTAATAAAAAATGCCTTGATATCATGATTGAATAAATTATTAATCCGGTATGATAGCATATATGTCAACATTACTCTTGATGTGTTCCACATAACAAATACCTGGAATTTGATTTTTTACGTGTATTAGGAATATTGAACTTAATTTTTAAATTCTTACAAAATTAATATTAGAATTCTTATTTAACTAACATATAAAATGATGAAGACATAGAAGTTTGAAAATTAGCTCAATTAAAACTAGCACCTACCAGCGTATGTTGTGAAAAAAAGTTTTAAACAATAGTCAAGTTTTCTAATTAAAGCTATTACATACATGTATGTAAATTTAATTTACTTTTGATGCAGAACGGTAATTTTCTGGAGCTAATATTAATGATTGCTTCAAATTAAATCTGGTATACATACCTTGCTTTATTAATTTAAACATAAAAGATTTCAGTTTAAAGAAACTTCAAATATTAATGGTATACAGATCAATAAAAATTTAAACTAGAAATATCTACATTCCCCTACTTATAGGTAATTTAATTTCGTATTGTTTTTAATTAGTTTGAAGATTAGTTCTTAATCGCTAATAATTTTTTCTTAAATCGTAACTTAGACGTAAGATATAAATTTTGCACTCTATACTCTGACACGCTGAGTGATCGAGACATAATTTGTTGTTTAGGTAGTTTTAAGCTACTGCGCTCTTTCGCCATAGATTTTAAAGATACACAACGTACAGCACTGGCTTGACACCTTGCGCTGTCGCTTTTAGCATTTTGAAAATTGCACGGCATATTTTATTCGACGTGTTTTGAAATGCTAATTAATTATTGCAATTATCACTCGGATATTTAGGTGTACTTTGTTAAACTCTGAGGATAAAAAAAGCTTCATGAAACGTTCTTATGAACTTGGGCTTAGGATTGAAGCGCATAAGAGGCTAGTTACTGAGGCCGATACGCCTAAATCTAAGTTGAACCTAGCTCATGAGAAAACCTCGTCTCAGGGTTTTAAAATAGCCCTAGAATTGGTAGTTGGTGTAGGTGTTGGTCTTTATATTGGACTAAGTCTAGATGACTATTTCAATACATCAGGTCCTTGGTTCTTGATTGGTTGTATAATTATTGGTTTTGTAGCTGGAATGTCCAATGTTATTCGAATAGCAAAGCGTATACAAAAAGAGGCACATTTACAAAAAAATATCGCTTGCGTCGATTGTAACAAAAATAAAGTCTCTAAGACTTGAAACTATTGGTTATGGGGGAATGAACGTGGCTGATAATCCGATGAGTCAGTTCCAGATTAAGCGTTACGTAGAACTTGACGTATATGGCATAGACGCATCGTTTACTAATTCATCATTGTTTATGGTAACAGCCGTGATAGTAGTGGTGGGTTTTTTAAATGTTGCTATGACGAGTCGATCACTTGTTCCAACGCGGCTGCAGTCTATTGCTGAACTTAGCTATGAGTTTATAGCTGGCATGCTTCGTGATAACGTAGGCAAAGAAGGTATAAAATATTTACCTCTAGTATTTTCTCTCTTCATGTTTATTCTTTCGTGTAATATGCTTGGGCTACTTCCTTATTCATTCACGGTTACTAGTCATATCGCAGTGACCTTCGCCTTGGCCGCATTCGTTATAACAACTGTAACTGTCATAGGTTTTTTGCGTCATGGGTTAGGATACGTTAAGTTGTTTGCCCCTGAGGGAGTACCTGCAGTATTGCTTTTACTTATTGTGCCTATAGAGATAGTATCTTACTTATTTCGTCCTATAAGTTTGTCAGTACGTTTGTTTGCCAATATGATGGCAGGCCATATAATGCTAAAAGTCTTTGCGGGATTCATAGTTAGCTTGGGAGTATATGGTTTTGTACCGTTGGTTGCCACCGTCGCTTTCACCGCTTTAGAAGTTCTAGTAGCATTTCTTCAGGCATTTATATTTTCTGTACTTACCTGTATTTATCTTAATGATGCTGTTAATATGCACGAACACTAGTGTACTTTAGTTACAGTAGTATTGTGAATAACGTTTGTTTTACTAGCTAAACCTCGAGTTCTGAACTGTTGCACAAAAGGAGATAATTATGGATTCAGAAGCAGCTAAATTTATTGGTGCTGGAATGGCGAGCTTTGCCTTAATAGGTGCTGGTCTCAGTATTGGTAATATTTTTAGTAGTTACTTAACCGGCGCATTACGTAATCCATCTGCGGCACCAGGTCAATTTACAACTCTTTTAATTGGCTTTGCTCTTGCGGAAGCGACAGGGTTGTTTGGTCTGTTAGTTGCGTTGATCATGTTATTTGGTTAAGTTGCGCAGTTGATGTTGCTTGCTACGTTTTTTAAAAAAGTTAATTCTTAAAAAACGTAATTTGTATGGTCACTGGAGATTTATGATGCTCACTTGTTTAACGGTTGTACTTGCTGCAGCGCCAAATGAAGTGCAGGCTGGCTTGCCTCAGTTTAATGTCCCAGATATGGTGCCACAGCTAATATGGTTGGCTCTTACTTTTGGGTCGTTGTATTTCGTATTGTCTAGAACTACGCTGCCTACTATTGCTTCAGTTATCGAGGAGCGTCAATGCCGCATACAGCGTGATCTTGATGATGCTGAGAGTTTAAAAGCTGAAACAGATCAAGCTATTGCGGCTTACGAACAAGAACTCGCGCAGGCCCATGCGCGAGCTAGCCTCATTATATCAGAAATGCGTGAGAAAGTTACTGATGAGGTTACCAAAAGGCAGACAGATGCTGAAGCTGAGTTTGCTCATCAGTTGACTGAAGCTCACAACCGCATTAAATTTGCCAAAGCGGATGCAATTAAACATATTGATAAGATTGCATCAAACACCGTTGGTGAAATTATCAAGAGCCTTTCAGAAATTAGTGTTAGCGATGCTGAAATTGATATGGCTATTGCTATGCAGAGATCACTTACATAGGAGTGTAATATATGCTTGTGGCTTCTGAAGTTGGGCTTTTCTCAGATACAAAATTTTGGGTAGGTGCAGCATTTGTAATTTTTGTTTTACTTCTTGTTTTGAAAGGTGTGCCTGTCTTAGCTGCAAAAGCGCTTGACAATAGAGCTGATGCAATACGCTTAGAACTTGAAAAAGCTAGGCGTTTGCGTGAGGATGCAGAAAACTTGTTGTCTGATTATCAGCGAAAATCTAAAGAGGTTGAAGCTGAGTCAACGAAAATTATAGAAAAAGCTCAATCTGTTGCTGAGACTATACAAACTGAAATGCACCACAAACTTCAGGCTACTTTAGTCAGACGTAAAAAACAAATTGAGGACAAAATATCTCGAGCTGAGAAACAAGCTGTTAATGATGTGCGCGATCTAGCAGTTGATAAAGCTATAGCTGCCTCCATTCATTTGTTTAAGGGCAAGCTTACAGCTGACTGTGCTAAAAAACTCGTAGATAAAGATATCACAAACTTACGTGACGTAATTTAGTTAACCTATTTGTTTTGCTTACATATATAGTAATTACTAATATTAGAAATTTAAGGTTTAGGTCGTGTGTTTTTACAACGTTATAACGACTTAGATTTTAAATTTCTAACTCATTTTTCATGTCTAACTTGAGAGGTATTTTTACTTCTTATTTGACACTTATAGGTTTTATAGCATCTTTAAACTAAAACCATACTAGTGCTGCAGTTGCAGTTAGCCTTGTGTTATCAAATTGATAATAAAAAGTTGTTATATACTTACTATAATCTTAGAATTAACTTGTATTTAGCCTGAGAGGTTGGGTAGCCTTGTCGGCATAAATGTACGTAGAAGCCTTGAAAACAGGTAATCTTATGAAGACAGCGTTTCTATTTGACAACAGCTATGTACGATTGCCTGAAAGATTCTTTTCTCGTTGTGCCCCCTCTCCAGTAAGAATGCCGAGCCTCATCAAGATCAATTTTGCTTTAGCCTATGAACTTTGTTTAGAAATAGATTATCTAAAGTCTCCTGAAGGAGTAGAGGTTTTATCTGGCAATCACCTTCCTCACGGTTCCGAACCAGTTTCAATGGTATATGCTGGTCATCAGTTCGGTTCTTGGGTTCAACAGCTCGGGGATGGTCGTGCTGTTTTACTTGGGGAAGTGAAATCTAGGCATAGTAAGCGCTATGATATTCAATTAAAAGGTGCCGGCCGGACTCCATACTCAAGAATGGGTGATGGTCGTTCGGGTTTAGGTCCCGTTTTAAGAGAATATATAGTTAGTGAGGCAATGGCTGCACTCGGCATTCCAACTACTCGTGCTTTAGCTGCTGTCTCTAGTGGTGAGTATATTCTTCGTGAAAGACCTATACCTGGAGCTATTCTTACTCGTGTTGCAGAAAGCCATATTAGGGTTGGTACATTTCAGTTTTTTGCTGCCCATCAAGACATTGAGGCACTTACAATTCTCTCCGAATATGTAATTGAACGCCATTTCTCGAATTTGTGTGAAGTATCAAAACCTTATCATAGGTTTCTGGAAGCAGTCATAGATCGTCAAGCAGCTTTAATTGCTAAATGGATGAGTGTAGGTTTTATTCACGGGGTCATGAATACAGATAATGTTTCTATTGCTGGTGAAACCATTGATTATGGTCCGTGTGCCTTTATGGATACGTTCCATTATCATGCGAAATATAGTTCGATTGATAGTACTGGACGATATTCTTATAGTAAGCAGCCAGTAGTTTCACAATGGAATATGGCGTGCTTTGCACAATGTCTTTTACCTTTAATTAGTAGAAATAGCAGCCAGGAGTCAGCTTTAGTTTTTGTACAAGAAGCAATAAGAGGCTATTCTGATATATATAAAATGTACTGGCTTAAAGAAATGAGAAAGAAAATAGGTCTTGTTCTTGAGCTTAATGAAGATGAACTACTTATAAATGACCTTTTGAAGCGTATGGCTAATAATCGAGCTGACTACACATTGACGTTTTTAAATCTTTGTAAGCTTTTTGCTGCAAGCCGGGATAACGATTTTATTGTTAATGAACTTTTCGATGATCCTAATTCGTTTGACGGTTGGGCCTTTCGATGGAGAGAGCGTCTTGCTTTAGAAAAATATAGCGATACAGAACGATATCATCTCATGCGAAAGTCTAATCCATGCTTAATTCCACGTAATCATCAGATAGAATCCGTAATTCAGTCAGGTGTCTTAGGTGATTATGGTCCATTTGAAGAAATAGTAGATGCGTTATCTACACCATTTGAACAGAAGCCAAACAGAGAACATTTTATGGCTCCACCTCGACCTCATGAAATCGTTCAATCAACTTTTTGTGGTACTTAGTGAAATATTCTGGTTTTTATTTAAAATTACCAGAGCTTCGTGCAGTTCCTTCTTTAATAGGATAAACGTGCACTTAGAAATAAATTAACTTATTTTTTGTTTTAGCATAAAATTGAATATTATTTAAAATAAGTCAAATGAGATTGTATTAATTTAAAAATTTGCATCTGTTTATTTGTTGTAATCTTAACGTCAAAAAGTAAGTATTGTTACCTGAGTAATATTGATTATAGCAATGTATTTAATGCTGCCCTTATGTATGAAATTTCGCAACTGATTAAACAATTATCTTTTAATTACAAACTACAAGATATGACAGCATATAGTTGCTAAAACTAATAATTGTTGATCATTAGTGCTTTATTACCTAGATTTAACAAGTTACATATATGTAGTTGCCGATGTAACTTGCATGCTAAAGCAAGATTTATAATTAACCCATTTCTATTTACGACTGTACGCAACTGTATAACCGATAAAATCTCTTGTTCTAAAGTGTAAATACCTGTTAATAATCTGAAACTAAGCCGTCATCGTGGGCTAAATTGTGTACTGTTTTTTGCACCTTTTCGAATGCACGCACCTCTATTTGGCGAATCCGCTCACGACTCACCCCGAATTCTTCTGATAAATCTTCCAAAGTTAAGGGATCATCAGACAAGCGTCTTGCTTCAAATATCCGGCGTTCACGATCATTTAAATTACTCACTGCATTAGCCAAATAATCGCGGCGTTTGTTTAACTCTTCTTTTGCTGCATAGCTTTCTTCTTGGTCAGGAGCCTCGTCTGCCAACCAATCTTGCCATTCTCCAGTCTCACTTTCTGCTCGCAGTGGCGAATTTAATGAGGCGTCACCACTTAGACGACGATTCATGGAGATCACTTCATCCTCTGGAACGCCGAGACGAGTAGCTATAGCCGTTACTTGGTCAGGCTTTAAGTCGCCATCTTCAAGAGCCTGAAGCTGCCCCTTAGTTCGACGTAAACTGAAAAATAATTTTTTTTGAGAGGCAGTTGTGCCCATTTTAACAAGGCTCCAAGAGCGTAGGATGTATTCTTGTATCGAAGCACGTATCCACCACATAGCATAAGTAGCTAGCCGAAAACCTTTATCAGGGTCGAAACGTTTAACAGCCTGCATCAAACCTACATTACCCTCTGAAACCACCTCGCCGATAGGCAATCCATACCCCCTATATCCCATAGCAATCTTTGCAACAAGACGAAGGTGAGAGGTTACCAACTTTTGAGCTGCTTCCATGTCTTCGTGTTCTCGCCAGCGTTTTGCAAGCATGTATTCTTTATCGGGCTCTAGCATTGGAAAGCGGCGAATCTCTCCAAGGTAGTGAGAAAGTCCCCCCGGACCTTCTGCTAAAGTAGGTAACACACGCGTTGCCATATTTTTTTCTGAGCCATACCAAACGGCAAATTTGCTCAGCCTCCTTTATACCAACATAAAATGCGAATTAAACCTATACATATAATAACTCTCTAAATATCCGACAACTTAAGTAGTTTTCTCGATTATAGATTTTGTTAGTTAAAATATGGTATTGGTAGATTACGTAGTTATGATATGCGTACATGTGTAAATTAATTACATTTTATACTTTATTTAAGTATTGTGATATAGATTGCAATAGTAAATAGCCATTTATATTTAACAAATTCTTGACATGAGTATGAAAACTAGTCCCTAAATTCAAGTGTTCTATGAGAGCCTTAACGTGCTCTTGCAGACTATTCATCATATCTTACATCAAATTTATGTCTAATTATCTACAAGGATAGTGATCTAATGGATGCTAATGATCGTAAGCTGATTTCCGATATGTTTGATCGCATGCAAAATATAACTTCTGTAGAGGTTGACAGTGACGCTGAAGCTTTCATTCATGATCGCATGCGTCAAAATCCGATTTCTCCATATTTGCTGGT
Source organism: Candidatus Tectiglobus diatomicola (assembly GCA_039583345.1). Classification (GTDB taxonomy): domain Bacteria; phylum Pseudomonadota; class Alphaproteobacteria; order Rhizobiales; family Hyphomicrobiaceae; genus Tectiglobus; species Tectiglobus diatomicola. Next base: position 71,550 of record JAZDSJ010000004.1, on the reverse strand, counting down.
ACAATCGGTGCTTGTCCAGGAACAGGCTTTGCAAAAGACTAATGAACGTATCAAGGCTCTTGAGAGAGAGGTTGCACAACGTTCTAGAGAAAGCTCTAATAAAAAAGGTTCTTTTTTTACTAAGCGAACCCCTTCTGGATTTGGAGTTCATAAAGGACGTGGAGCATCCGTTCCACAAACTGGTGCATCTCCCTGGCAGAGTTCTTCTTATCAAACTGATCAGCAAAATAATTCTAGACGAACTATGGGAGGAGGTGGTTTTATGGCACAGGCCATGACAACTGCTGCAGGTGTCGCTGGAGGTATGCTATTAGCTAGTGGCATTTCAAGCTTGATCAGTGGTGCTTCTAATTCGGCGTCAGCTGCGACAGATGGTGTTAGTGAAACGGATGCTGCAGACACAATTACTGATAATACAAATGAGCAATTAGCAGCCGATACCTCTATGCAAGATACTGAGCTTTCTCAGCAAGACACGGATTTGCAAGAAGCAAGTAGCGATGAAAGTAATTTCTTTGGAGATTGGGGCGGAGGTGATGATAGCTGGGGGGGAGACGGTGACTTTGACCTTTGATTTCACTTAGATTATACATTTTGTAATTAGTTCGCTAAGAAACTGAAACGTTATCGAGACCTTTAGGGCAGGCTTTAATGGCTAGTGCCATCTGTCCTGAAGGCAATAGGATTAGAGAAATTTCGATTGTTTTAGATTTAATTCTTGAGTATATAAATATCAATTAAAAGCACGTTCAGTTCCCATAGTGCTTACATTTTTATAATTACAAATGATAATATTAGTTATGTATTACGTTTCATTTAATAATATAATTGATTAATGACAGTTCTTAATTATAATTATTGGCTAACAGAGTTCTAGTGGACATTAGTATTTCAGTTAGTGTTACCTTGCAAAAGTTAGCGATTACTAAGCGATGATACTATCTGGCTTTAAAATATGAGTGTAAGTTCCTATTACTAACCCAGTGCATCAAGTATTTGAAAAAGTTTGATCTAGACATAATTATCACGGTTGTCTTTTTTAAATACTATCTTCATTCAAATTTCACTGACATTATGTCAAATATAATAAGTTCGGATGCCATAAAAGCTGGATGTCAGCAGTATCTCCTTAGTTGGCATAGGGGTTCGGTACACTAAAAAGCAAATATGTTGTTTAACAGCTTTAAGCATATTAATATATTTAATTACCATAATTTTATGAAACTTTTATCTGAGAACAATTAGATCTTACTTCCTATGTTTCTGCTTCATAATGAATTTGTTGTGAGCCGTTACATTACTTCATAATAACTTTATTTACTTTTTAAGTACTCAAATTTTTGACCTCATTGTCAGCTGAAATTTTTTACCCGCAAAAAAACTTTATTTAGCTGGTACTTTCTGAGATGAAATGTTGATATGCCTTAATAAAGCAAACCTTGACAATTAGATGACACGTATTCCTGGTTATCAGAACGGTAGATAATATTGATTAGAAAGTTCTATTTATTAGAAATCGAAAATTACAACGTAATTAAATTTTGTTAAAAATAACAATACATTTAAAAATATCTGTAGCTGTATATTTTTTTAATATAATAAAAAATATAGTTATTTTTTTAGCAACTTAAAATTTAGTGGCGTAAAGATATTGATCTGAAAGATGTTGCAAGTTAGGTGTTGATATACTCTTATACTTTGAAATTTAATCACCATGCTCGTTTTATTACAAAACTAGTGTTGCAATCAAAAAAAATAATGTTTATTCTTCGAAAGCGTTGGAATGGCTAATAATGCCAGTTTCTGATATTATTCCTGAAATATGTAAACAAATATTTTTTCGGTCGTAATTATTAATTACTCTAGATGAGCTCTCGCCTTACTCATATATGCTAGCGTTTTTTTGACGTTATTCAGGAAATGCGCACATATGGTTAAGTTTCGCGACCTTTTTCATAGCACTGTCGAATAGATCGAATTTATTGAGATCTCACGCACCTACATGAAAATTGGCTTTAGTTTAATAGGCTGAAGCATTAACTTAAAGTCGAAATTACTAGGCAGTATCATTGTCTTTAATTTAAATAATTGGAGTTTTCTCGTGAAAAGAACATACCAACCTAGCAAACTTGTTCGCAAGCGTCGTCATGGCTTTCGCACGCGTTGTAAAACCAAAGGTGGTATGCGAGTTTTGGCTCGACGTCGTGCCAAAGGTCGTAATAAATTATCGGCTTAATGATTAATCTTATTGATCTTGTTCATCTATAATATTCACGTGGACATGTATGATATGGCAATCACAACTCTAAAAGAGCGTGTTGACTTCATGCGGGTGCGAGGAGGGCGTCGCTACTCTACTCCAGCATTTCTCATAGAATGCAAATTACGACATAATACAACTAACATGCATACTAAACAAGATTTGCCAAATAATGATAATGAGGACGTCAAAAAGGCGATATTTGGACCTAGATTTGGATTTACAGTCACTAAAAAATTAGGTAACGCCGTCAAGAGAAATCGTGTAAAACGTCGTTTGAAGGCAGTGGTATCTGAAATTGCATTGCAATCTGCTGACCCTAGATATGACTATGTAATGTTAGCGCGGAACCCTGCTCTTTTCCGGAAGTTTTCAGATATGGTTACTGATATGCAATCTGCGCTTCAGCGTTTGCATGGCTTCCAAAAGAACTGTGTTAGCAGACGTATACGTAGACCTAGTCGCTGTGTCAGTAAAAGGTGACATACGTCTAGCCGTGCATCTCTGCATGGGCACAAATGATTACTATTGTTTACTCTTACACGTTTATTAAACTTTACACCGAAAATACTAATCGGGATCTGCCAAAGTAGGATCAGCCCATGAAAACGCAAGACTCAAACGATCAGAAAAATCTCCTGCTGGTCATACTGTTATCAATTGGGATTATGTTGGCATGGGAATACTTTTACGCAGGTCCCGAACGCCAAAAAGAAGTTGAGCGTCGCAAGATAATTGCTGAACAATCCCAATACAATGAGCAGACGGACTTGTCATCACCTGCAAAAACATCGACTCTTATTCCAGCTCCTGAAGGTAAGGGTTCTGATACTTCGTCCTTTGTCAATTTGCCCAAGGCTACATCTACGACACGTGTTGTGGCTTTAGCACAAACGAAGCGTGTGCCTATCAATACTCCTTCAATTCGTGGATCCATTAATCTAACAGGAGGGCGTATTGATGATATTGAATTAAAGAATTATAGAGTTGGGGCATCTCTTGAAAGTCCTAATGTTGTACTTTTTTCACCAGCGGTCTCTCCCAATGTCTACTTTGCAGAGTATGGATGGGCCCCTGCTCCTACAAGTAATACTAAGGTACCTACGTCTGATACAGTTTGGAAAATAAGTTCAGATCAAGCAATATTAACACCTAATATGCCAATAACATTGGAGTGGGATAATGATAATGGTCTAGTTTTTAAGCGTGTTATCTCTGTTGATGAGAATTACATGTTTGAAATTACGGATACAGTAGAAAACACAACTGATGATAAAATAACTCTGTTTCCATATGGACGTATTTATCGTAGAGGTATACCAAAAATTGAGGGCTTTTTCATACAACACGAAGGTATGATTGGTTTCCTAGGCGAAGAAAAACTTGAGGAAATTACCTATTCAGATGCATTAGAAAATGGAGCTGATAAACGTTACAAAAACATTACCGGTGGCTGGTTGGGCTTCACAGATAAATATTGGGCTGCAGCATTAATACCTGATCAAACAAAACCATTTACAGCCAATATGTGGGCACCCCAGAAAAAGACAACAAATCGAATAGAGGCGTTTCAAACGGATTATTTACTGGCACCAATAATCGTCCCCGGTAAGCAGAAACGCTCTACAACATCGCATTTATTTGCTGGTGCAAAGCAGGTTGATTTGATTAACTCTTATGAGACATCTTACAGTGTTACTGATACTTCTTATAATATAACAGAGTTTAATTACATGATTGACTGGGGTTGGTTTTACTTTATTACAAAGCCTCTACATAGTGTAATTAGGTGGTTCTATGACTTCTTTGGGAATTTTGGACTAGCCATTCTAGCTGTGACTGTTGTAGTCAAGGCCATATTCTTCTGGTTTGCAAACAAGTCTTATGAGTCAATGGCTAAGATGAAAAAATTACAGCCAGAAATGGAGCGTTTACGTGTACGCTTCAAAGACGATAAGCTGGCTCAGCAGAAAGAATTAATGGAACTGTACAAGAAAGAGAAAATTAATCCTCTTGTCGGTTGTCTTCCTATGTTGATCCAGATCCCAGTTTTTTTCGCACTCTATAAAGTTTTATTTATTTCTCTTGATATGCGCCATGCTCCTTTTTTTGGCTGGATACAAGATCTGTCAGCTAAAGATCCTACGTCAATATTCAATTTTTTTGGCCTTTTGCCTTTTACAGTTCCAGATTTTCTAGTGGTTGGTATTTGGCCATTAATCATGGGCGTTACAATGTGGGTTCAGATGCAACTTAACCCACAGCAACCAGACCCTATGCAGCAGCAAATATTTAATTGGATGCCTGTCGTATTTACGTTTATGCTAGCTGCATTTCCAGCAGGACTAGTAATTTATTGGGCATGGAATAATGTGCTGTCTCTGGCTCAGCAGTACTATATCATGAAGCGTCAAGGCGTTGATATACCTCTAGGTTCTAATATTAATCGTAACTTTTCAGCTGTTGGTAAATGTTTCACAGGTTTAATCGGAAAGATAAAAAGAGCTGAAGAAAAGAAATCTGATTAATAGACACTTTCTATCTTATACACCAAACAATCGTTTGTTTTGTTTGAGATTTAATTGAGGTATTAAGATGGCGAATAGACAAGGTGTGAATCTTTACTACAATAATTCGCAGAATTTGAAAGATAGAACAGAGGCTGAAAAAAGCTTTACGAGCCCTTGGCATTTTGTATGTGGTGTCCCTTCGTTAAAATTTCTTCCACTTGCTGATCGTCCAGAAATTGCTTTTTCTGGGCGATCTAACGTTGGAAAATCAAGCCTCATAAATGCTTTAACTAACCGTCGAAATCTTGCCCGTACATCAAATGTACCTGGACGTACGCAAGAGCTTAATTTTTTTCAGCCCTCTAGTTCTGCATATTACTTAGTTGATATGCCTGGATACGGTTATGCTCAGGCACCAAAGGCTAAAGTAGGGGCTTGGAAACAGCTCATTAGTGATTATCTCCGTGGACGTTTAATGCTACGCCGTGTATATATTCTGATTGATGCTCGCCATGGTTTGAAAGATTCTGATATTCTTCTATTTAAATACTTAGATGAGGCGGGTGTACTGTATCAGTTGATACTCACTAAGATTGACAAGGTTAAGCAAGATTCTCTTAAGATTGTATTAGATACAACACAAAGTGTTCTCAACAAGCATGCAGCTGCTTTTCCTACTGTGATTGCAACGTCATCTGAACAAAAACAAGGCTTAGATGAAGTTAGAGTATCTATTTTAAATGCTGTATCATAGCTGCTCTTGCAATTAAACACATGACTTATGCTGTTATCACTCCTGATTAATTTACGCCTACACTTTTCTAGCTTGTTACAATAAGGTTATAGTTTTGGGTTCTATCAACATTTACAAAGCTGTAGTGAAAGGGTCCTAGCTATAAGAACGAGATATAATTTCCCACTCTAATCACCAGTGCCTTACTATAAAAAGATTTTTAGTTGAACCTTAAATTGAGTATTTATAACAGTTTTTATGATCAATTATTAGAATTTAACGAGAGTGAAGTAATGTAATTACATCCTAGTTTAATTACCTTCTCTGACTTACAGTAATGATGTTAGATAAGTTTTTCTCTATAGGTTAAAAATGGTTGGCTTACTAGTAAAAGTTGATCATTAGAATATTCCTTATTTGCATAAGTAAATATATATATAGTTCTAATTAGTCATCCAAGCCATCCTTAATTTTTTAAGCGAGAGAAAGATGACTAAGCCCTAGTGAAAATAGGTTATTTTATGAAATGGTGTGATGAAGCTATTATACTTTCTGTACGCTCACATGGGGAGACGGCGGTGATTGTAGAATTATTTACGCGCAATCATGGCCGTACTTTTGGACTAATGCTTGGAGGCCAATCTCGTAAACGGCGACCTATGCTCCAGATGGGAAATCATGTTGATGCGACTTGGAATGCTCGACTAGGTGAGCATTTAGGGCGGATACAACTTGAATTGCACACTGCTTATGCTGCAAGAGTATTAGAAGATGCTGCTGCACTGGCGATGCTTATATCCATGTCCTCACTGATACGTCATCTTCCTGAGCGTGATCCACACGCAAACCTGTTTGAAATATCTATTTTTGTTCTCAAGTTTATAAATGATATAAGAGTATGGCCAGCTCTGTACGCCCGTTGGGAGCTTACTCTTTTAGATGAATTAGGCTTTGGACTCGATCTTTCTTCTTGTGCTGCAACGCACGTTCGAGATAACCTTGTGTATGTTTCACCTAAATCTGGCAAGGCAGTTTCAGAAATAGCAGGCGCACCTTATAAAGATAAACTACTGCCTTTACCGCAGTTTTTCTGCAATCAACATAATAGTGTACCATCCGTTAATGATGTTCTGAATGGACTTAGGCTTACAGGTTTTTTTCTTACAGCAAGACTTAGTAGCCAGCAAAAATATATCCTTCCAGAAGCTCGTGAGCGTATGAAAGACCTGTTACACCGTTTTAAGGTAGATAAGGTATGACATTGTTATGTTAAGTAAAACTTATTATGTAAGCTATGTAGTGGAATAGATAAATATTTTATAAGAAGTTTTGCAAATTTAGGTGTAGCTAACGTAGACTATCTAAAAGTATAATTTAGATTATACTTTTAATTTTATCATTATATAATTGGGTACTCTTATATGAGTGTTCGTTGTAGTTAGTGTTTCTATATCACTTTAAGTAATGAATACATTATGAATGTGAATTTAATATTGGGTAATTAAAGTGGTTTAGAAAATGACTAAATCATTGTAGTTAGCACACGATTATTTTGAATCGAGTGTAAATACACAATAGTGTAACTTTTTTCGTTACAATACGACTTATTGATAATAGCAAGTTACAGAAAATAAGTGGATAAGTAAGCCTAAATACAACTGAGTATTTGAGAGGTTTTTTAAAAACCAAACGAAGTATATCTTCGGGGATAATTTATATTATATTTGTGAATGATATTAGTATTGTTCATTATTAATCTGCTGAATGAATAAGCAGTGAAAATAATAAGAAAGTAGAGAAACCATTTAATTTTATGTAAGCCGCAGTATAGTGTTTAATCAACGTAGAAAGTTAGACTCATGGCCTGGGTGGCAGGACTTGAACCTGCAACCAATGGCTTCGAAGGCCACTACTCTATCCAATTGAGCTACACCCAGCTTGCTATTTATGCAATTACTTTTTTATATTTTTATAGTATTATTTATATAATATTTATTCAAGAGAAAAAATTAAAAAGGAATTTCATCATCAAGCTGCTTGTCGAAATGGCTGTCTTCAGATACGCTTTGCTTATTGTAACCACCGCCATGACTCTCGTTAAAACCTGTACTAGCCTGATTAGTTATAGACATATCTGAACTACCACTTTTACTATCAAGTATGGTAAGGGTAGAGTTATATCCTTGCAAAACAACTTCTGTACTATAACGGTCTAATCCCTGTTGATCCTGCCATTTTCTAGTTTGCAGCTGTCCTTCTAGATAAATTTTAGAGCCTTTTCGCATGTATTGTTCTATGACGCGGCACAGACCCTCATTAAAAACAACTACGCGGTGCCATTCAGTTCGATCACGTTTTTCACCTGATGATTTGTCTCGCCAACTCTCTGATGTTGCAATGCGAAGGTTAGCAATTGGTCTCCCATCTTGAGTGCGGCGAATTTCAGGATCTGCGCCAAGATTTCCAATAAGTATGACTTTATTTACTGAACCAGCCATAGAAGTACCTCTTTAATAAAAAGTGAACAGTATGTTTCCTCTAAATGAGGAACTATTTCGACCCATTAATTTAGTAATAATTATACATCTTTTCAGACTTCTTTGTAACAGGCTGGATGTTATTCATTACCACTTAATTGAAAAACCATATAAGAAACTTGTGTTATCGTTAGAGAGTTTGTTATTACATGTTAAGATTATCTAGTAATAGCTTTATTCTAATCGCGTATTTATAATAGAGGACAGAGTTTGAATAAGTGACGAAGAGACTTTTGTGGCAGGTTCACACTTTTTGTCAGCAGTGAGGCGTGAATAAATTGCAAGTTTGTCCCCTAAGAATTGTTTCTGAATAGCACGGCGAACAATGCCTTCTGTAACAGATCCATTCTTCCATTTTTCTTGACAGGCCAATGTCTCCAGAAAAGATGTTAAGCTTTTTCGATAGTTCATCGTATTCTCAGGACGTGCATAGGTTATTAAACTTTTCCAGTTGGTAATATCGTCAGAACTATTCCAAGTTGCACTTGCTTTTTTTGATAAAATTTCTTGGACTCTATCTAAAATTTGATGTTGTAACTTTTTGCGATTGATCAATTCCAGTACTTTTTTGAGTTTACTTTGATCAATATCATTCAAAGGCTGAATTTGTAAATTGCTCATATTGCTCAATTTGATTTTATCAAGCGATGGGGGAAGTGTCATCCAGATACCGGCTAAGCGCATATCCGCACCATTAAGAATACTGCCTGTCATATCCGCGGCTTGAAGTCCTGCACGTCGGAAATTTGCTGCGCTAAGATTAGCATTTTGAAACACAGCTCCTTGTAAACGTGCGTGCTTAAGTGTAGAACCTTGTAGTTGTGCATTTGTAAAGTCTGCGAATTGCAGCTGTCCACTGTCAAGGTTTGCACCCTCTAACTTTGCACCTGAAAAATTAGCTCCTTGCGCTTGAATACCTGCACTTAAGTCAGCTTTCTGTAGATTTGCGTTCCAGAAGTTTGTCTTTTTAAGAATAGCGAGCCTTAAAATACTATTCTGAATCTGAGCATTTTTTAAATTGGCATTACTTAAGTCCAATCCAGTTAATAGTGTTCCTTGCAGCTGAGCATTCGTGAAATTTGCACCGCGTGCACTGGCACATTTGGCTTGTTCGCGTCCCAATCCTAGCATTAGATCCGCCTCATTATGACAAGTTAGCCGTACACCACTCAAATCTGTAGAAATCAAGCTAGCACCATCTAGATTTGCGCCAGTCATATCTGCCTGATGCAAATTTGATCGATCTAGTCGAGCGAAACGCAAATCGCGGCCACGTAACGATGGTGTGAGTCTATTTGATTTATTATCCATGATTAGGTCGAGATCAGATACTAGTAAGTTGCGATAAAATAAACTAAATCGGCTTCCATCAGTTTCTCCCGATAATATTGGAGATAAAAAGCCTGACTTAGATACTAAATCATCAAAAGCTTTAGCATCTATACCTTGTCCTATTACATACTGACGTACAGCTTTATCAAGCTCCTCACCAGGAATAGTTGCAACAAAAAATGAAAACAAAACAATAATGTTTACAATTAAGGCTGTGGAAATTACTGAAATAGGGTGCAACAAACTCATCCGCCAAGCAGCCTTAAAAAAATTCGGTTCAACACGAGTCATAAATACACCAAGCAAAATGAGCATACTGATATCAACGATCAGAACAATTCGATGAATCCAAGTAATTAGAATATTGTGATAGGGTAAAAATGATAGTTGAATAAATAAAATTAACGCGATTGGTAAAATTGCAAAAGTCAACCAGGACATAAAATGAAGCAGTAAGCTCATTGCGAAATTACGATGCGGACCAGCTATGCTTTGTATGAAAAAGAAATTATGAAGTTCAAGTCGAAGTGGGTGGGTTCGTCTAGTTGTTGGCTCTAATTCCTGTAGTGAAATATCAAATTCAAGAGTTTTACGTGCCAAGAGAACTATCTGTAATAGTAGACTAAGGTGTATTAGTAAGAATAGTATAGGTGCGAATTTAAAAAATTGTAGTAAAGGTATAGATGCGACTATTATGGGAAGTTGGATGTCTTTTTCTAACAATAAATCTTCATGGCTTACACCAGCTACAATAATCATTAGATAGGCCATGAGAGATAGGAAAATAAAACATCCTGTGTGAGCTGTATCGCTTGATCGCTTGATTGCTTCGAGAAGAGAGTAAGGGTTAACTGGGGTTTCCCCGTCGTTATCTGTAGGCGCAACGACAATCATGCGATAAATCTCCCTAAACCTCAGAAAATTTAGATTTATTTTGATGTAATTTATAACTTTAGCATAATAAGACATCAAAGGTACACTTATCCAATTCCAATAGACAAGTATTGAGTTCAGCTATTCACAATATTAACAAATCGGAATTTTAAGCTTATGCAAGACGTAACCTGTAAATTATAAATGTGATCTTGTTTTTTTTACAACAACTAGATTACTTTATTATTTAGCTATAAAGCTCTTCATTTAGTAGAAGTTTAATTAGGTTAAAGCAAAAGTAAAAGATTCATGTAATTTTTACGCATTATTTTATATGGCTGAGTTTTTTCACGTCTCCGAGTGCTACTTAGATAGCACAATGTTAACATAAATTAATCCAAGTCGATTATGTTAATACTGTCTTCTGGGTGTACTTTGTTAAGGTATTTAGACAAAAATATGCAAATTATTGAGTTCAGTTTCTCTAATCTCAAAGCCCCAATGATTTAATAATTTTAAAAAATGTAATGTAGTATCAATACATTACATTAATTCTCTTAATCAGATTTAGAATCTATTAAATTAGTTATATATTAATTATATATGGTATATGCAACACAGGATAAAGTGCTATAAAGAATTATTAATGAGGCAATATAAAACAAAATTTTAGAACCTACCTTTAGTTATAAGTTAATCAAACTGAAAAGTATTTTAGAATAAAATTACGTCTTAGAATTAGACTGATTGTATAGCAGCAAAATCAGATAACAAAATTAAATATTTAAAAATTTTCACATCTTAAAGCGATAGACTATAAGATATAGCATACTGTCATCTGAAAAGCTGCGTAATTAAATTATACTAAGATATGTGTACAAATCGTATTGTACGAATAGGAAAGGTGGTAGGCCCGGAGGGACTTGAACCCCCAACCAGGCGGTTATGAGCCGCCGGCTCTAACCAATTGAGCTACGGGCCTGTTTTTCACAGTAAACTAAATCAAAATGTTCTAGAGGCAAATTCATTAAATAGATAGTAAAAATTTGTAGTGTAGAATTAACGCACTAGATCAAGTTAGAATAAACGAAAGCAATATATTCGTGTAAAACATAGTATTAAAATTTTATTATTTGTCAATGGCTCGCAACATATAGTTCGTATTAATAATAATTTATGAAACAAGATTTATTATTAATGTAAGAAAGTGAAACAATAGACTGCAACTACTAATTAGCAACCTTGCTTTAATACCTTGTAACCCATAATATAAGCTAATGAAATCATAACCAGACAATTTGATAAAATTTATCATGAAAGCATAAGGTGTTTTTTAAACTAAAATTTAAAACCAGTATTATTGAAAGTAGAAATTATGAATAAGCATTTGATGACGGCTTCCGCTTGTATGGTACTGACCCTGACATGCTTAGTTTTCGCGTCAACTTTATTTGCTCAGCAACCATCTAGCGGCGGTCACCGTGCTTCTAAATACTATGAGGACAGTGATACAGCTGCCAAAGCGCGTGCTTCTCGCCAACGCCGTGGTGGCTATTCTTATTCTGCAAGAGACACTATAAATACGTATGGTGATAGTCGTACAGTTAATGGAGGGGCCAACTCGTATCGTTTCGAATTCTACACCCGTCAAACGCCATCAGGTCCGTTTGATCATGGTTTTTTCTTTGATTCCGGTATTGGTATGAACGGTGGAAATTCTCCCTATAACAATTAACACTTATTGATAATTCTAGTAATATGATAAGAGCAGCTATCAGTTTTTACATATGTTTAAGTGATTATTACTACCGCAACGGCTACGTGCTAGCTGATTTGCTATACTTAGCTGCATTAAAAATGTATATCAATATAATAAAAGGTACTATTTGTTATGCGTATCACTCTAAGCTAGGAAAAGGATACTAATACAAACAGTGTGCCTAAACCTTAGGTTGATTAATTTTTGAGGACTAGTCACGTTCTTTTGCATTGTTAGTGCAATGATAAGAATCACATTAAAGTTTTAGCTGTTAGTTGTAGGTTGTTTGAATGTTGATCGATAGAGAGCTGCATACCTATTTCATTGGCGAGACGTAACGTATAGTAAGCTTGCACTGAGAAAGGATCAATCTCTGTATTATTAGCATTATCTAGTAGTTCTTTAAGACCTCTAGCTGGCTGAGCTATCTTTCCGTTGCAAAGCAGCGAGAAATTTGGTTTGGAATTAATAAAGTTAATTTCAATAATTATAACACCCCCTCGCGGCAGCGTAGCTATTGCGCAAGCAACTAAGTTTAGTAATAATTTTGCATGTATTTTAAAGAGAGGCTCAGCAATGATATTGTCCCATACTACCTGGTGTTTAGTTCTATCACCTGTAAGCCCTTGAATCAGCTCCTGGATAACATTTAGTTCAATTAAACTAGTGTTGAGAGCAGAAGTTCCGAAAGCAAAACGCGCAAACTTTAGGCGTGCAGATAATTGTTCTGAAACATCACGAACAATGTCTAGCGCCCTGAAACTTGCTGAAGTGTCTTTGTCACTGCTGACCATTTCTAAGCCATTGCAAATGGCACCAATAGGACCGATGATATCATGACATATTTTGCTTGAAATTAAAGAAGCGAATTCTAGGTCGGAAGGTTGCACGTCTTTTCTCATCGCGATTTTGCTCAACAGGTTGCAGATGGTAGTGCGAAAGTTCTTAACATGCTATGATGAAAGTCTCTTGATTAATAATGTTTTCATAAAATTAATATATTTACTTAAATAAAGCAATGCCATCAACACTTATTTACTAATAAATATTTGCTTTAAAGTAACTTTTTAATACTATTTGTATTAAAACATAAGGACTATTAAGTGCAACCTAGTCTGAATTCATGAGATTGAATAGCGTAATACGTATAGAGAGTGTAATAAATTTTATTTTTGGACATGAAACTGAGTTTTGCTGTGTCATACAAGCAAATATATGAAGGTAAGTTAAAACTAGGGTCTGTGTCCTCGGAAGGTTTTTACCTGTGCGCGTAATAATATGTGGTGCCGGTCAGGTAGGTTTGGGTATTGCAGAGCGTTTGGCAGCTGAAGGTAATGATGTAATAGTAATAGATTCTTCAGCTAAGCTAGTGCAGCGTGCCAACGATATGTTGGATGTTCGCGCAACTTTAGGCAATGGTGCTCACCCTGATGTTTTGGCTAGGGCAGGTGCACGCGATGCTGATATGTTGATCGCTGTAACCTTTCACGATGAAGTTAACATGGTTGCATGTCACGTAGCCTCTACAATTTTTAACGTTCCGACTAAGATTGCTAGGGTACGTGCACAGACATATCTAGGCAAAGAATGGTCTCAACTTTTTCGATCTCAGGGTTTAAATATAGACTACATTATCTCACCTGAAATTGAAGTAGGTAATGTTGTACTCAGACGCCTTGAATTACCCGGTGCTTTCGAGACTGCAAGCTTTGTAAATGGGCAAGTGTTAGCTATTGGCGTAAATTGTGGTGCAGAATGCCCTATTGTCGATACACCTCTCAATCAGTTACGTGAACTATTTCCAGATCTTCCGGCAACAGTCGTTGCTATTGTTCGTAATGGTGAGTTGTTTCTACCGGCCAAAGAACAACGTTTAGCTCAAGGTGACGATGTATATCTTATACTTCCCTCTAAGATGGTTTCACGAACACTAAAAATCTTCGGACACGAAGAAGTGCAAGCCAGGCGTATTGTAATTGCCGGGGGTGGAAATATAGGTGAATTTGTCGCGCGAGAAATTGATCAACGAGAACCCAATATCAGTGTGAAAATCATTGAATACCGTCATGATAGAGCTTTAGCTATTGCTGAATCCCTCAAGCGTACAGTTATTCTGAATGGTTCCGCACTTTCTGAAGAACTGTTGCGTGAAGCTGACATACGTAACGCCGAAACTCTTGTTGCCCTTACTAATGATGATCAAGTCAATATATTAACATCAGTTTTAGCTAGAAATCTTGGATGTCGCAGCAGTTTATGTCTTCTCAATAGCGCAGCATATAGTTCTATAATGCGTCCGTTTGGGATTGATGCACAAATTAATCCACGAGCAGTGACTGTCTCTCGAATTTTGCAATATGTCCGACGCGGCAGAATTCGTGGCGTTCATGAAATTTGTAACAGTGCTGGCGAAATTGTCGAGGCTGAAGCTCTTACCACAACACCTGTTGTTGGCAAAGCGATAAAAGATCTGGGAATATCTGAGGGCGTTCGGTTTGGCATAATTGTTCGGGACGGTGAAATTGTTATGCCAAATGGTAACACAGAACTGCGACCACGTGATCGAGCCATATTATTTGTTCGCTCGGATTTTGTGAGAGAAGTAGAGCAATTGTTTAGAGTGAGACCTGACTATTTCTAAAAGTTCTTGTTAAAAAATCTCTTTGCTTAATAACTTGAAGACACTACTGTGACGCTAGTTGTATGGAATAGAAAAATAATTGGCAAAATTTTAATTAATTCACTAACTAGTTTAATGTCTAATAACTTTTTTGCCTAACTCCCCCTTTTAGCAAAAGCTTGATTATATTATGAACGCTATTTCTGATTAGAACGTCAGTATGTAAAAGGTTTAATGATGACACGTGTTATCTATGTAAATGGACGATATAGACGATATCGTGATGCTTTTATTCACTCAGAGGATCGCGGGTTTCAATTTGGTGATGCTGTGTATGAAGTCCTCGAAGTTAAAGATAGTTTTTTGGTTAATGAAAAGCATCATATAGCAAGATTGCTGCGGTCTTTGAGTGAGTTGTCCATTACTCCCCCTATGTCAGCTAGAGCCTTACACAACATTATGCTGGAAACTATTCGAAGGAATTATTTGCACAACGGTAGCATTTACTTACAAGTTTCGCGTGGAGTAGGATCGCGCAATTTTTTATTTTCCGAAGCTGATTTACAACCGACTGTTGTCTGCATTGCACGCACTATTGATCCGATCCATCAAAAAAAGGCTTCTGAGATTGGCATTAAAGTGATAACTCACGAAGAGATACGCTGGGCACGATGTGACATTAAAACCGTAATGTTATTACCGGCGAGCTTAGCCAAAGAAAAGGCAAAGGTTAGTGGTGCCCATGAAGTCTGGTTTGTTGATGATAGGGGTATGGTATTAGAAGGTGGTTCGAGTAATGCCTGGATTATAAATCATGATAATGAGGTTCTGACAAGACAGGTCGATTCTTCTATTTTATACGGTATAACACGTCTTACATTAATCGATGTTTTAAAGAAGTTTAACATACAACCTAAGGAGCGTGCCTTTGGTATCAGCGAAGCCCTGCAGGCCAAGGAGGCTTTTATCACGTCTTCAACATCAACAGTAATGCCTGTAGTGTCTATAAATGGTCACGACATTGGTGAAGGCTGTCCTGGCCCAGTGACACTTATGCTGCGCAATGCATTCCACAGCGTGGC
This sequence comes from Candidatus Tectiglobus diatomicola, assembly GCA_039583345.1. Lineage (GTDB taxonomy): Bacteria > Pseudomonadota > Alphaproteobacteria > Rhizobiales > Hyphomicrobiaceae > Tectiglobus > Tectiglobus diatomicola. The sequence goes on along the minus strand of JAZDSJ010000004.1, from coordinate 55,844 downwards.
TGAAATAAGTTCTAACTAAATGTTACTGACTTAAAATTAACATAAGCTTGTCATTAAAATACGTAATATATCCTGATAGGATTCAATATGCCTCCGAACGCGCAAACTTATAAATAAAAAGCTAGTGAAGAATGGATAATAACAATGGCTGAACGCGCTCAAACTCTTCAAGACAATTTTCTTAATCATGTACGAAAACAAAAAACACCCCTTACAATATTTCTAATTAACGGAGTAAAATTACAGGGAGTGGTTACATGGTTTGATAATTTTTGTTTGTTGCTTCACCGGGATGGACACTCACAATTGGTTTATAAACATGCTATTTCCACGATAATGCCTTGCCAGACGGTAAATCTTGTGGCATCTGAGACTTCCGAATAATCTGGCCTATATGGTTTTGTATGTTAATACTTAAGGCATTGATATGTGAGTAGCTCTATATGCTTGGAGTATTGGTCATATACTATAAAAAATGAACAAAACTAGGGTCAGAAGTCAGTGTTAAGTGAGCATGTTTCTCGTTCTCCCACGCGGTCGTTGGTTATAGTGCCTGTACTAAAAAATAGTATTAAGAAGTCACCAAACAACAACTCAATAATACTAACTCAAGCTCGTGCATCGGATGAGAGACTTTCAGAAGTTGTTGGACTAGCGCAAGCGATAGAGCTTAATATAGTTGGCAGGAATGTTATTAAGGTGCAGATCCCTAATCCAGCGACTTTATTCGGGTCTGGCAAAATTAGAGAGCTTAAAGAATTTATATCTCATAAGCATGTTGAGCTGATTATCGTAGATCATTTGCTAAGTCCTGTTCAACAACGTAATTTGGAGAGAGTATGGCGCGCTAAGGTAATAGATCGCACTGGTTTGATTCTAGAGATTTTCGGCCGTAGAGCTAGAACACGCGAAGGACGTGTGCAAGTAGAGCTTGCACATCTTACTTTTGAGCGTAGTCGGCTTGTACGTAGCTGGACTCACCTAGAACGGCAACGTGGCGGTTTTGGTTTTTTAGGAGGACCTGGAGAAAGCCAGATTGAAACCGATCGACGCATTTTGCAAGCTAGAATTAATAAGCTCGAAAAAGATTTGGCCAAAGTTGTTAAGACTCGTAAACTGCACCGTAAAAAAAGGCGTAATGTGCCCTATCCGGTAGTCGCCATTGTGGGCTACACTAATGCGGGTAAGTCTACACTTTTCAATGGCTTAACAAACTCCAAAGTTGCAGCTAAAAATCAGGTCTTCGCTACACTTGACCCAACAATGCGTGCGCTAGCTCTTCAAGGTGGGCGTACTGTTATTATTTCAGATACAGTAGGATTTATTTCAGACTTACCAACCACTTTAATTGCAGCTTTCCGTGCAACGTTAGAAGAAGTTGTGGATGCTGATCTCATTTTGCATGTTCGTGATATCTCTCATAGCGAAACGGAAGCTCAATGCTTTGACGTTGAGTGTATACTAGGCGAACTTGGTATTCTCCTAGATAGTCATGAGTCACGTATTATAGAAGTCTGGAACAAGATAGATCTTATTGAACCTAGCAATTTTGAATCTATTTGCTCTAGATCTGCTCGTCACAAATATCCTACCTTTCTTATTTCTGCCACAAATGGACATGGTTTTTCAGAACTTTGTCGTGCTATTTCTGATTGGTTTGGAGCAAATGATATTGAACTCAGTCTTTTACTACCATCACATTCTGGCCGCTTGATGAGTTGGTTGCATGAAAATACTTGTGTAATATCTATATTCCAAAATGATAATGGTCTCTTAACAGTAACAGTGCAAATAGCACCTGACTATTTAGGACGTTTAAAAGCACAGGCTCAAAAACTCGGAATTAAACTCAAAGGAGCAGAGTTGGCGATAAGTGAATGAGAAATTCTGTGTCTAAATATAAACTTAAGAAGTATGATAATTAATTAAGGAAATTGAATTAAATATTACAAACTACACCATTAGGCATTACCAAGAATAACACGGGATAGTTTGCTGATTGGAATCACTTCGTGAAAACAGAAAATACCACGTTGGCTTTTGATCCAAATTACGTCATGAGACATTTCAAACTACATTACTATTAAATACGATTTTGTAATAGAAATTTAAAAAAGTTCTATCGTTAATATGAACTGGGTCGTAGTTAAACTCATAAGTTTTTAACGTGCTGCATGTTCTATTTTTTACGGCAGCTAATCTCGCGGCATTAAAGCTTAAGTGGTTCAGATAAGCGCTATAATAAAGCTAAATTTACATTTCGACTAAATAAGTTTTTTTAAAATGTCAATATTAAGGACGAAACTTGGTGAATGACATCATATAGGTCGCGCCAATTTGTTCCAAAGTGATTGCGGGGAACGAGCAGTAATGGTACCCGTTTGTAATGTCTAAAAACTCTTGCCCATGTACTTAGCAACAAGTCCAATGAGATGAATTTATGGAGAAATGCCTATGGCGCGTGCTAAAATCGCCTTGATCGGTTCTGGAATGATTGGCGGGACCCTAGCTCACCTGATTGCACTTAAAGAACTTGGTGATGTTGTATTATTTGATATCGCGGATGGTGTGCCACAGGGTAAAGCACTTGATCTAGCCCAATCTGGTGCAGTTGAAGGTTTCGATATCCAGCTTAAAGGTACTAGCAGCTATGCAGATATTGAAGGAGCTGATGTCTGTATTGTAACCGCTGGAGTTCCGCGTAAGCCTGGAATGAGTAGGGATGACCTTCTTAGTATTAATCTAAAAGTCATGAAAGAGGTCGGAGGTGGTATTCGTAAATATGCACCAAATGCTTTTGTGATTGTGATCACTAATCCACTTGATGCAATGGTTTGGGCGCTACGAAAGTACTCAGAATTACCCTCTTCTCATGTTGTTGGTATGGCTGGCGTGTTAGATACGAGCCGTTTTCGTCACTTTTTAGCTGATGAACTTAAAGTATCTATCCGAGATGTTAGTGCTTTTGTTCTTGGAGGCCATGGTGATGACATGACACCACTGATACGCTACTCCACCGTTGCGGGTATTCCGTTAACAGATATTGTACGTATGGGTTGGATTAGCCAACAGAAATTGGATGAGATTGTCGAGCGGACACGTAAAGGGGGCGGTGAGATTGTAGCGCTTCTCAAAAATGGTTCAGCGTTTTACGCACCAGCATCATCAGCGGTCGAAATGGCTGAGAGCTATCTTAAAGATAAAAAGCGTGTATTACCTTGCGCTGCTCTGCTTGACGGTGAGTTTGGTGTACAAGGTCTTTATGTAGGCGTGCCTGTTATAATTGGTGCGGGTGGTGTAGAGCGTATCATAGAGATTGAATTTAACGAGGCCGAAAAGCAGATGTTCATGAAGTCAATTGAATCTGTTGACGGACTTGTTAAGTCTTGTGTCGAGTTAGATAGTAAATCTTGATAAATAATGTGTGTCGTATCGCACCATATATACGATACGGCGCACTGAACTGTTTTGCTATTATTAACAGAAGTAAATATCACGTATATCCATAGTATTTATATACAACTTGTTCTTAATATTATGAACGGTAAGAGCTCTTTTATCCGCCTTTAATTTGTATTTTTCACCTCAGCACTTGTTCTGCAATAAAAGCCAAGTGCTGTAAGTTTATAAGTATGCTACTGCTTAGTTTTAGGGAACAATATAATGATTAAACGCGCTATTAAAGCCGTCCCGCTTCGAGCTATTGGACCGTACAATCTAGCAATTGAGGTAAATGGTGCGCTCTATGTTTCAGGACAGATTCACCTTGATCCAGAATCAGAAAGACTTGTGGGAGACAATGTTTCAGATCAGACTAAACAGTGCTTAGAAAATCTTGAATCCGTACTTATTTCGGCTGGATATACAATTTATGATGTTGTAAAGACAACGGTCTATTTAATTGATATGGACGACTTTTCAGAAATGAATGATATATATGGTGCCTATGTTAAGGCCCCGTTTCCAGCGCGCTCTACAATTCAGGTTGCAGGTTTGCCTCTAGGTGCACGCGTTGAAATCGAGGCTATTGCGATAAAAAACAGTCATCAACAGTACTGACAGTCGTTTTTACATGATCAATTTTGGCGCAGTCCCTAAAATTGAGAATTTGGACCGTTGATCTCATGTCTATTCGTGCTAATTCTATATAACGTAACGAGTGACATTGCGACACCAACTCACCTCTTAAAAAGATTAAACGGGGGACTGTATACATGAATATCCACGAATACCAAGCAAAGGAGCTTTATCGCGCCTACGGTGTCCCTACTGCAAAGGGCTTTCAGGCTTTTTCAGTTGACGAGGCTGTTGCTGCTGCGGGTAAATTGCCAGGACCAGTGTGGGTAGTTAAGTCACAAATTCACGCAGGCGGTCGAGGAAAAGGAAAATTCAAAGAAAGCAAAGCCGGCGATGGTGGTGGCGTTAGAATTGCCCGTTCCGTAGATGAGGTACGTACTTTCGCTGAGCAAATGCTTGGTAGTACTTTGGTAACCGTACAGACGGGCGATGGTGGTAAAGTTGTCAAAAGATTGTATGTTGAGGATGGTTCGTCAATTGCACGCGAGCTCTACTTGTCAGCTTTAGTTGACCGTGAGACATCTAGCGTTTCTTTTATCGCCTCTACTGAAGGTGGTATGGACATAGAAAAGGTTGCGCATGATACACCTGAAAAGATTTTCACAATGTCGGTTGATCCGGCTTCTGGCTATCAGGCATATCACGGTCGCAGAATTGCGTACGCATTGGGTTTGGAAGGTGACCAAGTAAAACAATGTGTAAAGATGATAGGTAATTTATACCGAATGTTCACAGAGAAGGATATGAGCCTTTTAGAGATAAACCCACTCGTCGTTACCAGTCAGGGCCATCTAACATGCCTTGATGGTAAAATGAATTTTGATTCCAACGCACTTTACCGGCATCCTGAGATATTAGAGTTACGAGATCTGGAAGAAGAAGATCCAATGGAGATCGAAGCTTCAAAGCATGACCTGGCTTTTATCAAGCTTGATGGGAACATTGGTTGTCTTGTGAACGGCGCCGGTCTTGCGATGGCAACACTTGATATAATTAAACTTTACGGCTGTGAGCCAGCTAACTTTCTTGATGTAGGAGGGTCCGCACCGAAAGAGCGGGTTAAGGCTGCGTTTGAAATAATTCTTAATGATAAATCTGTAAAAGGTATTTTGGTTAATATTTTTGGCGGTATCATGAGGTGTGATGTTATTGCAGAGGGTGTGGTTGCTGCTTCGAAAGAACTCGGTGTAACAGTGCCACTCGTAGTTCGTCTTGAAGGAACAAATGTGGAAAAAGGCAAGAAGATTCTTGCTGAGTCTGGTCTAACTATTCTTCCGGCGGACAATTTGGCAGATGCCGCTAAGAAAATTACAGATGAAGTTAAGAAGTTTATTTAAGTTGGCAGATAGGGGAAACTTGAGATTATGGCTATCCTTGTTGATCGAAATACTACGCTTATTTGCCAGGGCTTTACCGGTAGTCAAGGCACTTTTCATACCAAGCAAGCAATGGATTATTGTGGTACAAAGATTGTTGGCGGTGTTACTCCGGGCAAAGGCGGCAGCAAGCATCAAGATCCGCAACTTTCACACTTGCCGATCTTTGATACAGTTGCGGATGCAAAGGAAAAAACTGGTGCCACAGCGAGTGCGATTTATGTGCCGCCACCGTTTGCTGGTGACGCAATTCTAGAGGCAATCAACGCTGAAATTCCTTTAATCGTTTGTATAACTGAGGGTATTCCTGTGTTGGATATGATAAAGGTCAAGCGCGCGCTTTCCGGATCTTCTTCAATATTACTTGGGCCAAATTGTCCAGGTGTTCTCACTCCGAACGCTTGTAAAATTGGAATTATGCCAGGTAACATTTTCGCTGCTGGTAATGTTGGTATAGTTTCACGTTCTGGCACTTTAACTTATGAAGCTGTTAAGCAAACAACTGATGCGGGCCTCGGGCAGTCAACTGCGGTTGGGATCGGCGGTGATCCTGTTAAAGGCATGGACTTTATTGAAGTTTTAGAGATGTTTCTTGCTGATGAGGACACGAGTTCAATTATCATGATCGGTGAGATTGGCGGTTCAGCAGAAGAAGAAGCCGCTGATTTTATTAAATCTGAGTCAGCTCGTGGACGAAAGAAGCCGATGGCTGGTTTTATTGCTGGTGTTACAGCTCCTCCTGGTCGCCGTATGGGACACGCTGGCGCGATTATCTCTGGCGGAAAAGGAAGTGCTGAGGACAAAATAGAGGCAATGAATTCGGCCGGGATAGCAGTTGCTGACAGTCCCGCTTCGCTTGGAACTACTTTAGCATCAGTTTTGGCTGGCTAAGTCACACTAGATCAAAACACGATATCTTTTGTTACACTCGAAACGCCTATAAAGCGGTATCTAGTATCGCTTTATAGGCAGACAGGATGTAGCATAATTGTTCCTGTGTCACTTGATCTCTTGAATTTACTCGTCAGGACGTTCATTTCTTTCGTTATTAACCTACTTTGTTATTTGAAATATTTTGCAAGGCCAGGCATCTATGTCGCGTCAACCGCTTAACAACTCCTTTCTCCAGACTTCATTCCTTCATGGTTCGAATATTTCGTACATTGAAGAAATGCATGCACTTTACGAACGTAACCCCGGATCAGTTGCCGACGAATGGCGGCATTTTTTTTCTAGCCTGCAGGAGGAACAAGGTCGTGCTTCTGTTGAGGCTGCTGGTGCTTCCTGGGCTGTTCCTTTAAACAAACTTCGTGATGCCAGTGGCGATGAAGATATTGTCGCGGCTTTGTCGGGCGATTATGCTCAACTTGAGACCCATATGCATACGCAAATTCGTGCGCGAGCTTCTCAGGGTGGCCTAGATATATCTATGGCTTCCTCTCTGCGCGCAACGCAAGATTCAATTCGTGCCTTGATGCTAATTAGGGCGTATCGAATGCGTGGCCATCGTGTGGCGAAGTTAGACCCTCTAAATTTGATTAAAACCGGTGATCACCCTGAGCTTGATCCCCAAACTTATGGTTTTACGGAGGCAGACTACGACAGGCCCATTTTTATTGATTATGTACTCGGGCTTGAGACAGCAACAGTTAGACAAATCCTAGATATTCTAGAGAGAACCTATTGCCGTAATATTGGTGTGGAATTTCTGCATATCTCCACGGTACAGGAGAAGTCCTGGATACAGGAACGCATTGAGGGTGAAGGTAAGGACGTATCATTCACGAATGAGGGTAAAAAAGCCATACTCAACAAGCTAATGGAAGCCGAGAGTTACGAAAAGTTTTGCGAGGTTAAGTATAAAGGAACGAAACGTTTTGGTCTCGAAGGCGGTGAAGCAATGGTCCCTGCTTTAGAGCAAATTATAAAACGCGGCGGCCAATTGGGTATCAAAGAGGTTGTTTTTGGTATGGCTCACCGTGGGCGTCTCAACGTACTTGCCAATGTAATGGGCAAGCCACACCGTGCAATCTTTAATGAATTTATGGGTGGATCTTTTAAGCCCGCGGACGTTGAGGGTTCTGGAGATGTGAAATATCACCTTGGGGCTTCATCAGATCGTGAATTTGATGGTAATAATGTTCACCTATCTCTAACTGCAAATCCTAGTCATCTTGAAATTGTTGATCCGGTTGTTCTTGGTAAAGTGCGCGCTAAACAAGATCAACACAATGACAAAGATCGCACTGAGGTTCTTCCGTTGCTAATACATGGCGATGCTGCATTCGCCGGGCAGGGGGTTGTTGCTGAATGCTTTGGACTCTCGGGCCTCAAAGGTCATAAAACTGGCGGTTCAATACATTTTGTTATTAACAACCAAGTCGGTTTCACAACCAATCCGCGATTCTCTCGCTCCTCACCATATTGTTCTGATGTTGCACGCATGATTGAGGCTCCTATATTTCATGTCAACGGTGATGATCCAGAGGCTGTAGTGCACGTGGCTAAAATTGCTATCGAATTTCGTCAGACTTTCAAAAAGCCTGTTGTAATAGATATGTTTTGTTATCGCAGGCATGGTCATAATGAGGGTGATGAGCCAATGTTCACACAACCATTAATGTACCGTGCAATCAAGAATCACCCTACCACATTTACAACTTATTCTAAGCAGCTGATAGGTGAAGGTGTTGTTTCTTCTGCAGAGGTTGACCAGATACACTCGGACTTCCGTTCTAAGCTTGAACTAGAATTTGCAGAGGCAGAGAGTTTTAAGCCTAGCAAAGCAGATTGGTTAGATGGTAAATGGGCAGGTTTTTCTCCTGCTGATGGAGGCGCAAGGCGCGGAGACACCGGCGTTGACATCAATACCTTAAAGGAAGTAGGCAGGCGCATTACAACATTACCTAGTGATTTTAATGCACATCGTACCGCCGTGCGTTTGATTGATAAGCGTCGGCAAATGATCGAAGAGGAGAAGGGTATCGACTGGGGTATGGCTGAGCATTTGGCTTTCGGCACTTTACTACATGAGAAGCTACCAATCCGTCTCTCCGGTCAGGATGTAGAACGAGGAACTTTCTCGCAGCGTCACGCTGTTCTTGTGGATCAAGATAATGAGCAACGTTACAAGCCACTAAAATATGTCTCACCTGATCAGGCTAGGTTCGAAGTAATAAATTCAATGTTATCTGAAGAAGCTGTACTAGGTTTTGAATACGGTTATACATTGGCGGAACCAAACACCTTAACGTTATGGGAAGCGCAGTTCGGAGATTTTGCGAATGGTGCTCAGGTAGTAATTGATCAATTTATATCCTCTGGTGAGAGTAAGTGGTTACGTATGAGTGGTTTAGTCTTGTTACTTCCTCATGGCTACGAAGGGCAAGGGCCAGAGCATTCTTCTGCGCGCATAGAGCGATATCTTCAAATTAGTGCTGAAGATAATTGGCAAATTGCAAATTGTACTACCCCGGCCAATTACTTTCATATTTTGCGAAGACAACTTAACCGAAATTTTCGTAAACCTCTTATTATTTTCACACCTAAGTCATTACTTCGGCATAAAAGAGTTGTGTCTAGCCTTGCAGATCTGGGAACTGGTACAACATTTCATCGTGTGCTTTGGGATGATGCTGACAAGAAATATATTCCAAGTGGTCGTACAGAAATTGATTTGAAGCCAGATGAAAAAATTCGGCGTGTAGTAATATGTTGCGGCAAAGTTTATTACGATCTTCTAGAAACTCGAGAAAAAGAAGGTATCAATGATGTTTACTTGCTACGCCTTGAGCAAGTTTATCCATTTCCTTCTGATGCTCTTAAAAATGAACTTTGTCGTTTTGGCCATGCTGCTATAGTTTGGTGTCAGGAAGAACCTCGTAACATGGGTTGTTGGACTTTTGTTGAGCCTTACATCGAAGAGGTTTTAACACAAATAAATGCGACACATGGACGACCAGTTTATGCGGGTCGCACTTCTGCGTCTTCAACAGCAACTGGGCAGCTATCGCAGCACCTTGAAGAGCAAAAAGCTCTTGTAGATAAGGCATTGAAAGGATGACATAGGTTGTAAATATACAACTTATATGTTTAGTTTAAACTATTATGCCCAAAAATGTTGGGTGAAAGGAAAAGTTATTATGGCGACTGAAATTCGGGTGCCAACATTGGGCGAAAGTGTAGCTGAAGCGACCGTTGGGCAGTGGTTTAAAAAACCTGGTGATATAGTTGCCGTCGATGAAACTTTGTGTGAGTTGGAAACCGATAAGGTGTCAGTTGAAGTACCCGCGCCGGTCTCTGGTGCCATGGGAACTATCTCAGTAGACGAAGGTGGAACAGTCGAAGTTGGTGCAGTTTTAGGTTTTGTTAATGAGGGTGGTGAAGCTACGTCTACAATCGCAACCCCGCAAGAGGCCGTAGTCACAGCTCCGGCTCAGCAAGCTGTAAAAGCAGGAGCACCCTCAATGCCACCATCCCCTGCGGCATCAAAAATACTTGCCGAACGTGGTGTTGATTCTTCTAAAATCGTTGGTTCTGGAGTTCGTGGTCAGGTATTGAAAGAGGACGCGCTGTCAGCATCTGTTAGTGGCTCATTAATAACCTCTTCGTCTTTTGCTCCACTTGCAGAACCATCAAAACAGACACGTGCTCCAGCATCTTCAAACGATGCTGTTCGGGAAGAACGCGTAAGAATGACACGTTTGCGTCAGACAATTGCACGTCGACTTAAAGATGCACAAAATACTGCTGCGATGTTAACAACATTTAATGATGTCGACATGAGTGCAGTTATGCAAATTCGATCCGATTACAAAGAGCTGTTTGAGCGTCGCCATGGAGTTAAACTCGGTTTTATGGGCTTCTTTGTAAAGGCTTGCATTCAAGCACTTAAAGAGATCCCAGCTGTGAATGCTGAAATTGACGGTCAGGATATAATTTATAAGAATTACTATCACATAGGCGTTGCGGTTGGAACAGAGAAGGGCCTTGTAGTACCCGTTGTACGTGAAGCGGACTGTATGAGTCTCTCCGAATTAGAAAAGGCTATAGGTTCTTTCGGTCAACGTGCTAGGGACGGGAAGCTTGGTATAGAGGAAATGCAGGGCGGAACTTTTACCATTACTAATGGTGGTGTTTTCGGGTCTATGATGTCTACACCGATTCTTAATGCTCCACAGTCTGGTATTCTAGGTATGCATCGTATCGAAAAGCGTCCTATTGTGCTTAAAGATGGCAGTATTTCAGCAAGGCCAATGATGTATTTAGCACTTAGCTATGACCATCGTATTGTTGATGGAAAGGAAGCCGTAACATTTCTTGTAAGAGTAAAGGATTACCTTGAAGATCCGCAACGCTTTCTTTTAGAACTTTAGTCCGAATGATGCTGGCAAGAATTTACAGTATACTGTACTAAACGCCTGGGCACTACCTTATAATTGGTGCTTAGGCTTCCATCAAAAATCTCATGATTACTATTTTGATATAGTAATCATCTGTGTAGACAGAATGGATTAATACTCATGTCGTATGATCTCATAGTTATTGGCACTGGTCCTGGTGGATACGTCTGCGCCATTCGCGCAGCTCAGCTCGGCATGAAGGTTGGTGTAATCGAAAAGCGTAACACACATGGTGGTACGTGTTTAAATGTTGGTTGTATTCCTTCTAAAGCCCTGTTGCACGCATCTGAGCTTTATGAAGAGTCCAGACATGGATTCTCAGATATGGGCATAAATGTCTCGCCCACGATTGATTTAACTCAAATGATGAAGTTTAAATCTGAGGGTGTTCAGGGAAATGTCGATGGCATCTCTTTTCTACTTAAGAAGAATAAAATTGACACTTATCAAGGCGTTGGTAAAATTGCTAGCAACAACCAAGTACTTGTGACTCCGTCCAAAGGAGCACCTCAGGTGCTTGAGACAAAAAACATTGTCATTGCAACTGGTTCTGATATTGCTCATCTCCCCGGGATTACTATTGATGAAAAAACCATTGTTTCTTCGACAGGGGCACTGGAATTAGAACAAGTACCTAAGAGATTACTCGTTGTAGGTGGTGGTGTTATAGGGCTTGAGTTAGGTTCGGTTTGGCGTCGTCTTGGAGCTGAAGTTCATGTAGTAGAATTCTTAGATCGCATCGTTCCAGACATGGATGGTGAAGTTTCCAAGCAATTCCAGCGCATTCTGCAGAAGCAGGGTATGATTTTCAAGTTTGCCACTAAGGTTACAGACATTTCCTCACTTGGACCAAATGGTCATGTAGTAACTCTCGAGTCTGCGGCAGGCGGCGTTAAAGAAACTATTGAAGTAGATGTCGTACTTGTTGCAACTGGTCGTGTGCCGTATACGAAAGGTTTGGGTCTTGAAGAAGTCGGCGTAGAGAAGGATGATGATGGGCGTGTGAAAGTTAACGCACACTGGCAATCGTCAGTTTCTGGAATCTACGCCATTGGCGATGTGATTGATGGACCGATGTTAGCGCACAAAGCAGAAGACGAAGGTGTTGCAGTTGCAGAACAACTTGCAGGTCAAGCTGGACATGTGAACTATAACATAATTCCTGGTGTAGTTTATACTAACCCAGAGGTTGCTTCAGTTGGTAAAACAGAGGAAGAGCTTAAAAAATCTGGTACTGTTTATAATGTTGGTAAGTTTCCGTTTATGGCAAATGGTCGTGCTAAGGTTAACCGCACGACAGACGGATTTATCAAAATCTTAGCAGATGCCTCAACAGATCGTATTCTTGGTGTACATATGATAGGTCCACATGTAGGTGAGCTGATATCAGAAGCGGCAGTTATCATGGAATTTGGTGGCTCAGCCGAAGATTTAGCGCGCATCTGCCACGCACATCCAACATTAACTGAAGCCGTGAGGGAGGCAGCCTTGGCAGTTGATAAGCGAGCATTGCATATGTAATATGATGTAAGTGAAATCATCAATTTAAATATGTTAGTTAATACTATTATGATTACACACCCATTTTTATATAGCTTGCTGCAAAGGATGGGTGTGTAGCGCATTTACTTGTTCTAGATTAAATTAAATAATTATTATGGTCTTGGAACGTTCTAGTAAGTTATTTTAAAAGTAAACTTTTTGGAAAGACTTTTATGTTGAATGTAGTCGTAGATATAGTTTTATTATTTAATAGTTTTTTTTAAAACCTACATACTGCTATTTAGGTTGACGCTCTTGATTACTAAATGTCCCTGTGAAAGTTCGTTCTAATTGTGATTCAAAGCGTTTAGCTAGTGTTTTTATGTGACTGCGTAATATCCTAGAGCCTAGATAATTGCGTCTACTACCATTCTGTATAATGATAAGAAGTTATTTCCCTTTACTTGTGGAATAGCAATAGATGTAAAACCATCGTTGGTTTAATTGTGATATTTTGAGGTATACAGTTTTTTTTAAATAATTAGAACTTGCCCTCTAAATATCGGTTTAGCTGTGATAATAGCGAAAAAATTGTATTTCTAATAATATAGTAATGTCGCCTTATGAAATCTTAACTGATACGATAACTAAGAGATTCGTTACTAACTATTAAAACAAATTTAGGTATTTAATATTCCAAATTTGAGTGATGACAGTCACACCCATATTCTGTGTCTCTCTTCATGAGAAGCTAAACTAATTACGCTATTTATTGGCTTAATATTTGAACAAGTATGATTGAGGTGGCCTAAGAAGGTCTTAAACAACATTAGTGTTTTTCTGTTTAATCCATTTCTATTTATGCTGTAGCCTATGTTTAAACATTTGTTTTAGCTAAGGTGACAGGTGTCAGGTTTAACCTATGTATTTTTTATTAAACTGAGATATGATTTTACACAATGGTTCGATATGTAAATTCATACATGTTATTATTAAAACTTTTTGATGTTGTCTGCAGCGTATTCATGTTTCGTTACAAAATAGCAAATATTTTCTGTGCCTTAGATTAAATGATAAAATACTTTGTCTTTTGCCAGCAACGTTAGACAGGAAGTTAATTAAAGATAACTTTCTAAACGTGATCCTACACCATGGAGAATGTGATGTATAATAATGATTTTCAAAAACTTCATGTTCTTAGTTCAGTAAATATGACACAAGCTATTACTAATCTTGATCTTGGTGAGCTGCCTAAATGGGATCTTTGTGATTTGTTTCCAGGGCCAAATAGTTCAGAATTACAAAATGCTCTAGAAAAGGTGAAGGCTGAAGCGAAAGTATTTGATGCTAAATATAGAGGTAAATTGCTAGAAAAAGGATACGACGGTGCTTTTATAGCTTTAGCTATTCATGATTATGAAGCTGTTTCCGATCTTTTAGGTCGGATTTCAACTTTTGCGTTCCTAAATTATACAATAGATCAGCAGGATGCTGAACGTGCTAAGCTTTTCGGTGACCTACAAAGTCAGCTCACACAAATATTCAGTACTTTTATATTTTTTGAATTAGAACTAAATGAAATACCCGAAGATCAACTCATTATAGCTTTAAGAAATGAGGAGTTGGCATATTTTAAACCATGGTTTGATGATTTGAGAAAAGAAAAGCCTTATCAGCTCAATGAAAAATTAGAACTGTTGTTTAATGAAAAATCTTTGACTTCCGCTAAAGCTTGGAACAGGCTATTTACGGATACTATCTCTTCTATGAAGTTTAAAGTTCACGGCAAGACTCTAAGTCTTGAGCCGACTCTAAATCTGCTTCTAGATTCTGATGAAAAAAAACGCCAGGCTTCTGCAGAGGCATTATCGAGGACATTAAAAGATAACATTCAAACCTTTACATTAATAGTTAATACGCTGGCCAAAGATAAAGAGATCTCTGATAATTGGCGCGGCTTTGTTGATATTGCTGATAGTCGTCATTTAGCAAATCGAGTTGAGGGTTCAGTTGTTGAAGCACTTGTCCTTGCCGTTCGTGAAAGCCATCTGAAACTTTCACATAGATATTACAGAATGAAGGCTCGTTGGTTAGGCAAAGAAGTGATGCCGTACTGGGATCGTAATGCTCCTCTTCCAGATAATTCAGAGCGCATTATAAAATGGTCAGAAGCCGAGGAGATAGTTCTGAGTGCTTATAATGCTTTTTCTCCTCAAATGGCAAATATAGTCAAAGATTTTTTTAAAAATCGTTGGATAGACGCTTCAGTTCGACCTGGTAAAAGCCCCGGTGCATTTTCTCACCCGGCAACGCCTTCAGTACATCCTTATATTTTACTTAATTACCTTGGAAGTTCACGCGATGTCATGACTCTTGCCCACGAACTAGGGCATGGTGTTCATCAAGTGATGGCGGCTAAACAAGGAGTTTTACTCTCTCAGACACCGTTAACTCTATCAGAGACAGCGTCTGTTTTTGGAGAAATGCTGATTTTTAAAAGGCTGTTGGAAGATACAAAAAATCTAAAAGATCGTAAGGCATTAGTTGCTGGTAAGGTTGAGGATATGCTTAATACTGTTGTGCGGCAGATTTCTTTCTACGAATTCGAAAGAAAAATTCATCTTGCTCGTCGCAAAGGTGAACTAACCAGTGATGATATTAACGACCTGTGGATATGTACACAAGTTGAAAGCCTTGGACCAGGAATAGAATTAAAGCCTGGATACGAGGTGTTTTGGGCTTATATACCACATTTCATTAGATCACCATTTTACGTTTACTCGTATGCATTTGGAGACTGCCTTGTCAATTCGCTCTATGCGCTCTATGAAGAAGGGCACCCAGATTTTGTGAATAAATATCTAAACCTATTATCTGCGGGTGGTTCTAAGCATCATAGCGAGTTGCTTGCGCCCTTTGGGCTTGATGCTTCTAAGCCTGAATTTTGGCATAAAGGTCTGTCAATCATTTCTGGGATGATAGATGATCTAGAAGAGATAGACCGTACTGTTGCCTAAGCCTGCTAAGCTTCACCATACATTGAATTTTTTTAAGATATCTGCTTGTTAGAGTTCTAGATTTTAACTAAAGACACAATCTCAGAGCTTCATGAAATGCAATATCACATTAAAAATTCCTGGGCTATACCAGGTAACATTTAGAATAAGCAATAAATTTTTGCGGTATCTATTGCAGAAATTAAAATGCTAGGATCTATTTTACCTTAACTTAAAAGTTAATATCAACTTAAAATCTTTATTATAATATTAATTATTACTTATAAACTTATGATATTTTTCAATTTTATCTCTGCTTTTATTACTAGACATGAACTAGCTTGAGTTTGTGTCTAGGTCCGAGAATTATATATGATATGCGAAAATCTAATTTCTAGGGATAAGATAGTTTTTAAAACACTAAAAAATATAGTATTTAACATGTTATGATAATTATAAAATAGATCTTTATGCACCTAGCAACTACTGAAATGGGTCTAGCTCTGGAGTTATGGAAAAGTGGTAAGTAAAAAAATAAGTTACTTACCTCTGAAGCACTGATTTTTGTTACAGGAAGTTGTTATAAATCTTGTAAGTAAAAATAGATCGATTGGTCCTTGGCGTTTTGAAATACTCGGTTCATCATAAAGCTTTAAATACTATCTAAGCAACAATATTACGATATGAGATAATTTACAGCAATTAAAAGTGATTTCTTTTTTAAAAACTAACTTCAATACATAAACTTAGACATACTTTAAATATGTAATTGTTATATTCAAAAATATTGAGTAATTCTATTTTATTGTAATGACACGTTATATTTTTAGTGATCTTATAAAGAAGATATTTTGAGATTAAATAAAACTGATCGCATATTATTTCGTATTAGAAACTTTTAAGGTTATTTAGCAAAATATGATTTAAAATCGAGCAACAGTTCCCAATTTTAGTTTGAAAAGCTTACCTCAATAGTTGCTCTATCCTCCTGGGCAAAGCTTAAAAGCCTGATCAAGGGCAAGAGCTCTTGATTTATACTCAGATATTTTTTTCCCGCCGCGGGCATACGCTGCAATGTAAGCGTCCATCTCTAATTTTTCATTATCGGGGTTCACATCGAGGGCGGTGTAGTTTATGTAATTTTTGTTCATGGAGCGAATTAATATTGTTTTCTCGCCTCCATGACTGGCTGTCCAAACGCTGCATTTAGGTTCATTTTTATTGTAACTGTCAGTGTATCTGGCTTTTCTATGTATTTGATATTTTTCCTTAAATTTACTTTTACTTATTCTCGACATTAGTATTGCTTTGGTTTTAAGGTCACGATTAGGTTTACTAAATCCATGAAGAGAATTGGTTACTTTTTTGTTTTGATTTTGAGACAACTTCACAACTGAGTTGTCGATTTCATTTTTCTTCATGTAAGTTCTGAGTTCTCCTACGCTTAAAAAGGAGTTCCTCCTGTCCATATCTTCATTTACTAATGATGCTCCGAGTAATGCACGAGAAGGTCCTGCAGGAAATTTAGGTATTTTTTGTTTCTGTACTCCAGAGAAAAATATTGTTTTGCTAGCTCTTCTTTTACAGTATTTATTATCAAAGTTTTTTCCTATAGACTCTATATTGTTGGCATAATTAGGCGTGCTGGGCGCCCACTTTTGCCCTATATTTCTAAATGTGATAGGCCCCTTTATAGAACGTCGCCAATTAGAAAGAATTTTCCAAGATTGTACTTTTCGTGTACGAACAGCTATTGGTTTTTTAACATGCACACCGGCATAAATAAGTAAATGTTCGAGATGCGCTTTAACTCCATCGGAAACAGATGTAAATCTCTCACCCCTTACTCCATTTCCAGTCGCTCCTAAGCCTGAAAAATTATTTTGTGACCAATGAACGTCTCCAGTGAATTTAAGGAAGTCAGTTTCAAGTAACATTTGAAAAAATGCAAAGTCCCAACGAACATTTAATAAATTTCCGTATTTAATATAGTAAATTGCAATATTTTTAAATTTAGGACGCAAATATGGATTTCGCAATTTTATAAACTTCAAAAGCCTTTCAGGGGTAACACATGACGGTGGTTGGTTGCTATCAGTAAGTAAAACTTCGGGAACAGCATTAGCTTTTGCAGATGAATAAAATATGCCTAAATTCATAATTATTACTGCAAAACTAATAACTGTCATAAGCTCTCCTAATAAAAACTTTCGCATGACTTGTATTTGTTAACAATGTCCCATCAAAATCTTCTTAATAACCTAGTTTAATCTGTAATAATTAAATATGTGTAGAAATTTAAGATGTTTTTAGGATTAAACTCCAAGGAGTAAATTTTTTGCATATATTATTTGTCTGATATTTAAAATAATTGATCAAGTGTGGTTTCTTATTTTGAGTATATTTACAAGTAGAATTTATCTAAAAACAATTTCAATGCTGGTTTTCTTTTGCTTATTAGACAGATCTCAGATGTGAAACACCTCTGAGTATTTATGTTAATTTACTCTAAAGATTTAGTATTGATATAAAACTACGGTTTCGAAACCAATACAAATTACATGACAATTTGTGCAAGATTGTATGTATTGTTTTGACTTTCAGATAATATCTAGAAGTAAAAAAGTCAATTTTAAGCTCATTAATGCAGGTCTCTGTTTTACCTGTTGCATGTGTAGATTTACATATTATGATAAATAAACAACTACGTAAAAATCTACAATCTAAATACCTCTTACGTCCCTAAGTTTTAAACCATGCTTTAAATACATTAAGCATAGTCCATCATGATAGGTGTTAGTATAGATTTATTTTTAATTTAAACATTCATTAGTTATAATTTTTTAATAAATAGTATAAATTCTGATCACAAAACTTATAATATAACGTTTTTTAGTAAGGAATTGTCAGATCAAATAACAATCTGTAAAAGCAATTTAATATTATTATTTCCAAAAAAGTATCACATTATGTTTGATAAAGTTCGCTTAAATATCTTACGTGAAGAGCATAGTCGTCTTAACGTCTTGGTCTTACGATTAGAAGAAAACAATCAATCTGATCAATTGCAGATCAGACGTTTAAAAAAACAAAAGCTAGCGCTGAAAAATGCTATTTTAAATCTTGAAGACAGGCTATGTCCGGATATTATTGCTTAAACTTTAAAACGCATATTATGAGTTTAACACAATCTAATGTGCTTACTTTGCTTCGAAGCGTTAAGATATTTTCAATCAAACTTAGTGCATAATGATAAATAATGGACGTTTAGACTCAAATTTCAATTATTATGAGTTACCTATCTGATAGGAAGACAATGCGGTCACAGCGGATGCATGTTTTGAACTTTCTATTCCAATTGGCACAAGTATTGTGCCGGCACACTGTACACTAATGCGAATGATCAATTATTCTAGATCTTCTTGATTTTGTGGCATTAAGGTAGTCATGTCTTGTGCTAATGGTGCGGTCATTTGCCAATTTGATTGCCTCTATGATAACATTACTTGTGATAGGAGTTATAGTCGAAAGTCAGTCTTAACTTGGCGTTGATAGTTTATAGTCGATGGTTTACCCGATGATAATTTAGCTATAAGTTGGCCTGGTATATCAATGACGTATTGTTAGCCGCTTAAATCATATTTTTGTTGTTGGCATCTTAGGTAGTGGCCAGTTGGGTCGTATGTTAATATTAGCAGCGACTAGTATTGGTATTCATTGTCATATTTATAGTAATGAGGCTCAAAGTTCTCAGGAGAAGTCACTACCCAAGCCTCATATAGCAGTTACAATAATTATAATACTTAGGATGCTTTCGCTGCTTCTGTCTAGGTTATGACATATGACTTTGAAAGTGTTCCTCTAGGGTCAGTACTCCAATCTTGTGAAACGAAAAGCAGTTTACCCACACCACAGGCCTAAGCAATTTCTCAGGATCGTTTTGAGGAAAAGAAGTTTCTAAAATCTTTAGATATAAACGTTACTTCTTTTGAACCCTATATCTAATTAAGATTAATTTGTTACCGCAGTGCGACCCATCAGAGTATTTTCTATCTTAAAACGCACTTTTAGGATACGATGATAGAGGCAATTCATAATTACAGCTGACTTGGAGTTACCAAGAATTTATAAATATTTTTATGGAAATCATACGATACTTGAGAAAGTTCTTAACTCTCAATGCGAGATTTAAGTAATTATATTACGTGCACCTGATTATTTAAATTCTATTGAATGTGAAAAGAAAATATATAATATACCAATTTACATCCTAGATACAATTGTTTTAAGATAATAAATCGTACCTGCATTAATGGATGTCAAAGTTCAGATAAAAAGCTTAAGCTATAGCGTGTAAGTTACGCACTCTTTGAATTATTAATGTTCTAGCTAATGAGTTTTTGTTGAGTGGTGCATTATGAGCTGAATTTTTGTTTTTTTAATTCCTTAAAATTAATACTGTGTATAGTCAGTAAAAACTATTAGTACGATGACTAGTTGAATTTGTCCGATTCAATTGTTAAACTAAAGCCGAAAATAACATCTAACTGCATTAGCAAACCATTACGTTAATATTATAAATGATAAGACTTTCATGTGATGGCTTTCATCACAAGTGTTTTTAGTACACTAGTTTCAGCTTGTGAAAACTGCGTATCAATTTTCAAAACCTTGACTATTTCGCGTATATGGTGGTGGCTGTCTGAAAGTTCAGAGTCGAAACGTGCCAAATCTTTTTCTGTGGTGACCAGCTGAGCACCTAAGCTTTCTGCTCGAATAATAAGACTTTTAGTATCCTTAATTGTGTACAAATGATGATCTGAGAAGCTGCGCGCTTCCATGAGGGACCCGCCTAATGTCTTCAATAAATCGTAAAAACGTTTGGGATTCCCTATACCTGAAAAAGCTAACAGAGGCTTTTTCGTAATCCACTCTAAATTTCCAACTGGCTTGATACTTGCTTTGAATATTGGTTGTCTAAGAGGCTTCAGAAAGCTTGCTGTATCAGGTGATGGTTTACCGTAAACTACAAGCGCATGAGTGAAGGAAAGCTGCACTCCTACAGGAGCTCGAAGAGGACCTGCAGGTATGGTGAGTCCGTTGCCTATCCCACGTTTACCATCAATAACTGCAACCACTAAATCTTTGTGCAATCTTGGATGTTGTAAGCCGTCATCCATAATAATAACGTTACCTAGTTTATCATTCCTAATTAATTCTGCACCTAAAACGCGATCACGAGAAACTACGACCTTTGCATACTTAGCGAGTAATAGTGGTTCATCACCAACATCCCTTGCAGTATCTCTTTGCAATATAACCTGATGTGGATATTTTAATCGGCCACCGTAGCCACGTGAGAGAAACACAGGCTGACCTCCGAGCTCACGCACAATTTTTGAGAGCAAAATTGTAAGTGGTGTCTTTCCTGTTCCACCTGCTGTAAAATTTCCGACGCAAATGATCGGGAGTGTTATCTTTCTATCTATAGATTGCAGCATGCGACGTTTGCTTATAAAGCCATAAATGTTGGACACAGGCTCAAGTACACTAGCTGTCAGACTATTCTTTTCATTATACCACCATGATGGTTCCCTAAAGGGCATGAGTTACGCACTCAGAAGTAGGAGGGGCATATGTTTTTAGATTATCTGGCATTAGATGTTTGAGAGCAGATACTGTCATTTCAAGACCTCCAGATAAATTCTCGATAATATTATTTGCAGCATACATGTAGCGTATACGTTGTTTATCATTGCTAATCAAAAGCTGATCTACTGCATCTGTAAGCTCCAATTCGTTCGCGACTTTTAGTGCGCCGCCAGCACTCAGAAGTGCATTGTAAGTGTCGTCGAAGTTTCTGTAATTTGGACCAGTAATAACAACTGTCTCGTAACGCACAGCTTCAATAGGATTTTGCCCTCCATGTTCAACAAGAGAGCCACCGATAAATGCAATTTGAACTAGAGAATAAATGAGACCTAATTCACCAATTGTATCAATAATATAAAGACTTGTTTTAAGAGTTGGATATTCATTACGACTTCGACGAGCTGCAATAATATTAGCAGCCTTTGCGAGTTTAAAAATTTGATCGCCACGTTCAGGGTGTCGAGGAGCAACGATAGTCATAAGACCTGAAAACTTTTGAGAAAGCTTGTTATGAACAAAAATGATTTTCTCATCTTCACCAGCATGCGTACTTACAGCTGCCCATAGTGGACGATTGCCTAATGCAGCTGAAAGTTTATCATAGCTGGACTTATTAACTGGTAGTCTCGGGGCATCAATTTTGATGTTACCACTATTAAGAACATTTCGTGCTCCTAGGTCACGAAATTGACAAACAAATTGATCATTCTGAGCAAGAACCAAATTTAGCCGGCTAAAAAGTGGTAACGCGATACTTTTATTCCTACGCCAGCGTTTATAGGTACGGGCCGACATTCGTCCATTGACGATAGCAATAGGTATTTGGCGTGAGTTACATGTTAAAATTGTATTAGGCCAGATTTCAGACTCAGTCATAAGAACGAGCTCAGGTCTCCAGTGGTTTAAAAAACGTGTAATGAACTGAGGTGCATCGAAAGGAGCAAATTGATGAATATCTCCATCAGGCAATCGCTCTTGTGCGATTTTAGCTGATGTTACTGTCCCAGTGGTCAATAAAAACTTAGTTCCAGCATACTCGGAATGTATACGCTGTAATAGTGGCAGAATAGCAATTGTTTCTCCGACACTAGCTGCATGTATCCAGATTAAAGCTCCATCAGGGCGTGAAACTGAAGCAATTCCCAATCTTTCAGATCGACGATAAGGATCTTCTTTACCTTTCTTTTTACGGTACCATGTAATACACGGCGCTATATTTGCTGCTAATTGTGTCACAGCTTTGTAGACTGTTAACTTTAAGTTTGGATGCTTGGGCAGCATTTCATTAGGTAGTGCAGAATAAGGTATAGTATATACAGAATTAGACCCTACGTCGGCGTAGGCTTCTGATGTTATTTTATTAAGAGAATCTTGTATTTGTTGGCGTAGAAATTCTAATTGCATGTCATCTGCGTCAGCTGGAATATATATTGGAGTTCCTAGACGCATAGCTATGTTTGAAAAAGGAAAGTTTATTGTCATCCGGCTCCAAGTTTGCGTGGCGTAAAAACGAGAGCTTGCTGCTGCAACTGGAAGAATAGGCCGACCAGCCATCTGTGCAATTTTTAGAACGCCTTTTCCTACAATATGAGATGGTCCGGGGGGGACATCAGCAGTGATTGCTACACATTTATTTTCACCAAGAGCTCGAATAGCTTCAAGGAGTTCAGTCGTGCCTCCACGACTTTTTTTTCGATCACCAGCACCACCACGTATCAGCGATATCTGATTAAAATTTTTAATTATTTCTCCAACTATCTCTACATCACTATGACGCGCGACAATGGCCGCAACTGATATATGCTCCGGGCAATAAGGTGGAAGTAGCATAAATTGGCCACGCCAAAATGTAAAAATACAAGGTTTATGAAAATCGACTGTTTCTGTTAAATGTTCTATTTCAGAAATGGATTTTGAAGAATTAAAAACCCAACTCACATATCTCGATGCAAGTTGCCCTAGAATGAAGTTTATAGTGTATTTTGGAGTCACAAAGTTAGCCATGCAAAGCGACTGGTATGACACAATTTGAAGTTAGAAAATGTACAATAAACCATTATGTCAATGTGATTAATTATAATTAGTACAACATTTATTAATGTTTACTTTTACACGATATAATATAATTTTAAACATTACAACCCACCCTACTCATGACATGAAAAGAATTTATGGTAAAGTTAACGAAGTTATTGCTTGGTCCATTTAAACAAATTGTTATCGGTATACGTCAGACCATTTCAACGTACATGCCGATCTGGATAAAAAAAAGTGTTGGTCCGATTTTTTTCTATTTAGACATGCTTTTTTTAGATCACGGTATATTTCGTATTGTTTATTTTAATAAACATAAGCTTTCTGGAACCAATGGATGGCGCTCTGCACAACCTACACCCTATCAATTAGCCGAGCTTGCACGGCACGGAATTAAGACTGTAGTAAATCTGAGAGGTGAACGTGTGTGTGGCAGCTATTTTTTGGAAAAAGAGGCCTGTACTCGGTATGGATTAACTTTAGAAAACTACCAGATACGTTCGCGAGCTTCTCCAACACCTGCAGAATTGTATGGAGCTAGAGATTTATTCCAACGTATTGAATATCCAATGTTAATGCATTGTAAAGCTGGCGCGGATCGAGTTGGGTTAATGAGTATACTTTTCCTACACATACGCTATAGCTGGAGTATAGAAAATGCACTTAAGGAGCACCTATCTCTTAAATATGGGCATATTAGACAAGCTAACACTGGTATATTGGATCATTTTTTTAAGACTTACATAAAATATAATCGGCATACACCAATTGATTTTTTTGACTGGGTTGATACTGCATATGACCCTTCTGAGGTACATAAAACATTTTATGCAAACGGTTTTGCGAATCGCCTTATTGAGGATATTCTTCATAGAGAGTAATTTGATCTCGTAAAATAAATACTACATCAAGGTGTTTGTTTCATGTTAAAGGGTGCAACCAGTATATCAATAATAATCCCGAAAACCCCGTTCCTTATCTGAATTTATTTATGACTTCGCCTTTAGATTATGACTTGGAAGCTGGCATTGTTAGCCCAATTAGGGTTTAAGTCAAACTTTAACATCACATCTTATATTATAGTTGATTTGTAAAAGTTGACCTCTCATTGGGACAAGTTTATGTAATTAATCTGTTAAGGGTGTTTTAGTAACTTAAACAGTTTAGCGGTTATGCACTAAGTCTATCTACTTAAACTGTCCTGTTGATCGAAGTTAGCAGTTATTTAGAAATTAAATTCACTTGTTTTGATATAATCTTTGTTTCGAGAACAAAATTGAAGAATAGTCTACATAGATAGCTTTAGGTGTTATCGACCTAAGATACTTTCAATAGAAATATTCAGTCCGTACATTTTTCTAAAGAGTTTACTTTACAAATAAGAGATTTTAGCTATGAGTTGCTGCTGGCGGGTAAGGTCTTGGTTAATGAGTAGATATGAGTAATAAATTTGTTTCTAAGGATGATTGTCCTTTTAAATCTGTTGATTTACGTGAGGCATTAGAAGAGCGTTACCTCGCATATGCGTTGTCGACAATTATGCATCGAGCGTTGCCAGATGTGCGTGATGGTCTCAAGCCCGTGCATCGGCGTATTATTTTCGCTATGCGAGAATTGCGCCTTAATCCTGATCAAGCTTACAAAAAGTGTGCCAAAATTGTTGGCGAAGTAATGGGTAATTTCCATCCACACGGAGACCAAGCTATATATGATGCTCTTGTTCGTCTAGCACAATGTTTTGCTGTGCGTTATCCGTTGGTTGATGGGCAGGGTAATTTTGGTAACATTGATGGTGATAATGCCGCTGCCATGCGTTATACTGAAAGCCGAATGACACATACAGCGTTAGCTTTACTAGACGGTATCGATCAAGATACAGTAGATTTTCGCCTGACTTATGACGCATCATGTGAAGAGCCTGTCGTTCTACCCTCTGCTTTTCCAAACCTTTTGGCTAATGGATCCTCTGGTATCGCCGTTGGTATGGCAACCAACATACCGCCACACAACGTGGAGGAAATTTGTAACGCTCTGTTATATCTCATTAAACATCCTGACGCATCGCTTGAAAAGATTGTTGAGTATATTCCTGCTCCAGATTTTCCAACAGGTGGTATTATTATTGAAAGTCGGGCGAATATTATCGAAGCTTACAAGACTGGCCGCGGTGGTTTTCGCTTGCGTGCTAAATGGATGAAAGAGGATACAGGTCGTGGTGGTTATCAGATCGCAATTATTGAAATTCCATATCAAGTCCAGAAATCGAAATTGCTCGAGAAACTAGCTGATCTTATTGTTGAGCGAAAACTACCTCTTGTGGGAGACGTACGTGATGAAAGTGCGGAAGATATTAGGTTGATAATAGAGCCTAAGTCGCGTGCAGTTGATCCTATCGTTATGATGGAAAGCCTATTCAAGCTCTCAGAACTGGAAATTCGCTTCGGATTGAATATGAATGTTCTCTCCGCCGGACAAGTGCCGAATGTTCTTGATTTGCGCAGTGTACTTCAACAGTGGCTTGATCATCGGATGGTAGTACTGAAACGTCGCTCACAATTTCGACTCAAAAAAATTAAACTGCGCTTAGAAATACTTGAAGGTTATCTCGCAGCTTTTCTAAACATTGACGAAGTAATTCGAATTATTAGATTTGAAGATGAACCTAAGGGTAAATTGATTATCTTATTTAAGTTGTCAGACATTCAAGCTGAAGCCATTCTTAATTTACGCCTACGTGCTCTTTCCAAGATCGAAGAGGTGGAAATACGTGCCGAACATGATCACTTAAATAATGAACAGCGTAAATTGCTTGAATTATTACAGTCAAAGGACCTGAAATGGGCTAAGATTTCGGAGGAAATTAGTGAGATTAAAAAAGAATATTCGCATGAAACTGAAATAGGCGCACGCCGAACACAACTAGCAGAAGCACCAGAGATAGAGATAGATCTTGAACAAGCCATGATAGAAAAAGAGCCTATAACTGTTATTCTTTCGGATAAAGGCTGGCTACGTGCTTTAAAAGGTCATCAAAGTGATTTTTCACGTTTTGAGTTTAAACAAGGCGATAGATTACGTATAGCTCTAAGAGCATTTACTACAGATCGTCTTTTAATATTTACAAGTAATGGTCGCTTTTATACGCTCAGTTGTGATCAGCTTCGAGGTGGACGTGGTCACGGTGAGCCAGTTCGCCTAATGATTGACCTTGAAGAGGACTTCGATGTAGTTAATATTTTCATTCATAGACCAGAGCGTAGGTTGCTTATTGGTTCTAAGTCAGGATATGGTTTTATTGTATGTGAAGATGATATAGTCGCCTCAACACGAAAAGGTAAACAGATTTTGAAATTGGTGTCATCTGACGTTGCTGAAGTGTGCGTTCCGGTGAATGGAGACATGGTTGCAACTGTTAGCGATAATGGAAAATTATTAGTGTTTGCCCTAAGCGAAGTTAATATGATGACGCGCGGTAAAGGTGTAATATTACAACGTTTGAAGGGGGATGCGCTTTCTGACATCCGCGTTTTTGATAGTAAGTATGGTCTGATGTGGCTTAATCCGGAGGGTCAGAAGACTATTCTAACTTTTAAAGAGTTGGAAAATTGGTTTGGATTACGCGCGCAAGCAGGAAAAGTCGTGCCAAAAGGATTTCCTAGTTCTAATAAGTTTGGACCTGCGTTTTGATACACTAGAACTTCGTAAAATCTGTAGTGATGTGTAATTCAATTGCAAGTGGTAATTTCTAACGAAAGCTATTAAAAACTAGTTTGTTACAGAAAAGGCATAATTGAAGAAGGCCGCATGCTGGACTTAACAATAAACCGAGATATTATCAGTCTTGATAGTGGTATTATACCGATACAATATCTGCATAGTTTAGCCACACAAGGTGTTATTATTTCTGATATGCCTATCAATAAGAAGCAAATGCAGCCTGCTAGCTTAGATTTGCGATTGGGGTACAAGGCGTACCGTGTTCTAGCGAGTTTTTTACCTCGTCCTAACTTTACTATCAAAGAACGCCTACAACAATTCTCGTTACACGAGATTGATTTGACAAAAGGTGCTGTTCTTGAAACAGGGGGTGTTTATATTGTACCATTACTTGAGGGTCTTGATCTACCGTTAACTATTTCAGCGTCTACAAATCCAAAAAGCTCAACGGGTAGGCTTGATGTTTTTACACGTGTAATTTGCGATGGTGTAAATGCCTTTGATCGCATACCGGAAGGTTATAGCGGACCACTGTTTGCTGAAATTTGTCCTCAGACATTTCCAATTACGGTCCGAACTGGTTCATCATTGTGCCAAATAAGATTTCGAATTGGTGATCCTATAGTTACCGATCCCGATTTACAGTTACTTCACGCGCATGAAACACTTGTATCAGGTGGAATTAAAGCCGACATTTGTAATGGTATAGCACTATCTGTTGATTTGTCACAAGACCTTGCAGACCTATCTGGTGGTTTGATTGGTTATCGCGCGAAGCATAACACACCTGTGATAGATATAGACAAACCAGGCTCTTGTTTTGTTGCTAATTACTGGGAACCTATTTACGCAGATAATGCAGGTAGCTTTGTTTTGGACCCAGATCAATTCTATATCTTAGCTTCTAAGGAAGTAGTTCATATTCCGCCTAATTATGCAGCTGAGATGATACCTTTCAATCCTTTAGTTGGTGAATTTCGAGTGCACTACGCTGGTTTTATGGATCCCGGCTTCGGTCACAACACTGGTGCTCGAGTCGTTCTTGAAGTAAGAAGTCATAAAGTGCCATTTATTATAGAGGATTCTCAAATTATTGGACGTTTGATATATGAAAAAATGTCTGCTCGTCCCAATATTCTTTACGGTAAAGATCTTAATAGCCATTATCAAACTCAGGGATTGAAGTTATCTAAACATTTTATTTAATAATAGACCTAATGGTATAGTGAAATCTTAAATTAAAGGATACATATCCTTATAAGTAATATAAAGTTCATTAATTTAATTTACGTGTCTAATAATACCATTTATTGATGAACGGAGCGCTCTAATATTTTTACCATAAATATTGGGATTAGCTACGGAACCACCGCTGAAAATTGAAGAACCTGATACAAGTATATCTGCGCCTGCAGAAACCGCAGCTGGTGCTGTTTTTGGATTAATGCCACCATCAATTTCAATATGAATGGGTCGTGAACCTATCATATTTCTCAGTCGTTTGATTTTGTCGATTTGTGATTTAAGAAAAGATTGTCCAGAAAATCCTGGATTTATAGTCATTACACATATGAGATCTAAGTTATCTAAGACATATTCAATACTCTCAGGGGGTGTTGAAGGATTAAGCGCAACACCCGCCTTTTTACCTAAACTCTTGATATGTTTCAACGAACGATCAAGATGAGGTCCTGCCTCTGCATGCACAGTAAGAATGTCTGCTCCAGAATCTGCAAAGGCTTTGAGATATTGATCAACGGGAGATATCATTAAATGGACATCCATAATTGTTTTTATGTGCTTGCGCAAGGCGGCACAGGTTTGCGGTCCAAACGTTATATCCGGTACAAAGTGTCCATCCATAATATCAACGTGCACCAAGTCACACCCCTGAGCTTCAATTGCTGTGCATTCAGCCCCTAAATTAGCAAAATCAGCGCTTAAAATTGAAGGGGCAATTTTAATTGTTTCGTCAAATAAAGGCATTTTTTTCTCATTGTGAAACTTAACATCATTATAATGTATTAATATTTGTATTCAAATTAGCTATACCTATATACAGATCTCATTGATAAAAACTTATATTTTTTGCAAGATAAAGTATACTTAAATTCGTATTAGGAATTAAAAGGATAGTCGTTTCATACTCTTGATATAAAATAGGCAAAAGGAGTTATGCTCTTATAACTTTTTTAATTACATGCGAATATTTGTGATTCGGAGCATTAATTAATTGATGGTATTGTTATTTTGGGTGACTTTTGCCTGCGAATTTGTTGGATTTAAAAACGGAGTTTAGTTCTCTTGTTATTACTAAATTAAACATCTTCAAGAAGATGTTTATATGAAAGTTTAGACTTATTAAATCAAGGTATCATTCAGATTAACTTGCTTTAAATATATTCATATATCTTCGTCTGCAATGAAAACGCATTTTAGTTACGCACTGATAACATGATATGTCGATGCGACGAATAATTAATGCTATAAAATTCTACTCTGATTTTAAGTATAAAAGTTGGCTGGATCTAACATATGAAGTATTTGTAATCAGATCATGCCGTCATTGTTTATTCAGCAAATTAAAAGTTTTTGATTACTGCTGATCACTGTCGCTTAGTTTGTTTTACTAGTAAGTACAACTATTTTGAAAGCACTAGCAAAAAAGATTTTAAAATACAATGAAAAATTTTTTTCTGTGGCTGTTAATAGTTATTGCTTTAGGACTTTTTGCGTTGCTTTCTGTTCCAACATTAGTAGACTGGAACAAATATAGAGGTGTTTTTGAAGAAGAAATTTCACGTTTTCTTAGTCGTGAAGTTCGGGTTGATGGTGATGTTGGTCTAGGTTTCTTTCCTATTCCTTATGTTAAATTTGAGAAGGTGCGAATAGCAGATACGCCTGGTATCCCTGGAGCATTTATTAAGGCTGAAAAATTCACTCTTTTTTTATCTTTACAACAGTTGTTGCACGGTTCTATTGAAACTCGTAAACTTAAAATTGTTCGTCCCGTAGTTCGTCTTCGTTTTGATCATAAGGGTCGCAGTAATTTACAAAAGATCAAATTTAGTGCTAAAAACCTACCGCCAGAGTTACGCGTTACATTATCAAAATCCACCGAAATTCACAAAGGCAGACTTATTTTAGAAACACGCCACGGTAATGAGATAGGACAAATAACAAATATTACTGGCAAAGTTACCTCTAGGTCCTTTAATAACCATCTATTATTTAATGGCTTTGCCTCCGTAGTGAATGCACAACTTCACGTTAGCTCCGAGTTAACTCGAGATTCTAAATCTGGCAGCTTTTTGTTCAGTTTAAGAGCTGAAAATCAAAACACAGGTGCCATAAATTACATTGATGGTCATCTAAGTAATTTTTGGTCAAATCTCAAATTTAGAGGAAAGTACTCTGCACGTGCACGTGTTGTTGCGGGAGATTTTATTTCATCAAAATATGATCTATATTCAGATATTCTTCTCGATCATAAAACGTTAAAATTATCGAATATTATCTTCGTATTCAACCGCGATGGGCGTCTGCAGAAAGTTAAAGGTAACGTAAGAGCTGATTGGCATAATAAGGTATTAATATCAGGAAAATTGGCATCACTCTGGTTAGATGTAGATGCCATGAGTATAGGTAATATCGACAAAGCTCCACATAAGGTTCTTGAATCAATAATTAACAGTATTACTCCGCATAAATTCTCTAATATATCTGGCCATATTGACATTATGGTAAGACAAGCGAAGCTTGGGGGTGAGATTATAAACAACCTATCAGTTAGCTTATACCAATCAGGAAAGAAGATCCGTGTCGAGCGTTTAAGCGTCAATTTACCAGGACGTGTTAAATTACGACTAAGTGCACAGTCATCTTTTTACCTTGGGAAGCCAGGATGGCGAGGATATGCACTGATAAAGGGTGATTATTTCGAAGATTTTTCCAACTGGTTGTGGCCGCGCGGGCTTCACTCAAATAAAAGAAAAAAAGATTTTTTTACTTTAGCGAGTAAATTTGCATATTCGTACGGTGCATTAGAATTTTTAGATACGAGCATTAATTTTGAAAAACATAAAGCTAGTGGATCGATTCATTATAATTGGAGAGAAAAGAAACCTAAGTTGGCACTAGACTGGACTTCTACAATGATAAGCCTTTCTAGTTTTGGAAAAAATGTGTTATCTAACGAAAACTTATTGTACATTTTGGGATTAGCCGAACAGGAGCGTAGATATAAATCGATTAACCGCTTTTCAGAGTTCTTAAGGTTCGTTGACATTGATTTGCGTCTTAGTTCAGATTATGTACACGACGGCAATCGAAAATTAAAAGATGTTGACATTAAATTCCGGCGTAAAGCTGATAAATTGAAATTTGAGAAATCTAAACTAACGCTAACATCCGGGCTTTCTCTTCAAATCGAAGGTGATTTAGTAAATCTATACACAGATCAGCAAGGCTGGGAACTTCACGGCCAGCTTACTGCAGACTCATTAGAAGCTACGCGTGAATTAAGTACTTTTTGTGAACTAGTAGTAGAAAACTGCAGTTTGCCAACTCATCTTCATACCTTTTACCCTTTTAATACAGTGTTTTCTTTCCACTCAGGTTTAACTGGGCATCACCGCCGTAATATATTAAATTTAAACGGAGAGATACGCTCACACTTAGTTGATTTATCAATCCTAACCAGCGGGGAGCTACACCAATGGCTAGAGAATGATATTCAACTAGATATAAGATTTGATGGGAAGGCAAGACATTCTGGTGAGATTTCGAGTGCTAAGGGAAATACAAAAGTCGTGTCGACTACTGAGAACATAACATTTAAAGAGAAAAAAATCCCTTACAGTATGCGGCTTAATGTGCGAGGTACACCAAATAAACAGTTAAAAACAACAACTGAAGTGGTTAGTGAGGCATGGCACCTCGTAATACAGGCTGATAGTAATAAAGATGCTTTTCATGACACTGTAATTTGGAATGGAAGCGGAAACATTCAGACTGGAGATGCACAATCTTTGTTAGTGAACTTTTTTCCATCTTGGAAAAATCTAGTGCCTATTAACACAGCGGTAGACGGAGGTTTTATTTTTAAAAACAGCCAAGATAAATGGATATTAGAGCCAACGGATTTAAAGATTGCTGGTAGTAATATCTCCGCTGAGTTACAGCTTTCGTTGATGGGAATTTCAGAGAGCCAATCTTTTGTAAAAGGGACTGTGACCATTGACCGTTTTGATGGTAGTAAGATTGCACAGGCTTTCTTGTCGAAAAATAATTCGGTACCAGCACCCTTACGTAGATCAGCCGAAGTTTTTTCAAATACCGACAACTTTAATTCTCATATTATCCGTAGTAACCAAAAATATTGGTCTGATCAGAGCTTTGATCTCAGTGCGGTAAATTGGTTAGATTTTGATCTTAAGGTATCAGCTGCTAGTACATCTATTCTACCCAGTCTTAATTTACAAAATGGTCAATTTCGTATTATTAAAAAGTCAAAAAGTCTCATTCTACAAGTTCTTGACGGTGACATTTTTGGTGGCCGGGTAACTGGTAATGCCACTTTTGTTAACATATATCCTTCAATAAAAGCTGATGTATTGTTTAATATAAATAAAATGAAAACATCATCTCTAATCTCACCTTATTTTAAACATGATATGAACGGGCATGCTAGCGTCAAGTTGTCTGCAACAGGTCAAGCCGCAAATCCTCACGATTTGGTAAAAAACTTGCGCGGCATGGGAACAGCTCAATTTAATAACTTACAAATTTCTGGCTTAGGATCTGAAAGTCTGACTGAAATTGCTAGTAGCATAGTAACAGGAAAATATTCGGAGAAGGATTTTATTTACCTATTAGATAAATCTTCTTTACAAAAGTTTGTAAAATTTACTGATCAGAGGGTTAAGCTAGATCTTTCTGATGGGGTAATGGGGATTGGAGAAGTTGTAAACAACAAAAAAGCACCCTCGGTTATAAGTCGAAATGTGTTTGATATTGTTAATATGACAATTGATAGTAGCTGGAAAGTGTATATTGATCCCAAACTGTTACCAGACAAAAACATTAAATTTTCTACTTTTCCGGGTTTGCATGTTACTTATTTAGGTGCTCTTTTGGAATTAAATGAAGCTAAACCCGTAATTAATTCTGAAAGTTTGCTTCGAGTGTTAAAGGTAATGCGTGCAGCACACAAGGTTCGTTGTTTAGAGCTTACCTATCAGAATAATCCTTTATCCAGGCTGTCGAATGTAGAATGCTCATCCAAAGGTAAGTAGTATGTTAAAGCTTTTGAAGCTCTAGTATTGAATAATTGAAATAGATAATAAGGTCTAACTGTTTGTTATCAAGCTGATACTAGTAGCATGATAATCTGAGCTCTTGTTGTAATGGCAAATAAATATTTACTTAGTATGGCTTGATCAAAAGTAAGTCGCAGCTACTGTTTTCCGCTAACATTAGAGATGCCCAAGTGGCTTTTAAAGCATATTAATTACCTCATGTAATTATTTGTTATTCTAACTTATGGTTGATGGATAAACAATTGAGATTAACTTTTAAGGCTAGTGCCAGATTAATATAGTAACCTCTATTTCACTCGGTTGAAGATGAGCTCTGCGTGGAGTGTAAGAGTTTTCTTATCTTAGGTTAACTAACACTATATTTGCTGTTTTGGTTAAGGAAATTATCCTCAATCAGCTTAGTTGAGGTAAGCAGAATGCACTTAAGGTATGTTTATAAATAAATCTGCGACTAATTTTTTTTCAGGTCACTCTCGCAGAAAATAGAACTTATCTGAGCTTCTTCGGTACTTACTTACAAAGTGATTTTAAGGCGGTGCTTTAAGGTTCTAGAATTCGTTTTTACCCTGAAACCAAAGCTAATTAAGAAAACACAAGTCTAATTTAAGTTAGTTTTTACACATCCCTAAAGTAGCACCTATAATGTTTGTTTCTATTTAATTTTTTTTAGCACCCCGTAGTTAAACACTAAAATGTAGATGTTCTTTTTAAACGTATTACCTAGTTAAGATGTTCTGAGGAGACTATGGACTTAATCCTAGTAACAGTAGCTGTGTTATTGATTAGTTATTTTCATGACTTTTTGGCTGCAATCTATTTCAAGCATATAAAACCCTACTACGAATCTAACTTGATACATAGCGATACGCTTCTAAGAATTAATTCATATTGTAAATTATGGATATTCAGTTATCTGAATTCACCATTTGGTGAAACGTTTAAAAAAGTACGAGATATTAAAAGTCTTAGTGCTTTTTGTGACTCGCTTAACTATCAGGATAAATATTTTACCAATTGATATATCAGAAAATTAAAGTATTTAAACGCGTGTATTATTATGATTTAAGTTTAAGTTTACTAAAAATATAATAGCTGGCTTTAGCATTACGATTGGGATATAGGTCGTTGTAGACCAAATTTAAAGGGAGTGACAATGGCATCACGTGATACGCTGTCTCTCGAAATTACATCAGATGTTTTATTAAAAGCTTATTCTTGTGGTATTTTTCCTATGGCTGAGAGCGCAGATGATTGGCAGCTTTTCTGGATTGAACCACAGGTTCGTGGTGTCTTACCACTTGACAATTTAATAATACCTAAAAGGCTTGCTAGAACTATTCGTCAAGCAAAATTTGAGGTGCGAATTGACCATGATTTCTATGGTGTTATAAAGGGTTGTGCGGAGTCAGTCCCTGGGCGGACTTCAACTTGGATTAACGATCGCATACAAGACTTGTACCATGATCTTTTTAGCCAGGGCCATTGCCATACTGTGGAAGTTTGGAACAAAAATGGTTATCTAGTTGGTGGGCTTTATGGCGTTAGCCTTGGAGGTGTTTTTTTTGGTGAGAGCATGTTTTCTCGTGAAAGAGATGTTTCTAAAATAGCTTTAACATACTTATGTGCTAGGTTAATCTACGGCAATTACATTATGCTTGATACTCAGTTTATAACTGACCATTTACGCCAATTTGGTGCAAAAGAGATTGACCGCACAGTTTTTCAGAAAAGATTAAACCATGCACTCAAAGTTAATGGTGATTTCAGTAGATTGTCTCAGAGTTTTGATCCGCAAACCATACTTAATATTATTTCTAGAGCTAAGTTAGGTTAAGAAAAGCGCTCAGTTTGGGCTATACATCGACTTATCACTATTTCTGATAAAGAATGAACTAAATGTTATGAATTTACACCTCGTTTAAAAAGACACTTAAATCATAATCATTTGGTCATAAATGACAATAGAGATTTAATATTCACGGGTACATTAGATTAAACGATTCTGGCAAGTTAGTTGGTAATAGATACTTGAAGATTAGGTAGAACCAGAAAATAAAACTTCTAATTAAATCAGACTGTTAAACTTTAGTAAAGACACGTATTAATTAAGTTTGTACTGCACTTAGGATGTGCAAACATAACATCATTTTTGAATTTTTTAATGTGTTGCCATTTCATTATGGTTCTTAATATCTAAACTCAGTTATTTGTTGATGATCATCCAGCATTTGTTTAAAAGAATTTTTAGTACTGAAGATCGAAGTTCATTATAATATGAAATTAGTACCTTCATTCCACGTTCTCAAAAATAAGTAGCTAGTCCAGAAGAGATAATTTATAAATTCATATTTGGGGGTTGTACTTATATCCACTCAAAAACATCTTAGATTTGGTTAACTTTAATAATAACCATTAACAATGAATCTTAAATTATAGCACAAATATATCAATCCTGATTTAATGATAATTTTATATAGCTTTTAGTGCAGAGGTTTAGCAATTGCTCGAATGTAGCAATGGAAGCTAGAAGATAAATGTTATAGACCTTACAATATAAATTCAATAGTTAAGGGTATATAATGTCTAAACAAGACTTTAAGGCTTCAATAGATTTTGTGTACGGCGAACCGAAGACATTATTTCCTGGTGTTCAACGAATCGTTGCTAATAATCCTAGTTCGCTTACATTTAGAGGTACAAACACATATATCGTTGGGCAAGGGAATGACCTTGCTGTAATTGATCCAGGACCTAAAGATGAGTCGCATTTCGTTGCTATAATGGCTGCAACCATGTCAAAGCGGATTACTCACATCTTTATTACCCATAGTCATCCTGATCACATTGGCGGCCTTGAACGTCTTGCAAGTGCAACAGGTGCTGAAGTTTGTGCTTATAGACAAAACTCTCATAATGGTAGAATTGGCAGCGAAAATTTAGCATCTTATAATGCATATTATGAGAATGTTGTTCCTACAATTGAACTTCTGGATGGTGACTATATTAATATTGGTGATTGGACTTTAACAGCTGTCTTTACACCAGGACATGCTCCTGATCATCTGTGTTTTCAGTTGAATGACACAGGTGTTTTGTTCTCAGGAGACCACGTTATGGGTTGGAATACTAGCTTGGTAGCTCCACCAGAAGGGCAACTAAGAGATTATCTCCTTTCACTTGAAACATTACTTAAGCGTAACGATAGTGTTTATTACCCTGGACACGGTAATTATATTAAACAACCTAAACAGTGTGTAAAAAATTACATACTCCATAGTGAGTTGCGCCAGAAGTTTATTCTTGCTGCTATTAGAAATGGTTGTTGTACCATTACAGACATTGTACCCCGTATATATAAAAAGCTTGATCAAAATCTGAATAATGCGGCTATTCTCTCTGTACAAGCTCATATTGAGTACTTATCGCAAAAAGGACTTGTACACATTGATCAACCAATTACATTAACATCAAATATCGCCGCATCTAAGTCTACGTGACTAAGTTTCTTGATCGTGGCACTCTCTGCTTTGTAATACTTTTGAATAAACACCGTGTAAATAAAGCATGTATAATAAGAGTAACCATATTTTTGGCGAAAGCACTTAGAATAATAAGTGTTAATATACATTATAAGCCTAAAGATTTTTTATCTCAGATAATTATCATAAGCGAATAAGAAACCTTAAAGTAACCTTTTTTAAATGGTGTCTATTAATCAAATTCAGTATATTATGTAGATATACAAAAAGTTACTCTATGATTCTTAACGTATGATTAGACAGCTATAACATTAGTAACTAATAACCGCCTCATAAGTTCTTTTACGCTTTAGAAAAGAAGCGTATCTGTCTTATGGAAATAATACACAAGTAAATTTACTTTATTATTCAGTTTTCTTAAGTTAGTACTCTAATACTAGGTAATACTTGTTATTCCGAAATAGCATATTTGATACATAAATAAATCATTATGGTCTTGCATAACACTATT
The DNA here is from genome assembly GCA_039583345.1 of Candidatus Tectiglobus diatomicola. Lineage (GTDB taxonomy): Bacteria > Pseudomonadota > Alphaproteobacteria > Rhizobiales > Hyphomicrobiaceae > Tectiglobus > Tectiglobus diatomicola. The sequence goes on along the minus strand of JAZDSJ010000004.1, from coordinate 18,798 downwards.
CAATAAAGCTCACCTTAATAAGGTAGAGATCTTGGAAAGATTGGTGCGGCTTTTGAATTATCTCGCTTTAACTCTCAAAAAAACAAGTATAGGAGCTGCTGGTGACATCGTTAGAAATTCCACAAGTTTATCGCTATCATGTTTTTGCATGTCAACAAGAACGCCCTCCCATGCATCCACGCGGTAGCTGTGGGCATTCAGGAGCCCACGAGCTTTTTGAGTATCTAGCTGCAAGACTAGAAAAGCTGGGCAATGTTGAGATATGTCATACTGCAACGGGATGTCTGGGGTTTTGCTCAGCAGGACCGTTGATGGTAGTTTATCCAGAGGGCATATGGTATACACCTCGCTCTCGTGATGACATTGATGAGATAATGAAGTCTCACTTCGTAGAAAACAAGCCCGTAGAACGAATGATTATTGTACCTAGGCTGTAATTTAGTTTGCTGACTCAATAAGCCAAGTATCAGCTTTCTAAATCTTCTTAGAGAGCTGATATGACTAACATAGTGTTAGAAAATACCGACTGTCTGCTTTTTTTAAATTCAGGAATGTCAATTATTAAAAACGTAGTTGCGTTTTGATTGTATGCTTTTTGCTTATTAGCTTATTATATGACTATTTTCTATATAGTTTTCGTTATATCACGAATATCTAGTAGATTATGAGCTTGTGTTATAATAATTCTACAAAATTCAGAGATGCTACTTTTGAAGCAATTAAACTCATATGAACGTTGGAGAGTTGCTTCATCAAGATACAATTTACGATTTACTTCAACTTGTATAGCGTGAACATTACGGTTTGGTCGACCGTAATGCTCAGTTATATATCCACCAGCATAAGGTTGGTTAACCTGCACACGTCGCCCAATCTGAGCAAGAGATCGTCTAACAATCTGAGTTAGGCTCCTGTCACATGAAGTCCCAAAACGGTCACCGACGACAAAGTCGGGTCGAGAGGTTCTAGGATTAATAATTGAAGTAGATGGCATTGAGTGACAGTCTATAAGTATTGCGAAGCCAAATTTGCGCCGAGTTTTTTCTATCAACTCATTAAGTGCAATGTGAAATGGCTCGTAGAGAAATTTAATGCGCTCCAGGCCAATTTGAAGTGGTAAACGTTCTGCGTAAATTTCTTCAGAAGGAGCAACAATTCGTGCTATTGTGCCAAGTCCACCTATGACACGGCTAGACCATGTGTTTGCAAACTTCGGTATAGGCTCTGAAAATAAAGCTGGATCTAGTTCGTAAGGTTCGCGATTAACATCTGTAAAAGCACGTGGAAAGCGTGCCATAATTAAAGGTGCTCCAAATGATGGCACTATTTCAAAAAGCTCATCAACGTAACAGTCCTCAGATTTACGTAATTGTTGAGGACTTAACCGTGAAACTGAAATAAATGAGCTTGGGTAGACTCGGCCAGAATGTGGAGAGCAAAATACGACGGGTGAAGTTTGTGTAGCCGAACACTTTATCAGAAAGGGCGGTGATAGTTCCTTAAGTATGCAATCTTGTTCACTGTATGGCATTATATGCTTTCTCATTGTAACGGTGTCTATTACTGCGAGCCGCTTTTTCGAAGTTCCGCACAGATGTAATCGTTTATGATGAAAACACAGTCTTTGTTGTTAGAAATAGAACACAGGCACTTAAAGGAGAATATTAGTAAGCAGTGTTTCATAAATAGAGTTTATCACTAGGTAATATCAAACGTTTCAGTAGTATTCTTATCAAGGTTATGAAGTCTTAATCTAAAGGTAATTCATTTATAAACGTGTCTAAGTTAGATCATTTTATCTCTTTTTTAGATAAAATTCTAAAAATAACAAGTGCATTTTAAAGAGAGATACATTTCAGGTTTAATTTCTATTAATTGATGCTTGGAACATAGCGCCTGAGTTCAGTTAGTATGCACAAAAGTTATCATAGTGAGAAAATACTGTCTAAAAAAGTAGATATCCAACAAACTATCTTAAAGAGGACTAAGATAGAGAAACTAAAGTTAATCCAACTAAAATGTAAGTAAAATTTCAAATAATTACGAAGTAAACGGATAACATTTGTTTGTATGCAAAATAGTATCGGTTCACATCTGAAAATCTAAAACGTAGCTAAAGTTTGATGTAAATCTATACTGTAAAATTTATACATAATTTAGCTTTATATTTAGGTATAAATTCAGCAGAGAGAAAAAGTAAAAAACCGAAATATATCAATGTTTGTACATATCTGTTAACTGATAATAGAAGCGAAAGCTTAAAAGTAAAATAATAAAAGTATTCAAGAAGTAAAAGTGTGTATTGTTTAACAGGAAATAGACAGTCTAAATTTGTTACTATCTGGGAATCATTTGAGATGAAAGCGAAAAACAACACGGGTTATCAATGCTAATTTACAATGTTTTTACAACTAAAAAAGACCTTCAAATTTTTTCTTAAATCTAGACAAACGACCGCCTCGGTCTGTTAGGCGTTGATCTCCGCCTGTCCAAGCAGGATGTGATATTGGATCAATATCTAAAGTAAGAGTATCACCTTCCTTACCGTAAGTTGAGTAGGTGTAAAACTCTTCTCCGTTAGTCATAACAACTTTAATTCTATGATAATCTGGATGGAAATTTAGGTCACGCTTCATAGTGAGAGTATCCAAAGTGAATTTGTACTGAAAAAAGAATTGTGCTAATGAAAAAACGAAACCAGACGTTATACAAATTAGCCTTCCAGTTTTAGACATTAATATATATCAAGTATCAGTGCAATGCATTAAACTCATTATTTGTAGATTTACTATACGTAAGTATTTGTTAAGTCTTTTTACACTTATATCACAAAATTAGCTAAGCTCGCGGGATACATTCATAAATTTAATAGTGGTACTTAATCGGACGATATGACATTTATCTACTATCACCTGGCACGGATTAAAAAACTCTACAATATTAAGTTTTATTCATTTTTAGATGGATATTCAGAAAAGAAACAAGACTTGCCCTTATTTTTGGTACTCCTACCTTATGCATCGAAATATTGTTTGCACTTAGTGGTAGCTATTGTAACGCTTATATTGTCAGCTATGACAATGTTGTTTTTACCAATTGCAATCCGCCTTATGGTTGACAATGGATTTTTAGGATCAGATCCAGGTGCTATCTCACAATATTTCTTACTCATGATTTGTGTTGGCTCTATATTAGCTATTGTTAGTGCTATCCGATTTTACATTGTCAATTGGTTGGGTGAGAGGATTGTAGCTGATATACGTACTGCTGTATTTAAACATTTAGTAAAATTGGGTGCTGCTTATTTTGACACTATACATTCAGCTGAGGTTATGAGTAGGCTTACAGCAGATACTACACAAATAAAATCTGCAATAAGTACAGCTATAAGTCAGGCTGTGCGCTCTGCTATCATGGTGTCTGGCGCGCTTATTATGATGTTCGTGACCAGTCTAAATTTATCATTGATGGTTTTGCTTGTAGTACCCATTATCATTGCGTTGTTGATAGGCTGCGGCCGAGCTGTGCGTAGGCTTTCCAGATCTGCACAAGACAAGCTGGCAGAAGCTTCGGCTTTTGCAGCTGAAAACCTTGCAGCAATACGCACGATGCTAGCATTTAATGCAGAGACAACAGTTACATCACGTTATGATGCTGCTGTCGAATCTGCATTTGACGCGTCAAAGTTACGTTTAATATCACGAGCAAGACTAACTGCGCTTGCGATGTTTCTACTTACAACAAGCATTGTCATAATATTATGGATTGGAGCTACGATGGTGGTGGTCGGTGAGATGACTGGCGGCCAGCTTGGTCAGTTTGTTCTTTATTCTATTTTAGCCGGTGGTGCTATAAGTCAACTTTCCGATGTTTGGGGAGAGATACAGCAAGCGATTGGCTCTTCAGAACGACTTTCAGAACTATTAACCGTGCAACCTGACGTCAAGGAGCCGTCGAAGCCACTTGCATTATCTTTTATACAACCTCCTAAATTAGGACAGGTAAGCTTTCATGATGTTAGTTTTGTCTATCCAGGAAACGTAAATAACTTTTATCTTAAAAATATTTCTTTCAAGGCAAACCCAGGTCAAAAATTTGCATTTGTCGGGCCGTCGGGAGCTGGAAAATCCTCCATCTTTAACTTATTGTTACGTTTTTATGATCCATCATCTGGAAGTGTAGAACTTGATGGAGTTGATATTTCTAAAATACGCATGTTTGATCTTCGTTCGCGAATGGCTCTTGTGCCGCAAGATATTACAATTTTCGACGCTAGTGTTAGTGAAAATATTCGTTACGGCTTTAGGGAGTGTAGTGAAGATGATGTTGAAAAAGCAGCTCGCATCGCTAATGCTCACGAATTCGTTGTTACTATGAAAGATAAATACAGCACTAAGCTTGGAGAGCATGGAATCACACTATCTGGCGGCCAACGTCAGCGCTTAGCAATCGCTCGTGCTATATTACGTGATCCTGACATTTTATTACTTGATGAGGCAACAAGTGCTTTGGATGCAGAGAGTGAAGGAGAGATACAGCATGCACTTGAAGAAGCAATGCGCGATCGCACTACCATTATTATCACACATCGTCTTGCTACAGCACAGAAAGCTGATCAAATTATTGTCCTTGATAGAGGTAAGATCGTAGGCCAAGGTAAACACGAAGAATTGACTAGAAAAGTCGGACTGTATAAACGTTTTGCTGAACTACAACTTGTTTAAATCTCCCATAATTATAATCAGAAGTTATGTCAAATGATAAGTGTTTTGGGTTATGTGATTTTAAATTGTTAGTTTCGTATTAATCTTTACAATACTGTTGCCTGCTAAAGCCTCAAACTTTTTATTGTAAGCTAAATTTATAATTTAATATACAGAACTCATTAATAGTTTAAAATTTTAGTATTACACTACATAAAGAATAATGAACATAAATATGTTAACAATGTTAAGTTTAGTGGTCTATGCATTTTCAAATGTCTTGTAAAAAATCAATGCTTATTGATAAATTACGTACCAAATTAAATTGAATTTAGTACGCCTTGATGTATTAAAGAGCATTTTTACATCTAGCCGTGAATTAGTCTCCAACACTATCGCCAAGTATTTACTTATTATATAAACGTTACTCAGTATCCAACAACAGTAATCTTTTGTAATTCCGTATCTAAACTTTTCAATCTTTTGTTATTACATGTATCTTTTGAATTTTTTTGACAGATCAGTTTATGATTGCACTAACAATTCAAATAACCTAGAAATTTTAACATTTCGTGTAGGATAATTGTAACGATGACATACGGTAATAAAGATCAAGAACAAAATCGCTTGTCCGCTCGTGCTTCGCGATACCTAAAAGTAACTGGAAATGCAGGTATTGTTGCAGCAAAAATCTTTGGGCAGCGACTTTTCGGATTTGAGGTAAATAATACAAAAGATGCAACGGAACTTGCGAGGGCACTCGGTGACCTTAAAGGTCCGATAATGAAGGTAGCGCAGCTTTTATCAACGATTCCCGAAGCTCTACCACCAGAATATGCAAGAGAGTTTATCCGACTACAAGCTGATGCACCTTCCATGGGACCTTCTTTCGTAAAGAGACGCATGGTTGCAGAATTAGGTGTAAATTGGCCATCACGATTCCAAAGTTTTGAAATTGAAGCAGCTGGATCAGCATCGCTCGGCCAAGTACATAAGGCAGTTCATTTGGATGATCGACAATTAGCGTGTAAACTTCAATATCCAGATATGCAATCGGCTGTAGAGGCGGATGTTAATCAACTTGGCGTCATCTTTTCCATTCATGCACGTTTAAATCCAGCTGTTAATACGCGTGAGATTTTAAAGGAAATTGCTACACGATTACGTGAAGAATTGAATTATTATCTCGAAGCTAAGCATATGGCACTATATAATAATATATTAGCAGATAATATTTTTATAAATGTACCCGAAGTGTTTCATGACTTAAGTACTGATCGCCTTTTAACTATGACATGGTTAAATGGTCAATCCATAGTGAACTATAAGAATCATACATTGGAGGATCGCAATCGAATAGCTAAAGCTATGTTTCATGCTTGGTGGTATCCATTTAGTCATTTTGGTGTTATTCATGGCGATCCTCACCTAGGTAATTATACAGTTTTTGAAAATGAAGGTCGTCCCTTCGGTATTAACCTCTTGGACTACGGTTGCATAAGGACATTTCCTCCTGCTTTTGTTAAAGGTGTTATTGATTTATACACCGGCCTTCTTAACAATGATAAGGACAAAATTATTTTTGCCTACGAAACTTGGGGTTTTAAAGGGCTAACTAACGAACTCATTGATGCAATGAATATATGGGCAAAGTTCATTTATGGTCCACTTTTAGATGATCGTGAACGCACAATTGCAGAAGGAGTAACTCCCGGCGAATATGGTCGCAAGGAAGCATTTGCTGTACACAAGATTTTAAAAGAGAAAGGTCCGGTAACCATCCCTCGCGAATTTGTGTTCATGGATCGCGCTGCTATTGGTCTTGGCGGCGTATTTCTTAATCTTAATGCTAAAATGAATTGGTATAGAATGTTTAATGAGAATATTAAAAATTTTGATTTGGATCATGTCACATGTCGCCAGAGCGAGGCATTTGCAAAAGTCGACGTTCCTTTACCAGTCTCCTGACCATAAACTGTTGGCACTTGCGTTTGATCATTCTTTAGTTTTTTGCATGCTAATTAGTAATTTGCTGTTATGCTTATCGTCATATCCTGTTTAGGGTATAGAATATACGCTTTTTATTCTCATATAAGCCTCATCTTTTATCAGAAATTACCTTGAAAGATTTATTATAAAGTCTAATAGAGTATTAAGTAGCTTTATATTTAATGATAGAAGAAAAGTTTTTAATTCAGTTTATTGTACCATCTAATAAATACTAAACTTTTTAAGTCAGTGTTGCAATCTCATATAAAGCTTAGCAGAGGTTAAGCTTTCTGTAATTTAAAAGCGCTTCATTGATAATGGTTTTTGGAAAGTTTAATTGTAAGTCCTATTTAAATTAAACGTTATAATTTTAGCAAGATGTTAGATGGGTTTAATATCTGCTGTACTTTTCAGATTTTTTAGTCATATCTTTAATAGGATCGTCCATCACATTTGTTAATCTGAATTCTGGAAAAAGTTCACGAATAATATGGCGAGATCTAACAGGGGCACTCTCAACAAATGGAAGTGGACGGCAGATTTCAATTGCCGCTACCCCTAGCCTAGCAGTTAGTGCACCAACAAATGCCCCTTCACCTAGACGTCGCGAGAGACGGCGTACAATATCTTGGCCGAGAAACTGACCAAACAAATCATCGGTTAGCGCTACGGCGCCGGTAGCTGCGACATGCATAATAATTCGCCATAGAAGTCGAATTCCTCCGATTAATCCAGGTTGTCCACCGTAGACATCAGCTAGACGACGAACCATACGTATATTTTCTCCAAGTGCAAATAAGGCTACTAGAAGTGCGATAGGTACTATAGCTGTTACAACACCAACACGTCTAGCAGATTCAAAAATTACTCGTCGAGCTTCTTTATCAGCCTCAGTCAATAAAACACGATCAGCAAGACCAATAAGCCTACCTGTTTCTTTCATGAAACGTTCTTCCTCACGAAAAGCTGCTAAACACCACTTTCGAGCATGGCGGCCTTTTGCTAGTGCTTTTAACGTTTTGATTATTCTTTCCTCTTGTTTACGATCTCCTGTGGCAAGAACAACTTCAGCGTCTCTTCGAATCCTAGATAAACGGGCCATTCGTAAAAATCCAATTAATTCTTTTAAAACTAAAACTGCTGATGCAATCAGTCCAAGCATTAAAATACCTTGCGCTGTCCAACCAATCCAATCGTCACGCTTCAGTACTACTGAAATAAAGCGTGCGAACCAGACGCCCGTAGTCAATAATATTAGGAGAGAAAAAGAAGAAAAAAGTAACATTCCCCATTTGATACCGCGATCTATTAAATTGGTAGGAGGTACTTTCTTTAGTACAGAGGTTTTCGAATTGATACTAGTTTCCGCTCTATTATTATCTGTCGTGTTTTCTCTTGATAATGGTGGCTGCGGGTGTTTAGAGAGTGATAAGGCCGGATCATCTGCATCGAATACACGCGGCCTGCGTGGTAAAGGGGCAGAAGTCATGTCAGGCGATCTCCAATTAGATAACGAACAATGCGGTCTAGTCCGATGTGGGGCCATTGAGGTGTTTTCGCTAAATGAGTATATTCTGGTCTAGGTGGTTGAAATCGTACAAACTGTAACGCCCCGGCCTGAAATATATCCTTATCGAAAATATCATACGCATCATCTGGTAAATCCCCTGGAAATATTGCTGCCATAGATTGGCCATTGAACAATCGGCCAGCAGATATTTCACCTACTTTTGGTTGTCCCCTAATGCAAGGAATGCTAAACCTTCCATTATTGTACTCTACGTCTTCTGTTGCGCGTAGTGACGCCAATGAAGTGACATCAACGTCAGCGCCTGTAGCGTCTACGCGTTTCATGGCACGGCTTAAAAGTACCCGAATTAAATCATTAAGCCTATGATGATTTGAACCATGAATAAGATCCGCTTTAGTTGCTGCGAACATGACCCGCTCAATACGGCGTTCAATTAACCGTCCGAGCCATGATTGGCGTCCAGGCCTGAAAGTTTGCAGTGCGCCTAGTAAAGTTGTTTCCAGCTCTTCGATGGCCTCAGCGCCACCATTGAGCGCGCCCAAAACATCAACAAGAACAATTTGGCGATCTAGAGATTTGAAGTGGCGTTCAAAGAAAGGCCGTACAACTTGCTGTTTGTAACTCTCGAAGCGCTTTGATAGTAAAGCACCAAGTGTTCCCGGTCTTACTGGTTCATCAATTTTTGATACTATGGAAAGTGGAAAGAATGTCAGTAATGGTGAACCTTCAAATTCACCAGGTAATAAAAAGCGACCAGGACTTATGAACTGTGCATACCGATTGTGTTCTTTTAATGAACGCAAGTAGTGTGTGAATTTTTGAGCACCTTCAATGGCAATTTGTTCATCAGAAAGATCATACATACTTCGTGAATGAATAAAACTCAGCCAAGTTTTGGTACATTCATCTGGCAATCGACGAGTTGCGGCTGCATTAATCTCACGTGACCATGTTTGATAGCTCTGACTTAGTAGTCCAAGATCCAGTAACCACTCCCCAGGATAATCGATAATATCAACGTGCAAACGACGCGGCAAGCCAGCCAGGCGTCGAAGTGTATCACTTGCCTCCCACTCTAATGTTAGACGTAGCTGGCTAATTTGGCGTGTGCTTTCTGGCCAGTCCGCAATATCATTTTGAAGCATTTTTAGATGTTGTTCGTATGCGAACCTAGGAACATCATCATCAGGTTGTGGCTCTAAAAAAGCTCTGAAACCCCTGAGGTGTTCCAATGGAAGGCTCGGTGATGCGCATGCATTGGTTAACGTATGAACAAGTGCAGTTATAAATACTGTTTTGCCAGCGCGCGATAAGCCGGTAACACCGAGACGTAACGACGGAGTTACAACATCGGATACGGCAGCCTCGGTGCTGCGAAATAAATCTAAGGCAGTGTCACTAATAGCAGAGAGGCGCAATTGTGTATATCCAGAATCGAACAGAAAAGATGTATAACTCAGAACTTCTGAGAGACTTGTAAGATTGTCTATAAGGTATGATGCAATATTTTAAAAACTGCAACAGAGAGCTGTACATAGCTAACGTTAATTTATTTTGAGCGTAAATATTCTGAAACAGTTTTGAAAACATTTGAAAACATGGCTTCCGTTAAACGACCGGTATTTGTATTGTAACGTGAGCAGTGATAGCAATCGAATAAACGAGTGTTTTCCGTCATTGCATGGACTGCTCCATGAACAAATCTGAAATTTGACTTTTTATGATTCAGAGCAACTACAGTGGCATCATGAGCAATTTGGCCCAATGCAATGATTGCCTTTAAGTTAGGCATATTAGTAATCCTTGCTGTGAGAAAATGTCTACAGTTGTTGATTTCTGCCGCAATGGGTTTATTTCTTGGTGGCAAGCAACGTACTGCGTTTGTTACCATGCAATCTACTAGGGTAAATCCATCTTTTGGTTCAGCATTATAAGTCCCGCCTGCAAAACCAAAACTAATTAGCGTTTTGTACAAAAGATCTCCAGCAAAATCACCGGTAAATGGCCGACCAGTACGATTTGCACCATGCATACCAGGGGCAAGTCCAATTATAAGCAAGCGAGCAGAATTAGAGCCGAAAGACGGTACAGCACCATTGAACCACTCAGGATGATCTAATTGACATTTTCCACGAAATTTGACCAACCTAGGGCATAGATTACATAAACGTTCTGGTTCTAGCGCACTAGTCATTGACAATATTTTAATAATTAGTGATTTGCGTAAGAAGTAATCTCTGCATGCGAATTATCAAAAATGTTACTAGTAGTATTCACAAGTTATCAGCGAAGTCATCTGTAATATCTTCAAATCGTACGGGGCCAGCTGTAGGTTGGCGAGTTGGCTGGCGGGATACAGGGATTATTGGTTGCTTTGAAGAAGAATGGCGTACATCTTGATCGCGGCAAATAATATTTTCAAGATCTGCTAAGTCTATGAACTGATCAGCCTGGCGGCGAAGCTCATCTGCAACCATAGCTGGTTGTGTTTGTAAAGTTGAGACAACACTAACGCGCTTCCCCATCTCTTGTAATGTTTCGACCAGAGCACGAAAATCACCATCACCTGTAAACAAAACAATGTGATCTAGATTTGGGGCCAATTTCATTGCATCAACTGTCAATTCGATGTCCATATTGCCCTTAACTTTTCGACGACCACATGCGTCCTGGTATTCTTTAGTAGGTTTCGTTACCATGGTGTAGCCGTTGTAATCAAGCCAATCTATTAGAGGACGTATTGACGAGTACTCTTGATCTTCTGCTAAGGCAGTATAATAAAGAGCTCGTATTAAATGCCCTTTTTGACGAAACTGCTTAAGTAGACGTTTGTAGTCAATATCGAAACCAATAGACTTCGCAGTGGCATATAAATTTGCGCCGTCAACGAAAAGAGCAATTCTTTCGGATTGATAAAAATGCATTAATCACCTTTTAAAAAATTAATGTTTGCCTAATAAAAAGTAAAAGTTTTGCAGTTAGTAAGAGATCAAAATGTAATATTTGTTCAATCTCGTCATCATGCTTATGAAATTACTAATTCAAAAAATCTATAATTTATTATAATATCAGATTTATATTACATTGTAATGTTAGATATGTTTTGTGACAGCGAAAGTATTAATGTTGGCTCTTTAGTCGACGCATTGTCGCACTAGCCAAGTTTGATTAGAGTAATACGTAGAAATCTGAAATAACGCAATTCTTAATTAGTTATATATCATTACATAAATATCACTTAAAAAAAAGAATATCGACATAAACAAAGTCGGAGTTGTTTTTTCTGGTGGCAGGTGATTGGTGTATTGTTAGAGTACCAAATGGTGGTGTTATAACAAATAACATTAATTTTTAGTATACATCTTTACATTAAGTACGTATATCAATCTCAGGGTGTGTTTAATTAAAAGATTTATTAAATTCAAAGTTATTCTACAACAATAGTACTTTTATAATTTTCTAATTACACGAAAAATTTTTGAAAATGTGAATTGCGTGTAGTAGTCTACTATTACTATTTACTTACACGTTAGAAGGAGAGTTTGATATGGCGCGTATAACTGTTGAAGATTGTATTGACAAAGTGGATAATCGCTTTGAATTGATACTTTTGGCTGCGCACAGGGCACGCGCCATTGCTAATGGTAGTCCTATTTCTGTAGAGAAAGAACACGATAAGAATCCTGTAGTTGCCTTACGCGAAATTGCAAATCAAACAATTGCAGCGGAAGACATGCGCGAAGGTTTAATACATTCAATTCAAAAGAATGTTGAGGTGGATGAACCCGAAGAAGGTGCAGCACCAGTAATGATATCTGAGCGAAGAGTTCCGATGCTTGGTCGTGATGAACAGTCTTCAGATACAATAGTAGATGTTTTGACAGAGGAACAATTGCTTCGAGGAATGGAAAGTTTGACGCCAACAGAGCCATCAGCTGCGGTTGGTAGTGGCGGTAAAAATACAAAAGCTCGGCAGTAGAAAGGTTCCAAATATAAATTTTGTTTAATTAGAATTTTAGTATTCTTATCTGAGTTAAATTTTCTGCGATTGTTGTTTCATAGAAGGTTATAACAACAAGTAAGTAAGAATTTATTCAGCATGTTTTAGCTTACAATTCTGGCATATGTAGTGAAATTATATCGCAACTACACACATGCTATACGAGCGCATGTATACTAGACGCGTATATATAAAGTCTCTATACAAACCATCTGTAAAAGTAACTGTTATGTTCGCAAACTAAAATTGAGTATCTCAGAGGTTTCCGCTTCGATTTTGCACAATATTATATAGTATACATATACAACTAGTGCGGGAATCGATTTTTACTTGGATCGGAAATAGTTTTTTGTAGGCAGATCTAATCAAATAGAACGTTTCAATTTGGCAACAAATAAGGCTGAAAAAGCTGAAAATTTTCATAATAACTTATTGCAGTAACAAAAGATATTCGTCTCTTGCTTGTCAAGCTTGAATACCGTCCTTCAAACATGATAACACATAAGTATGTTAGGTCTGACATGTTCATGTGTGTCAAGTAAAAAATTCCATGCCTACATTCTGCTTGATGGACGCATGGAATGCGAGCTACTCAAAACGATTTTTAAGATGGAGCATGCTGTTGGCTGCTTCATGAGGCCTACTCTGCATTAAACAAAAGTCTCTCCTCTATGCATATCAGTAATAAAGTACTGATAGACAAATTAATTTTGAATTACAGTAAGAGCTTGCTTAGGAAGGTAAAGAGAGAAACATATCCGCACACAGGAAAACACACTGTGCTGTTAGGGAATATATTCAAGGTTGATAAATTTCTCCGGAGTTTTTATCAGACATTTATAGCTTTGCATAGTTTTAAAAATATTGATGAATTGCGCTAAAATTTTAGCATTAGAGTATACTAAACAGTTCGTAGTTTTATGAAGAAAGTTCATGTGATATGTATCAGTCCTTGTAACTGGTTTAAGTAATTAGTAGATCCCTTTTGGATGGTGATTCGAGAGAATTCTTTAAATACACTAATATTGAACTATTTCGTGATTAAGTTTTTGCTCTACACCTAAAGGATAATTAGTTGAGTTACCAAATGGAGCAACACCAATTGATTTTACCTATGCGGTACATACTAAGATTGGTCTTTTCTTTACAAGAAATGTTCTTAATGATTAGCTTAGCCGTTATTCTACCTCAGGCGTTAATGCTTTTATCATTCCTATTATACGAGGAGAGCTTGATATTAATGATGAAATAAGAGTGATCGTACCAGTCTCTATTGTAGAATACTCAGCTGAAATTCCAAAGTATGCGCCGCACAATCGTTATGATTGCATAAGGTCTAAAATCTCAGAATTCTACTGTGCAAGCATGTTCAATCTAGATTTTAATATTTCTTGCTAAAGTGGTTCTATTACAAGAAAGTGACAATAGACACGTCCACACGAGGAGTTGAAAGTGATGTTGCGATTAGTTTCTATGAAGGAGAAGCTATTCCTGCCGATCTAATTGTTGAAGTTTAAGTACTTAACGAGAGGATGGAAATATTTCAGCTTTATGCTCCTTGGCTTGTCTCATACGGAAGTGAAAATAGATAGATGTAACAAGGGATATTATAATCTAGAAGAATATGGGCGATTTCTGGCAAGGTTGATTGTTCCTACAGTTAATGCTCAAGTTTAAATTGCGTAGATTACTTAAGTTATTAGTGATGGAAATGGTAATATTGGAAATTAACAAATACTAAATAGTGCATCTGATTTTAGCGGTGATTTTTGAAATTGGTATTTGAGATCTTAAACATCTTGGTCATTTCATTGGAGAACTGTGCAATCAGTTGTGTATTAGTAAGGTCGAACGTAGTTTGTAGTAGGATTAACACTCAATTCGTAGCTAATAAGTGACTTGGTGAGATACCAGTATGTTCAACTGTACGTGGTACAAGCGAGTGGCAGTTTACTTACTTTATCTCTAAATCACATATTTGGTTTCCTATGATATAGAAGTTATTGTAGCGTTAAAGAACTTCCAAGTGATTTTTCTTCTTCCTTGAACGGCAAGAAATAATAATAGATGACAGCGAGTTAGATACTGTAAAATTTGATGATAACCTCAGATCTTTAATTTTATGAACTAATAGAGTCAATTTTTATTATTTATTAAGCCTGATTGTAATTAAATGTAGAAAAATATCTCTAGTTACTTATGGAATAAGATTTGCAATAATTAATTATAAAGTCAGATATCATAGTAAAGTATTACTTCCAATAAGGTAGTCTCGAGCCTAGTAGTTTTGGTAGCACTATTTAACAGAGACTACAGATTTTTTTTTCTGTGAATATCTTAGACTGACTTTTGAAACCGTTCTGATTAATCACTCTTACTCCAGAATTTTTTAAAATAATGTCAATCATTTCCTAATTGGTATAGGATTTTTTTTGATCTTATTTGTGCTATATATTATATCCGTATGGTCATGAAAAATGCACAGTCCCTTTATAGATTTGGCTAAACGTGTTGAGTGAATATAATATGATTATTGGTATAGGAAACGATATAGTAAATATTCGCCGTATTGAATCAACACTAAGGCGCTTTGGTGACAATTTTACAAGGCGTGTCTTCACGGATATTGAATGTGACCTATCTAACAGACGTCGACTGCGAGTGGAATCATATGCCAAACGTTTTGCTGCTAAAGAAGCATGTGCTAAAGCTTTAGGAACGGGTGTAAGTCACGGTGTTTCTTGGCGTGATATGGGTGTAGTTAATCTACCTAATGGACAACCTACTCTGCAGCTAACAGGAGGCGCTGCATCTATTTTGGAGAATATGACACCTGCAGGCCACAAGTCACACATTAATTTAACAATTACTGATGATTTTCCTTGGGCACAGGCATTTGTGATTATTTCATGCATTCCAATTATCAGTTAGGCGGACTCATTTTCTGAATTTTTGCTAGAATTATTTTCTATATCTCTCTAAAGAGGCTACTGCCTATGATACTGAAAATGTGGGAAATACTTGATATCATAATGGCCATTAAGGGAGAGCTATGAACAGATTATTTACGACTTTTATTGAAGGTGTTAGGTCCCTAATGGGTAATAGCTTCTGGGAGACTATTAAAGTCATACTTCAGGCTTTAATTTTAGCCATGATAGTTCGAATTTTTTTCTATCAGCCGTTTAATATTCCATCGGGCTCGATGAAACCAACGCTGCTTGTAGGAGATTATCTTTTCGTATCAAAGTTATCTTATGGTTACAGTACTTATTCTTTTCCGGGTGGCGCTATACCATTTGATGGACGTTTTCTTTCTAGTGTTCCCAAACGTGGAGATGTTGTTGTTTTCAAACTGCCTAGCGACAATTCAACTGATTACATCAAACGAATAATAGGATTACCTGGTGATATTATACAGCTCAGGAACGGGGTAGTCTTTATTAACGGTGAGGCTGTGCGTAAAAAGCGTGTTGAAGACTTTAAGATGTTAAGTCCTACAGGGTTACGCAGCTATGTGCAGCAATATGAGGAAACTTTGCCCAACGGCGTGTCGTATAAAATACTTGATGTTGAACCAAACGGTCCATCTGACAACACTTCTGTCTATTACGTTCCTGAGGAGCATTATTTCATGATGGGTGACAATCGAGACAATTCAGCTGATAGTCGAGAACATGTCGGGATGGTTCCACACAAAAATCTAGTTGGGCGAGCAGAAATTATATTTTTCTCGACAGACTCAGGAGTGAGCGGTAGCTTTAATATGCTTATGCCTTGGACTTGGCCAGCTGGTATTCGTTGGTCCCGTATCCTTAACTTCGTTAGATAGGTTGTCTTTGCAAAGTTATAATAAATATTCCAGGCTAGAACAGGCAATTGGCAGGCGTTTGAAGGATCTGAAACTTCTAGAACAGGCATTAACACACGCTAGTGTTCGGACAGGTCGAAACCCTAATACTGACAACGAACGTCTCGAATTCTTAGGAGATCGTGTTTTGGGTCTAGTTATCGCTGCGTATCTTCATGCTGCACTGCCAGATATTCGCGAAGGTGATCTTGCTAGACGGTTTAATAGACTTGTTTGCGGTGAGAGTTGTGCTGCAATAGCGCGTGATATTGAGTTGGGCCGCTATCTTATTTTATCGGATAGTGAGGCCCAAAATGGTGGACGAAATAAAAATGCAATTCTTGCGGATGCAATGGAGGCCTTGCTAGGTGCCATATTCTTAGATTCTGGATTTGATGCTTCTAAAAAAGTCATTGAAAAACTTTGGCATGGTTACTTAGGTGGCATTAGCTATACACCGGTTGATGCCAAATCTGCCCTTCAGGAATGGGCTCAAGGTCAAGGGTTCCCTTTACCCGTGTATAAAGATGTTGAACGGTCAGGACCAGACCACGCTCCACAATTTGTGTGCGAGGTATCTATCCAGGGTCATGGACCTATTTCTGGTATCGGAGCCTCAAAGAGACAAGCACATCAGATTGCTGCTGCTGCGTTATTAGAACGAGAAGGTGTTTGGAAAAAAATAAAGCGAATTAAGACGTGAAAAAATCACCTGTATTCATTCCTGAAGCTAATAAGTTACATACTAAATGTGGCTATGTTGCAATTATAGGTGCTCCGAATGCTGGTAAATCAACACTTGTAAACCAGATGGTTGGCGCTAAAATTAGTATAGTTAGTCACAAGGTACAAACTACACGTATGATAATTCGCGGCATCGTTATGCTAGGTGAAGCTCAGATTGTTTTGGTAGACACTCCTGGTATTTTTAATTCTCAAAAACGCTTTGATCGTGCAATGGTTAAGGCGGCTTGGACTAGTGTCAGTGATGCTGATATAGTTGTTCTAGTTATTGATTGCTCTCGTGGTATTGATAGCAAAACTTCAATTATTATGGAACGCTTGAGATTAAGAAATATTCCTCTAATTTTAGCACTTAACAAGATCGATAAAATAGACGACAAGGAAAAGCTTTTACCACTTGTTAAGAAATTGAGATGCAACCTTCAATTTAGGGATGCATTTATGTTATCAGCACAAACAGGAGATGGAGTTAATGCGTTACTTCGAGCATTAGCTTTGTCCATACCAATGGGGCCTTGGCATTTTTCTAAAAATGACATATCAGATCTGCCTTTGTCCATATTAGCAGCAGAGATCACCCGTGAAAAAATTTACTATCGTCTACATCAGGAATTACCCTATGCTATTACAGTCGAAACTAATGATTGGAAAACGCTAAAAGATAAATCGGTTCGAATTGAGCAAACAATTTTTGTTGAACATGAAAGTCAAAAAAAAATAGTAATTGGAAAAGGTGGTAAAAACATTAAAGAAATCTCACTAAGCGCACGTTCAGAAATTACTGGTATTGTTGGACAATCTGTACACCTTTATTTATTTGTTAAAGTGCGCCAGAACTGGGTTAACGATCCAAAACACTATAACGCTATAGGCCTTGAGTTTCCTAAATAAAATAGACTATTTTGTTCGACACAATATAGCTAGATATCTATGGCATTGGTGTTCCGACTTATTTGAACATTGTGTACGTCAATACAAATCGGTTTTAGTCCGCCAGTTGAGTTAGACTGTTTGTATGAAAGTTATGAACTCTTTATACAATGTAAGAGCAAAATCATTATTAAGAGAGTTATCTAGGCAGAATATGCGGTAAGGATTCTAGTACATTTTTTAGATATAGCAGGTTCATTTAGGATTTTATATGCAACAATAACATACATCACGATTTTAATCACGTCGGAAAATATTGAATTACTTTAATGTAAAATTTGCAGTATCAAGCTCTACTTTTCAGGTCAGGAACTTTAGTAACTTTACCGTTCATATAATACTAGTAGTGTAGTTAAACTCGAGTTTATGATATTAACTTAAGAGACGTAGTTTGTAATGATCTAGCAAAACTAACTTACGATACAAATATTGAGAATTATTAGTATGACTTTTCTTTCTAAATCAATCTTTTAGGTTTCAGAGATTAAAATTAAGACGCTTAAATTGTTTCAAATTACGCATGTTCTTTCGATAATATTAAAGGCAACAATAAACTGATAACATGCAGAAAATTATACAAGTTATTCGTTCTAAAACTTTCGATATCATGCTTGTTCTTTGGACAATATTACTTGGCCTAATTATTCCAATTTTGCTAGTTAACGGCCGTTCTGAATTGGTGCGCAGGGTGTCTAGGATTTGGTCACACGGCATCATTTTAGGACTGAAATATGTAGTTGGCTTAAAACACCAGGAAGTAGGTCGATCGAATCTCCCTAAGGGACAAGTGATTATAGCTTGTAATCATCAGTCAGCGTGGGAGACCTTGGTTTTTAACGTATTTATCCCTGACGTGTGTATTGTACTGAAGAAATCACTTTATAAATTACCTGTTTTTGGTTGGTACTTGAAAAGATCTCCTATGATTGCAATCGATCGGGAAGATGGTAGAGAAGCAACCCGTATTTTGTTAAAGCAATTCAATATTTTCCGACGTGATTAAAATCGTGATGTATGTTATTGTTGCATATAAAATCCTAAATGAACCTGC
>JAZDSJ010000008.1:0-70770 GCA_039583345.1 Candidatus Tectiglobus diatomicola | reverse complement strand
TCCATCTACGATCGTATTGTTTGGTCGTAGTAATGTACCATCTAGCTGCAACTTGTAAGGTGGGTCGGCAAAAATAAGATCTACACTGGAATCTGAAATTTTGCGCAGCTTTGCTACACAATCTCCAACGTATACAGTATTATAACGGCATTTCATTACTATGGTTTGGAGACTAGCATCTAACTTGCCCATCGAAACTATTCCTATACGCTTCACTCAAATCAAGTATCAGGAACTTTACAAAGAAATATTAGTAATCACAGGTAACTGGAAGTAAGTTGTTGTGATAAATTTTTGTTGCACATTTTCTTTGCGAAAGCATGATTTATCCCACACTGAAGCTTAATGGTTAATGTCTCGTAAATATTTCTGTAAGAAAGTAGTTTTTCTATTATTGAAAATTCTTTGGATCGATTTCCAAATGATTGGCTATTTCGAGAGACTAAAGATCAGACTTTTAAAAAAGTAAAAGTTCGACAACATATTAGGGCGTGTCCATTAAACCATGACTTTTTAAAAGTTTTTACTTGGTTCTGATTTAAACTTCTGTAGTTAAGTTCTTGATCTGCCTTCCATGTAACGAGGGAGCTGATTAATTTAGGTGAGCTAATCTTAGAAGAGTAAAAAATACTACAAATTTTTTAGCAAAAAAATATTAGGTGTGAAGTTATAACCTTTAATCTAATTTAGCACATAAGAATTGATGAATTAGCAGACCGGCTTGAACTTGTCACAACCTCAATATTGTTGATTTGCTATCTATAGCTCCAACAAAACTTTTTTTTAAAAAATTATTATGAAAGGCCAAGTGTTTAAAATATTTCTCTCATATCTTAGTTAAACTACATGGCTACAAGAGCATCAGTTAGATGTAATCCTGTAAAATGTATTATATGTATATTTGCACGAATGAAAGTTTTGTTGCAACTGTAAGCTCTGAAGCTAATGGTTTTTAATTTAAGTACTAAAGCAGCATAATACTTTTTTGTGTTTGGTGTAAGTGCACTTGGACTGAACCCAATATTCTACGAATTGAGTTATAGGGCTGATTTAAACCGAGTCAGCGTGGTCATTGAACTGGTAAGGTAAAACATAATGCTTGTAGAACGTTGAGTTTTACAGAGCTCAAAAAGCTTATGTGACTACAGCTGGCCATGAAGATCTGACAGCCTTAACTTCAGAATAATTACAGCTATAATTATTTCATAATATTAATTAATTTAGTTCTATTTCTTGGATGTATATTAATAACGTAATACACTTTTGCCACATTGTTACTAAAGGTCATATATTTGTGATATTATACGAAATTATATCATAATTCGTAAATCGCAATCGTATAATATTTCTCCATTGCCAAGGTAGTATGTTGAAGTAGCAGGTCTACGTGCTGATTTAAGTGTTTTTATAGGTTTTAGCTGCAATCCAGTTTTGCCTGATCCTATTATGATTGGTGCCACTAATAAATGGAGGCGGTCAACAGCATCTGCATCAATGAATTTTGAAATTGTTCGTGCACCTCCTTCTACAAAAATGCGACGTAAGCCAAGTGCAAATAGTTGTCGAATAATTTCGTGGGGAGACAGAAATCTTGACTTCGTTAAAACAAATAACTCGTTATACTTTTCATGTGCTGTAACACCGACTTTGTCATGTGTTCTAACACCGCGTATAACAATACAACTTGAGTCGTCTTGATGAAAGCAGCGCGCGTGTTGAGGCAATCTGTTATTTGGGTCAATAACTACACGAACCGGATTTTTACCAGTTATACGACGCACTGTCAGTAAAGGATCATCTTTAAGAACAGTATCTACACCAACAACTACAGCATCAACATTAGCGCGGATATGGTGTATGTGATCTAGTGCGGTAGTGCCGTTAATCCAGCGGCTTTCACCAGAAACCGTTGCGATTCGTCCGTCCAATGATTGACCAAGCTGGGCTATCACGAACGGCGTGTTCCTTGAAGCGCATTTTAATGCTTCTAATGCTGGAGATGTGTTCATAGCAAAAAACGTTTTAAAAAGTCTATAAAACTTTAACTAGTTTAGTGTCACAACTATTAATAATGAAATATTCTAATCTAGAAATTATTACGAGGCATTTTGTTGTGGTGAATATACATATATTTCGAAAAAAATGCTTTGAGCTTAAACAAAAATAAGTAATAATTTCGGCAGTTCAGTCTATCAAAACACATGTTATAGTACATCATATTATCCTACGGTCATAGCAAATTCTAGTGACACTCATTTTTTTTGTTATGAGTTCTAAATTATGTCAGATCTAACAAATTGACTGCCGTTTGTAACAACTAGGCGAAAATTCTGAGCTTTTTAAAGCTCTAACAGCGTAAAAATGATTAAAAGTCTCTAGTTGCAAACAAAAAATTACTTGTCTATTAGAATGTCTTAAATTACGATCTATCAACGTGCAATGGTAATATTACATTAAAAGTGCCGGGCTAGTGCTCTTGCTGTAGTAGCAAATATAACCGTTGGTCTTGCACAACTTACAGAATCCATTTTGCAAGGCAGTTTTGTAGACAAGTTTATGAAATATCAGTCTACAATGACACTTATTATAGTGTATGTAGCTTTTTGGATTTTCAGTATCGTTGCTGGTGTTTGGATTTCAATAACTTCGTATTGCCTTCTGTATTGGCAACGTCTTGCTGCTGTGGTGCGTGTATTTGAGCACTCTATAACTTTAATGTATCCAGTACCAAACGGAGCAAAAAGCATCTAAAACGGTGCAAACAATTACAGCCGGTGCTGAATTACTTTTTGATACATGGTTGACTATATTACGAGAACAGGTTGCAGCAATCGCTAGCATCATTCTTCATTAAGTTCGTGGACGCATCGTCTTTAAACCACTATTGATGCTGACGTTACTATTGTCTAAGAGAATTGGCGTGTATTAGAACATGGTAATTTCAAGCAACGCACACAGCAAAATAAGGTGTTCGCAAGTTTGCTTAATGAGGGTGGCTTTATAAAGTCTTAATCTGATGGTAATATTTAGTATGGAAACGCAAAAAATACCTTTGTCTAGTGAAAGATAGCATACTGATAGATATCTTGTGCTATAGTCGCACTGTCTGTGACTAGAAAAATTAACTTATCAGATACGAACCTTAAATACTATGATTGTCAGAGTTGATAGTGTGCTTGCAGCTGTGAATATATTACGATAATTGGCAAGTAAAATTATGCTAAGTCTTTATGTAGATAAGTTCGGTGGGGAACTTTTTACTTAAAATTATATAACCGACGCAATACTTTCGGGTTTTATTAGCGGGTTTTTTTAAATCTATGTTGATATTAGGTAGAAATTTTAACACTCAAATAAGTTTGTGCTAATATTCTTATAGTTTAATTTGGATGTTTTAATATACCAGTAACTTGTTTTAAAGAAGGCTTTACGTGAACAGTGCATAAGTTCCATTAGGATACTTATAAGGTTTTCGCTTTAAATTACTATAATTAGTCAAAGTTTTAATGACTTCATTATAAGTGATGTTAGAAATCTAAATCTAGATTAAGGATCACGCACCGATAGTAAAGTGGTATGTTTTAGATGCGATGCGTGTGACATTGAGGGCCGTGTAAAATTTTCAAAGTTTATGCGCCATACGATCGCGTTTTGTGTCAAGATAACGCCTATTATGTCGAGATGGTTCCGTTACCGTTCGACGTTGTTTCAAAACTTTTATACCATAGCGATTAAGGGCTTCAATTTTAAGAGGATTATTGGTCATTAATTCGATACTGTTATAACCTAAATCGTTAAGAATTTTCGCTGGAAGCTCGTAATCACGGGCATCGACAGGAGCACCGATGGATAGGTTGGCATCAACTGTGTCAAGACCACGATCTTGTTCGGCATAAGCTTTGATTTTATTTACTAATCCGATGCCGCGGCCTTCATGATGTGGTAAATAAATTATAATACCGAGTTCTGATGCAACTATTGTTTCTAACGCTAGTTGTAATTGGGCATAACAGTCACAGCGAAGAGAATGAAATATATCTCCGGTAACACAGCCGCTATGTACACGTACTATTGGAATAACTTTTTCTTGAGTAAGGCCGCGATGAATTAATGCTATAGCCTGATAAGAAGGTGTATCGTCTTCATAAGCATGAGCTTCGAGATAAATTTCCTGATCTTTAAATTCAATGGGCAGGGTTGTGCGGACAATATCCCGAAACATATCTATCGTTAATTCCTTAATTGTTGAATCATTATAAATGCAAGCAAACTAAATTATGCGATGGCAAGCTTTAGTTTTATCAATAGGCTAACGGATTTAACTCATGCCTTTTGTCTGATGATTGCAAAATAATACGAACTGTTTAGTAAAAATTCATTGTAAGATATCATTCTGATTTTGGGCATTCAGTTGAAATGGCATATCTTTTATTTCATTTTTTATAAAAAGCTTATCTGTGTTTAGTCTTGTAATACAGTTGATGTAATTTTAACTGCACTTCCTGCATTTAGTTTTTTGTATCTAATTTTTAAAATGTTTTATCCTATTGTGAATTCAAGAGTCTATCCAGATAATTATTCACTTAATTGATTTATTTAGATATTAGCAATTAAGCATAAATTTTATCAGGTACAAATAAATAGCTCATACTTTGTTATCTTATCCGGTTAAGATATTTTGATTTGCGCGAGAATATATATCAAGATAAAGCCAATTAATATATATATACAACAAAATTGCTTCATTACTGTCAAATTATGACACTCTGAATTGAGTGCTAATCGACTATCATGCCCTTATTTTATAAATAGTTAAATATTATGATTAGACAGCGATAGAGAGCTTTTATACTCTAAGTCAAGATACTAGAGTTTGATTTCAAGAATTAAGCCTGCAATTTGTTGTTACTGGAATATAACTAGCTAAAAGGGCTAGCCTTTAAATTGTGATCATAAAAACCAGCTAGAGTTGTTAGGATTTTAGCTAAATAGGTCGTATTCTTATATACGTATAGGCTATTATGGCACTAAAAGATAATTTAAATAAAGAGTATAGACACAACAGTTTGATAGTTCTGCCGTTCAAATAATTCTTACAAACTGCAGTTCTAAAATTGGATTAATCAGATTGTTGTCTTGTCTAAGAAATAGTACATATAGTTTTGAATCTAGGAAGCTACATGCAGATACAACTGTTTCATAAGTGGAAGTAAAGTATGTCAGCAGACGTTACGATAAGTAAATGTCAACAAGATTCTCAAAAACGGTCAAAAATTAAAAGCTTGAGCAAATGTTGCGAGACGAAGTTGCATGTTGCAGAAGTAGAAACTAAGCAAAAAGAACACTCTTCCTTGTTTGAAGATGACCTCATTCGTGAAACGTTTATTCCAGTGGCAACGTTTGACCTTATGGATCGTTTAACACATAAGAGCGACTGGGCTTTGAATGGTGCATATGAAGCAAAGCGCTTTTTTCGATATCTATGTTATTGGCGTCAACAGCAGTATCAAACTGCAATCATGAATCTTAATCATGCCTACGAGCCATTCAATCCTGATAGCGATCTGCTTATGACAAGACAGTTCACACCTAATGAACTCATGACAATGCAATCGCATGTTGTTGAAGGTACTCGGCGCCTCTTAATACAGGCCAACTATACAAGAATTGAGCGTGCAGAGTTGGATGTTATTTTGGCAAAGGATAGCCACTATGGTCTTGATTTTCGAGTTGATCTTGAGGCTTTTGAAGAATTAGAAATTTACTATCGCGGTGCTTCCTACAAAAAAGACCAGCGTCGCTGTTTACGTAAGTTCTTTTTCAAAGAAGAATTTAACGTTCCTATTTTTAAGCGTTTGTTTATTCTTTTTAAACTGAAATCTGAAGAACAACTAGTAGATGATTACATCAATATGCATGTTCTCAGCCGTGAGAAAGCGTTGAAAATCGTACGAGCTCGTAGCAAACGTGTTTCGGAAAATATTAATCATAAACAGATTTATATGAAGTTGTTTAAAAATATGCCACAATCTGATGTTGAAATGATTTTTCCGAACACGAGAATTAAATTTCGCTTGTTTGATAAAATTAAGTTAGGTCTCACAAGTAGCGGCGCAGTAGGTATGGGCTTGTTTGGAACGCTAAGTAACATAGTTGCTAGTGGTGCTGCAATTATCACTAATCCAGTAGCACTTGCAAGTATGTTATTTGCAATTGGTGGTGTATTATTTAGGCAGGTAATGGGTTTTTTTAATACGCGTCAACGTTACATGGTAGTAATGGCACAGAATTTATATTTTCATTCCCTCGCTGACAATCGCGGTGTTATGGTTAAATTAGCTGACCGTGCAGCTGATGAAGATGTAAAAGAGGAAATACTGCTTTACAGCATACTGGCAAGGAAAAAAATTCATCGCGATAAATTGCCTGATGTTGATGAGACAATAGAACAATATCTAGAACAAACTTTTGGACTAAATGTAGATTTTGATGTGGAAGATGCTCTTAGTCGTCTTGTAGCTGATGGTGTTGTAACCGAAGATCCATTAGGCTTTCTGAAAGCACTACCTCCTGGAAAAGCAGCAACTCATATCGACAATAAATGGGATGTTTTACTAGATAATCTTCCCGATGGTTTGGAATTAGGGGGAGTTGAGCTCGTTAAACAAATGGGTGGTACATCAACAGAAACAAAGGCGAGATAAAAACATGTTAATCAAGAGATGGGTCATGCCTTTAAAATGGATACCATAAATGTTTAAATTAGAAATCAACACGCATGACCAGACAGTAGCACATCACTTTTTCGGCCTTTTAAGTGAGATTTACGAACCTGCAGCAAATTCGATCTCAGTTTTTGAACACAATACAAGCTGGCTTGTAGAAGGCTATTTTGAACAACAGAAAGAAGCCGAAAGTGCCGCATTGTGGCTGTGTGCAGCAAGCTGCTATTGTGTGCCTTCTTGGTCTTTGTCCAAGGTTGACGATCGGAATTGGGTAGCTCTAAGTCAAGCAGGTTTGCCGCCGGTATATGCTGGTCGTTATACTATTTACGGAAGCCACGATAAAAAAAAAGTCGGTCGCGGGCCAAAACGGATCTTAATCGATGCCGGCGAAGCTTTTGGGACAGCCCATCACGCAACAACTTACGGATGCCTTATTGCTATTGATTATGTAACGAGGCGAAAACAGTTCAAGAAAATTCTTGATCTAGGAACGGGATCTGGGATCTTGGCGTTGGCTTTGAGACGAGCGATGCCACAGGCTCATATTTTGGGAACGGATTTTGATAGCAACTCAATAGATGTAGCTAAAGCTAATGCTGCAATAAATGGAAGTCTATCTATTACAAATGGGCGTTTGATGTTTGCTACATCGCTTGCTCTACAAGATAAGTCTATTCGTCAGGCTCAACCATTTAATCTTATAGTAGCTAATATTTTAGCCAGTTCGCTAATACAGATGGCACGCGACATTGCACCAGCGTTGCAAAGAGGAGGTAATCTAGTGTTATCTGGTATTCTTTACAGTCAGGCACGTCAAGTGATAGCTCAATACAATAGTCACGGATTACGCTTATTAAAGCATCTTCAAATTGATGCTTGGTCTACCATCATTATGGTGAAATAATATAAGATATAAATAAGTTTGTGTTCCTAATCTGAGGTTATAAACATGATAGATTTTATATTGAGTTGAGTAATTAAAGGCATTAAATCTGCATAAGCTTTGTGTTGCTTATATGTGTGTTCTAATTTCTTGATCAATGTTTAATTTATAAATAGAGTTAAATATGAGAAACATTGAAGATTTGAAAGTTCAAATTTTTGCTGATGGCGCTGAACTTGATGGTATTATTGCTATGTCAAAACATCCTTTAGTTCAGGGTTTCACAACTAATCCATCTTTGATATCTAAGACAGGTGAAAAAAATTATGAAGATTTCGCGCGCCGGATCCTAGCAGTGGTTCCAAACAAGCCCATATCCTTTGAAGTTCTTTCAGATGATTTTGATGAAATGATTTTGCAGGGTCGTCGAATTGCAAGTTGGGGGGCAAATGTAAACGCAAAAGTACCAGTAATTAATACTAAAGGCGATTTTTCTGGTGATGTTATAGCTACATTATCAAACGAAGGCGTGTCTCTAAATATAACGGCAGTCTTCACGCCTGAACAGGTTAAAATGATTTCCGATTCACTGGCTCCGGATTCGGCCTCATTGGTTTCAGTTTTTGCTGGTCGAATTGCAGATACAGGAACAGATCCTATTCCTATTCTAAAAGAGTGCATTGAAATTCTTAAGGTTAGACCGAAAGCCAAATTACTTTGGGCTTCGGCGCGTGAACCATTAAATATTTTCCAAGCCAACGATGTTGGCTGTCACATAATAACAGTGCCAAATAATTTTATTGATAGGCTTGTACTCGTATCAAAAGATCTTAACGTATTTTCGCAAGAGACTGTTGAAGCATTTTATAAAGATTCAATAAAGTCTGGCTTTAGAATAAATACACAGTAAATCATGAGATATTTCTTGAAGTATTATAATTGGTTATCGTTAACTTAGACAACTTAGACGAAATTTAAGATATATTATTTTATTAATGTTGCTATGCTTAACATCATCATATTAATATGGCATTATCCATTCGGCCTGTTCATGCACCCTTTTGTTCCCTTAGCCTATTCGCTATGACTTGAGCCTACAGTAGGTTCCAATCCAAGCGTAATGACTTTGACTATTATTGTAATGTTTTCTTTTGTTTGTAATTTACATTTGAGAGTAGAATTAGGCTAAACTTTCTGCTCGCATTTAAGATTATGAATATTTTAAGAGATCTTTGTAAAACGTTTCCTGTCGCATGCGAATTAATTCAATAGGTGATAATAGGTGCAAACATGCAACGGTGATAAAATACGAGATGGAGATCATCTAAATGAAACGTAGAAAATTTCTCCAGCATGCTGGTGGCGTTGTAGCTTCCAGCGCCATAGTAGCATCTGTATGTTCACCTGCGATTGCAAAAGGTGTCAAAGAGATGACGATTGTGTCAACTTGGCCGCGTGACTTTCCTGGGATTGGTATTTCCGCGCAACGCTTTGCATCCCGTGTTACTGAGCTCTCAGAAGGTCGAATTAAAACAACCTATTATGCAGCAGGCGAGAAGGTTGGTGCCTTTGACGTGTTTGATGATGTTGCTGCTGGAAATTCACAAGCTTATTCAAGTGCAGAATATTATTGGAAAGGTAAAAATCCTGCTTTGGCTTTCTTCACTACAGTACCATTTGGCATGACTGTGACGGAAAGAAATGCCTGGCTAAAGTTTGGTGGAGGTCAGGAATTATGGGATGAGCTCTCTGATCAGTTCGGGCTGAAAGCTCTACCATGTGGGGCTACTGGTACACAGATGGGTGGGTGGTTCAACAAAGAGATTTTAACCGTTGATGATCTCAAGGGCCTTAAAATGCGTATTCCTGGTTTAGGTGGTGATGTCATGGCAAAACTGGGTGCATCTCCTGTCTCTCTGCCAGGTAATCAGATATTTGAGAACTTAATGAGTGGTGCCATTGATGCCACCGAGTGGATTGGCCCTTACAACGATTACTTCATGAAATTCTATGAGGCTGCTAAATTCTATTATTGGTCCGGTATGCACGAACCAAGCAGTATGCTGTCACTTGGAATGAATAAGAAATGGTGGTCGAGTCTTTCAAAGTGGGAACAAAACATCATTACAGCAGCAGCGATGGAGGAAAATGCGTCTCAGTATGAGGAAGCACAGGCTAAAAATGGTAAATATCTAGCAAAAATGATTAACGAAAATGGCATCATTTTGAAGTCCTTCGACGATGACATTTATGACGCTTTGGCTGAGGCCGCAACTGAAGTTATTGAAGAAGTTCGTGACTATAATGCTTTCTCAAAGAAAGTTCATGACCATTTTTTCACAGCTTTAAAAAAAATCGGTAGTTGGCAAAATATTTCAGAAATAGCATATTCTGTGCAACGAAATCGTATTTTAGGTCTGCAACTGTAAATCCTTATATACGTAAGTTTTGATTACGATAAAGTCTGTTTCTAATCTTTTAAAATGTTGCATAAATTTTGGTTTAGCTCAAAGCTGTTTCTTTGCACTTTATTAAGAAGTTATATATGAAGAATCCCTAAATTATCCTCTTTGACAAAAAAACTACAACTAATAAAGTTGATTAAAAAATTTAGTTATATTTTACTGATAATTAAACACTATATGCATATTACGATAAATGTAAATTGGACATTAAGGAACAATTTTTTGGATATTTTTAATTAAGATATACAAACAAACTGTTGTAATTGTGTTTTGGTAAGATAGGTGCATTAAACATCCTCGTAGGATCTCTATTAACACTATGCTGCAAAAAAAAATAACTCCTACATCACTACCTTTGACGCTACACAGAATACGTGTACAGCCTACAGCTATTAAACCAGATATGCGTATAGGCTTTAAGTTGTCTTTGAGATGTTTTGCTTGGTCGGTTGTTGCATTAATGACTACTTATCTACTTAACTGCTATTTGTCTTTTTGGAAAGGTTGGCCTACAGCATTACAGTTGTTTAAAAATTCAGAATTTGATGAGCTGTCAATTTTACAGTTTGCTTTTTACATAATTGCCGTTATGGCTGCTGTGTTATTCGTCATTCTAACTTCAGAAAAGCGTACAATGCATTCAGATAGTGAACTTTTAAATCAAATTTCAGCGTTCATTACACGATCTGCATTCTGGTCAGTCTTGCTGGTGGGATTAGTCGATGCTATTATTTCTTTTTTAAGAGTAGAGGGATTTCTTGAGTATTTTGTTGGAGTAGATTTAACCAAAGCTATGGCACAATCTTACATCCGGGCAACTTATATTCATATACCTCTTTGTGCTGTCGGTGTATTTATTGCCTCAAGGCGAACAAAGACAGATTTTGGGTGGCTCGCATTGCTTGTTGTTTCTGCCGAACTGTTTATTGTAATTACACGTTTCGTATTTTCTTATGAACAAGCTTTCATGGGTGATTTAGTACGCTTTTGGTATGCTGCAATGTTCTTATTTGCATCTGCTTATACATTACGTATGGACCAACATGTTCGTGTCGACGTTTTGTACTGTACTCTCTCACAAAATACTCGCAGCAAAATTAACGCTATTGGTTCTGTCTTACTTGGCATGTTGTTCTGCTGGACAATCTTGTTAATAGGAATGTGGACTAAATCCTCTATTCTAATCGCGCCCCTTTTAGGATTTGAGGTCTCTCAGTCAGGTTATGGGATGTACGTAAAGTACTTAATGGCTGGCTTTTTGTTAATTTTTGCAGTCAGCATGATGTTACAGTTTGTAAGTTCTTTGCTTGAAAATGCTGCTAAATACTACAATGAATGCGAAGCATAAGAGCCTATATAGGAATTTTATAGTAAGGCTTATACCTGGCTGTAAAGGCAAATAGCAAAGTGAACGGCAACAATTATGGAACTACTTTTTCTATTAGTCCTTGTTGGATTAATGGCAGCTGTTTTAATATCCGGTTATCCAGTAGCATTTGCATTGCCTGGCTCTGCAATTCTTTCTGTACTTATAGCTGCTATCTGTGGGTATATTTTAACTGGAAACGTAGACTATTACTTTGCTCATGGCGGACCGACCGAGTGGTTAAGCTCGGGTGTGACAAATTTGCGTGGTATATACTGGGAAGTTGAACGTGATACGCTCATAGCTATTCCTCTGTTTGTATTCATGGGCATGATGTTGCAAAGATCTAAGATCGCTGAGGATCTGCTAATTGCTATGGCACAACTTTTTGGCCCTATACCAGGAGGATTGGGCATATCTGTTATTTTTGTTGGTGCATTACTAGCCGCAACCACAGGAATTTTAGGTGCAACTGTAGTTGCAATGGGTTTGATATCGCTTCCGGCAATGTCACAAAATAATTATTCACATCGGCTTGCAACGGGTAGCATTGCAGCATCTGGGACACTCGGCCAGATAATCCCACCATCAATCGTTTTAATTATCTTAGCCGATCAGTTGGCCAGTGCAGTTGATAAAGCAGGTACGGCACGCCAGGCTTTATATAAGGAAGTAACAGGCAATTTTATAATGCCTTCAGCTTTTGCTGTTACTTCGACTAGTGCAGGAGAAATGTTCTTGGGCGCGCTTATTCCGGGCGTTGTTTTGGTAGCCCTTTACATGATTTACGTCTTGATTATTGGTATACATCGGCCAAACTTAGCACCATCTGTTCCCATAAGCTGTAAAGTAGATCGTTATTTTTATCTGCGAGTAGGCTTAACTCTTTTGCCACCGTTAGCGCTGATTTTCATAGTTCTTGGTTCAATTATTACTGGTGTTGCAACTGTGAACCAGGCTGGAGCCATAGGTGCAGCTGGTGCTGTTGTTATGGCTGGGTATCGCTTGCGCATTAAGCAATCGAATGCGTTTTATCCAGCAATTCTAACTTTAGTTTCACTCGGCGTAATTCTTACTCTTAGTAGTATTTTTGAGATAAATGTAAAAAACACTAAATCAAGTAGTGATGTTCTCGTTGTTATAATGGCACTGATTGCTGTAGGAGCTTTTTTGTTAGGGTTAATCTGGAGTGGATGGCGAACTTATAATACTGATAATACTTTGACAGAAGTAATGATTGAAGCAACAAAAACAACGTCAATGGTTTTTATTATATTGCTCGGAGCTGCAATGCTAACTGCTGCTTTCCGTGCCTTTGGCGGTGAAGAATTAGTTCGTGATTTGCTGGTTGGCTTGCCTGGTGGTTTTTGGTCACAGTTCATTATTGTGATGCTTATAATTTTTATTCTTGGCTTTTTCTTAGATTTTATAGAGATAGCTGTAGTTATTGTTCCAATTGTCGCTCCTATTTTGCTTATGGATCCTAAGGCCAATGTGACTGCTGTATGGCTTGGAGTAATGATTGGCATGAATATACAAACCTCGTTTCTGACACCACCATTCGGATTTGCTTTATTCTATCTTCGCGGTATTGCGCCGGCCATCTTCCGTACAGTTGAAATTTATAAAGGTGTTATCCCTTTTATCATTTTACAAATTCTAGCCCTTGCAACTGTTGGCAGCTTTCCTCTACTGGTAAATTATCTACCAAGTCGCAATCTTCTTATTTCAGATAAAGCTCCACCACCCAGAAATCCTGCTTTGCAGTACTGTCTTGAGGAATATGTGTTCGCTCAATATTCTCAAAATCAATCAAAGCTGCGCGCGGCTATAGATACCGCTGTAAATCTTGATATTAGTGAACTGCCTGATGACATTTCTAGGACCTTAAATCGTTCTTTTGCCTCTGCTAGAACAGTCTTTCATATACTTCACACAATTCATGGGAAGGAGGCACTTGTTCGTGACAAATCTAAAACCTATCGCCCTCTGCACACAAAGGTCCGCTCCATACAAAAACAAATACGGAAACTTCGTAAAAAAATTAAAAGCCTTACACTTTATAAAGAAAACTCATTATTTGATGAACGCCGTACTATACAAATCAATGAGAATATTGTTGAGTTGCGGAAACAGCTAGTCTCGACACAAAAATTAATTCCCCATAATTGGAAAAAAGAGAATGAAGAGTTTGTCAAGTTACAGAAATCGGCATTTCAAGCGCGTCAAGAATACCGTCGCATAGTCGACAGGGCGTATACTGGAGTTTCAGAGATTATAAAAATTCTTGACACTACGAATTCATTTAGGGCTCTTGATCAAGATTTCAAAGATCTTGTTGACTTTATAGGTTGGAAAGACCAAGTCAGCGCTACAAGTAAAATTAACGCGCTCTTACCTTTAGTACAACGTGTTGGGGGCGTTAGCGATCTGCGCTATGCGCTTTTGAAGATACGAAAGGGTTTAAATCGTAATGTTGTGAATTGGGTTAAACTACAGAGAGCTGTTAATGAGGTCGCCAATAAGTATGATATGCAACTTTCTTGGCGACAGAAAGCTTCAATTAATCTGTTGCCAGATTTGATCAATTATGAAGAATTAATTCGTGGAAACATGGGTCTACGTCAACAAGTGCGTCTTCCCCGTGAAGCTGCGTTGAATGTTGCTTTGTGTAGATCTGAACACCGAGATATTTCTTTGTATTTTTAATAAAAATCAGTTAACTTTAGTTAATATTAGTTTCATTTATTTAATTAATTATTGAATATATATGTGTTAAATAAAATTGTTTAGTTTAAAGTAACGTTTCGCGTAGCTGAATTTACTTTAATAAGCCGAGACCCAGGTATTATTCCAAATTAAATGAGATCTCGTACTGACACATTATTAAGGTAATCAGGTAAAGTCTCATCACGAATACTAAATGCCAGATCTTTATCTTAAATCAGGTCTTATGTTAAAGCCTCTGATTTTTAACTTTGTATATAAATAATTAAATACTGCTACCATTAAGCTAATTGTTTAGCTCAAATTTTTTTAAGCTGCGAAGTTTATGAAACATGTGAAATAAGCTTCTATATCTAAATCGGCAATAACTTCCATGTAACTAAAATTATCTAGTCAGATCTTGAAAACTAGCTCATATTGTTTGGTGTACTTGGATAAAGCATGTAGTAAAATAATAACCACAACAATCAAACTCGATGTTAATGTTGGGAAGATTTATAAAATTAGAATTTCGCAGAATCTTAAGAATAATTATGTTGGAAGTGTGTAATTGCTTTAGGGTAAATCAGTGGAATTATGCTCTAAAATGTCTAGAATTGCTTTTGCATTAAAGCGGTCACTTGGATCAATTTCAACAACTTTAGCAATAGCTTGACGGCCTAGAAACGTATTCCCTAGTCTAATGTTGCAGTAACCCCATGCAAGCAGTGCCTGAAGATAAGTACCAGGAGTGTTTCCAATTAGTGTAAAATCGCTGTCCTCGAGACGTACGGTGCGCCAATTGATTGGGATGTTTAACTGGCGCGCATAATGTACAATTATAAATTCCGCATGCGGCAGGGCATCAGCATAACGGTGGTTATAAAAATAAAAACGATAGGCACCCAAGCGCACACTTAAGTTGTAGGGAGCCAAGTGAAGTGCTTGTTGAAGAAACTTTTCTGCTGCATCTGGCTTTGACTTAGCTGTTGTTGCTTTTGCTAAAAACTGCATTGCAACTTTGTTCGTATTAGAGTTATGTACAGCATGAAGATTGGAAAGCAATATAAAACTCCTGACATTAGTTTAG
Organism: Candidatus Tectiglobus diatomicola; assembly: GCA_039583345.1. Taxonomy (GTDB): domain Bacteria; phylum Pseudomonadota; class Alphaproteobacteria; order Rhizobiales; family Hyphomicrobiaceae; genus Tectiglobus; species Tectiglobus diatomicola. The sequence goes on along the minus strand of JAZDSJ010000008.1, from coordinate 55,535 downwards.
CTTATAAAAATAAACTTACCGTATACAATAACATAATTTCAGCTTTTTTGTTATGTTGTGTCTGAAATTTACACTTAAAAATAAGTTGTGAGAAAAGTTTAATCCGTTGCATTAATGCACTTTACAAGACAATTAATGTAAGAAAAGCAATCTGATTTACATAATATTGAATTTAGTGAGATCAAATAAATACGTCTCGTCAACATTATTCGATCTAGGAAAATCAATGTTTTTTGGGCTAGTACTAGAACTTAATTATTGAATAAATATTTTGCCAAGTCGTAAAGTAAATTGAGTTAAGGTGATACTACACAATTAAATATGTTTCTTTGTTTTTATACTTCATCTACTTAAATGGGCCTTTTTTAAATAAAGTGTAACTATACGTAATACTATTCATTTGCAGTCTAAGATTTGCAATCATTTACAAAGTTCGGAGAGCTTAGTGTAATCAAACAATTTTTCTCGTCCATAATTTTGTCAAGAGGATAAATTTAGATGAAGTTTCTCGATCAATGTAAGATTTATATTAAGTCTGGTAATGGTGGGAATGGTTGCTTGTCTTTTCGCCGAGAGAAGTTTATTGAGCACGGTGGCCCTGACGGAGGCGATGGTGGTAAGGGTGGTGATGTTTGGGTAGAATGTGTTGATAACCTAAATACTCTCATTGATTATCGTTACCAACAACACTTTAAAGCTGATAATGGCCGTTCAGGTATGGGTAAAAATCGAACAGGCGCTCGAGGTGGCGATTGCGTTATCAAAGTACCGCCTGGAACGCAGATATACGATGAAGGCCAGACAGTCATTATAGCTGATTTAAAAAAGACTGGCGAAAGAGCACGTCTTGCTAAGGGTGGCAACGGTGGCTTTGGTAACGCGCACTTTAAATCTTCTATCAATCAGGCCCCACGTCGTATAAACTCCGGATTATCCGGCGAAGAGTTAACTGTTTGGTTGCGTTTAAAATTGATTGCAGATGCTGGGTTAGTCGGTTTGCCAAATTCTGGAAAGTCAACGTTCCTGGCAAAGGTGTCGGCTGCTAGGCCTAAAATAGCAGACTACCCATTCACTACATTACAGCCCAATTTAGGTGTAGTACGTCTCGATGAGCATGATTTTGTTCTAGCTGACATTCCTGGTTTGATTAAAGGAGCTAACAAAGGCGTTGGTCTTGGCACACGATTTCTAGGTCATATTGAACGCTGTCAGGTGCTGCTGCATTTGATAGATATTACGGAAAATGACATATTAGGTTCATATAATATAATTCGTAATGAGCTGGAAGTCTATGAGGCAGATTTAAAGGCCAAACATGAGATTGTTGCTCTTTCAAAGTGTGATTTGGTTAGCAAGGCAGAAATTACTAAGAAAGCTGCTGCATTACGCGATGCGATAGGTATGAACATTATGCAAGTTTCAACTATATCCTGTGATGGAGTGCGTGATATATTATCAGCACTTTCAACTTCGATTCTTTTTTCTAAGCATAAAAACCTTATTAGTGAAGGGTCCAATGATCCCCCAAAAAAATGGTTACCGTGATTGGAATTTAATGTTACGTTGATTTAAAAATTTATTAGATTTTTGCTGTGGTTTCTCACGCAAAATAGAGAGCTTAATTTGCGAGCTATATAGAAAAAACTAAATACAAAAATAATGTTCATATCCTTCACATAGTTTGTCAACACATAAAGTGATGAGCTATAATCGACATTTATAGCAAATTTTACCAAAACTGTGTCATCAAGTATAATTTATAGAATCGTAAGTCAAGAAGCATGCAAAAGAATATGCACTTTTTACTAGCTGTTGAGCCTGAAATATCAAGACTTATAATGATCCTACAGTCACTTTAACCTATAAAATTTAATTTAGATTTGACTTATCGTGAGAATAGTATTTTTAAGCAAAGCGTGGTAGTTTTAGAGTCAATTCCTAGTTTGAACCCACAATTGATATAATTACTTTTATTAATTAAAAAATAGTATTACGTGTCGTTTCTTAATGCTACTTGTAGAAATAATAAAAACGTGAATATGCTATGTCCTAAGACTTTCATTAATATTTAACGACAATAGGGATCCTTTAGAAAAATTAATTAAGATTATTTACTAAACTTATCAAAACATTTAGGAGTTGGAATTGTTTAATTCGAAGGTAGCAAAATCTAGTTTTAGTGGTGCTGAAATCATTAATTTGGCTTAAAACTTATATAATTTTTCAAATAAAATGATTTCTTTGTTTTTTTAATGTCGATTAATGGATTACGTGACAAGAGCTTTAAGTAAAAAGGCTATTATATCTGGTTGGTATACTATTTATTACTCTTGTTCTAAAAAGTGTGAGGTCAAATACATTTTATATGGTAGTTGACATAGCTAATTTCGATTTAATAATAAATGCAATATAATATATGGCGAAAATTAATTTTGGCCACTTCATTGTGCGTGTTTGTAGTAGTCACAGCAACTACTATTATCTCTACGTCTAGTATTAAATTTTTTAAAATTTTTTTTTTACAGGAGCTTCAACATCAAATAATTAGTTTTATACGACTAAAACATCATATGTACTGGAAAAACGGTTTGAAATTGCCAGGTGCACCTGATTTTGAGGCATTAGAAAATCGTCTAACTGTTCATGGTTTATCACTCGGTTCCCCTGTCTTTATTCGTATTTTTAAGTCTGAGTTTCAGCTTGAATTATGGATTAAGCGCGAAAACATTTTTCATTTGTTTGCAGTGTATCCCATATGCAGATGGTCGGGGCAGCTTGGCCCAAAACTAAAAGTAGGTGATCACCAGTCACCAGAAGGTTTCTACACAGTAGAAGCTAGTGCCATGAACCCGAATAGCCGTTGGCACCGTTCATTTGATTTAGGCTTTCCAAATGCTTACGATCGTCAACATAGTCGCACAGGTAAATATTTGATGGTTCACGGTGGTTGCTCATCTGTTGGCTGTTATGCTGTTACTGATGACGCGATTAGTGAAATCTGGAAGCTAACTAAAGCAGCGCACCAGTTTGGACAAAGTCGCTTTCATGTTCATATTTATCCCTTCCGCATGACGGCTATGAATCTTTCATTGTATCATAACCCCCGCTGGAAGAACTTTTGGCTTAATCTTAAAGAAGGCTACGATGCCTTTGAGAGGACCTGGCTTCCGCCGAAAGTTTCTATCTGTAATTATAGTTATGCTTTTAAAGTTGTTACTGACATTCAATCTAATGGTGGACACAAGATTGATTCTAATTGTCCTCCACAGGTTAATTAGTCTAGTTTTTTAATTTATAAATTTTTATTTCAATACTTACACGTTTTTAACATCCTAATGGTAAATCAATTGAATTATTTAAAATGTACGAAAGCGCCAAAATATTTTAGCTTTGCTTATGTAAAAAAATATGAGTTTTAGCTTGCATCATAATTTGATACTGACAGATTTTTTGTAAAAAAGCATTATTCACTGTATATGTAATAAAAAGGACACTGTTTTACATATACAGAATCACTTGACTTCTATCAGGTGTAAGCAAATTTAAGCGCACTGCCCCGTAGATACGGTATGTGAATGTGAATTACAAGAAACAACATTGTTGCCAATATATAAAAGCTAAGAATAACCTGAAAGTAAAGAAACTAGTCTAGGCTTGAATAAATACTATTTAAGACGAACCAAATATTTAATTTGCAGATATTAATCTGATTAGTACTTTAATAAATTAAATTTTTGTAAAATACATAACTGATATTAGTGTTTAAAGCTAAAGTAGCTGAGTATGTAAGTGCTAGTTAATCTACTAAATTTCAGATATAATGCAATTTCTTTAATAGAATGTACTTCCAAGTTCTAAGGGTTTCTTTCAGAATTAAGATTATGTGTAGGCTTAGTTGTAAACTACACTGCACCACAGCGAGATCCACATTAAATTAATTGACTCGCCGGTTGAATTATTAGACGGAGAAATTATGTCTCAGAAAATCTTGGTTATTGGTGCAAGCCGTGGTATCGGCCTAGAGACTGTTAAGTCGGCACTTGATTCTGGTTATATGGTAAGGGCATTAGCTCGTAGTGCTTCATACATTAATATCGAAGATGATAACCTTGAAAAATTTTCCGGTGATGCCTTAAACGGAGATAACGTTGAAAATGCTCTTGAAGGCATTGATGTTGTTATTCAAACTTTGGGTATTCCAATTAATCTTAGAATGTTAACAGGTCCCATTGATTTGTTTTCTAATTCAACACGTATTCTAGTAAATAAAATGGAAGCAACTGGAATTAAACGCCTAATTTCAGTGACAGGTTTTGGATCTGGCCGGGATGGACGACAACTTATCCCTCCTCTACAACGTATAGGTTTCGAGATTTTTTTGGGACGTGTTTACAGCGATAAGAATATTCAAGAAGATATAATTAAGGCAAGCCATTTAGATTGGACTATAGTTCGTCCGGGCATTCTGACTTCAGGAAGATTGTCAGATAACTACCGCGTTTTAGTAGAGCCGGAAACCTGGCGCAATGGTCTTATTTCACGAGAAGATGTAGCAAATTTTCTTGTAAAGCAGATCAGTGATAGTATGTATATAAACGAGACACCTGTGTTGATTGGTGCTTATAAACTACCGCATATTTAGTGTTATGTTATTATACAAGCGTCTAACTTTTAAAGCGGTTCAATCAAACATTTTTTGAAATTCAGTCTTTATTATTACTCAGATAATAATTATTACATGCCGGTGATTTTATAATCACTATTTGATGTGGAGTAGTGACTTAGATTTTCAAAATTGAGAGCTTCTTTTTTAAAGAACCATCAATAATTAATGTCGTTAGAGATCTAATCAAGAGGTAGTGAAGCCCAAGTATCTGCATTAGTTCCGGTCAGCTCTTTAAGTTGTGCTAAACTGGCTTTTTGAGTGGCTCGCACTAGTTGAGATTTTATTTGTTTCAGTACAGGTAAGCCACCGTAAATTAGTCCGGTGTAAAGTTGTATGAGTGAGGCTCCTGCTTCTATTTTAGCTTGAGCACTCTCGCCGGAGTTTATACCGCCAATACCTATTAGTGGAATTGTGCCGTTAACGTGCTTGTGGATGCGCGCCAATACGACTGTGGAACGTTGAAATAGTGGTTGGCCTGATAGTCCACCATTTTCCTCTACTAATTTTGTCTTCAGGTTTGATGGACGTGAAATAGTAGTATTTGATACTGCAATGGCATCTATGTTATGAGAGACAATTTTATCAACAATACCTAGCATATCAGAATAAGCAATTTCTGGTGCAAGCTTTATAGCTATCGGGACAAATCTTCCATATTTATCGGCACATCGATCTCTAATATCATTGATTTGTCTTAGTAATACACTTAATTGTTCTGGAGATTGCAAATCTCTCAGACCAGGTGTATTTGGTGAAGAAATATTAATCATAAAATAGTCTGCTAAACTATAAAATCGTTTGATACCGGTTGTGTAATCTATAGCTTTTTCAGTTGTGTCTTTATTAGCCCCAATATTGATACCTAAAATGCCGCTAGGTTTTCGTTGTATGAGACGATGATGAGCCGTGTCGTGTCCGCAGTTGTTAAAGCCAAGCCGATTTATGAGAGCTTTGTCTTTGGGGAGACGTATTACTCGTGGTTTGATATTGCCCGACTGTGGGCGTGGCGTGAGAGTACCTACCTCACTAAACCCAAAACCAACATCCTGAACAGCGTTATAAACTCTTGCATCTTTGTCAAAACCCGCTGCTATGCCAATAGGATTGGGAAACTGTAGCCCCATAATATTAGTCTTGAGACACGGATTATCTGTTTCAGTATCGCGCTTGTACAAGCCAATTTCAAGCGCACGCAGCGTTAATTCATGGGCCCATTCTGGATCTGTTTTCAATAACAAAGAGTGTATCACTTTAAGGAGACAATTCAAAATATGATTACCTTTCCATACGATATAAGGCTTTCTTATACAAAGAAGTATAAGCTTAGTTTATATTTGTGGTAATTAAGTGATTTTCTCCACGACACATAAAAGTTACTGTTTAGTATTTAACAATTTATAAAATCCATTACTATTTTATCTTTTGAAAGCTTTTGCATTTTCTATTCCTAGTTAAGCTAGCTGCAACTTAACCTTTTTTACCTACTGCATAATAGTAAGCACTAAGTATGAATTTATTGCATCAATTGATGATAGATCAGATTAATTTACATGTTTTTGTTCCACATATGAATATATTGGCTCACATCTACCATTATAGCTGTAGTTAGAGATGAATATTACTTAATCTGTGTCTAGACTTGAATTTGTATTTTTTGATTTCCTTGCACTTGAGTTAAAAAGATCAAAGAAGTACTCCAAGGTCCAAAGATTATTTTATATGTACTTCTTAAAGATGAACGTTTTAGTGTCGTGAAATTATGACTGTTTTTAAGTTCAAAACTATACTCTTGGTGGCAAAGTGAGATTAATATGGTATATACATGTAGGATCTCCGCTATATAAATTTACATCTCAATTTTAGTATAATAATTAAATACAGAAGATTTATGTAGCTTAAAAAGCACGTTGTTAAATGGCAGCTACGATATCTGGAACAAGTATTTTTTAGTTGAGATGGAATTTGTGTAGATGTTTGGAAAGCACATTTGATTTTTAATAGTTTTCAACATGAGTTTATCTTTGATAAGAAATGATCTCTTTCTCGTTTAATAGCTAGCTAACTTTGAAAATTCTATTTACAAAACTGTGTCATTTAGTTGATTTTTAAGTAAAAAGACGCTTCTGATATTGTTGTGTTTATATAATAACAGTATTTTTGTATTTAGAAATTTAGACCTTATATATCTTCGTAGAGTGTAGGTTTGATTAATTTCAAAAAATTTTCATTTATATATTCTTTGCTTTTATTAGTCATATTTGGCTTTCTCAGAGACCTTTCGTGATGTACTGAGTTAGATAGTGTGATATTTAGCTCTAATGTCGTTTTGAGATTCAATAAGGTTTTACTTATGATCTCGAAAATGGATTTGTATGTTACGTTTTCAAGAGACTTACTTTTAATTAATAAGCAACAAGTTTTTTTAAAAAATCATTCGTATCTATTTCAAAAGATTTCTGTCATGCATGTTTCTCTAATACCTCGAGATTATTGTCCTTGAAGGTGTGGAACTCATAACTAGATGTTGTGCGTGGCCTACTTGAAGGGCTCTAAGGCTTTATTCCAGGCAATAAAACCTTGATTTCTGTAACCAGCTTTACCATAGGAAAGAGGTTCAAATTCTAATGTTGTAGTTATACCGCCTGCTGCTCTCAGAATAGCGTCACCGGCGGCTGTATCCCATTCCATAGTAGAGTTGAAGCGCGGATAAATATCTGCTTCACCTGCAGCTAACGCACAAAATTTGATTGATGAGCTTAAAGGTTTTATCTGAGTTATGCCTCGGTTGTGTAACCATTTAACAGTAGTAACATCAATGTGTGAGGAACTTGTTACAGCACAGCGTTTTTGACCTCGAACATTCGAGGCGGTTATGAGTTGTTCGAGATCTTCCGTTATTTCCCATGCCCCCGTGTCAATATCACCATAAAATAACCTATTGATTGCTGGTAAAAAAATAATACCAAGTACCGGATTCTGGTGTTCGATAAGTGCAATATTGACGGTAAATGTACCTTGACCATTTTTCTTCAAAAATTCCTTGGTTCCATCTAAAGGGTCAACTAACCAGAATCGCTCAGGAACTTCAATTGTATGGCTTGCAGAATTTTCTTCAGATATTATGGTTATTTCAGGTGTAAGTCTGAGTAAATTTGACAAGATGTATTTTTCCGCTCGGCGGTCTGCTTCTGTAACGTACGAACCGTCTTTCTTGAGGCTAAATTGGTTACGTTGTTCTAAATATACATCCATAATATGCGTACCTGCCTCTCGCGCAAGTGCAATAAGTGGTGTTTTAAGCATGCAAAATTTCAAATTTCAGAACCTATGAATTGATCTATTTTAACTTTAATCTAATACGGTAAGTATCAAAGAATCTTAGATTCCATTTGATTGCTACTATTGATATCATGATTCAAATTATACTACTTGTTCTAATGAATTTTAAGTAAAGCTTTATCATAGTACTGCTAGAAGTTGAAATAAATTGCCTTTGTAACATATGTATAAAGTAATTTTTATCTAGGCATTTACACACTGGTAAACTATGTAACATTATTAATATAAAAACTAAGTATGATCAGGAGATTGAAATCATGGTCGTGACCCAGCAGAAAATTCGATCAGCTTTAAAAAAGGTACTGGGACCTGATCTTAAAAGTAATATCATTGATCTTGGTTTAGTTTCTGAGATCCTAATCCAAGGAGATAAGATATGTTTCTCCATTACTATAGAACCATCTCGTGCGAAAGAATTAGAGCCATTGAGGCTAGCCGCGACGCAAGCTGTTAGTAACCTAGATGGCGTTAATAATGTCCTGGTTAGTCTAACGGCTGAAAGTGAAGCTGGGACATCGCGTTTCGCAACAGCAACTCCAGTTAAAGGTCACAAATCTAAACATTCATCTACTCAGAACCATGAGTCGAACGAAAGCTTGGATCAGACTATGCCAGAAATAAGACACGTTATTGCTGTTGCGAGTGGCAAAGGAGGAGTTGGCAAGTCAACTACAACTGTTAACCTTGCGCTTGGTTTACAAGCTTTAGGTTTAAAGGTTGGTATATTAGATGCCGATGTTTATGGGCCTTCACAGCCCAAGCTGCTCGGGACTTCAGAGCGCCCAAAATCCGGGCTTTCAGGTAAGTTAATGCCAGTTATGGCCTATGGCCTCCAAACTATGTCAATAGGTTATATAGTAGACGAAGACATGCCTATGATTTGGCGGGGACCCATGGTCTCTAATGCGTTGAAGCAAATGCTTCGTGAAGTTGAATGGAGTGGACTAGATGTTTTGGTTATTGATATGCCCCCAGGCACAGGCGATGTACAACTTAGTATAGCCCAAAAGGTAATCATGTCAGGTGCAGTTATAGTATCAACTCCACAGGATCTTGCGCTTATCGATGCGCGCAAGGGTCTAGCTATGTTTAAGAAAGTCTCAACACCATTACTTGGAATAATTGAAAACATGAGTTTTTTTATCTGCCCTAATTGTGGAGAACATTCCCATATTTTTGGTCATGGTGGTGCCGAAGTAGAAGCTGAAAATATAGGTGTACCGTTTCTTGGAAACGTACCATTACATATTGATATACGAACTACATCAGACAATGGCCGGCCTATTGTCGTGGCTCAACCTGAAAGTATATATGCAAAAATCTATCGTGATCTTGCTACTCGGACCTGGAGTGAAATTCAAGCTGCAGAAGGTATTTTAGTTAAACCGATACTGACACTGGAGTCTGATCAGACTATACTTAGAGTTAGGTTTCCGGATGGTAACCAATACGAATTGACAGCTGAAATGCTACGGGTAATGAGCCCATCAGCTGAAGTTCAGGGACACACGCCTAGTCAGCGGGTAGTTGTTAGCGGTAAGGAGCATGTCAAAATTAGCAGTCTTCGTCCAATCGGCAACTATGCTATACGCATTGTTTTTGATGATGGCCATAATACAGGACTATATTCTTGGAGCTATCTCCGGGAGCTCGGGTGTGAAAAAGAGAAGCTATGGATCGACTATTTAGCGGACCTGAGCAGTAAAGGCTTAAGTCGTAACAAAATACTTTCCGTGTAACTTAATCAGAAATCTTTCATGTTGGCTTGTTCTAGCAATTATCTATCTCATGCATTTTAACAAAAGTATCGTGAATCCTGAAAGACACTAAGCACAAGATTTGAGTTCCAATTTTCTCTTTAGAAATAATAAGGTATTCATTAGTTTTTAAATTTAAAGAGATTTATTTTTTTACGTTCTATGAAGTCTAGATAGTCAAACATTAATATACTATTCAATAGTTTTTTATCACTCAATAATCATTATTTTATAGTTCAAAATAAAAATATAAAGAATTTCCTCAGTGCACTAGTTGAATTATTATCAGAACTGATTAATCGCACTAATCAAAAAAACCTGTATCTTGATATATTTTATGGGAATTGCTAATTGTCATTTTCACCTATTTCAAGTCTCGCTTTTCAAGATAGGATTTATTGATTTATTAATTTTACCAGATATCATTTGCCAAAAAGTAAATATGAATTAATCAATTAGATATGCAGCAGATGGCTCCAAAAAACAGGAAAGACGATGCTACGAGCTAAGCTTATTCAAAAATGGAAAAGTCTTGTTTTCGAACTAGTGTTGTTATTTTCTTGTTGGTACCTATTGATGGTTCAACTTGATGTAGTAAATGCCCAGGCTGATGAAGAGGTTTTGAGTCCGAATGTAGCAATTAATGATTTGAGAGAACGTGTGAAGCTTCTTGAAGAGCAGTTAGTAGACATGCAGATCATTATAGGAACATTAGAAAGCTTGGCGAAGACACAATTTGTAAAAGATACCAGTGTAGTACTTGGGCCTAAAGAGCCATTGTCGAAAGCTCTTGGTTCTGAAAAAAAAGCCAAACCAGAAAAAACTTCCAAGAATTACAATAAAATTTTGGGTTTTGGAGAAACTACTGTGAACTCTGGGTTCTCGTCTTCATCACAAAGTATTGTGCGAGATAATCTTTCTCAGGCTTCAGGTGATGTAATAAACGGTAATCTTCAGGAAAAATTTGAGAATGCTCGCAATAGTTTCTTGCAACATGACTACCGTGAAGCGCAAGAAAGATTTACTAGATTTATAAAGAATAATCCTGAAAGTATATTAGCTGGTAGTGCCCAGTATTGGCTGGGTGAGAGTTTTTATATGCAAGGGCAATATAAAAAAGCAGCAGCTGCTTTTTTGAAAGGATATCAGACTTATTCTTCTAATCCGAAGGCACCAAACAGTTTATTTAAATTAGCTATTTCACTAGACCATCTCGGTAAACGTTTGTCTGCATGCAAATTCTTAAAAGAACTAACCATTCAATATCCGAGGAAACCTGAAGATTTCCAGTATCTTGTAAGAAAAGAGATTTTGCGTTTAAAATGCTAAAAATGGGGCCTGAATTTCGTTTCACGGATGATCTAGATTTGTGTAAGCGCTTTTACAACCTACGTTCATTTAACAATGTCGTTATTGCTGTATCAGGCGGCTCTGACAGCCTAGCTTTGTTACACTTAGCGTATTTGTGGCACACTAAAACTTTAAAGAAACATAGATTGCGCCTCATATGTGTTACTATAAATCATGGTCTTCGAGAAGAAGCAAAGAGTGAAATGCTTCAAGTTCGTGAATGGACCATTGCTTTAGGTGTAGAGCATAGAAGTATCAACTGGCAAGGAAAAAAACCAATATCAGCTATACAAGACTATGCTAGAACTGCACGTTACCAACTTTTAAAAGATTTAGTTTTTCGATTGCCAGGTAAGTCTATTGTTCTAACAGGACATACTTGCGATGATCAAGCTGAAACTTTGCTAATGCGTCTTGCACGTGGGAGTGGCGTTGAGGGTATAGCTGGGATAGCAAAAAGCACTTCAATGTATGGTTATTCTTTATTGCGTCCATTACTTGATTTATCCAGAGCAGAATTACAAAGATACCTAAAGAGTAACAAAACAATATGGTTAAATGATCCAAGCAACGAATCTTTAGCGTTTGAGCGTGTACGTATTCGTAAACAACTTCCATCTCGAAAAGCCCTAGGTTTGGGAAACATAGCACTTAGTCGAACAGCTGTGCGAATGGCACGAGCAAATTCAGCTCTGGATCAGATTACAAATCAAATTCTTAGAGATATTGTATTAAATAATTCAAATCTTACACGTTATGGCATTTTTACTTGGGAATATAATTATCAAGAATTACCTCATGAAATTGCAATTCGAATTTTGCGGCGAGTGATCCACCTCCTTGGCGGACAGAAAGATGTGCCTTCTCTTAATAAGACTGAAAAACTTTTTTTAAATATTTCAATGGATCAATTTCGAGGAGCAACGTTAGCTGGGTGTCGCGTTTTTCGTGAAAAGATACAAAATAGAAGTCATATACTAATATTCAGGGAAAAAGGTCGCTTCGGCCTACCGTGTTTGAAATTTCATCACGCTCCGAAAACAATTACTTGGGATCGTCGCTTCAGAATAAGACTTGGAAAATTAGAAGGGAAAGAAATTTCAATTGAGGCAGTTGGCTCAAACCTTTCAATCTTGAGGAAAACATGTAAAAGCATTGGCGCTGACAATTATCAAATACCATCTGTAGCTTTAACTACATTACCAGGACTATACATCGAAAGTGAGATTGTAGCGGTCCCTAATCTTGAGTGGGGTCTTAATGGTTATCAAGTCGTGTCGGAATTTTTGATAGATAAGCTTTTTGTTAAATAGCAATTCAGAACAAACTGACTTCGGTTTTAAAAATGTGATGTCCTAGCTGTTTTCTGTAAAAAATACCTTGGTGTTATTTGACGCATATGTGAATGTCTTATAGATTTTTTGAATGCGTAAAGTCCTAATCTCTATAAGTGCAATCTATCTACCTGAAACATATGTATAAAAAATGTAAAGCTAACTTCGTAGCAGATATTTATCTTGGTTCAGGCCGTGACATACCAAAGTTGTTAACTTTTATAAAAGCAATTAAACTTTTCTCCACATTTCTTAAATTTTTTGCATTTTTAGAACTGATTTAAGTTAAATTAGGTTTTGATTATTCTGAAGCACATCTGTGTCCTACTAGATAGCTGTCTACACAGCTCAATTAGATTTAGGATACGCATTGATAAATGAGAACTGTAGAACTTCAAATGTATCGGAAGTGTATACTTTATCTAATATGTATTTTTATTTTGATAGCTTTACAATTCTTATTATAGATATCATAAAACAGTCAATCTGCCGACATTGAACAAAGGAATATTTACTTTATCGCAACATTTTAAAACGCATTCGTAGGATCTATTCCAAAGCACACAGATACTATAAAAAAATACGTTTCTTCAGTATTATTTATAATTATGCGAGTTTTACTACATAGCGTCTTATGTTCGTATATATGTGTTTGGAAAGTATTTTGGGTTATGCATTGCAACGTGTCGGCATGTGTTCAACTCGATCAGCTGGCCTACTAAGTATTGTCTATACATGTCTAAGATTTGAACCGGAATATTTTATTCAACATAAGAAATCTTTAGTATGTATTTAGCCAATTCAATATCTCCCGGCTGCCTTTAGAGTTTATTACAAATAATATCTATCATTTTGGTACACTTAATAACCTTAAGTAATAGATTGATATAGAATTTTAGTTGCCTTTTTAGACTTATGATCAATTTTTAAATTGCAATAGACTTTTGTGCCTTATATTTGCATGTTCTAATGCAATTATGATTAATTAAAAATCACAATTTCAATTTTACTGAAGTCTACTAACTGAAAGTAACAAGATATGTCTTCAGCTTTTAGATGACATTCTTATGATTTTCAAATTTTTATTAGATGTGGGATTAGTGTGGATTGTTATTGCCTTCTCATCTTATTTTTTTCAATGAGGCACTGTTGAATATTTTCTTAGCTTAATGAAACGTAAGAACTTTTTTCTTAGAAAATAGTTATGTTTATGATATGGTGATATAGTTGTAAGTATAAGCGAATGATAGAATTCTGGTTTTGATTTAATTAATTTCCTTGATTTGTTTAAGTAAAATTTGACAACTTTATTCGAGACACAAATGTTAGTTTTTTTCTTAAGGATAAAGTTACAATAATTTATAACATTGTTCTATGATTAGTCTGTGCGCAACTGCCCCACGGAAATCACAGGTGTACTATCTTGCTTATAAGAACAGCATATATTAAGCAATAAATGTTATTTAAATTTTGAGGTAATCACGTAATGGTTGATCTTGTGACGCAGTATCTCCCAATCCTAATTTTTCTTGGGGTTGCGTTATTAATAGCTTTAGCTTTAATGGTTGCTCCGTTTTTAGTTGCAATGAACAATCCAGACCCACAAAAGGTATCAGCATACGAGTGTGGTTTTGATGCTTTTGACGATGCCCGTATGAAGTTTGACGTCCGTTTCTATCTAGTTGCAATCCTTTTCATAATTTTTGACCTTGAAATCGCTTTTTTGTTTCCCTGGGCTATAGCAAGCAGTGAGATTGGGGTTGCAGGGTTCTGGTCTATGATGCTGTTTCTAGGGATCCTTACTGTCGGATTCATATACGAATGGAAAAAAGGTGGTTTGGAATGGGATTGATATACACTGATATGCTGAGCGAACCATATGGTTCAAGACTTTTACTCGATCGCCCAAGTGAGGGAGTAGGCCCTACTAGAGCCTCAGAGCTTGTTAAGCCGAACCATGAGTCGTTTTCTATTATTAATAATGAGTTGGCAGATAAAGGCTTTTTAGTCACTACAACAGATGATCTTATAAATTGGGCACGTACTGGTTCATTAATGTGGATGACGTTTGGTCTTGCTTGCTGTGCTGTAGAAATGATGCAGGCTTCTATGCCTAGATATGATGTCGAGAGATTTGGATTCGCTCCTCGTGCGTCACCTCGCCAGTCAGATGTAATGATAGTGGCAGGGACACTTACTAATAAAATGGCGCCTGCTTTGCGTAAAGTTTATGATCAAATGCCAGAACCACGCTACGTAATCTCTATGGGGTCATGTGCCAATGGTGGTGGTTATTATCACTATTCTTATGCTGTAGTACGTGGTTGCGATCGTGTTGTTCCAGTAGATATCTATGTTCCTGGCTGTCCTCCTACTGCAGAAGCTCTGGTCTACGGCATATTACTTTTGCAAAAAAAGATTAGGCGCACAGGAACAATTGCGCGCTAATTAATTCAAACAACAAACTAATATACATTGTTTATATCTGCAATGTTGTGTCTGAAATAAAAGAAGGTTGTCATGATTGAAGACGTTCAAATTAGAAAAACAGCTGAACTTACTCACTTGCGTGACGATCTTTTGCTTCAACTGGGGCACATCATTATTTTGAGCGAAATTAGATATGGTGAACTAACAATAACGGTAAAACGATCAGACATTGTTAGTTTTCTGAAATACTTGCGCGATGAGGCAGGTTGTCAGTTTGAAGTATTAATTGATATTTGCGGTGTGGATTGGCCTCAACGTGAAAATCGCTTCGATGTTGTTTATCATTTACTTTCACCTCGTCTAAATCAACGTATTCGAGTTAAATTAGTAACAAATGAATACGACCCTGTTCCATCCTCAATTTCCGTTTTCCCAGCTGCCGATTGGTTTGAGCGAGAGGCGTATGATATGTACGGTATACTCTTTTCAGGCCATCCAGATTTGAGACGACTTCTTACTGATTATGGTTTTCAAGGTCATCCTCTTCGCAAAGATTTTCCTCTATCAGGGAACGTCGAAGTGCGTTATGATGATGTTCAGAAAAGGGTGGTTTATGATCCAGTTAATCTTACGCAAGAATTTCGTAATTTTGACTTTGAAAGTCCATGGGATGGGGTGAAATATCCGCTTCCGGGTGATGAAAAAGCGATTAAATAGTTATAAATATTTCGTCGTTATTTGCCTTACATGATAGATTTTGTGAGATATTATGCTTAGTTTAGAGATATTTTTCAGATTAGCAATTTGTTGCACTTCCAGTCAATAATAGTGGACACGAAATGGTAAGATCAGATGGCTGAAACAGACATTCGCCAATTTAATATTAACTTCGGCCCCCAACATCCTGCTGCACATGGTGTTTTGCGGCTCGTGCTTGAACTCGATGGTGAAGTGGTAGAGCGTGTTGATCCTCACATTGGCTTGCTACACCGTGGTACAGAAAAGCTTATCGAGCATAAGACGTACTTGCAAGCTATTGGTTATTTTGATCGTCTCGATTACGTCGCACCAATGAATCAAGAGCATGCCTTCTGTATTGCAGCAGAGCGTCTTCTAGATATCAAGATACCACGGCGTGCTCAACTTATTCGAGTTTTGTATTCAGAAATTGGCCGCATACTATCTCACCTCTTGAATATTACCACCCAAGCACTAGATGTTGGTGCCTTAACTCCACCTCTATGGGGCTTTGAGGAGCGTGAAAAGCTAATGTCGTTCTATGAGCGTGCATCCGGTTCGCGAATGCATGCTAAATATTTTCGTATTGGTGGTGTACATCAAGATATTCCAGATCAGTTAGTTGAAGACATAGCGAAATTTTGTGATACTCATGAACAAGTATTAGATGATATTGAGGGATTACTTACCCACAATCGTATATTCAAACAACGTAATGTTGATATTGGTATAGTTTCACTTGATGACTGTTTCAGATATGGTTTTTCGGGTGTTATGGTTCGTGGTTCTGGTGCTGCCTGGGACTTACGACGCTCACAATCATACGAGTGTTATGACGAAATGGAGTTTGATATTCCAATTGGAAAAAATGGCGATTGTTATGATCGTTATCTTATCCGCATGCAAGAGATGCGCGAATCTGTGAAAATAATGAGACAGTGTTGTTCAAAATTACTTTCTTCTGATGGTCGTGGCGCGATTTCATCTTCAAATCAAAAAGTAGTCCCCCCTAAGCGAAGTGAAATGAAACGCTCAATGGAGGCACTCATCCATCACTTTAAACTGCATACGGAAGGCGTTCGTGTTCCAGCCGGTGAAGTTTATGCTTGTGTTGAAGCACCTAAGGGTGAATTTGGTGTTTACTTAATTGCAGATGGTTCGAATAGACCGTATCGTTGCAAAATACGTGCTCCAGGATTCTCTCATTTGGCTGCAATGGATTTCATGAATAGAGGACATATGCTTGCTGATGTAAGTGCGATTCTTGGATCACTTGACATAGTTTTTGGCGAAATAGATCGTTGAGAGTATCTGCAACCTTTTCTTATTTCGATATCATTAATCGGTACTTTTTTATGCTTTGGAGTGAAGCACTAAAGGTTTATACCTTTTATTGCTCAGCTTGATCGTGGTTAATGATATTGTTACATTCAGGGTTTTTTTATTTATCATAGATAATGGAAATATGTATATAAGCTCACTTGTTCATATATCAAATATTAGCTCCACTTTTTTGGATTACTCTTTTTAGACACAGTTAAATGATAGCTGTCCTTTAGGTAGTTTTACGACACATATAATTAAGATTAAATGAAAGCATCTAATTAACTTTATATAATTATAATGTCATCATGATAAAGTTATAATTTTTCAAAAAACTGTGATGGTTCAAAGTTAAAGGTCTAGCTTCAGAATGATATTGAAAAATAGTTTGGGTACTACTTTCACATTCAAGCTTTCCTTTCCCATTTACCTTCAGTGCTTTGCCTCCAGTAAGTTAAATCGCAATTTTCATGTAGTGCTTTTTTCCATGAGATACGTGCTGCATGCAATGCTTCATCAATATTTCCATTGAACATACAAACAATACGATTATAGCCTTTGAAGGTTTCGAGTTGAGCACCATCTATTAGAAATCTAATACAGGCATTATTTGGATTTTCATTTAGATTCGATGTTAGATAAATAGGCTGATTGATAGCATTTCCATCCTTAGCGCTACCGTGTGGTAAAAAGCTGTCATCACGATAGGTCCAGAGTAGTCTATTTAGAAATTCGATACGTTCATCATGGTCCACCTGAACAACTGCATTCCAACCACGTGCAATAGTTTTTTCTAGAAGACTTGGGAGAATGCAATCCACTGTTTCATATCTCAGATCATAGAATAAAACCTCTGTCATTTATTTTAGTCCATTAATTTAGTACAAGTTATATATTTTGGCTGGCTAAAAATTGATTTGCATTTCCTATTGAAACGTTATTTTAGTATTCCTGCGTTTGTTATATAAACTTTCAAAAGCCTATTAATAGATATAGGACTATAATATTATGAAAATTTCTGATCATAAAAAATGTCTACAGTACAATACTAATTCTAGATATAAATAGACGATTTATTTATCGAATATTTCGTGCATGATAATAGACTAATACTAAGATAGGATATTTAAGATTAATGACGCTTTGCATATGGATTTTTGCCTTTACGTATATTAATACGTATGGGTGTACCGGGTATTTTAAAGGTTTCTCTTAAACTGTTTAATAAGTAACGAGTATATGATTTAGACAATCCATCAGGCTGAGAGCAGAATATTGCGAATGTCGGTGGCCGAGTCAATGGTTGTGTAATATAGCGAAGACGAACACGGCGACCACGGAATGAAGGTGGCATATGCTGAGATACAGCCTCTTGTAACCAGAGGTTTAAACTAGATGTTCCTATACGTTTATTCCAGACATCATATGCAGCAATCGTCGCATTCATTAGTTTATCAAGGCCGCATTCAGCTAACGCAGAAATTTGCACTATTGGAACACCTTGTACTTGTGCAAGCTTGTCCTTGACAATGAGGCGGATGTTTTTTGCTACAAGTTGCTTGTTTTCTATTTTATCCCACTTATTAATGGCAATTACTATCGTACGGCCTTCAGTGATTACATGATCAGCAATTGTAAGATCTTGATGCTCTAAAGCTTGCGAAGCATCGATCATGAGTATAACCACATCAGCGAATTTAATAGCACGTATAGTATCACTTGCTGATAGTTTCTCAATATTTTTATGAATACGTGATTTTCGTCTGAGACCAGCAGTGTCAAAAAGCTTCAGATTCTTTCCTTTCCAGACAAAATCAGAAGAAATAGCGTCATGAGTTAAACCAGGTTCTGGTCCTGTAATCATTCGTTCTTCATCAAGTAAGGCATTAATTAATGTAGACTTTCCTGAATTCGGACGACCGACTACTGCGATCTTGATAGGACGTTGTAAATAAGGTACAATTTCCTTTTTAGGGGGAATATCTATAATATCATTAAATTGAGATTTGACTTTACTACAACTTGTTTGAATAGGTTTTAAACCAAGACCCAGCAGAATATCTGTACATAATTCTCTAATACCTTTGTTATGCTCGGCAGAAATTGATACTGGTTTTCCCAAACCAAGTTCAAAAGCTTCACATAAAATATTTTCAGCCAAAAGTCCTTCACACTTATTGGCAACTAGAACTATAGGAAGACCAGTACGACGCGTCATTTTAGAGAACTGTATATCAGCAGGGACTATACCGGTGCGCGCATCTATAATAAATAATATAATATGAGCTTTAGCCAGAGCCTGTTCACTTTGCTTGCGCATTCGTTCAGGAATGGAACCAACTACCGTTTCTTCTAATCCGGCTGTATCTATTAACTTTACTTTATGGCCTATGATGTAAGCATAATCTTCTCGTCGATCGCGTGTAAGACCTGGTACATTAGAGACTAACGCCAAGCGTTTTCCGGTAAGCCTATTGAAAAGCGTGGATTTGCCAACGTTAGGGCGTCCGATAATTGCTATTACGGGTTTTACACTCATTTTTTTAGCTTAAATAACTTTCGCAAATTATTACTAGCATTTGGTTATTCGTATTATAACAAAGGCAAAATACTAATATTTCCATACTTTATAACGATAATTATAACTTCAGTCTGATGCTTACTATAAGATTACAATTGTGCATAGCAATTATGTACGAATAATACAGATTTAAATCTAAAGTTATTAACTCTTACAAAACATTCTTGACTGCCAATTTATGAGGCGCGATGCACAGTGTTTACAATTTTCATATAAGAGACGGTGTTGTTTCTTTCTTTTCATGTTAAACATGCGTTTATATATTTAGCGATAAGCTATAAGATGCGCGTCATCAGTAAGGACAAACAACATACCATTAGCAATAACAGGAGCAATAAAGATCGGCTTTCCAAGCGATAGTCTTTGGATAATACGTCCAGTCTCTGCATCAGCGTTAATCAGTGCACCTTTATCTGAAGTAAGCCAGAGCCCACCTCCTCCAAGTGCAGGGCCAAACCAAGTCCGAGAGCCTGGAATTTTCAAAGTCCAAATTAACATACCATTTCGACGTTCAAAAGAACTTAGTTTACCCTTAAGGTCAACAACAAATATATTATTACCAGCAATCCAAGGTGGTTGAACCCCTGAAATATTATAGGTCCAGAGTCGTTCGCCGGTCTTTTGTTGTGTTGCGATCATACGTCCACCGTGTCCTATGGCAAATACTATATTCTTAAATACAACTGGCCTTGCTGCATCTCTCATTGAGGTAGGTGAAATTATTCCATTTGAAGGTGTAAGGTTCTCTTTCCACAGTAGTGTGCCAGTTGAAATCTGAATGGCAACTATATCACCATTTGGATAAGGTGCTATAGCTACGTCACTATCCACAGCCGGGCTAGGATTAGAGCTGATTTGTGTAGTTTCACTAAAGCCACGATAACTCCATATGATTTTTCCGTCATAACCATTTAGACAAAAAAATCGACCGTCTGTTGCTGTCACAAACACCTTATTTTGTGCTGCAGTTGGAGATGAACGAATTGGAGTACCAAGCATTTTCGACCAAAGTTGCTTGCCGTTAGTGGGATCGATTGCCACCAATAGCCCAAAGCCAGTAGCAGCATATAAACGATTAGTATCAGCAGCGAGGCCACCACCAAACCCCTCAGCAGAATTTTCATTTTCAGGTGTTAAATTAACACGCCATAGTCGATTGCCACTAGAAGTAGAAAATGAACTAATATTAGCTTTCGCATCTAAAGTGTATACGCGTCCATCAAAAACTATTGGGCTCGAAGTCAAGCGGCCGGATGATGATGAACCTGAACCAATGTTTGCTAACCAAACTTTACTTATTTTTTTAGAAAGATACAAATGACCAGGTGCGTTGTTTGATTCACCACCTGGCTGAGACCAAGACATATTTTGTATCATCTTTGGCAGTGCAACGGGTAATAAAGATAACTTCCAGTTGGTAACTTTAGTTTGCTGTAGTATGGGAGTGCGTTTGTTAGTGAGCTTAGAAGTTGACTTTTCAGTCCGAAGATTAAGAGTATTTAAATCATTTAAGTAAGCAGAACATCCGGGTAACAGTACAGCAAGCAAAGCCAATATTGCTGGATATACAAATATTATTACAAGATTATCTAGGTTATTTTGTTTTGGCTTCACCGTTTCTCTCTATTTTTTGTCTGTTACTATTAGACTGGTTTATAGCTACTGGGGTATCATCTGAAGATAATAACTCCATTTTTTGCTCTAATATAGACATCAAAACTTCGGCGTGCTGTTTTGAAAACTTAGGTGTGTGTTCATACATTAATAATTGCTTAAGTGCTTTTTTTGCAACTTCGTAATTTTCAGCACGATAAGCCGCAAGACTAAGAGTTTCAAGCGCAGTATATTTCCAGGGACTATCATTCTTGATAAGATCATTAAGATTTTTTTTAGAGTTCGACCAGTCATCGACATCTAATTTCAAGTTAATGACTTGTAATTTTGCAAAGTCTCGAATGAGTGGGTCAGTTGATAAATTGGAAATAAGCCTTTGATAATATGCAATAGCTTGATCGACTTGTTTATCTTTACGAGCCTGCGCTGCTAACCATAATAGTGAAAGCTGAGAGTAACCGCCAAAACCTTCATTTGCAATTTGTTCAAAGCCATGTATAGCATCGTTTCGTTTGCCTTTAGAAATTAGTTGCATAACTTCTGCAAATTGAGCACCAGTACTAGCCACTGCATTTCGATGTGAATTTACAAAGTAACTCCAAGTTAAGTAAAGTATAGATAAGGCTATCAACCCACCGAAAACCACCATCCCATACTTATTAGATAATTTCATGAATTGATCGCGACGCACTTCATTCTGCACTTCGCTAAAAAAAACGTTTTGTGTGTCAGTCATGTCATCTGTGCTCGATGGATGTGACCTGTGAAATTTAAGCATATGCCTATACAAAATACATTGAGTTAATATAAGCTTATAAAATAATGATATGCGTGCTATCCAAGGGTCATTAAAATTAACAAAGCATAAGAAGCCAAATATGAAATTTAAAAGCCTTATACTTTTCTACACAATACTTTAGAATCGGAACGATTGAAAGCTATGAATACTTTTAATTAATGACAATATATATTAAGTATCTTCTACAACTTATAGAAATATATTCACCTTAAAGTTATTGAAGCTTTAAAATTATAATTAGATTATTAACTATTCATATTCCAATCATCTTCACGCTGCATCTAAATAATATTCTACAATTGAAGCGAAGCGTTCTACCTTCTATGTTAGAAAAAAAGATGCTTTTAAAATGTAACGAAAGTCTAGCTGTTGTAGTGGTCACAAAAAAGGTGCACGTAGCACCATACTTGACAAACTTTTTTGGGGCGGAAAGTTAGAGTTGTAACTCAGCAACAATTATTACTGCGTAAAGCTTTATCTAAGCTTATATTACACACTTTGGGATAACCAGTTATTTACGAAGTAGTATTTACTTTAGATAATCCAAGAAAAAATATAAAAGTTCGTGATAACAAACAATATTGGTAATAAATGACTAGATTTATTAACCTATTGGTGGCTTCACTCCATTTTAGATATTAAACATTGTCTACAAGCTTATCAATTACCTTGGCAGAAGAGATTACACCAGGTAAGCCTGCACCAGGATGTGTACCAGCGCCAACAAGATATAGATTTTGTATTCCTTCAGCACGATTATGGAACCTGAACCAGGCAGATTGTGTAAAATGAGGGGCGATTGAGAAACCGGCACCTCCAACGCTTAAATAATCGTGTGCGAAATCTTTAGGTGTCATATGGAATGGTGACATAATATGAGTTTTCAACTTGGGAAGTATGGTCTCATCAAGTTTCTGAATAATACGTTCTTGCAAACGAGGACCCTCTGATTTCCAATCAATTTGGCTGTCAAGATTAGGCACTGGACATAAAACATAAAAAGAGTCATGCCCTTCCGGAGCAAAGGACTGGTCTGTCGCCGTCGGACGGTGAATATAAAGAGAGAAATCTCGAGGAACAATTTTACTATGAAAAATATCGTTTAACAATTCGCGGAATTGTTCACCTAGCCAGATAGTATGATGGGCTATATCAGGATAGGTACGATCTGTACCAAAATAAAGCACAAACAATCCCATAGATTTGCGTGAACGGAGTTTTCTTTTAGCGCCAGTACTAATTTTATTCTGCGGTAACATTTTGGTGTATAAATGCAATGGATCTGTGTTAGTGACAATTATATCTGCGTGTAGCATCTCGCCGTTGGCTAATCTAACGCCATTTGCTTTGTATCCGCTTAAAACAATTTCCTCAACCGTTGTATTGAGGCATAATTGAATACCTTCTTCGTACATCAAGGTAGTCAATGCCTGTACAAGCCTTCCTGTTCCTCCCATCGTAAAGTATACACCCCATTTCCGTTCCAGATAGTGGATTAGGCCATAAATACTTGTTGTTTCAAATGGATTTCCACCTACCAGTAAAGGCGGTATAGAAAAAGCTCTTCGGATCTTATCGCTAGTAACGTGATGGGACACAAATTGCCAGACTGTACGGTCAAAACGCAACCTAGCAAGGCGAGGGATCTCATATAGCATTTTATAACAATTATGGAATGGTTGTTCAGCTAGTTTAGTGAAACCCACATCAAAAATTTTTTTAGAATGTTTCAGAAGGCGCAGGTAACCGGCCTCATCGCGTGGCTCGATACGACGGATTTCCTTAAGAGTATCTTCAAGCGTGCCTCCATAGTCGAATGTATCTCCGTCGGTGTAACAAAATCTGTACCAAGGCTTTAATGGTACAAATTCCACATAATCCTCTATTTTTTTATTAAATAGTTCGAATAATTCAGAAAATAGAAATGGTGCAGTGATCACAGTTGGACCTGCGTCATGACGATAACCGCCATGTTCAAACACTTGTGCTCGGCCTCCAGGGTTTTCGCATCGTTCTAATACTGTAACAGCATAGCCTTTCGCACGCAACCTAAGAGCGGCTGCAAGTCCTCCGAAACCCGAACCTATAACAATGGCGCGATGGTTTGAACTAGGTTTGTGCCGACACGCCGCATTTGACATTGATTTACCTCTTTATGCCTATGAATTAGCCACTCTTTGTACTCTAATTTAGATTGGCAAGTTTGACAAAATTTAGCGTTACCATAATATTTCTATTAGCATAAAATAAATATTGTGCTTATCTGAAATTGTAGTTTCTGGCAGAATTATTTGCTTTTTGCAATGTAATTTGGCTTTAAATAATGCGTGTAGCCCAAAAGTTGTTGCTCTACTGTTCTGTCATAACCATTAAAATATGTAATGAAATGTTTTGATAGCATGGCAAAATGATTATACATATGAGGTTGCGTTAAAAGTAAAATACTCTAATATTGCAATAGCCTTTGTACTAATTTGAGTCAGGTCTTTAAAAAAGATACATTTAGCTGGCACATTGAGTGTGTTTTATCAATATCTCGCCTACATCATTCTACAGAAAATAAGCTTGACAAATCTATTATCTTGAAAATGTATTGCAAATCATTTTGTTACGCTAAGGTGATATTTACTTCACTATTAGTTGAATTATGACTAGAATGTGTAGCCAAGCGCTAGTCTTAGTGGTGTTTAATTTCATACTTTAAATATTAGTATTTTGAAATGTTTAATAAGTGAGCCTCTAAGTTTAAACTGCTTTCAAAGTTGAAGTTTTCAAATTATGTGTTGTTTGCGATAATACTAGCAGTAAAATTATATTATATTTAATATATATATAGCCTTATTCTTTTAATTTTGCGAATGGCTTGAAGATAAAAAGAAAAAAATGCTCCACAAATGAAATTAAGGAAATTGATGTATGAGTGAACTTGAGGATGATGTAGCAGTTTTGACAGCTCCATCATCTGTTGCCTTCCAGGCCATTGAATTCCTAGACGAAATGCAAGCTGAACTATGCACTACTATTAATTTTCACGCTTTTGATAGTAGTAATACGAGAGAGAGATTGAGTGAGACTATCCGTTATAGCCTTGGTTTGAGGGGCAAGTGCGTGCGTGGATTGCTAACACTCCTTGTAATGGCTGGATGGGACAGACGATGGCGTTGTGCTATGTGCTGTGCTAAAGCAGTGGAAATGGTACACACCGCTTCACTTATTATTGATGATCTACCATCTATGGATAATGCATCACTCAGGCGTGGAGAAGTAACAAATCACATTAAATTCGGCGAGCCGGCTGCAATACTTGCTTCTATTTCACTTTTGAGCGAAGCGTTCAAAGTATTAGCTTCTAGTCCATTCCTAGATGAAGAACAGCAGTCTTTAGCAGTGCAATGTTTGGCAGGTTCAGTTGGTGTTAATGGTATGTCTAGCGGGCAGCTACGTGATATGGTTCCACTAGGAAGAGAAATTTCTGAGGTAGAACTAACGCACGCATTGAAGACGGGTATGCTGTTTGCTGCAGCCACAGAACTCGGCTGTATTGCTGCAAAGATTAGCGGTTCTCAAAAATTGTTGCTTTGCGAATTTGGCGCGTTACTTGGTTCGGCCTTCCAAGAATTTGATGACCTAATTGATGTTGCAACAGATTTGAAATCTACAGATAAAGATACTGGCAAAGATAGTATTAAACCAACAATTGTTGGGATAATGGGGCTCGAGAATGCAGAGAAGCGAGCTATTCAACAGGTTAGAAGGGCTTTAGATTGTTTAGAAATGTCTGGCATTCAAGCAGACCAATTACGTCAGTTTACACTTAATCTGATAAGGAGTATGAGAACTACAATTCACAGCTCATAACTTTGAAAGAATAAGCTGAATGGAAGCGGATAAGTTTGTTAAGTTGAAAGTAAAAAATAGCCGTCAAACGTTATTTGGAATTTTAATCGCTAGTGCAGTAGTTGCAACTTGGATTATGACTCATATACATAGTGTCTTTTATTTCAAGTGGGGAATACACGCAATCATATCTGGGCCGCTTTGTTTTCTAGCAATCAGTTGGCTTTACGTCGGGTTATTCATAACTGCCCACGACTGTATGCATGGTTCACTCGCCCCGTCACTACCACGGCTTAATGATGCAATTGGCCGATTATGTTTGTTTTTATACATCGGCTTTTTTTTCAGCGAATTAAAGAAAAAACATTACTTGCACCACCATTACTCTGGAACAGTTAATGATCCAGATTTCTATGCCAGTCCGCCTCACGGCTTCTGTCGTTGGTATTGGTCTTTTCTTACTGAGTATTTTGGTTGGTCACAACTTTTATTTATAATAATCGTAGCCATTTCATATCTGTTAGTTTTTAACGTGTCATTCCTAAACCTTTTATTTTTCTGGGCGATGCCGGCGTTAGGTTCCTCACTTCAACTTTTTTACTTCGGAACATACTTGCCCCATCGTCCAGAAAAAGTACCATTCGCAGACAGTCATCTTGCTCGTAGTAATAACTACAATTGGCTGGTCTCACTATTAACGTGCTTTCATTTCGGTTATCATTACGAACATCACTGCTTCCCTAACGTACCTTGGTGGAATTTGCCTGCAATTCGAGGGAAGAGTTAATAGTATATAAAAAATAATTTCAATATACTATACAACTAATAGTTAGAAGTGCTCGATGGTGGTTAATCACTACTGTAAATTTATGTAGTGACAATTATTAATTATATTCCCTTTTTTGAAAACATTGACCCAAGAAAATACAAGTTAGCATTTATACAATAGGAGAGAGTTATGTCACTATATCGCCGGATTAATGGTCGTCTAGCAGTTTCACCCCAGATTTATGTCAATGATGTTGCTGGTATTGCTGCTGCTGGATACAAAACAATTGTTTGCAATCGTCCTGATAAGGAAGACACATCTCAGCCGTCTTTTTCAGATATTGAGAGAGAAGCTAGAAAGTATAATTTGCGTACACACTGGCAACCAGTTTATGCTAATGCTATTAGTGATGTACAAGGCCACGACTTTGGTATGTTGTTGAAAACTTTACCAGTACCTATACTAGCTTATTGCCGTTCGGGCATGCGATGCATTATGCTATTGGCATTATCTGAGGCAAATGAGCGCCCTATAAAAGATATAGTTTCTGATGCTGCACGTGCCGGTTACGATATTTCTGGATTAATTCCACGACTTAAATTATAGGGTGATTAACTACAAGTTTGGCTTTTATTCCTATATTAAATACTATGCTGTTCATAATATCTACTAAAATCTTTAGTTATTAATATTTGATACACATTGCATTTGTTCTTCCTAAAGAAACGATTGTTTTGTTATTGCCATGAGCTCACATACAAATCGTTAAAGAAGCTTAATTTAAGATGCACGAAAAATATTGTTTCAGCAAGGGATTAATAGTGCGGTTAGTGATCTCTGTAAGTTATCTTTATTAAGAGAGCTCTAACTGTCACTTTATTTTTACGTACAGTTTAGAACGATATAAAATATTACGAAAAATCGTTACACATTATTATCTGGTATATTTGTACATCATTATATGAAAGCGAGCACTAGATATTTTTGACAGATTTTATTTGATTGTACGTCTTTGTAGGATAGTTATGTTAGTTAGCTATAAAAATAGAAAAGATAGCTTTTATTTCTGTTAAGATAATATATCTTTAGCTTGTTTTGTGGCGAAATACATGTTGATGCGAAGCATCATAAAGAGATGAGTTGCAAAATTCGGCCCTTTCTTTAAATACGTGTCCGACCAATATGAGAGCTGTCCGCCTTATTTTATTCTCGCGAACCTTTTGAGATATATCTTGCAAAGTACCACGAATAATCTGCTCATCTGGCCAGGTTGCTCGATAGATAACAATGACCGGACAGTCTTTTCCGTAGTGTGGTATCAATTCCCTCTGAATGTTTTGTAGGTTTCGGATAGAGAGATGAATAGCAAGTGTTGCCTTGGATTGCCCAAGTTTTGAGAGGCTCTCTTCCTCAGGCATACATGACGCATTCATGGCAGTCCGTGTGACAATTATAGTTTGCGAGATCTCTGGCAATGTGAGTTCTGATTTTAAAGATGCTGCCGCTGCTGTAAATGCCGGTACACCGGGTATAACCTCAAAAGGTATTTCAAGATTTTTTAGGCAGCGCATCTGTTCAGCAGTTGCACTATAGATAGATGGGTCGCCTGAGTGAACTCTGGCAACGTCAACCTCTTTTTTGTGAGCTTTTTGGATTTCAGCGATAATTTCCTCAAGTATCATCGAGGCAGTATTAATTATCCTTGCGCCTTTTGGAGCTGAAGCTATTAACTCAAATGGAACGAGTGAGCCAGCGTATAGGCAAACTGGACAGCGTTCAATAACTCTAAGTCCTCGTACTGTAATAAGATCTGAAGCGCCAGGACCGGCACCAATGAAATAAACTGTCATTCTAAATTCTTTCGTTTGCTCGAATAGCCGCGAGGCGTAAAGACAAATCGTTGACCATCGCCTGTTGTAAACATTTTTGTAGTGCTAGCACCAATGAGTACAATTGAAAGCATGTCTACCATCTCAGGATTAAAACTAGACAAAGTCATAATTTCTACTTTTTCCTTTGTTCGACCAAGATTAGATGCAAGTATGACTGGTGTATTCAATGGGCGATATTTACGCAAAATAGCAATAGCAACCTCTAATTGATCAACACGGCGTGCAGAGCGCGGATTGTAAAAAGCTACAACAAAATCCCCGTAAGCGGCAGAAATTATACGTTTTTTTATAGTAACCCAAGGGGTGAGAAGATCCGAGAGTGAAATGCAACAAAAGTCATGCCCTATGGGTGCACCAGCACGGGCAGCAGCGGCTTGAAAAGCCGAAATACCAGGTGTTACTGTTATTGTAACACGATGAGCAGAATCGCTTAAGCCACTTTTTTCAGGATTAAGTGCAATGACCTCATACAAAAGTGTTGCCATAGCATAAATGCCTGCGTCGCCAGAAGAAATAAGTGCTACATCACATCCAGAACCTGCAAGCTCAAGCGCATGACGAACACGAACTTCTTCTTCGCCAAGTTGGAAGCGATGTTCTGTTTGCCCATTTTTAAGATCTTGAATTAGATCGAGATACATACTATAGCCTACCCAGTCAGTTGCACGTTCAAGCAATGTAACACATTCTGGGCTGCGCCAGAGCGGTGTTCCAGGACCGACACCAATCACTGATACAGAACCGCGAGCTCGGCCGACCGTTTCTGGATTAATAATACCATTTGAAATAGCAATCGCACAGGTTGCTCGTGCTGTTTTGCGTTTTTCGATAAAAAGTTTGGTGGCACCACTAGCAGCTAAAGCAGCACCCTCAGCTACTCCTCGTACACCTGTTTCACGTTGCACTATATCTGAAGGGTTAGGGATATTCTTGTCTATCATATTAATAGTATCAGCAGAAAGAAATCGAGCGGGAATATCGAGATGCTTTGCTACAGCATGTACCGCTGCTTCATCTGCTTTTCGGTCGATAGAAACGATGCAAGCGATAGTTTGCCGTGCAAGTCCAGATTCAGATATTGTGGTATCAATTAGTCTAATCATTTCTTCTGGAGGACATCCACGATCTGACCCAACACCCACCACGGTACGCTTAGGATGAAAAATTAATTCATGCTTTCCTGGAGAGATAAGATTAATACTTGCTGTTAAACGAATTGCGGCATTATTGTCTCTCCGGCATGGAAGATTCGATAACCAGTCTAAATCTGGATCGATTGCAACCGGTGCACCATTAATAAGGTCTACCATCACATTCTTGACGGAATCCGGATTTGCTATCACCCAACCGACTGGAGGACTGTCTAAGGAAATGCCAAGTTTGATGTCACTAGCCGTAGTAATGGCTGCATGTCCGTTCAATTGATTGGCGATAGAATTTGCTAAATCGTTAGCCCCGTGGTGACTTCCTACAAGAGGTACGATGCTACTACCATCTGAAGCGACAGAAATAACTGGTGGTTCGGCGTACTTATCATTTAGTAATGATGCAATAGCTCGCACAAGAATGCCTGACGAACAAATACCAACAATTGCATGTTTTTGCAAAAATATTTGTCTGATATGTCCAGTTGTGTCTTCGAATAACACATCAACTTCAGAGTGTGTTAAGCGTTGGGCAAGCCCATGTATTTCTACGTTCGACAAGCCTATGGTTAATTTTAGCGCTGTTTGCAATCCGCGAGCACTTAAAACAAGAATAATAATTTTCATGGCACTGCTCTTTTGTGCCTAGAAATTAGAATCATTGAAAAATATGGCTGATATTGATGTTGTTTTACGCGATCTAATTCTTTGAATGAGATAATACGCTGGTCATCGTCCGATACGTTTAATACTAATAGCGCATATTCTCGTAGTCTCTTGTTGCGGATAGCGTGTACAACTTTTTCAAGATGACGCCCCACTTTTATAATTACAGCTGCTTCGCAAGTTTCTAGCTCTGTTTCTAATTTTGAAATATCAAGTGTAGCTGGTAAGATCTTGACTATCTCATTTCGAGTCGCCATCGGCAATCCTGCAGCAGCTGGACTTGCTGTTAACGATGTAATCCCAGGTATAACTTGCGTTGTGAACTTCCCTGCTATTCTCAAATATAAGTGTATAGCACTACCATAAAAAAAAGGGTCACCCTCACAAAGCAAAGCGACAGAATAGCCTTCCTTAAGGCGGGTAATAATCTCTTTAGATACTTGATCATAAGCCGCTTGAGCCTTAGATGGATCAATTTCCATCGGCAAGTTATAGGCCAATTCCTTATGGTGTTCTGTAATATATTTGGAGATAATTTGACGGCTGCGAGACTTTTCCTGCGAAGTGCTAGGATATGTAATTACATCTACTGAACTAATGATACGCACAGCTTTTATGGTTAACAGCTCGGGATCTCCCGGACCAACACCAATAATATAAAATTGAGGATTTAGCCGATTATCAATCATGGTTTTAGTATTCGCCATTGCATCACAGGCATTCCAGGATGCAGTCCGCGAAATCGCCCTACGGATTTAACGTATGAAATAGTAATATTCACAATTTCGCCGCCAAAGTTTTCATGGTAATCACTTAACACAGCTTGTCCCTCAAGAGTAATTGCATTCGCAACAAACCTTCCACCAGAGCGTAACATCTTCCAACAAGTCTCAAAAATTCCTTTTTCAGAGCAAGCGCCACCAAGAAAGATAGCATCTGGTTGCGGTTGCCCTAACAAGCAATTTGGTGCAGATTCTTGCACTACACATAGATGTGGAACACCAAGCTGAATTGCATTCTGTCTTATCATACAAGCACGTTTCTGATTGTGCTCAAAGGCTATAGCCATATTATGTGGTGCACAACGAAGCC
This sequence comes from Candidatus Tectiglobus diatomicola, assembly GCA_039583345.1. GTDB lineage: Bacteria > Pseudomonadota > Alphaproteobacteria > Rhizobiales > Hyphomicrobiaceae > Tectiglobus > Tectiglobus diatomicola. Next base: position 24,203 of record JAZDSJ010000008.1, on the reverse strand, counting down.
ACTCAATAGCTATGGAGCCACATCCAGCACCAATGTCCCACAGAAGTTCATTAGGTCTAGGGATCAGAGAGGAAATTGTAACAGCTCTCACTTCTCGTTTAGTTAGTTGACCGTCGTGTTTGAAAGCACTGTCCGGTAGGCCTGGTATTGGAGAGAAATAAAAAGCATCTTTATCAAGAAGACACTGTACGGCCATTATATTAAGCGCTGAATAATTATGATCCACACCATCTTTTGCCCTCATCTCATAGTAAGCTTCATTATTTCCGCCAAGATTTTCAAGCACGCTGACAAGACTATTGCTATACTTAGCCTGACACAATAGGCGCATAATTTCAGCAGGTGCACTGCCATCACGGGTAAGTATCAAAAGGCGAGTTTTAGGTGCTAATACAGTGCGTAAGTTCTGCAATGGCCGTCCGTGCAAGGATAGACAAATTGTATCTTGCAGTGCCCAACCCAGGCGCGCTGCTGCTAAGCTGAAAGAAGATGGGGCAGGCAGAACACAGTACTCATCAATACTAAACTTAGATGCTAGTGATGATCCAACACCATAATGCATTGGATCGCCTGATGCTAAAACGGCAATTGGCTGGCCTGACATACTCTTCAACCAAGCAAGACCCTTAGAAAAAGGAGATGGCCAAATGTATCGTCGTTCATTATCTACATCTAGTATATCAAGTAGACGCTTAGATCCAGCGACAGCCACAGCTGATTGGATTGCCATATTAGCTTGTTCGCCAATAGATGAAGCACCGTTCGGATTCACACCAACAATAGTTAACCAAGGTGTCATATTTTGTGCACTCCAAGCCAGACAGCATTAAAAGCCGCTGCCGCCATTGCACTACCCCCACGACGACCACTAACTGTCATAAAGTTGAGTCCACGCGGATTTTTAACTAATTCTGACTTAGATTCAATCGCCCCTACAAACCCTACAGGAAAGGCAAATACGGCTGCTGGCTTTGGAGCTCCTTCATCTAAAAGTTCTAACAGCGCAAATAATGCTGTCGGAGCATTGCCGATGACAACTACTGAATCTTCGAGGTGTTCGATCCAACCGTGTACAGCGGCTGCTGAACGAGTTGTGCATAGCTTTTTTGCTCGCAGTTCCGTCTCTGGAGCACTTACAGTGCAGCGCACATCCATGTTAACTAAGTTGTTTTTAGATTGTGATAATGCTACTTGCACCATATGTACATCAACAAAAACTGGCCTTCCACAATTGATGGCACTGCGAGTTTTGCCCGCAACATCTCCATTGAATATGATGTCCTCTGCTATATCTATCATACCGCAAGCATGAATTACTCTAATTGCAAGATCCACTTCGTTGTTATTACAAAAACGACTTAGATCGGCTTTTTGTCGGATTGTTGTAAATGACTGATGATATATAGCCGACGGATCCTTCAAATATGCCAATGTCATTACAGTCAATCTTTATTGCTTGATAATACGCTATTAGGGCCAAGAGGATGATTGGTATGAGGATAAAAATGATGGTGGTTTCCATGGCTTTCCACCTGCAGTCTACAAATGCCGGTACAAAAAGTGTCACACAAATTGCAATCATCAACCTTAGATCCAGGTGCCGACGCTCCCATACCCTCAACATGATGGTGATGACTCTCCTGAGGAGCACCAACCTCGTGTTCAAACCCTAAAACTTTTGAGCGATATTTGCACATTGCGCAATTCATCGTGTTTTGACCATCAAAGATTTCATTTACGCGCTCTACGAAAGTATCAACAACACCCGGATGATCATTGAGATATCCAGCTTTAACGAACTTTATACTTGGATGCTGCATTGCAATTTGATCAGTAAAGCCATAAATTCGATCGATCAAAACTCCTGCGAACAAAAAATATGGAAAAACCACTACTCTATTATAGCCAAGGCGAGTTACCTTCTGCAGACATGGTTCGATAAGAGGAAACGTAACGCCAGAGTATCCAACTTCACACCAGCCAAAACCAAATCCTTCCCAAAGTATTCGCGCAACCTTTGAAACATTGGAATTTGCATCCGGATCAGATGCACCACGACCCACAACTACCAAACAAATGTCAGAATTTTCACTTTTGCCATAGATTTTGTTGGAAGTGTCGAGAGCATCTTGAATCCGGTCAGCAGCAGCACGAATCATCTTAGGGTCGACTCCTAGCTCTCGCCCGTATTGAACTTTAACACCTGTTTCAGCCTGATATTTATTCAGAATTGTAGGAATATCATTTTTCGCGTGAGCTGCAGCGAATAGCATGCCGGGAATTGCAAGGATATGATCAACACCGGCGCTTCTAAGCTTATCTAAACCAACACGAAGAATTGGGTTGGCAAACTCTAAATATCCATATTCCACAGGCCAATCTGGAAAACGTTGGTCTATACGTTCAGTAATGGCAGCAAATTCAGACACGGCGACATCAGATCTCGAACCATGGCCACATACCATGATGCCAATATTATTTGCCATTGTTTATCCTAAAAATACTCTAAGAGATCTGTCGAACTCGAAACATATACACGGTTACTGAAAGACAAACAAAAGCTAAACCAGCTAAGGTGATAACAAAGAGTTCGACACTATGATCATGCTCATTGATAATTTCGAATATGTGCCACTGATTTGCTACAGCACTAACAGTTGATATGTTCAACAAAACTATAAAACTCAAAATTGCAGTGTTAAGTTTCACAGTAATAATCCCTTTGCACCATATTATCAATAACTGAAATGCAATGTATAGCTAAATACATCTTAAAGGTACAGCAACAGCTAAGCTTAGCTATTAAGTCGTGGGCAACCTCAGAAAAAATACAATAGTGAAATAATTCTACTTACTAACACTATAACATCTTAATATGTTAATGTGAATATTGGAAGTGTACAATAATAGGGCGTTATAATTTGTAGGTTTAAGTTTCAGTGAGACATGGCGGTGACATATCTTCAGCATCAAAGGCTCATGATATAAAGGGCCAAATTTGGCTTGACCTTTCGACGGGTATCGCGCCCAATGCATATCCGCTCCCATCTGTGCCCTTGAGTGCTTGGCAAATGCTTCCACAAAACTATTCTATTGCTAAACTGCTCGAAAGTGCCAGATATGCCTATAACATACCAAATAACGCAGGCGTAATTGCCGCTCCAGGCACACAAATTCTTATCCAGCTTTTACCTTTATTATACTCGCATTCAAGACATGTGCGCATTTTAGGACCTACCTATAGTGAGCATGCAATTTGTTGGAAACGCTACGTAAAAAATACCCAAACTGTAGTTGATATTCAGAGACTAACTCGTGCTGATGTAAGGGTGATTACTAACCCTAACAATCCAGATGGTCGCGTTGTGGGTATGGAAAAATTGATGAAACTGGCAGAACTATCTTACAAAGATAATCAACTGACTATTATCGATGAAGCTTTTGCTGATGTAGCACCGGAGCTCTCTATAATCCCATACAGCGGCAATCCAGGTTTGATTGTGTTACGCTCGTTCGGTAAATTTTATGGTCTAGCCGGATTACGGTTAGGTTTTGCTATAGGCCCCGTGGATGCTATTCAGCGTCTCGAAGCAACTATCGGTCCCTGGGCTATTTCAGGTCCGGCATGTGAAATTGCAACACTAGCTCTGCGTGATGATACTTGGGCTTGTAATGCGCGAGCAAGGTATCAAAGTCAGGCTGAAATGTTAGATATAATTCTCAGTAAATATGGTTTCAAAATCATAGGTGGCACATCACTTTTTCGCTTAGGCTACCATTATAATGCTGAATATTTGCATACTGCCTTAGCCCGGCAAGGCATATGGACTAGAAAATTTGCTCGGCATCCTTTTTGGTTGCGATTTGGACTACCCGGATATGCCACTAATTTTACTCGCTTTGAATCCGCTCTTGCACGCGCACAAAGCGCTTTATGAGATCTGCTATGTTAATTACTGAACACGCAGCTATAATTTTATTATTGGCTTTAGCTTTAGACGGTTTTCTTGGAGAACCCAACTGGATTTGGAGTCGCTTCCCACATCCCGTAGTTATCATGGGCTATCTGATTACAGCTATAGATAAAAACTTTAATTGTGATAGGAATCCAAACTGGTATAATCGCCTCTTGGGAGTAATCGCTTTAACATTCTGGATTTTCACTGCTGCTAGTTTTGGCATGATAATAACTCTAATATGGCAATTTAGTGATTTCCTAGTCTTAATGACTGTAGAAATTATCCTGGTTGCGATATTGCTTTCAGCACGAAGTCTTTATGAGCACGTCGATGCTGTGAAGCTTGCATTTGAGTGCACCGGACTAAACGGAGCGCGTAAGGCAGTATCTGCAATAGTGGGGCGCAATACTTTAATGCTTGACGATGCGGCTGTGTGCCGTGCTGCTATCGAAAGCACAGCAGAAAATTTTTCAGATGGTGTTGTAGCACCTACTTTATGGTATCTCATAGCTGGACTACCAGGCATTCTAACCTATAAGATAATAAATACTGCCGATAGTATGATAGGCTATCGTACATCACGCTATATTTTTTTCGGTTGGGCCGCTGCACGTTCAGACGATATAGTAAATTTCGTGCCCGCACGATTGGCCGCAGGTCTAATAATTTTTACATCAATTTTTACGGATTTTTCTGGTATGAATGCACTCAGAAGTGCATGGAGCGATTCTAGAAAACACCCTTCTCCAAATGCAGGGTGGCCTGAATCAGCTATGGCTGGAGCTATCGGATTAGCATTAGGTGGGCCTCGTATTTACGGTAAAGAGCAAATTAGATACCAATGGATAAATTATGTGTGTCGAAAAAGTGCTAACCCTACTGATATTACTAATGCATTGCACATCATGGTGCGCGCTACTTTTACGATGGCTTTGTTTGTTGCAGGTTTTGCTCTTCTACGATTGTTGTAAATATTGATTCATGATTTGTTGTTCTAATATTTGCAAGTAATCAAAATGCGACTAATTTTAAAAATATTTAATTTTTTGTCAAATTTTCATAGTTTTCCATCGTATTCACCCACTCAACTTCAGCCTGTTCCAATTCTTTTTTGATCCTACCGCGCTCAATTGAAAGTTGCTGAGCACGCTTTGTATTACTCGTGTAAAGCGAGCCGTTACTTAATTCTGTATCTATGTCAGCAATCTTGGTAATCATAATTTTTATGTTTGACTCTAATGAATGGAGTATTTTTTTGATAGGTAATAGCTGGGCTCGGCATTTCGCTTCAATTCGGCGTTGCTCCAGTCTTGTTTCTTTGCGCTGTGGTAATATTTTAGGAGATTTACTTTTCATATATTTATTATACTGACTCGTATTAGTCAGAAAGCTACAATAATCATCCATATCACCATCAAACGGAAAAACACTACCATCACGTACTAACCATAAATACTCAGCGCAGGATTCAATTAGATATCTATCATGGCTTATTAGTATCACAGCGCCTCTGTAATCGTTAAGTCCCTGGATTAATGCCTGTCTACTCTTTATGTCCAAGTGGTTTGTTGGTTCGTCTAGGACGAATACGTGAGGACTATGAAAAGCAGCAATTATAAGTAATAGGCGAGCTCTCTCACCTCCCGACAAACTGCTGCATTTATTGTTAATTTTCTCTACTCCAAATCCAAAAGCACCAAACTTAGCTCGACGTTGCGTTTCAGATGCGTCTGGCATTAGCTCTGTTATGTAATCATATGGGCAAAGATTACTTTCGAGTTCGTCCATTTGATGCTGCGCGAAATAACCAATCTTTGTATTGCAATGTCTTATCACATGACCGTTAAACGGTTTCAACCGACCAGTGATGAGTTTAGCAAGTGTGGATTTGCCACTTCCGTTATGACCTAGCAATGCAATCCGGTCATCATTATTGATCCGTAATGTCAGATTGTCTAAAATAGGTGTATCCCTTTTATAACCGGCAGCCACATTTTTAAGCTGCAACAAAGGGTTAGCAATGAGTTTATTTGGTGCTCTAAATGAAAATTTAGCGACGGTATCTTCTACTTGAACTGCTATTGGTTTCATGCGTGATAATGTTTTAAGTCGACTCTTAGCTTGTGTCGCCTTGGTTGCTTTAGCTCGAAAACGATCTATAAAAGCGTTAATACGACGTCGTTCGTTGTCTTGCTTTTTTTTAAGGCCTAGATCTATTTGTCGTTGCAGGCACTTCTTTTTTTCAAAATCATCATAATTACCGGTGTACAGACTAAGACGTGCACATTCCAGGTGTAAGATGAATGATACTGCACGGTTAAGAAAGTTACGATCATGACTAACTATTAAAACTGTATGCGGATAAGTGCGCAGATAATTTTCAAGCCATAACGCACCTGATAGGTCAAGATAATTTGTAGGCTCATCTAGTAACAATAATTCCGGTTGCAGAAAGAGTATTGCAGCAAGAGCGCCGCGCATTCGCCAGCCACCAGAGAAAGTACTGCAGGCACGATTTTGTGCAGTTTCATCAAAGCCTAGGCCAGCAAGAATTTGTGAGGCACGCGAGGGTGCTGCGTGGGCATCAATACTGTTGAGGTGCAATTGGATGTCAGCAATGCGTTTCGGATCTTTTGCTGTTTCGGCTTCAGCTAGAAGGGCTCTACGCTCTTTATCTGCAGATAAAACCCATTCAATCAGGCTGTCACACCCGCGAGGAGCTTCTTGTTTAACGTAACCAATTCGGCAGTTCTTGGATAATGTGATTTCTCCGCTTTCTGAATTGAGATCACCAGTTATAAGTTTTAATAAAGTTGATTTTCCCGCACCGTTGCAACCAACTAGCCCAACTTTGTGTCCAGTTGGGATGCGAACTGATGCATTGTCTAATAGTAATTGGCTACCGAGACGATATGTTAATTCCTTGATGTGTAACATACTATCGACATAAATTTAGCGATAAAATTATTTGCTCTGGAGTAGTGTTTTCTGATCTCAATAGGCTAAACATTTATAACCAGTATAACATCTGATTTATTTTATTTCAAAAAACCAAGGAGTTTTCCTTGAATTATACTATTTGATAATCTTGAGATATTTGGTTCTAGTTAATAATAATTACAGGATATTGCATAAAACAACGACATAGTTAAACTGAAACATAAGTAATTCATTACTTCGGAGAATTTAGGAGGTGCCAGAGGTGTTATGCGTAATCCACATGCTATTAATAATAAAATGAATCTCCTACCATTGTGGGTAATTAGTAACGTTCAAATGTTGAAGCATCATAAGCGATAAGTTTTTTCACTAAGCTTAATGTATAAAATTACATTGCTTTATCTAATCGTTCTAGGGCTATCTCAAAACGCCTGACTTGGTCTTCAAAGTCAGACTGACGATCACGATTTTCTTCGACTACAGCTTCTGGTGCTTTTGCCATAAAACCAGGATTAGCTAGTTTTGCTCTTACTTTAGCAATTTCAGAACGTGATTTTTCAATTTCCTTATGCAAACGCGAGCGCTCTGCCTTCATATCAATCACCCCTTCCAACGGCAATGCTGCAGTTGTCTCATCGAAGACAATAGCAGCGCTGCCAGATGAGGCTGTGGTAACGAAAGAGAGATGGTCCAAGCGCGCCATTCTTTCAATTGTCTCTTGGTGACGCTGTCCACGCTTACGATCGATGCAAGTGGGATCTACAAGTTCTAAAGTAATCTTAGCATGGGCTGGCACATTCATTTCGGATCGAACAGAACGTACTTCGCTTACTAGTCGTATAACCCAGCCAATTTCTGCGGCCGCGTGCTCGTCCGACAAATCATTTAAGTCTGGCCACTCCGATAAAGCGAGTAGGCCCTCACGTTTTGGACCATGTTCGCTTACTCGCTCCCATAACTCTTCTGTAATGAATGGCATGAAAGGGTGCAGCATTTTAAGGATCTGATCACGCACCCAAGCTGCCATTGCACGAGTTTCTATTATCGAGTCCGTATCATCGCCATTCAAAATTGGCTTGATCAATTCTAAATACCAATCGCAGAACACGCCCCAAACAAAGTCATATACCTCGTTTGCTGCATCGTTAAACCGATAAACTTCTAAAGCTGAAGTTATAGATTTAATAGTGCGCTCTGTCTCACCAGCAATCCATTGGTTAACCGTATGCTCCGCTGATTTTGGTGTAAAACCCTCTACTGTTACACATTCATTCATTTCAGCAAAGCGGGCAGCGTTCCATAGTTTAGTAACAAAATTCCGATAACCCACTACTCGACGCTTAGTGAGTTTGACATCACGTCCCTGCGTAGCTAAGGCAGCAAGCGTAAATCGTAGAGCATCTGCACCGTATTGATCAATGAGTTCAAGTGGATCGATTACGTTACCGATCGACTTGGACATTTTGCGACCCTTCTCATCACGAACTAGGCCGTGGATGTATATATTGCGAAATGGAACATCTCCCATAAAATGTAAAGATTGCATCATCATTCGCGCAACCCAAAAGAAGATTATGTCAAAGGCAGTAACCAGGCAATTGGTAGGATAATATCGTCTAACCTCATCAGGAGTTTCGTTTGGCCATCCCAATGTAGAGAAAGCCCAAAGACCAGACGAGAACCATGTGTCAAGAACATCCTCATCCCGTATTAGTTCTACGACTCTGCCATAGTACTCCGTTGCCATCTTAATAGCGGTCTCTTCATTAAGAGCAACAAAAACTTTATCATCCGGCCCATACCAGGCAGGTATCTGATGTCCCCACCATAGTTGTCGAGAAATGCACCAAGGTTGAATATTCTCCAGCCACCGAAAATAATCGGCCTCATATTTTTTAGGATGAAATTTAGTTTTGCCGGTTCTAACCGCCTCTAATGCTGGTAATGCTAGAGATGTGGTATCAACATACCATTGACTCGTGAGCCAGGGTTCAATGATTGCATCACCGCGTTGTGCATGAGGAACGGAGTGGGTATGAGGTTCTATTTTATCCAGTAATCCTAAGGCGGCCAAATCAGCAACTACTTTCTTTCGCGCTTCTAAACGATTAAGCCCTCTGTAGGCTACGCTTACGCTATCATTCAGTCGACCTTTTTTATCAAGAATGTTAATAACGTCTAATTTAGCTCGTTTACCAACCTCCCAATCGTTAAAGTCATGGGCGGGAGTAATTTTTACAGCCCCGGTGCCTTTTTCCGGATCAGCGTACGTATCACTTATAATCGGAATCACACGATCCGTGAGCGGGAGTGCAACGTACTTACCAATAAACTTACACAGTTTGGCATTATGAGGATGTATTGCAACGCCTGTGTCACCGAGTATTGTTTCCGGACGTGTTGTTCCAACTATTAAATAAGTCGCAGGATTTTTGCTATCATAAGTAATGTTAGCTAGAGGATAGCGCAAATAATACATGTGGCCGCTTGGATCGCGATCAAGAGTTTTACCAAATGCAGTCGTATTAAATTCAACAGGTTGTCCTTCGCTATTACGATTATCGAAAGACCATTTAAATGTGCCTGTGTGATTACGTGATTCAACCTCTAAATCCGATATTGCCGATTCGAATGTTGGATCCCAATTAACAAGACGTTTGTCTTTGTATATTAGGCCGTCGTTATAAAGATCAACGAACACCTTGAGCACTGCCTGAGATAACCCGGCATCCATTGTAAAGCGCTCACGAGACCAATCACATGATGTACCTAGACGTTTCAATTGAGTAATAATCGTATTACCGGATTCTTCTTTCCAATTCCAAACCTCACTGATGAATTTTTTACGGCCTAAGGCTCGATAATCAATTTGTTTTTCGGCCAGCTGTCTAGTGACTACCATCTGAGTTGCAATACCAGCGTGGTCTGTACCGGGTTGCCAAAGAACATCACGGCCGCGCATTCGTTCGAAGCGACATAGTATGTCTTGTAAAGTGTTATTTAGTGCATGCCCCATGTGAAGTGAGCCAGTTACATTTGGGGGTGGAATAACAACAGTATAGGGAAGTGCATTTGCACGATCTGAACGGCCTGCACTGAAAACATTATTTTGTTCCCACTTTGCATAAATTCGTGCTTCGATTTCTGATGGCTGGTAATTTTTATCTAACATTTGAGCCTAAAACTGCATTCGTAATTATTTGAGCCAAGATATTCCTTGGTAATGTATAGCTGTCAACCAAAAAAAATCGACTTCTACTTTATAGTACACAAAAGCTATAAAATTCTGCTAGAAAGTGGAAGCTACAGGACGCGAGCTAAAATTCTAAGATGTATTGTTTTGCTAGAAAACTTTTGTTCTTTCTATCTGATTTCTATTCACAAAAAATAGCAGCTATATCATTATCATTTAATAAGCGATAATTAGCCGCCTTCAAATTGTTTGGTAAAACTAATCCACCTAAGCATTCTCTATGTAGAGACTCAACATGATTACCTAAAGCAGAGAACATACGGCGTATTTGGTGATAGCGACCTTCATAAATTGTTAAAGACACAATTGGTTTAGTATTTGTACACTGCTTGACTAGTGTTGTACCTGTATATTCAGAGTTATCAACTTCTAGTAATGCCGGAAGTAGTGGCTTGTTATCTCCTTTTAAAGTAAGACGCCCTGATGCAAATACATCAGCTTCATGGCCAATTAGAGGGCGTGCTAAAGTTACACGGTAGCGTTTTGCTAGTTTATGCCTAGGCGCAATTATTTTGTGTGACAAAACTCCATTATCTGTTAAGAGTAGTAAACCAGATGTATTTTTATCAAGGCGCCCAACTGTTGAAATTTTTATTTTGCGAGCTCGCCAGCGAGATGGAAGTAAATCATATACTTTTGCACCTTCCTCCTTGTGGCTGCAAGTCATACCTGTTGGCTTGTTCATGAGCAAAACTAATCCTGGCAGTGGGTCGATTTTCTCTCCTTCGATTAAAAGTCGAGAAGTTAGATCCTTAGTAATTGCAACTTTGGTGGCTGCGTTATTCAAAGGTGTGCCGTCAAGTTTTATGCGTCCGGCTTTTGCGAGTGCTTTAATGTGTTTACGTGTTCCATAACCAAGATTTCCCATTAGGCGATCAAGACGCAGCGATGCAATATATGATTTATTCATTTTAATGCTTTAAATATTTTATAAGATCTGTTTTGTGCTATTAATATCACCTTATTGAATACAATGTTTAGCAATTCTTCGTATGGTAAATGTTTATTCGCTGTCATCCATAACACACCACCAGGACGCAATATGGTAGCAGCTTGCCTAATAAAAGCGTGTCCTAGAGTTCGATCCTCGATTCCTCTGTCATGAAATGGCGGGTTTGTAATTACAAAATCTAGATTATTGATTTTCAAGGGATAACGTATATCTGACCAGCAAGTCTCTATTGCCTCTGACTTTACGTTGCGCTTCGACATATCCAGTGCTCGAAAATCTAGATCAATAAGTGTCAGTTTTCTACATCGTCCTGTTGTTGCAACAGCTTTTGCTAATATGCCGTAACCACAACCTAGATCTGCACCAACTCCTGAAAGCGGTGGCAATTTGCTCAAAAGTAGGGAGCTTCCTGGATCAATCCGATTCCAGCTAAACAGTCCTGGTTGCGTCCAAAATCCTAATTTGAAGTCATATCTTGGTGAACCAGATATCAATGCTTTATTAAAGTTTTGGACTCTATGAGGCCTATGGCAAACAGCAATTTTGTGATGACGACGATGACTGCACTCAACGTTACAACCTAGTGTTTTAAGCTCTTTAACTAAACGCGTGCCACCCTTTGTATTAGCAGCAAGTACAATTATGGAGCCTTGGGGTTTTACAGCTAATATCCCTTGTGCCAGCACATATTGACGCTCTAGAGTGTTTTCCGGTGCACATATTGCGATACTATCGAGTGTTGCCTCTGTAAAGTTACTCAATAGCTTAGCACCTGGTACTCTCGGTGATGTTTGGAACCTTTTTATATTTTCGTTAATAAGAGTGGGATGAGGTTGACCGTATATGGCATTCAGCATGGTATATTAAAATCATTATTTAAATAACATTTAGGAAATAACAAATTGGCTTTTGTTAATGGTAAACTACTATGACACTAACATTTGCAACCGTAAAGGATGTCAATTACAGAATTATGTTGTGAGCTGTATCCAGCACAGAATTGATTATACTACATATGTAAATATCTCTGAAAATAATTTTATTATATTATTTAGCCATCATCGTTTTTAGCTGACTTTACTATTGCACTAGTAAGTATTACAAGCCATTACGACTTAATAGAAGGCAGGAATATACTCCTTAAGGTATTAATTAATATTATGGTTAGAGTTTTCGCACTTTATTACGTTACAGTCTTAGTCTATTCTAAATTATGTTGATATCGACTGCTATCTTTTGTTGTGGTAAGTTCCTGGCCATTTTGTAGAAAGTAATTTAATAATCGGCATTTTATCACGATAGGGAATTAAAAATGTCTGCCTCTGTACGCTCAACCAGTCGTATTGATGAAAATACTATAGAGTGCTTGAAATCACTAGTTGGTCCTGCTGGTTATCTGGATCATGAAAGCGATAAAGCACCGTACTGCCGCAGTTGGCGTGATGATTACGTTGGTAATGTTCCGTTGGTTCTTCGTCCTAAAAACACTGAGGAGGTAGCTGAAATTGTTAGGCTGTGTGCAAGCATGAATATTGCTATTGTTCCTCAGGGTGGTAACACTGGTTTGACTGGCGGTTCCCAACCTCATAATGATATGAGAGAGATTATTTTATCAACTTCACGTTTAAATAAGGTCCGAGATATTAACGTAACTAATGATACGATCACGGTAGAAGCCGGTGTTGTTTTAAAGCAAATCCAAGAACTAGCTGAAGAGAATGATCGCTTATTTCCTCTTAGTTTAGGAGCAGAAGGTTCTTGTCAAATCGGTGGCAATTTATCCACAAATGCGGGAGGTACTCAGGTTTTACGCTACGGCAATACTCGCGCTCTTGTTCTCGGTCTTGAAGTGGTTCTTGCTAATGGTGAGGTTTGGCAGGGTCTTGGTGAGCTACGCAAGGACAATACTGGTTATGACATGAAACACCTATTCATTGGCTCTGAGGGTACTCTGGGTATTATTACGGCGGCGGTTTTGCGACTTTTTCCAAAGTCAACGGCTCATGAAACAGCTTGGTTGGGTGTTAAATCGCCTGAGCATGCGGTCAGATTACTCGGACATATTAAGTCAAGCATGGGTGATCTAATTTCTGGCTTTGAACTAATGCAACGTAAAATTATAGAATTTGTTATTGAAAGATTACCGGAACACAATGATCCTTTGGAAAGCGTGCATCCCTGGTATGTCCTTTGTGAAGTGTCTGCCCAAGGTAATCCTGATGTGTTGTCAGAATCGTTTTCTAACGTTCTCGAAAAAGCGATGGAATTAGGTCTTGTTGATGACGCGATTATTGCCTTATCTGGTATGCAATCTGAAAGATTCTGGAAAATGCGTGAAGATATTGCTGAAGCGCAGAAATTAGTAGGCGTGAGTATCAAGCATGATATCTCCGTTCCTATATCAAAAATCGCGGAATTTATAGAACGTGCTAATTCAGCTTTGCTAGCGGTATATCCAGACATTCAACTTTGTGCTTTTGGACATGTCGGCGACGGTAACATACATTACAACCCAATGCAGCCCAAAGAATGGACAAAGACGTTATCATTTCATTCGGAACGCAAGGTAATAAATCGTTTGGTACACGATATTGTTTTTGATCTCGGCGGATCTATTAGTGCTGAGCATGGAATTGGTCAGCTCAGACTTACGGAAAATATTTATTATAAAAGCCAAACCGAGCTTGACATGATGCGTGCAGTAAAAATTGCTCTCGACCCCCAAAATATTATGAATCCTGAGAAAGTACTATTACTATAAAGCTTAATAACTAATAAATTTAACTACACTATGTGATTATTGACAATGTATAGTCTATAATTTTGTAATATAACACATAGAAATTGTCACAAACATCTATAACATAGATAACTGACCGTAAATTAAAGCGTGACTTTAGAGATATTAATTTGCAATTGTATTTATTTTAATGGCGTATTTCATAATTAAATTCCAATAAGTACATGACTGTTTTATAAACTCTCTAAGATGTAAAAAATTAGTTAATGGTTATTTGTTATAATCCCTAAATTGATATTTGAAAATTCTTGATCTTTTCTAGCTATTGCGTGCATGTATTTAATACATACACGTCAATACTATCTAATTTATAGTTAGGATTCATTGTGTTGTCTGAGCTAATTGAGTACGTGTTAATGCCTGTAACAAACGATAGACTTGATTCATGAAGAGTGAATAGCTTGTAAAATGAGCTTAAAGATCGGATTCATACTTAGCTATTTCTAAATAAATTTTCTGTTAGCGGCATAAAATATGAATACTTTACTATTAGACAACTTTAATGGATAAGCAACAGCGAGTACGTGATCCGCTCCATAATATTATCGAATTTGGAGCCTCCGAGTTCGAGCTTGCCATGTGGCGTGTAGTGCAAACGGGCACATTTCAAAGATTACGGCGAGTAAAGCAACTTGGTTTATCTGATTTTGTATATCCAGGTGCGACACATTCTAGGTTTGCTCATAGTCTGGGCGTCTTTCATACTGCAAGGCAGCTTATGAAGATAGTTCAAAGATTTGAAATATTTGAGGAAACCAAAGCTCATCAGGCTATGGCTGCGGCTCTTCTACACGATGTTGGTCACGGTCCCTTTAGTCATGCCTTTGAAGAAGTTGGAAAGCAGCTAGATTTGAAATTGGTAAATCATGAAAGTATTAGTGAACAACTAATTCGTGAGAGTGAAATTGCAGATGTTTTAAACAGTTTTGATAGCGGTTTTGCAGATTCTGTAGCTGATTTAATTAGAATTGATACAGGTAGTATTTACAGCGCGGTTGTCTCTAGCCAGTTTGACGCAGATCGCATTGATTACATGCAACGAGACCGACTTATGACCGGAGCACAGCACGGTGCTATTGATTTTGAGTGGTTAATGGCAAATCTTGAAGTTGCAAATGTGCCTTATGGGCCTTCTTGTGAAGAAAGTAAGATTCAAACTTTTGTTTTAGGCCCAAAGGCAATTTGTGCAGCGGAGACTTATGTTTTAGGTTTATTCCACCTCTATCGTACTGTTTACTTACATAAAACGACACGTGGTGCAGAAAAGCTTTTGGTAGAACTTTTAGTTCGCATTATCTCTCTTGGAAGAGATAATACTTGGAAATATACAGGGCTACCTTATCAGCATCCATTGTTAGTATTTGCTAGGAATCAAAGTAGTCTCAGATATCTTATGGAACTTGATGATTTTGTTTTGTGGGGAGCATTAAGTTTTCTAACAGCTGCATCTGATGAAGTCGTTAGAGATTTAGCTCTAAGGTTACAAAAACGTCGTCTTTACAAATGCATAGATGTTCGAGAACTATTACAAACACAGTTTGGGTTTAATAACAATTCTGTAGTAGATAAGGCATGTGAAATAATTAGTAACAAAATATCTGATTGGCTAGATCATAAAGTTTGTAAAACGCCGCATATCATTACTGACCGAGCCGAGCGCAAACCATACCATCGTTATTATGAAACAACAGGACCAGTCAATCAGATACAGATTAGAACAAGTAAGGATGAACTTGTTGATTTAATCAAGCTCTCTAAGGTGGTATCTGAAATTGATCCTTTTGAACTTTTTAGGGTGTATGTAAGCAATGAGGAAGCACGTATTTTCGTTAACCAAACGATTGACTCAGTTATAATCAAAATGTGTTAACATGATATAAATTTCAAAATACTTTTAATACTATATATTCAAGTATTAACTTTTAAACTTTTAGTAACCAAATGCAATCTGGTAAAATGTTACTTGTGCTAATCAATTATATGTAACTTGTACAAAAGCGTAACCTGAATTAGATAAAACACACTTTTATGTCATAAAGCTACTGCCAAATATAGTTTAACCTGGCATAATTTAGGTAGATATAAGTCAAGTGTTTAGAGTACTTAGATTGATTTTAAAGCAAAATCATTATAGTTTGTTAAAACTTGAACGGGCCACATGTAAATGTTATGCACATTTCACATGCCAAATAAGTATACAAAGTATATTTTATATCAGTCGAAATTCATAATGCTCATCCTTAGCAAAGGTGTACATCATAAGATATAAAATATATATTAATTAAGGATATCTTGATATTAATTTCACTTAACGCTGCAGAGTAATCTTGTCATGCCTTCTTTCAGCGTGCTTTGAGTTTGTGGTGAGAATCAAATGTACCATGACCAAAATAGTAATGTAACTTAATATGGCTCATAATATACTTTGCAATAAGTCAACATAAATAATCCAATGAATATGTTCGGTATGCAACATTGATTTTTAATTTCTAAGCTTTTAGTTTAGCACATCTAGGTAATGTAAAAGTAATTAAACTTGTGGAAACTTAAATTAGTGTGTGTTTTTACATTTATAAGTAGTGTGCATTGATCAACTATTTTATACACTAATGTGATCACCAACAGGCAATCGGAACTTAGACTTGAAATGAAAATTCCACAGTCCGTAGTCCTAGCTATAGGACACATTGTTTTATTGAGCGGTTGTGCGTTAACAACAGACACTAAGAACATTATTCACCCAGATCCGCCCAGTAAAATGTATGCTACCGCAGATAAATATTTGACTAAAGGGCAATTTGAGACAGCTGCGCAAAAATTTGAAGAACTTGATCGCGATCATCCTTACTCAACTGAAGCACGCCGTGCCATAGTTATGGCTGCTTATGCCTACTTTCGTGCAGGAAAGTTTTCAGAAGCTATTGCAACAGCACGCCGTTACACAACAGTTCACCCTGGAACAAAAAATGCTGCATTCGCACATCATATAATCGCCTCGTCTTATTTTGAGGAAATCAATGGTCCCAAAAATGATCAGACCAACACACGTAAAGCATTAGAAGAGCTTGAAATCCTTAAATCACGCTATCCTAATAGTAAATATGCAATCCAATCTGATAATAGAATTAGAATCGCACGTGATAATTTAGCTGCCAACGAAATGGAAGTTGGACGCTACTACTTAAATAAACGTAGATATACAGCAGCAATTAACAGATTTAAAGTTGTAGTACGTAGTTATCAGGACACTAAACATATCGAAGAAGCATTGATGCGGTTAACAGAGGTATACCTAGCCATTGGCATTCGTAATGAAGCGCAAAATGCGACTGCGATTTTAGGCTATAACTTTCCTAATTCGAGATGGTACAAGGATGCCTATGATCTTCTAAAGTCTGATGGGCTTTCTCCTAGACAAGATACTGATTCATGGCTATCACACGCTTGGAAAGATATTAAGTTGACATCGGCTAGGTAGCAGAGCCTTGCTTATTTTAAAGTCTAACATTTTTGCTAGCGCATTAGATTTAATTTAGAATGCTCAAAATATGCAAGTATATTTCTGAAGCCTTCGGATAGTAAACACTGGATCGTTATTGTGTATGAAAAATCTCAATATAAAGATATCTTTATTGATTTAAAATACGTACGGTAGAAAATGTAACTTTCATTTGCTTTTGTTTATTTAGAATTTGTTACTAATTGTTATTTTTGTTTAGTTAGCAGCGTAAGCATAAAGAATGCATTAGAAAAGTAATATGCAGAAATCTGGTAATCGGCATATATATGCTTATACAACAATTCTTATTTTTACTTTGAGATTAAAGTTGGAATGAAGTGTGGGCGTAAAATTGACTGCTAATACATTTAAGAAAGTTCAAGATCTTTCAGAGGTAGAAGCTTCTGAGGAACTAAATTGGCTTGCACATGAAATAGAGCGCCACAACATTCTTTATTTTAATCATGATCAGCCAGAGATTAGTGACACAGACTACGATCTCCTTCGTCAGCGCAGTTCAATTATAGAAGCTTATTTCCCATCATTAGCATCTCACAATGGCCAGAATCTTCGGGTTGGTGCAAGCTGTATTAGCAGGTTCGGAAAAGTTAAGCATAGTGTTCCTATGTTGTCTCTAGATAATGCTTTTAATGAAATGGAAATGTATGAATTTACTGATCGTATCCGGCGATTTTTACATCTTCCTGATAATGAACCGATCGCATTCATGGCGGAACCTAAGATTGACGGTCTTTCCATATCTTTACGCTATGAAAAAGGCATGTTTGTTCGTGCAGCTACACGTGGTGATAGTTTAATCGGAGAGGATGTCACAGCTAACGTAGCTACAATACAAGAAATTCCTATACGATTAATTGGTGATGACATTCCTAAAATAATCGATATTCGAGGTGAAATTTATATTTCACATGCAGACTTTTCTGAAATTAATAAAAAGCAAAAAAAAATAGGTGCTAAATTGTTTGCCAACCCTCGGAATGCAGCTGCTGGTTCTTTACGACAATTAGATGCTGGTGTTACTGCCTCACGTCCTTTAAAGTTTTTTGCTTACGGTTTAGGAGAAGCAGAGTCACTTTCTGCAGATACACAAGAACTTATTAATTCTAATTTAGCACGTTGGGGGCTACCTACAAATCCATTAGTAAAGCGGTGCGATACGGCAAACGCATTGGTCAGATATTATGATGAAATTGTTCAACAACGTGCGCTGTTAGGATACGACGTCGACGGAGTTGTTTATAAAGTCGACAGATTGGATTGGCAATATCGACTAGGATGTTCTGCACGTGCTCCTAGATGGGCAATTGCATACAAATTACCTTCAGAACAAGCTATTACATTATTACAAGATATTGAAATTAAGGTTGGTCGAACAGGAGCGCTTACACCTGTTGCAAAGCTTAAGCCAGTAACAGTTGGTGGTGTTGTTATTTCCAATGCTACTTTACATAACGAAGATGAAATAATTAGAAAAGACATTCGAATTGGAGACATGGTACGTATACAACGTTCTGGTGATGTGATTCCCTATATCTTAGGCCCGATTAATAGGCAACGGCATGGGAACTCTAAACTATTTGTGTTTCCATCGGTTTGTCCTGTCTGTTCGAGTAAAGCAATACGTGAAATTGATACAATGACCGGTAAGACAGAAGTTGTTAGGCGCTGTTCAGGTGGTTTGATCTGTCCGGCACAGGCCAAAGAACGTCTTAAACATTTCGTTTCTCGCAATGCTTTCAATATCGAAGGTCTTGGTTCAAAACAAATAGAACTGCTTTTTGAAAATGACTGGATCAAAAATCCAGCAGAAATTTTCACTTTAGAACAACGTAATTCAACATACATTCACCCTTTGGAAGAGCAAAAAGGTTATGGCAAACTTTCCGTGGAAAAGCTGTTTGCTGCGATCCGAGCTCGTCGGACAATTAGTCTTGAAAGGTTTGTATATGCCTTAGGCATTCGTTATATTGGTGAAACAACAGCTCGCAGTTTGTCCCAAACGTTTAATGATTGGAATACACTTCGTAATGTTATTGAGTTGGCAGCTGATGAAAATTTAGATAATGAGGCATACAAAGATCTTGTTAACATTGAAGGTCTTGGTCCAAGTGCCATCACATCACTTATAAGCTTTTTTAAAGAAGCACATAATATAAAAGTGTTAGAAGATCTTTTACTTCACATTAATGTTGAACAAGTTAACGACATTCAGAATTCAACATCATATATCTCAGGCAAGACCATAGCTTTTACAGGTACTATGGATAGCTTAAGTCGAAGTGAAGCTAAAGTGCAGGCCATACGTCTAGGAGCTAACGTTGTAAATTCCATTTCGAAAAAAACAGATTGTATAGTTGCCGGCTCTTCAGCTGGTTCAAAGTTAACGAAAGCCAGAGAACTTGGTATAACTATTTTGAGCGAAAAAGAGTGGATTAAGCTAATTAATGAAAATTAACCAACAGGAAATTTAAGTGAGTGATATATTGATGCAGAGGTGATGTTGTTTTCGCATCTCTAGGCGGCTTTTACTTACCTACTTGAGTTGTACTATTCAGAAGCGATAAGATATGTGTAAGTTATTGAAGGAAACTGAAGTGTAGTAATAGATTTCATCTATCTTGAAAAAATATAACGAATTGTGATTGACAAATTTAAAAATTTAAAATTTGTATTTTAACCTTTTTGGTGAATAAGCTGTGTTAAAATATGGACATTTGGCAAAAACATAATTTCTATTCTTATCTAACGCATATATTTTTTCACTTAGCTTAATCACATGCCTTTGAAATTTAAGAAACCCACTGTTTAGATGAAATCAATAGATAATACTTATCACTTTGAAAGTGGGATAAGAATCCTACGGCGTAAGTGTACTGTGATTTGCAAAATTCATGATGTGACAGGATCACCGTCGTTGCGCAGGAGTAAACCAGATTTTTCAGGGCTTGCCCGCATTATTGTCGCTCAACAACTTTCTTTTAAAAGTGCTCACGCTATATGGCAGAGATTTGAAAACACAATTCAGCCGATTACAGCCAGTACAGTGCTACAACTTGATGATGAGGTTATGAGGGCTGCAGGTCTTTCTCGTATAAAAATACGTAGTCTACGAGCTTTGGCAAATACTATTATGCAAAAAGAACTTAACCTTGAAGAGATGATAGATTTCAATGATGATGATATACGTACTTTATTGATCTCAATTCCTGGAATTGGTCCTTGGACAGCTGATATGTTCTTAATGTTTTGTCTTGGAAGACCGGATATTTTTGCACCAGGAGACTTAGCACTTCAATTAGCAGCTCAGAAGGCTTTTGGATTGGTAAAACGTCCAAGCTTTGTTGAATTAACAAAACTTTCCATTAGATGGAGGCCCTGGCGTAGTATAGCAGCACAGTTATTATGGTCCTATTATAATATAATTAAGAGTAGAAAGTAGAGGAATGACCTTAATAAAGTAAATTTTTAAGGCTTCTCATTTATTAAAGTAATAATTTTTGAACTTAAGATAAGGTTAATTATATTACTTGGCTTCCAAAGGTCTAAACGTTTGATGCTTAGATAAAGATGTAGAATACATACGACTTAATTGATTCAATTAATTACGTTTACTATATAATATACTGATATTATAAATTAAAAGGTTAAATGAAAGTTTGGATAAGGCATTATCAATACTTTTTTGATTGCATTTATCCTAAAAACTGTATGAAAATCATTCCAACCGATACTTTTAAAAAGTGTCAAGTGAAATTGCCATATATATTAGTTTATAAAATATAATATTAGTTTTTAGCTTTCATAAATTTATTTTGCATTCTCGAATACATAATAATCATAATATAAACAATTAAACTGTAGCAAACAACTTAAACAAAAAAGTATAATATAGCTTATTCCTTCGAGGCTTAATTATGATATTTTGGAGTATTTGTGCATTTTTACTAACTTGCAGTATCACCTTTATACTAAGGCCATTACTGCGTGACGCAGAATTGCATACTGATTATAAAGACACTGAGGTTTCGATCTATAGAGATCAACTACAGGAAATTAGCCGCGATTTGGAGCGAAATTTAATTAACAGTGAAGAAGCTGAATCGGCAAAATTAGAGATCTCACGGCGTTTGCTTACTGCAGATGAAGCGTGCATGACCCAATCTATACTTACTCAAAGCTTTACACCCCTGACTAAATTTCATAAATATCTAGCTACAGCAATAGCTGTAGTAATTCTTATTTCTACCTTAGGAATTTATTTTTTACTTGGCACTCCAGGTTTGCCCAGTAAACCATATGTTGTTCAGTCTAATGCTGATTTAACTCAGACCTCGGTTGCTAAACTTATTGCAGGCGTTGAGAATAGATTACTCGAAGAACCTGGTGATGCACGAGGATGGGATGTAATTGCACCAGTTTATCTTAGGCAAAAAAAATACGCGAAGGCATCATTTGCCTTTCAACAAGCTATTCGATTAAATGGTGAAAGTATTAAGCGCCTTACTCAATATGCTGAAGCTGTTATGGGTCTTAGTAATGGTATAGTAACAGATGAGGTTGTTGCTATTTTAGAACGAATTATAACACTGCAATCAGATAATATTATAGCACACTTTTGGCTAGCAGTTAGTAATGAACAGAGAAAACGCACTAGCCAGGCCATATATGGTTTTAGTAAACTTTTGACACAGAAGAATCTTTCTCCGGAAATAAGACATTTAATAATTGCGCGAATAACAGCATTGCGTATAAGAATTTTAGCTGTAATGTTGGGTATTGATGTTAGTGACGAGAACGCTTTGTCATCACAAGATATTTTTCAAAGAATAGCAAGTTTAAGCACTAAAGAGCAGGGTAAGAAAATCGAATATCTAGTCAATGATTTTTGGACTAAATTAAAAAGGAACGGCGGAAATATATCCGAGTGGCAACGCTTAATACATACTCTTTATGATCTTGGCAAGAAGAAAGAGGCAACTCAGGCTTACTCTAACGCTTTACGTGAGTTCAGGGGAAAACCGCTACAAATAGAAATGCTTAAAAAAGTTAATACGAAACTAAAACTTGACTGAAATTAAGATCTCTTTCTTATAGTAAAAATTTTTACTAGATATTAATTTGCCTTAGACTTTTAGTACTAATTGAACCTGAGTAATAAACAGCTAGAATTCATTGATTGCTGTACCTTTAAATAAGCTTAAGTTGATCCAGATAAATTCAAATTCATGCATATGATTTTCCAATTTATTTTCTCAAATTTTCTGACATGTAATCAATATTTACGAATTAGAGATGGATTTATACGCTTCAGCTGGTACGTTGACAAGAGGTATGATTTAACTTTTTTTATAACAATTACGATAAATAAATTTGATCTTTTTGTTTGGTATTATCCGGTAGAGAATGAATTTTACGTCTCATCACTCGGCTCTGTGGAAATAAAGCACTGACTTTAGTACCTTTACATAGCTGTGATTTAAGTTCGAAATGTCCACCGTGTAAGTCTACTAACTTACGAACAATCGGAAGACCAAGACCAGTACCTCCTTCTGCGATTTTTTGTGCAAGTGTTCCCTGGCCAAAAGCTTCTAATACTTTTGGAATTTCATGTTCAGGAATGCCTGGTCCTGTATCATGAATCGAAAGCATTTGACCACCATCCTCGGTAATTCTAGCTATTAAAGTAATTCTCCCCCCGCACGGAGTAAATTTTATAGCATTTGATAATAAATTAAGGCATATTTGTTTTATAGAACGTTTATCTGCCCAAAGTGGTGATATTGTCGTGTCATAGTTCTCAATTATTTGTATACTTTTGTTATTTGCACGTAATTTTAGCAAGCTTACACTGTCATTCAAAACATCACAGATTTGTACTGGTTGTTCGTTTAAATCAAATTTACCTGCTTCTATACGCGATAGGTCGAGTATCTCGTTGATTAAATTAAGAAGATGAGAACCGCTGATATGAATATTATGTGCATATTCGCGGTAGTTTTTGTTCTCAATAGGACCAAGAATTTCATTTTTCATGATTTCTGAAAAGCCAAGAACCGCGTTTAAAGGAGTACGCAACTCATGGCTCATGGTTGCTAGGAATCGAGACTTTGCTAGGTTTGCATCCTCAGCTCTTTGGCGTGCATCGTCAGAAATTGAGTTTGCCTCAGCTAATTCAGCTATAAGAATATCCTTTTGCAATCTATACTCAAGTATTGACACTGCTGTTTTTTGAAGCCCTTTAGCTAAAAATATGAAATAAACATGTACAGCAATGATCATAGTTGCCAATGCTAAGTAAAAAATATCTTGTTGCAATAATAATCTGCTAACTACAGCAGCTGTCATAGGAATGGTGCCGACATAAAGTACAGGAAGTAAGGTCGAGGCAAAGGTCATACGAATCGCTAGTACCACTATCAAAGATGCAAAAAGAAAAACATGAGATGAGTGAACGTAGCCTTCATTGTTGTAATTGCTTTCTTCTATTCCTATGAGTGCAAAACTAGCCCATGCAAGTCCGCAGCAGGCTTCAGCGATAAAAAGACGGCGATACCAGACTTTGACATTTACTTTTTTTTGAGGAGTTGAAGCAAATTTTCGACAAATTTCTAAAAGTGAAATTTTTGCTATTACAATAATTGCGAGCCAAATAATCGCTTGTTGTTCTGGAGCCCAGAACATGGATGTGAAGGAGAAAATAAGTGCTAGAACTACTAATGTCCACTGTGCAGCAAGCTCGTTTTGAACGAAAATTGACATGAGTTCATATTGCAAGTCGG
>JAZDSJ010000010.1:0-27924 GCA_039583345.1 Candidatus Tectiglobus diatomicola | reverse complement strand
TTTTGCTGAGAATATGAATTTAATAACTAAAATATCCAGCCTGTTATTTGTATTGCCTCTCAATGAGATTGAAATGTGCTGAAGTAAATGTTTGTTTAAGATTGATATAAGCGAAACTAAAATGATGATTCATCAATAGAAATGTTTTTTAGAGGTAGGCATCGTGGTGGACACGCAAAGATATGCACCCTTAATACGCCATCGTAATCTAAAAATAGAAAGACCAGCTCAAGGTATTTGGCAAGTTTGTCTTGCTCGAAGCAGACCAACCTACAAAGATGTTTATTATAGCGATCATATTGGAGGAAAAGGGAAATGGTTCATTAGCACATGCGTTGCAGCAGTTATAGGAGCACTTATCATTACATTTGTGATAATAGGATCTTTAGATAGTCAAATTAATTTGAATAGTGTTCTTGACCAAATATCACAATCGCAAAATTCTACTCAAAGGCCAATTCAAAAAAACAAACTCCCCAATGGTTTAAATTGGGTTATGCCTAAATCTGACAAGCTTAAAGTTGCTAGCGGTGCATTATCCGCCAGATACACTATTCATGAGCAAGTTAATGTACAAAGAGATAACAGACCTTTTATTAAGATACGCTCATATGCACGTATAGTAACGAGACTTGCCCCGGCGTCACAGAGTAGTGCGATATCTATTCCACGTTTTAATCCTTTAAATCTTTACGCTACGGAAGCTGACGATGGAAAAAATGTCTCTATAAAGAGCGACGCTCATAAATTTGGTAAGATTATCATACACGTTGTCAACTTTCTTCCAGAGAATTTTGATTATCAAGAAGCTATGGAGCTTGATACTAACGATATCAAAACAATAGTACAACGAACTCAGATGATCCCAGAACAAATTACGGAAACTAGCCTTTATAAAGCCGGGGAATTACCTTCTGATCTTACACCAAATTACTTGTCAAACGAAAGTTTTAACCTTTTACCACTTGATCAAATTGGTTCTAATATTACGGTACTTAATCGTAATCTGGCACCGGATGTTGTAGATGATGAAGAAATGCCGACAGGTGAATTTCGAGTGATTCGTGTTGGAAAAGGTGATACCGTTATACGAATTTTACAAAGAATGGGTGCACCTAGCTGGTTAGCAGGAAACATGATTAACGCTGCCAATACTATAGTGGAGATGAATAGAATTTCTCCTGGCCAAGAAATACACATTCATATGGTCGAGTCCGTTACTGAGCCAGGACTGCTTGAGCCGGCAGGTTTTTCTCTTTTTGGACTTGCTCACAATCATCTTGTTACTGTTAAGCGCGATGATGCTGGAGAATTCAGAGCCAACGCTAAAATTGATCCCGAGACACTTGTTCAATCAATAAAGTCAGGGGCAAATCATGGAAACCTTAACACCTTATATTCTGCTATTTACGACGCTGGGCTTACACAGAATTTAGATCCACTCTTTATTAGAAAAATTTTGCGCATTCATGCTTATACTGTAGACTTTCGCCGCAGACTGCGTAACGGCGATCAGATCGAACTTTTTTTCGAGCTACTAAAGCAGCCTGACGGTACTGTAACGCCAGGTGAACTATTTTATACAGCAATTACTACCGGTGGTGAAATCAGTCAATTTTGGCGCTATCGAAGTCGTGATGGGATCGTTGATTATTATGATGAAAGAGGTGAAAATTCAAGAAAGTTTCTTATGCGAAAGCCTGTGCGAGGGCCTTCCATACGACTGACTTCAGGTTTCGGTTTTCGTATGCATCCGATTTTACAACAGCGTCGGATGCATACTGGCGTAGATTGGGCTGGACCACGTGGAACCCCGATTCTTGCAGCAGGAGACGGACTTGTTGAGGAGGCACGTAGACGAGGAGCTTATGGCAACTATATACGCATCAAACATGCAAACGGATATGACACAACATACTCACACATGCATAAATTTGGACCTAAGATACTTAAAGGTGTTAAGGTGAAACAAGGGCAAATAATCGGTTATATAGGCTCAACAGGTCTATCATCAGGACCACACCTTCATTATGAGATTATGGTTAACAAACGTTTCGTAAACCCTCTTAAAATAAAAGCCCAAAGAGCAAGAAGTTTAGTGAATATAGATCTTTTAGATTTCCAACGTGAACGTGGTCGTATGATTTCTTTGTTGAAACGACCTCCCGTAAAAACGAATATCGATTAATACTTTGGTATTGAATAAAACAGGTTTTAGGTAAGGTTTGTATTATCTAAATAATTATAAGTAGTTCTGTCTATTTACTGTAGTAGCTAATGTTACAAGGGATTTGATTTCTAGTTTAACGTAGAGTTAAGGATATTCTAACTTATCTCAACAAAAAGTATGTTAAATTCTTATAGATTTTCAAGTAAGTGTCTTTATTTGAAGATTTAATTTTAGTATCGAGAAAGTTTTCTGCATCATAAGAAAATGCGAAACAAAATACTCAGGTATTAGTTGATGCACATAATCTATATATTTGATAAAATATGATATAAATATCATTTTTGATTTAGAATATTATCAAACATAACATGTAAATAAGTTTTGGCGTAAGTTTATTATTACTAATCATATTCTGTTGATACAAGAATAAAGCTGTATCTTCTACTATTCAGCTGCTTTTTTTCTCAATTTAGTATGAATGCGTCATTGACAATTATAAATTATATAGTTCGTATTTTGTAATGCTTCGATTTGTTTCAAGGAGCAATCAAATGCATGAAAATTTTAGGTTATATTTAGGTGGTCCCCAAAAAAGTGTTTGATTATTATGAGTTTAGAACATAAAAACAAACAATCTTATAGTTTCAGTCCATTTTAGTTCTTTAAAAAAGTATTATGGTTGGACTTCCAGACCAACGCTTCTATTCCCAATATATCAGTTATAATATTACACAAACCTAAGATAAATATTCTAGCTTTTAGCACGCTCAACGTAGGATCCGTCTTCAGTCATAATTACAACACTTGTTCCAGCTGAAATGTGTGGTGGAACCATTATTCTAATTCCGTTTTCAGCAATTGCTGGCTTATATGATGAAGAAGCTGTTTGACCCTTTACTACAGGATCTGCTTCAATGATTTTGACAGTTACACGCTGAGGCAGCTGGAGTGATACCGGAATACCCTCGTGCAATATAACTACACACGTCATCTCTGGCTGCAAGTAGACAGAAGCGTCACCTACGATATTTTTTGGTACGCTTAATTGATCATAGGTGTTTGTATCCATGAATACATATCCGGCATCATCCTCATATATAAATTGCAAATCACGCTCTTCCATGAAAGCCCGTTCAACCTGCTCAGTTGTGCGGTATCGTTCAGTTACTTTAATGCCGTCAGAAATTCTACGCATTTCCAGATGCGTTACAGGCGTACCCTTACCTGGATGAATGTTGTCAGCTTTGAGAACAGAAAACAACTTGCCATTTATTTCGAGAACATTGCCTTTGCGGATCGAACTTGCTATGACTTTAGCCATTAATTAATTTCCTATTTATTATTTGAGTTGTTGAATAAGACAGATATGATTAAGTCACAATTAGTCAAATCTCTTGATGTTAGTTGTGTGTAGTTTGCAGCACATATTCAACATTACAAACTATTTTGGTATGAGATATGACATTAGGGTGAAAAAAAATGCATCTGTGTAAACAGTACTTATAAAATCTTCGATGACCCCTAATCTCATTCTCTAAACAACCAAGTAATTTTTGTCTATTAACATCAGCAATTATTACATTAACAGATTTTGTAAGATCTGGCTTGCGTAATTCTGTAGTGGTATCCAAAGGTAATTTACTAATAATTGCTCTACTCAATTTTACTAATCAACAGTGTACTTGTTCTGTAATGTAAACTTCCGTAGCCTTAGGCTTTTGGAAAATATGATAACATGAACTTGAATACCTAATAATAGCTTTGCATAAGAGTCACAAATGTCATTTGTATAGGGAGCGAAAAATAAAATTCTAATCTTTATTTTTTTACAATATGGTATATGTCGTATATTGAATTAGTTCTCAAAATTAATTGTTGATATCTACTGTGCCTCTCGCCTTATTAGGCATTTTATTAAAGTTTAGGCTAAGCAGTCATAACTAATACAGCATGAAAAATTAACACTGAAAATTATATAGGTTTTTCGAAATATGTACAGACTTCTGTCAATTTCGAAAATAACGTATCAACCTATTTAATATCAAGAATATTATTTTGGCACAAGATAATGTATCCTTAATACGTATTAATATGTATAAGATATTGGCTATTATTGTAAACTTATTTAAGAATGGAGATGATCTACATTGGCGATATATCTTTAATAATCAGTAAAGCTTTGACACCTTCATTAAATTCACTGCTCTCGTAAATACGGGCTGCAACGCGGTATTTTAGCCTAAGTGAATTCTCTTCAGAGGACAGTTCACGTATCTGGAGAATACCAGCCCAGGTTAGCTTTATGGCAAGAGGAGATTTCAATAACAAGTCTTGGAAAGTAAATTTGATTGCCATGAAGACTAGCTATCGCATAAATATGCGCTGGATTTTTTGAGGGAGAAGATATCAACAAAGTTGTTGTTTAGCTTATCGGAAGCTTTTAAGTGCACGCCTAGGAAATCCAGCTTTTCTTTAATATATACTGGCTGTCCCAGCTAAAAGTCAAAAGCCGCTAACTCTAGGAATTATACAGATTATAGTTTCGGGAATGGCTAATCATAGCCTTCAGTTACTGTAAGATGGCTGCCATATGCGGATACTCCTATACTGCCGCCCATGATAATTCCATTTATCAACACGGCTTAGGAATTTGTGAAATTGCTGACCACGGAGACAAGACGGCATTCGGCAGACCAATACTTTAGGGTAAAATCTCCATAGTCACTGTTTTAATGATATAACCACGCAACGTCACAACCAAAACATAGTGCTTTTGACTTGTTCCAATGAGTATTACAGTTCTTACATCGTGATCACTAGCCCATTTTTAGCGTATTACTTACAACATTTACATATTAACAAGGTAAATCTATTAAAGACTTTGGGCGATTAAGAGTAATTCGTCTAGCTCGACTATTCTTACGAATAGGGATAGCATTTGAACTTATGCAATTAAACTAAATAATTTTTCGCTTAGCATATTTTTTGCAAGCTTTTTATGAATAACTGATGTTGTCTAAGAAAATGCCTTAAATCAATCTTTTGAGCTAGATACCTGAATTATCCACTCCGTTAAGTTGTAGTAGCTAGAAATGCGAGTAATTCTCTTGCCCTTAAGAGAAAAAAAGGCTCCTGCGGGCAAAACATATTTCTGTCCAGTTGCAACGGGCAAACCTTTTTCAGTTTGAAGATAGGTTCCCGATACATTGAATTCAGCAGCAGCGCGAGTACCATCGCTAGTAGCCATGATGACAACATCTTTAAACTTATCATGGTAGTGATGTGCCATGCGAGCACAAAAAGCATGAAATCTATCTTTGCCTTTACGTCGCTCACCCTGATTTACATCGTGAACAATATCATCCGAAACCATAGCGACCATAGCATCAATATCGCCACAATTATAAGCAACATAATAAGCTCTCACGACAGCACATGCTTTTTCAGATAATAACTGTTCGGGCATATTTGGCTCCCATCTGACTTGTGACCACTAAATAATTGGTGCAATCGCTTTTGTAAGTAGTTGCAAAAAAATGATTCATACATGTTTTAGAATATATTAGAATGAAATCGTAAAAAAACTAATCGCAGAAAAAAGCTTTAATCGTTTGGTTACGTAACTCATTTTTTAAAATAATTATTTTGTTGCATAAAATCAGACTAATTAAATAACTTTTCAAAAGTCAAATATATGCAGATTAACATCTTGGATATTAACTAGGGCATAATTATACTCAAGGTATAGTAAAGCTTAATCTTTTAAAGCTGTAAAAATATCAAAGTTGATATTCATGATGTTGTCTAGAATTCAGAACATAAACTGTATTTTACTAGATTCATATAACACAAATCGTCCAAGTTTATATTTTTGATTTAACTTTTTCTAAATGATAAAGGTTTTTTAAGTTTAACTATGTTTAGATATCGCAATGTCTTGATTATTGTAAATTTTTGAAATTGATCTTATAGCCTGTTTTTCCGTACTGAATATTTGAGGTCCTTCATTTAATCCTTATGACACAGTGTATTTATTTTTTGTATGTGCTTGTGCCATATTTATATAAATTAGCATAACTTACTCTAGTCCAAGAGTTTGCTAACACGATTGTATTATTGAGTGTTATTAAAGATTTGAAATCTCTATTAGCCTTTCAATATTAGGCTTAAGTCATAAACTAATACTGGATAAGACACAGTTATGAAGTATCTCCATTCAATACCCACGATAAGACGTTCTATGGTAAATATTTTGAAGCTCTTGATTGTTTTTTTGAGTATTTTTGTGTCATCGCATATATGCGTAACAATATCTCAGGTGCGAGCTCAAACGAAAGCTGAAACAGACGAAGAAAAAATTCTTTATTCATTTGGTTATGATTTTGCGAGACGATGGCGTTCTTTTGGTTTTTCGAAAACTGAGCTTAAGCTTATTACGCAGGGAATAATTGATGCAGCGTTGAACCTTGAGCCTAAGACCAAGACAACTCAATGGAAAGATAAGATCCAGCCGTTGCTATTTGAGAAAAAACGAAGAACTGAGGAATTTATTATAAAACAACAAACTGTATATAGCACTAAGCTTCTTGAGGAAGAATCAAAAGTGCCGAATGCTATGACAATGCCATCTGGCCTTATAATAACTCAGCTAAAGCCAGGTACAGGCCCGTCACCTAAGGCTACGAGTAGAGTTACTGTTCACTATCACGGTACTCTTGGAGACGGAACCGTATTTGATAGCTCTTTAAAACGTGGTCGACCGGTAACATTTTCGCTCAATAAAGTGATTAAATGCTGGAAAGAAGCTCTTCAGTTGATGAAGGTAGGTAGTAAAAGTCGCTTAGTTTGCCCTGCAGACCTTGCATATGGGAATAACAGTGTAGGTAGTGATATTCTACCTGCTACAGCATTGATATTTGAAGTGGAGTTAATTGCATTCAATTGAAATTAGAAGATAGCTAGGGCTGAATTATACCTTTATAAATATTTTCTCTAAATTAATTTAGAATAATTTCCTAAATCACCTACTCACAAAATGTCTACGTATTTGTAATTTCTGAATTCCAATTATTCGACATGCAAGATAAGAAGAACAATCCTGTGTAATTACATTATTTTACTTTCTATTTTTTGCATTTACTTAAGGGATCTAAATGCTTAAACAACAAAAATAAACTTATAGTGTGTTATTATACGAGAACTTTTTCGAGTTTTTGCTTTTTTAAAAACCAGGATAGAGCTTAAACAATATTGCGTTCAAGTAAATACTCTTAATTGATATAAAAATGTGGATATGGTGTAAGATAAATAATGAGAAGTTAAGCTTATAATCATTAAAGATGAAAAAAGTTTGTATTAATTAGGAATCGAAATCAGGATATGAGTGAGATTTACATCGGGGTTGTATTTAGCCAAGTTTCATAACCTTTTTTTCTTAATAAACAAGCTGGGCAGTTACCGCAACCGTAACCCCAATCGTATAAAAGAGATCGCTCTCCTTTATAACAAGTATGTGAATGACGAATGATTATGTCAACAAAATCCGAGCCTCCTAGTTTTTTTGCAAGTCCCCAAGTTTCAGCTTTGTTGAGCCACATTAGA
Source organism: Candidatus Tectiglobus diatomicola (assembly GCA_039583345.1). GTDB lineage: Bacteria > Pseudomonadota > Alphaproteobacteria > Rhizobiales > Hyphomicrobiaceae > Tectiglobus > Tectiglobus diatomicola. The sequence continues at coordinate 20,153 of JAZDSJ010000010.1, read as the reverse complement.
GGTGTAATCAAGTTGTAATTAGTTCCCATTCCCAAATTTAAAGTTATTTGTTGCGCTTTTATTGTGTCATCACGGCAATCAGGATAGCCTGAAAAATCAGTCTGGGACATTCCACCAATTAAATTTCTATGACCGCGGTGATATCCAATGACAGCCGCAAATGTAAGAAACAGGATGTTTCGTCCTGGCACAAAGGTGTTAGGCAGGTGATGTTTGCCTACCTTAATTTCAATATCCTCGGTAAGTGCGGTCTTAGAGAGTTTTCCCAACACACTAAGATCAATAATATGATCGGATCCAAGCTTATCGCTCCACGTTGGAAATTTATTCCTAATTTCTGAAAGGACGTTTTGACGACAATCAAGCTCAATGTTATGATTCTGATAGTAGTCGAAGCCTATAGTTTCGACATTTTGAAAACGAGATAGAGCCCAAGCAAGACATACTGTTGAGTCTTGGCCACCAGAAAATAAAACTAAAGCCTTACCTCTCATCAAATGCATTTAATAAACTTTTCAAGAAATTGGTTCGTTGACGCGCACTTCTGCCCAACTACAGTCATTCTCATAAACACGAACGCTTTCACAGTTACTAATTCGTTCTAGAAACCAAGCAGCAATAATTTCTGCAGTCGGATTTTCTAGTCCTTCAATTTCGTTTAGCAGGTGATGATCGACCATATTAAGTAGTGGTGTGATTTCATCATCCATCTCTGAAAAATCTTTTACAAAACCCCTTTCATCTAGTGGTCCGTTCAAGACTATCTCGAGACGATAGTTGTGACCATGTAAATTTTTACATTTATGTCCATCGGGAACATTTGGAAGAAAATGCGCCGCCTCAAACTTATAAATGCGACCAATGCGGGTTGTTTTGGTATCAAATGGTCGATTGTTCAAAGGCAGAATTTCTGATTTTTTTAAGTTTTTCATGAGATACCGATAAATTTATGAGTTTGAAGACTAATACGCCAGAACGGGTTTTCCAAGCAGTAAGAAACGGCTTGTTCGGTATTATGTTTTATATCTACACCTGCCATTGGTTGAAGTAAAAATTGTTTGAAATTCAAATGTTCAAACATGTGAGGCATAGCTCCAGGCTGAGGAAAAACTAGTTTCAATTCATCGCCGCTGATCTGGACAAGGTCACTTCCAGCCTTCGGACTTACGCAAATCCAATCCACTTCGTCAGGGACAGCACCTGTTCCGTTTGTTTCAATGGCGATCTCAAAGCCATGCTCTTTGATTGCACAAAGAAGCTTGCGATTAATTTGAAGCAAAGGCTCACCACCTGTTAAAACTACTAACCGGTATTTAGTACTATTGCCCCAAGTTTGTTCGATGGCTTTCGCCAGATCTACAGATTTTTTGAAACTGCCTCCACCCAAGCCATTAGTACCATTAAAATCTGTATCGCAAAATTGGCATTTAGCAAGCAGACGATCTTTATGTAGGCCACTCCATAGATTGCATCCTGTAAAACGACAGAACACAGCTACACGGCCGGATTGCCCACCTTCACCTTGTATAGTCTTAAATATCTCTTTAACTGAATAAGTCATTATTTAGTTATAGGTGCAGTTGCTGGATATGACATATCGATTTAAATAAAACGTTCTACATTCATACTCTAGTATGATAGTAATGTATGTAGCCAATTTTCAGAAACACAACAGGACAGAGCAAATATAAGAAATAATTTAAGGAGAAATGTTTTAAAATTAACATGGTCCTGTATGAAATTTTACATAAAAGTGGCTAAGCGTTCTAAACACATAAAATTTAGTCTACATTTATACATATTCATTGCAACGATAATCTTAAGTAAAAATTAAAAAGTATTTTCTCCTTTAAAAATGGAAATTTACTAATCTAGTATATTTATACTTTTTTGCATATAAAAGAAATTCTAATTGAGCGTACAATAGCAATGTATGAATAACAAGCAATCACTATTTTATTAATTTCTCATTAGGAAGTCTCGACGAAACTCATAGAAATCTTTGTAATAATATGTAGTATAATCATTTGTATTTGCGGCAAACTTAATAAGTTCAAGCCCTTTTTTGTGCGTATTTAAACTTAATTTAAAGCGAGAAAAAGTTAAGGGATAGTCTGGTATATTTTAAACCTTTTGATATGTGTTTTTCTGCTAGACCATTATAGTTTAAGATTATAGCAACAGAATTGACTTGATAGGGTGGGTATATTAGTGAGTGAAAATGAAGAAGATGGTTATAAGCTGGATTATGCAGGTGATGAAGATCAATCCAATGATCACTTAGAGCGATTGCATAATAAGATTTTATCACTCAATAAACCATATCTCAGACCTTCACCATCAATGTTTTCTCGCTCTGCAGATTCTTCGGAACTAAAGAAACACGGGAGCATGCTTCCTACTCTAGTTGAAGCAAAACGTAGGCATGTTGAAGAAGATCGCAAGCGGCGTCTTGAAAGTAACAAATGTGAAGAACATACAATAAGCAAAATGTGTCACATAAATACATCAGATTATTCACTAAAAAGCAAAAAGAATTATGGTGAAAGGGTGAAAACTCCCGTTATAGAAACTAAAGAGTTTGTTCAACAAAAGGATCTGTCATCAGGAAGTTGCATTAGTTCAAGACATACTTTTAATGCTGGTGAATGGAGTGAAAGTGGTAATAAGTTGTCTCAATTCGCACTATATGTTTTCGGTTCCAAAGAAGCTTCGGTTGAGATTACAACTAGCAATAAAAGTAAAGAATCTAGCAACATATCAAACTCCATTACGAAGTCTCAGATCAACCAAGATAGGTATCGCAAATAGGTTAATGTCTAATACTGAAACAGATACGTGTAATAAAAGAACAACGCAACATTAACTTTTAAGCTAAACGGTTTCATTCATAATAATGGTAATGACAGAGATAGCTTGTAAAGTAAATAAATATGTCAAATGCTTTTATGTAATATAAAAACTTTCAATTGCGACGTGCTTCTTAAAGGTTTGTTGCTTCTAAGCATCAACCTTACAGCTACATTAACAAATGTGAAAATCTATTAATGAGCGATGTTATAGATTCTTATGATTATATAATTGTTGGTGCAGGTTCTTCAGGCTGCCTCTTGGCTAATCGTTTATCTGAAGACCCTAAAGTTCGCGTGCTACTTTTAGAAGCCGGTGGCAAAGATAGTAATATCTGGACCCATATCCCTACAGACTATTTTCATAGTAATAGTGATCTTGTTTTTGATTGGAATTATAAGACAACTGAACTTCCTGAACTTAATTATCGTCGCTTCAACTATATATGTGGAAAAATTTTTGGAGGGGGCTCTTCCATTGGCTCCATGATATACATACGGGGCCAAGCTCAAGATTATAATAACTGGTATAAGCTAGGAAATGTTGGCTGGTCTTGGAAAGATGTTTTGCCGTACTTCATGAAACATGAAGACCAATGCTCTTTTGATAGCGATTGTTTTGTAGATTTACATTCTAAAGGTGGTGAATTACGATTAGAAAAGTCTTTATTCGGCTTGGATATTTTTGATTCGTGGATAGTTGCTTGTGAGCAAGCTGGGGTACAAGCAATTGAGGATTTTAATCGTGGTGATAATGAAGGAAGTAGTTATTTTCAATTAAGTCAAAAAAATGGCATACGTTGGGGAGCTGTGCAAGGTTTTATAAAGCCTATTCTTAATCGCCCTAATTTGACAGTAGTAACATATGCCACAGCAAAGCAACTTATAATTAAACAGCATAGAGTAATAGGAGTAGATATATTAAGACACGAAATTCCAATGAGCATTGGCGCCAAACGTGAAGTTGTGGTTGCGGCGGGCGCGGTTGGTACACCTCTTCTCTTACAACGATCCGGCATTGGAGCGGGAAAGTTAATACAGCGCTTTGGAATTCCAGTTTCTCTTGATTTGCCTCATGTTGGTGAGAATTTGCAGGATCACTTAGAAATTCCGTGCGTTTACAAAATCTCGAGTGCTACAACACTAAACCAAAAATTTAAGACTTTTTGGCCAAAGTCTCTTAGGATTATTCATTATTACTTAAAGAGAAAAAGTTACTCGTTATTACCTCCATGCATGGTTGGTGCTTTTGCTAAGTCTAATTCTTCTTTTGAGACTGCTAACATCCAGTATCACATCAGGCATACTATGCTAAAGAATGAATTTGGTAGTTCCGCCTATGATTTTCCAGCTTTCATTGCTGGCGTTAGCAATATAAGGCCAACAAGCCGGGGTAATGTTTCTATTACATCACCCGAAGTTAATGTGATGCCTAAAATTCAACCTAACTATTTATCTACCGAAGAAGATTGTGTTGTTGCATTAGAATCAATTCGGAAAACCCGTTACATCGTAAACCAGCCAGCAATGCAGCCTTTCTCACCTAAGGAATATTCTCCTGGACAACACATCAACGATAAAGACTATGAAGCTCTTCTTGAAGTAATTAGAAATACTGCAACCACACTTTATCATCCAGTCGGAACATGTCGGATGGGAATTGATAAGTATGCAGTTGTTAACCCTCGCCTTAAAATACTTGGTATTGATGGCATGAGAATTGTAGACGCATCAATTATGCCTACTATTACTTCAGGAAACACTAATGCGCCAACTCTCATGATTGCTGAGAAGGGGGCTGAATTTATAAAGCAAGATTGGAGTACTAAATAATCTATTATCTCGTAATACGTTTCATACTTCGCTTTTGGGTTTTATGTTTATAATAAGTTAAATTACATTTAAGTAAATTACTGAAAAAAACTCATATTCGCATCGGATTTCAACAATAAATACAAATACAGCTGTTTTTTACAAGTTAACTCGGCAAGAATTATGTAAATTACTTCATCTTAAAATAAGTGCAAATTGAAACTTAATAAGTAACTTCATACCATAAACATAAACTATGATTAACAGCAAATTACATTTGCTTTAGTTAATACTATTTTAATGGTCTCCATGCTATTAGTATTTTGTACCATGGAGTTGCTAATGCATATCAAAAAGCATAATGCAGAGCTTAAACTTGATTTTAAATTATTTTACTATGGTTTAATACTTTTGCTTTTAGCTACAATCCTTCCAGGTTGTGATGTTGACGTTGCGAGAGTTTATCCTGAAACCTCACAGTTCGGTGTTTCAAGTTCTCCATTAGAAAAGCAAGATAAACAAATACCTGATTCCCAATTTAAAAATAACTTGAGAATATATTCTAATCTGGCTAGAACGGATCATGAACACATACCTGCTGAGCACAGTTTAGTGACTTATGGGGTTCGTAGTAGAAACAACGAGACAAAGCTTTCAGGAAGCTTAAGTACTACACTTGATGCGACTAACAAAAAACTAGCGCCTTCCGTTTCTAAACTAAAATACCCAGGGTACGCTTCAGTAGATCCGATTAAAATTGTTGTTCGAAGAGGAGACACGCTTTATAGCATTTCAAAAAAATACGATATTACAGTTTCTTCCATTAAACGCACTAATAATTTAGCAGACAACATTATTCGTCGTGGACAGATTTTAACCCTTGTACCTAGAACCTTAATATCTTCAAAGGATATGCCGACTAATCGATTGCCTCATGTGGAGTTTCCAAAATCCTCATTAGGAACACATGAGGTTCAACCGGGTGAAACGCTTTATTCAATTTCACGTCTCAGAGGAATTAGCATTAGTAATTTGAAGGAATTAAATGGTATTAAAAATCCTAGAAAGTTACGGATAGGTCAAATTTTGAAACTTTCCGGTTCCCATTGGCAAAATAAAAATTTACACGAAGAAAAATACTACACATCTAGTAAAAAGTCAGAAGTAATTTCCAGAGAAAAAGTTGTTGCTCCAGTCACTGTTGAAGCTGAAAATATCATCCCACCTAAAGGGATTGTTGAATCTTCAGAGCGTTCAATTAGAAGAAATAAGAATACTTTTACATCAAACAACAATCGGTTTTCTGTAAAAAAAGCTTCAATAAATTCAAAGAATGTTAATACTAACTTAAAATTCAGTTGGCCTGTAGTTGGACGTATCGTACGAGGTTTTGGCATCCTTGCAGACGGCACTCAGAGCGATGGCATAAATATTGCCGTTCCATTAGGCCATGATGTCAAAGCGTCTGAGAAAGGCACCGTTGTATATGCTGGGAATGAATTAAGAGAGTATGGTAACCTTATTCTAATACATCATGAAGACGGCTATATTACGGTCTACGCCCATTTGGGGAGCATCTTATCCGAGCGTGGGGAGGATGTTCATCGTGGTCAAATAATAGCTAAAGCAGGAAATAGTGGAATTTCAGGGCAATCTCAGCTTCATTTTGAAATACGTCAGGGTTCTAAACCTATCGATCCCTTAGCGCACCTTGATATTATGTAATGATGTTAAGATTTATTTAAATTTATGTCGTGTGAACACAAGGTGCTTAGTTATATTTATGTATCATAGTATTTTGTACTTAATCATTAGGCTACGTCTGAAACTTAAAATTAATATAAATTAGCAGATATAATAGATCAATTTGAGGCAAAATTAGTTTTACATATCTCGTGGTCAACACAATGCTTCTTAATTAAAGTAATGGATAATTAGATTTAGTATGTTGATTGAAAGCTATAGAATTTTTTGTGCATCAGGTAAACTTGGAGTTTAACTTGAGGCTTGGTAAGAAGCTAAGAATCCGTGGACGAGTGCAAGGTGTAGGATTTCGGCCTTTTGTTTGGCGCCTGGCTACCCGGTTAAATTTAGTAGGTGAAGTCTTAAATGATTCCGAGGGCGTTCTCATTTATGCCTTTGGTTCTGCGCTGGATCAATTTGAGATTAGTTTACGAGCTGAGGCTCCACCTCTTTCTCGGATTGATGTTATAGAGACGGAGATTTTGGAACGCTTAGCACCAAAAGATTTTTCAATCGTAAAATCAGAAGACAACCAATCAGATGCATGTGTAGCTCCTGACATTGCTACATGTCCTGAGTGCACGGCTGAAATTTTTAGTAGTGGGCATCGAGCAGGTTATGCCTTCACAAATTGTACTAATTGTGGACCACGGTTTACCATCCTTAGGCACCAGCCATATGACCGTACTCAGACTACCATGGCTCCTTTTAAGATGTGTGCGTATTGTCAGAGGGAATATTCCAGTTCAGATAATCGTCGATTCCATGCGCAGCCAATAGCATGTCCAGATTGTGGGCCACATTTGAGGCTTATTCCTGAGGGTAAAGAGCCGCTACTTGAGGCAGCTCAACGTATTTTGGAAGGAGAGATCTTAGCGATTAAGAGTATTGGTGGATTTCAAATTGCTTGCGATGCTACTAATAACAAGGCTTTAATTAGGCTTCGAAGGCTCAAACGTAGGCCGTCAAAACCATTCGCGATTATGGCCACTATGGACATTATTAAATATTATACTCGTATTTCTATAGAAGAGGAACAACTCCTCAAAGATATAGCAGCACCAATCGTACTGATATCTCGTTCCTTATCTTACCCAGATGTGCTTCCTGAGGTTATTGCACCCTGTGTTCATGAATATGGATGGATACTGCCTTACACTCCTATTCACCACCTTTTACTCAATGCTGTGAGACGTCCTTTAGTGATGACCTCTGGAAACCTTTCAGGTGAGCCACAGATTATCGATAATAATGAAGCCCTGAATAAGCTTGGTAAAATAACTGATTCAATTTTGATGCATGATCGTGATATTGTGCGTTGCCTAGATGATAGTGTAGAGCGCGTTACACAGCACGGACAGATGATATTACGAAGGGCGAGGGGACGTGTCCCAGAGACAATAGAATTACCTGAAGACTTTCATGACGCACCGGCTACAGTAGCCTACGGAGCACATCTGAAATCAACAATTTGCTTTATTAAAAATGGTCGTGCGCTTCTTTCGCATCATCTAGGGGATTTAGACGATTTATTAACCTTTAAAGAGTTTTTAAAAGCTGATAACGAGTATCGAAGTTTTTTTGGTCATAAGCCTAAGGCAGTTGCGTGCGATCTGCATCCTGGCTATCGATCTTCGCAACATGCTGCGTCACTTGGCTTGCCTGTAGTTGAAGTGCAGCATCACCATGCTCATCTCGCTGCTTGCCTGGGTGATAACTTTTGGCCCATATCAGGTGCGAAAGTAATAGGTATTATTCTAGATGGGCTCGGATTAGGTACAGATGGTACGATCTGGGGTGGAGAGCTGTTGCTTGGAGATTATTTTGAGTTTGAACGCCGCGCTTGGCTTAAACCCGCCGCGCTCCCAGGTGGTGATGTAGCGAACCGAGAACCATGGAGGAATATGCTTGCGCGATTAGATCAAGCAGGGCTAGATTCAAGAGTAGAGACACTTTTAAAGGAGAAGCCTTTTGGCTTATTGCGCCAGGCTATAGCTAAAAATTGTAATGCACCACTTTCAAGCTCTGCAGGGAGGCTTTTTGATGCGATGGCAGCCTACTTAGGAATCACTTTAGATTCCCAGACCTTCGAAGGTGAGTCTGCGATGCATCTAGAAGCATTGGCACGCCAAGGTTCTGGCGAAGCATTGTTACTTCCTGATCAGGATGGGGTGATAGATCCTGCTCCGCTATTCAAAGTAAATGGGGAGCGTGCAAACATCGCAGCTGTGTTTCATGCCTCTCTTGCAGAGACCTTTGCAAAACAGGCTAAGGTTTTGATTCTACGTGGTGAGGCTGATACAGTAGCTCTTTCGGGAGGATGTTTTCAGAATACTCTTCTTCTTGATTTGACACTTAAAGCATTGGGCGATACGCCAGTATTAATTCATAAAAAAGTACCGACAAATGATGGTGGCCTAGCATTTGGTCAGGCATTGATAGCCCAGGCTAAACTCAAAAGAAATTATCATAAGAAATTCAGTATTAATAATTAAAATCAGTCCGACTTTTGATTTAGGTTTGCTTCTAATTTTTTGAGAATGTCTGAGGGGCAGGAGAGATAACACGTGGTCCGAATTTTCTTACCTCTAGTATCGCCAAACCACGTTCAGGTAAACCCAAAGGTGTGAATCTGACTATGCCGTCCGCACCAATGAATCCACCGGGCCTGGTAAGGTTTATTGGATCGTAGCGTTTGCCTTTTGGGTTTGTACTTGCCAAGCGGATGGCTATTGTCATTGCGTTGTGAGCAAGGCTTGCGATACGAGGTGGTGCGACACCGAAAGATTGGCTGAATTTTTCGGAAAATATGCGCCAACTTTTAGGTGAAGGCGCCGAATACCACGCGCCCAGAAAAGCTTTTTCACGTGTAATATTTGGGTAATCCCAACCACCTGTTCCAAGTAGCTTTATCTGCGATGTATCAAGTTTTTCTTGTTTTAAAACAGAACCAAGATTATACAACACGTCAGGTCCACCCGGAGCAAATAGCGCGTCGATTCTTATCCCGCTTTCTTCAGCAGCATGAATGTCTTCTATTAGTTCGTGTGCAGAGCCTAAAATCCCACCAGGTCCAGTAGGATATCGTTTTATGACAACGACAATACCGTTATTAGCGTTTACAGCTAGTTGAAATTCTTTTTCAATACTATTTCCGTAGTTGTTATTAGGTAAAATGGCAGCAAACTGGCGCATGCCTTGTGCGCTTGCAAATGAAACTATGCGACGCACGTCTTGATCTTCTTGAAAGCTGAGTAGGTATGTATTTGGACCAGCTACTCGGCGGTCGTTAGAAAAAGCTATTATTGGAATATTACTTTTCTGTGCTATCATGGAAACAGAAGCTACAGATTTCGCAAATAGTGGACCAATAATTAACTCTACATCTTCTGATATGGCTTCGGCTGCAGCAGCTGCCGCGCTTTCAGCTGTGCCTTTGGTATCTTTAACAACTATACGAAAACCAGCATGATTACTTTCAAAAAGCGCCATCTCAGCTGCTTGCTTCATTTCTTTAGCGACGAGTGCAGCTTGACCGGAGGCACTTAGAGGTAAAAGTAAAGCTACTTTAGTGTCAATTATATTCCTAGGTGCTAGTGCTTTTGCTTCACCTTTCTGTGTTATAAAATTCATATCAGTGAGCAAAGAGATGGATGTGTTTTTAAAGTCGTTGCTGCAACCATTTAAAATGCATGTCATTAACACTGCGATGCCTCTAGTGATGTAGACATAAACTAAATTTTTTAGCATAAGCGGCCAATTTTTTAGCATAACGACCTTACATTTTAAATTTATAAGTTTCTAAAGCACGAGAGTAATTTTACAGTAGGACGTAATACTTAGAACTCGAAGAAACTTTTTAACAATTAGTTATGACAATAATCTGCAACATCATAGGTCATATTTTTAACCTCTACACCACAATTCTTCATATGATTATCACATAAAATTTTTATCTTTGTATGATAAAAATATCAACAACATTGCGGACATGGGTGAACAATGGAATCTACAGCATTAAAATCAGGTAAATTAGAGGATATCTGTACTGGGGTTTCAGTCGGCAATGTGTGTGCTTCTTCTGTGTGTCGTGAGATCTCTGCTATAAGCAGCCAGAATCTTACCCCAGGCCTTTACGTTGTTGCTACACCAATTGGACATTTGGGTGATATTACGATTAGGGCGTTATGTGTTTTAGCAAACGTAGACAAGGTTTATTGCGAAAACAGACGCATCAGTGAAAAGCTGCTGGTACGATACGGCATCTTAAGCAATCTAAAAACATATCATGAGCACAATGCGGCTCGAGTTCGTCGTGAGATTTTAGAAGAAATTTTGAGCGGCAGTCGTATTGCTCTTATTTCGGATGCCGGAACACCAGCGATATCAGATCCAGGCTTTAAGCTTGTAGTAGCAGTTATTGAAGCAGGGGGCTATGTGACATCTATCCCTGGCCCAGCTGCAGTTACTTCAGCATTAGCGATTTCAGGTATCTCAACAGATCGTTTTTTATTTGCAGGCTTCCTTAATTCGAAGTCGTCAGCGCGAAGAAAAGAAGTTCAATTGTTAGCAAATGTGCCAGCAACTTTACTATTTTATGAAGCGCCACATCGACTTTCTTCAATGCTAGCCGATTTGAGTGAATTTCTTGGCGATCGTCGCGCAGTTTTAGCACGTGAATTGACTAAAAAATATGAGGAATGCAAACGGGGGCGTTTAACTGAACTTTTAGAATGGGCTAATAAAGCTCAGATTCGTGGTGAATTTACGATTGTCGTAGCTCCGCCTACAATTAAAGAAATAGACGATGATGCTATCGTTAAACGTTTGCGTTACGTGTTGACCACTGCATCGCCTTCAAAAGCAGCAAAACAAGTTGCAGAAGAGTTTGGTGTTTCTAAAAAGCGCACTTATAGTATTTGTTTAGAATTGAAACCTCACAAAGATTAATGCACGCTTAGTTGAATCTTAGTCATATTGAAGAAAAGTTAAATGTAGAGGTTATATATGCAGAAAAGTGTGTTTCCCAAAAATCTAATTTGCTGGGGTCCCAAAGTAGGATCCTTACAGGAGCAGTTCATGTTGTAACTTTTGACACGAAGATTCTTAATATTCGCATAAATCGATACCGCATAATTAATATCTAATTATAAAAGAGCGTTTGATTTTACATTTAACCAAATGATCATTACAGAACGTGTTGTCTTTGTCCAAGTATTTATGCGTTTTTAGTTTTGAGGTGTCGTCGTACGATTTTTAATAGTTATTCTATTGTAAATAGTCCTTGACTTGAAAGAGATAGAAATGCAAATAAAAGTTGCTTGTCAAATGGATCCAATTAATCGCATTGATATTGCAGGTGATACTACGTTTGCAATTTTGTTAGAGGCACAAGCACGTGGACACGATATCTTCTATTACACACCAGATAACTTGGCTCTAGATGGAAAACATTTGATCGCACACGGATACACCTTACATATCAAAGATGATCCAGTTAATCACTTTTCTTTAAGTAGTCACCGTACACAAAATCTCGCTCAGGTCGATACTATACTTCTACGTCAGGATCCGCCTTTTGATATGGCGTATATAACAACAACTTACTTGTTGGAGCGGATCCATCCTAAAACTCTTGTAGTGAACGACCCTTCAAGCATTCGTAACTCCCCCGAAAAGCTATTTGTACTTGACTTTCTTGATTTAATGCCGCCTACCATGATAACTCGTGCTATTTCTGATGTTTATTCTTTCCGTAAGCTTCATGGTGATATTGTTATTAAGCCTCTTTACGGTAATGGAGGCGCAGCTGTTTTTCAACTAGGTAAGGATGACACTAATATCAACTCACTCATAGAAATGTTCCAGCTTTCATTTCGTGAGCCTTTCATTGTTCAAAAATACTGTAACGAAATCTTGGAAGGTGACAAGCGTATTATCCTTGTTGACGGAGAAGTAGCGGGCGCCATTAATCGTGTCCCTTGCCCTGGTGAATTTCGATCTAACATTCATGTAGGCGGGTGTGCTGAATACACAGAACTTACTGCTAGAGACCTTGAGATCTGCGAGCGATTGCGCCCAGAATTAAAAAAACGCGGTCTACTATTAACTGGCATTGATGTAATTGGTCCTTATCTCACAGAAATAAATGTTACCTCTCCAACTGGAATTCGTGAGGTGAAGTCTCTTGGTGGCAAAGACATAGCATCAATGTTCTGGGATGCAATAGAAAAAAAGTTGCTTCTTAAAAAAAAAGTCGTGTGATTTAACTTAATAGTGCCCCTTAAAAGTTATTATATTTATTGTTTTATTTTACGTAGTGTGCAGGTACTAAACGTCTTCTTGTAGATAAGAATGAAGATTATTTTGACGGGACTTAGCAAAAAATGTTCGTTAGTATAGTTTCAACACAATGCACTAATAGTACTAAGCTGCATTTAGCAACCTCTCAAAGATTTTTCTGTTGAAATTTATAGGTTCATCTAAGACAGCAAAAGTGTGCGAATAAATCTAGTCTTAACTGGCTTTGCTAAATTAGCTATTATTTTTTAATAAATACGTACCCGCATATCTAAATTAAATCAAAATCAAGCATTTGTTGTAAGTAAAAGATAGTGTATTCACAAGTCAGACAGATGTCATATGTCAAAAGCTAGTTATTCTTATAAATCTATCTTTTAAGCTCCTGGGCTGCTTCTACATAATTTTGTATAGCACGTGATGTAGGCGACATGATCTGACGGTAAAACAAAATAATAGTAGCAATTGCTGTTGCTAACATAGACGCATACGGTGATATAAACATGCAGATCATAGCGACGGTATAGTAATATCCTCGTATTCCAAAATTAAGAGTACGAATTGCTTCGGACAAAACAGTTGTTGTAGCCTCAACCATAATGTCATGTGTTGGGCATTTTTCTGAAATATCGGGTAAAGCGCCTATGAGAACCGTTGTGTATATCAGCTTGCGAAGAGCGTAGGTGTAGGACAAAAAACAAAGTGATAAAACAAATGCTAACAAGCTCATTTCTAAAGCAAAAAGCTCTAGGCTTTTATTGCTAATAAAATCAAGGTCTGAAATTGTGTTATGTATTACTTTGACATTAGTAAAAATAGACAGCACGCCGGCGAGTACAATTAGAGTTGCAGAACCAAAAAATGCTACTGAATTCATCAGGTTTCCAAGTAAAACAGCATCAAAAGGTTTGGAAATTCGTCTAGTAGTTGATGACATCCAATAACGTCTTACAACCGCAAGCTGGGCATTTAGGGAACCGCGACCAAATGTTGACAACAAAAGCGAATATGAAAACCAGCATCCGAAAAGCCAGATTATAGCTAATAAATGCGAAATACCGAAATCTACTGGCAAATAACTAAAGTTCACGACGCAACCCAGATTACATTGATGTTATTTTCCTCTAAGACCCGATTTTCTGGATCAGGACTTTGATTAATAACAAAAACTATTATAGCAAACTATTAAAAACACCTAATTCTATATACATTAGTACATTAAGTTTAAATAGCTGGTAAATAAATCGGAATAATCTGAAATTTATCATATTTATTTTATTTAATTGTTTTAGAAATGCATGGATCTTGCTGTTACCAATTAATTCTTATAATAAAGATTACTGTGGTTTGACCTATGATATTATTTGTATCGAGAATGAATAGCTTAAATAAAAGTAAAACGCTAGCATGCTATTTTATAGAGACTGATCATTCAACTTAGAAAGTAAATCTCTCTGTTGATCCATCGCTTTTTTATAGTTTGTTATTTTAACGTGTCCAAAGCCTGTAATACTCATTGGTAATCTTGCAAGTCTAGTAATGAGTGTATGTGTTGTTGGAGAAAGCCTTGGTATCAAAAGATTAAGCAATTGTTCATAATCAGTGATCATCTTTCGTTCTAATCTGCGTTCATAAGTATAGCTAAAAATATCAACAGCACTACCGCGTAAGAATTTACACTTCGCAAGTATATAGAATATAGGAATTATCCATGAACCTAAATTAATTTTACACGATTGAGCATTTACGCCATTGTATTTCCATCTTGAAATCGAGGGTAGGGCTAAGTGAAATGATATTTTACTAACATCATAGAATTTTTCAGCGATCAGCCGCTTGAAGTTATCACTAGTATAAAGGCGCGCCAATTCATATTCATCTTTATAAGCAAGAAGTTTATGGTAACTATGTGCCACTGCCTCGGCCAAGCCAGAACAGCCTGGAGCAAGTTCTCTTTCATAATTTTTAATCCAGTTTACTTTGGCTCTATATCTTTCAGCCAAGTTATGATCTTGATAATCAGTCAAGAGTGCCGTACGAAGCGTGATGATATCTTCAAGGGATGTTTTTTTCGTGGCTTGGTCTTGAAATTTTAACATTCTATCAATGGCACTTCTTTTATGGGCAGCAAGACGTCCAAAGTGAAAAGCCTTAATATTCATTTCGACTGCTGTGCCATTAAGTATTATAGCTTTCTCCAAGGCTTCTGACGTGACTGGTATATTCCCTAACTGATAAGCGATGCCAAGTAAGAATATATTGGTAGCAATTGAGTCACCAAAGAGTTTTACCGTGTATGTGTGGGCATCTATAAACATAAGGTTATCCTCATGCACGTGTTTTGTTATTTCTTTTTTGAGCTTTTCCCTAGGGATCTCTGAAAAAGGATCTCGGGTAAATTCACCAGTTATAGTCTTATATGTGTTGACGATAGCACGTGTCGTATGTGGTTTTATGGTCTCCAGCACCTTATTTGAAACAGTCACCATTAGATCACAACCAAGTATAAAATCAGCAGAGCCGATACCAATACGGATTGAATTTATATCTTCTGAACTACCTGCTATCTTGAGATGACAAGTAACAGCCCCGCCTTTTTGGGAGAGACCAGCTATATCAATGCTGCCAAAACCTTTTCCATCCATATGTGCAGCCTGTCCAATTATTGCAGAAGTAGTAACAACACCAGTGCCTCCAATACCAGTGATAATCATTCCATAAGGTCGGTCGAGACTGGGGAGTGGTGGTTTTGGCAAGCTCTGTAATAGCTCTTCAACACTGCTATTATGATTTACAGCGCCTTCAAATTTTTTTAACTTTGTCCCATGTAGTGTAACAAAACTTGGGCAATATCCATCTATGCAAGAGAAGTCTTTGTTACAAGATGATTGATCAATCTCTCGTTTGCGTCCCAATTCAGTTTCTAAAGGTAAAATTGCGATGCAATTTGACTTAACGCCGCAATCACCGCAGCCTTCGCAAACTTCAGGATTAATGAAGACACGTTTATTCGGATCTTTAAAATCACCACGTTTACGGTAACGGCGCTTTTGTGCTGCGCATGTTTGATCATAAATAAGAGCGGTAACACCAGGTATTTTGGTTAATCTTTTTTGAATACTTATAAGTTCTTGACGGTGATGTACCCTGACCTTAGGTGGTAATTTAGGATCACAGTAATACTTTTCTGGATCGTCAGAAATTATATCTACACGCTGGACTCCTTCTGCGAGAAGTTGTGCCGCGATTCGTTGTGGTGTTTGTTTTCCAGCCAAACCTTGGCCTCCAGTCATTGCGACTGTATTATTAAAAAGTAATTTATACGTTAGTGTTGTTCCAGCCGCTACAGCCGCACGGATCGCATTGCTACCTGAGTGTATATACGTACCATCGCCTAAGTTTTGAAAAACGTGACTGCGGTTAGAAAAGGGAGCTTCGCCTATCCAATTTGCTCCTTCACCACCCATTTGAGTAAAGCCATCAGTCTCACGATCCATCCACTGGACCATGTAATGACAACCAATGCCAGCATATGCGCGTGCCTTCTCTGGAATCTTGGTAGAAGTATTGTGTGGACATCCCGCACAGAAATAAGACACCCGGGTGAATATCTCTGGTGTTGAAAGCTCGGTTCTGCGCAGCTGCCTGAATTTAGTGATGTATGCAGTAATGGTCTCATCGCTAATTCCGGCTGAAATAAGTTGTTTTCCGATATTTATTGCAATCTCGGTAGGATCAAGTGTTCCTTTTGAAGGGAACAGCCATTTATTGTTTTCATCTTTTTTTCCAATAACGCGAGGTCGCACCCTGAGATTAAAGAGTTGCTCCTTAATTTGTGTTTCTATTAAAGAGCGTTTTTCTTCAACAACAATTATGAGCTCTAAATCTTGAGCAAACTGTTTTATGCCTTCAGATTCAAGTGGCCAAGTCATACCAACTTTATAAAAGCGAATGCCAAGTTCGTTAGCCTTAATTTCGTCAATATCAAGCATTTCTAGTGCTGTACGGACATCTAGATAGCTTTTGCCGGTCGAAACTATACCAATGCGTGGACAGGAACCACCGCTAATAATTGTTTTATCAATTGTGTTAACTCGAGCAAATGCTTGCATTGCGGCGCGCTTAAAATCGTGCAGACGTTCTTCTTTGTCGATGGCCTGATCTCCAAGCCGTATATTAAGTCCTCCAGGTGGCATAAGGAATTCATCATCGCCAGGTATTTTGACATGCACACGATTCAAGCAACCATCTACTGAAGTAGTTGATTCAATAGTGTCTTTTACACACTTCAGTCCAACCCAAACTCCAGCATATCGCGATAATGCAAACCCTAATATACCGAAATCTAAAATTTCTTGAAGTCCGCTAGGGTTCAAAATTGGCATCATGGCGTCAATAAATGCAAATTCAGATTGATGTGCTGAAGTTGAACTTTCACAGGAATGATCATCTCCCATCAAAGCTAATATGCCGCCGTATTTCGATGTGCCTGCATGATTGGCATGACGAAAAGCGTCACCAGTACGATCAACCCCTGGACCCTTCCCATACCATATACCAAACACACCATCATATTTTCCTTCCCCGCGTAATTCAGCTTGCTGTGTTCCCCACGCGGCAGTTGCAGCAAGGTCCTCATTCAAGCCGGGTTGAAAAATAATATCATTGGCAATTAGTAGCTTCTCAGCCTGATGCAACTCATTATCTAGTGTTGTAATTGGTGAGCCAGGATAGCCTGATACATAACCAGCAGTATCTAATCCAGCTTGGCGATCTAGTTCTTTTTGCGTAAGAAGAAGACGAATTACCGCCTGTGCCCCTGTCAGAATCTGATGCTTGTTCTTTAAATCAAACTTGTTATTTGGGCTGGTGATGTGTTTTGGCATAGATTACCCCACTAAACTAATGTCAGTGATAGTTTAATTTACATATTCGAACATAGGTTGATGAACACATGATCCACTGGTCGATAGTTTTTAGATTTTTGTCAAAACAGTTGAAATTTTTTATTTCATGTATATTGAGTAATAAATTCGCCTTTAGTGCATAAAACTTTATTTTTACATTAATACGCACAAACTGAAACAAACAATTTGTGATATCAATAGATGAAAAAGTTCTTGTAATCAAATAACTGCAACCTAACTCTCAAAGTCATAAGTTAAAGGAGAGCCTTCTTTCCAAAATTTGAAAGCAATTAAATCGCGGATTCAGGAGACTAACTATCTGATTTGTAAATTACTGCTGGTATAGTAGGAATTAGCTGTGAGCATTGCCAAAATATCATCTCTTCTTAATGAGATTTGATACAAAAAGCCAGGTTTTCAAGGCTTATAGTATGATCTACACAAGGTGTTTTAGATTCATATACATAACTCTTCTATGCTTTCTTAAAGAAATTTCTAATTTTAGTTTAAGAGAAGAAAAAGCAGTTAAATCTCATAAATTGGTCAAGCAATTATGTTCGAATTTACTAAGCGAGAGAATGTTGATAGTTCTGTATTGATTGTATATGAAAAAATTGATTCAAAGTTTCTGTAGCGTCTATTTTTAAATTTTAAAAATTAAGAATTAGAATCATAGCCATTCTTAACTAACTTTCAGACACTATTTAGTTCGTTACCTTGTGTTCATTATCACTTTATAGGATATGAGTTGAATGTTTAGCAAGGTGATTTGGTATAATGATATAATGGATGACTAATTCAATCACGCTGGCTGTTAACAAAAAGCTTTTTCATTTGTGACGATCTGTAAAGTGACATATGAGTATGATTTTTTCAGACTTTTTAAAAAAACGTGCATATCTCTATCACAAGATTACAAATCATTAGGTATATTTCACTTGTCTGAATAAACTTAGTATAAGTTGGATGTTTTATCGAAATTCTTACGACACTAAATCAAGAGTTCAAAGACTGATTTTTATTTATGCGGCGATGCCAGTTTAAGATAAATCATACGAAGCCAGAAGAGTGCCGGTATTAGTTCTCGAATAATTACACTTTTAAATATTACACTCTAAAGCGAAATTCGATGATTAGGACTAGAGATAGAGATTGCCACTAAGATCAAGGGCACAGACATAATGGCTGACTATAATGCACCTAGAACAGTGATTGAATTGACACCTGAGTTTAGAAAAGCCTTAGTAAATTTTGCATTAGATGAAACTCAGCGGGCGGCAATATTTGGCATATCAAAGGTTAGTATAGTTGCGTTGCAAGAATATTTAAACACACATTTTATTGACACACTTGATAGATATCAACTTGCTGAATATATGAGAATACAACGTAATACTGAAAAATTCAGGAACGGGCTTGAGGGTGTTGTTCTGTTTAGAAATGTGCCAGTAATAAAAAATGGAGAGTTGCCTGATTCACCTACTAATTTCAGTGATGCGAAAGAACTCGAATCTCAATTGATGTTGTTGATTGGCATGCTAATGATGAGCGCTTTGGTAGAGGCTTCTCCTACCAGAGGTCCAACACACATACTTGCTGCTGGCGGTTCAAATTCAGATGATGGGATCGAATATACTAAGCCACTCCCTTATCATGTAGACGATGTTTTAAATTGCAAACGCTTAGAAGTAGGCATTCTTGGAACAGTCCGAGGTGATCCTGCTGCCATTACCTATTTTGTTGAAAATAGAGATGTTTGTAGGCACCTGAGTGAGGATGTAAAATCCGTTTTGCATGAAAATTATTTTGAACTTGATGCTTCCAATATACCCGCGAAAGATCTGTCTAAGTCAGAGATGTGTAATAAAAAATTTGCCATTATAGATGAGCAAGGTTTTAGATTCTCCGGTAAAGTAAAAGCTGCTGAGGGAGTTAACTATAGAATCTCTCAGAAAGCTCTTGATGAACTTCAAATAGCCATCCAGAAAGCGCAGGCTAATCAAATAGGTATAAGTTTAGAGACAGGAGATGTTGTCATGTATAGAAATAATAGCGTGCTTCATTCAAGATCAAATTATAACGCACAACCTGGGCCAGCATCTCGATGGTTAATCCGTTATCTTGGAGGATTTGCATCTAAATAGTAAATTCTACAATAATGTCTTCACTTTTTGACTATGAAGTTTGATGTTAAACCGATTAAACGTAGATATGTCCATCTTAAAAGCTTAGTGTTCACTGTACGCTAAGAGCTTTGACCGTATTACATGCGAACAGTACCTCTATAGCTGTTTAATGAACAGTATGAACTAGTAATTTAAAAAAGATTAAGTAATTTACTTTATCAATGACAGCCCTTAGTAAAGTTGTACTCATATAATTTATTATTGAACTTATGCCTGCATAAATACTTATGAAGCCTTGTAAAGTTGTTTGTCAGCTCGCTTCACGATTATGCGTATTAGCCGCGTGTAACGATCTGACGTACGCCTTATTCGTTTATGAACCGAACGAATTGTTCGGTTCATTTGGGTTAGTGGAG
>JAZDSJ010000007.1:0-104385 GCA_039583345.1 Candidatus Tectiglobus diatomicola | reverse complement strand
AAGACCGTAAAGCCTCAGGAAACAAATGAAGACAAGGATGAGTATACTGAACAGGTGTTTACTGCCAGTATTAAACCGAGTAGTGTCCATAAATCTAGAGAACAAAAGGTAGTTTAATTATGAACGTAGGAGTAGCTTTCGCTAAGCCAGAAACACAGGTCTGGATGAATATAGAAGTTCCTGACGGCAGAGCTGTATAAAAATTATGTATATTATTAGCTTAGATGATATATACTAATGTACTGTGAGCACTATAGATTCACTCGTAATGGGGACCCTTCATAAAGCAGCTTTAGTATGTGGTTAGAATTTTTGATTTACTTTCTTAAGTAAACTAAACAACTATAGTTTCTTTAAATTACTACTTATCGCAGGTATCACGCAGAGCATTATGTCATCTCTGAAACCTGATGTTCTATTAATAACGTTTAGTTTATGGCGTGGGGCACTCTTTTTGCAACATTAATTGCTTTACCTTAGTGTATTTCAGCATCTCTTCTTGTGCTCTGAAATGGTTTGATGCTGGAGTTGCGTGGTAGCAGTCTTAATATCAAAAGTTAAGGATGGGACGTCTATCAAATATTTGGAAGAATAATTTAAATGGTATACACGCAATATTAGAGGCAACTTTTTGTATTAAAAACTCTTAAACCATGAATTAAGATTTAAGGTTATAGTAATTAAGGTTATACGCAAATTCCGAAGGTGGCGCTTAAGCTATCATAGTTAGCACGTACCCCTTCATTTGGATGCTTCAAAAGCAAATACAAATTATAAGTTTCTTAAAATAAAATCTATTATATTTTTTGAGTATCAGTTCCATACATTGTTTGCTTAATAACTATATATAAAATCATTGTATTAAATTACATATCCGGTGCTACGCAAATAATAAGCCTTAAATATAGCTAAGACATACAACGGATACCGCACAGGTAAACCACAAAAATCATAGTGTCATAATCGGCTAATTTGTTTGAGAACCAAGATGGTAAGAGGCTCTAATTTTATTGATCAATAGCTTATTATCATACATGTAGTCGTTTCTGTCTCTATTTTTGCTAATGTTATGCTACCAATTGTACTATTAAATCCATTAATATCTAACAATAAACAAGGATTGCGAGTTATTTTGTTCACATTAGGTCAGGTTGTATGCGTACGATTGTACAAGAGCATATATTTTCTCGCCCAACTGGATTATAGAGTGTTAGTTGAGTGAAAACAATTAAGCTTTCCTGCTTTAGTTTCAAGGAGTTGTAGATAACAGTTTCCTAATTTGAAAACTAAACTTTCTTCTGGGTGCAAACAATACCTATTGTTTGATGGTAAGGATTATAATTACAATTATAATACCTTGCCTGATTGCTTAGTAACATTAGATATGAGATAGGTAGCATAATAAGACATTTTTATTAAGATTAGAAATCTTTATGCATTAAGCTTCTCTAAATGGCAACTATATACGCATCATTTCTAGATTATCTGACAGAGAATATGACAAGTAAGTTTAGATTCGTAATAAATTAAAAAAACACTGGCATCAAATCGTATCTGACACTACGAAAAAAATATCATTGACACTACATAAGCTGCATCTCGCCCAATTTAACACTTGAAGTGAAAGGTTATGATCTATAAAAAACGAGCCCGTTATTTGAAATTATTATAAATTCATAATTGATTTTATAATAATATTTGAAATAAATATACTAATGCTTTAACAAAAGTTACTAAGAAAATTTCAACGAATATTTCAAAACGATTCATTTTAAAAACTTCTGATAAAAATAAAGCAGTTATCTAAAGCAACTTTTTTAGGATACACCTTCGATTTTAATTTAAAAAGACTAGTTTCAACATCTTTTATGAGGTGCGATTTCTCATTTAAATGATCTCGGAAGATTAAACATCCACTTAATTAGAATAAACTCATTAATTAATTATATTACTAATAAAACTCTTAAGTTTTTTATTATTGTCTAATAAGCTCCTCAAAAAGGTGGGCTGATACAAACACTATGACAGATACACCGCTCCTCGATAAAATTATTACTCCCTATGATTTGCGCAAATTAGCAGAACGTGATTTGCGCCAGGTTTCAGATGAACTGCGATATGAGACCATTGATGCTGTTTCAACTACTGGAGGACATCTCGGGGCAGGGCTTGGTGTTATTGAATTAACTGTAGCACTACACTGGACATTTAATACGCCAGATGACAGACTTATCTGGGATGTTGGACATCAGGCATATCCGCACAAAATACTTACCGGGCGCCGTGATCGTATTCGTACGCTACGCCAGCATAGAGGACTTTCTGGTTTCACGAAAAGTAGTGAAAGTCCCTATGATCCTTTTGGAGCAGCGCATTCATCAACATCAATTTCAGCAGGTTTAGGTATGGCCGTAGCTCGTGATCTTAACGGGCACAACAATCATGTTATTGCAGTTATTGGTGATGGCGCAATGAGCGCAGGAATAGCTTATGAGGCGATAAACAATGCAGGCGCACGTAATGAACGACTAATTGTAATTCTCAACGATAACGATATGTCAATTGCACCACCGACTGGGGCGTTATCTCATTATCTAGCACGAATGACCTCAAGCGGAACATATCTATACGTACGTGATATCGTAAAGCAATTGGCAAAACGGCTTCCAAAAAGTTGGGAACGTCGAGCTGCGCGCATGGAGGAATATACACGTCACCTTTGGCAAGGTGGTGCATGGTTCGAGGAATTAGGTTTTTACTATGTAGGTCCTGTTGATGGTCACAACTTGGAGCAATTAGTGCCAATACTTCGAAATGTGCGTGATGCTAATCAGGGCCCAATCCTAATCCACGTTGTTACTAAAAAAGGCAAAGGATACGCACCAGCTGAAAACTCCAAGGATAAATATCACGGTGTCAGTAAATTCGACGTTATAACTGGAGACCAATTTAAGCCAGCACCCAAAGCTCCTAACTACACGAGAGTTTTTGCTGAAAGTCTAATTCAGGAAGCTGAAAAAGACGATAAAATAGTTGCAGTTACAGCAGCAATGCCATCAGGTACTGGCTTGGACTTATTTGGAAAAGTATTTCCCGAGCGTACATTTGATGTTGGTATAGCAGAACAACATGCTGTGACCTTCGCTGCTGGACTTGCAACAGAGGGTTTTAAACCTTTCGTAGCAATATATTCAACATTTTTGCAACGTGCATATGATCAGATAGTCCATGACGTTGCTATCCAGAGGCTTCCCGTTCGCTTCGCAATAGATCGTGCAGGTTTAGTTGGTGCCGATGGACCTACACATGCTGGATCGTTTGATATTGCTTATCTGGGTTGTTTACCGCACTTCGTAATAATGGCTGCAGCAGATGAAGCTGAGCTTCGCCATATGGTTGCTACCGCCACTTTAATTGATGATCGTCCATGCGCTTTACGCTATCCTCGTGGTGAAGGCATAAGGGTTGATATGCCTAACAAAGGTGTAGAACTTGAAATTGGGCGAGGACGAGTGATCCGTCAAGGCGGAAAGGTTGCAATTTTATCTCTTGGTACACGTTTGAAAGAGGCCTTAATTGCAGCTGATCAACTAGATTCTATGGGCTTTACAACAACAGTTGCAGACGCCCGCTTCGTAAAACCGTTAGATACTGATTTAGTTACACAGTTATCTAGAAATCATAATATTCTTGTCACTGTTGAAGAAGGCTCAATCGGTGGATTTGGATCTTATGTACTAGAGCACCTAGTTAACAGCGGTTTATTAGACAATGGTATGAAAGTTAGGACTATGACATTACCGGATAGCTTTATCGATCAAGATACGCCTGAAAAAATGTATGACAAAGCCAAGCTAAATGCCGCACATATTGTCGATAAGGTTTTGATAGCTCTAGGTTATAAAAGTATCATTAATGATTTCTATGACGGTTAATTAAATAATAAAAAACTGTTTTACTAATATTGGTAGTTTAACCATGAATCAACCCATTCGCTAAAGTGAACAACCATTAGAGCATGTTAGAAAATAAGAAACTAAAACTAAAGACTAAAAGCCCTCGTAATCCCAAATCAGTTGCTTCAGAAGTTAAGAAAACTAAAAAGCTATCATCGAAGCCTAAGACTTCCAAAGTTTTATCATCGAATAACAAGTCAGGTAAACCTGATTCACCACCTGAAGATACAGCAGCTGGTACACCAAGTATAGGAACGGGATATGAAGTAAATGAAGTGTCAAAAATAACTTGTAGCTTCGAAAAGACAATGAAAGCCACAGCTATCGAGACACACAAAACGCTTCCTGCTCTTCGTAACGTTATGCCCAGACCCGCAGATTTCTCACTTACAGAAGGGCTTAACGCACTTTTAATTAGACCTGAAGACCGTTCCGCGGAAGCTAGGGCAATATTGTCATCACAACCATTAATTGCAAAACACCCATTAGTTGCAGGTACATTACCATCCTTTAGCCCGCATAGACCAGAACGACCGAAGAAAAGCGAAGGAGGTATTCGTTTTAAAATAATATCAGAATTCGAACCTAAAGGTGATCAACCAGAAGCGATTTCCGAGTTAACTGCAGGAGTTAAAGCTAACCAACAAGACCAGGTGCTACTAGGAGTTACAGGTTCTGGAAAAACATTTACAATTGCTAATATTATCGAAAAAACGCAGCGTCCAGCCTTAATTCTTGCACCCAACAAAACACTGGCTGCACAGCTTTACGGTGAATTCAAAAGTTTTTTTCCAAATAATGCAGTTGAGTATTTCGTGTCCTATTATGATTACTATCAACCGGAAGCTTACGTGCCTCGGACTGACACTTATATAGAGAAGGAGTCCTCGATAAATGAACAGATTGATCGTATGCGCCACGCGGCAACACGTGCCCTAATTGAACGTGACGATGTCATTATTATAGCCTCTGTATCATGTATCTATGGTATAGGCTCGGTAGAGACTTACACAGCTATGACTTTCACCATCGAAGTTGGTGAACAAATTTCTCAACGAGAATTACTTGCAGATCTTGTAGCCTTGCAATATAAACGCAATGATGTAAATTTTTTTCGTGGTACTTTTAGAGTTCGTGGCGACACTGTTGAGCTGTTTCCTGCTCACCTCGAAGATCGTGCTTGGCGTATCTCAATGTTTGGAGATGAGATAGAGAGTATTACTGAATTTGATCCTTTGACAGGCCATAAGAGTGACTCACTAAAGTTGGTAAAAATTTACGCTAATTCTCACTACGTTACCCCCAAACCAACACTACAACAAGCACTTCGCCAGATTAAAGCTGAATTAAACGCTCGTCTTAAAGAGATGCAATGCAGCGGTAAACTTTTAGAAGCTCAGAGATTAGAGCAGCGTACACTATTCGATATGGAGATGATGGAAGCAACAGGTTCCTGCGCAGGTATTGAGAACTATTCAAGATACCTTACTGGACGTTCTCCTGGTGATCCCCCGCCAACACTTTTTGAGTATCTTCCTGACAATGCAATAGTTTTTGCAGATGAAAGCCACGTAAGCATTCCACAAATTGGAGGTATGTTTCGTGGTGATTTCAGGCGTAAGGCTACGCTCGCAGAATACGGTTTCCGTCTACCTTCATGCCTAGACAATCGACCTTTACGTTTTGAGGAATGGGATGCAATGCGCCCTCAGACAATTTACGTATCAGCTACACCCGGTAACTGGGAAATGGAACAGACTGGAGGCACGTTTGTCGAACAAGTCATCCGCCCAACTGGACTGACTGATCCAAAAATAGAACTGCGCACAGCTAAAACTCAAGTAGATGATCTTATAGATGAAGTACGACAAACAATCGAACTAGGCTATCGCACACTTGTAACAGTCTTAACCAAACGCATGGCTGAAGACCTTACAGAATATATGCATGAGCAAAATATCCGTGTTCGATATATGCACTCTGATATCGATACATTAGAGCGCATAGAGATTATACGTGACCTTAGACTTGGTACCTTTGATGTACTTATTGGCATCAATTTACTTCGTGAAGGGCTTGATATTCCTGAATGTGGATTAGTAGCAATTCTTGATGCCGACAAGGAAGGTTTTCTCCGCTCAGAGACTTCGTTAATTCAAACAATCGGGCGCGCAGCACGTAATGTGGATGGTCGCGTCTTGCTATATGCCGATATTGTGACAGGTTCAATAGAACGTGCCATTGCTGAAACTGATCGTCGGCGTGAAAAGCAAACGGCATGGAATAAGGCCAACGGAATTACACCAGAGAGCGTTCGTAAGTCTATTATGGATGTTATGTCAAGTATATATGAACAGGATCGGAGTGAAGTTGCGCTTGAAACAGAAGATCAAAGAACTTCTAAGCCATTAGTCGGGCATAATCTTATGACAGTAATTGGGGATATGGAAAAAAACATGCGCGAAGCTGCAGCTGATCTAGACTTTGAAAAAGCTGCTACCTTACGAGACGAAATAAAACGTTTGCAAGAAATAGAGCTTACAGATACGCAGAATAATCAGTTATTTACAAATGATAATTCTGAAACTTACAAAACCAATCTCAATAATAGTAATGCTTCTAATATTCACGAAAAAGGAGATAAATTTTTTAGCAGAAAACAGGGATCTAACCTAGGCTTAATGAGACATAGACAGGAAAAAGAGATTATCCTTCAACGGGAAAATGATTTCAACAATCCTAAAATTACGAGTAATGCCGATGATAATAGATCATCCAAGCGTCGTCGGCCTCGAAAAACTGGAAGGCCAGGAAACTGATGTAAATTACTAGAATACTGAATTTACTTATTAAACTCTTGTAAAGCAGCAAGGTTACTGTAGACCCTATACGATTACTATTCAGTATCCAAAAAATTAAACAGATAATATAAAATTATAAGAAATTCACCTCTTTTAAAGTTAAATAAGTAATGAAAAGTTTTTAAAATAAAAATTAAACCCGAACTAAAACCGATGCTTTATAGTTCCCCGAATTTGAAGAGAAGCATCGTAATCGAGATTAGTTTTTTCTGTTGTATCACCCTTATTAGTATAAAGAAATTCCATACCAAAATCTAAGTTAGGAAGAGCCATAGAATTACTTAAATTTGGCAGATCCATATCAGAGTTATTTGTTTTATTAGATACTGAACCCTTCACTACTTTAGCCGACCTCAATTGAGTGTGACCAGTGTTAGCAACATCGTTTGTTAAAGGGTCAGTTTTCATAGGAACTTTATTACCTACACCCGCGCTTTCAAAGGCTAATGCGCAGAAAGATGTTAAGAAAGCAGAAATAATCAAAATCGATAGGCTTATGAGATACTGCATTGAGCTTTCCAATATGATATATTCAGATTACAAACTATGTGTAGGTTCAGCAAATATAATGTCAAAATCTACCTAATAAAAAGTGAAAACTTCGAAAACACCTAACATTTAATTATAATACCATATGAGAACTTTTAAGCTATGCAATTAGTAGACTATTCAACTAAAAAGTTCAACCTTCTTCAATTATATATATCAATTAAAGCTGAGATGTCTCTTAACATTTGAATAGACACATAAAGCGGGAAGTTTTTTATAGCCTACAATTATGAAAAAAGTAGTATTTTGTGTTTAATCATATAGTGTGTACAAAACTGTTCTTCTCACCGAAATATTTACATACTAAAAAGCTATGCAAATTAAAGATTTACCCTGTGAATTTACTTACTGCTAATCATAAAAGGTTACCAATATCACATATCAACCTGAATTATATATGCGCTCAACTCTTAAACTTAGAAGCAAAAAGGATCCAAATTAATCCTGTCCCATTACTTCACGTTGTGCCTCAACTCTAGCTCTATCGTCTGCACCCTTGGCTTTAGTGTCACGATCCACCAATTCAATAACAGCTCGCGGAGCAGAATCTCCATATCGGAACCCCGCTCTTATCACCCGTGTGTACCCTCCGTGTCGGTCTTTATAACGAGGAGCAAGTATATCAAACAGCTTTTTCACCATTGCATCATCACGAAGGCGAGCCGCAGAAATACGTCTCGAGTGAAGATCACCTTTCTTAGCCAGAGTTATATACTTGTCTACTACGCGCCTAAGATCTTTAGCTTTAGCTAATGTCGTCACAATCTGCTCGTGCCTTATCAGGGCAGAAGCCATATTTGAAAACATAGCTTTACGGTGACCTACATCTCGACTGAAACGACGACCAGTTTTTTTATGCCTCATAATGATTATCCCTTAGATTATTCGTGGGAGGTCCTGCCGCCTCACCTCATAGAAAAGATGAAAGCGAAATAGTCAGTAAATTTTAGAGAGTAAAAATTTATTCAATACTGATCATCAAAGCGCTTAGCCAATTCCTCAATGTTATCTGGTGGCCAATTAGGAACTTCCATACCAAGATGTAGTCCCATAGTAGCTAAAACTTCCTTGATTTCATTCAATGATTTGCGCCCAAAGTTAGGGGTGCGTAACATTTCAGATTCGCTTTTTTGAATCAGATCACCAATGTAAACAATATTGTCATTCTTTAAACAATTGGCTGAGCGAACTGATAGTTCAAGCTCATCAACCTTCTTGAGAAGCGCAGCATTGAAAGCAAGCTCAGGATGTTCTTGTTCTTCAATAGGCTTCTTAGGTTCCTCAAAATTGATGAATATAGCAAGCTGATCCTGCAAAATTCTCGCTGCGAGAGCAACAGCATCCTCGGCTCGAATTGATCCATCTGTTTCAACAGTCATAGAAAGCTTGTCATAATCAAGTATCTGACCCTCACGCGTATTGTCCACACGGTAAGAAACCTTCTTAACAGGACTATATAGACTATCAACCGCAATAAGACCAATAGGTGCATCCTCTGGTCGATTTCTATCAGCAGACACGTATCCTTTACCTATGTCAGCAGTGAATTCCATACGTACAGATGCACCATGATCGAGGTGACATATTACATGATCAGGGTTAAGAACTTCTATTTCTGAACTTGTTTCTATATCACCTGCTGTGGCTGGCCCAGGACCATCCTTCTTAAGGACCATTCGTTTCGTCCCATCAGAATGAAGCTTTAGCGCAACCTCTTTAATATTTAATACTATATTAGTAACATCTTCACGAACACCTGGTATTGATGAAAACTCATGAAGAACGCTATCAATTTGCACGGTCTTGATCGCAGCACCTTGAAGAGACGATAATAAAACTCGACGAAGTGCATTTCCAAGTGTCATACCGAAGCCACGCTCGAGTGGCTCTGCAACAACAGTTGCTATGCGATCGTGATCACGACCCGGTTCAATGCCAAGTTTATTAGGCTTAATTAAATCCTGCCAATTTTTTTGCAAAACGTTCATCGTAATTCTCGTATTGGAAGAAACGTGCAACGCAAAAAAGTAACCAATGTCTATATAATCACACTGGATACTTATTCACAAGCTTCACGCTATATTATGCAAACAATACTGCCCAAATAATTATACACGTCGTCTTTTGCGCGGACGACAACCATTATGAGGAATAGGTGTCACATCACGAATTGCGGTTATTTGGAAGCCAGCAGATTGCAAAGCACGCAAAGCCGATTCACGGCCCGAGCCAGGACCGCACACCTCGACTTCCAAAATCCTAACACCATGTTCGGAGGCTTTTTTTCCGGCGTCTTCAGCTGCCATCTGTGCTGCAAATGGCGTGGACTTTCGTGAACCTTTAAATCCCATGTGCCCTGAGGACGACCATGATATAGTATTGCCCTGAGCGTCAGTTATAGTGATCATTGTATTATTAAAGCTTGCGTTTACATGTGCTACGCCAGAAGTAATATTTTTTCTCTCACGACGGCGAACTTTGCCGCGTTGTTGTTCTTTTGCCATGAAATAACACTCTCGTAAATTTGACACCACGCAATTGTAGTTAAAATATTTAAGAATAAGTACAAACGTGTATTATTAAGTTTATCTACTTCTTTTTACCTGCAATTGCTTTGGCTGGCCCCTTACGTGTCCGAGCATTAGTGTGGGTACGCTGTCCACGAACAGGCAAACTACGACGATGACGTAATCCTCGATAACAACCAAGATCTTTCAGGCGCTTGATGTTAGTTCCTGTTTCGCGACGGAGATCACCTTCAACAATGTAATCACGATCTATAGTTTCACGCATTTGTAAGATTTCAGCGTCTGATAATTCATTAACTCGACGCTGAGGTGGTATGTTGACTTTCTCACAAATCTCGTGTGCGAAACGCTGTCCTATACCGTGTATATACTGAAGAGAAATTAAGACGCGTTTATGGGTTGGTATGTTGACACCTGCAATACGGGCCAAAACAAATCTCCTGATCTAATTAAATTAATAGATTACGCTTAGGCTATTATTTTTAAAGCTTCTAAAGCGCATAACTGAGTAATAAAAAAACATTCAATGTTGTTAATTACACACGAAGATAAAGGGTTCTAAAAGCTCGGACTAACAATAGGATAAAATGGTAATATTTTCCATATTTCATAATATACCATGCGATCTACACGTCAATACAATTTGACAATGTCAAGTCTTCATAGCTGAAAGCAAACAATTATGAATTGTACATTCAATCAAGTCTCCTGATCAAGAATACGATCAATCTGAGCTGAAACACTTTCAATACCAGCCATCCCGTCGACAGTTTTTAGCAACCCTAACTTTGAGTAATAGCCTGACAAGGGCAAAGTCTGTGAACGATAAGCCATCAGCCGTTTTTCAAAAGAAGAAGGATTATCATCCTTTCTAACCTTTTTGCCAGCAGAAAGCATTTCAAGTGCACGTTTTTCTATCCGTTTTATAAGAACCTCTTCATCTACTAAAATTTCAATAACTGCAGTAAGAGCTAAACATTTACTTTCAAGCAGACTATCAAGAGCCTGAGCCTGTGACACAGTTCTAGGAAAACCATCTAAAATAAAACCATTTTTACAATCAAGCTTATCCAAACGATCCGATACAATATCAATGACAATATCGTCTGATACGAGACCGCCTGCATCCATAATAGCCTTTGTCCTTGCTCCTAAAGTAGAATGAGTTTCAACAACATCTCGCAACATATCACCAGTTGATAGCTGTATGACGTTACGCGCCTCCGTTAATCGGGATGCCTGCGTTCCCTTACCGGCGCCTGGCGGGCCTAAAAGTATCAGGTTCATTTTCGTCCTCGTGATGAGCCTCGCAATTTAGCTTTCTTGATAAGGCCCTCATATTGATGAGCCATCAAATGACTTTGAACCTGCGCGACCGTATCCATTGTAACGCTCACAGCAATTAACAACGAGGTCCCACCAAGAACAGCGCCAAAAGACGAAGGTATGCCAAAATTTAAAATAAGTAACTCTGGTAATAAACATACTGCTGCGAGATAAAATGCACCAAGAACGGTAATGCGTGTTAAAACATAATTAATGTAAGAAGCTGTTTGGGCACCTGGACGACGCCCTGGAAGAAAACCACCATATTTACGCAAATTGTCAGCTGTCTCTTGTGGGTTAAACACAACGGATGTGTAAAAAAAGCAAAAGAATACTATAAGAATAACATAAAAAAACATATGGAGAGGTTGTCCAGATCCCAATGCTACAGTTACATACGTAATCCATTCAGGAATTGAGCCGTCTTTCGACCCTGTTGTAAAGCTAGCTAACGTTACTGGCATTAGTAAGAGTGAAGATGCAAAAATAGGAGGAATAACTCCAGCAGTGTTTAACTTCAAAGGTAAATGAGAAGAATCTCCCTGAAAAATGCGATTTCCTACCTGACGTTTTGGATATTGTACGATTAACCTACGCTGGGCACGCTCCACAAATACAATGACAATCACAGCAAAGACCATAGTAATAAGTAGAATGAGGAGTGCAAACGCAGACAGATTTCCCTGGCGAGATGTCTCAAACAACTGAACCATGGCATTGGGCAGAGCTGCAACAATTCCGGCGAATATTATCAAAGATATACCGTTACCAACGCCACGCGCTGTTATCTGTTCACCTAACCACATTAAAAACATTGTGCCACCGACTAAAGTAATTACGGTTGTGAGTCTGAAAAACCAACCAGGATCGGGGACAACTAATCCGGATTGAGATTGTGAAAGCTCTAGACTAACTGCAATACCATAGGCCTGAAATGTTGCGAGTAATACGGTTAAATAACGAGTGTATTGATTGATTTTCTTGCGGCCGTGCTCTCCATCTTTCTTCAACTCTATCAATCTCTTATCAACTGATGATAGCAATTGAATAATAATCGATGCTGAGATGTAAGGCATAATGTTAAGAGCGAAAATAGCCATGCGCTCAACAGCACCACCGGAAAACATGTTAAACATGCCAAGGATTCCAGCAGAATTATTATTAAAAATATCAGTAAAAGCAGTGGAATTGACCCCAGGCAGGGGAATAAAGGTACCAAAACGATAAACTACAAGTGCTGCAAGTGTAAACCATATCCGTCTTTTTAGCTCATCTGCCTTAGCAAATGCGCCAAAATTCATGTTAGCTGCCAATTGTTCAGCGGCAGATGGCATGGCCTTCTCTCCTGGTATAAGTCTCGATTGCTATTAATATGTTAACTAATGCAATATGCTACTAAGCTGAAAATAGTTACAACAACATTGTCAAATAATTGAGCTCGAAAAATCAAAGGCATTAAGCACTAGTTCTGAATTTTAAGCTTTTTTGCTGCAGTTTTTGCTCGTTTTTCTTCGTCTGCCAGCAAAACCTTTTTATCAATTAGCGTAACAGAGCCCCCGGCTTTTCTTATTGCCTCCATGGCTTTAGGAGTTACGTGGTCAGCTGTGATGCGTATAGACGCGTCAAGGGTACCTTTCCCCAACACGCGCAGTCCATCCTTTGGGCGCCTAAGTACACCTGAGGAAACAAGAGTATTAACTCCTATTTCTTGGGAAGCATCTATACGACCTGCTTGTATAGCTGCTTGAATAACACCTATGTTAAGAAGATTGAACTGTTGCCGTCTCCACTTTCTAAATCCTCTCTTGGGCAAGCGCCTATAAAGTGGCATCTGCCCACCTTCAAAGCCCTTTATTGCAACGCCTGAACGCGATTTTTGACCTTTAACGCCGCGACCGCAGGTCTTGCCAACACCTGAACCAATACCACGCCCAACCCGCACTTTACGCTTTAAAGCACCTGGGTTCTCTTGAATCTTATTAAGAAGCGTCATTAAGTAATCCCCTATAAACTCTACTCGCTAATAACTCGAACAAGATGATTGACCTTCCTGATCATTCCGCGCACATCTGGGGTATCCACTAGGGTGCGATATCGTTTCATTTTATTCAAACCAAGACCGATAAGAATTCGGCGTTGCTTATCATTACGACGTAACGGACTTCCAATTTGTTGAAGAGTCACAGTTTTCTTATTAGGGTAATCAGACATTTTAAAGTTATTCCGAATAAACTTATAAAATATAACACCAAGGCTCAGACTTGAGCCCCAGAAGATTTTAAACTAGGAGAAGTAGATGTATTCTGATGATCAGCCACAGTGGAACCATCACGGCGTCTAGCATTAATTTCAGCGGGCTTTTTGCTACGACGAGATGCAACCGTACGCGGGGATTCCTGACGCCCAAGCGCGTCGAAAGTTGCTCTAACTACGTTGTAAGGATTTGCTGTTCCCATTGACTTTGCAACTACATCTTGAACACCTAGCATTTCAAAAACTGCGCGCATAGCGCCGCCAGCAATAATACCTGTACCAGGTGGCGCAGAGCGAATAAGCACCTTGCCAGCACCATGACGACCCGCACTGTCATGATCCAAAGTACGACCTTCCCGAAGATGGACACGCAATAAAGAACGGCGTGCCGACTCGTTAGCCTTACGAATTGCCTCAGGCACCTCTCTAGCTTTTCCGTGCCCAAATCCAACGCGGCCCTTAGTATCGCCAACCACTACAAGTGCAGCGAAACCAAACCTCTTACCACCTTTTACGGTTTTAGACACACGGTTTATATGTACTAATTTATCAGTAAACTCACTATCGCGCTCTTCCCTATCTCGGCCGCGATCCCTTCCCGATGAACGTGCCACGTTCAAGTCCTTTCATTAAAAATCAAGACCACCCTTACGAGCTGCGTCAGCTAAGGCTTTCACTCTGCCATGGTACATGTACCCGCCACGATCAAACACTACACATTCTATGCCGATTCTTTTAGCACGCTCGGCAACGGCCTTACCTACAAGTTCCGCAGCAGCTTTATTAGCACCTGTCTCAAGGTCGCCCCTCAATTCTCGGTCTAGCGTTGAAGCTGAAGCAAGAGTACAACCCTTTATATCATCTATAACCTGAGCATAGATATTCTTTGATGACCTATACACTGACAAACGTGGGCGGACACCTCCAGCTTTGCGAAGTTTCTGGCGAACACGTTGTTTACGTCGATGCAATTTTGAAACCGTAGGCATAGTTTCAGTTCCTATTTCTTTTTACCTTCCTTACGGAAAATATATTCACCTTTGTAACGAACACCTTTACCTTGGTAAGGCTCTGGAGGACGATAGCTACGTATTTCTGCTGCGACCTGACCAACCATCTGTTTATCTATACCTGACACAGTGATAACCTCTTGTTTGGAACCACTTACAGCAACATCTATGCCTTCAGGAAGATCATGAAACACCTCATGACTATAACCAAGATTAAGTTGCAAGGTGCGCTTATCCTTCATTGCAGCACGATAACCAACACCATGTATCTCTAGGGTCTTGACGAAGCCATCAGTCACACCAATCATTAGATTGTGCACCATAGTTCGCGACATACCCCACATTGAACGAGACAATTTAGTATCATTTTTAGGCGCCACTGATACTTGTCCGTCCAACATAGCAACAAGCACGTCATCCGGGCACGTAAAACCAAGCTCACCTTTTGGGCCACTCACCCTGACGTCTTGACCCTCTACATTAGCAGTCACGTTGTCAGGCACGGTTATGGGCTTCTTCCCAATCCTTGACATAGTTCAATACACTCCGTACTGAGATATTTTGATACTAGTATTCGAAGTCAGAACACATTGCATATTATCTCACCACCAACGTTTTCTTCACGGGCCCTCCAATCCGACATAACACCTTTAGGAGTAGATAAAATCACCATTCCTAAACCATTAGCAACGGTTGGAATATCTCTCACTGAAGAATAAACACGCCTACCCGGTTTAGAAACACGTTGGATCTCGCGGATAGCTGGCTCTCCATTATTATATTTCAACTCAATCTCTATCTCAGGACGGACACCCTTATGCTCTATCTGAACATAGCCCCTAATATATCCTTCGTCCTTTAGCACCTCTAAAACACGAGAGCGCATGTTAGACGCTGGCATTGTTGTTGTAACTTTACTCCGCATCTGCGCATTACGGATACGGGATAGCATGTCTCCTATAGGATCATTCATCCTCTTACCGCTCCTCCATTACCAACTTGACTTTACCATGCCGGGAATGCGTCCCTGGGATGCAAGTTCTCGAAGTTGGTTTCTGCAAACTTGTAGCTTGCGATAATATGCACGTGGGCGACCAGTTATCTCACAACGATTACGAACCCTGCTTTTTGCACCATTGCGTGGCATCTTCGAAAGCTTAAGTTGGGCAGCAAAACGAACATCCATGGGTTTTTCACTATCCATGATTATAACCTTCAATGAATTACGTTTTTCCTCGTGCTGTGCCGATAACCTTTGTCGTCGTTTATTCTTTTCAATTGCACTGCGCTTGGCCATACAGTCCTCCAGAGGCATGCCGACGAATAATCGCCGCGTTCCTCAAATTAAATTATTAAGTAGGAAAAGGAAAGTTAAACTGTTTTAAGAGCTCGCGAGCCTCATTATCGTTAGGCGCTGAAGTCACGACAACAATGTCCATACCCCAAACTTCATCTACCTTATCATAGTTAATCTCAGGAAAAACGATGTGTTCCTTGAGACCCATCGCAAAGTTCCCTCTACCATCAAAACTTTTAGAATTAAGACCACGAAAGTCTCTTACACGTGGCAAAGCAATAGTAATCAAACGGTCAATGAATTCATACATACGGTTGCCGCGCAATGTAACCTTAGCACCGATAGACATGCCTTCACGTAACTTAAAAGTTGCAATTGATTTTCTCGCCTTAGTAACTACTGGTCGCTGTCCTGTGATTAAAGAAAGATCTTTAAAAGCACTTTCAACTTTTTTTCTATCGTTTACAGCCTCACCTATACCCATGTTAATTACTATTTTTTGGATCCTAGGAATCTGCATTATGTTTTTGTAAGCAAACTTATCAAGCATCACAGACCTGACGCTTTTCTCGTATAGAATCTTCATACGAGGTTTGCAGCCAGCTGGGCGCCCTATTCCATCAGAGTTCTTAGAAACACCTGAACTCTCAACCTTCTTAAAATTTTCTATGTTTTGCTCCGCCATTGTTTAAGGGTTCCTATCCGGGATTAATTCTCCTGAACGTTTTGCAAACCTCACTTTGCGACCGTCATCGGTATACTTAAAACCAATTCGCGTAGGCCTACCATCATCAGGGTCTTCATGAGCCAAATTCGAAAGATTGATAGAAGCTTCCTTAGCAATAATACCACCACTTTGACTTGCTGTTTGACGCTGATGACGACGCACAATATTCACTCCACGAACTACAGCACGATTCTCTGAAGGGAACATTGTGAGTATCTCACCCTGTTTTCCTTTATCTCGACCTGTGAGAACCACCACACGGTCACCCTTCTTAAATTTTAAAGATGGCATCTCAAAGCACCTCCGGCGCGAGCGAAATAATCTTCATATGATTCTTGGCACGTAATTCTCTCGTAACAGGACCAAAAATGCGCGTTCCTACTGGCTCTCCAGATGTATTAATAAGGACAGCTGCATTGCGATCGAATCTAATTAAAGAACCATCAGGGCGACGCACGCCTTTCGCTGTCCGAACAACAACCGCCTTCATGACCTGGCCTTTTTTAACGCGGCCTCGAGGAATTGCTTCCTTAACTGATACAACGATAATATCGCCTACATGCGCATATCTGCGCTTAGAGCCTCCTATAACCTTGATACACTGAACCCGGCGCGCGCCAGAGTTGTCAGCAACATCAAGATTAGTCTGCATCTGAATCATCTGACCCGCTCCTATACGATAAACCTCAATAATGAGCTTGAAAAGCTATAACATAAAACACGGAGTAAAGCCTTAAGCACTATTAAAGAACTATAGCTTCCCCCTGAGAAATAAAAAACAAATGGTATACATCAAAGTACGGAAAAACTAGGCAATACTTTTATATTAGCCTGTAGCTAAGTCACGCAAAGTAAAGAACTAAAATTCATTTAAAAATTGCCTGTTAAATTATGTTAAAGTTAAGCTGGATCTAAAACAACCCAGCGCTTATTGCGAGAAATCGGTGCCGACTCTTGTATAAGTACTGTTTCACCAATTCGGCGCGAATTTGTTTCATCATGAGCGTGATATCTCTTAGAACGACGAACAACCTTTTTGTAAAGGGGATGAGTGTAACGACGTTCGATTGCAACAACAACTGTTTTATCGTTTTTATCAGACACCACGGTGCCCTGTAAAATTCTTTTCGGCATAAGCTTAATATCTATTCCTGTTTGTTACCGCCAATACGGCTCGCTCTAATGCGATGCTCACGCGCTATAGTTTTAATACGAGCTATGTCACGACGAACCTTGCGTATTCTGGCAGTATTTTCAAATTGTCCTGCTGCAGTCTGAAAGCGCATATTAAACTGCTCGCGTTTAAGCTCAACGAGTCGATCATCAAGTTGATCAAGAGATAAGTCACGAAATTGAGAACCTGACATAAATTTCAACAAACCTCCTTAACTTAAGCGTGTTACTATGCGTGTTCTAATCGGAAGCTTCGCAGCTCCTAACTTCAAAGCTTGACGAGCTATCTCATCAGATACGCCGTCGAGCTCAAACATTACACGACCCGGGTGCACCCTAGCAGCCCAGAACTCTGGGGCTCCTTTACCTTTACCCATACGCACTTCAGCTGGTTTTGAAGACACAGGAATATCTGGAAAAATGCGAATCCATACACGCCCGGCACGTTTCATGTGTCGGGTTATTGCCCGACGCGCAGCTTCGATCTGTCGAGCGGTAATACGCTCTGGCTGAATGGCCTTCAAACCATGGGAACCGAAATTCAGTGTTGTGCCACCTTTTGCAACGCCTTTAATCCGGCCCTTCATGACTTTTCGGAAATTTGTCCGTTTTGGCTGGAGCATATCTTATCCTTAATTAACTTATTGACGGTTAGCACGGTTGCGGTCTACACGTTCATTATCAGCAGACCGACGACGGTTACCACCATCTTGCATCTCTATAGCACGCTGTTCTGAAGCCATTGGATCATGCTGCATAATTTCACCCTTGAAAATCCAAACCTTAATACCGATTATGCCGTATGCAGTCGATGCGCGACCATACCCAAAATCGATATCGGCTCTAAGCGTATGTAACGGCACCCGGCCCTCTCTATACCATTCGGTTCGAGCAATTTCAGCTCCTCCAAGCCGACCAGCGCAATTTATTCGGATACCATAAGCGCCAAGCCGAAGCGCAGACTGCACTGCGCGCTTCATTGCTCTACGAAAAGCTACACGCCGCTCAAGCTGCTGAGCAATACCCTCTGCTATTAGGGTAGCATCTACCTCTGGCTTACGAACCTCTACAACATTCAAATGCACCTCTGATTGAGTCAGACTAGACAACTGACCACGCAACTTATCAATATCCGTACCTTTCTTGCCAATCAAGACACCAGGCCGTGCTGTGTATACAGTAACTCTGCATTTTTTGTGTGGGCGTTCGATTACAACCTTTGAAATCCCGGCCTGACGTTGCATCTTCATGATATGCTGGCGCAGACGCATATCCTCGTGTAATAGCCTCCCATACTCACCAGTATTTGCGTACCATCTACTATCCCATGTACGATTTATACCGACGCGAAGGCCGATTGGATTAACTTTATGACCCATAATTTCGGTTCCTATGCTTCAGATTCAGTAGATGCTTGAATTTCCTCTCGTACAATTACTGTAATTTGAGAAAAAGGCTTAACTATACCTGCAGATCGGCCGCGTCCTCTAGCATGAAAACGCTTCATAACTAAATTTTTACCAACATAAGCTTCCGATACTATTAAACCATCTACATCTAAACCATGATTATTCTCAGCGTTTGCAACAGCAGATAAAACACATTTACGAACATCGACAGCAATACGCTTCCGTGAAAATTTCAGGTCAGCTAGGGCATGAGCAACTTTCTTTCCACGAATCATAGATGCAACTAGATTAAGTTTCTGTGGTGACGTTCTAAGGCTTCGAATAACTGCTTTAGCTTCATTATCAGGAAGATCACGATCGCGCTTTGGCTTACCCATTTTATAATGACCTTTATCGTTTTGACTTTTTATCGGCACCATGGCCATAGTAGGTACGTGTAGGTGAGAATTCGCCAAATTTGTGCCCTATCATATCCTCATTCACACTCACAGGAATATGTTTGTGTCCATTATATACACCGAAGGTAAGACCAACAAACTGAGGTAGTATCGTAGATCTTCGCGACCAAGTCTTGATGACCTCATTACGGCCGGACTCTCTAACCTTTTCTGCCTTTTTTAATAGACAACCGTCTACAAAAGGACCCTTCCAAACTGAACGTGCCACGCTAGGTCTCCTTAACGCCATCGATGAGATATTTAACTCTCAACAATGAGCAATATTTTCCAAGCTATTTAGATTTATGCCGACTTCGAATAATAAATTTATCAGTGGCACTGTTTTTTCGAGTTCGTACACCCTTAGCAATTTTACCCCATGGCGTTTTAAAAATACGACCACCATTTGTTCGACCACCATTCGGATGGTCAATAGGATTCATCTCTATTCCACGTGTCTGTGGACGTTTACCAAGCCACCGTGAACGACCAGCTTTACCAGCCACGATGTTTGAATGCTCCGCATTCGAAACCGCTCCAACGCTCGCAATACATGAAGAGTTAACTCGTCTTGTTTCACCTGAATTTAGCTTAAGTATCGCCCACCCTGCATCACGTCCAACCAATTGCGCATAAGAACCAGCAGATCTTGCTATCTGCCCACCTTTACCTGGTTTAAGCTCAACATTATGTATAATAGTGCCGATTGGCATGGAGGACAGAGGCATTGCATTACCGGGCTTAACATCAGCCTTAACACACGAGACCACAGTATCACCTGCTACCAAACGTTGTGGAGCAAGAATGTAAGACAACGTACCATCCTCATATTTAATGAGCGCAATAAATGCCGTCCTATTAGGATCATATTCTAAACGTTCAACAACAGCGGGCATATCAAGTTTACGACGTTTGAAGTCTATTTTGCGATAGGAACGCTTATGTCCACCACCTATATGACGAGAAGTAATCCGACCAGAATTATTCCGGCCTCCAGATCTGCTACTTCCCTCAGTTAAAATCTTGACAGGTTTACCCTTCCAAAGATCAGATCTATCAACTATAACCAAGTGCCGAACACCAGGGGAAGTTGGATTGTAAGTCTTTAGCGCCATAGTGAAGTTCCTCTACAGCCCAGTTGTCACATCAATGGAATAACCATCTTCAAGAGTAACAACTGCCTTCTTTAAATCTTTCTGACGACCACGAACACCACGAAATATCTTACGCTTTCCCTTGCGAATCATAGTGTTAACACCCTTAACTTTAACATTGAATAGTTGCTCTACCGCATTCTTAATACTTGATTTTGTAGCGTACTTAGCAACATTAAAAACAACCTGATTATTTTGTGACAGCGTAGTCGACTTTTCAGTAATTGTTGGGGAAATAATAATATCGTAAATATCGGCGTTAACCATCAAATAGCATCCCGATCATTAGACAACAGTGGAGCAGCACCGGCACCTGTTACAATTTCGTTAAAGGCTTCCATACCGGCTCTCTCCTGT
The DNA here is from genome assembly GCA_039583345.1 of Candidatus Tectiglobus diatomicola. GTDB lineage: Bacteria > Pseudomonadota > Alphaproteobacteria > Rhizobiales > Hyphomicrobiaceae > Tectiglobus > Tectiglobus diatomicola. Next base: position 83,348 of record JAZDSJ010000007.1, on the reverse strand, counting down.
ATTCCGGAAACCAAACTAAAGCGTTTCTCAAGTAATTCAACTGCTGTCTTAGTAAGGACAAGCCTACGACGACGCAGAATGTCATAAACATTTATGCCCTGAACAGGCAAAACATCAATCAAAGGTATGTTGCCAGCAGCACGAACAAAATTAGGCTCAAGCTCATTGCCACCTATGATGAGAGCATTAAACCAGCCTAGCCTAGATAATTGCTGCTTTAAACCTTTAGTCTTACCATCAAGAGAAGTTTCACGATCTAAAATCGACAAATCACCTGATTTTAACTTTGAAGACAAGGCATGCCTAAGAGCTAACGAGCGAACTTTCTTTGGTAGACTTATAAAATGGCTACGAGTCTTTGGCCCAAAAGCTTTGCCACCTCCTCGAAATTGAGGCGCCTTTTTTGAACTATGCCTAGCACCACCAGATCCCTTCTGACGAACAAACTTTCGACCGGTAGCCCTAACTTCAGATCGATCTTTTGTGTGATGAGTGCCAGCCATTCGCTTCAAAAGCTGATAACGTACCATTCTATGCAAAATGTCAAGGCGCGGCTCCAATCCAAAAACCTGCTCGTTAAGCTCAATGGTTCCAGTTAAGTCTGAGTTAAGGTTAGTGACATCAACTTGCATGCAACTATGCTCCATTTTTTGACGAAGATGTAGCCTCAGATTCACACTGACCGCTTATACTCGTTTCCAAAGGAGACTTAAACGACCCAGGTAAAGGTACATTTGAGGGCGTTTTTTTAACGGAATCACGGACGAGAACCCAACCGCCCTTGTGCCCTGGAACTGCGCCCTTTACCAAAAGAACCCCTCTATCTATATCAACTTGGACAATCTGTAGATTTTGAGTAGTTACACGCTCCGCCCCAAGGTGGCCAGCCATCTTCTTTCCCTTGAAAACCTTTCCTGGATCTTGACATTGACCTGTAGAGCCATGAGCACGATGAGAGATAGAAACCCCATGCGACGCTCGCAATCCACCGAAATTCCAGCGCTTCATGGCACCAGCAAAACCTTTGCCCTTGCTAGTGCCAGTGATATCTACTAATTGGCCAGGAACAAAATGATCAGCTAAAACAAAAGAACCTACATCTACAAGATATTCCTTGCTAACTCTAAATTCATAAACCTTGGACTTAGGCTCTACATTAATATTAATATATTTTTGAATCTCTGACTTGGAAACTCGCGAACGCCGTCTAGTACCAATGCCAAGACACAAAGCTGTGTATCCGTCACGCTCTAGTGTACGATGACCAACTACCTGACATGAATTGAGTGCTAAAACAGTAACCGGTATGTGTTCTCCACTATCAAGAAAGAACCGAGACATACCGATCTTCTTTGCAATCAGACCGGAGCGCATTTAAACATCCTCCCATGAGGGTCGCGTATAATGTAACCGAATAAATCAGAAACGACGTGTATTACAACAAAAACACTAGAGCTTTATCTCAACATCTACACCTGCAGCTAAGTCGAGCTTCATAAGCGCATCGACCGTTTGAGGCGTTGGATCAACAATATCAAGCAACCTTTTGTGTGTGCGCATTTCAAACTGCTCACGACTTGCCTTATCAATATGAGGCGAACGTATTACTGTAAATTTCTCTTTACGCGTAGGAAGCGGAATTGGACCTCGAACTTCCGCACCTGTACGCTTTGCCGTATTTACAATCTCGCGCGTCGAGGCATCAAGAACACGATGATCAAACGCTTTTAGACGGATACGGATATTCTGACCGTTCATTGACTATGTTGCCCTTCAAAGCTTTCTCAGAAAAATTAAAGCGCCCTTAATAGCGGACGCTCCAATTTTAGCATTAGCTACTCGCTGATTGCTGCAACCACACCAGCACCAACAGTACGACCACCTTCACGTATAGCAAAACGGAGTTTTTCTTCCATAGCAATCGGCTGTATCAACTCAACTTCCATTGTAACGTTATCGCCTGGCATCACCATTTCAGTGCCCTCGGGCAGTGTTACAACCCCGGTTACATCCGTGGTACGGAAATAAAATTGCGGCCTGTAGTTAGTAAAAAAAGGCGTGTGGCGACCACCTTCGTCTTTAGTCAAAATGTAGGCCTCAGCCTTAAACTTTTTGTGAGGCTTTACTGTACCTGGCTTGCATAAAACCTGACCACGCTCGACATCCTCTCTACCAACACCTCGAACCAGGGCGCCTATATTATCACCTGCCTCTCCCGCATCCAGGAGTTTGCGAAACATCTCTACTCCTGTTACGGTAGTCTTGGTAGTCTCATCTTTGATACCAACTATCTCAACTTCCTCGCCAACCTTAACTACGCCCCTCTCAACACGGCCAGTAACTACTGTGCCACGCCCAGAAATGGAAAACACATCCTCGATTGGCATAAGAAAAGGCTGATCCTTGGGACGTTCGGGGGTTGGAATGTAAGCGTCAACTTTATCCATCAATTCAAGAACAGCGTTCTTCCCGATCTCATCATTACGCCCTTCCAAGGCACAAAGAGCAGAACCCTTAACTATGGGAATATCATCACCAGGGAATTCATAACTTTCCAGCAGCTCACGCACCTCCATCTCAACAAGCTCTAACAACTCCTCATCATCCACTTGATCTACTTTGTTAAGAAAAACTACCAGCGCTGGAACACCTACCTGTCGCGCAAGAAGAATATGCTCACGCGTCTGAGGCATAGGTCCATCCGCAGCATTAACCACCAAGATGGCTCCGTCCATCTGCGCAGCTCCGGTTATCATATTCTTTACGTAATCAGCATGACCCGGACAATCAACATGCGCATAGTGACGACTGTCTGTTTCATACTCCACATGAGCAGTGGAAATAGTAATTCCGCGCTCACGCTCCTCTGGAGCTTTGTCTATCTGATCATAAGCGGAAAACTCGGCCTTACCTGACTCCGCAAGCACCTTTGTTATAGCAGCTGTTAAAGATGTTTTACCATGATCAACGTGACCAATCGTGCCAATGTTGACATGGGGTTTTGTACGCTCAAATTTTACCTTAGCCATAACTTCTCTGGCTCCTATTCTATTATTCAACGATTGACGGGAAAGCTAATTCCCAACAACCAACCATTTCAATACAATCATGCATATTTAGTTTTTACCTCGTCCGCGACCTGTCGGGGAACATCTGCATAATGAGCAAACTGCATTGAATACGATGCCCGCCCTTGTGTCGAGGAACGAAGTGTATTTATATATCCAAACATATTAGCCAAAGGCACATAGCAACTTACCACGGCAGCATTGCCTCGAACCTCTTGACCACGGACTTGCCCTCTACGGCTATTTACATCACCTATGACAGTCCCAACGAAATCATCCGGAGTTACAATCTCGACATCCATAATGGGCTCTAGCAACTTAAGACCAGCCTTTGAGCAACCCTCACGGAGAGCAGCACGAGCGGCGATTTCAAATGCAATAGCACTAGAGTCTACCTCATGATAGGCGCCATCTGTAAGCGTTACCTTCATGTCTACTAAGGGAAATCCAATCAATACACCAGAGTCCCATACGGACTTTAAACCTTTTTCAACACCAGGAATATATTCCTTAGGGACGGCCCCCCCAACCACCACTGATGAAAATGAATTGCCAGCCCCCACGTCATTAGGCTCAATAGTCATCTTGACACGAGCGAACTGTCCAGAACCACCAGACTGCTTTTTGTGAGTGTAATCTATATCTGCTTTTCTTGACACAGCTTCACGATAGGCTACCTGGGGCTGACCGACACTAGCCTCCACCTTAAATTCACGCTTCATGCGATCAACAATTATGTCAAGATGAAGCTCGCCCATACCTGCTATGATTGTCTGACCGCTTTCATCATCAGATTTAACACGAAACGACGGATCCTCTTTTGCAAGACGACTGAGGGCCATACCCATCTTTTCTTGATCTGACTTGGAGTTCGGCTCAATAGATATCTCGATTACAGGCTCAGGAAACTCCATTCGTTCTAGTACAACTACATTGGCTGGGTCACACAACGTATCGCCGGTAATTGACTCCTTCATGCCGACCAATGCGACAATATCGCCGGCATAGGCTTCAGTGATTTCCTCTTTATCATTAGAGTGCATCAAGAGCATCCGGCCTACTCGTTCACGCTTCTCTCTCACAGTGTTCATTAAAGATGCGCCAGATTTAACAACACCTGAATATATTCGAGCAAATGTAAGCGATCCTACAAAAGGATCATTCATTATCTTAAAAACCAACATAGATAACGGAACTGAATCAGAAGATTCTCGAATTAACTCGGTATTATCTTTAGGATCAATCCCTTTAATTGCAGGAACATCAAGCGGACTAGGTAGGTAATCTACAACGGCATCCAACAAAGGCTGAACACCTTTGTTCTTAAAAGCAGAACCACACAACACTGGGTGAAACAAGACATCACGGGTACCAATGCGTAGCAAATCACGGATGGTATCATTACTAGGTTCGACACCATCAAGATAAGACTCCATAACAGCATCATCAGCTTCAACAACAGCTTCTATCATGGATTCACGCCATTTCTCAGCCTGACTTGTAAGATCTGACGGTATGTCTACAACATCCCATTTAGCACCAAGATCCTCGGTATGCCATACCATTGCCTTCATCTCGATGAGATCTACTACTCCTGTAAATTCATTTTCTGCTCCAATTGGCAATTGAACTACAACAGGTTTGGCACCTAGCCTGTCACCAATCATGTCAACACAACGATAGAAATCCGCTCCGGTTTTATCCATTTTGTTGACAAATATCATGCGCGGAACATTGTATTTATCAGCCTGGCGCCACACGGTTTCCGTTTGAGGCTCGACTCCTGCATTAGCATCAAGTAAAGCGATAGCACCATCAAGGACACGCAGAGACCGTTCGACCTCGATAGTGAAGTCAACGTGACCAGGAGTGTCAATAATATTTAACCTGCGACGCTTGCCATCACGACCTTCCCAGAAAGTAGTAGTAGCAGCAGATGTAATGGTTATACCACGCTCCTGCTCCTGCTCCATCCAATCCATAGTTGCAGCACCATCATGAACCTCACCGATTTTGTGACTTTTTCCTGTATAATATAAAATACGCTCTGTAGTAGTAGTTTTACCAGCATCAATGTGAGCCATAATGCCGAAGTTGCGGTAATCCCTAATTTCATATTCGCGGGCCATTGTAATCTCCGAAATGCCTCCTACCAGCGATAATGGGAGAAGGCGCGATTCGCTTCCGCCATCTTGTGCGTGTCTTCACGCTTTTTGACAGCCGTTCCTCGATTACTGGCAGCATCAAGTAACTCACCCGACAAACGCTCAACCATAGTACTCTCATTTCGCGCACGAGCAGCTGTAATTATCCAGCGAATAGCTAGAGCCTGACGTCGCTCAGAACGAACCTCAACTGGAACTTGGTACGTAGCACCACCCACTCGTCGCGAGCGCACTTCAACTGTCGGCATTACGTTTTCCAAAGCAAAGTGAAACATTTGCAAAGGTTCCTGCTTTCCGCGAGACTCTACTATATCCAGCGCGCCGTAGACTATACGCTCGGCTGTGGATTTTTTTCCATCTTTCATTATAGCATTCATAAATTTAGATAGAACTAAATCCGAAAATTTAGGATCTGGATTTACGTGTCGTTTTTCGGCCTTATGGCGTCGAGACATTGCTCAACCTTCTCATATTATCTGCGACGACAAAGCATGAGAGATCGTAATGGAGGAAAAGAGGAGCCGCCGTGAATAACAATCTCTAATCAATGTCACTCTATTATTTAGGACGTTTAGAACCGTATTTTGACCGCCTCTGACGACGTGCGGACACACCCTGAGTATCGAGTACACCCCGAACAATGTGGTAACGCACACCCGGCAAATCTTTCACTCGACCACCACGGATGAGTACCACCGAGTGCTCTTGGAGATTATGCCCCTCACCCGGTATGTAACCAATAACTTCGAATCCGTTGGTTAAACGTATTTTCGCAACCTTACGCAACGCTGAGTTAGGCTTCTTAGGGGTTGTGGTGTATACGCGTGTACATACCCCGCGCTTGTGAGGGCAAGCCTGCATAGCAGGCACCTTGTTACGTTTGAATTGCTTCTCTCGAGGCTTGCGTATTAGTTGTTGTATAGTTGGCATGCGCCATCCGGCTCCCTAGCCATTCTACGATTTAACGTAGATATATTATTAGTGAAATGCAGGACAAAATTAAATTTGTCCATACTATGCAAATAGTTAGAGCAGATGACTCCAACGGCGTTTTAATTTTAATGCGATGTTACAGTAGTGTTTAGGATCACATTACATGCCATAACGTGAGCAAGACCTACGACCCACTGTGTTATGATTGGTTTATATATATAGCAAGTGATTTGGTCAACACTTGATTCGCACAAATCATAGAATAATGTCACAAAATAGTAATAGTCTAAAGGCAGAACGATGGAATGCGGACTACATATGCTGGTTTCAACCCTAAACACCATGTATCAATACGAAGTCTTCAGAATTTATATTTAAACATTTTATTGAAATTTTAGACAGAAGGTTGGGCTTTAAAAGCATATTATAAGTTAAGAAAGGCTTTAAAATTATTTAAGTGCAGCTAGTTCAAATAACTAATTTCTTTTCGAACAAATAATATTCCTTAGGCTTACTCTTTACTGAAAACTATTATCAGATCAATTTCCATCCTTTATTTTTTACATGCTCTTTATGCCATAAATCAATTTAGCTATATTAAATCAATACTAGGATTTAGAAAATTATCATGGTCAAGGCAAAATCGAAAATACCACTTACTTTAACGTACAACGAAGCAGCATCTGACTGCTTATTTATATCTACAAGGCTTTATTTACTCGTATTTTGTATTTTTTTACATCTTAATAAAAATGTAGACATAGCCTATTATCTATGAACGGTCCAAGCTTAATACTAAATGTGTAAATGAATTAGTACTTTAAAATAGATTAGTACTTTATATTTATTGAACCTCTTATGCTAAATAATACAATAAAACACTATCCCAATGATATAAGAAAATCTATCTGCTTTAAAGAACAACAATTGAAAACTCACAAGAAAAATAAATATCAGCTTTATCATTCATACTAATGTAACAGAATATTAAAATTAGCAATTTGCATTGTTATCAATTCTTAAAACTGAAAATATCATGCTTTACGATCTACCAAATCTAAAATTAACAAATGATAAAATCCATCATGGAATCAGCGCAAATATTTAGGTTTGAGCATCAAATAAAAGCAAGTTACTAATTAACGAATACTTTCTTGTGATGAGGATACGCAAGCATGACTGAAATAATTGATATCTTAGGACGTGAAATTTTAGATAGTCGCGGAAATCCAACAGTAGAGGTGGATATTGTTCTCGAAGATGGCACTTTGGGCAGAGCGTCCGTACCATCTGGAGCTTCAACTGGAGCACACGAGGCAGTCGAATCACGCGACAATGATCAGAGCCGTTTCCTAGGAAAAGGTGTAAAACAGGCTGTCTCTGCAGTTAACGGTGAAATTTATGACACCCTGCGCGGTATGGAGGCAGAAGAACAGCGTCGCATTGATATGGCTTTGATTAAACTTGATAGCACAGAAAATAAAAGTCGCCTCGGTGCAAATGCGTTGCTAGGTACATCATTGGCTGTTGCCAAGGCTGCAGCAGATTCTTGCGGCTTACCGCTCCATAGATACATCGGCGGCACAGCAGCCCATATCATGCCAGTTCCAATGATGAATATCATTAATGGTGGTGCCCACGCTCACAATCCCATCGACATTCAAGAAATTATGATTATGCCAGTGGCTGCTAAAAACTGCCAAGATGCAATTCGTGTAGGCGCAGAGGTATTTCACACGCTTCGCAAGCAACTATATAGTCGTGGACACAGTGTTAATGTTGGAGATGAAGGAGGTTTCGCTCCTAACTTAGAATCAACAGAAGCAGCACTAGATTTCATAATGAACTCTATCGAAAAAGCCGGCTACATACCAGGCGAAGATATCATGATAGCTATCGATTGCGCTGCTACAGAATTTTACTGCGATGGCAGGTATGAGCTTGTCGGCGAAGGTAAATCCTTTGACAGTTCCAAAATGGTTAGTTATCTTAGCAGCTTAGTCAAAAGGTATCCTATTTTTTCAATTGAAGATGGCATGGCGGAAGATGATTGGGATGGTTGGGCACAATTAACCAGTGAGCTTGGCAATTCATGTCAGTTGGTTGGAGATGATCTATTCGTTACTAATACCAGCCGATTAAAATGCGGAATCAAGAAGGGTGTGGCTAACTCAATACTAATCAAGGTAAATCAAATAGGTACATTGAGTGAAACTTTAGACGCTATAACTTTGGCGCAAAAATCAAAATATACAACAGTTATTTCACATCGCTCTGGTGAGACAGAGGATACTACAATCGCAGATCTCGCTGTTGCAACCAATGCTTTGCAAATTAAAACGGGGTCGCTTTGCCGCTCGGATCGACTTGCAAAATATAATCAGCTTATACGTATAGAAGAAGAACTAGGGTGTGTAGCACGTTATGCAGGCAAGTCTATATTAGACAGTAGTGGACTGACATAGCAGAACAACTGCATTATAATTTAATAAATTTCATCGGAAAATTTACTAATAATTAATATGCAAGCTGTAATAATAGTATTGTTAATAAACAACAAGTTTTGCGTTTACAGCCCTGTGAATAAATTATGAAAATGACATTGCAGTCCAAATTAGTTTTGCTTTGTAATACTGCATTTGCATTTCTCCTCATATATAGCACTTTCACAGGAAAATATGGTCTCGAGGCTCGGTTTAATGTCACGAATCGTTCAGATGAACTTTCCAGTGAGATTAGTAGTCTTGAGACTGTATATTTAAGGTTAAAAAACCACGTAGATTTGCTGTCTCTTTCTCCACCTGACCCTGATATTGTTGAGGAAATAGCCCGACGCGACTTAGGTTTCGCCTATAATGACGAGGTTATCTTACATTTTAAAAGTAGATCTTAGGCTTGAGTTCATACAAATATTCACTATAATCGGATTATTTAGATTTTATTAACATCTTGTACGATTTAAAGGGTAGGGCAGTTGGAGAATAATTATAAAAATTTAAACTTATTAGGCAGCCAATCGAACTTGCCCTCATCTCCAGAAGATGCCTTGTTAGAGCGTTTTGCTAATCCTCACTCTAGCAGCCTCTACGTTACTCGTTTTACGATACCAGAATTCACATCTCTTTGCCCTGTAAGTAACCAGCCAGATTTTGCACACTTGGTAATAGATTTTGTTGCAAAAGACTGGCTTGTAGAATCTAAATCACTCAAACTTTATTTAGGTTCCTTTCGCAACCACGGAGCTTTTCACGAAGATTGTACTATTTCCGTAGGCAAACGCTTGGTAGATCTATTGGCTCCTCATTTCTTACGTATTGGTGGCTATTGGTACCCACGTGGCGGTATTCCCATAGATGTTTTTTGGCAATATGGGGTCTGCCCAGTTGAGATTTGGCTACCAGATCAGCAAGTTGCTCCCTACCGCGGCCGTGGGTAAGTTGTAATCTTCTATTTGTCAGTTGCAAAATAATATATAAGCTTTTGATGTATGCGCACTTTTCAAAAAAATAGAAACTATGAAATTAAATTCATAATGGCATTATTTTTTTTGCTTGTCCTAAGTAAGACATAAATATTAAGCGGTCCGTATATGTCGCACAGTAAATCCTCCAAGCTTGAAAAAACTAAGAAAGCTACGCACTACCGAATCGAGCAGGTCATGATAGATGACCGTAACTATATTTTAAATAGCAAGATCAAAGGTTCCTTCGCTGAAAATATAGAAATAGCAATTTTCGGCATGGGTTGTTTTTGGGGGGCAGAAAAATTATTTAGAAACCTTGGTTCGGATAAAATATGGACAACTTCTGTTGGATATACTGCTGGCTTTACATCCAACCCATCTTATGAGGAAGTGTGCAGTGGTAACACAGGACATAGTGAGGTAGTTTTAATTGCATTTGACCCGTCAAAAACCTCATATGAAAACCTCCTAAAAATATTTTGGGAAGGTCATAACCCAACCCAAGGCATGCGCCAAGGAAATGACATCGGGGCTCAATACCGTTCCGGTATTTATTATACCAGTCCTGAACAATGTAAAAAAGCGATTATTAGTAAGAATAATTTTCAAAAAGTTTTAACGTTGTGTCATTACGGTCTTATTACAACTGAGATTGTTAAAGCTGGACTTTTTCACTATGCTGAAGATTATCATCAACAATACCTTACAAAACAGTCCATTAGAAGTTACGGCTTTAGGAACACTGGATTACAGTATCAGTATAGGTAAATAACTACGTAGAAGTAACTGCTATATGTTAATGAAGTTGTTTGCTTTGCATAGTGATATGATCATAATCATCCTTATACAGATAATAATTAAGAGGTAGGCCTTGAGAGATTTTGAACTTCCCGGCCGTTCACCTGTTCACACCCCTACATGCATGGCAGCAACATCACACCCGCTTGCAACACACGTTGCAGTAGATGTTCTTCGAAATGGTGGAAATGCCATGGATGCAGCAATCGCTGCTTGCGCTGTGCAATGCGTTGTTGAGCCTGGCTCTACTGGAATTGGTGGTGATACTTTCTGTATCTACGCGCCAGAAGGTTCGGATAAGCTAATTGCTTTTAATGGTTCGGGTCGGGCACCCGCTGCAGCCTCAGCGGCATGGTACCAAGCTCAAGGTATGACGATGATTGAACGACAATCACCACATGCTGTTACCATTCCAGGTGCAGTCGATGCTTGGACCACGTTATCTCGAGATCATGGTCGGAAGTCATTAGGAGAATTACTGCAACCTGCTATTCAATATGCACTAGAGGGTTATCCAATCACATCACGTGTAAGCACTGATCTCCAAAATGAAGCTGAGATTATTCTCAAGGATGAGACTACAGCAAGTGTTTTTATGCCAAATGGCTGTGCACTAAAAGTTGGTCAAATGCATCAACAGCCGAAATTAGCTGCAACGCTTCAAAAAATAGCAAAATATGGTCGTGATGCTTTTTATACGGGTGATGTCGCCGAGGATATAGTCGAATTCCTTCAGATGCAAGGCGGTCTTCAAACCATGGAGGACTTTGCAGCAGCCAAAGGTGATTATGTCGTTCCTATAAAGGTAAATTTTCACGATTATGATATTTATCAATGCCCACCCAACGGACAGGGCGTTATTGCCTTATTGTTACTTAATATAGTTAGCAAATTTAAACTGTACGGTGACAGCCCCATTACCACTGAGCGTGTACACGAAGAGATCGAAGCTGGGCGTTTAGCGTATCGTGATCGTAATCTTTATCTGGCAGATCCCGTTCAGACCAATATCCCAACAGACTGGCTGCTTTCTTATGATCATGCTGAGCAAATGCGTGAAGCTATTGACCCAACAAAAGCTATGAACTTACTACCAAGCTTTACTGCACCAAAGCACCCGAGCACTGTTTACATTGCAGTAGTTGATAAAGACAGAAATTGTTGCAGTTTTATCAATACACTATTTTCTAACCTTGGCAGCGTTCTGATGGCTCCGAGGACAGGTGTAATCCTTCACAATCGCGGGCAGGGATTTGTTCTCGACCCAAATCACCCGAATTGCATCGCGCAGGGTAAACGACCTCTTCACACTATCATCCCTGGCATGGTATGCAAAAACAATCGTGCCGTAATGCCTTATGGTGTTATGGGAGGACAATACCAAGCTTTTGGTCATATGCAATTTCTCACTCGTTTATTTGATTACGGGCTCGATATTCAAGAAGCACAGGATTATCCACGGTTTTTCCCGAATCCCTACAGTGGATTAATTGAAATGGAGGGAAGTATACCAGCGAGTATTCAAGAAAGCCTTATAGCTAAAGGTCACAAGCTCATAAAATCTTCAAAACCGATTGGCGGAAGCCAGGCAATCTGGATAGACTATAAAGAAAATGTTCTCTCTGCGGGGTCTGATCCACGCAAAGATGGATGTGCGATAGGTTATTGATGAAACAATTGTTGTACTGTTAAAAACAAGCTTTTACTGAAGAGTTACTTTATTTGACTACTTACAACTTGTTTTATAAAATTAACTATTTTCTCACTGAATTGATTATAAATAGGCTCGCACTCAATTCCTTCAATAGTCATTATTGTCTAGATGCTTTAGTGTCTACTTCTGTTTTGGAAATCCAACCACCACCTAGTAATTGCGCTTGTAAATTATCACTATCATAGAACACACAGGCCTGGCCTATAGCTACGCCATGCTCACCATTTAACAAATCAACAGTGGTAATTTTTTTTTCATTGTCGTAATGCAGTAAAGCTGGCTGTGTAGGTTGTGAAGAGCGCACTTTAACTGCAATCTCTAGTCTTTTAGGTGCCCAGCTGCCAAACTGTTCATTGCCAATCCAATTAATATCACGGAGAACAAGTCTATTAGTAAACAAGGCTGATCTCGGACCCACAACAATTTTCTGAGATTCAGCATCAATCAAAATTACATATAAAGGATCTCTTGAAGCGATACCAAGACCACGACGCTGACCCACTGTAAAGTTTATGATGCCTTTATGTATTCCAAGTACGTTACCTTCTAAATCAACAATCTCCCCAGGGTTAACGGCATTTGGTCTGAGTCTAGAGACAACGTCAGCGTAGCGTCCAGCTTGGACAAAACAAATATCCTGACTGTCATTTTTCTGTGCAACAGGTAACTTCATATCATGAGCCAACTGGCGCACTTGCTGCTTACGCATATGGCCTAAAGGAAATAATAAACTTTTGAGTTGTTTACGTTTTGTTGCAAACAGAAAATAACTTTGGTCGCGATCTTGGTCAAGACTACGGTAAAGGGTTGGGCCGTCCGGACCGTCACGGCGCTGAATATAATGACCAGTTACCAAAACTGAGGCATTAAGTTCATGAGCAGCATCCATCAAATCAATAAATTTTATATTCTGATTGCAAGTGATGCAAGGAATAGGAGTTTGACCTTTTACATAAGCATCAGCGAAAGGCTCTATCACAGATGAATGGAATCGCTCTTCGTAATTTAAAACATAATGTGGTATATCGAGGGTATCTGCTACACGTTTAGCGTCACTAATATCTTGTCCTGTACAACAAGATCCTGTTTTCGCCAAAGCTGCGCCATGATCATGTAATTGTAAAGTTACGCCAACTACATCATAACCTATTTGTTTCATAAGGCCCGCAGCTACAGAAGAATCTACACCGCCAGACATAGCAACAACAACACGAGTTTTGCTTGCACAGCGCATTTTAATCCTCGTATATAAGATAATTATAAAACACTATTGTAAGTGCGGAAGTTTTTACCATAATACCAAGATAATAAAGAAGGAATATTAATATATCATGAAGCACTTTATCGCTTAAAATTGAATGACACAGCATATAATTTCAGCTAAAGCACAATTTAAAATATCCAAAATTAATTTATAATTTCGACATTAATACTAACCAAAATTTTAGATTAAACATATTGTAATCTACCCCATAAAAGTATCACTTACAGAATAAAAGTGCAGCGTGCATTTTACTTTTCTTAAATCGAATTACAACATGTTGTTACGTAAATACGGCTATAAATTAGAAAGCAATATAAAAGTTCAAACAAACTATGTTTTACAACCTGTAAAAAAGTATCGAATTCTTAATTGAGTAATAAGTACAAATTCTAAAGCTCAAAGGCGATCATATCGCGACAATGGACTAAAATTCTCAGCTTATTAAAGATTACATAAATAGATATTATATTACTTAGCAAGCCTTAGTATCTTGAAAAGCACTAATTAAACTAAATACTTAGAAATAAATCCGATTTAAGACTTTATCGATGTGCTAACTCATATGAAGAATTAAAGTCTGAGCTTTTCAGCAAGTAGCTCATTTTTTCGAAACTCGTCAGATAGTAGTTACTTCAAAAAAACAAACGACAACAATAAAGAAACCGCATTTGATTTACGAATTAAATGCGGTTTGTCATTAAACCATGTATAATGAATGGTACAGGCAGACTAATAAAAAACGAAACTACTTGTGACTAGAAGGAAGAACGGTTTTGTGAGCTTAATAATTTGAAACCAGAAATTTCATTTTTTGCCACATTATTGTTATCCAGGCTTATGTTTTATTTTCATTATTTTTAGAGCGCCCTATGCTTTGTAGCCTGGCTAAAATTCGCGCCTCTTCTTCGAGTTTAAAAGCTTCTTCAGCATTAAATTCTGAAGGAACTGGTTCACCAAAAACTTCATTTGCAGAAAGCCTGTCAGTATCAGAAAGAAGTTGGTTCTCCAGGTCACCAGATAACCCTCTATTGTTATAATCAGTTGTTTCAATCGTAGGCAATAACGTTCCCGCTAATTCAGTTGGTGGTAAACCAGACGCAATACGTTCTTTTTCGCGTTTCTTAATAGCTTTATTTACTTCCATATCAAGATCTATCTGCTTACATAAACCAAGTGTTACTGGATCCTGAGGCACAAGATTTGCAGAATTCCAGTGGCTTCGGTCGCGTATCTGCTGTATCGTAGGTTTAGTAGTGCCAACGAGGCGACCTATTTGACTATCTTTTAATTCAGGGTGATGGCGTAACAACCAAACGATTGCGTTTGGACGATCCTGACGTCTTGAAACTGGTGTGTAACGTGGCCGTTTTTTCGCCCTCGTTTCAGGAATTTTTACACTAGATGTCACCAGCTGAACTCGCTTTTGTGGATCATTCTCAGCATCCTTAATTAGAGCTCGGGTCAGTTCGCCGGCCGTTACTGGATCTTTACCGCGAATGCTAAATCCAACATCTCCATCTGCAATACTTTTAATTTCTAAAATATGTAAGCCACAAAAATTAGCTATCTGCTCAAACGTTAAGGAAGTGTTATCTACTAGCCAAACAGCGGTAGCTTTTGGCATCAAAGGATAATCAGTATCACTCATATATAAATCTCCTCATTTTAGCAAAACGATTGTACTAAAATATTTTACCACGTTATTAACTTATAACTTGAGTTCTAAATAATCTGTTATGAAGCTTTACACTAAAATTGTGCTTCAATGGAACACTGTACTAAGAAACAGCATAAACCCTAGATTTCCTCCACAAACACAGCATGAGAAGCCGGATTAGTTAACGCTAACTAGAATTTCTTATGAACTAAATATTTTATCAGAGTACCATTACAAAGGGCTGTTTTACAAAATGATAATAGAGATACGGAAATAAAGTACCTCGTCGAGCACTGCGATAGACCTACATACTCTTAGTTAAAAAGAGTAGAAAAGACGTTGAAAGTTCGTAATGAAATCTAATTATTATTTAACACTAGTAGATGCTGAACCACACATTCAGATACCACTAGTTAAGAGTATTACAAAAACAATAATATGATAAAATGTTGACTGGCTAGTACCTCAATTGAATAAATTCATAAAAGTAGTAATGAACTTTAATGCTAATAATCTGCTCTTCAGGATATTTTTGGTGCGTAGGTTTTTAGACTGTTTTTAAAACAAGGAAAAAAAGAGAGCGAGATTAGTGAATTACATATAAATAGTAGGCCTCACAATGAAAATACATCAGAACCAAGTATCAGGTCCTGATGCATAAAATAAATTTTAATTCTGTTTAACTTTCACAGAATTCTTACTTTTTTCAGCTCTCTCTTCATTAGTGTAAGCTATAATTTTTGTATCTAATCCACGTAATTTGGCAATAGCATATTGCAGCTGTTTATCTTCATCTACCTTTAGAGGAACATAAGCCATTGAACCTGACTTTTCTTCCCCATCTTTACTTTCAGTCTTCAAGTGACCACGAAGACTTGACTCACCACGCGGTATGTGGGTACCAAGACGACTTCTCAGATTATCTGGAAGTTCCTGCTCAACGATGAGGTCTGGGCTAATCCCACGTGCCTGTATTGAACGCCCTAGTGGTGTATAGTATCGAGCTGTTGTTAACCGTATAGCACCCTTGCTCTCTAAAGGTATAACTGTCTGTACCGAACCCTTACCAAATGATCTTGTTCCGATAACAGTAGCACGTTCATGATCCTGTAAAGCGCCCGCTACTATTTCTGAAGCAGACGCAGAACCACCATTGATCAGAACATATATCGGTTTGCCATTAGCCAAATCTCCCTCACGAGCTTGAGCTCGTTGGGTCTCCCTTAGATTACGCCCTTTAGTCAATACAATCGCACCGCGATCCAGAAAGTCATCACTTACTGCAATAGCCTGATCAAGAAGACCACCAGGATTATTCCGTAAGTCAATAATAAATCCCTTTAGCCTATCACCTGAATCATTTTTCAACTTCTCTAAACCTTTAACAAGATTTGTATGCGTTTGTTCATTAAAGGTAGATATTTTTATGTATCCAATTTCACCATCACCCTCTAGTCGAATTCTAACTGCATTAATTTTAATAATATCACGAACAATTTTTAGATCAAAAGAATCGTCATGTCCTTTTCGTACTACGGTTATTACGATTGGCTTTTTCACTGGGCCACGCATTTTTTCAACAGCTTGCTCAAGAGTAAGGCCTGTTATCTGTTCACCATCTAAATGGGTAATCAAATCATTGGCTAGTACACCAGCACGATGCGCTGGTGTGCCATCCAAAGGTGCCACAACTTTTACAACACCCTTTTCCATCGTGACTTCAATACCAAGACCACCAAATTCACCCCGTGTCTGAACTTGCATATCACGAAAATGACGTGGACTAAGATAAGCAGAATGTGGATCTAAGGCAGCCAGCATACCATTAATCGCAGCTTCTATGAGTTCTGCATCTTCAGGTTTCTCAACATAATCACTACGTACCCGCTCAAGTACGTCGCCAAAAATATCAAGCTGTTTATAAATCTCAGAATTCGGTGTTGTAGCAGAGTATGTCTTAGTCACGTTCAAAATAGACGTAACACCAGCAATACTAGCCATCACTACGAAGCTCCAGAATGCGAAATCTGACTTGCGCATTAGCTTTGCATCCTATCCTTATTATTTTTGATCCACCATGGGTTAGGATCTATTGGTTTACCATTTTTACGAAACTCAACTAAAAGAAGTGGATCCGTTGGCAGTGTGCCATGCCTGTCTATACCTACCATCGTGCCAACAGGCTCAGATGTCAAAACAAACTGACCTAGCTGAACATTGAGTCTTGACAAGTTAGCAAGAAGCACGTGATATCCACTGCCTGCGTTGATTATAAGTAGCTGTCCATAACTACGAAATGCTCCTGCGTAAACAATCCACCCGTCGCATGGAGATGTAACAGCTGCTCGGTGTCTTGTCCTAATAACGATGCCGTTTGAACGACCGCCGCTAGGGGTTATATCTCCATATTTCATGACAAGCGGTCCACGTGCTGGAATAGGAAGCTGTGATTTAGCTAGATGAAATGGTATAGCAGGCTCTAGCCTCCCAGAATCAGCTTCAATTCCAGGCCCAAATGGCAGAATTTTAATGGTTTTGGCTGTTCTCTCATTTAATCTAAGGCTTTTGAGTTCGTAAGCTCCAAGTCTTGTGTTTTTTGAAACAGCATTATTATTCCTAAGAATTCGTTCGCTGAGAGACTCAATGCTTTGTTCGTTTAAATTTATTGCATCACGAACTCTTCTGAGATCTTTTCTATTAGCTACATGGACAACATTTTTAGTTTCGATCAATTTCGCAAGGCGTGCTTGCTCGTTTCTAAGACGTTTCTCTTCCTTTTGCGTGTTTTCTTTAGCACGTAATGTATTATTTATTACGGCTCTGTAAGTTATTAATTCATCGCGTAACTCTTTGATTTTATGTTGAAATTTCGGAAGCATATAACTCAGCTGCAGGCCGCTACGTACCATCGACAAAGCATCTGAACGGTGTGTAATTATTACTGGAGGAGGATTTCGGCTTATTCTTTGCATCGCAGCCAAAAGGCTATAGACTAGTTTCTTTTTAGTTTTTAGCTTATCGCTAATTTGTTTGTGTGCAAGATTAAGCTTCTTAAGTTTTGCCTCAAGCCTAGTCAATCTTTGCTCAGTATTCTGTACGGCGTAGGCTGTAGCTTTGAGCTGTTTATTCAAATTGGCACGGTCAGTTTCATTTTTTTCTTCTACTGTCTCAAATCTACCTGCATTAGCCGTTTGATCTTCACTGACAATAATAGTGAATATCATAAATATTAATACAAGTGCAGAAAAAGAGTTAGCGTATCTCTCAACAAACATAGCCATCGAAGAAGTTCTCTGCTTGTTCAGCATATTAAACGCTCACCTTAATTATACTTTGACGAGCCATGAGTTGAATACTAATAACATGTACGATATATAATACGAATTTCACAGCTGATTTCTACTTATTTGTGGATAACATTAGTATGAAAGGTTAAGTATGTGAAACTGAAAAGATGACTGTAATTCGCTCTTAGTGTTCTATTTCTAAAAAATTTTCATACCAGAAAAAAACTAGGACCTAACTTAAAATATTAAAATTAATTTGACGGCGAGTAGTTTCTTATACATATATTACTTTGATTTTCACTTAAATTGCATACTATTCACTGTTAGACGTACGCTAAAATAGTGCTGATAAATTGCTAAGATTGATGAAAATTAGTAAACAACATCCGGAGACAAAATGGTTATACTTAATAAAGTATATACGCGCACGGGAGATGATGGCACTACGGCACTCGGCACCGGTGAACGTATTAGAAAAGATAATCTCCGAGTAAAAGCTTACGGCACTGTAGACGAAACTAATTGTGCCATTGGCATTGCAATAACAGTATTACCCAGTAATGAAAAAGAATTAGCCATTATACTTCAAAGAATTCAAAATGATTTGTTTGATGTTGGGGCCGATCTTTGTGTACCTAATCGCGAAAACGAACTCCCAGACCAAACGTTACGTGTAACGGAAGCTCAAATTCTGAAACTTGAAAGCGACATTGATAGCTTTAATAGTAAGCTTAAACCATTGAACTCTTTTGTATTGCCGGGTGGATCTTTAGCGGCAGCTGCACTGCACCAATCACGTACCGTGTGCCGCCGCGCAGAGAGAGCTATAGTTAGTTTAGCAACAAATAAAAACGAAATTGTATCTGCGGGTGCTCTTCGTTATATCAATCGTCTCTCCGACTTTTTATTTGTTGCAGCACGCTTCACTAACAACCTTGGAAGCAATGATACTTTATGGGTGCCGGGTAAAAGTAGATAGGTATGCTCATATAATATATTTGAGATTATGCAAGAAGAACTATAGCATAATTAACTAATAGCTAAAGAAACAAACAGGCTAGATTAGAATCTTGTAATTAGTTTACTAAGAAAAACCGATTTTCCTATCTAGACAGATCAGAATAACCTGATAGTACCTTATCTACGGCATGTGCTGCTCGCCTACCTTCACGAATAGCCCAAACAACTAGAGATTGCCCTCTTCTCATGTCACCTGCAACAAAAATATCTTCTTCAGAGGTTTTGTAGTCCTCTTCATTAGCTTTCACATTGCCTTTATCATCAAGTTCCACATTAATATCAGCTAACATACCCTCATAAACTGGCTTTGTGAACCCCATTGCCAAAAGTACAAGATCAGCTTCAATTTCAAACTCACTGTCTTTTATTTCTACAAGCTGATTATCCTTAAATTCAACCCTACAGCAAACTAACTTGGAAACTC
Source organism: Candidatus Tectiglobus diatomicola (assembly GCA_039583345.1). Lineage (GTDB taxonomy): Bacteria > Pseudomonadota > Alphaproteobacteria > Rhizobiales > Hyphomicrobiaceae > Tectiglobus > Tectiglobus diatomicola. The sequence continues at coordinate 63,555 of JAZDSJ010000007.1, read as the reverse complement.
GACCCTCGCGATCACCCTCAAATCTCTTTGTCATAGTAGAAAACTCGCGATCGGCACCTTCAGCCTGCGATGACGATGTACGCATCTTCATTGGCCAATATGGCCATGTCAGATCTTTGTTTTCCTCTTTTGGAGGAACTGGCATGATCTCAATTTGAGTAACATTCTCAGCCCCTTGTCGCAATGATGTACCAATACAATCAGATCCTGTATCCCCACCACCGATTACGACAACTCTTCGTCCTTTGGCAGTTTCGTGGGTATGTTTATCACTCAGGGGATCTTCAGATAGACGCCGATTTTGTTGAACTAAAAAATCCATAGCGAAGTGTATACCAAAAAGATTGCGCCCTGGAACAGGGAGGTCACGTGGACTTTCACAACCACCCGCTAAAATTATTGCATCATACGACTTTCTAATTTCTGAGATTGATTTATCTACACCAACGTAAAATTTACAATGGAATGTCACCCCCTCAGACTCAAGTTGTCGGATGCGCCGAGCGACAATATGTTTTTCTAATTTAAAATCTGGGATGCCATATACCATCAAGCCTCCGGGACGCTCATTTTTTTCGAAGACATGCACTTCGTGGCCTACACGCGCAAGCTGTTGAGCCGCAGCAAGCCCTGCAGGTCCTGAACCAACTATAGCAACTTTTTTCCCAGTTTTGTATTTCGCCGGCTGTGGTTTGATCCAATTTTCCTGCCATGCCCTATCTGCTACCGCACGCTCAATAGTTTTGATCGTAACAGGCTCGTCCGTATAATATAACGTGCAACCTGATTCACAGGGAGCAGGGCAAACGCGACCTGTAATTTCAGGAAAGTTATTAGTAGAATGTAAATTACTTGAAGCCGTCTTCCAATCGCGATTGTAAACAAGATCATTCCAATCAGGAATTTGATTGTTTACAGGGCATTGACTATGACAGAAAGGTATACCGCAATCCATGCAGCGAGAAGCTTGTTCACACGTGCTCTTTTCGTTAAGCGGAACAACAAACTCTTTCCAACTTTTAAGCCGCTCTGGTACCGTACTAAAAGAATTATCTTCACGTTCAATCTCTAAAAAACCAGTGACTTTGCCCATGGTTTATTCCCTAAATATTTAAAATGTTGTTGTCAGCATAACCGCACAGGCTATAAAAAACGTGAGCCACATCTACTAACTGTCCTTAAGCGAGCTGAACAAACTGTTACAAATTCTATGCGTCTGTCGGCGTGTAGTGAATAGATGCAGAACCTATCTGAACTTGATTTTGACAGTGCATATCGGCATGTTGTTTAGATGTCCGAATATTGATATCATCTGTAATTTCGAACTGATTAACAGCTTGCTTATTCTTACTCTCAAGAGCACGGCGAAAATCAATAGGAACTACTTTAAAGAAATTTTTAAGGTATGAAGGCCAGTTATGTAAAATTTTTTTCCCCTGCGATGAGTTAGTATAAAATACGTGTTGCTTAATAAGCGCATACAACCGATTGGTATCGTCATTCAGCATGTCATGCATGACCCAACTAAGATTTCGGTTTTCTAGATAGCTGCTCATGCCGACACTGTTATTTGTGATTTCATCCCCCATTTTTAAAATTTCAATATCGACCATTTCTTTATTACAGTATTTAGGGAATGTGCCCGATTCATCAAAAACATAGGCAATTCCCCCAGACATTCCAGCAGCAAAGTTACGCCCCACTGGTCCTAATACAACAACAACACCGCCTGTCATATATTCACAGCCATGATCACCTATGCCCTCAACAACTGCTATGGCGCCAGAGTTTCGTACAGCAAATCTTTCACCAGCTACACCATGAACATATATACTGCCTGAAATGGCGCCATATAGAACTGTATTACCTATAATTATACTTTTTTCTGCAATTACGTTAGAATTCTCACTTGGTCGTATTATTAATTTTCCACCGGAAAGTCCTTTGCCTATGTAATCATTACCCTCACCGATAAGATCTAGAGTCAATCCATTAGCACACCAAGCTCCAAAACTTTGTCCAGCAGTCCCCCGAAATGTGAACCAAATAGTATCTTCAGGCAATCCCTGATGGCCGAAATGCTTTGTAAGACGCCCTGAGAGCATTGCTCCAGTCGATCTATCAGAATTGTTAATTGTAAATTCGTCCCTAACCAACTTCTGATTAATAAAAGCAGGCTTTGCAGCTTTAATTAGTTCAATATCAAGAACATCTTTTAACCCATGTTTTTGTCGTTCATTGTTATATAAGGCAACGCTCTTATCTATCTCTGGCTTGTAAAAAAGTTTAGTAAAATCAAGTCCTCTTGTCTTCCAGCTTGTTATCGCGTTATCTTTATCAAGCATTTGCGATTGGCCAATCATTTCATTAAATGTACGAAAGCCCATCTCAGCCATCAGTTCACGAACTTCTTCTGCGACAAAGAAAAAGTAATTAATAACATGCTCCGGCTTCCCTTTAAATTTTGCACGCAGCCGTATATCCTGAGTAGCTATTCCAACAGGACAAGTATTGAGATGACATTTACGCATCATCAAACATCCAACTGAGATTAGAGGGGCAGTCGAAAAGCCGAATTCATCAGCTCCAAGTAAAGCACCTATAATAACGTCACGGCCAGTTCTCAAACCACCGTCTACCTGCAACCTCACGCGTCCACGTAATTTATTAAAAACAAGTGTTTGAAATGTTTCAGCAAGCCCAATTTCCCAAGGCAGTCCAGTGTGCTTAATTGATGTCGACGGCGCCGCACCAGTACCACCCTCAAATCCAGAAATCGTAATATGATCGGCTTTACACTTTGCAACACCCGCCGCAATAGTACCAACACCAATCTCTGAAACAAGTTTAACTGAAACATCACCCTCAGGATTAACATTTTTCAAGTCATAAATAAGTTGGGCAACATCTTCTATAGAATAGATATCGTGATGAGGTGGCGGAGAAATTAGACCAACACCGGGAGTTGAGTGTCGCAAACGAGCTATGGTCTCATCCACTTTTTTACCAGGTAACTGGCCACCCTCACCTGGTTTTGCACCCTGTGCTAGTTTAATTTGCATCATATCTGAGTTGACAAGATATTCAGCCGATACCCCAAAGCGACCAGAGGCTACCTGTTTAACGGCTGAGCGTATTGAGTCACCATTTTCCATTGGTTTAAAACGAATTGGATCTTCACCACCTTCACCAGTGTTCGATTTACCGCCAATGCGATTCATAGCTAAAGCTAGAGTTGTATGAGCTTCACTAGATATTGAACCTAGAGACATAGCACCTGTTACAAAGCGTTTTACTATATCAGAAGCTGGTTCAACCTCGTCAAGAGAAAGCGATCTCGAGCCTACTTCTTTTGCAGACTTAATGCGAAACATGCCACGTAATGTTGTGAGATATTCTGATTGCTCATTAATCTGTTTGGCAAATTCGCGATACTTACCTGGCAATCGTGAGCGCACTGCATGCTGTAAGTTTGCAACAGAAGGGGCTGTCCATACATGCCTTTCACCACGTGCCCGAACAGCATAGTCACCACCAATATCAAGTTCATCATTAGAATGAGGCGCAACACCAAAGGCAAGGCGATGCCGCTCAACTGTCTCTGCCGCTAACTCAGCAAGACCAATGCCACCAATTTGTGAACGTGTTCCATAAAAATAAGATGAAACAAAATCTTCGTTCAAACCAATAGCATCAAAGATCTGCGCCCCACAATAGGATTGATAAGTAGAAATGCCCATCTTGGACATCACCTTAAGCATACTTTCATTGATAGCAGAAATGTAACGATCAACAACTACATCTTCACTCACACCCATCGCCATATCGGAAAAGATATTTTGCATAGTTGCGAAAGCCAAATACGGATTAATCGCTTCTGCTCCATAACCTGCAAGTGTGCAAAACTGATGAACTTCATAAGCTTCTCCAGTTTCTACTACAAGCCCAACTGATGTACGTAGACCTTTCTTAATGAGATGGTGGTGTACTGCGGATGTAGCTAATAGGGAAGGTATCGGAATACGTGAAGGACTTACTAAACGATCAGAAAGAATAATAATGTTATAATTTTTAGAGATTGCTTTTTCAGCCTGATCACATATTGCCTCAAGAGAACTTTCCATCCAATCCTTACCACCTTCAACTGGGTAGGTTATATCAATAGTAAACGAACGAAAGTAATCTCGCAAACCTGCACTAATATGCCGGATGCGCTCTAACTCATGATTAGTCAATATTGGCTGACTAACTTTAAGACGTGATAATTTTGATGTTTCCGAAAGATCCAAAACGTTTGACCTCGGCCCAATGAAGGACACAAGAGACATAACAAGCCTCTCACGAATAGGATCAATAGGTGGATTCGTTGCCTGAGCGAAGTTTTGTTTAAAGTAAGTATGCAACAGTTTTGTTTTAGCTGACAATACAGAAACCGGAGTATCTGTACCCATAGAACTTATAGACTCGTGTCCAGTCCTTGCCATTGGCTCAATAAATAATTTTATACCTTCCCTGGTATAGCCAAAAGCTTTCTGCATTTCGAGCAGCGGAAAACTTATTTTTTGTGATCTATTATGTATATCTGGAAGATCGCCCACGCTAATTTGTGTATTATTAACCCATGTGTGATAAGGATGCTCGCTAGCCAGATCTTTCTTTAATTCACCGTCGGAAATAATACGACCTTTATCCAGATCTACAAGAAGCATCTTTCCAGGCTGAAGCCTCCATTTTTCGACAATATCTTCCTCGGGGATAGGCAGAACACCCGCTTCTGAAGCCATAACGACTAAGCCATCTTTAGTCCTAAAATAACGAGCTGGCCTAAGACCATTACGATCCAAAGTTGCTCCGATTTGGTGCCCATCAGTAAACACAATAGCAGCAGGCCCGTCCCATGGTTCCATTAAAGCTGAATTATATTCATAAAAGGCGCGAATATCATCATTGATAAACGGATTATTTTCCCAAGCTTCTGGTATCAACAGAGTTGCTGCATGCGCCAATGAGTATCCGCCAAGTGTCAGGAACTCAAGTGCATTGTCAAAACACGCTGTGTCTGATTGTCCTTCGAACGAAATCGGCCAAATCTTATGAAGGTCATCACCAAATAATTTTGATGTTGCAGATCCTTCACGTGCCTTCATCCAGTTAAAGTTGGAGCGCGCTGTATTGATTTCACCATTGTGCGCGACAAGACGAAATGGCTGAGCCAATTCCCAAGATGGAAATGTATTAGTTGAAAAGCGCTGGTGAACAAGAGCAATCGCCGATTTGAAACGTATGTCGGTCAAGTCAGGATAATACACGCCAAGCTGATCGGATAAAAACATCCCTTTATAAACTATAGTTTGGGTGGAAAGGGATGCAATGTAAAAGCTCCCGCCCTTAACACTGCGAGTCACATTTTCTATTTTTGCCTTAATGGCATTTGTTACAATTTTCCGAATTACATAAAGTTTACGTTCAAATTGACCTTCGTCTAGTTTCTTATTACTCTTACCTATGAAAATTTGACGATGTACTGGCTCAGTATCTGTTGTTATTCGGGATAACGATTTATTATTTGTAGGTACATTGCGCCACCCCAATAAAACCAACCCCTCTTGTTTGCAGGCCTTTGCGAACTGCACTTCGCACTCCTGGCGCAACTTTTTGCTGGATGGTAAGAAAACATGCCCTACAGCATAATCACCAGCCTCTGGTAAATTAAATTCCGTTATTGCCTGGAAGAACTCATCAGGTATTTGAACCAGTATTCCTGCACCGTCGCCGGCTCGCGGATCAGCGCCAACTGCTCCGCGATGAGTGAGGTTTGTCAAGATTTTCAAGGCATCAACAATAATCTTATGCGACTTTTTTGCACTTAGATCTGCAATAAAGCCAACACCACAGGAATCGTGCTCATAGCGTGGATCGTACAACCCCTGAAAAGGCTGTGACTGAAGATGAGTATTGATGGAAGCGCGGACACTTGTTACCATAAGAAAAGTTTCATCCTTCCTGTATCCTATTCAAGCATTTTATAACATGCAGTAACAATTACGTTAGAGCATATTTCTCTTGCTTACTTCGAAACATTTTCAGTAAAAATGTAAAATAACTTTAGAAGTTTTGATTATTGTGTGATCAAAATTAGTTGCTCTATTATTTACTATTTTCTTTTTTTTTATCTAGTAAAGCTACAAATTAAACTAATTAAGCTTGTCTACATTATAGTACGCAGCCTACCTTGCAAAGGCTAGATAAAAATCACCTATTCATAATTAAGACTTTAAAAGTAACAACCATGAAACTAATACTAAATATTAAAATACCAACTAGCCCTTACTGTGATAGTAGGTGAAAGTTAATTCAGAATAACAAAACATTAACACGACTACTGCCTCGACAAGCAAGCAGAAATCAACTTTCGTGTCTCTTGAACCCCGTATAGTTCTATAAAAGGACCAAAACGCGGACCTTGTTGCTGCCCTAGCAAAACTTCATATATTGCTTTAAACCAACCGTGCATATTATTCCCAAATCCACCAGCTCTACCGGAATCGTACACAATCTGCTGAAGTGAAGACCCATTAATGTCAAGAGCAACCTGGGCAAGTTTTTTATCCAATATTAAGAGCGCACGACGCTCAGCTTCGTTAGGCACGCGAAATACTTTAGCTGGCTTTACAAAACTATCAAAATATTCAATAGCATAACCAACCATCTTATCAAGCAAAGGATTTGTTTCAGGCGTAAAGTTTTTGTACATACGCTGAATAAAGCCCCAAAGCACCAACTTATCGTGAGCGTTAGAAGCTGAAACCAAATTCAATAACATACTAAAGCTTACTAATGATTGAGCTACGGGTGGTGCATCTTTGTGGATATGCCAGATTGGACTATCCAGTCGATTTTGATCATCAAGTTCATAATATTCAGCTAGCGAAGTCAAGTAATCATCGAAAGTTTTCGGAATGACATCAAAGCATAGCTTTTTAGCTGTTTTAGGTTTGTTAAACATATATAGAGTTAAACTCTCAGGCGACGCGTATTTCAACCATTCTTCGATTGTAAGACCATTGCCCCTAGACTTAGAAATTTTTTCGCCATTCTTGTCCAAAAACAACTCATAAGTAAAATTTTGTGGCGGTCGCCCACCAATGGCACGACAAATTTTTGACGACAACGCAACAGAATCGATTAAATCCTTACCTGCCATTTCATAGTCAACACCTAGGGCCACCCAACGAGTAGCCCAGTCAGCTTTCCATTGGCATTTAACATGCCCCCCTGTTACTGGGATCTTAATTTTTTTATTAGTCTCAGGATCATTATAAGTTATCATCCCCGAAGAACTGTCTCGCTCAATGATTGGAACCTGTAGAACCTTTCCTGAAATTGGACAAATAGGCAAAAAAGGCGAATATGTCTGTTGGCGTTCTGTCCCGATTGTAGGCAGAATTATATTCATGACTTTGTCATACTCGAACAGGAGTCTTTGAAGAGCATCGTCCATCATTCCTGAAACATAACACTCAGTAGCTGAAAAAAACTCATATTCAAACTCAAATTGGTCTAAGAAATCGCAAAGTCTGGCATTATTGTGATGCGCAAAACTTTCATGCGTACAAAAAGGATCAGGAATGCTGCTTAATGGTTTACCAATGTGAGCTTCTAATGAGGCTTTGTTGGGCACATTTTCAGGGACTTTACGTAAACCGTCCATATCGTCTGAAAAGCACACCAAGCGAGTTTTATAGCGACCCTCAGTTAAAGTTTCGAAAGCCCTACGCACCATAGATGTCCTAACGACTTCGGCGAACGTGCCTATATGAGGCAGCCCAGACGGACCATACCCCGTCTCAAAAATAATGGTCTTTTCATCACTTATACGCGAATGCTCAAGTCTTTTACACAGACGTCTTGCCTCTTCGAAAGGCCACGATTTTAATGACTTAATATAGTCAGAAATCGAGGATTCACTGTATTCGATCTTAGCTTCTTTCATAACGTATCATTCTTACCACAAAAAACTATTTCAAGGCATTTGATTATAATGCAGGGTCAGATTAAGACTAAATATTATACTCTGGATTTAAAAAACTAATTTAATAAAATACTTTGCAAGTTAGGAGGTAAGTTAAGTAAAGTAAAGTGAGATGATAGAATAAGTAAACTAAATTTACATGTATTCATGTTAATTTTAAATTTTAGAGTTAAAGCCTATCTGACGATAAATATTGCATTTTTTAGATTAACTTCTTAAATGACTTACTTTAATAACATTTAACATATACTTTATCACACAAAATAACCATGTTATCTACGATATCTACTCGCCTTCATTACTTAAACTGAATAAGTTTGTAGCTTTACTAACATTTTTACTTACTAAAGCTTAATGTTTTAATAATCTTCTTCTATAATGATTTATTAATGTTGATAAATCATGGTTAAACTCTGTATATTTAAATTAAAACTTTTCAATTAAATAATAATGATCGACACAAGAAGTGGATCATAGTAAGTAAACTTCTCTGTTGCTAATTTTGTTAAAACAATTTTTAATAGTCAAAAATGACAAAAATAAAATATAATTAATATCTATGCACCCTTCTTACATTCGAAATTAAAATTTGCATTAATTTACAAGTGAATTAAGAATACAAAGTTCATCGCAGTTAAGTGAAATAAACTCTATACATAGTCACTGATTAATTATCGACTTTTTTAAGTACACTATACGATTAAATTTTTAGGCGTCTCCTGATAAAATTTGAATGTAACTAGTTATTATCACTGGGCTAGTCATCTAAAGAATTACTTTTCATTTATCCTTATCACCAATCTTATTGCTACATTTAATCATATGTTCGTGTTCTAAGGAGATTTTTATGGCTTCATTGTTTCACCTGCCGAAATGGCTAAAACTCACTTCAAGTGTAGTATTCACTTCGGCAATAACATTGTGTGGTATATACGTTCAGCAAGCAAAGTCTTCAAACGTGATAAACCTTTATTCATCTCGTCACTACGATACCGATGAGCGTTTGTATAGCGACTTTGAGGACAAAACTGGTATTAAAATAAGACGTGTTGAGGACAAAGCTAATGCATTGATAAACCGTATTAAATCAGAAGGCCGCAATAGCCCTGCCGACGTTCTCATAACTGTTGATGCGGGCCGTTTGTGGGCTGCTGATGTAAAAGGATTGTTTCAGCCTGTAAATTCTAATGTTTTAGAAAAATCCATTCCTAATTATCTCAGACATCCAGACGGCCATTGGTTTGGATTTTCTAGTCGTGCTAGAATCATTTTTTTTAACAAGGATCGTGTAAAAGTTCCGCCAGCCACTTATCAAGATCTAGCTAACCCTATGTATAAAGGGCTTATTTGTACAAGATCCAGCTCAAATATATACATGTTATCATTGATGTCAGCGCTTATCGAACATTTGGGCGTTGATGCAGCAAGGGATTGGGCTAAAGGTGTCTGGATCAATCGCGCACGAAATCCAGAGGGTGGTGATACAAATCAACTCCGCGGTTTGGCATCCGGACAGTGTGGCATAGCATTAGCTAATACCTATTATTTCGCGCGGGCTCTGCGCAAAAATGTACGCAATCTTACTGGCAAAACAGATAATATTGGCCTAGTATTTCCCAATCAGAATACCACTGGAACTCACATAAACATTTCCGGCGCTGGAGTTCTCGCAAGTGCACCCAATAAAGAAAATGCAGTTAAATTTTTAGAGTATCTTGCCAGCAGACAGGCTCAAATTTATTTCGCGGCCGGAAACGATGAATACCCAGTACTCGAAGGTGTGGCAAGGAGTGCTAGCGTAGTGAAACTTGGTGATTTCAAGCCTGATACTATAAACCTTACTGTTTTTGGTAAAAATCAATCAAAAGCACAGAGAATTTATGATGAGGTCGGCTATCGCTGACCAAATTCATTTTAAAATTTAAAATCAAATTAGCATCTTTATTAGACCTACTTACGATAGGTGTATAACGATATCCCAAGGCGAGCCTATTCAGGCTCGCCTTTTAGGCTTTTATTATTTCTACAGATTGCTGTATAGTTTAAGCCAAATATGATAGTTTGAAATTGCATTTTATTATTATTTAAGCGATAGTTAGGTGTTTTCTGGTTATAAGCTTGTTTTACAGGAATATTTAATTTCCAGATAATTGTTTTAAAGTGAACCAGAATGAGACTTCCCAAACTAATATCAGACGCCATTTAATTATTTCGTTACTGATATCATAACGATAACATTCCGCCCAAGGGTGCAGATATTTCTCTCGATCTAGGCCTCACTAAGTTAATGACTTTAAAGTTCACTAAAATTATTAACAACGTTGGTTTCATTTAAACTTCACGTGGACACAACGGTGGAATTAAAATCTTGGGAACAACAAAGACTACAACTATAGGATACATAGCGCGGGAGTTAGAGACAGAACAAATATTAAAAAGGTAATCGTGTAAGCGTATAGCTCGATATTTACATAGGCAAGGCATTAAAGCGCTTCTGGAAATCTTTGATCGGCGTGTGTTACCTGGTATGGAAAATCAAAGAATCATGTTTATTCGTCCAAGAATAAAAGCCTTGTCTTAGTCACACATATGTTCTTTACGTTGAGGTGGATCCCAAAAAAACTACTGCTTATTCAAGTATTAATCTTACATTAAATTATATTGAAATTTTAAGTAATTTTACTTAAATGTTACATACAGTTGTGCTAAATAACCTTAAATTTTTTGTATTTAAATAATTGTAAGCGGCAGACCTTTTAGATGCAGCACAAACCTAAGCTTAATAGTTTGTCACACTATGACACAAGTTTATTGTTAGCAGAACTAAAATCAAGACAACTTTCAAAAAACGTCGCTGTGTTTAGTTCGAAAAATCATACGTCCTCCAAAGAGGAGGAGTTAACAGTTAAAAAAAGTCAAAGCTTTTTAGATTTGATAAAAAATAGATGCGGGCTATCTTGGTACAACCATACAACTTTCCAAGATTCTAAGGGGGAAAATTCTGCACCATCATCAACTAGCCTTACATTCGAGAGCATCTCACGTACTTTTGATCAGACAATGGCATTGCATGATGTTTCACTTAACATAAATGCAGGTGAATTAGTTTGTCTCCTAGGGCCATCCGGATGTGGCAAGACAACATTATTGCGTCTTGCCTCAGGTATTGAGACACCAACATCCGGTCGAATACTTCTCAATAATTATGAAGTTACCGGTCCAACACGTTTTGTGCCGCCGGAAAAGCGTAATATAGGTTTCATGTTTCAAACATATTCTCTTTTTCCTCATCTAACTGTAATCCAAAATGTTGCTTACGGATTATCAGGTTTAAGTAAAGAGGAGGCAAACCGTGAAGCTTTGTCAGCCTTAGCTCGAATAAAGCTAGAGCGCTTTGCGGATAGTTATCCTCATATTCTATCTGGAGGTCAGCAACAACGTGTAGCCCTGGCTCGAGCTGTTGTACCACGCCCAGCTGTTATTCTAATGGATGAACCTTTTTCAGGGCTAGACGCTCATCTACGGGCATCTCTACGCCAAACAACGCGCTCGCTTCTTAAAGAAACACATTCAACAGCTATAATCGTAACTCACGATCCACTTGAAGCGATGCAAATGGCTGATCGAATTGTTGTTATGAAAAATGGGCAAATCCTACAGGTTGGTCATGCCAATGAACTATATCTTCACCCTTCCGATTTGTTTGTTGCGCGTCTATTCTCAGAAATGAACGAGCTCGAAGCTACAGTTAAAAATGGCTTTATAGAAATGCCGTTTGGGCGTTTCCCTGCTTCACATATTAAGGAAGGCAATAAAGTCATTCTTTGCGTCCGTCAGCGTGCTATTAAACCCAATTGGAAAGGTACTCACGGTCGAGTTCTTTCTACACACTTTCTAAGTGATTTAGTAAAGGTAGATATTGGTATAGAAGGGCTCGATGTACCTCTCACAAGCCTTATTGATGAGAATATCGCACCGTCAATTGGTGATAATATTCTCATTGATGTTGATCCCAAAGGCACCATGATATTTGAGAATAATTCTAGCTTAAAAACACCACCAAAAGATTGGATATGATATCTATTTCTGAGATAAAATACAGCATTAATGCCTAACGGTTATTAAAGAAGATAAATAATAAAGCTAATAAAAAAAGCTAGTGTAGAACAAAAATTAAATAGTTAATATATGTACATACAAAGTAACGCAGAATTGTTATAATTTACATACCAGTATAGTTTTTCAATAGTATGAAAAATACAATCTATAGAAATATTAAGTTAAGCACCATTCGTAATTTAATGTCAAAATTAAAAAATTATTACTTAAAGCATATCAAATAATAATTTAAAATTTTTTAAACTATAACAGTGTCATTATGCTATTGTTCATGTTCAGTCAGTTTATGTGAATGTTTTTACGAAATCACCTACACAGAACTTGTGAACAGTAATGTCTAGATAATCTAACTTTTTAAGTCAGAGATCATAGAGGGTGGAATTGAAATAAATCAAAAATTAGACCTAATTTTATGCAGTAAATCCAAATATTATATCCTGAAAAGTTAATACTAATTCACGCTTAATATTTTGATGTTATGCAGTATTATATAGGTGTTAATATTATAACTATTTTTTATTAAATTTAAAGCTTTAGCAACTAAGTCATAAATTAGAATTATTTACATAAATATACTCAATATTTTTAAAGTGTAATTTACATTAAACTACTTATTTCTCAGGTTATTGTTCATAAACTTTCGTAAACTCAAAATATAGAATGGAAGGTAATACCTAATGCAGGTTTATTATAATCAAGACGCTAACATAAATCTGATAAAGAATAAGTCCATAGCGATTATCGGCTACGGCAGTCAAGGTCGCGCGCACGCACTCAACCTACATGATTCAGGCTGCAAAAATATAACTGTGGCACTTCGCCCAGGCTCAAGGTCAGCTTCTAAAGCTAAAGCTGACGGCATGACTGTTAAATCTTTTGCCAAGGCCACAGCTGCAGCGGATCTGGTTATGATGTGTATACCCGATGAAGTTCAGTCGGATATCTGGAATGATCATATAGCAGATAATATCAAAGATGGATCTGCAATAGCATTCGCACACGGCCTGAATATCCATTTTTCCTTAATCGAACCACGTAAAACGCTCGATGTAATTATGATTGCTCCCAAAGGACCAGGACACACTGTCCGTTCTGAATATATTCGCGGTGGAGGTGTGCCTTGTTTGATCGCAATAAATCAAGATACCTCTGGTACGGCTCACGATTTAGCCCTGTCGTATGCTAGTGCAATTGGCGGCGGGTACTCCGGAATTATTAAGACTACTTTCAAAGAAGAATGTGAAACAGACTTGTTCGGCGAACAGGCAGTATTATGTGGTGGCCTTGTGGAGTTAATCCGTGCAGGCTACGAAACTCTAACAGAAGCAGGGTATGCTCCAGAAATGGCCTACTTCGAATGCTTACATGAAGTAAAATTGATCGTGGATCTAATTTACGAAGGTGGCATAGCAAATATGAACTACTCGATATCAAACACTGCAGAATTTGGTGAATATATCTCTGGACCACGCCTTATAAACGATGAAACACGTGCCGAAATGAGACGTATATTAAAGGATATTCAAACCGGCGCCTTTACATCTGAATGGATACGTGAATGTAAAAGCGGCCAGACAAAATTTAAAGCAACGCGTCGCATCAACGACTCTCATCCAATAGAAGAGGTTGGTTCGAAGTTGCGTGCTATGATGCCTTGGATAGCTTCGAATAAACTTGTAGACAAATCAAAAAACTGATTACACACTTTGCCAGACTGATAAAATATCAGCTGGCATACTTTCTTAAAACAACAAAAGAAAAATAAGATGATGATTAAACTTTCAGTGACCTAAACTAATAAAGCTTCGATCAAAATCACTTTTATTTTCTTCTTTATCTACATGTAATTAGCATGATTTACAATCTCTAAAAGGCAGGCTTTTACACTTTAAATAAGTATAGATAATAATTAAATGAATTTAATATTCATATATATGTGCGAAAATAATTTTTTGTTTACATTTCTTATTAGCTTTTAACACTTTTAAAAAAACACATTATGAATAACTTTTACTGCAATCATTATATAATCATTACATCACATATTCTCTTGTAGCTAATCCTGTTTGCCAAACAATATTCGGTTACTACATCAAATGTAAAGCAAGTTATTTGACAAAAACGTAAAGAATAATTCTAGATAAGTGAGCCTCATAACTCCTATTAAATAAACAAAATGCAACAAATAAACGAGGAATAAGGATTATGTTTCAAAATGAATCTAATTAAAAAAAAAGTTAAAGATAATGTTTTAATTTTTGACACTACACTTAGAGACGGCGAACAATGTCCTGGAGCTACTATGACTTTCGAAGAGAAGCTTCAAATTGCTTCAGTGCTCGACAATATGGGAGTTGATGTAATTGAAGCAGGATTCCCGTTCGCCTCCGACGGTGATTTTGAAGCAGTCACGGCAATTTCTAAACAGACTAAGGAAGCAGTTATTGCAGGATTGTGCCGGGCTGCTCTTGATGATATTGATTGTTGTGGTCAGGCAGTAAAACATGCTCGCCGTCCCCGTTTACACACATTTTTATCAACATCTCCCATCCATATAAAGTGGAAGCTTCGTAAGACCCCAGAAGAAGTGCTGGAAATGGTTTGCAGGTCAGTAAAACAAGCTCGAAAGTGGACAGATGACGTTGAGTGGTCAGCTGAAGACGCAACACGCAGCGAATTTGATTTTCTCTGCCAATGTATTGACACTGCTATCGTTGCAGGAGCTTCTGTTATTAATGTTCCTGATACCGTGGGCTACACTACACCGGAAGAATATTACAATCTTATTACACGGCTTAGGGAAAATATACCTAATTCAGATAAGGTGACATGGTCTGTTCACTGCCATAACGATCTCGGAATGGCAGTAGCTAACGCACTTGCTGGACTTCGCGCTGGAGCTCGACAGATAGAATGTACTGTAAATGGTATAGGTGAACGCGCTGGTAATGCTGCACTGGAGGAAGTCGTAATGGCCATAATAACGCGCGCCGATAGTTTTCCTTACGATGTAAATATAAATACTGAAATGTTAATGCGTACCTCAAAATTAGTCTCAGCTGCTACAGCCTTCCCAGTGCAATATAATAAAGCAATTGTAGGACGAAATGCTTTTGCTCACGAGAGTGGTATTCATCAGGACGGTATGCTTAAACATACACAAACTTACGAAATAATGAGCCCTGAATCTGTTGGTGTTAGCAAGTCGTCATTGATAATGGGTAAGCATTCTGGACGAAATGCATTTCGCGCGAAACTCAAAGATCTTGGATACGAGCTTGAAAAAAACACATTCGAAGATGCCTTTGAGCGCTTAAAAGCCCTGGCTGACCGAAAAAAAATTATTTATGATGAAGATATTGAAGCACTTGTTGATGAGGGAATTGCTACAGGTAATGATCGCATTAAGGTTGTATCACTTTCCGTAATTGCTGGAACATCTGGGCCACAATCGGCAACTCTTACTCTTGACGTTGAGAAAATTTATAAAACTGCAGAAACCTCTGGAAACGGTCCAGTGGACGCCACTTTTAATGCTATCCATGCTATAGTGCCTCATGATGCGAAACTCGAACTTTATCAAGTTCATGCTGTAACGGAGGGTACTGATGCTCAAGCTGTAGTCTCTGTACGCCTGGTTGGTTATAAAGGCTACACAGCGACCTCTCGTTCAGCAGATCCTGACACTCTTGTTGCATCTGCAAAGGCTTATGTTGCTGCTTTAAACAAGCTCATTTTAAAACAAGATCGTGGAGAATCAGCTCAACGTTACACTGAGAATTCATGACAATTAACCGATCCTTAACTACCAACAAATTATGTGAGTGCAAGGTTTACAAGTCATACCAGTTGTACTTTCACTTGTTTGATTAAAATTTAAATGATTGAGACACCCTTAGTTATGCAAGTTTAATGTGTAATGCATAATAAAGAACATTCTTGAAATCATTTATAACATAAGTAAAGATTAATTACGTTATTTTTACAATTTCGAGGCAGTTATGTTTATTTATAAAGGGTCAAGACTAGATGCTAGCTGGAGTTAATACGACGTTCTCCAATGACATAGCCATCGACCTTGGAACAGCCAACACAGTTATTCACGTGGCTAACCGCGGAATTGTACTTGATGAGCCATCTGTTGTTGCAATTTATAGTCAAAAAAGTACAGCTAATATTGTAGCCGCAGGTAGTCAAGCTGCTAAAATTATTGAGCAAACGCCAAAAATGATTGAGGCTACTTATCCTGTGCGCTGCGGTGTGATTGCTGATTCCATTAGAACTGGGGAGATGCTCTTCCAGTTCGTAAAAAAAATCAAAACACGATTTGCTTTACGTAAACCTAGGATTTTAATAAGCATCCCGGCAGGAGCCACGCCAGTAGAAAAAAAGTTAGTTTATGACACAGCGCTTACATTAGGTGCTCGTAAAGTTTACATGCTTGAAAAACCCTTGGCAGCAGCCTTTGGGGCTGGAATAAAAATAGAGCAGTTAGATACTGCAATGGTTGTAGATATTGGCAGCGGAACTACTGATACTGCAGTGATATCTTCGGGTTCTGTGCTCTTAACGCGCTCATTGCGTTGCGCAGGTAATGCTATGAACAAGGCAATTGTCCGTTTTATTAGGAGAAAACACCAGCTTCTTGTGGGCGAAGCTAACGCTGAGAAAATAAAAATACAAGCCGGAACTGCACTTGGTTTAGAAGTAGACAATTATACAGAAATTCACATTCGAGGAATAAATATCAAAACGGGAAAACAAAAAAATATAGTTCTAAAACCAACTGATATAGCCGAGGCACTAAGTACTCCTGTTCAACATATCGTAGAATTTATTCAAAACTCCATTGAAGACTTACCCTCCGATAAAATTGCAGATATCTGTAATTATGGCATACATCTCACCGGAGGTAGTGCCAAAATGAATTCTTTGGACGTCGAACTAAGAAGGCGGCTAAAAGGTATTCGTATTACCGTTCCAGAAGAGCCAACGCATTGCGTTGTAAAAGGAGCAGCTATCGTCCTCAAAGAGCTTGAAAAATTTAAAAATTTAACGATCAAACCATAGAACTATTATGTTATGGTTCAAAATTCAATATAGTTCACGACTTAGTGAGCTTTAGAGATTTTATTTTTGTAGCGAATGCTAGATGTCTAAGCAGTTTTTTATCTGGTAGCTGATTTTAACGTGTTTATAAAAACGCAAATTTGAAATATTGTTCTTATTATATAATATTAAAAACTCGCTTTGGACGCAACCAACCGTCTTCTAGTTTGGCAAGTGCAAGAAGTTTACCTTTACTAGTAACATAAGCTAGACCATCTAATGGTGGTAAATTAATACAACTTAACGTAATACACTGCCCTCTTGAGATGAGTTCTGCTTCAGCAGGCATTAATTCTATATGAAGAAGATCACCAAGTACGGCTTCAACAGGAAGAATGAAAGGATAGTATGGAGTTCGTGAGTTTCTATCTTTGTGAAATCTATCTAGCAAATCTTCAAGACTATCCAGTGTCCAAGCATCATTCTCTGTGAATGGTCCTACCTTCACACGCCTTAATTGATTTACATGACCAAAGCAGCCAAGCGAACGGCCGAGATCTCGCGCAATTGATCTAATATAAGTACCTTTTCCGCAAACAATCTCAAAAACTGTTGTTTTATGATTAATTATATTTATGATGCGCAATTCTTCAATAAACACTTCTCGTGCCTCGAGATGGAACTTGTGACCACTACGAGCTAGATCGTAAGCGCGCTTACCTTCAACTTTAATAGCGGAGAATTGTGGGGGTATCTGCCTAATTAGCCCTGTAAATTGTGGCAATTTTTCCATGATATCTTGATATGACGGACATGAATATGATCTTTGTACTATTTTTCCTTCGGTATCATCCGTACTGGTTTCAATCCCCCATTGAACAGTAAAATGGTAAGATTTTTTGCTTTGCATAACAAAAGGAATCGTTTTAGTGGCCTCCCCGAGGGCAAGTGGTAACATTCCCGTCGCTAGTGGGTCAAGAGTGCCGGCATGCCCAACCTTTTTTGCATATAAGAGTCGTTTAATTTTACTTACCAAAGCAGACGATGTCATCTTTAGAGGCTTATCCAAAATAAGCCATCCATCCACTAAGTATCCTTTTTTTTTACGAGCCATGTCCCACTCAAGTAAATTATATTTTAATTTTTCAAATTTACTTGTTAATAATAACGACAACAAACACCTAGCTTTATCTAATAATTATTAACATCCCGACGAACTTTTTTAGTATTCAGAAGCGCATCAATACGCGTTGCCTCATCAAATGTATCATCTGTACGAAAGCGAATATCTGGAGCAAATTTAAGGGAAACTGCTTGAGCGAGCTCACTTCGGATATACTTTCGGTTCGCATTCAAGGCCGCGATAATATCGTTCATATCACCACCACCTAGACGAACAATATATACGGTAGCTATTCTAAGATCTGCAGTCATACTTACCTCAGAAATGGTAACAACGTGCTCTGTTAATACATCGTCGTGTATATCTCCACGTAACAACATTTCTGATAATTTATGGCGTAACAGCTCTCCAACTCGCAATTGGCGTTGTGACAAACCTAGGCTAGTTGATCTTCGTGCAGAATTAAACGCAGACATTTACAACTTCTCTTTAGCTCTAATATGATGCATAATCCGACATGATTGATG
The DNA here is from genome assembly GCA_039583345.1 of Candidatus Tectiglobus diatomicola. Classification (GTDB taxonomy): domain Bacteria; phylum Pseudomonadota; class Alphaproteobacteria; order Rhizobiales; family Hyphomicrobiaceae; genus Tectiglobus; species Tectiglobus diatomicola. The sequence goes on along the minus strand of JAZDSJ010000007.1, from coordinate 44,705 downwards.
CTTCACTACCGTAAGATAGATACTGCTTAAAATATTCAAAGCAAAAACACCAATTCATAAATAAATTTCATTATTAAGTTATTAGTGTTCCATATATTATGTTAATAAGCAGCGTGCAATAATAACTATTACATTTTCGATCGAATGATGCTATTAAAATAGAGTCGCTTAATAGTGACTATGGCAATAAACGGTCATCACAATAAACTTATCGGACCCGGGGGCAGTACCCGGCGCCTCCACCAAAATCTAGAAGTGCAGTCATTTATAGTTTTTGATGGGGGCGAAATAGGATCGACGAGAGCGTAAAAGGTGTGCTTTTGCTCGGCATGATACCACCGTTATCGGGTCAATTTAGTAGTTGCAAATGACAACTATGCTGAGCCACAGGCCATCGCTGCTTAAGCGGTGTCTTAAGGTTCGAATTAAGTCCTAGGCGTTAAGCATGCCTAGGCGGGGTATGGGAGGCACCTGGCAACAGAAGTCTCCTACAGTTAGGATTTTCGCGTTATTTATTACATTAGAGTGGTGCATGTTGAATTAGGCTTGGTGAAGTTAAGTACAACCTCTATGCAAACACTAAGCTCGCGGGTGCGCTGCATCGTAAATCGCAAGTAAACGATCTCTTTCTACATCGGTATAGAATTGCGTAGTTGAAAGAGAAGAGTGTCCCAGTAGCTCCTGAATTTGACGCAAGTCGCCTCCCTCAGCCAATAAATGTGTTGCGAACGAGTGGCGTAACGCGTGAGGCGTGGCAGTTTGTGGTAACTCTAATACCTCCCTTAGTCTAGACACGGTCAATTGTATTGCACGCGCGGACAAGGGGCCACCTTTTACACCAACAAATAACGGTTTAGATTTTAATAAATTATATGGACAAATCTGAATATAAATCTGAACCGCCTGGGATATGACTGGTAGTATTGGCACAACGCGTTCCTTTTTTCCCTTACCAACTATTCTCAGTGTATCGCGTCCCTGAATCGGAGCATTTACCCGAGTTATTGATAATGCTTCAGAAATTCGAAGTCCCGCGCCGTACAAAAGTAACAATACGGCCCTATCACGAGCTGCTACCCAATCATGGTCAACCTTGAAATTAGCATATACAAGGCTTTTTGCCTTATCTAGGGTCAGAGGTTTAGGTAGTGATCGTGGAACTTTTGGCAGGGTTAACTGTGTAATAGCCCTGTTGAACACTATGTCTTCAGTTTCAAGCCAGCGAAAAAAAGTCCGCAATGCAGATAAGGTTCGTGCTAACGATCTACCTGACAGTCCTTGTTGGCGACGAGAGGCCATAAAAGAACGTAACATGCGGCCATCAACACTATCTAGATCAGACAACATAATTATTTTTTCGAGTTTGAATTGGATATGCTGAAGAAAGTGTTCAACATCACGGGCGTAAGCTACACGGGTATGACCTGAATATCCGCATTCATGGTGCAAGTGATTTAACCACCTACCTACTATAACCGTGAGCTTGATATCATACCGCCTTGCAATATTATTTGCACCCATAAAACCTCCCAGAAAGCGATCCAGTTTTAAATAAAGCACCAGCTGGTATTATTTCACTATTATATAGTTAACAAAATATTGATGTAGTAATGTTCAAGGTTAGAACAATAGTAATTTTTAGGTAAAGTTTTAAACTCAACCTAATTTTCATTAAATAAAAACTACTATTCCGGGGAATTAACTCGAAGCCCCACTTTTTACAATTTAAAAAATCGTTTGATAGATTTGATGAACTAACACTTTAAATGGAGCTTAGCCAATAGGCTAATTGGTCAGCTAAATTCTGAATGAATAAAGTCCACTAATAAGGCATCCTTCCTACTAAGGAGGACTTAGAAATAACAATTACAATTTTTATGTAACTTATGATGCCTACATTAAGTTTTAATCTTTTCAGGTATCTTAAAAAGCAAGTTCAACGTTCTATAGATTAAAACCAATTCACTCTCAAAAGAGCAAGTTAGATACAAGCCTATTGATGTACCCTAACAAAGGTACACATGCGATATCTGTAGTATTTTGATAAAAAAAATAGATTACATTTATCAAAATATTCGAAGAAAATAGCATAATGAAAAAGGCGCAGCAAACTTGTGCATTATAATTTATAGCGAAGTGCTAGTAAGCTATTAGAAGTGAAGGTCTAAGTTTATTTGCTATAGTTAAGGTAAAAAATTCAAGCTTCTAAACACGCTAATGGTGCTGCAGGGGAGGATTGAACTCCCGACCTCATCCTTACCAAGGATGCGCTCTACCACTGAGCTACTGCAGCTTATAATATTCTACTTAATTAATAACTTGCAATAACGTACTATACTTTTATCACAACAAAAAGCACTGTAAAACTTTTTTAGCATATACTAATAATGAGTAGTGTGTCAAAAATATTGATAATTTAGACACGACTGTCTTCAACCAATAATTACTTCTATATAAATTAGAATTCATCTCATAATCAAACTTGAATATCTAACTCAATAGTAAGCCTTCAATTTTTTTAAACTACTATGTAAGAAATAATGCTTCTTTAAAAGCTATGAGTTAACAGTAGACTTCGTACACTCTAGAAGAAGTAAAGTTTTAAAATGTTAATTATCAAAATTACTTCACTAGAATGTTCTTTCATTCTATATAAAGAAAAGAGATTTTTTTCGTCAAACAATTTATATTGTTCGTAAGACGTTCTAATATAAAAATTTTTAATGTTATCTTGTTTAAAACCGCTCTTTAAGAGATGACAATGTTATTTAAGCACTAAATCTAAATTTGCAACCTAATCGCCGAACAGTTTTGATCGAACCGATAATAAATAGATTATTCTCTTAACTTATAAATACAACTACGTTAATTAAAATCTACTTAAATGTCAGTAGTTGTCAAAGTATTACAAGAAATTTTAATATTGTGTCAAACAAAGAAACACTTAAAGCTAATATAGCTATTCAGCTGCACAGTAATTTAAAACTACATAAACTGCTTCCCACATTAAATGACCTAACATAAATAAGGACACTTCATAAATGGATCGCATCAGGATCATCGGTGGCAAAAAGTTAGAAGGTAAAATTCCGATATCAGGTGCAAAAAATGCTGCTTTACCGTTAATGATTGCCAGTCTTCTTTCATCAGAACGACTAACTTTACGTAATGTTCCCAACTTAGCTGATGTTAATCTTCTTAGTCGTATTTTGCGCAACCATGGTGTTGACCACTCTGTGGATGGGAAGCGTGCAAGTCATAAACTGTATTCAGGTGAAACAATGCATTTTACAGCACGTGATATTGTCGACACAACTGCACCTTATGAAATGGTTTCCCGTATGCGTGCTAGCTTTTGGGTTCTGGGAGCTCTAACAGCTCGTGCCGGCAGAGCTAAGGTATCAATGCCAGGTGGCTGTGCCATTGGAACTCGACCAGTAGACCTCCACCTCATGGGACTAAAGGCCATCGGTGCTGACATTGATACTGATGGCGGTTATGTCATCGCGCAAGCACCCAGACGATTGACAGGTGGGCGCGTTATATTTCCTAAAGTTTCTGTTGGTGCTACAATTAATGTTCTTATGGCAGCAAGCCTAGCCAAAGGTGAAACAGTCATCGAAAACGCCGCACGCGAGCCAGAAATCAGTGATGTCGCGAATTGCCTTGTTAAAATGGGCGCTCAAATCGATGGTATTGGCACATCAACCTTGCACATTCAAGGAAGAGATAGCCTTGAGGGTACATCGCATTCGGTACTACCCGATCGTATTGAGACTGGAACATTTGCAATGGCTGCTGCTGCTACTGGAGGTAATGTTGAACTTATTAATACACGAAGAGAGCTTTTATCTACCGTCTTTGAAATACTCGTGAAAGCTGGATTTAATATTACTGATACATACGATGGCATTAAAATTACACAAAGCGGATCCGGTACCAATTCCGTAAATATAGAAACACAGCCTTTTCCTGGTTTTCCAACTGATTTACAAGCTCAACTTATGGCTTTAATGACCACCGCAGCTGGAACTAGTGTGATTAGAGAGACAATATTCGAGAACCGCTTTATGCATGTTCAGGAACTGGTCAGGCTTGGAGCAGACATTGCATTGAATGGTGATAAGGCAACGATAAAAGGTGTTAAAATGTTAAAAGGCGCTCCGGTCATGGCAACTGATTTGCGCGCTTCAGTGTCACTTGTAATAGCAGGCCTTGTTGCGGACGGTGAGACGATAATAAACCGTGTATATCATTTAGATCGCGGTTTTGAACGGCTTGAGAATAAACTCTCAGCATGCGGGGCAGAAATAAAGCGCTTAGAATCAAACTAATACTGAGGAAGATCTTGTATTGCTTATATTAAAACAATACAAGATATCATTGGATCTAGTTTCGAATTTGGACAAGTACCCTGAGTTAAGACATTGATTTTATGTTGAAAAATAAACAGGATTTTATCATTACTCACTATAAGTTTTGAATAGTTGTAAACCTAATCTAATAAAACAGATCACTCTGCTATCTATCGAAAACAGTATTAGGTGGATTAGCAAGTTATCCTAGTTCTGTTTTATAAATACGGTGCAAGTCATAGTAGCGGACGAAAAAAGATTTTTATGGTTGCAACTGCACCAAGAGACAAGCTCAATCTTTTAGTTCTAAAGACTGCTAAGATTGTTGGCATTTATTAAATATATCTGATTGACGACGTACACACCTCTGCTATCTTAGCCTATGGAGCTAAGACCATAGGACCCTTTGAAAAAATCATTAGGCCTTGCATTTTTATGTAGTAAAGGCTAGGTAGTAGTTATCTGCGATTCGTGAAATATACCGTTGCATAGCCATCTGAGGCATTAGTTATTACATATACTAATGACGGTCGAGCGTAGTTTATCTCTGATCATTTAGCTCAAAATTAACATAATACTGTTGCATAGTTAATTTTTGATAACTTATTCTATTACCTTCGCAAACAAACCAAAAAAAGCATTGAATTATAATTCAAACGCCTTTCCCATCCTAAAATCGCATCTGAAAGTTGACACAAATTCTGTGCAGTGATCTTAATCTCACCTTTATAAAGTTAGCAGAAATTTCAGGTTTATATGCTATAGACATTTTCAAAATAGTAACGAATTAGATAACCAACGTTGTATTAATTTTTTGAACGTTATATTCCTTAATTCTTTCGTGATGAGATCGCAGGATCTAATCATGTTTTACCGATAGCCCTAAGCGCTAGATTTCTATTTGAGTCTAGTATATTAGGTTTAATTAAACGTACCTCACTTTTAAAACTTAAACACGGTACATTATCCACACTTGTACCATAAACTAAAATATTCGCTTGAGCTGGGCATCTAAAGACCACTATAAATAGGCTGAAATAAGACTCGATTAAATTAGCGAAAAAGGTGAGAGTCTTGACCTCCCTAAAGCTTGATTTGGTTTTTCAAGACATACCTCCTAAGACCAAATTTTCTGACTGCACAGATATTTATCTTGTAAGAGCAAACGAACTTCCAATGAAATTTCCTAGAGAAACTTCTTTTTTCACCATATTAACTATTTAGGCGCATCAAATAGCTTATAGCTTAAGATCGCGTATAACTCTTACGTTTTTAAAAATTAAAGATACGCTAATGCCCTAATACCTTATTTGATAGTGAGTTCTTACTTGTTCATCAAATTACAGACCATCACGTTATTTTAATGCGCTCTTTGTAAACTATTTTATTCCAACTCCGGGCCATTGCCTCACATGAATTCACAAGTAAAGTATAAAGTGAAATCACTTAAAGTCATTCGTTAATGTTGGTCCTATTATAGATTATAAAAAAATTGATAGATAATTATAATCAAATAGAAGTACAGTTTTCATAAACCCATTTAGGTTATGTAAATATAAGAAAAACTTTCTGATGGTGCTTTCTTGAAAGGATCACATGCTTCAGTAACCTCGAAGCCTATTCCTGCATTTTTAAAGCTCGTATAAATGCTTCCTGAGGAATTTCAACTTTTCCAAACTGACGCATTCTCTTCTTTCCAGCTTTTTGTTTATCGAGCAATTTACGTTTCCGCGTAACATCACCACCATAACATTTGGCAAGCACATCTTTACGTAACGCTGATATCGTCTCGCGTGCAATAATACGTCCACCAATTGCAGCTTGAATTGGAATTTTAAAAAGATGCTGTGGAATAAGTTCTTTAAGTTTTTCGCATAGCATGCGTCCCCGTATCTCTGATCGACTGCTGTGTACGATCATTGACAAGGCATCCACAGGTTCAGAATTGACCAAAACCGACATTTTAACAAGGTCGTTTTTTTCATATCCAATCATTTGATAATCAAATGACGCGTATCCACGGGAAATTGACTTTAATCGATCATAAAAATCAAAAACCACTTCATTTAATGGCAACTCATAAGCTATTAAAGCTCTGGTACCAGCATATGTTAGTTCTTTTTGGCGTCCACGCCGATCTTGACACAATTTAAGAACACCGCCTAGATACTCATCAGGAACGAGAATAGTGGCTTCAATCCATGGTTCTTCCATGTGTTCGATCTGAATAGGGTCTGGTACATCGGCTGGGTTATGTATCTTGAAAGTTTCACCACTGTTCATTTGGATGCGATAAACGACACTTGGTGCTGTTGCGATCAGTTCAAGATTGAACTCACGATCTAGACGCTCAGTGATAATTTCAAGATGCAATAGCCCAAGGAAGCCACAGCGAAAACCGAAGCCCAAAGCTGCAGACGTTTCTATTTCAAAAGAAAAACTTGCATCGTTGAGGCGCAACTTACTCATAGCTGAACGCAGATCCTCGAAATCATTGGCATCTACTGGAAAAAGACCACAGAACACAACTGGCTGTACAGGCTTAAAACCTTCTAGTGGAAATTCAGTCGGTCTTTTTACATCTGTAATCGTATCCCCTACTCTCGTATCAGCAACTTCTTTAATCGCAGCAGTAAAAAAACCGACCTCGCCCGGACCAAGTTCGTTTAGCATTTCTTGTTTGGGACGAAAGATTCCTACACGCTCTACTAAATGCGTAGAACCTGCTTGCATCAATCTGATTTTCTGACCCTTCATTATTACGCCATCAATTACGCGAATAAGCACAACTACTCCAAGATAAGAGTCATACCAGCTATCTACTAACATAGCTTTGAGTGGTTTATCTTTATTGCCATGTGGCGAAGGCAGACGCTCAACTATAGCCTCTAAAACAGATTGGATATTAAGACCAGTTTTCGCTGATACAGCTATAGATTCTGACGCGTCAAGGCCAATCACATCCTCAATCTGTGCTCTTACACGTTCTTCGTCAGCTGCAGGGAGATCAATCTTATTTAATACGGTAATAATTTCATGATTGTAATCAAGAGCCTGATAAACATTTGCTAGAGTTTGAGCTTCTACCCCCTGGCTGGCATCAACCACCAATAGTGATCCTTCACAGGCCGCTAGCGATCTTGACACCTCATATGCGAAGTCAACGTGCCCCGGTGTATCCATTAAATTAATCTGGTATTTGATACCATCAGAGTGCTTGTAATCAAGCCGTACAGTTTGCGCCTTGATAGTAATGCCACGCTCACGCTCTATCTCCATACTATCAAGTAGTTGCTGCTTCATATCACGGTCTTTAACATTACCGCAAAACTGTATGAGGCGATCGGCAAGAGTCGATTTTCCATGATCGATGTGCGCTATTATAGAAAAATTACGGATATGAGATCTTTCTGTCATTAGATATAATCACCACTGCCAATAAATAAACAAGGACTTCACGCTACGAAGTTACTAATAAAAGGCATGTTATTTAGTTTCTATTTTAGAGAATTAAATAATAAAATCTTTGATGCAATTTAATAACCAGCTATCTGAGTTCAAGTAAGGCTACTACCTCATTACTTTACAACAATCATCTTACCAAGATGTACATTTCAAGTCTGTCTGCTCTTGGATTTATTATCTCTCATGGCGATAATTTATAGTAATATCCCGGTTAAAATGTGGACTGAAATCATCTCATCATAAACCTATAATTATTATTGATATTAGCGTTAAACAGGGTATCATTGTTTTGATAATTACATATTTCGTAGTTAATTCGAAAGCAGCCTTATAAAAAGTAAAAAAGTATAGTTTCTGAATTAAAAGAGTGCTGTCCGTAAATGTATGTAGCATTATCAAAAATATACTTCCCAAAGAGATTGATCGCTGCACTAATATGCCTTACATAAACTATCAAAAAGTACTTCACCGCATAGAAAGCTTATATGTCTTAATCGTGAATGCTATTCTTAAAAGATATAAGACAGGCCTCTCAAGTATTGGTGTGTTTAATCAAATTTTGCATGATGGATGAATCACTTTCATAAATAACTTGATGTAACAAAATACGTTGTATCTGCCGTTACTGCAAGCTCTGAGTTAGATGGCATCGGGTCTATGTGTGCGAGCACTATCTAAATCCAATGTACACTTCAAATACAATCGGTATATGAGGGTTTTGTATTAATTTGGCAATAAGTTTGTGCTTATCTCACAGCTTTATTATATGGTGTAGAGATTAAGTATGACGTGTATTTTAAAATTTATGCTCAACCTAATTTAAAAGAATATGGTTAGAATAATGTCACTTAAATCTTCATGTTTAATCCTACTAACCTTACGAGCATGTACTTGATTTGGCCAGTATTTGAAATGATAAAACTATATTAGATTTTATTGAGAACTTAGGAATATTAAAAGATTATTAGTAATCATATACACTCTACATGAGTGTGTCCTTTAAAAGGCCAACGTGAAGCTTCGATAGGGCAGTGTTTCTCTATTTTTCTTTCAGATGCATCATTATTTTAGTTGCAGCCCGAAATTCATTCCAACGAAATTTACGTCTTAATTTAGCCTCGCTGTCTTCTCCCCATTGTGCAATCTGCCAATCTTCGTCAACATGCGCTGCTGCCCAGGCAGCTTCAGATGAAATAACTCCTGTGAAAACAGCATATCCTAAAACAGCAGATCCTGTAAGCGTGACAGCAACTTGAAGAGCGGCAAGTTCCAATTCGTGAAGATCATGAAGGAGATTGCGAAATTTATTCAATTCTGAGATCGGCTGAAACATAGGCATAATACCAGTTGTTATTTGTAAACTTACCGAGTGTTCGTTTGATAGCCAATCTAAAGGATTATTCCAAAATTTGTTTTGAAGTTTGGTCAATTCCCGCGGATTATCGACACGGTAGCACAGCAAGTCATTATTAGCGAATTTAACAATCTCATCCTTCACTTCATCCAACGCTTTGTTGACATAGTCAATCCCAGTGTTAACAATGCATGTTATGGGCATTGTAGATGCATCGATAAAATCAACCTGTGCTTCCCATTCTCTTGCAATTTCTTTCACAAGTGCTTCAGAAGTTAAGCCGATAATCTGCTTTCGTGGGGTGCGAACAGGTTTGCCATCTAATAAAATACACCACCCAATGTTACGCTCTTCGGAAAGCACTGAGGAATAAAAGCGTTTAGGAAGTTGTCGCATTATTGGATTATTGCTATTTCTACCAACCATATTACCTCAAGAGTCTAATTTCTAAAACTGTCCATAAAATTATTTATCTTATTACTATTCAAAATAGTCGACACTGAACCCTGCTTATGTGTACATAACTGTTATCCTAAAATAAGCGTTAAAACCATTTCTTGTGCCCACATTAAAGTGTTATTTAATGTTATAATACCTCACATAAACAGCAAATAGAGGATCAATATATAAAAGAATATAAACATATTCAAAGTTATGGTTAAATGTTATCGGCTTTAAATGAACCTTCTTCAAATCAATAGATGGTCTAGGGACTAGGACAACATGTTTCGTATACAGTGTATATGGATAAACAACGGCTAAATACTAAGTAAACACCTTATATAAAGTGTAATTTTATAACTTCATTCATAAAAATATGAGATTTTAACATCTGGACTATTTTTTAGAGGTATAACGCAGCTTTGTCTTGAATATAGCATTTACGTATTAATTCCCTTTTTCGATTCGGTGTAAGATAACTGTTGTAAAAAAGCTTTTACAATTTTTAAGCATTAAATAAGTTGCTGACGCTTTACAAAAACCGATTTATCACAAGCTGTAACCAATGGGATCCAATAGTGGGTAGTTTAAAACCTTCTCATTGACAAATGCATTATAAACCTGTTTCGTCTAATAAATTTGGAGCTTTTTTGGGATTTGCTTGCTTCTCTTCTTTACTTTCAGCACGCATTGCTTGCTACTTAACTTCTATAACATAGAGATAAACGGCATCGGAAACTTTAAAAGTAGGACTTTCTCTAAATTGCAGCGTGTAGACCGTCAAAATAAAGCTTTAATATAAAAAGCAGCTTGCTGACTCCATTTAGCAGCTATGAAATAGCTGTTTGTAGATTCGTTTAGAAACGTATTCTAAGTTCAAGATATTTCTCACTTGGCCATCAGAAAATATATATTTTCGTGTATTTAAATCAAATATTCCGTCTGTGCGATCCTCTTACACTAATATAAAGAATTAACACATAACTAAGTCGAAAATTTTAACTTCTAATACAGCAATCAACTGCACCTTTTTTTAAAGGTTCGAATAATGTTGCACTGTTACTGTAATATTCGGTACAAACTAATCATAATTGAATTAACTTCGATCTTTCGAGATTTAGAGATGTTTTTATAAGAATGCTTACATAGGGAAAGACGCTTAAGCGAACTAAACAACATAAATTTTGACTGATATCACACCTTTAAAATCGAATAGACTAAGTCTGTATAGAGTGACTATGTGCCCTAGGCGGAATAAGTTCACATTAGGCAAATTCATTATTTGATGTAACAAAATGTATGAAAAACTTTGCAAAAGTTCTAAATAATAATGACCTTTTAAATCTCGAAAATACTCCACAATGCATTTAGAGATTACAATACGGAACAGATCTAAGTGAGACCTTCACATTATTTACCTTTTTCTTTTTACTTCTCAAATGTGTGTATGTCGCAAACAAGTTTCTGCATTGTTTTATTATTGAACTTTTTAGATTGCCCAGACTAGAACATCCATGAGCTCGCCTTAAAAAAGGTAATAAATAGTTAAAATTATTGTTTATAAATTCTGAATCACGATAAATAATATATATAGTTAATATTAGTGATACATAATAATTTGAGACTGAGAATTAGTTATGACTGTGCAAGAATGACGCATTTTGCCCAAGCAATATCAATATTCCTTCAGTGCACCCAAATTGCTTGCTACATATTGGACCTCTATATCAGAGTAGCAGCATCACAGAGTATGAATTACACATGATGGCAGATGAACCGTGATTATGCTTAACTACTTATATACTTAATAAAACACACAACTTCACTTATAAATATTTGTGCAAATTGCAAAGTCGGAGCAAGGAACAGAGGATGATAGAATTGAGCAGAATAGGCAGCCTTAAGGCAGCCATCTCAATTGGATTGATTGCAGGCATAGCATTTACCAGCACATCATACGCAAAGAAAGCTCCTCAGAGCGCGTGGGTGAAATTATGCGACAAAACCCCCCTTCACAGAGCTCAAAAAGGTTCAGGCGGCATTAAAACTATAACAAAGAATATTTGTCTTACCCACCATGAACGCCTAGATGGTAACACAGGCTTAGTTATCATTTCAGCAGCGATCCGTAAGGTTGAAGGAGATAAAAAGCAGACACTTATGGTTATGGTACCTCTCGGCATGGCGCTACAGCCAGGCATCAAAGCTGCCGTTTATACGAAAAAGCAGTGGGCACGCGCACAAAAAAAGGAACAGGTGAAAGACAGTGAACTCAAGCCTCTATCACTTAAATACAGCTTTTGTCATGCTGCCGGCTGCACAGCGGAAATTGATGTGCCGAAAGGTTTAATCAGCTCCATGAAAGCAGGTGGAGGTCTAATGGTTTTGTCACTTAACTCTACTGGTCGGCCAGTTGCTTTCCCTATACCTCTAGTAGGCTTTGAAAAAGCTTATAAAGGCAAACCTATAGATAATGCTAAATACACTGAGGCACGCAAACGTCTTATGAAACAAATTCGTGAGCGCATGCGCGCTCGCATCGAGGCTAGTAAAACTCCTGAGCCAAAGAAAAACTAACAGGTTTTAAACGAATACTTGAAATAAAAGTGGGCGGTTTAAAAAACTGCCCATTAAAAGAAAGTTGTTTTTTGAAAATTTTTCGATTTAAAAAGTAATGCAAAAAAGTAATTTATAGATAAGTAAAGTAAACTTTTATATTATTACTATAAAATAATTATAAACAGGCAAATTTTTAAAAATATTCCATTATATAATAGAACAAGTATGAAAGTTTGTTTTAAGAATGCTTTAACAGCTTCTAGAAAAAGCTTTTGTAAGTTTGTAAATATTTGAATTAACAAATTTGAACTCTGTTTGAGCAGAGCAACAAATTTTTTATTCCGACAAACATTTCTTCGTTAAGGCCCCTGCCTTCGCAAAGTCCATCTTACCCGCATACTTCCTTTTTAGGACAGTGAGAACTCGCCCCATATCTTTCAAGCTCACAGCACGTTCTACCTTTATCGCATTTATTACAGCATTACGAATTTCAATTTCAGACATTTGAGTAGGTAAGAACTCTTCTATAATTAAAATTTCAAAAGCCTCCTGTTCAGCAAGATCATCACGCCCAGCCTCGCGATAAGTTATTATTGCGTCATGGCGTTGCTTCACCATTTTTTGCAATAATTGTATAATTTCAGAAGTCTTTGCTACTTCTTTACCGGTACTTTCCCCTTTGTTATTGAAGCGAGAAGCTATATCCCGATCCTTAATGGCAGCGGAAATTAAGCGTAGAGTTAGTAGACGACGCTTGTCGCCCTGTTTAAGCGCAACTTTAGTTGCAAAAAAAATCTGTTCTCTCATAATAAAATCCCCGGCATTTAGTTGGCTGGGCTTAATAACTCTAAATCCAATAAACTCGTGTAAAATACAAAATTTCTATAATATATAGATGATTACTTAATAACATATCATTACATATATCATGAACTATTACTTATCGATTATCAATATTGTGACATCAGCGCATGTTTTCTGCATGCGTTTTTTTGATTGGAGTTTGCACTGTGGTTAACACCCATACTACATCATATCCCCTTACTCCTTGGGAAGAGATTAAGCCAACCGCAGCACTAGTATTGGCTGACGGTAGTGTGATCCAAGGGGTCGGACTAGGTGCACAAGGCCAATCCCCTGCCGAAGTCTGCTTTAATACAGCCTTAACTGGATACCAGGAAATTCTCACAGATCCTAGCTACTATAATCAAGTAGTGGTGTTCACTTTCCCACATATTGGCAATGTAGGCGCTAATCCAGATGATACTGAGAATTCAATTAAGACCGAGCACATAGGAGCAACTGGTTGTATAATACGTGCACATATAACATATCCATCCAATCATCGTGCTGTCGAAAAATTTGATACATGGTTAAAGAAACGTAATATAATAGCTATTTCAGGTATCGATACACGTGCCTTAACAGCAATAATCCGTAAAAAAGGAATGCTTAATGCAATAATAACTCATAAAAGTAGAGGCAATTTTAATTTTGATATCTTAAAACGAAAAGCTGCCTCTTTAAAGGGACTGGACAGTCTGGATCTAGCCTCAAAGGTTACCACAAAACGCCCCTATAATTGGACAGGAGCACATTGGGATTGGAACAGAGGTTACAAATCTGAGAAAAACAAAGAATTCCATGTTGTAGCTATAGATTATGGATTAAAATGCAACATTCTACGGTGTTTAGCATCTGTAGGTTGTAAAATTACTGTGGTACAAGCTACGGCATCGGCAAAGGACATTTTAGCTTATAATCCAGATGGTATTTTTTTGTCTAATGGACCTGGAGATCCATCAGCAACTGGTATCTATGCTGTACCTCAAATTATCAAACTTATTGGATCAGGTAAGCCAATGTTTGGTATCTGTCTTGGGCATCAGATGATATGCTTGGCAGTAGGGGCAAAGACACAGAAAATGCATCAAGGTCACCATGGTGCTAACCATCCTGTAAAAGACATGATAACTGGAAAAGTTGAAATTACATCTATGAATCATGGCTATGCTGTAGACAAAAACACGTTGCCTAGTAATGTAGAAGAGACGCACATATCACTATTCGATGGGACTAATTGCGGGATCAGAATAAAGGACAAACCAGTTTTTTCAGTTCAATATCATCCCGAGGCTAGTCCTGGTCCTCATGATAGCTACCATTTATTTAGACGTTTTTTAAATTTAATGCGTGCAGCAAAAGTATGTTAGTAGCTCTCTAAACTGATCAAGCTTAGTTTAAAAATTTGCAGTTGTCGAATCACGGCTATTCACATTATTAGATCTTGGAATTATCAAAGATAAAGTTTTGTCCTGTGGACTACTCTTATAGTCTAGGTTGATACTTGACCGGTTTTCGATCAGAAATATTTAATATATAATTATTCACATTACAGAAAGAATTAAATAATGAAATAATCTAGTTAATGCACTCGCTGTTGTAGTTTTAAAAGCTAAGTGATAATTGATTACATTAATCACTAAAGTACTTTAAAAAGGTACTCATTGATAATATAAAGCCTGATGACCTAAATTTTTGTGATTATAAGTATTTATAATACTGTTCAAGCAAGTAAATCTAAAAATGAGTACAAAAAAACAGAAAACATCATGGCAATTAGAATTTAATTCAAAAAAGAACAATTTTTTCGTACTCTTAATTAAGATCAATTCTAAAGTTTAAGATACGCTAAATCTATGAAATTCAACTAAGCTGTGTTGATTTAATCCACCATTCTGGATGTTGATAAGAGAGTTGTTTGGCAACCATTTTAGTCTGCATTAAGTTATCAAATAATGCAAAACACGTTGCTCCAGAGCCAGACATTCGCGCAAGTGCGCATTTGGGTAAATTACGAAGTACACATAATACATCTGAAATAATCGGTGCGATTGAACACGCTGGTTCCTCTAAATCGTTGCTTGTGTTATGAAGATATTTTATAAGTTCATCGAAATTTTTAAAATGGCTAGGTATATCATGAGAAATTATTACTTTCTGTAAATTAGAATGTCGTAAAACACTGAATACGCTCTTTGTCGACACTGGTATGCCTGGATTAACCAAGATTGCATATACGCCTTCTGGTAAAATATTGTTACGAGAGCTAGTTGGACGCCAAATATGTTCACCTCTTCCCCACATAAATGCACTTTTAGCCAACTGACTATTCAAGCACACCGGAACGTCTGCGCCTATCTGAGAACAAATTTCAAAGAATGCACTTTTAAGGTCGGCAACGTTATTTAGATGGCCAATAGTTCTAAGAACTGCTGCGGCATCAGCAGAGCCGCCACCTAAACCCGAAGAAACAGGTATTTTTTTTTCAAGCTCGATTCTGCCTAATTTTAAATCAGGAATTTTACTTTTTGCAAGTTCTACAGATTTGCAAATAATATTTTTACCAATTACTTCGCTGCTGTAAGATCCTGAAGTACGAAAACTAAAATCTGCTGATGGGGTTAAGGTTACAATATCGTAAACGTCACTAGCGAATGCAACCAAACTTATGAGTTCATGGTAATTATCTGGACGATGCCCGATAATACGTAGAAACAGGTTAACTTTTGCATATGCCTTTTCAGTGTATTTAGGTGTCATTATACTAAACAATTTTGCAAACCATAGCATTTAGCGCTTAAGATACAAAATCTCCTTAGTTGTTTTTATACGAGTTACCTAAAGATCTAGCTCTACTTGCAGATTAAGGCTTTTAATGTCTTGAGTTAACTAAGAATACATTGCAAATTTTATATTGTTATCAATTAAGCTCCACATTAACTCTATTTTCTGTGGAATTTAAAAAAACATCAGACACCATGCCTGAAACAAGTTTTTTACGAATTTTAATAGCTTCTTTCTTTTCCGGTTTTAATGACAAGGCCAACTCCCACTGATATTTAGCCTCTCTCAGTCTATTCACTTGCCATAATGCATCACCAAGGTGATCATTTAGAATAGGATCCTCAGGTTTGAGTTCAACTGCACGCTCAAGATACAGTACAGCCTTATTGTAATTTCCAAGCTTGTAATGTGCCCAACCTAGACTATCGATGATGTAGCCATCGTCAGGTTTGAGTTCAACTGCTCTTTCAACTAATTCAAGAGCGCGATCAAGGTTTATGTTTTGTTCTACCCATGAATAGCCTAAGTAATTTAAAACAAGTGCCTGATCTGGATCTAAAGACATGGCTCTAAGCAAATCCTTTTCGGCCTTTAGCCACTGCTTAGCTCTCTCGTAAGATGTACCTCGCGCGTACCAATATATCCAATGACGTTTTTCTGGCTTACGAATGAGATTGATAATACGTGAATAATATTCTATCGCTTCATCATAACGTTTGCTTGCACGCAATATGTTGCCTATAGCCTCAAGTGTACGTGTGCTATTAGGATGAGATGTAACGACATCATCTAAAATCTTTTTAGCTTTGTTTGTTTTATTTAAAGCATCCAAATTGAATGCTTTACGAATTGCAATCTCTATTTGAAGCGAAGTATCGTTGCGAATACTATCATAAACGTCTATGGCACGCTCATAATCCCGTGTCGCTTCATGCGCATTTGCCAGCGCTGCAAGTGCAAAAGGAAAATCTGGCTTGATAGATAGAGCCATCTGTAAGTAAAGAGTCCCTAATTCTAAACCACCTTCATCTATTAATGCTTCACCAAGTCCGTAGAAAGCCTCTGCCAAACCTTCTTGTGGCGTCCTGATCATGAGATGGACTTTATTCCCTGCTTTTACATCAGTAAATAATGCTATAATTGAGGCGTGCCCACCATTTGCACTATCCTTAATATGTCTGCGAGCAATTTTGCCCGCCAGAACATATTTACCACGATAAATAGCGTGGCGCAGATAAGCTGCAGTAGTACGTGGCATGCGAGTATCAGCATTGAAAATTTCACTGTAGAGCGCCTTAGATTCCATTGGCTTTCTGGATAAGTCAGCGATGAGTGCTCTATGATATTGAACGTAATAAGACGACCATGATTGATGAGCAGATGGTAAGAGGTACCTAAGTGCCTGGTTTTGCCTATTACGTGCCAGAGCAATCCAAGCGCGTGAAAGACGAGATGTTAGTTTGCCAATTGGGTCTTGACCTGCAAGTTTAAAGTGCTGATCAGCACGAGCGTACCGCCCCGCACGAAATTCCGCAGTGCCAAGCCATAATCGAGCAAGACGATTATCAGAACTCACAGTAACTATACTACGGGCTATTTTATCAGCTTCAAGTAAATTTCCATTAACTGCCTCACCTAAAAACACCTGCATCATAATACGAGGATGTTTGGGTGAATGTTTAAGTGCTTGGCGATAAAATGCAACAGATTGTGGTATATTGTTTATTGAGCGCGCAATACGACCTGCCATATAACTTCCTAAGTGCGATCTCAACTCCAGCGAGGAATTATTTTTATCTTTTTCTAATGAACGAGAAGACGCTGTTTGATAACACAAACAGGTCAAGGCAATTACTACCAAGCCTGCGGTGTTAAAGTACTTAGGTGCAAGCAGCATAATTTTTCTCCAGATACTTCCTGTTCGCGTTAATCTAAAAAACGTATTTTCATATATTAGAACCACATATCTACTAAGTCTGCAAAATAGAAGCTAAAGTATTATTTAATTGTGGGCAAAGACATCCGAAAAACAACTTTCAAGATTTTCTTTTTACTACTATCATTAAAACATTAAACTGTTGATCTAAGGTAAATCCACCGTAGATGCATCATTCACAGAAAGCACTGCAAAATACGAGGATAGCAATGAGTACAGAAAAAAAGAAAAATAATTTTCTTGAGATTGATTCTCATGCCTGCCTTCAAGCTCAAACGTTGATACGGACCTCCAGGTTTGCGGCATTAAGCTATCTTGATGCAGAAACGAATGCACCATCAGCAAGTCAAGTGAATGTTTCAACAGATATTAACGGGCTACCAATTTTTTTGATTTCGTCTTTATCAATCCATTTCAAAGCCCTGAATAAAGATTCACGCTGCGCCCTTATGCTAGGTGTCCCCGGTAAAGGCGATCCAGCTGCATATCCTAGAATTGCAGTTATGGGCAATGCCTACATACTTAAGAAACATAGAGACATAGAACGATCACGTCGACGCTATTTAGCTCGCCACCCAGAATCATCGTTATATGCAGACTTTAGTGATTTTGCATTTTGGCGTGTAGAGCCCACTCATGCTACTTTCATAGGCGGCTATGGAAAAGCATACGAAGTAATGAAAGTAAATCATATCGCAAGTGATGCTAAAAACTGTCTAGCACTTGAGCCTCATGAGACAGAGATAATTGCAAGCATGAACAATGATACGACTTTACTCCACGCTATAAATCTGATTAAAAAACAAACAGGAAAATGGAAAATTATTAGCTTAGATTGTGATGGCATCGACCTTATTAAGGATGACATAATTACACGAATATGGTTTAAAATCAGTCCGAACAAGATATGTAACTTGCGTCAAGAGTTAATTCAACTTTCGCTAAGGATGAGTTCTTCTTGAACGCAGAGGAGCCAACCAGAATTTAGTTTATCTGCCTGCCCACGAAAGTGCTTGCTACGAATATCTTATTCTAAATTTTATTCGGAACCGCCCACAAAATAAACACCACAGCTTTCTCGCACGACGTCATAACATTAAAACTAAACTATCTAAATCCTTACAGTGGGGAACTCAAATGCGCTTTACGACCATGGGTGTGAGCATTACAATAGTAACTATGGCGGTCATTATATCAACGATATATCTCTTACAAAATCCATTACAATGGACAAACACGCAGCCTAAGATTGGAGGTCCCTTCAAGCTTATTAACCAGCACGGTAACAGGGTAAGTGATAAAACCTTTCTAAATAATTACGTAGTAGTTTTTTTTGGCTTCACACATTGTCCAGATATTTGCACAACAGCGCTTCAAACTGTTACAAAAACTCTAGAAAGTCTTGGAGAAGAGGCAAAAAAAATAAATATCATATTTGTTACAGTAGATCCTATACGCGACACGCCACAAATCTTAAAAAAATATCTTTCTCACTTCGACAAGCGAATTATTGGCCTTACTGGATCCCAGAAAGAAATATCGGAAATGATAAGAAACTTCCGTGCCTATGCTCGAAAAGTAAAAAACAACAATTTTCCGAACAATTACACGGTAGACCACTCTACTTTTCTATACCTCCTAGGACCAAATGGAAAGTTTATTACACATTTTGCACACCATACCCCACATAAAAAAATAAAAACACGAATTTCCATTGAGATGCAAAAATCAGCAAAAGCTACCTAGACCTTCGGATGACTACTCCGACCCTTTCTACTTGTGGAATAATATCCGGCTTATCTACAGAAACTACAACCCTTGCTACTCTATTATCTTGTAACGCCAAGCACGCTATTTTTTCAGCAAGCGTCTCTAACAACTCGATGTGACACCCCTCGATAGACAAACGTTTCACACTATCAATCACGTCCGTGTAAGAGGCGTATGCATTAATATCATCTGAAATATGCCGAGCGTTGTTAAATGTAGACATCCAAATATTTATTACTACAAGCTGCTTTGCTAATTTTTCTTCAGCTAATACACCTACAAAAAATTTTAACTTCAATTCACGAACACTAATGATTAGCTCGTGATCTGATTCGGGAAACAGCATTTAATCCTCTAATGGCATAATTAGAAACATTCAACAAAAGAGAGAAACTAAACAATAAATTAAATATAATATAGCCCTATAATAAATTTAATCTGAGGGTAAGAAGTACAGATAGATTTAAGTTAATATACAAATTGATAATATCATATGTTTATTGAAACTACGTCAAACTGATTTAAACGTTATTTATTTAATATAACACTCAACAATTGATTTATTAGAACTTTTTAAGCAGACTGCTGAAGTCTTACACGTAGTTTTTAGAGGCTTAAATAATAATGACCTAAATTTATGCAGTATATAAGCGTATTATATTATAAAGTTAAACATATTTAAAATTCACAAAAAAAAAGAGCCGCAGATGCGACTCTTCTTTATTTTGCCAAGTTAGGCAGCAAGGACCTTTGAGACAGATACTTTTTCTTCCTCCTCTTCCTTTGAAGCAAATCTTAACGACACTCCTACGTAGCGTATTCGCCCAGCTACTTTTGCTTTGTGCAAGCCAGTGTCACTAAGCTCACGTCCGAAAGATGGAAGCGCAAGAGGCTCCTTATCGTGTTCATCGCACCAATCACAATAATCCTCGTAGATAGTTGTTGCAGTTAAGCTAGTACCATTTTGTTTAACAATACGTTCGTTTTTATATCGTTCAACATCACTTTCAGGTGCAAGTTTTCTAATTGACCTTGCATTATCATTTGCTATTTGGTGAGACTCCTCAACAGTTATAGCAGCGACAGGTTCTCTTACTCTCACAATAGAAGAGTTGTTGTACGTTCTTGTTAGATTGACGTTTTCAGTATAACCTACAGTATGGCCTCCTAAACGCCATTGGCTAAATGCTACGTACATACCAAGACTTGAACCGACCTCAAGTAATAAAGATACAAAAACAATAAGCGCTGTTTGTATGTGTTCGACTGTAACACCAGGAACGAAAATTCCAGCAAGTTGAGCAAGAATTACTGCCTGTGGGTCACTTTTTGCGAAAGCACTAGCATTAGGTTGCTCACCGAGTTTTGCGCGTATTTCTGATACTTTTGTCTCAAGTCTTTCAGCTTCGTTAGCAGATGCATACTCTGCCTTTAATTTGGCATAGGTATTACAAAAACTACGTCCGCTGCGACTTGTAACGTCAGTACATTCACTGGTACGAACCCAAATTCGGTTAACCTCCATTCCATCTAGCTTAGCTTTTACAACCGAGGCAGGTCTATGTTTTGGAATCCAACTTAGTTGATCGGTAGCACGATCAAGATCAGATCTCAAGTCTTGATAAACCTGTGCTTGAGAAGCACGCGCCCCTACGGTATCCTGCCGATTTAAAGCAGAGTAACCTAAGGCAGATGTTAAGGAATAGACAGTTACGACACCCCAAATTACGAAAGATGCAAACGCCTGCGCCCACATTTTGTTTCGCAATGCAGCAAAAGCAAAAAAGGGCACTAAGGCTTTCATACAATCAGCAGCTGCACTAGCTGAACCATAGATAAAACCATCAAACTCGGTAGTACCAAGATAATAGCCAAATCGCCAGTTCATGGCCGCGGATACAAGCAGAAGAACGCCTGCTGCTAAAACTCCGAATACACCTAGAGCATGTCTCATAGGATTGCCCTTTCTTGTATCGCACACTCAAGTTGACATGATATAATAAAATGCAGATATTATACTAATAACAGCTTGCGCATACGAGTTCTTATGATGAGGAGACACTGCAACAGAGGTTAAAATAATGACTTTGAGAGACAAACAGTAGTACTTACCTTGAGCAAAAATACGTTTTCCCAAAACGCACTAGGTAAAGACATCTGCGTGTTGCACTCATGTAACAACTGTGCACATTTAGCTGCAAATGATTCTAACCGCTTAAAAAGCATTCACAAATAAACGAGGCAGACTTTATTACTTAACTATTAACTTGCCCCTCACACATACTTTTATACTTGATTCGCTGTTAAATGCTAAGCATTAGATTGTTGCCATCCCTTACATAACCTCGACATTTTCACAATTCCCAGATGTGATGCATAATAGCAACATCACTTCAGACTGCTATATTATAAGAGGACGTTCACCTGAGTGAAATTAGGTGCACAACTATCTGTTAACAAGTAATGTTTAGCTAGCATTAGTATGCTTTTTACGAAAATTTCCCAAACAAAGTATTTATGGATATTTGCAAAGTAATTTATTTAAAGCTTTCTAAATAGCACCTAACAAGAAGGTCAAGCTCGATAATAAAAATTTTCATGAAATCAACTAAGCACTGTTTTTTTGATTTGTATTGCATATCTATTTGTAGATAGGTTGCCTAGCTATGCTAAGAAATTACATGTCGCAGGTCTTTAGAGCATAAAAATTATCTTCTGTTCCACAGCATTTAAAGCAAGCAAATCGTTATAAGCAACTTAAGTTAGCATTACAGATAGCAATCACATGGATTGGATTTTATCTTCTATAATGTGAAACCAGCGCCAATTAATTCCAGCATGCTAGCCTTATAAAATTTTTTAACCTAGAAAGTCTCGCAATCACGAATGTCTGATGAGTAAAGAAAACATGTCTTGTAAATCAAAAACTTTTAGTTGTTATAAATTTAAAAGTGCAGATGACATAAAATTTATACCCGGACTAGAGGCAAAGTTACAATTCAAGTATTTTCACCTCTGTCCTACTTAATATACAAGTAGAACAAAGCAATGCATGTTAGAAATACTTGCCTAAGGATCTTGCACCTCTTGCGTTCAATGCAATGAAGCAATTTCAAGCTCATCGCCAATAGCCTGTTCGATGGCTACGCCTTTATCATCAGTAAGCGCAATTGGAGATCCATCAGCACCATGCAAAGCGTATAAATGTATACCTTCAGGTAACTCTTCAATAGAAGGGTATGCTTTTTGAGCTTCCTCAGATGTCAAAGCTTTTATGTACGCCAATTCACCTTCACCCAATTCCGCAAATTCTTGGTTAGACATAAGTGGATTTGGCGCAAATGCCGCTACATCTTCATTATCTTTAGCATTGAGATCGTTAGGCATGAGATACTCCCTCGTACGTTAAGGACACACATCAGCAGTCAAAACATTTCAGTCTGTTAGATCTTAATTATTAGAGCTTAATTTAATTTATAATCCCATTTGTTACTAGTGATAGTAAGAACTTAAAAGATTTGGGGTCGTTCTCAAAGATATACAAGGCCTAAAAGATATGTAGCAAAACTATGCTTAGAATTAAAACTAAGATTACTTAATATATAATACTAACTTAAAACACTGAAGAGTATTTTAACAAAATATAAGTATTATTATTGCTAATGGATTTCAGCTTACAATGCAAGATTTGCTCTAATATGGTATTAGTCTAGAAATCCTAGAATAAAAGTGATAAATGATTAGCTTATGATATTTATTATAAGACGAAACTGGAAATAGGCATATTCATGTTTATACAGACTGAGCAAACACCTAATCCGGCCACGCTAAAATTTTTGCCTGGAAGACAAGTTCTTCCTGACGGCACGGCAGATTACCGTTCGAAAGCAGAAGCTGCTTCTTCACCTCTGGCTAAAAGATTGTTTGATATAAAAAATGTAACGGGCGTTTTCTTCGGTGCAGATTTTGTATCTGTCACAAAAAGTGAAGGCGAATGGCGACATTTAAAGCCTGCGATTTTAGGGGCTATTATGGACTATTATGGATCGGGAGATGCAACAGACTTAATTGCATCCTCTAACCATAATGTTGACGAAAATTACGACCCAGAGGATGCTGAATTGGTAGCTACAATTAAAGAACTTCTGGACACTCGCGTTAGACCAGCAGTTGCTCAGGATGGTGGAGACATTACATTTCAAGGTTATAGTGACGGCATTGTTTATCTGTCCATGAGAGGTGCTTGCGCAGGTTGTCCAAGCTCAACTGCTACACTGCATAACGGCATAGAAAACTTGATACGCCATTTCTGTCCTATGGTCAGAGGTGTGGAAGCCGTTTAACTTTAAACTCTTTTACTATTGTTGCCTATTATGTTTGGGACCTAATCCAAATGTTTGATCCAGTTAACTTGTTAGCCATCGATACTACATTTGCAGCTTGTTCTGTAGCAGTTAGGTCTAGTTGCGCGATCAATAGAACTAAAGTATTTTCACGTGCTATCAATATGTCATCAGGTCACTCTGAACAAGTTATGGACATGATAAAGACAGTCTTATTAGACGCTAATATGTCCCTTTTTGACTTAGATGGCGTGGCTGTGACGACTGGTCCAGGCTCATTTACTGGAACAAAAATTGGAATTGCTGTTGTTAGAGGCCTTGCTCTAGCAACAGGAGTGTCTACATTCACGGCTTCTAGCCTGGCCGTGATAGCTCGTAGAACACTATCGCGATCAAAATATGTAAACAGTAATTACAGCTCTTTACCTATTGCGGTGTGCGTAGATGCGCGCCGAGGCCAGCTTTATTATCAAATTTTCTCATTCCCCGGACAAACGGCTCTTACGCCTCCTAGTATTGGAACGATTAATGATATTGCAAGTGTCATATCGTTTAAATACAAGAAAGTCTTACTTGCCTCTCATTTCGGCCATGATTTAGTTAAATCTTTAAACCAATCAGGTGTAAAGACTGAAGATATTTTTGAACCTAAACTACCTTCAGCTAAATATCTATTAGATGTGGATCTAAAGCCTGTCACGAAACCATGTCCTCTTTACTTACGTCCACCTGACGCCAAACCTCAGACAAGCAATAAAATTAAGCAAATAGCATGATTATTGTATCAACTTCACAGTGGTCATTATTGTAATGTTACATAGTTCTCGCGAAAATTTACGGCCGGTTGGCATTAGTATTAGGAAATTACTAACATGCGATTTAACAGCTATATCTAACTTACATGCAAACAGTTTTAATCGGGGCTGGAGTACATCTGAGCTTAAAGACATATTAAAATGTACGGGAGGTATTTCTTTTATAGCATCTTCAGATTATGGCTTAGTTGGCTTTATTATTGCGCAGTCTATTGACGGTGAAGCAGAAGTTATTTCATTGGCAGTCGATATTCGATTTCGCCAGTTTGGGATTGCCACACGTCTACTCGCCAAGCTTGAGAAAAAGCTGCGCTCTCTAAATGGCCGTAGTATAATTCTCGAGGTAAGTAAAGCCAACGTTAACGCTATCAAGCTTTACAGAAAAAATGGTTTTAGGCAAATTAGTGTAAGAAAATCATACTATACATACAAAAGCGGAAAAAGCACTGACGCCTTAGTGTATAAAAAAATTTTACACTCAGACACCAGATGACCTTTAGATAACAGCTTTTGAATTTTCGTTACTATCAAATGGTATAGAGAGCCGACAAATGAGGAGCAGTCAGATTGCACAAGGGAATGACTACTGGTTCGAATTTTCGCGCGGCAAGCCTATTATTGATTTTAATAGCATTCACGTTACCTGCAATGCTTATACAATGGGTGTTGTTAAAGGCTTCTTTACAATGCGCCCGAACACTACCATTCTGGTACCACCGCTGCATCTGTCGTCTACTGGGGATACGCCTACATGTTGATGGTGCCATAAAACATGGTCAGCCAGTTTTAATCGTTGCCAATCATGTTTCGTGGGTAGATATTTTAGTGCTGTCCGCCTTGGCTCCAGTATCTTTTATAGCTAAAAGCGAAATTCGAGGCTGGCCATTCGTATCATCATTAGCTAAGTTACAGCGAAGCCTTTTTATAAATCGTAAGCGAAAATCAGATGTAAGTCGGATTTCAGATGCCATGACTAAAAGGTTCAATGATGGTGATATTTTAGTATTATTTGCTGAGGGCACCACTACTGATGGTAATCGCGTGCAGCCTTTTCGTTCTGCGCTTCTATCATCTGCATTTCCTGAGGAAGCATTAAAAAGAAAAAAGATTATAGATCGAAATTATGCTGAGCCCATTGTTCAGACACTATCTTTGGTTTATACGCATGTTCATGGTGTTCCACTTGGACGCGAAGGTCGTAAGATAATAGCGTGGTATGGTGATATGGACATTTTCAGCCATGCATGGCAATTACTTAAAATTGGTCCATTAGATGTTAATGTGTCAATAAGCAGTCCGGTTGCTGTAAAAGAAGATCAAAACCGTAAAAAACTAGCCCTAACTGCGGAAAAACAAGTGCGCACTAGAGTGATTGATATGCTGCATGGTAAAAAAAAGGCCACTCACAATTATTATGAAAATTAATTTAATATAATTCTCGCAAAATGAAGCATGTTGACCATATATTGTAAAGTACAATATTATTACAGAAATGTCCGCCTATACCTCGCGGAGGATATAATAAAATATTTTGAAATAAAAGTTAATCATGAAAGGAACTCCGCTTGCCGGCAAAAAAAGTCTTTATCAAGACATTTGGTTGCCAAATGAATGTCTACGATAGCGAACGTATACTCGAAGCACTTGTACCTTCAGGTTTCGAAGAAACTTCACAAATTACTAATGCTGATTTAATCGTGTTGAACACCTGTAATATTCGCGAGAAAGCGGTAGAAAAAGTTTATTCTGAACTCGGACGCATTCGAAAAATGTGCGACCTAGATAGTAACAGAAGTAAAAAGAAAACAATAGCCATAGCTGGGTGTGTTGCTCAAGCTGAAGGCAATGAGATTGTTAGTCGCGCTCCGTGTGTTGATGTTATTGTTGGACCAAAAAGCTATCATATGCTTCCATCTTTGGTCGCAAGAAGTGAACTTCATGGACGAAGATCAGTCCAAATCGACTTGACTTATGAAGAGAAATTTGATGCACTTCCTAAACGTAATTTAGCGCACAAAGCAAGCGCGTTTCTAACTGTTCAAGAAGGATGTGATAAATTTTGCACATTTTGCGTTGTGCCTTACACAAGAGGTATGGAATATTCTCGCCCAGTCGAGCAGTTAGTAAATGAGGCTAAGTCTTTAATTAAGCTCGGATCATGCGAGATCATACTCCTCGGGCAAAATGTGAATGCCTATAATGGCAAAGGGCCATATGGAAACACCTGGTCTTTAGCACAACTAATTGATACACTCAGCAAAATCGATGGTGTTAAGAGGCTACGTTATACTACGAGCCATCCTCGCGATATGAGTGATGATCTAATTCAAAGTCATAGTTACAATAAAAAATTAATGCCATATATTCATTTGCCTTTCCAGGCAGGCTCTAATCGAATATTAAAAGCAATGAACAGAGGACACACATCTAAAGAATATTTACAAATTATCGACCGTATACGCTTCGCAAACCCTGAGATTGCTATATCTACTGATATCATTGTCGGTTTTCCTGGTGAAACAGCTGCAGAATTTGATGAGACATTGAGCGTTGTTGAAAAAGTAGGGTTTGCACAAGCTTTTTCTTTTAAATACAGCCCGCGCCCTGGTACCCCGGCTTCTGAAATTAGTGATCATATCAATGAGACAGAAAAAACTAGTCGTCTTCACGCTTTACAGTCGATACTGAAAGAGCAACAAGAATTATTTAATAAGCGCTGTATTGGAAAGACATTATCAGTTTTATTTGAGCGCAAGGGACGAGATTCTAACCAATTGATTGGCCGTTCACCATACTTACAACAGGTATACGCAGTTGCGCCAGACAGAATGCTTGGATGTATTGTGCAAGTAAAAATAATATCAGCGACAAGTGGATCTTTGTTTGCTGTCTTGCAGGATGAATAACGTTGAATTACAAAATTTATAAGGGTCTTTGTAAAGGGTAATGTCTAATACAAGCTTGCGAGATGGTGACACAATCCAATTGGCTTAATTAATCTCAGAGCTTTTTTGAATGTATTAAAATCATAACCAGAGGTGTTACCACTCGATATTAAAGGCAGAGAGTATGGCAAATATTCAGACGACACTAACAGTCCGAACTTTGGGTATAATATGATTCGCAAGCAACATCATGATCGGATAGTTGTAACTTTTGAGGATAATCGTTTTGTTACAAGACTCCTTGGTGAATATGATTCGCATTTAGCTCTTTTGGAAAAATACTTAGATATAAATGCACATGCTTATGGCAACACTGTCATACTCAAAGGTAATAATTTAGCTTGTGAGATGGCTCGTGACATTCTTCAGGCACTTTACGAGCGAGCTTCTAAAAACGTTGAAATCAACCCAGACGATTTTTATAGTCTTATAAGACATAAAAAAGCTAAATGTAATAGCACGGTTAATCAAAATGAGATATCAACAAGACGTCGAATTGTAAAGGCTAGAACACCGGCCCAATCAGCGTACATAGATTTAGTTCAAAGTCACGATTTAGTTTTTGGCATTGGCCCAGCTGGTACGGGCAAAACTTATCTCGCAGTTGCTTCTGCAGCACATTATCTTGAGCGCGGGCTTGTGTCTCGCATTATTCTTTCGCGTCCAGCAGTTGAAGCCGGAGAACGTTTGGGTTTTTTACCTGGTGACATGCGCGATAAAATCGACCCTTATTTGCGCCCACTTTATGATGCGCTCTACGACGTCTTACCACCGGAGAAAGTAAAACGAGATCTTGAGACAGGTATCATAGAAATCGCACCACTTGCTTTTATGCGAGGAAGAACGTTAACAAGTGCATTTGTAATATTAGATGAAGCTCAAAACGCAACAGAAATACAAATGAAAATGTTTCTCACGCGATTGGGAGAAGAATCGAAAATGGTAATTACTGGTGACCCCTCACAAATAGATTTACCAGCAGGGCAAAAATCCGGCTTATTAGATAGTGTTAGACTACTGGAAAAAATCAAGGGCATCGGAGCAATTCATTTTAAGGAAACTGACGTTGTGAGGCGCGATCTTGTGGCGCTTATTGTTCAGGCGTATGATTATAAAAACAATTTAAACTCAATTAAAATGATATGAAAATTGAATCAAGCGAATGTGGGATGCCAAATGTGATTAGTTCAACAACAGCTCCCTCTTTCCAAAAACAATTTAACTTGGAATGCATCTTTCAGGCAGGAGATTGGTCTCAACTCGAGCCGATAGAGCAACTTACGTATGATAGCGCAAGTGCACTTGAAAAAGCTTCTCTGAACTGCGCTGCAGCTAGATACGAGATTGCTGTCATTTTGAGTAATGACCAATTTGTACAGGAACTTAATTGGAAGTTCAGAAAGATAAATAAAAAAACAAATGTGTTATCATTTCCTCAACCAACTAAAAGGGCAGATGTTGGTGGTATATACCATATCGGAGATGTTATTTTAGCTTGCGAAACTGTTAAACGTGAGGCTATTGACCTTAATCTTAACCCACGCCACCACTTTACGCATCTCTTGGTCCACGGGGTGCTTCATTTGCTAGGCTATGATCATGAAGATGACAAGGACGCTGAAACAATGGAGCAGCTAGAGATCGACATCTTGGATAATCTCGGTATTATCAATTATTTTTATACACAAGAATGATTATCATAACTAAAGGAGGCCGCTAGTCATTTAAACAGACAGACTGTTCATTATGACACGAGCATGTGCGATGGCAACCGAGAGTGAGAAGCAGTCTCCAAAAATTACTATAATCGATGGAGACAAAAATATAGATCGAACAGACAATACTGATAAAGTCGCAACTAACGTAACAAGTAGTTGGTTTTCAGCTCTACGAAATAGATTGGGATTGATAAACGGGCAGTCTCTACGTGACACACTTGAGGCAGCACTCAAAATAGATGATTCTGCACCTGACTCGTTTTCTAAACAAGAGCGTGCTATACTATTAAGGTTGCTGCGTTATGGTGCATTACGTATTGACGATGTTATGGTACCAAGGGCTGATATTGTAGCTATTGAAGAAAATGAGACAGTTGGCCAAGCATTGCAACTTTTTGTAAAAGCCGGCGTTTCAAGACTGCCACTTTATCGTGATACATTAGATGATCCGATAGGTATGGTTCATGTTAAAGATTTAGTAAGATGGCTAGTTGAATTTAGTGATAAATGTGATCTGAAAAAAAATCTTGACTCAGTAGATGTCATCAATGATTCATTCGATATAAATCTGCATATCAACGATACAGCACTTGCTAAACCACTGGCTGTTTCTAAGGTCAAACGTCGTATTCTATACGTTCCTCCTTCTATGCCAGCCATGAATCTGCTATTGCGAATGCAGTCAACTCGAATTCATATGGCTCTTGTCGTTGACGAGTATGGTGGAACAGATGGCCTTGTCAGTATTGAGGATCTTGTTGAAGAAATCGTTGGTGAAATTGAAGACGAACACGATGAGTTTGAAAATCCTAAAATTATAGGCGATAATATAAACGGCATAATTGCGTTAGCTCGCACCAAAGTAGCAGATTTAGAAAGGCACCTTAACCTAAAGTTAATGCCAGACGATGATGACGTTGACACGCTTGGTGGTTTAGTTTTCTCTCTTGTTGGTCGCGTTCCCGCACGAGGGGAACTGGTACGCCATCCGATAGGCCTCGAATTTGAAGTACTTGATGCGGATCCAAGGCGAATAAAAAAATTGAAGATTCACATCTCAGATGTTGTTTTAGATAGAATTTAGATGGTTTTAGATTATCATTAGATACAGAAGTACATTTCTATCACAGTTATTTTTGTGCATAATTCGTAACGCATCGAAAGGAAACATTTCTTCTTGATTATTCTGAGTGGTATTTTCAGAAGCATTAAATCGAAACTAAACAAACTCATGACGTTAGAAAGGTTTATTCTGCTTTTTGCAGACTGGCTAACACTAACTGGTTGGCGAAGAAATATATTTTCATTTTTTGTGGGTGCGGTCTCTACATTAGCTCTTGCACCTTTTCACATCATGCCTGTGCTGTTCTTAACATTGCCAATATTAGTGTTTTGGGCTAACCCCGACAGTGGCAAAGGTCCTTATGCTATTAATAAAGGTGAAACAGATTTAAATTTTTTTATTAAACCCACATTCTCTTGGAAGCAAGCAAGTTGCGGTTTCTCCATTGGATGGTGGTTTGGTTTTGGATTTCATCTTGCCGGCCTTTACTGGATCGGAAATGCATTTATGGTTCAAAAAGAACTTTTTGCCTGGCTAATTCCAATTGCAATAACCCTTATGCCTGCTAGCTTAGCTATTTTTTATGGCCTAGCTATTGCCTTATTAGCTTGTATATCAGGTTCTGCCGTAGCGAGAGTTCTTGTTCTTGTTCTTACTTTTTCTGCGACTGAATGGTTTCGCGGCAATGTATTAACTGGCTTCCCTTGGAATACTTTGGGCTATGCATTAGCTCATCCACTTATTTTTTTACAAACCGCAAGTGTGCTTGGTATTTATGGCATGACAGCAATTACAGTGTGCGTTTGCAGTGCACCGTTGCCAGTTTTCCTTGAGGCAATACAACGCAAACAGAAAGCTAAATCTATCAGACCAATATTGGTATTAACCATTATTCCTTTGATTATTATGGCCGTCTATGGAGTATACAGTCTTACACAAACTCCAGTTAACGTAGCAAATGACGTGCGACTTCGCATTGTTCAGCCAAGCATAAAGCAGCGTGACAAATTTGATCCCTCCAAACGTGCAGAAATTCTCACGCGCCATCTCGAATTGTCTAGTTTTGGCCTTGAACAAGCAAGCCAAGAAGGAAAAGGTATTACACATATCATTTGGCCTGAGGCTGCACTCGCTTTTTTAGCACTTCGTTCGAATGAGGTTCTAATGTCAATAGCCACCACACTTCCGGACGAAATCACACTAATTGCTGGAACGATTCGTGTGATTTATGAAAATACTGTAAAGCGTAATCATGACAAAGTTTTTAACTCAGCGATGATAGTCGACGGTGGCGGTAATTTTATTGCTACTTATGACAAGGTGCATTTGGTTCCATTCGGTGAATATCTGCCACTTCAGAATTTATTGGAAGCAATAGGCCTTGAACAACTAACCAGGTTAAAAGGTGGTTTCACTTCTGGCTCGCGTCATCAGCCGCCC
Source organism: Candidatus Tectiglobus diatomicola (assembly GCA_039583345.1). Classification (GTDB taxonomy): domain Bacteria; phylum Pseudomonadota; class Alphaproteobacteria; order Rhizobiales; family Hyphomicrobiaceae; genus Tectiglobus; species Tectiglobus diatomicola. Next base: position 12,874 of record JAZDSJ010000007.1, on the reverse strand, counting down.
CCCAGAATCCCGGGTATTCCTGACGCGCGAATTTTAATCTGCTATGAAATTATTTTTCCAGATTATACAAATTTTGGCTCGAAACGCCCTTCAGTTTTGATCAATTTAACTAATGATTCCTGGTACGGTCTCTCAACTGGTCCTTTTCAACATTTTCATCAATCAATTGTGCGAGCAGTAGAGCAGGGCGTCCCCCTTATTCGAGCAGGAAACAACGGTATTTCAGCGGTTGTTGATGGTCACGGGCGCATTATCTCTAAATTAAATTTAAACGACGTTGGTGTCGTGGATGCAAGCCTTCCTAAGCCGATAAAACCAACGATATATAGCTATTTTGGAGACATAACTTTCGCTGTATTTTGGTTTTCACTTCTTTTTTTACTATATGCATGTTTGCGTCTTAGTGATGCAAGAAAACAGCGTAAAACTAATTTATAATCGAGTACATTTTATCTAAGGTTTTCTAATTAAACTTAGAATGTAATAACATGTGAATTGAGCTTATTATGTCTAAGACGATACCGACGTATATAATTCAAAGAGCACGATTGCTCAGTAGCTATTTATCTCATACAAATGCGTGGTTAGATATTATGCATTTGCCTTACTTCTGGAGCTGTATTTACAATTTTAGCACTAGACTACATGATTTTTTTAGAAAAAGTATAAATATATTCATTTAAAGTGTGCTTCCGTTTTCGAGGACAACTTGTTATAGTCCTGGTTTTAGAAAAAATTAATTATGCAAGGTAATTAAATTGCAACAACTTAGACAATCAAAAAATCCAAGAGCATTGAAATCACCTAAAACTTTAGTAAAGACTTCGGTTTTTAAGTGCAATTTTTTATTTTAAATTTGGGCTAGCGCTTTATTAATTCGATTTCTGTGAATCAAGACATCTGTTTTCACTTATTAAAAGTAATTTATGAGTAAAATTTTACTTTTATTATTAACTTATAAGCATATAACTTGACCAGTTTCTGAAAGATTGTAACGTTTAAACTTCTCATATATTTTAACAACATGGGGTCAAATGTGTCAGCCCGTACTTTTTTTTTCACAAGCGAATCAGTTTCAGAAGGTCATCCAGACAAAGTCTGTGACCGTATTTCTGATGAGGTCGTTGATCTATTTTTCACTGAAAGTTTTAAGACTGGGCTAGATCCCAGCTTGATTAGAGTAGCTTGCGAAACATTGGCTACTACTAACAGAATAGTAATTGCGGGTGAAACTCGTGGTCCAGATACAATTACCCACGCTAAGATAAAAGATCGAGTGCGCTCTGCAATAAAAGATATTGGTTACGAACAAGAAGGTTTCCACTGGAAAAACGTTGATATCGAAATCTTGCTACATGAGCAATCTTCGGATATCGCACGGGGAGTTGATGCAAGCGACGACAAGGACGAAGGGGCCGGTGATCAAGGTATTATGTTTGGTTATGCTTGTGCGGAAACACCAGATCTAATGCCTGCTCCTATTTATTACAGTCAAGAGGTGCTCAAAGCTTTAGCATCTGCACGCAAATCAGGCGAACGTGGTGCAGAAAAGTTTGGACCTGATGCTAAAAGTCAGTTATCGGTGCGGTATGAAAATGGTAAACCTGCGGCAGTAACAAACATAGTTCTTTCAACTCAGCATCTTGATGATAAGCTCACTTCTTACGATGTCCGTCAAATTGTGGAGCCATTTATTCTTGAAACGTTGCCTGCTGATTGGATTACTGAACATACTAAATGGCACATCAATCCAACAGGAAAATTCATCATTGGAGGACCAGATGGTGATTGTGGCTTAACTGGCCGTAAGATCATTGTCGATACTTATGGTGGGGCATCACCTCATGGTGGAGGTGCATTTAGTGGAAAAGATCCAACCAAGGTTGATCGTTCTGCAGCTTACGCAGCACGCTACTTAGCAAAAAACGTTGTTGCAGCAAGTATTGCTGAACGTTGTTGCATTCAACTTTCATACGCAATTGGAATACCTAAGCCATTATCTATCAATGTCAATCTTTACGATACTGGCTGCGTAGATGAGGGTAAGCTAGAAAAAATATTAATGGATGCTATGGATTTAAGTCCACGTGGCATTCGAGAACATCTTGGTTTAAATAGAGCTATTTATGCAAGAACAGCTTCTTATGGCCATTTTGGCCGCAGGCCTGATATCGATGGCGGCTTTAGCTGGGAACGCACTGATTTAGCAAGTGCGATAAAAGCTGCCATTTTTTAATATCCATACAACAATAAACAAGCTTTACAATTTCTGTAACACGCAGGTTTATAACTGCCACAACGAACAATATATGACAACATACAAGAACCTCCTATATGTAACTCCAGAGCTTCAAACATTCGGCCGTCGTCGTGCTCGAAAGCCTACAAATCGTCAGCAAATGCTTGTAAGGAATGTCTTGCCACGATGCCAAGTGAATACTTTGGGACTAAACTCATCTAAAATAAAAGCGGCATTCGATGATGAAAATACCCAGGTGTGGCTTGAAATAGGTTTTGGTGGTGGTGAACATCTTATTTGGCAAGCTATAAAGAACCCACAAGTTGAAATCATTGGATGTGATCCCTTCATTGATGGCACAATCAAAGTATTGGATTTTATTGAGGGGCATAACAACAAGAACATTAGGTTATATAATGACGATGTACGCCAGTTGTTGCGATTTTTTCCGCAACAGTATTTATCTCGTGTTTTCGTACTTTTTCCTGATCCTTGGCCTAAGAAAAAACATAATAAACGTCGTCTTTTAAATATCGCAACATTGAAGCTTATTTCTAGCGCCATGCGTCCTGGCGCAGAGCTTCGGATTGCGACAGATGTAAATGATTATGCACGCGCAATATTAATTGCAATTCGTGATGTCAAATGTTTATTTTGGACTGCTATTAGGTCTGATGACTGGCGAATGAGACCTTCTGATTGGCCTGAAACACGCTACGAACGTAAAGCCAAAAAGGCAGGGCGCAATTGCTACTATTTTAGTTTTGTAAAATCTCCGGCATTACAAAGAGCTAATTGGAGTAAGTGATACATTATTTAAATAATAGGAGCCTAACATATAGACTCACAAAAGCGTTTGCGATACTATACTTGAGTCCGTTAGGGCTCACTTTTTTTTATTAAAGATCTTAGAACAATTTGTTTGCTTAGCTTAATTAAAAATAATGAAGCTTTACGAACTCTTGAATCTTATTTTCAAAAGAGTTGTGTTGCTTATCATCATGTAGAAATTTTATTCCTGATTATTAGAGTGAAAAACTAAGGATTGTAATGTCTGGCACGGCATTTTGGCACCAAAGATTTATTCGTGAAACCGGACCTGCTTCAGCTGTAGCTGAACTTGTTGAACCGATACTTGAGGGCATGGAATTTCGTTTGGTTCGTGTCCAAATTATGGGAAATGAGTGCGCACCAATAGTGCAGGTTATGTTTGATCATCAAGATAAGAAGATATCAATAGAGGATTGCGAATATATATCAACGCAGATTTCACCGGTGTTAGATGCATGCGATCCCATTTCAACTACTTACCGTTTAGAAATATCTTCTCCTGGAATAGACAGGCCACTCGTTAGGCCATCAGATTTTGAAGATTGGAAAGGGTACGAAGCGAAGATTGAACTTTATAAATTGTATGATGGCCGCCGTCGTTTTAGTGGTGTGATTGAAGGGTTTCACGAAAATGAGGTTCGGGTTGAAGTCAATCTCGAGCAGGTCGGTAGACAAATCTTAGGTTTTCCAATTGAGTCAATCGAAAGTGCAAGATTGGTGTTAACAGACGAACTTATTCAAGAAAGTTTGAGGCGATCCAAGAACTTAGTTGGGAAATTGAGCGCGGAAATTGCTTCTGAAACGGCTTTAGCCTTTGCTGGTGAAGAGCGGTCCTCCGAGGTGAAGGGTAAATAACGATGTCTACATCAGGTCTTAGCGCAAACCGTTTGGAGCTTTTACAAATAGCCGATGCAGTCGCACGCGAAAAGGCTATAGATCGCAATATTGTAATTGATGCGATGCAAGGTGCTATTCAAAAAGCTGCAAAATCTCGCTATGGTGTCGAAAATGATATACGATGCTCTATAAATACAAAGACAGGTAAAACAACCCTAACGCGTGTGCAAACGATAGTTGATGTGGTAGAGAATGAATGGACACAGGTAAATCTTGAAGATGCTCGCCTTGCGGATCCAGATGCGGAAATAGGTGGCGTCTTAAGCGAGGAATTGCCAGCTATAGATTTCGGGCGAGTTGCAGCTCAAAATGCAAAACAAGTCATTTTTCAGAGAGTGCGCGACGCTGAGCGTGATCGTCAATATGATGAATTCAAAGATAAAATTGGTGAAATCTCTAACGGAATAGTAAAGCGTACCGAATACGGAGACGTGGTTGTCGATCTTAATCGAACGGAAGCTATTATACGTCGAGATGAAATGATACCACGCGAAAATGTTCGCTATGGCGACCGGATACGAGCTTACATTTACGACGTTCGCAGGGAACAGCGTGGTCCCCAGATTTTTCTCTCACGAACACGCCCTGAATTTATGTCCAAACTTTTTTCTATGGAAGTGCCTGAGTTATATGATGGCGTTATTGAAATAAAGTCTGTTGCTAGGGATCCGGGTTCCAGAGCTAAGATTGCAGTTATTTCTAAAGATACATCAATTGATCCAGTTGGAGCCTGCGTTGGTCTGCGCGGTCAGCGTGTGCAGGCTGTAGTAAATGAACTTCAAGGTGAAAAAGTTGATATCATTCAATGGAATGATGATCCTGCAAACTTTATAGTTAATGCGCTTGCTCCTGCAGAGGTAAGCAAGGTTGTACTTGATGAGGACGCCGATCGTATCGAAGTTATCGTTCCTGAAAGCCAACTCTCATTGGCAATTGGACGCCGCGGTCAGAATGTCCGCCTTGCATCACAGCTTACAGGTTGGGATATCGATATTCTTACTGAACAAGAAGAAAGTGAACGTCGAAATAAGGAGTTTTCAGATCGCTCGCGTCTCTTTATGAACTCCTTCGATGTCGATGAAGTTATTGCTCAACTGCTTGTAACCGAAGGTTTTACTTCGGTTGAAGAAGTCGCTTTTGTAGATCTTAATGAAATAGCAGATATTGAAGGTTTTGATCTTGATACAGCTGAAGAAATTCAAGCTCGTGCAACTGATTTTTTAGAGCAGCAAGAGCAACAACGTGATCAACGCCGTAAAGAGCTTGGTGTACATGATGATATTACTAACATTGCTGGTATTACTAGTGCGATGTTAGTATCTTTAGGAGAGCACAACATCAAAACTCTTGAAGATCTTGCCGATTGTGCAACCGACGATCTTGTTGGCTGGATTGAAAATCCAAAAGAAAAGGGGGCAGAAACAATAAAACATAAGGGAACCCTACATGATTTTGATATTAGTCGCGAACAAGCGGAGGAAATGATACTTTCGGCACGGATCCTTCTGGGTTGGATTGATCCAGCTGATGTGGAGATTTCAAGTGACGGAGCTGAGAATGAGAACCAAAACATAATAGCATCAGAAGTCGAAGAACCAACGAGCTCGAAGTAGTTACTACAAAAAGTCGTAATGTTACGTGCAAAAGACTGTTGTCGGTTAAAAGTAGAAATTAATGAAAGCAAAGTTTAATTATAAAACTTTAATTAACCGGTCATCGCCACAACGTACCTGCATAGCAACTCACACTGTTCATAATCCTGACAATCTTATAAGACTGGTATTATCTCCAGAAAACAAGGTCGTCCCTGATATTTTGAGCTGTCTACCGGGGAGAGGAGTTTGGGTCACCAACTCTTATGAAGTCTTGGCACATGCTATTTCGAAAAAAGCATTCGACAGGGCTTGGAAACGCAAAGTGATTGTTCCTAAGGAGTTGCTTAAATGCGTTGACAAATCTCTAGAACAGCGAGCTCTTAGCCTGCTGAGTCTTGCTAACAAAGCAGGTTGTGTCATATGTGGTTATGAAAAAGCTAAAAGACTTATTGATAATGTTGATCGCACTTTACTTTTGCAAGCAATCGATTCTAGTGCTGAAGGTAGGCAGAAGCTACATAATAGGTATCATAGCAAGTGTAAGGCTCTTGAAATCGAACCTATTACTGTTGATTTCTTTACTATCAGTCAAATCAGTTTGGCGCTTGGAAAGCTTAACGTAGTACACGCTGCTTTGGATTATAAAATTGTAACAGACAAATTCGCAAAAGCTGCCATACGAGTTAAAAACTTTCGTTCGAATGGGGTAGCGAGTGTTGGTAACTCTTTCGCACCATTTCGGTCGTAAATCGCCATCGGAGCAGGCGAATGATGTAAATCACAGAAACGGAACAAGCATGGACGAATCGAAGGAAACCGACGACAAGGCAGAGGGTAGCCGAAAACCATTAAGCCTTAAACGAGCAGTGGATACTGGCCACGTTCAGCAAAAATTTAGCCACGGTCGTTCAAAGTCGGTTGTCGTCGAAAAGAAACGAAAGCGGGCTGTAACTAAGCCAAAATCTGAATCCGGACGTGCAGCCCAAGGGCGTTCTGAAGGCAGTAGGGGAAGTTCAAGGAAGTCGTCATCCAAAGGAGGGCTTTCTCAAGAGGAAGTTGCAAAGCGTGCCGCGGCACTCGCAGCAGCACAGCGTGCTGCGGCCGATGCTAAGGAGCGCAAGGCAAAGCAAGAGGCACTGGAACGAAAACTACAGCTTAAAGCCGCAGTAGAAGCTGCTGAGCGAAAGAAAGCAGAAGAAGAAACAGCTAAGGCTGCAGCTGCTGCGGACGCAAAAGCAAAAAAGCAAGCTGAGAAAAAGCTAAAAGAGGTAAAATTAGCTAATACGCCTAATAATACAGCCCATAGCATGCGGCCTAAGGAAAAAAAACCTACAACTCCTGATAGCACGGTTAATAGAAAAACTTCGACTACTCAACAACCTAGTAAAGCGAAAACGGGAGTAGCTCAAGCATCTGAGCGGGGCAACGAACCTTTATTAAAATCAATGGGCATGGTTCGGCCTATGATTGTAACACGTACAGATCGGCCTGAACCCAAAAGGCCTGAAACACATCACAAGCTTACGGAGCAACAGACAAGACGCTCGTTAAAACCTGTGACTCCACCGCAGCAATCTCGAGACGATGAGGACGATCGTCGTAAACGAAGTGGTAGACGTAATGCCGCGCGATCTGATGAAAGTCGAGTTCGAGGTAAACTTACAATAACCAATGCGTTCGATGAACGCCAGCGCGAACGCTCTTTAGCATCCTTAAAACGTAAGCGAGAGCGTGAAAAGCAAAAAGCTATGGGTGTTTCCCAGCAACGTGAGAAAATTTCCAGAGAAGTAATTATTCCTGAAATTATTACTATTCAGGAACTTGCCAATCGAATGACTGAGCGTGCAGTTGATCTAATTAAGTACCTTATGAAACAGGGTACTATGAACAAAATAAATGATGTTATCGATACTGAAACAGCTCAACTTATAGTAGAAGAGTTTGGCCATACATCAAAGCTTGTTTCGGAAGCGGATGTAGAAGACGGCTTTATAGGTGAAATTGATGCTTATGAAACATTAAAACCTCGAGCACCAGTTGTAACTATTATGGGACATGTTGATCATGGAAAAACATCATTACTTGATGCAGTTCGCACCACTAATGTAACTGGTGGGGAAGCAGGTGGTATCACTCAGCACATTGGGGCTTATCAAGTTACGACAGAAAGTAATCATAAGATCACTTTTATCGATACTCCCGGCCACGCAGCCTTTACCGCGATGCGTGCACGTGGTGCGAAAGTTACCGATATAGTAGTGTTAGTAGTTGCTGGTGATGATGGTGTCATGCCCCAAACTATCGAAGCTATAGCTCATGCAAAAGCAGCTAATGTTCCAATTATCGTAGCGATTAATAAAATGGACAAGCTAGACATTGACCCGATGCGGGTTCGAACAGAGCTTTTACAGCACCAAGTAGTGGTTGAAAGTATGTCTGGCGAAACTCTAGAGTTTGAGGTTTCAGCTCTAAAAAAGATAAATCTTGATAGTTTACTTGAAGGTATAAACCTTCAAGCAGAGTTGCTAGATCTGAAAGCAAACCCAGATCGTTCTGCAGAGGGGTTTGTGATTGAAGCAAAACTAGAACGTGGTCGTGGCTCTGTTGGAACTCTACTTGTTCAGCGTGGAACTCTAGCTGTTGGCGATATAGTAGTTGCAGGCCTAGCATGGGGGCGTGTTCGGGCGTTAATCGATGACAAGGGTATAAGTATTGCTAAAGCCGGTCCATCAGTCCCAGTTGAAGTGTTAGGATTTGACACGGCACCTGAAGCAGGAGATCAATTTGCTGTTGTTGAGAATGAGGCTAGAGCGCGAGAGATTACAGATTACAGGATCCGTAAGCGTCGCGAAACCCTAGGATCTATTGGTGCAGGACGCACATTAGATCAGATGATGCAGCAGTTGCGAGAAGAAGGTAAAAAGGAATTTCCGCTTATTGTAAAGGGAGATGTCCAGGGTTCAGTTGAAGCGATAGCAGGCGCACTAGCCAGAGTTGGGAATGAGGAAGTTGAAGCTCGCATTATTCATTCAGATGTTGGTGGAATTACCGAGTCAGACGTAACCTTAGCGACAGCATCTAAAGCAGTTATAATAGGGTTCAACGCACGCGCTGGAATGCAGGCTAAACAGGCGGCTGATCAGGAAGGTGTCGAAATACGTTACTACAGCATAATCTACGATTTAGTTGACGATATAAAAGCTGCTATGTCTGGCATGCTTGATCCAACCTTACGAGAGATTTTTCTCGGCAATGCAAAAATCCACGAAGTTTTTAATATTTCGAAAGTTGGTAGAGTTGCTGGTTGCATTGTTACCGATGGCCATGTTGCACGTGGAGCTAAGGTTCGCTTATTACGCGACAACATAGTTATTCACGAGGGAACATTATCTACACTTAAGCGTTTCAAAGATGAAGTAAAAGATGTACCTGGCGGGCAAGAGTGCGGTATGGCATTTGCCAATTATCAGGATATTCGTACCGGCGATACAATCGAATGCTTCCAAATTGAAACCATACAACGTACGTTATGACATGATACTATGCCAAGGCATTTTTTATTTAACTTAATTAAATACATGCCAAAGGCCTTGGCATTCTTGATGTTCCTTCAACATAAGGAATCACTAATTTGAGAAGGTAAATGGATGAGGGGCACACGCTCAACAGAAGACATTGCACATGGAATTCGCTGCCGAGTATTTGAGCATACCATACGAAATAATGGAGGTTATCTCAGTCAAGCCTGTTCAGCTGCCGAGCAACTAGCATGGCTTTATAACGAAGAATTGCGCCTTGGGCCGCCCACATTACCAATGGTTCCAATTCAATTCGCAGGCGTCCCGTCTACGGAGAACATTAACTATAAATCTGGGGCTGGATATAACGGCCCTGTTTCACCTGAATTTGATCGAATTTTTATCGCTCCTGCTCATTATGCTCTTGTAGCATATGCCACGCTTGTCGAGCTAAAGCGTATGGCTCCAGAGGGTTTAGCCATGTTTAATAAGGATGGTTCTTCTGTAGAACAAATTGGTGCAGAACATAGCCCCGGCATGGAGGTGCATAACGGCACCTTGGGTATTGGCTTATCTACAGGTTCTGGATTAGCGTGGGCGCGAAAAAGACGTGGAGAACAAGGTCGCGTATGGGTCTTTATGTCAGATGGCGAAACACAAGAAGGGCAAACATGGGAGGCGATACAGACCTGTGCTCATCATAATATAGATAATCTAAAAGTAATCATGGACGTAAATCAACAGCAATGTGATGGCGCTATGGATAGCGTAATGAAAGTTGGTAATGTTCAAAGAAAAATGGAAGAATTTGGCGCCAAAGTTGTATCTGTAGACGGTCACGACTTAAGAGAAATTCGTCAGGCTGCTTTAACAAGCCATTCTGGGAAACCTCTCATAATATTAGCCAACACTTGCCCTTATCAAGGTATGCCAGCACTTAAAACACGCTTTCCACGTTTGCATTACGTACGCTTTAAAACCGAAGATGAGCGTGCAAAAATGAATATAGATATTTCTTCATCACTTGGAATAGATCCTATAAATTATAACTCTCATGCTGCTTCAAAACATGTTATACGAAGTTCCCAGCGAACTTTCTCGCATGCTATAAAGAATTCTAATAAAGCAGATTATACCAATTTGAATTCAGTTGAGATGGTCTCACGACCTTATGAGCGAGCTTTTACCAAATATGCTGTAGCCAACCCAGATGTATTATGTCTAAGCGCGGATTTATCATCTTCTTGCGAAGTTGATAAATTCCGAGATAATCATCCGGAACAGTTTATTACCCTTGGTATGGCCGAACAGAACATGCTAAGCTTTGCTGGTGGTCTTGGACTTGCTGGGTTTCGTCCTTTCGTACATTCATTCGGTGTTTTTCTATACAGGCGTCCATATGAGCAGCTGCTGGTTTCAATAGCATATTCACGTCGTAGAGTACGATTAATGGGATTTCTACCCGGCATAACAACACCAGGTGGTATGACACATCAGGCAATTGAAGATATTTCTGTGATGCGCTCAATTCCTAACATGACAATTCTTGAAACAGGTGACGCCACAGAGGTGGAAAGCATCTGCTCTGCTGCCGATTCTATAGATGGCCCTGTTTATTGCCGAGTTTTACGTGGTCTTGTACCACGTCTCTTCAGCACGCCGATTAAAGTTGGAGAAATTCGCGAGCTTGCTTTAGGTACAGACATACTTGTTATTACTTCTGGAATTATGACTGAAGAAGCATTACGTGCGCGTAATGTTTTAGAAAGATTTGGAGTTTCTATTCGGCATCTTCATTTGCATACATTAAAACCATTCGACACATCCGCCATGCTTGATCATATTACCTCAGTCAATGTCGGAATTGTAACCCTAGAAAACCATGTAGTATATGGTGGTATTGGTTCTCTTGTTGCTGAAATAATTGCTGATTATGGTTTAGACAAGCATTTGATACGCTTAGGCCTGCAAGATACCTATGCCCATGGTGGTAGTCGTTCCTATCTAATCAAATACTATGGCTTTGACGCTATTTCTCTTATCAGAGCTATTGAAAAGCTCCTGGGTGAAAGCTTTGGTATTACCGAGCACGATCTAGAAGAGACGCGTATTGAGCCACTACATCTAACTGCTAAGGCAGAGGGGCTATGATGCCTGAACGTTTCTCGGTCACCTATAGAATTACTGCACATGATTTTAAAGAAGCAAAAGCGAGGGCTGTTGCTATCGCTTTAGAACAGACCGTTGAGATACCGCACGATATAATACCATCAGGATATATAGCTGACGAAATTGTTGGCCTCGTCGAAGAAATTTCATCACTAGGTTCTAACTTATACAGCGTAAAAATTTCTTACTCCACTGACAGTGCTGGCCCTGATCTACCTCAACTGATGAATGTAATCTTTGGAAATTCATCCATGCAAAAGGGTATTAAAGTTACGGATCTTTCACTTAACGAAAAATTGGTTTCCTATTTTCCAGGGGCCCGCTTTGGAATTTCAGGTGTCCGTGCCGCAACTAGACGCGAAAATGGTGCTTTAATTGCGCCTGTTCTAAAGCCTATTGGATTGTCAAGTCATAATCTTGCACTTATCGCTCAACGGGCAGTACTAGCTGGAGCAGATATCGTTAAGGAAGATCATGGACTTTCCAATCAGCCTTCAGCACCGTTTTATGAGCGTATTCCACTAATTTCTGAGATGGTAGCGAAAGCCAATGCTGCCCGGCAAGCTTGCGGAGATACTACTCGCTCGCTTTACTTTCCTAATATTGGAGGCAGCATAAAAGAAATCATTAAAAAAGCATTTTTCGCTAAAGATTCAGGAGCTGATGGTATACTTATCATTCCTGGTTTACTTGGTTTTGACGCTATAAATTCTCTGGCACAGGACGAGAATTTTGCACTGCCGATTATGGCGCACCCCTCTTTTTTGGGCCCTTACGTGGTTAATATTGATAGTGGTTTTACTCATTCGATGATGTTTGGTACTATGATGAGGTTAGCTGGAGCTGACATTTCAGTATTCCCAAACTTTGGTGGTCGTTTTAGCTTCAGTAAAAGTGAATGTATATCCATTGTTTCTGCATGTCAGTCATTAGCAGGTCCAGGTAACCCCATTATGCCTTGTCCTGGAGGAGGAATGACTGTTAAACTTGTTTCAGAATTACAGAAATTGTATAAAGAAAATTGCATTTATCTTCTGGGTGGCGAGCTTCTTAGATACGGTGACAAAATAGGTGACGGTATCATTAAAATAAGGCAAGTGCTTGGTAGTGATTAGCGATAATTGTAATAACAAACTTGAATTATAACAGCTACTTACCAACTGATCTTTTATCATGCTCCACGATATTTCTTCGCTAATAATGCAAAAAAGTTATTTTAGAAAAAATGTATTTAATATACACAAAACTTTTTTGTATTAAGTTAGTTAGTCTTTTTAATAATCCTTAGTTACTCGTCATAATTTACAATGGCCGTTATCAAATTAAGATCACACAATTCGTATGCAATTAGTTAATAATTAGTATATATGAATAAACATAATAAATCACAATCCATAACTATTAGTCGAAAATAACATGAATTTTGCTTCTTGATTTTTGGAAAAGTTACAATCACTTCAATATTTACTTGCGCAAATCTGATTGTCGAATATTTAGCCTCACGTATCAATGTTATATATTGACACGAAGCGATCTATTATGCATATTGGCGTTCTGCTTAAAACTTACTAAGTAAAGCAGTAAGACAGTGCATACGATTCTGGCGATAATTGCAATACTAAACA
>JAZDSJ010000012.1:0-165646 GCA_039583345.1 Candidatus Tectiglobus diatomicola | reverse complement strand
TAGGTTTACAATGCCGGACTATTGCAATTTGACAAAATAATTACCGTGAAGTTCCATGTCGGTCTTTTTATACTGAAGTATGATCTGAGATGGCTTAGGGTAGAATGAAATGTGCTGTCGGATAATACAATTATCAAAATTAAGTATCGAGTAGCGGTTAAGCTTATTCACTTAATTAGAAAATTTTGATCAAAAAATCCTCTGCAATAGTAGTCATTAAAAAAGTTGCGCGTGGCTTTATCTTATAGAGACTAGAAGTATGAAAAACTTTCTAAAGCTCTGATTTGTACATTTAGATATCTGTAGAGTTATAGCAAAAAAATGTCATAGCCTTCATACTTGTCTGAAGCAATAGTCACATTGACAAGTTGAGTTGTAAAATTATTTAATAATAGTATTAGAGAAATTAAAAAAGCGTTTTTACTAATACAGTCATCCGACATCAATGAGTTGGATATTCAGCTCTCGCTTTTTACCATAACGTATGATTGTTAAACGGACTAGCTTGCCAATACCAATTCTTTCAAAGGCATTTGCTAATTGCGCGATAGTTTTAACTGGCTCTTTATTAACGGCGATAATGATATCGCCTAGACGTTGAGCAGCGCTGTCAATTCCAATCAAGCCAGCCTTTTCGGCAGGGCTACCTGGCTTTACTCCTAAAATAATAATACCTTTTACTTCTAATCGGGCTGATATTTCATCTGAACCGGCATGGATACCAATCCCTGGCTTTATAGGTTTGCCACGCGAAATAATTTGTGGTGCAATTTTATTGACTGTATCAACAGGTACAGCAAATCCAATTCCGCTGTATGTACCGGATCGCGAAATAATAGCGGTGTTAACACCAATTAAACGGCCTGCCGAGTCTAATAAAGGACCGCCAGAATTACCCGGATTAATAGCGGCATCAGTTTGAATTGCATCCGGAATTTCACGCCCCTGACGAGTTGGAAGTCGACGTCCTAATGCACTGACGACCCCTGTTGATAGACTTCGAGTAAGGCCGAAAGGATTACCAATTGCAAATACAGCTTGTCCGATTCTTAAATTGTCTGAGCGACCTATAGGAATTGGAACTAGTCCAAAAGATAGTCCTTTTATTTTGAGAACAGCAAGATCGTGATCTGGAGAACTGCCAATAATACTAGCTTGGGCTGTAGTTCCTGAATCAAAGCGAACAAAAACTCGATCGGCCTTTTCAATCACATGGTGATTTGTTATTACATGTCCTGCAGAATCCCATATAAATCCAGAGCCCGTACCTTGTTGAGTTCCTCTTTTGCCGAAGAAGGAGAGGCCACGGCGCTCTGTAAATATGTAGACAACAGAAGTAGAGGCAGAAGTGAAAACTCTATTGGCAGTAATCTCGAAGGATGCAAGCTCTCCACGAGCCGCAATCTGTCGCGGCTCTGTTTCGGTAAGCATATAATTTCGACCATATGTGAATAACAAAATGCCCAGCATTACTATGATCATAAAAAACAGCCAATACTGATCAAAGATTTTCTGCATATCACATGGCTTCCATTAACGTTTGAAGAATCACAGATGATATGTTTCATATCGATCTGTAGCAAATTGTGTGAACTCTCATCACATTATACTTCATCATGTTGGGCTGTTGTTTAAATTAATTACCAATTGAATGTACCTTAGTGAATTGATCTATTAAAATTTAGGTTATTTATAGCGTACTGCTGCTTAGTATTCATTTGAAATAGGCTATGATTTTAAACATGAAATAACTTTCCACATAAGCTTATCTCTATTCAATATAGGTGAAGCAAAGTAAAATATGGGTGAAAGATATTTAAGAAAAAAACTTTACGTCTACACTAAAATTTCTGCCACTTATGTAATGCACTATAATATCCACTAGTATCAAATATGAATTCATTTTAAACAAATATATTACGCAAGCTCGTATGTCTTAGCTTCACACAAGGCGATGGCTCGATGTAGAAGTTTATTTAGAGTACGATTCAACATTTAATCATTATTATGGTTAGAGATAGAGAAATGTTGGCAATTTTTTTTATTTGCTATCTAAAGCGAGATATGAAATTTCTGAATTGAAAATGCTGATATAAAATAGTTGGAAATTTATTTAAACTGCGTCATAAATGTTTCATAGTGACTTATTCTATTTAGGAATTATTGAAGAAACTTATTCAGGTCCATTGAATTTTGATCTAACTCATGACAGTTAACAAATAAATCTAATTATTTAAGATTTAAATTTCACTAGTGCCTAATTTTTACTTTGGTCAACTCAAAATACGTAGTCGTTACAAGGCAGGCCTCAAGAAGCGTGTAAATTTTCAAGAAGATTATGAAGACTATTACATAATAGTGAGTTTCGTAAACTATAAGTTTATTACTAGCCCAGCCCACAATTTTGCTTACGAGTACTTCATTTTTTTATGACTTGATATGACTTGATATGATATATTATCAAAATGCTCTGGATGGTTCAAGCTAGGATTTGTACGGTCAAAGATGATGTATATATACTTGTCATTCTGTAGAATTGATATATTGCATTATGCTAAGTCAAGAAGTTAATTAAAAATAGTAATAAAAATTTGTCGCTACATATAAGGTTGGTAAAAATAGCCTGCTTCGCGTATCTTAGGCATGTCTTTTGTGTTTATTTAAGGTAGGTTTTCTGAAGATACTTTTTTACAATATGTAATAAGGTGCTACAATAACGCATGTCATTCCGCGTGCTTTAGATTGCATTCTTAGAGATATATTGTGCTAAAGTGTTATATACTTGTTAAATGCAACTTTCGAGATCATCGATGAATACAAATAATGAAGGTATAGTTGCGCATTGGTAGCGCAGGCATACGTTTTGTCGAATGGAGGGATTATTGGCTAATCAGGCTAATGATAATGTAACGCGGCGTGATTTCATGACTTTGGCAGGACCAGCATTTTTTGCTGTTGGTGGTGCTGCGGCTCTTTGGCCTTTTATTGATCAAATGAATCCAGATGCTGGTGCGCTTGCTTTAGCTTCGATCGAGGTTGATCTGGCTCCGATTTCTGAAGGTCAAGCCATTACTGTAATGTGGCGCGGCAAACCTGTTTTTATCCGCAATCGAACTATGGCTGAAATCGACGAAGCTAAAAGCGTGTCGCTAGAAGATCTTCCTGATCCTGCAACAGATGAAGAACGCACAAAAGCAGGGCATGAAAACTGGTTAATTAATGTAGGTATTTGCACACATTTGGGATGTATACCAAAAGGTCAAAGCCTTAGCGACACTAAAGGAGATTATAACGGTTGGTTTTGCCCTTGCCATGGTTCACACTATGATACATCAGGGCGTATCCGTAAGGGGCCGGCACCCCGTAATATGGATGTGCCGCCTTACCAATTCATCTCCAATACCAAAGTAAAAATCGGGTAACTAATTTCTTGATGACATGATTTAAGGAGTTGTGAAAAGTATGAATGCACATGATGACACATACCAACCAAACGGTTCGATTTCAAAATGGATAGATGAACGTTTACCTATTATGAGGCTTATGCATGGTCAATTCGTTGATTTTCCAACGCCTCGCAACCTTAACTATATGTGGACGTTTGGTGGCATTTTAGTGTTTTGTCTTGTTACACAAATTGTGACTGGCATAGTTTTAGCAATGCATTACGTCCCACATGCCGATTTGGCATTTGACTCTGTTCAGCGCATTAAACGCGATGTTAACTATGGTTGGCTAATACAGTCAATTCACGCTGTAGGCGCTTCTATGTTTTTTATTGCAGTCTATCTCCATATATTCCGTGGCCTTTATTATGGGTCTTATAAAGCGCCTCGTGAAGTCTTATGGATACTAGGTGTTTTAATATTTCTTGCAATGATGGCTACAGGTTTTCTGGGATATACATTGCCATGGGGACAAATGAGTTTTTGGGGCGTAACAGTAATTACAAATCTGTTCTCATCATTAGATGAGATAATTCCTGGTTTAGGTTCCTCTGTTGTGACATGGTTATGGGGAGGTTATTCGGTTACAGGCACGACGCTGAATCGCTTTTTCAGCTTGCACTTTCTTCTACCTTTTGTAATTTTTGGTTTAGTGGCATTACATGTTTGGGCTTTACACGTGTCAGGACAAAATAATCCGACCGGTGTTGAGATGAAGGTCAAGTCTGATGGCGTTCCAATGTCTCCTTTCGCTGTGATGAAGGATCTATTCGCTCTTGTAGTGTTTGTTATGTTATTCGCATGGTTTGTCTTTTTGGTTCCTGACTATCTTGGGCACGCAGATAATTACATACCTGCTGATCCGTTGGTTACACCAGCACATATAGTTCCTGAGTGGTATTTCTTACCGTTCTATGCAATATTGCGAGCTATACCATCTAAGCTTGGTGGTGTTATTGCGATGTTTTCAGCTATTGTTGTACTTGTATTTATCCCTTGGTTAGACACCTCTCGTGTGCGTTCAACAAAATATCGTCCCCTCTATAAACCGTTTTTTTGGCTATTTGCCTTCACATGCCTTGCTCTTGGTTACTTGGGAGCGATGCCTGCAGAAGGTTCTTACGTGTTTTGGGCGCGTGTTTTTACTTTCTACTATTTCGCCCACTTTTTGTTGGTTATGCCGATCGTTGGCGTGTTTGAGGTTCCTAGAAAACTACCTAGATCTATATCAGAGGCTGTTCTCAAGGAGCCAATTTCTGAGGATGTGCCGGTAATGGTAGGTGCAGGTGGTGCACCAGCGCCTGCAGCAGCGGCTCCGGAAAAAAGATAGCCGGCTGTACATTAAACAGGAGAAACTTCAGCAGATGATAAAAAAATGTTTGCTTTCCATTGCTGTTGCAGCATCGGTTGTGACAATAACTACTGGAGCATTTGCTGCCGGTGGCCATATTGAGATACCACGGAATGAATGGTCATTTTCGGGTATTGGTGGTCAATATGATAAAGCGCAATTGCAGCGCGGCTTTCAGGTTTATCGCGAAGCTTGTTCATCATGCCATGGAATGAATCGGATAGCCTTTCGTAATCTTGCACAAAGTGGTGGACCTGAATTTCCTGAAGAGGAACTTAAGGCACTTGCAGCAGAATATGAGGTTGATGCACTTCCTAATGATGATGGTGAGGTTTCCAAACGTCCAGCAGTGTTATCCGATAAGTTCCCGTTGCTTTATGCCAATGAACAAGAGGCTCGTTCCATTCATAATGGAGCTCTGCCCCCTGATTTGTCAGTAATCGCAAAAGCTCGAGGTACCGCCTATTCAGGTTCTTGGTATTGGCATCCGTTTGCTATGTTGTCAGATATCTTTAATGCCTATCAAGAAGGTGGCGCGGACTACATAGTTGCTGTACTCACTGGTTATAAAGAACCTCCAGATGATATGGAAATGTCTGTAGGTATGAATTACAATAAGTACTATCCTGGTCATCAAATAGCTATGGCTAATCCTTTTGCAGGTGGTGATAATCAAATCGAATATCAAAGCACTGCTATACCTTCAACCGTTAAACAGTATGCTAAAGATGTCGCTGCATTTCTGTCCTGGACGTCAGATCCCACTTTGAATCAACGTAAGCAAACCGGTTGGCAGGTTTTGATTTATCTTTTAATTACAGCAGTTTTACTTTACATTGCAAAACGTCGTGTTTGGGCTAGCGTCAAACATTAGCCTTGCGTAGCGTTATGCATTTTATTCTAAAACTAATCATGGCGCTCGGTTGGTAATTAGATTAGTTCTATTGACGGCCGAGCACTGTACTCAAAAAATCTTTCCACTCGAGCCTATTTATGACAGATACAGTACTAGGAATTATTGGCGGTAGTGGTCTTTATGATCTGCCTGCTGCAGAGAACTCTTTTTGGGAAGAGATAGTGAGCCCATGGGGTGAACCGTCAGACTGTGTGCTTTTTTCCGAAATAGAAGGCTTGCCTGTACGCTTTATGCCACGCCACGGTCGTGGACACAAGCATGCCCCAACAAACATCAATTATCGGGCCAATATAGACTGTCTAAAACGTGTCGGAGTAACCGATCTTATTTCAATTTCTGCCTGCGGATCACTGCAAAAAAGCTTAGTGCCTGGAACATTTGTACTTGTTGATCAGTTTATAGACCATACGTATGAACGTAGCAAAAGCTTTTTTGGTAGTGGCTGTGTTGCTCATATATCCATTGCGGATCCAGTAAGCCCTATCATAGTTGACAAACTAGAGAAAGCGCTTCAGTTAGAGTCAATCAATTATACTCGTGGAGGGACTTATCTCACAATAGAAGGGCCACAATTTTCTTCACGCGCAGAGTGTCAACTTTATCGCTCTTGGGGCTGTGATGTAATTGGTATGACTAATATGCCTGAGGCCAAACTTGCTCGTGAAGCAGAAATTTGTTACGCAACAGTTGCAATGGTTACAGATTATGACTGTTGGCATGATGAACACGCTGACGTAAATGTTGCTGATGTCGTTAAGATCATGAAGAGCAACGCTGAAAAAGCAAAACGTATGATTTTAGCTTTTACAAAACTATTCCCGCGCCAGCATCCGATGTGCCCTTTAGGTTCAGATCGCGCTTTAGATACTGCTTTGCTGACTGAACCAGAAGTACGAGACCCAGTGGTAGTTGCTAAGCTTGATGCTGTAGCTGGACGTATCTTAAAGAGCTACTAGGGTTCGTTAACAACTAGCTAGTCGAAATTTGAATATGAACTCTATGTCTATCTATAAAGTTAAAACTTTTTTAAAAAATTTAGCTTTACTTCACCTCGTTCTGTACTAGTTAGCTTTTTCATAATTAAGAAACAAGTTTTTTCAGAGCTTAAATAAGTAAGGTTTATTTCCAAACTATAACTTGAATAGGAGGATGAGCTTTATTTATTTGGCTTAAATTTTTTTGTGCTTTTTAAAATAATTAGTACTAAAATTGTGGATATCGTTCAGTGCGTCTTTAATCCTAGATTGGTATTAAAGCACAGTTAAGTTAAACAGTTACACGAATGCTTTTAACTTGAAAAGTGTCATATATAATTTTATTACCTATTAGAAAACCATGTCGTATCAATAATTGAATTATAATAATGTAAATAAGGTAATTTCCAAAAACTACCAATCGTAAGTTTGGATAGTTATACTTATAGCTTCACGTTATTCAGTAATAAAGTTGTATCTCAATCGTAGATGTCAATCTTATAACACGACTTTCTTATTTCTATATTTGACACTATTATGTTGACTTATAATTATATGGGCAGTTCAGGCTTCTTTTTAAAGAGAACTTTACTAGCTTTTTCTGTTTAGTATTATTTACTAAGTATCTTAGCGATCGGATTCTTACAAGAATATGGGGCGGTGTTGATGATAGCCGAGTGGCGCAAACATAGCATGCAATATTTCTATACAGTCTGTAATCTGGTTAAGATATCTTTAGTTTACCTAAATCGCGCAACAATTGTAATGTTTTTTACTAGCATAGCAGTTGTCTTTTTGGGACTTAACTCGGCGCGAACTATGGACAATGAAAAGTGGTATAAAACAATTTTCAGTCAGACATTCACTAATAGTGATAAAGACGTGGCATTAGGCCCTGAAAAGCCGGTTCAACTTAAAGATTTAAGAACCAGTCGAGTTCCCCTGCGCAGTGAGAAGATGCTGTCTCGAATCGATAAAGCCATCTTGCATTATCGTAGATTAGTAGCCTTAGGTGGTTGGAATATAGACAAACGCTTAAAACTTTTACGACCCGGTGACAATGATCCAGCTGTCCCAGCTATCCGTAGGCGTCTTGTTCTAAGTAAAGATATACCGCCTAAAGATGCTATTTTTTACGCGGATAGCTTTCACTTCGATAAATGGTTAGAAGCTGGTGTTAAAAACTTCCAAAGGCGGCATGGCTTGCTTGTTTCAGGTAAGCTTGATCGTCCGACGCGCTCGCAAATTTCAATAACACCAGAAGCTAGATTGCGTCAATTAATCCTTAACAGAAAACGTATCTTCAAGCATTTGGTAAACAGCCAGCTTCATCGATATGTCCTTGTAAATACGGCTAGTTTTCAGCTTGAAGCTGTAGATCAATTTGAGGTGCAACGTCATCATAGAGTGATAGTTGGTAAACCTGATCGTCAGACACCTGAGATAAGTGCGACAATTAAAGGGTTAAATTTTTTTCCTTTCTGGCGTGTTCCAGATAGCGTTGCTATTCTTGATCTAATTCCACGTTTAATTCACGAACCAGATTATTTAGTAAAAGAGCGCATAAGCGTAGTAAAGCAAAATTATGACGGTCCGGAGGTCGATACAACTTATATTAATTGGCATGATATTGATGCAAAAAAAGTGAAATTTCGTCAGGATCCAGGACCATGGAATGCACTGGGCCTTGTACGTATCAATATGCCAAACAGAGAAATTGTCTATCTACATGATACACCTATGAAATCACTGTTTAAACAACGCCGTCGCGCATTTAGTGCTGGTTGTGTCCGCGTAGAGAATGTTTTTGATTTTGTTTCATGGATCTTAAGATATGAGCCACTGCTCAACGAGTTAGATGAAGTCAATAAAATTATCGAAAAAACTAATCTGGAGCAGATACGACTAAAACGTCCCTCAGATTATGACATCATTTTGACACGTCCAATTCCTGTAGTTTTTACCTACATTACGGCCTGGGTAGAGGATGATAGTACAGTCGTTTTTCGCCCGGATATATACGATCGTGATGGGGTTAGTGAGATATTTAGTAATCTTGATCAAGAAGCTCCCGTCTCACCAAATGTTTTATCACCTTAATTTTTAAAGGGGCTTTCTCTCAAATAATATCTGTCCTGAAGATATATGCCAATTGAATGCCCATTAGCATGAATTCCATTGTGTTTGCATGGTCAAAACTATAATGATAACAGATACACAATTTCTAAAATCAAAATAAATAAGTATAATAAAGATACGATTTTCTCAGGTAGCCCTCGTATCTTGTTCTAGTTGCTTTTAGTAAGTGTTATATCAGATTACTAGAACTCACAGTATTTATGTTTTAAATTTTATCTTAAACTTTAATTTTTAACCCAAGATATCATTTTAAAAGACAACTTTTTCGAGACGCACATGTATACAGATCTATACAGAAACTGCTGAAAGATTAAGTAGCATAGGCAAATTTATTCAATTTAGAGTACTAAATAGGCCATAATTGTTATGGCGTATAGATGTTAAGATGACTGCGCTGCAGTAAATACTGAACCTATAGCTACAAGAACTGGTCCATCAGCTTTGATACTTGTCGATAGCTTAGAAAGCTCTGACAAGGTCATTTTAAATAGTTTCATATCTGGACGTGATACAGAGTAAGCGAGCAGCACCGGCATATCATGTGGCATGCCATGTTCAAGCAAACGACTCGCTATAACCGGACCGGTTTTACCGCCCATATAGAACACTATTGTAGTCTCAGGATCCGCCATACCCTTCCAGTCCAAATCAGACGATAATTCTCCTGAACATGAATGGCCTGTTACATAACGCACAGAATGCGCATAGTCACGATGCGTCAATGAAGCACCTAATGAAGCTGCAAGTGCAGAAGCGGCAGTCACACCAGGTATAACCTCAAAAAAAATGTTTTCTTTTTCTAAACGCTCGATTTCCTCACCAGCACGACCGAAAATCATTGGGTCTCCTGACTTTAGTCGGACTACATGCTTGCCGTTCTTAACTAGCTTTACTATTAAATTATTAATATCTTTTTGCGAACAGCTTTCTCGCCGACCTCGCTTACCTACCATTATACGCTTGGCTTCACGGTGAGCTAGTTCCAGAACTTCCTCTGGAACAAGATCATCGAAAAGTATGATATCTGCTGATTGCAAAACTCGAACGGCTTTTATGGTCACAAGTTCTGCATCGCCGGGACCTCCGCCAACGAGTGTTACGCGTCCCTGTTCAATTGGAGCTTTTCTTACGATTCTTTTAATCAGTTCAGCTAAATTGAAAGTGTTTTGACTAGGTAGTACCTGTTTGAATGCCATATGAGAAAAGCGTTCCCAAAATATACGGCGCTGTAGACAGGATTCTAGTTTTATAGAGATAATTTTACTGATTTTCTTGGCTAATTCTGCCCAATCTGAAATATAAGCTGGCAATAAAGATTCAATACGACAAAGAATAGCCTGTCCGAAAATCGGGTTAATATCATCACTTGAGATACCGATAACAACTGGAGATCTATTAATTACAGAGCCGAACTGAAACTGAGATAGAGCTGGTTTATCAATTACATTAACAGGAACACCTGCTTTTTTCGCTGAACAATAAAATGCCTGGGCTTCAGAATCATTACTAGAATCTGTGAGAGCTAGAGCAGCATTCGTGAAAATATCGATGCTCCACATTCTAGGATGGTGAATTATCTTGCCAGCTGCAGCCCCGCGCCTTATTAAAGAGTCCATTTCTGTATCAATAACTGTTGCGAAAATTTCGACATTAGCGCCACAAGCAGCTAATAATTCAACCTTCCAAGCAGCAGCTGCTGTGCCACCGGCTACTACCACACGCTTGCCTTCCAGGTCCCAAAATATTGGTAACTTAGTGAGCATGCCAAGACATTTTGGAGATACATCAGCTGGTTTGCGCAAACTTGACGTCATTGATCAGTGTTTCGATCTTAATATTTTTTGATATCTCAAAAGTATTTTAACGTTATGCCTAGGAACAGGTTATTAACTATCGTAGGACAAACATTGTGATTTATTTCCAAATCATTAGTAACAATATTATTATTAGATAGAAAAATATTGATCACAATATATGATACGCTGTAATTAATGTTGCAAACATATTCTTCTTTAGTTTACAAATGATTTTAGTTGTGTCAATTTATTTTGAAAGCTGACTTTGCCCAGTCTGGCCTTTGGTGACTATCATAGGGAGTTTTAGCTGTATTAATTTCGTTCGATACAGTTTTAGCCTTTCGTTTAGTAGTAGAATACATAGCACTAACTCCCATACGCGTACGCCGGGAAGGGTGTTTTGAAGGAAGGTCTACGATTGCGTTAGTTGTGGGCTTTGTTAAGCCACTTTTATTCATCCCAGATTTCTTAGGTGAAAGATTTTTTTTCAATGATATTTCGTGCGTTGAAATAGTGCTCACAAATTGCTTGTAATTGTGTTTACTATACTCGACATCAGCGTCTACAGGACGTTTTTTAGGTAACAAATCAATAATTTTGTTCTCTAATTGTGATGAGTGGCTGATTTCTTGAGTTTCACTGAGTTGCATTTCATCATATGAGATTAAAGGATGATTTTTTGAATTTCTTTGTTTATTTATATTATTTATTGAAGCATTCGATATTAACTTTGGGGGTGAAGATAATTGATCATCTACAACAGTTTTATCAGTCATGTAAAATGTGCTCATTTGAGGCGTCAAAATCTTCTCTGATTTTATAGAAAGAGCTCTTCCACCTGTGTAGGTAAAACGTGTAGCTAATGTTTTTTTAATCTCTGGACTTTTAATTTCAGCTTTTGGAATTTTATTGATAAACATGACAATCATTATAACCATGGTTGATATTAATAGGACAGATCCTAATAATAAATGTGTACCAAATTCTGATTTGGCCTGACCAACACTAGATATCATTCTTGAGATTTTTGAATCAAACACTTCTCATTTACCCACTTAGCTAGTTTAACATCATAAAGCCATCACTCTACATGAAAACTAATACTGATTTGCAAAGTACATTTATAAAGTACATTTTTGAAGTGATATGCTTTTTCAATTCTAGTTAATATAATCAGGCAAATTACTTAACGATATATGAATTTGTATTATAGTCTTTTAATAAGAACTCTTAATAAAGGTGTTAAGTTTTCGTGGTTTATATAGGAACAAGCTAAGTGCTCTATAAATCTACTTCTAAGAGTAAGCACATAATCACGTGCTGAGATAAAATATTGCTGGTTAGATATCGTAAATACTAAACATACAATTTACGATAATCCAGGCTGTTATTTAGGTAAATCTAACAGGGAACTGTGAATAAAATGTCTAAAGCAGCTCTTACACAGGGTAATACTGATACATCACAAAGACAGGCAATTGTCATGTCTAACGTTAACAAATGGTATGACGATTTTCAGGTTCTCCGGAATATCAATTTATCCGTTACTAGTGGAGAGCGTGTTGTTATATGCGGACCTTCAGGATCGGGTAAATCAACTATGATCCGATGCATAAATCGTCTTGAGGATCATCAGCAAGGACAAATAATAGTTGATGGAATTGAACTTACTGGTGATATGAGGAATATCGACAAAATTCGTTCTGAAGTAGGTATGGTATTTCAAAATTTTAACTTGTTTCCTCACCTTACGGTTCTAGATAACCTTTGTTTAGCGCCACAATGGGTTCGAAAAGTTCCTCGCGTTGAAGCAGAAGAAATTGCTATGGAATACTTGAATCGTGTAAAGATACCAGAACAAGCTAATAAATATCCTGGTCAACTTTCAGGGGGGCAGCAACAACGCGTTGCTATTGCTCGCGCACTGTGCATGCGCCCACGGATTATGCTTTTTGATGAACCAACGTCAGCACTTGATCCAGAAATGGTTAAAGAGGTGCTTGACACGATGATTATCCTAGCGGAAACCGGTATGACTATGCTGTGCGTAACACATGAGATGGGCTTTGCACGATCGGTTGCGGATACTGTTATTTTTATGGACCGTGGAGAGATTGTAGAGCAAGGATCACCTGAGAATTTTTTTTACAACCCAAAATCAAATCGAACTAAACTATTCCTTAGTCAAATACTTAATCATTAGAAGTTTATAAATGAACTATACATCCTTTTAAAGGAAGCCAGATGCTAATAAAACAGTTTCTATAATAAAAGGGAGCAAATATCATGAAACCCAAATGGATTATTGCTATAATAGCGGCGGCCTTTACTTTCTTGTCCCATGCGGCATTTGCAGCGAAAACTATAGAAGCAATTAAGTCTCGTGGTGAGCTAATTTGTGGTGTGAGTACTGGGCTTGGTGGGTTCTCGTTACCTGACTCTAAGGGCAAATGGACAGGTTTGGACGTTGATATCTGTAAAGCTATAGCCGCCGCTATTCTAGGTAATGCGAATATGATTAAATTCATTCCTTTATCTACTCAACAGCGTTTTACAGCTCTCCAATCTGGCGAAGTTGATATACTATCACGTAATACAACGTGGTCATTAACACGCGATACCGCTCTTGGATTGAACTTTACAGCCATAACTTATTATGATGGGCAGGGTTTTCTGGTGCCGAAAGCTTTAGGAGTAAAAAGTGCTAAAGAGCTCGATGGCGCGACTGTTTGCATTCAACCAGGCACTACATCTGAACTAAATTTAGCTGATTATTTTCGTACTAACAATATGCAATTCACACCAGTAGTTATAGAAAGTTTACAGGAATTGAATGCTGCCTTTTTTGCAGGTCGTTGCGACGCTTACACAACAGATGCATCTGGTTTAGCTTCAACGCGATTGAATGATGCGCCTAAGGGCAAGAGCGATGATTATGAAATTTTACCGGAAACTATATCAAAAGAACCTTTAGGGCCAGTTGTTCGCCATGGTGATGATCAGTTCCTGGACATAGTGAAATGGGTCATTTTTGGGTTGATAGAAGCAGAGGAGTTTGGTATTACCACGGCGAATGTAAGAGAGATGTCCGCATCATCAACAAATCCTGCAATTAAAAGGCTGTTGGGCACAAATCCAGGTATGGGGAGAAATTTGGGCTTAGATGAAGCTTGGATGGTTAATGCTATCTTAGCCGTTGGAAATTATGGTGAAATCTGGGATCGAAACATTCCACCTCTAGGATTGTCACGCGGGTTAAATAAGCTTTGGTCAAATGGTGGTATTATGTATTCACCACCTGTTCGTTGAACCGTGTTTGAGAGTCGTAACGGTTCATATCTTAGTTACGGCTTTCACTTCGGCCCGATTTTGTGTTTGTCCATTTCATTTTTTCTGTCACCATAAACATACCGGGTAACATCTGTTCACATAATAATGGCGGATACTTCTATGGCCGACATAATCTATGGTTTTAAGCACCCTACGAAATTTATTTGTATGTATAATACGAAAGTACAGGCATTACTGTTTCAAGTGATCTTCTTGATTATTACGGTGGGGGGGGCCTATTTTCTTTACTATAATATGCAGATCAATCTTGAGCGTCAGAACATTCAAACAGGCTTTGATTACCTTTCACGCGAATCTGGGTTTGCTATTGGCGAAAGCTGGATACACTACACTCCCTCTTCATCATACTCACAGGCCATTCTTGTAGGCTTTATCAACACAGCTGTTGTTGCAGTTATAGGGATTTCCTTGGCAACGGGTATTGGTGTTTTTATCGGGATTACTGCCTTATCCAGTAATTGGTTGGTACGTAGATTAACAGGAGTATACATTAACTTTTTGCGTAACCTTCCGGTTTTACTACAGATAATTCTATGGTACACGATTTTTACAAGTCCGCGCTTTCTCCCGACGGTGAGAGATTTTAGTGGAGAGGATGGACTTGAGCCTTTTCTAGGAGTTATATATATCACTCGACAGGGCATTTTTATCCCATTTTTTGAAACTAATACGGGTTGGCTAGGAGCTATAATTGGTTTAGTGCTGGGTATAATAACCTCGTTATTGGCTAAAGCTTGGTCACGCAGATTAATGGATACAACTGGACAGCAGCTTCCGATATTGTGGATAAGTGTTAGCATCATTTTAACAACCAGTCTAAGTGGCTGGCTTATAATGGGTTCACCCGTTGTTATAAGTTATCCTGAAATGGGACGCTTCAGGCTGACCGGTGGAGCCACAGTCACGCCAGAATTCATGGCAGTTCTCTTCGGTCTCACCATTTATACATCAGCATTTATTGCGGATATTGTGCGATCAGGTATTTTGTCTGTCCCAAAAGGACAGATCGAGGCAGGTCGTTCGCTCGGTTTGCGCGAGGAGACCATACTGACTAGAATAATATTACCTCAGGCCTTACGCATTATTATCCCACCGTTAACCAGTCAATATCTTAACTTAACTAAAAATAGCTCGCTAGCTGTAGCTGTTGGATATCCCGATCTCGTTAGTATATCTAATACTACGCTAAATCAGACAGGCCAAGCGCCCGAAGCTATCACGATTATGATGATTGTTTATCTCTCCACTAGCTTAGGGACTGCACTGTTTATGAACTGGTACAATAAGCAGACACAGCTTATGGAAAGATAGTATGCTAATCAATTCATCAGTTTTATACACAACCAGGAACTGGATTCGTTGTAACTTACTAAATACCTGGAATAATGCGATAATAACGATATTTCTTATAACAGTGTTATTATTGCTTTTGCCAAAGATTTATTTGTGGGCGGTTGCAGATGCAGTGCTTACACTGAAAGTTGATCCAGAAAGTTGGTGGGGATATACCTTTGTTCCAGATTCAGATGCTTGCCGTAAAGCTAGTGGTGCATGTTGGGATTTTATTACTGAAAAATTCAGTCTTATCATGTTCGGCCTTTATCCTCCTGACCAACATTGGCGGCCACTTGTGATGATGATATCACTAATTTTTTTGGTAGTTTATTCGCTTGACCCATCTAGGTGGGGGCGAGCTTTAGGTATCATTTGGATAATAGCGATACCGGTGATGTTTTTCCTAATGCAAGGTGGAGTTCTAGGCCTAACATTTGTTCAAACAGATAGCTGGGGAGGTGCTCCGATAACCCTTATTCTAGCAACGGTAGGCATAGTTTTATCCTTTCCTATTGCCATTATGCTTGCGCTTGGCAGGCAGTCGAATATGACGATAGTAAAAACAATCTGTATTTTTTTTATTGAGATTGTTCGTGGTGTTCCGCTTATAACTGTACTTTTTATGGCAAGTCTTATGATACCATTATTCTTACCTGAGGGGATAAATATCAATAAACTTCTTCGCGCACTAATTGGTTTTACATTATTTTCGGCTGCATATGTGGCAGAGGTTATTAGGGGCGGGTTGCAAGCACTACCTAAAGGTCAATACGAAGCAGCTGACTCTATGGGCTTAACCTATTGGCAAAAGACTGGTCTTGTTATTTTACCACAAGCTTTGAAACTTGTGATTCCGCCTACAATGAACACTTTTATTGGATTATTTAAGGATACCACACTTATAATTATCATCTCAATGTATGATTTTCTAGGTACGGTACGTCTTGGTGCAAGTGATCCAACTTGGCGTCCATACTACGTAGAAGGTTTAATTTTTGCTGCAATCGTTTATTTCACAATATGTTATGCTATGGCAGCCTATAGTCAACACTTGGAGGCAAAGCTTAACCCAGAACGGAGCTAGGCAGTTTAGGTGTTCAACGAGGTGAATTTTTGAGTTTTTTATATTTATATATTCTATACAGTTCATCTATAATAAAATTTTTGCCTTAATTAAAATACTCACAATGGCTACAAGTTACTCTTCAGACTTCAAAAAAAGTTTTTTTGCCAGTAGGTTATAAAGAAAGTAAGGCTAAATCAGCGAAAGTTTTTTAAAGAGATTTTCGAGTTACGTAGACTGTCTCATGAGCTGAGATAGTTTCTATACAAAAAAAACTCTTAATTAAAGATTTTAAATTATCAAAATGAGCAAATTTGAGATTATGCAAAGAATCGTTAACATTAATGAGGCCCGTGAACGCTTGATAGAAATTATCAAATTCCGCTCGTTTCAGAGCGGTAGTAAAATAAAACTTGCTTCTGGTCGCTCCTCAAAATTTTATTTCAATATGAAACCGACAATGTTAGATCCAGAAGGCAGTTATCTAATTGGATTATTGGCTTTAAGTTTGGTAGAATCTGACTGTACCGATCTTATCGGAGGATTAGAGATGGGAGCTGTTCCATTCGCTACATCAGTTTCTCTTATTTCACATATTCAGAACAAGCCAATTCCTGCCTTTTTCGTACGTAAGCAAATTAAAGAGCATGGCACACAAGCTCAAATAGAAGGCTTTAGTTCAGGTGAATCAATTAAAGGTAAGCGTGTTATAGTTGTGGAAGACGTCACAACGACTGGTAAGTCATCACTTAAGGCTATAAATATTATTCGTGAATCCGGAGGAGTAGTAATTAAAGTAATAGCTATAATTGATCGAGAAGAAGGTGCAAGCGAGACTTTTTTAGAGGCTGGTGTATCCTTCGAGTCTATTCTTTCCCTCAAAGATTTTTCATAAGAGAAATCTTGCTTAACACGTATTTTCTTTCCAAATATAACACAAATTTCATAGTTATTATTATATATTTTATTTTAAGTACTTATGACAAGAATTAAAATACTATGATATACATAAAATAAAGAAAATAAATTAGAGCATAAATGCTTGCTGTTCAGATAACTCTAACTCTATAAGTATGCTCTCATCGTCTGAATCACAAGTAGAGTGGTCTATACATACGTTTTGGTGTTTGAGCAGAGAAAAAGCTAAAGCTTTAAAAAGAGCAGCATCTGCAGAAATAAAGTCTTGTTGATCAGGATTTTTTTTATGAAAACCTGAAAGAGAGTTTTTTCTAGTTTTTTTTTCTACACTTAAAAGCAAAGTGTGCCTGTCTTTAAAGTCGGCTAGAACTAGTATCCCAGCTCCCTCATTTTCCTCAAGAAGGCATGAGCGAAATAGATATGTAAGAGCTGTCATTGTAGAATCATAACGTCCCCATATTTCAATGGAATGAGAAATTTGGAATTCAATAGCTCCTGGCTCTTGACCAACACCTTTAGTCGCGTGCAGAGCAGCATGGCAAACTATTGCTGAGAGATTTAAGGGTTTGGCGCTAGGTGCTAACTGTGCTATTCTCAATTGAGATGTGAAGCACAAGGCTTCTTCTGCTACTTGCAACATACGCTGCGCACTCTCACTGATATGGCCTAAGTATTCGTGATAACGACTAGATCCAACAGGACCAAACAACTCTTTACGCATAATATCAGAAAAGCCGATAACAGCGTTTAAAGGAGTGCGAAGCTCGTGAGAGATCTGTTGTGCTAGTTCTTCCAGGCCCTGATCCGTTACATCGTGTAAACAAGCTGGGCAAGTCATTTTTTGATAGTCTGTAGATTGATATTGAATAAATTTAAGATCTTGATTGTATTTTGACAGCATCGTATCTCCCGTTTTATCAAACGTATGTTTTTTAAGAACGCAATCGTCTGAAGTCTGAGACATAAAAATCTCCGCTATACGGGGTATAAAATATCGTTTTATTCTAAATATCTCTAAATTTAAGATATTTTATAGCAACCGATTTCGTGAGTCGTGTCGAGGATAATAAGTTCTAACAAATTATTATCCCTCAAGAATCTTGGTTAAGATTTCATATACATCACGAGATAAGTCTCGGCTTTTAAACATTTCGTTTAATGTTAATTCAGCTTTTTGGCGACGTATTGGCTCTAGAGTTTGCCACGAGCTAAAAGCATTGAGAAGCCGAGCAGCAATTTGAGGATTAATTCTATCAAGTTCTAGTATTTTCTGACCAACAAAAGTATACCCTTTACCATCAAGTCGATTGAATTGTGAAGGGTTTTGCATGGCAAAATTACCAATTAGTGCACGTACCTTATTAGGATTAACTAAGGAGAATTGATTGCAACGCATTAAG
The DNA here is from genome assembly GCA_039583345.1 of Candidatus Tectiglobus diatomicola. GTDB lineage: Bacteria > Pseudomonadota > Alphaproteobacteria > Rhizobiales > Hyphomicrobiaceae > Tectiglobus > Tectiglobus diatomicola. Next base: position 146,957 of record JAZDSJ010000012.1, on the reverse strand, counting down.
CGCTTAACATGCGAAAGTGTTATTTTAGCAGGAACTGTAGCCTGAACTGCAAACCAAATATCAATTACAAGGTGATCGTCTTTCCAGAGTTCATAAAAGCTATCCAAAGCCTTATCACGGTTTTCTTTAACACCAAAGATTGTAAGCATTTTAAGGGAGTGAGCTTTATCAGTCATATTTGTAGCATTTTCATAATGCGTAATAAGCCTCTGCTTATCTCGAGCATATCCCCTTGATGCTAACAAGTATAAGCATGCATTACGTAAGGCACGCCGCCCTGATTGCTCTGCATCAGGTGAAAAAACTTTGCTTATATCAGTTTCATAATACAGCTTCTCCAGCGTACTGCCAATAACAGTGCTGACAGTTTTAGCAAACAATTTGTGTACTTTCAAAACTATATCAGTATCAATATTGTGATTGATTTCTCTAGCAATATCAGTTTCAGTAGGAAACTTGAGTAATTCTGCTCTGTAAGCATGTCCAAGAGCTTCGTTACTAATTGATTTCTCTAGTGCTAAAGAATAACTTTTTACGCGCTTTTTAAACGTGTCTGCATCGTATATATCAATCATCTGTACAGCCACTCGCATAGCGTAATCACATGTTGCTTGCCAACGAGAAAATAAATCGGCATCATTAGCCATTAAAAAAGCGAGATTTTGATCGGATTGTTCTGCAATAAGCTTTACTGGCGCAGAAAAGCCACGTAGATAAGATGGGACAGGGTGTGTTGTTATGTTTTTGAATTCGAACTTTTGATCGTACTGTGTTACGTGCACCACACCATCGATAATGTGTTTATTATCTGAAAGAACAAGAGCGAAGTCACTACCATCACGGTCTAAAAGGCCAAGCCGCAATGGAATATGAAGCGCTTTTTTACAGTCCTCGTTCGGTGTAGGATCGGTAATTTGTTTAACAAAGAGCTCTGCTGATTTTGCAGTGTCGTCATACTTAAGATTGCAAATCAACTTTGGCGTGCCAGCCTGAGTATACCAAGTGAAGAATTGCTTTAACTCGACATTTACCGAATTGTTGAAGCACTTTAGAAAATCTTCAATAGTTACTGCTTCACCATCATGAAGCTTGAAATAAAGATCCATTCCAGCTCTAAACCCTTCACGTCCAGCAATTATCTGGATCATTCGAACTAGCTCTGCCCCCTTCTCGTAAATCGTTGCGGTATAAAAATTATTGATCTCAATGTAACTAGACGGGCGTACCGGATGTGCTAACGGGCTAGCATCTTCAGGAAACTGACGTGCTCTAAGGTTTCGGACACTTTCTATACGCTCGACGGTGCGATCACGCTGGTCAGCAATAAATTCTTGATCACGAAAAACTGTCAAGCCTTCTTTTAGACACAGTTGAAACCAGTCGCGGCAAGTGATCCGATTCCCAGTCCAATTATGGAAATATTCATGAGCGACGACACTTTCAATTTGTAAATAATGCTTGTCCGTCGCCGTGTCAGGAGAAGCTAGAATCAATTGATCATTAAAGATGTTAAGGCCTTTATTTTCCATTGCTCCCATATTGAAATCCGATATAGCTACGATATTAAACACATTAAGATCGTATTCACGGCCAAAACTCTGCTCATCCCATCTCATTGCCCGCTTTAGTGAATTCATTGCCCAATCGCATCTATCAGCCTTACCAGGCTCAACGTAAATACTAAGGTTCACTTTTTTACCAGAAGCTGTAGTAAAAGCATCCTTTACACATGAAAGATTTCCAGCTACTAAGGCAAATAAATAGCTTGGTTTAGGGTAAGGATCATTCCAAATCGCATAGCGGTTTTTACCATCATCGGAGTGCCCTGATTCTACGAGGTTTCCGTTCGACAACAGTGTAGTTGCTTCATCTCGGCTAGCTTCAATTCGTGTAGTGTAAGTCGCAAGGATGTCAGGGCGATCTAGAAAATATGTAATTCGTCGGAAGCCTTCAGCCTCGCATTGAGTGCAATAAACATCTTTAGAAAGGTATAATCCGGTCAGTGCAGTATTGGCTTGTGGATTAATTATAGTGGTAATTTCAAGTTCGAAATTATGAGTCGGCACATTCGAAATTATAAGTTCTGTACTCGTTATATTATATGAAGCCTGATTCAAAATTTTACCGTCAAGCTTAACTTTTTCCAATTTTAGATTCTCACCTTGTAAATGTAAGGTATCCGATGGTACTTCAACAATTGGGTTGTGTCGAACCGTGAGGTGAGAACAAACCTTTGTAGCAGCAGGGGTTAGGATAAAATCCAGATCAACATGATCAATCAAATAGTCCGATGGCCGGTAGTCTTTTAGATGAATTGTGCTAGGCATTTCGGTATTCATAGTGATTAGCTCGATGTTAGAGGTCATTGGATAAGTTAGAAATGTATTTTCTTAACATAACATACTCGATCAGAGATTATCCGACATTGAAATTAAATTATTTTTTGCAATAAATAGCTCTAGCATTCTGTTATTTGATGGGATCAAATAATTTTAATATTTCCCCGCTAAGTATTTTCTTGTTATTGTCTGATACTTTAAACCTACCATATCTAGATCATGATCAAAGATGATTTTTAAAAAATGTTCTCTAAACAAGCGTGTCGAAAGCAAATTGTTGAGAAGATATTTTTCGAAAAATGGCAATATTTCTGCGAGAATTATTATGGTATTTAAGCAGAATTTTTTTGTAAGTCATTTGTTTGCTAGTAATTAAAATGTATATAATGTGATGCTGTTGCGGGTTACATAACGGTCGACAAGCATAAAATGGTGCATTAAATCTATTTTGTCACACTAGCTCTGGAAAATTTAAGTACACCTATATATGTAACTTATTATTTTCAGTTCTTTCTAGCCTTTTTTCGAAAGCTTTATAATCACAGTAATCAGTGACTTGGAAGTGAAATACACTCTTAATTGCAGTAAACCTAAGCAGATTATAGGATTCTACTCGCTCTAGTCTTACTTATCTTGAGTTGTATGAAGTTCACATTATTTGCGGTGGAAGTATATTCCTTAGGTTATTTTTTAGACCTGATTACAACAGGCTTTTGAGTTTCACAGTGTAAAAAATATTTATGATTTTTGTATATTTAAATTAAATTCACGATTTATAGAGTTGTTCCAAATTTAGTAATTCATAGTTAGTCTACTGTATTGTAATTAATTCATACTAAATATTACACGTGCCCGTCTGCGAGACTTAATGTACCTCTATTGAAAGAGCTACATGTTATAAAATATATATATTAAGATAAAAAGTTTTTTATAACGTACAAAACATTTATTGAAAAAGAATAAAAACTTATTTCGAGAGTTTCATGTATATGGCTTATAAGTTTACGCACTAAACTAGTGGGGGCAAGTTAGTTGCAAGCTTTGCTTCGAGGAAAGTTTTGGGTAATTTTAGCTTTATGTCATGTTTGCTACACATGATGTAACTAACGTAACGTCGGTATTTCAACCTTTAAAACACGCTGGCCTCGGCGAATGGAAATTGACCAAAGTTGCCTAGGTTTCAGGATATCTCTAGCAAGCTGATTAACATTAAGAATCTTACGATCTCCAATACTAAGCAAGACATCTCCGCGTCGAAAGCCAATACTTGCTGCAATAGATCTTGGCAAAACAGAAATAAATACTACACCCTTATCTATTGAATAATCAAGTTTCAGTTCATCAATTATAGAAGGTGCAAGATTAGCTATGCGTGCTCCGTCCAGAGGATGATTACCAGAAAAGTTCCGAATATCATCATGATGAAGTTTAGGTGCAGCTTTAACCTTAAAACTTATTTTGATTAAACGTTTATGTCTTAAAATACTCAGTACTGCAATGTTACCAATTCCGCGTGTTGTAAGTCGATATAGGGCTGCTCTAGCGTCAGCAACCTCGTGCCCGTCTACGGCAACAATCACATCGCCAATAAGAAGGCCAGCATTAGCCGCAGGACCATTTTTGTACAGTTTACTCACTACAGCTCCTGAAATCCTCCGGAGTCCCAGGTCGTTTGCTATTTCACGTGTTACTGTTTTTAATTCTCCCCCAAACCACAATCGTTTAACCTTTTGGCCAGTGACCGCACTGTTTACATAAAGGCGTACTAAATTTGATGGAATGGCAAAGCCAATTCCATGCGAAGCACCTGTTCGCGAATATATCGCAGTATTGATCCCGATCAGCCGAGCATTCATATCAACCAGAGCTCCTCCAGAATTGCCAGGATTTATTGCAGCATCTGTTTGGATAAAAACCTGCTCATCGGATTTACCAAGGCCTGATCGTGCTAACGCTGAAACAATACCACTTGTTACAGTTTGGCCGACACCAAATGGATTTCCAATTGCAAGCACGATATCACCAACCTCAATATCATCGGAATTCTCAAAATTTAAAAACGGAAAAGTTTGATCGTTTCCTTCGATTTGTAGGATTGCAATATCTGTCCTCTCGTCGCTTACTACGACGCGAGCACTGAATTCACGTCTATCAGCAAGAAGCACACGAATTTCTGCACGATCACGGCTTTTTATTACATGAGCATTGGTTATGAGTAGACCTTTCTGATTTATAATAACTCCTGACCCTAGTGAATTTTGTTTGCGATTCTGAGGTACTCCAAAACGGCGACTAAAAAATTCTAAGAAGTTTTGATCGTCAATAAACGGCGACACAGCACGCTGCTGCGATTGCATGTAAATGTTAACTACAGCGGGTGCAGCACGTTTAACTATTGAAGCGAAAGAATGATGTAAATGTGCATGTGTGCCAGGATGTTGCTTTTGCGAATAGGCACGTTGTATACTTAACGTACACATAAGGCAGAAAATAGCGAGTCTTATCACATCTTGTACCCAACACACCCTCATATAAATCATTACCTCTCAGGAAATTTTAAGAAACCAAAAATCTGATTGCAAGCCACTTCTGCAACATTCGATTATGGTGAAATTATATAGACTTCCCTAAAGCTAAGGGTTTTAGAGCTAGCATTAATTAGAGTGTTTCAGAGGGAGTGTGGTATATCATGTTCCTATGTGTTGGCTTAGAGTACAGTATCCCAGTAACAAGCTTAATTAGAAAGCGATTCATTTTATAAGATTAAAAGATAAAATTAACACACACTACGAAATTTATAATCTGAAGTTTAGACTTCAACATTTATTAATAGTTGTACACATCTCTAATTCGAATGAATGTTCATAACATAATCCTTTGGATAGACTTTAGGATAAAATAAAAAGTAACTAATTCCTTCAGATTAAATTATTTTATCCGACGTAGCGAGTAATTTAAGATATGACAATCTTCAATTAAATATCATTTAAACTTTGCGTCGTAGTAAAACACATAGTGCTATAAAGGTTAGATCTAATACATATAGATGTGATTCAAATAATTTAAAATTATATTTATCAGTCCTAATGATTAGATTTTTCTAAAATTTGGTTTGGGGAGACATATTTTTAGTTAAATTGATGTAAAATATTAGCTAGGCAATAAATTGAATATTATTTTTCTGTGTAAATTAACCTAAAGGGTAGGTCTGAGATAATTTTCTTAGTCATATATTAAATAAGCTAAAAGCAAGTATTAAAAAAATTAAAGTGACTTCTACTTAATGATGTGGATAGTTAATATTCCGTTGGGTATATTTTATAAAGAAGATTATTTTTATATCGTAATACAAAGGAATTATTTCAGAAAATTTCTGTTCAGTATTAGCTTAACAAGAATTATTACTACAGATAATTTTTGCTCTAATTAGAACCAATTCGAATGATCTCCCACTGAAGCTCAACGCCACTCTCAGCTTTGACACGTTCGCGGATGGTTTCACCAAGGGTTTCGATATCAGTGGCGGTGGCATTATCATAATTAATTAGAAAGTTGCAATGTTTCTCAGAGACCATGGCACCGCCAATCCTGAGGCCGCGACATCCAGCAGCATCAACTAGTTTCCATGCAGATAGGCCTGGTGGATTTTTAAAAGTTGACCCACCAGTATGCTCACCAACTGGCTGATTTTTTTCACGATATTTAGAAATCGCTTTAATTTCTTGTTGAATTTCTTCAGAGCTTCCTGGTTTTCCTTGGAAAATAGCTTCGGTAAAGATCCAATCTGATGGAATTCCACAATGTCTGTAGGTAAAGTCCATGTCAGAATTGCTTAGTACGTGGATTTTGCCTGTACGATCAATTGCTCGTACAGTGTGCACAACATCTTTAGTTTCCATACCATGAGCGCCTGCATTCATTCTGACCGCACCACCGATCGAACCCGGAATGCCACGGTAAAAGGAGAACCTGGAAATTTGTGAATTAGCTGCCAAACGTGCAAGATGGAAACTTGGTGCAGCAGTACCAGCAAGCAAACGATAGTCTTCTTGTAATACAATCTCTGAAAAACCACGACCAAGCCTTATTATAACACCTTTAAACCCACGATCTCGTACTAAAATGTTAGAGCCTAAGCCAATAACATAAAAAGGAATATCACATGGTAAATGGGTCAGAAAATAGTTGAGATCTGTTTCATCTGCTGGTCGAAATAGAACCTGAGCTGGGCCGCCTACACGAAACCAAGTAATATCGCGAAGTGATACGTTAGCTTTCATCTTACCGCGTAGTTCGGGCATAAGGATTCGAAGGTCTGGGGTGATGTCAGTATGAGCCATTAGCTCTGCCTTTCCACCATTAGGTTTGATAATTTATGCGCCCATGTAGTCGACTGCCCTGCCCCTAAGAAAATAATCATGTCACCTTCATGTGTCTCATCACGAAGCAATGAAGCTAGTTCGTTGATGTGTTCTACACTAGTGACACTACTATGTCCGTTAGCAAGTATACCCATGACTAACGACGCACTAGTAATACCTTCAATTGGCTGCTCACCAGCAGTGTAAAGTGGAATGACAAAAACTCTATCGGCATTATTAAGGCACTTACAGAAATCCTGGAATAAATCACGAATCCTTGAATAGCGATGGGGTTCGACAACAGCGAAAATCCGCCCTTTTGTACCTTCACGAGCAGCGGCAAGTACAGCTTTGATTTCAATTGGATGATGAGCATAATCGTCATATATACTCACACCGTGTGCAGAACTAATTAATTGAAAACGACGTTTGATACCAGAAAATGAAGACAGCGCCATGCGTATATGTTCGTCAGGAATGTCTGCTTCACTGGCGACGGCTATGGCTGCTAGAGCATTAAGCGCGTTATGTGTTCCCGGAATCGGTACCATCCAGCGATCGATACTACGTGCACCGCCCGGCATACGCTCTCCAAAATCTGCAGAAAAAATTGTTTGATTAGAGATAATTTCAATGTCTTTAAGAACAATATCAGCACTAGGTGTGCACCCATATGAGATCAGACGGCGACCATTATAACGGAGTCTCATATGGCTAATCATATCGCTTATTATCTTCTGATCGATACATGCGACAATTAGACCATAAAAGGGTATTTGTTGCATAAACATAGCATACTGTGAATGCATGTTGCTTGTTGTTCCAAAATAATCCAAATGTTCTGGGTCAATGTTAGTCAGCACACCAATTTGCGTTGGAATTTTAATAAACGTTCCATCGGATTCATCAGCTTCTACTATCATCCAAGGCCCCTGACCAAGCCGAGCATTGGAATTCCAATCGTTAATGATCCCACCTGTAATAACAGAGGGATCCATTGCAAAAGTCGAAAAAATGTGTGCAATTAGAGAAGTGGTTGTAGTTTTACCATGTGTGCCAGTAACCGAAATTGTTGTGTAAAGCCTCATCAATTCAGCCAGAATCTCAGCACGACTAATAATTGCAAGTCCTAAATTTCTAGCGGCTTTAAGTTCAGGATTGATCTCTTTAATAGCGCTTGAGATAACCACATATCGAGCTTTTTTAAGGTTTTGCGAAGCATGGCCAATGAATACATCGATCCCCTGTGCGCGTAAACGCTGAACGTTTGAGCTATCACGTTGATCGCTACCTTGAACTTGAAAATTCTTTGCGTGAAGAAGTTCGGCAATAGCGCTCATACCGACGCCACCAATTCCAATGATATGAATAATTCCTAGAGAGTGTGGCAGCTGCATTGTTAATCCTTAATACTAAATAAATAGCTCAGTAATTTCTAACTTATCCAATTCGCGCCTTCGATATTAGTCAGTTATTAAGCATTACAAAAATTACTAGTAACAGCTCAGCTATTACACATCGAACTCAATCAAGTAGTGCAGTTAAGATTTTCTAAAGGTTAAATAACTATGATTTTAAATCAAAATCTTGTGCGCTTAGCAAGATTTTCTGTCAGGTCTGCAAGCTTAGCAACAGAATCCGAACGGCCCATTCGCCGCGCAGCAGCTGCTTTGTTTTCGAGTTCCGTTGGTAGCATCAAGAGAGACGTTAGGCTACTAGCTAACTGTTCAACATTAATTTTGTCCTGCTCAAGACACCAAGCGGCACCAGCTTTGACCATTTTTTCTGCGTTCTCAAGCTGATCATTATACACGGTGTTAGGTAATGGTATAAGAACTGATGGGCAACCTATTACAGAAAGCTCGGAAATCGTCGATGCGCCCGCGCGAGCTATGACAAGGTGTGCTTTAGCCATCAATTGTGGCATATCTGAAAAGAAAATCTTACAGACAGCTTTAATACCTGCCGTATTATAAGTCTGAAGAACGTGGTCAAGATCCTCAGGCCTACATTGCTGAGTTACAAATAAGCGAGTGCGAATCTCCTGAGGAAGTATGCGTAGGGCTAGGGGGACAATATCTGAGAAATATCGAGCACCCTGACTGCCACCAAAAACAAGAAGATTGATGGGATCCTTAGCTAAAGGTGCATTGTAGATGCGATTAGCACTTTCAATAACTATCTGTCGTACAGGATTACCTGTCATATGTACTTTATTAACTAAATCATCAGTGATGAATTTTACCTCATCGAACGATGTGGCGATTGCTTTAACACGGCTGGCTAATATTTTATTGGCACGACCTAAGACAGCATTCTGCTCATGCGTAGCAGTAGGAATGCCCTTTAATAAAGCCGCAACAATAGTTGGAAAGCTCGGATATCCGCCAAACCCAATAACTGCGTCTGCTGAAATCTTTTTGAGAACTATGTTTGCCCTGCAAACACCACTTACAAGCATGAAAACTGTTTTGGTCAAAGCAACCGGTGACCAATTGTTCGTCGTTGCTGATGGGATTTGATAGACATGGCGTCCAGGATATTCGAAATTAAACCTGTTTCCTCGCTTATCAGTAGCAATATCTACAGCATAACCGCGCCGTCCAAGCTCTTCAGCTAAAGCAAAGGCTGGAAAAAGATGACCGCCAGTACCACCGGCAGCAAGTAGGATTGTTCTAGTCATGCTTAAATCTTCGATTTAATATCGTTTCAAGGGCCCTGAAAAAGCTATATAATAATAAATTAATTCAACTTTTAAAAATAATAGATCTATTAATACATTACTCAATACTCGCTAAACGTGGACGCCGGCGCGACAGTGCTAGCAACATTCCAAGAGTAAGAGAAATACCAACAATGGATGAGCCACCAGCCGAAATCAAGGGCAGTGTCATGCCTTTCATCGGCAACAAGCCAACGGTTCCACCCATATTAATTAAGGCTTGGCACCCGAAAATTAGCGCTAACCCGATTATACCGTAGCGAATTCCAAGATCTTCTTCGATTAAAGCACAACTAAGTCCACGGCAAGTGATAAATGCGTATAGTCCTAACAGAGCAAGACAAGTAAGCACACCATATTCCTCAGCAACGACGGAAAAAATGAAATCAGTGTGAGCATCTGGTAAAGTAATCTTAATTATGCCTTCACCAGGCCCTCGACCCAGAAAGCCTCCATCAACAAACGATTTATAGGCTAACCTAATTTGTGACCGCTCATCAACTAATGAGGTAAGATATTGATCTAAGAAATACCGTATATAGGGTAGGTTCCAATAACCGATGAGCATGCTCACCAACCCAATAATAAAAAAATTAATACACCAGATTAGTGATATCCCTGTGACAAAAAAAAGTATTCCCCACACAATTGTGATCAATGCGGTTTGTCCTACATCAGGCTGCATTATAATTAGCCCAGCAAGAATTATGTAAAGACCGATAGCGATGGGGAGGGCAGGCATATCTTTTCGTTTTTGAGCCTCGGCAAAGGCCCACCCTACAAGTACTACAAAAGCAGGTTTTACTATTTCAGTTGGCTGAAGAGATTGCCCAAAAATAAAAAACCAGCGTTGTGAACCATTCACCTGTACACCGCAAAATAATACTACAATAAGAGCAAATAAAGATATTGCGTAAAGAGATAAAGCGATTCGGCGAATTATATAGGGGGTTTGTAATGATGTTAAAAAAATTATAGCTATCCCTAATACTGAGAACAGTGCGTGACGCTTTACGAAATATAAAGCGGATAAACCTTTATCGGTAGCAACCGATGGGCTCGCAGCAATTGAAATCACAAGCCCAACGAACATTAAAACATAAATTGCATAAAGCTGGACCCGATCAATAGTAAACCACCATTCTGATAATAAGCTGCGATCACCGCGTGATAACTTCATGAATATCTTTCTCGTATCTCAAATCCAGGTAAAGTACTGACAATATCTCTAAATGTATTACCACGCATTTCAAAGTTACGAAATTGATCGAACGAAGCGCAGGCCGGAGAGAGTAACACTATAGCCTCACCATCACTTGTATGTTGTGCATCCATTGATGCCTGTCGAACCGCAATATTAAGTGTCTGGCAATATGAAATTGGACATTCGCCATTCAATGTCTGTGCAAACATATCTGAAGCTTCACCTATTAAATAAGCTTTAGCAATCCTTGGAAAATAAACTCTCAACAGCTCAATTCCATTATCCTTAGGTCGGCCACCGACAATCCAATATATATTAGATTGAAATGTTGCTAAAGCATGCGCTGTCGATTCTGCATTAGTAGCCTTGCTATCATTTATGAAGATAATATGGCCAACTCGCCCTATCTCCTCTAAACGGTGTGGGAGGCCGATAAAAGTATGAATTCCCATCGCAATTTGATTTGCGCTTAAGCCAAGTCTCAGGCAGGCTGCTGTGGCTGCTACTGCATTTTGTGCATTGTGCTTACCGCGAAATAACACAGTATCTTTTATATCAGCTATAGCTCTGCTTTTATTGGTAGAATACAATTTTTGTTTTTCAATATACTGTGTAATAATACCATTACTCACGCCTATACCTTGTTGTAAAGTTCTGGAGGATATCCCAATTAAAGCTGAGCGTCTGCCCTTCTCGATTTCAAAAATCTTTCGCGTTGGTAAATCATCAACCCCTATGATAGCGTAATCTGTAGATTTCGGTACGAGAGCCTTAATTGCAATGTATTTATCAAAACTACCGTGACGGTCTAAATGATCAGGCGAAATGTTTAATAATATTCCTATAGAAGAGTTCAATGTTGGCGTAAGATCTATGTGATACGATGATAACTCGATAACGTATATATCTTTCGAAGTCAGAGGTGCAAGATCAAGTATTGGAACTCCTATGTTGCCGCCAATTTGTACATTATGCCCAGAAACTTTTAGAATATGAGCTATCAATGCAGTTGTGGTTGATTTCCCGTTAGTACCTGTCACAACTACGAGAGTAGCGTTAGGGCGGACAAGGGTACGCTGACGAAGAAATACTTCTACATCGCCGATAATTTCTACATCAGCGGACTTTGCCAGGTTCACACTCCAGTGTGGCTCGGGATGGGTAAGTGCAATGCCTGGCGAAAGTAACAGTGCATCAAACATTTTCCAGCTTAATATCTTTAACTCTCTAATTTTGACGTTGTTTTCTGCCGCTGTTTGTCTACTTTTGTAATCGTCGTCCCATGCAAACACATCTGCACCACCTGCAGTAAGGGCTTTACACGCGGCAAGTCCTGATTTTCCGAGACCGACTACAGCTACGCACTTACCTTTAAATACGGTTGCATGTATCATAAATATTTTTGTCAAATAAAACGAATTTGATTAAGTTATGTCGCCGATTAATATATAATGAAATAATAGTTCAAGTCGCTTTTTCCAATGAAAAAGTTAATAGAGGCCTTATTTATCGTAGTTTTAAAGTTGATAGACCTATGAGCGCCAGTATAACCGAAATAATCCAAAACCGAACAACCACAGTTGCTTCCTGCCAGCCTTTTTGTTCGAAGTGATGATGCAGAGGGGCCATTCGGAAAACTCGCTTTCCAGTCAATTTGAAACCTGCAACCTGGATAATAACTGAAAGTGCTTCTAGTACAAAAAGTCCACCTACTAGCGCCAGTACAATCTCGTGCTTCACTGCTACTGCAATGGTCCCAAGCGCTCCACCTAAAGCTAGTGACCCAGTGTCGCCCATGAAAATGGTTGCCGGTGGTGCATTAAACCAAAGAAAGCCAAGTCCTGCCCCAATTAAGGCACCGCATACTACTGCTAACTCTCCAGCCCCATCTACATAATGAATTTGCAAATAATTTGAGAACTTAAAGTTTCCTGAAAGATAAACAATCAAACCAAAAGTAGCCAAAGCGATTATAACCGGCACTATAGCAAGACCATCAAGACCGTCTGTTAGATTTACTGCATTACCAGCACCTGCGATCACAAAAGCACCGAACAGAATAAAAAAAGGACCCATTTGTATTAAAAAGTTTTTAAAGAAGGGTACGGCAAGTGTCCCGAAATATTCGCTACTTGACATAGACATAATACCAAATGTCGCTAAGCCGGCAATTAAAAACTCAAATGCAAGACGAATTCGACCCGAAAAGCCGGAGCTAGTGCGTCTAGTAACTTTTAAAAAATCATCGTAAAAGCCGATTGCACCAAAAGATAAAGTTACTCCCATCGTAATCCAAACATACTCATTGCTTAGATCTGCCCAAAGTAAAATGGAAAACACAAAGCCAGCTAGAATCATAAGGCCGCCCATAGTTGGTGTACCTCGTTTTGAAGAATGGCTTTGTGGACCATCTTCACGAATTGGCTGGCCTTTTCTCTGTTTAAGTCGAAGTACGTCAATGATAACTGGCCCAAACAAAAAGACCACTAGTAAGGCGGTCATAATGGCGCCACCAGTACGAAATGTAATATACGTGAAAACATTGAGCGGCCCGAGCAACTCATGAAACTCTCGAAGCTCGTATAACATCCACTCTCCTCTGTTTTTACGAGGCAACATTAAAGTTACCTAAATTTTGATTGCCTACTAAACTAGTGATGTCAGACCGTTTGGTTCATACAACCTTATAGCATGAACTAGTATTTTGTCACGGCCTTAGAGGTATTACATAAACATAAATTTCTTAACGCAACCAAAGGATGGATTGCAATATAGGGATTTATTTGAGAATTCAAATTAAATACCTGAACAATAAAAGCTACTGTATATGTCAACAATATTCTTTGTAATTACTTAAACTAATATTTCCAGGTTACTGTAGCTCAAAATTTCAGTACTTATATGATAATAAAAAAAATCTTTTTATACTTTCGAAAGTTATCCAGAACTATTTAATCAAGTAATAACAACTCCAAGAATCATCTTTTATTGATATTAGATTAGCATAGTAGTCAATCAACTTGGTACACTCAACATCTGCACGAATTTGGTTTATATCAAAAGCAATTATGATGGATAAACAATCTCCAAGCATCCTCTCGGAACACTTTTAATTTTTTAGTATATACATGGGAAAAGCTCCAGTAGACATTAGTGTACTTACTACAAGATATGACAGGTAATTATAATATAGGTAACGATAACCATGCGGTTTTTAAAAGTTGCAAGAGAATCCTAATGCGCCTTAGGTAATTCTGGTATTTAACCCCGAAAAATCAAAACATTTTGGATAACAAATACTCACAGAAGCAACTATAGTTAGTGTTTGTTTATTTTAAGCATTTTACTTCATCATCATATGAACAAACTTATTTATTAAGGCAGTAAGTTTTCTAACGATTAAATTCTGCTTTAAATTAGTATATAAGGTGAAAGAAATATAATGCAGCTTACTTTGATTTTTTTATCTTATAATTCGATTTCTACAAAGCTACTTTGAATCAACAAAAAACTTGTGTCTTATTATACTTAAAATGTTGATTTTAAAAATCACTCCTACTTAATAGTTTCTGTGGCGTAAGTTGCTGAAATTAAAAAATTAATTTTAGTTTATAAGCTTATATTTTTTAGTCAATAATATTGACAAACTGAAAAGTAAAATGCTTCAAAAACACTAGTAATTTATCAAAATTATATAAAGTTTGTAACCATTTTGTAACTTTTAATAGAGGAATAAAACACAATTATTAGATAAGTGACTGAGGGTTTTAGTTATCTTCTTACTTACTGCTTTTCACTAATACTTGGATATTAAAAACCAATTGTTTTACAACCCAATCTCGTAGGGCTTTATCTTTTTTAACCATTTTCTCCATAAAATTTATAGTCTGAGTGATAACAACCCAGTCTTTAATAATTTTTAACTGTTCGTTTGAAAGATATTATCCTGTCAAATTTTGTTTCTCAGCAGCTAATAACAAAACTCTAAATGAAGTTGAGCAAGTGTCCATTCAGCAGATGGTTGGTATGGTTGGTTAAGAATTGGTATTAGAATCCCAAATTTGTTAGCATGTTCAACAAACAAATTTGGTTTTGTCTAAATATTCTCTTAAAAGCGTTTGAAACTCTAAGTCTTAAAGTGGCGTCACTATTCGAGTAACTTTCGAATAAGCTATTTAAGGACCCTTCGTCATTTAGAATGATATTTACTACCTCTAGCGTACGTTCCAATGAGTTGGGATACTTTCCGCTAAAAATATTTTCAAATTTTTCTCTCACAGTAACCCTCTTAGGAAATCATCGTAAAATATTGATTATAAGCAATTATTCTCACTCGATTTTCCAGTGGGGTTTCGAATTTAAGTTACGTACAACTCTTTTAATACTATTACTTTATTTATAATTCGGGTAGATATGCTTTGAGCACCTTGTAAGGCATAGCATAATAATATGCTGTCTTTCCATCCAGCGAGGTTACAACACGCAACCCGCAAACGAGATCATGAGTTCGCACATCTCCTATTACACCGACAGCATGTATTGGTACAGTAAAGCAAATACTTGATATATCAAATCGTGGAGCTCGGTTTTAATTATTTCATCAAGATAAATGGCATCGGCACGGCTCATGAAAAGGGTGACGACCAAGAAAGTGTTCTGGTAGACCAAGTTTGCGGCAATGTGAACGTACTTGGTTATTAAAAAGCTCGATTAAAGGTTCAATTATTATAAGGTTCATAAATTCAAGAAACCAGCCAACATTATGATGTCATTTGGTAGTCTCTGATCCGTTGCCAGATAAAGAGTTACTTTCAATTACACGAGGATATATTGTTCTTTGAGCTAGGAATTCTGCACTACTAATCCTGTAGGCTTCAGTTTCAAAGATTTTGATGAATAACCGGCCTATAATTTCACGCTTTAGTTCTGAATCGCTTGCACCTGATAGGACATCAAGGAATATTTTCTCTGCTTAACGTGGATGGGAGGTATATTGTAAAATTCGCTCTATAGAGAGACAATAACATCCGGTTCGCCCCCGTCGTATAAGACAGTATATCTGAAAAAATATAGTTTGGTTGATTGTCGATTGCTTTATAAAATAATAACGTTACCACTGACGAATAAATATCTCTAGATAAGCCGCAAATCAAATGGTCCTTACCGATTTGAGCACGAGCTCTTGTAATCGAATTTAAGTGAAAGTGCTTAATTGATCACTCGTTTTTTAAAGCTAGTATTTTATACTAGAAGTTAGATCAAATTGTTTCGCCTCAATTGTTTGAGCTACCTCTGGGTGAAATTGAACACCGTACAGTTAGCGCTTTTTATCTACAATTTCTGCAAAAGGTGTACCTGGTGAGGAGGCAATAACCCAAAGCCATAAGCTAAGTGGGTAACACTGCCTCAGCGATATATCCACACTTGATATGCATTTCCTTGATTTCAGATACCGTTAAAAACGGACTGGCAGCAGTAACATAGAGTTAGTGCAGCAAAATACGTGATTAGTGCCAACGTCAATATCGCCTTCAAGCTGCGCTATCATAGTTACTGACCGCAACAAATCCCAAGTATAGAAAGCTCCTAACTAAAAAACAGTTTTGTGCTCGAGGTGTTACCATTCTTTGGCGCAGAACGGTTTTCCTAACAGAATCGCCGCTTTAGGGATAAGATGGCGAAATCTATTTTCGCTACTATAGTAATGTAGTATTTCGCGTACACGAAGGCTTCTCGTACGCGCTTTGCTATTGGTTGTGTTAACTGACTACCAAAGTAAATTATTATTACTAAATCTACCATTCAGAGATGCGACAAATTCTACCGTAAGTTTGGTGTGAAAACAGAATTTCTTTTGCAGTAATATTTTTACTAAATTGTCTACCCTAAAGTTAATTTTGAAACTGAGTTCAAACCTAAATTTAGTAATATGCTATAATTTCAATTAATCTAAGAAGTTTGATCTAGATAACAGTTAAGATTTTGATGTAAGTTCAGTACGAACAATTCTTTATCTATGACCGTGAACTAATGTCATCTTGTTGTGAATAATTATCGAAGAAAACTTTGACGACAAAAATAACAATATAATTTACAAATACGAAGTAACTTTTTCCGATATTAAGGCTTTGGATCAAAAAAATATTAGTTTGACTTTGTTCAAAACAGCTAACTGCATCATATAATTTGTTTAGCTAATCTTTAAGGTTCTGCTAAACTATAAAGGTACGTAGATGTTGATATTTAGTTTACATTAGTAATATATTTATCATCGAGCCTGGATAGTCGTAATTGACCTACTTCAAGCAAACCTATGTAAACCGATTGGTGAGGGTATAAGGTGAATTTATGGGCACATTTAGCATATGGCATTGGTTAATTGTTTTAGCGATTATTGTTTTACTTTTTGGTCGTGGTCGCATCTCTGATATAATGGGTGATATAGCAGAAGGGCTAAAAAATTTTAAAAAAAACATGTCTGAAGACAATAGCTCTCAGTGCGATCAACGCAAGTCAATTAATTCCAATACTGAGAAGGTATCTAATAAACATAAGTTTTCAGATACAAATAATGTGGGTTGATCAATAGCTTAGCATTGAACATCATTATCTATTATAAATGGTTTCGCACATGTAATTCTGATATTAAATAATATCTCATACAATTACATTTCACTGAAACTGCGTGTTACAACTCGGGATAGATTGAATGCTAGATTTAGGATGGAGTGAACTTCTTATTGTTTCAATAATCGCACTTATTGTGGTCGGTCCAAAAGAATTTCCCGCCTTACTAAGGATGATCAGCAGTATTACTGATATGCTTCGAAGGCAATCAAATGAATTTCGTAAACACTTCGATGATGCTATAAAACAGTCTGGCCTCGAAGACATTCAAAGTGAGTTTAAGCAAATAAAAACAGAAATGATTGCTACGGCTCGCGACACACAACACAAGTTTGAGAATGATAGTAATAACCTAAATATCACGGATTGGGGAATAGGTGAGCAGAGCAATTCTAGAAATATGTCTAATCCTTTAAAGGATAAAGAAGATAAATGTGAAAACAACAACTGGGTAGATCTACATAATAGACACATACTAAATTCAGAAAATCTTTCAAGTTCAAATGCATCTACCGAATCAGACAAATATTGTAGCAGCCATGATTCAAATGATCATGAATTAAAGACAGCAAATACCTGCGCAACTGTTGAAAGGGAACGTGCTCACGACGAAATGGTTAACACAAGGGAGCCGCATTATGACCGAAGCACGTCACGTTGAGAATGAACGTGCCGATATTGATGCTTCAAAAGCTCCGTTGATGGAACATTTATTGGAGTTACGAAAAAGACTAGTTTATTCGGTTGCAGCATTTTTTGTAGCTTTTGCGTTTTGCTTCATATTCGCTGGTACTATTTTTAATGTGCTACTTTTTCCATTCATCTCGATAGTTGGTTCTGATAACGCAAAAATAATCTACACACATCTGCTTGAAAAGTTTTTTACAGAAGTAAAAGTAGGTTTATTCGGGGCAACATTTTTATCTTTTCCGTATTTCGCAATCCAGATCTATAAATTTGTTGCGCCTGGTCTTTATAGTAATGAACGCAAAGCGTTTCGCCCATATTTATTTGCAACACCTCTGTTATTTCTTACTGGGGCATGTGTGGTATACTTTGTTGCAATGCCACTTCTAGTTAAGTTTTCAGTAGGTTTTCAACAAATGGGTGGTGATGGTATTGCGGCGATACAGCTGCTGCCTAAGGTGAGTGAGTATTTATCCTTGATTATGACTTTAATTCTTGGTTTCGGAATTTGCTTCCAGCTTCCTGTAATTATAACACTACTGGCGCATGCTGGCATCGTAACATCAGAAATGTTACGAAAAAAGCGCCGTTGGGCCGTAGTTGGTGTTTTTGTAGCGGCCGCAATTTTAACACCTCCAGACCCAATAAGTCAGATTGCAATGGCTTTACCCACACTTGCGCTATATGAATTATCAATTTTTGCCGTTATGAATCTTGAGAAAATAACACTTAAACGTTCTGGCATGCAATCTACTGCGGGCTCTTCAGATCTTTAGATACAAATCGTGAAACATTCATCGACCAGACCTTGACGATGTAATATGTTGATTTCTGATACCTCTAATCTAAGGATTAATATATATATTCAGACGAGACTTCTAACTGAAGTATGCAGGCTTGCAAGGCACTAATAATGTTAATATACCAAGCGGTTATAATCGTAACGGCTTTAGATTTTTAAAAATATTTTCTATCTTCACGCTACGTCATGATAATAATTCCGTAATGGCCAACCCATGAGATAAAATCCATGCTCGATATTAAATGGATCTGCGAAAATCCTGAAACTTTTGATAAAGCTCTTGCTGCACGTGGGCTGAAGCCTATGTCCTCTAATTTTATAGCTATGAATGAAGCTCGTCGGCACCATCTAACTAAGCTTCAAAATGCACAGTCACGTCGTAATGAAGTGTCTAGTAAGATTGGAAAGGCGAAAGCACTTAAGGATGATGAGACTGCCCAGAAATTCATTGCAGAGGTGGCAGAGATAAAAGCATTCATAAATAGTGGGGAACAAATCGAGCGCGAAATGGATAAAAAGCTCACGTCAGAGCTTGCTGTAATTCCAAATATACCACTTGAGGAAGTGCCACTAGGTATCGATATGAGCGATAATAAGCTCATCCGTAAAGTGGGAGATCCACCTGAATTTGATTTCAAACCGAAGGAACATTTTGAAATTGGTGAAGCTCTTGGGCTCATGGATTTTGAGAAAGCAGCGAAAATTTCCGGGACTCGATTTGTAGTTCTAAGTGGCGCTTTGGCACGATTAGAGCGCGCATTGGCCCAATTCATGTTGGATATACACACTGGTGAGTTTGGCTATACTGAAATTAATCCGCCACTGCTTGTACGTGAGCACGCCGCCTTCGGAACAGCTAATTTGCCAAAGTTTCGTGAGGCCCTTTTCCGTACTGAAGACGGGTTTTGGCTTATTCCTACAGCTGAAGTAACACTAACCAACTTAGCGCGTGAAACGATCTTTGCAGAGGTTGAATTACCTCAACGTTATGTAGCATGGACGCCATGTTTTCGTTCCGAAGCTGGCTCAGCCGGTCGTGATATAAGAGGTATGATTAGGCAGCATCAGTTTTCTAAGGTAGAACTTGTTTCTATAACAACACAAGATCAAGCCATAAATGAGCATGAACGCATGACCTATTGCGCAGAGGAAATTCTAAAGCGTCTTGGATTAGCTTACCGCACGATCCTGCTATGTACTGGTGATATGGGATTTGCCTCAAGCAAAACTTATGATATCGAAGTTTGGCTACCAGGACAAAATACTTATCGTGAAATTTCTAGTTGTTCGGTGTGCGGGGACTTTCAGGCGAGACGTATAGCTGCACGCTATAGGACACACGACAGTAAACATCTGCACTTCTGTACAACGTTGAACGGGTCTGGACTTGCTTTAGGACGAACACTAATAGCGATACTGGAGAATTATCAAAAAGCAGATGGCTCTGTAGAGTTACCAGAAGCTTTACATTCATATATGAATGGTACAACGCAGATTGCATCTTTAAATTAGGTTTATTCTTTGGCCTTATTCTTTCAAAAAGCACCTCTAAACCTTTTGCATTAAGGAGTTATAATGCGTATTCTCATTACTAATGATGATGGTATTGAGGCCCAAGGCTTAAAAATATTACAGGAGATTGCAACTGAGCTTAGTGACGATGTGTGGGTTGTTGCTCCTGAGACAGATCATTCCGGAGCAGGGCACTCAATGTCATTGCGTGATCCTGTACGGATTCGTAAAGTTGACGATCAAAGATATACAGTAAAAGGCACTCCTACTGACTGTGTTGTTATGGCTATACGTCACATTATGATTAATAATCAGCCGGACCTTATTCTTTCAGGCGTAAATATGGGGCAAAACCTAGCCGAGGACGTGACCTATTCTGGTACAATAGCTGCTGCAATCGAGGGAACACTTTCTGGCATTCGATCAATAGCATTGAGTCAATCATTTAACTCTCGCAGTGGAGATGAGCCATATTGGGCAACAGCGAAGCACTTTGCTCCTAATTTAATAAGAAAGCTACTAGTTCAGGAGCTACCTGAAAATGTTTTGATCAACGTAAATTTTCCAAATCGCTCACCCGATAAGCAGTTAGGTGTGCGAATTACCAATCAAGGCCGGCGCGATCGGTCGGCGCTTCCTATTAAAGAGCTCATCGATACTTGGGGACGTCCTTATTATTGGTTGGGATTTGCACGTGAAGTGCATAGCCCACCAGAAGACACAGATCTCTGGGCCATCTACAACGGTTACATCTCGATAACGCCGCTTTCTATAAATCTAACTTCTTACGATATCATCAGTAAGTTGCGTGATGATTTTTTAGAGTAAAGTTTTGTAATTAGTACAAAAAATATGGTTATAACGGACTGTTTAATGTTTAAAAATAAAACTTTAGAAGAAAAGATTAAATCTAAACCAAAGGTGTTTAATACGATACAGAAAAACGTTGATTTAGCAGCTTTGACTAAAACAACTGTTTCCAGTGAAAATATAGTTTCATTCGATAATTCAGGTTGGACACGCAAACTTTATGATCTAAATCCTTGGGCTAAAGAGCTTTGGCCTGAAACTGCGGTTCCTGGTGAATTCCGTCAGAGCTCAGACTCTATAAGAGCTCCATTTGCACAAATGAGGCTGCAGGCCGTTCTCAAGCGCTGGTCTATGGGTGTGACATTTTGGAATGCATGGGCAGAAGCCATGTGGGCTTTGCGCGTTGAGCTAGAAGAGTTCCAACTATGGGATACACAGAATAAAAATTCTCAAGAGATTAAAAATCTCTTTTTACATTTTGCAGCAGTTGAATTTGATTACCTTTGCCTGCCTGGAGGTTCTGATTTTTCTAATTTTCTTTTCCCTGGTTTAGCCTCGTTTAGAGGAACACGTTTTGGGGATAAAAAAGCCTCACCCGGGGATGTATTATTTTGTGGGACTAAGTTCTATGGTGGAGAGGCACGATTTGATAGTGCTCAATTCGACGGAGGTTCTGCGAAATTTCGTGAGGCTCAATTTCACGGTGACGATGCAAGGTTTGATGGAGCTCAATTTAACAGCGGGGATGTTTCATTCAATGGTGTACAATTTTATGGTGGACAGGCAAAGTTCACAAGAGTGCAGTTTAGAGGCGGTGAAGTTAGTTTTATAAAAGCTCAATTTCATGGTGGCGATGCCTCTTTTCAGTGGTCTGAGTTTTATCTTGGTGATACAAGCTTTCGAGGAGCCGAGTTTCATGGGGGGGATGCTAGGTTCGATGGCGCTAAATTCCAAGATGGTATTGCAAAATTTCGTGAAGCTCAGTTTTGGGGCGGAAACGTGTCATTTCGTGGCGCACAATTTTCCGGATCTGGTGTCCTTTTTAGTGAGGCACAATTCTTTAAGGGACATGTATCTTTTGAAAAAGTACTTTTCAGTGGTGATGACGTATCATTTGTATCTGCACATTTTAAGAGTAATGATGTGTCTTTTGAGCAAGCGCGTTTCTTAGATTGCAACGCACGATTTGCAAACGTAAAATTTATCTGCGATAGCACATCATTCAATAAAGCTTTATTTCAATGTGAGCTAGTTGAATTTGATGAGGCTAGATTTAGTAAAGGTCCCGCATTATTTTGTGGTGTCCAATTTAAAGGTGGGTATGCTTCGTTCGTAGGTACCAAATTTCATGGTGGTCCGGCGGAGTTCCAAGAGGCCCAGTTTCACGGGGGGGATGCAATTTTTCGTAGGGCCGAATTCCATGGAGGAGACGCGTCGTTTAAAGAAGCCCAATTCCATGGTGGTGCTGCCAGGTTTTGTCAAAGCCAGTTTTATGGCGGGAAAGCTGATTTTCAAAAAGCCGAGTTTTTTGGCGGTTCAGCGCGTTTTATTCAAACTCGATTCCATGGAGGTGAGGCCATTTTCAATGGCGCACGCTTTTATCATGACGATGGCGCATGGTTTGAAAAAACCCAGTTTCATGGTGGAGATGTGTGCTTTAAAGGTGTGGAATTTAGTGGTCATGCGTCATTTAGAGAGGTTCAATTTGGAAACAGGGAAACGGAAACACCAGGGATAGTCGATTTCGAAGAAAGTTGCTTTAAACAGACGGCAGATTACACACGATGCCAGATTAACTATCCTATTAGTTTTGCAAGATCTACTTTTTTGGGAACGGCATGTTTTAGAGGTACTCAGTCAAATATTAGCTTCGCGCTTAATGATGTTCAATTTCAGAATGTTCCTGATTTTACTCAGATTATTTTTAATTGTTTTCCTCGGCTTGATAATGCTAGGGTTCGTCCTGCATTGTTCGGCACTGTATTCACTTTTTCATCGAAAATTCCCTGGAATAGAATACTTTATATGAAATGGATCAGCCGTGATCGTGATGCGCCAGCGAAATTTCGTGAACTTAAACAATTTGCGATCGGTACCGAAGATAATCGCAGTATTTTAAATTTTCGAGCTGAAGAGATACGTTCTGCTAGATGGGTAACAGATTGGCCAAGTCATTCACGTTTTTGGTTTGGTTATCTTTATGGCCTATTGTCTAATTTCGGGCGTTCTATTTTCAGGCCATTGTTCCTGTGGCTATCACTCACTCTTCTCTTCTCATGCGTTTACCTTTCTGCCCATCTAGATCACAATGAACATCTTGTTCGCTATAGACTGCCTCAAAATGAAAGTTTTACTACAAAAATCGATATTGCAAGGCGCGCATTTTGGGATCGTATACCATGCACGGAGGGAAGAAAAACAACATTTATAGGACTTCAACCAGAAGTGCGTAATGGGACTGACGCATTTTCTGAAGCCTTACGCATGTCACTTGCTAATGCCTTTGTCATAGGTGATGTGGGAGGTGTAGAGAGTACGCGCTTATCTTATGGTTGCCTTTTCGGTATGGTCCGACCCAGCATGGCAAATCCTACGCCTACAACGTATGTTCCATCAAGTGTTCTATGGGCTTCGCGTTTGCAAAAGATGTTAAGTATACTCTTTATTTTTTTATTTTTACTCGCGCTGCGCAACAATTTAAAATAGCGTGCACAATAAGCTGACTATATCAATGATGTAGATTGAGTGTGGAACTGAGCTTTTCTTTAGATATTAAATAAGATAGCTATTTAAAGACTCTAATAAGATGTTGGATTTAGACCTTAATCATCATTTATAAACCATTATAGCTGTATGATAAGTTAGTTTTAATGACATCAATCTTAGGGGGCTGTTCACAATAGGTTGCGCGGATAGGCAATATGGTGCGCTTTTTATATCACAATTAAACTGCGTCTTTTTCTTATTCTCCAGATTTAACAGGCTCTTTGTTTTAGTTGTTTACTTTAGGTATAGGGTGCGTAGTATGCAATCATGTTATTACTTGCCAATATTCATGGTTGGAAATTTTTTAAAGAATGCCACAATTATTATATTCACAGTTGTGACGGGTTACACCAGCACTAACGCACAGCAATTTATGTCGAACCCATCAGATAAACTTGCTAGTCAGCTTACTAAGCTATTGCAAACTTTTACTAAACCTTCCTTAGTAAAGCCTAGATACCAAAGGTCGCGTATAGTTATAGAACTCGAGCGAAAAGTTAAATTTGAAGTCTTTTCTTTAGTTAATCCAAATCGCGTCGTAATTCAGCTTCCCTCCATGCGTATGAGTTACCCAGAAATAAAAAAATCATCACATTCTAAAAAAGAGTTTTTAATAACAGATATAAGAGGCGGTGAATCGGGACATAATAAAAACCGTATTATTATAAGCGTAGCAGCACCAGTCATTGTAGAAAACGCATCTATATCGCATTCAGATAATGGAAGAGGTGCTCAGCTAGTTCTTGATCTCGTACCTACAAAGATACGTAAGAAATTTCTTGTATCGCGTAATAAAATTGATTTTAGATTTGATCGCGGCAGACAAAGGTTGCAACCTCCTGTGCCTCAGAAGGCAACAATTTCTAGATTTTCTCCTCCATCCTTTCATAAGCACATTATAGTTCTTGATCCTGGGCATGGAGGATATGATCCTGGCGCACAAAAATATGGTGTTTTAGAAAAAAAAGTAGTTTTAGCATTTGCACTAAAACTACGTGATCAGTTAAACGCAACTGGGCGTTATAAAGTGCTTATGACCAGAAGCACAGATGTATTTGTTAAATTAAATGAGCGGAGAAAATTCGCGGAGCGTCATAGAGCATCCTTATTTATTTCAGTTCACGCAGATTACGCACGTTCTAAGGCAAGTGGAGCTACTATTTATTCGCTACGCGCGAATGTTGCGAAAGCCTTGAAAAGATCTACTCAGAAAAAAGGACTTAAAAATGACCTGTTAACATTTAGGGAACGTGAGGCTCTCCGAAACTCTCAACTTTCGCCAGGTGCGAACACGCTACATACTATTCTTGAAGATCTTGCGTTACGTGATGTTGAGGCAACACAATTTCAAACCAATAAATTTACCGAGATAGTTGTTCACCATATGGGCACTGCTACTGATATGCGAAAATGGCCCCATCAAACAGCTGCTTTTAAAGTTCTTAAGACTGCAACGATGCCAGCCGTATTGATTGAACTCGCTTACATTTCAAATCGTAGGGACGCTCACCGTTTGGAGTCTGAGGAATGGAGAAGGAAAGTTTCCAATTCTATCGTGCGTGCTGTTGACGGATATTTCTCCGATGTTAAACGGCTACCAATGTAATTAGTATTCTCCATCGGAAAATCATTTATCAACTAACCTTTAGAATTTTAAAATTGTGCTGCACTCACCAGGTACATTAATATGCTAATTAAAAAACGAGCAAACAGTTTGCAATATGAGACGTGACTTGCAGAAATCGACATCTATAGATTATATAGTATAAAGATCTTTAAAGCCTTGGCTGATGCAGCTGCTGTAAGACATTAAAAGCACTGTCAAAAGTTAGAGCGAACTGCAAAAAATAGATAACACAGATTGCTTGCCATAGGTTAGACTATGTATCATAGTGCTGCATGGCGTTTTATAATTGAAAATACTGTTTGTTGTAGATTCTACGTCAATCAACCATTTAAATGGTTAATATCGTCAGTTCAATCTTAATACGGCTTCGTAAGCACTTAGTCCAATCTAATATCATAAACTAAAGGTTTGTGTCGTTCATTGCTGCAACTTTCCAAATCTTAAAATGAAACCCGAGAGGAATCCATGTTAGACCGAACACTAGTTCTGGAAATTGGAAGAGTTACAGAGGTAGCAGCTATTGCAGCAGCAAGACACCGTGGACGTGGAAATGTAAAAGCTGCTGATAAAGCAGCTACTGATGCAATGAGAAAAGAACTCAGCTATATTAATATAGATGGTACTGTTGTAATTGGTGAAGGTGAAATGGATAAAGCACCAATGCTTTACATTGGTGAGAAGGTTGGTACTGGTCGTGGGCCTGCAGTCGATATTGCAGTTGATCCGTTGGAAGGCACATCCATTTGCGCTAATAATATGCCAAATGCATTTGCTGTTATAGCGATAGCTGAATCTGGTGGTTTTCTGCACGCACCCGACATCTATATGGAAAAAATAGCTATAGGTCCTGGCTTTCCAGCTGGCACTATCGATCTTGACGCGACACCGCAAGATAATATTAAAGCAGTAGCAAAAGAAAAGGGTGTACCAGTTAATGAGATTACAGCATGTATACTAAATCGTCCTCGTCATGCCCAATTAATTTCTAAAGTTCGTGAAGTTGGCGCTTCTGTTCAGTTGATTTCCGATGGTGATATAGCTGGCGTTATCTGGACAACTGATCCAATACAAACTAATGTAGATATCTATTTGGGCTCAGGAGGTGCGCCTGAAGGGGTTCTTGCAGCCGCCGCATTACGATGTACTGGCGGTCAGATGCAATGTCGTCTTTTACCGTGTAATGAAGATGAACAAAGTAGAGCAGAGAACATGGGGGCTGACATTAAAAGAAAATATGGTGTGAATGAAATGGCCTTCGGCGATGTGATTTTTTCAGCAACTGGAGTAACGGGCGGCTCATTTCTAAATGGTGTTAAGTTTCGTCGCGATTTAACAGAGACAGAAACTGTAATAATGAGGTCTAATACTGGTACATTAAGAAGAGTAAAGACAGTTTTTAAAAACATTGATGACAAAATGGTGATTACATAGTTTTATATTTCTCTACAATTCTGTTCATGATGAGCATTGAGATGAGATATAAGTAACGTGCCTATAATGTAAGGTAAATTACTGTATACTTGTGACAAAATTGCTTATATTTTTAGTCTAAAAGTAATGTGTAATGTAAAAGTACAATAAATTTTTCTATAAATAGTTTGATATTTTAAGAATTATCTCTATGCAACATGTCATAAATTTCAAAAGTTTAAGCTGACAATTTAGAATTAAAGAAAAGTATATTGCAACAAATAACCTTTATTGATTGTTCAGTATTCGTGTCAATTTAGATGAGAATTGAAATTAACTGTAAATGGATTACTAAAAGTATTTGTCGGTACGACGATTTTTTAAATTTTGAGTGCATACATTATACCCAAGGTTTTATCAATCTCGTTCGAGCTTCATAGCTATCTATGTCATTCTTTTTTGCCATCGTTATATCGATATCATCTAAACCGTCAAGAAGGCATTTTTTTCTATGTAAATCAATCTCGAATTTGTCTGTGATACCATCAGGAGATTTCAATGTTTGCTGATTAAGATCAATAGTAATCTTAGTGTCGTCGTTATGAGTTAATGTATCAAATAAAGCGTGAACACGTTGCTTTGAAATGCAGATAGGAAGAATACCATTCTTAAAGGCGTTATTATAAAAAATGTCTGCAAAAGAAGGGGCAATTATAGCGCGAATGCCAAAGTCTAACAATGCCCAAGGTGCGTGCTCACGACTTGATCCGCAACCAAAATTATCTCCAGCAACTATAATTTTGGCATTGCGATATTTTGGCTTATTTAGGATGAAATCAGATACCTCAGCTTGATTTTCATCATACCTCATTTCGGCGAATAGTGCCTTTCCAAGCCCAGTCCGTTTAACCGTTTTAAGATAGACTTTAGGAATAATCATATCTGTATCGACATTAATTATGTTTAAAGGTACAGCAATTCCTGTGAGCGTAGTAAATTTTCTCA
This sequence comes from Candidatus Tectiglobus diatomicola, assembly GCA_039583345.1. GTDB lineage: Bacteria > Pseudomonadota > Alphaproteobacteria > Rhizobiales > Hyphomicrobiaceae > Tectiglobus > Tectiglobus diatomicola. The sequence goes on along the minus strand of JAZDSJ010000012.1, from coordinate 119,085 downwards.
TGTCTGGCTCTTAAATGTAATAAGTTTTTTTCAAATTCAATTAACTCTGAAAATATTTGACTTTTTAGATTATTTTTTATTCTAATTTTTAATATTATGATTCACAATAAAGTTTCATAAGTATTAAGTTTGATTTTCCTTCAAGCCTAAATGATTTGTTGACTTTCTGTATAAGTAATACCTTATAGCTGATCTTAGTACTGATTCTAAAGTTAAAAATATCATAAATTATATAGGTTAGACCCGCAATATTAGATTAAAGGAGCAGATATATAGTGAAAGTTGAAAACTAAATTCGTTATTACAGTAATAGTCATTAAAGAAGATTTTTTATGGGATCGGATAATGACCTAAAATAAGTATAACTGCATAAATTAGTTCATAATTCCAAATACACTTAAATTTGTCAAAATAAAGTTTATAGGTTCTAAAAAATTTATGAATATTAATTTCATATGTGAGCACCTTAAGGTCGTACAACAATGCAATAATTAAAATAAATTTTTACAATACCGTAAAAAAGCAATAGAAAAATTCGTAGTATGATACTTTTGTAACTTTCTTAAAGTCTTATGGTTTAATCACGGCAATACTTGCTTATTAAAAGCCAAATTTACATGATCAGTTATAGAATTATATTGTGAAGCGAGCCTGCATTCTAAAGATATTAGGTCTTGAAAACTGTTATTTAGTTAATATAACACCAATAGATCTTAAATCTCATGCAAGTATGTGCTATTGATTTATATAGCAAATTCTTCGATAGCCGCACCGTTTTCAAGTTTAGCTACTAGCCACTTAGGTTTGCGTCCACGCCCAGTCCAAGTTTCTGAACGGTTATCTGGATTAATATATTTTGGAGCAACTGTTCTTCCCTTTAATGAAGGACGTCCATGGGAAAACAACTCCTCAATTGAAAACCCTGAGTCAGAAGCTATTTCTTCAATCCTTTGCTTTAGCTCAATGCGCTGAGTGTCCTTGGCAGTTTCAATCGCTAATTGCACTTTTATCTCTAGTTCGAGTAGATCTTTAAGTGACATTTTTTCTAGATTAATTTGACGCACTATATCATCTTTCGTTTTGAATGTTGCTAACATTTATTTTGTAATATCCAATATCACTAAGTTGGTAATTGGGTTGTACTAAAATTTGTTATTTCTCAATTCGCGAAAAATATTAAAACTTGTGGCTTAGGTAATTTTTTTATTAGAGGTGTTAAGCAAAAATGTATTATAATATTAATAGTTTCGAACATAAATGCAGCCTGACTTTAATTAATCTGTAAGTAAAATATAATTTCAAAAAAATTGAGATATAGTCCTCTAAGTTTTATTAGCAGGTTATAACGCTAAGTTGTGAATTGTCAATTCTGTGTATATAACTTACTGCAGTAAAATAGGCTTTTAACTTAATGATTAACACAACTATATATACGTGTTTGGCTTTTAAGATTTAATTACTTTTTGGTTTAAATCTAAACATGCATATTATCACACAACCTGGGCATTTAATTATTTAGTGTTATCTAAAGGTATTTTAGATTTCAATATTAAATCAAGTAAATATAGATAACTTTGTTATATATAAGATATTATTATTATATCAAATAGAAGTAAAAATTTAAATTAATTTAGTTAATTATGAAATATCTTAAGATAACATCATACAAATTTTTGCGTCTATATTTGATTCTAAACTCAAAGGCTGTCGATGTAATAGTAGATTTAAATTAAAAACTTTTTACTTCTCGCGCTCTCTAGATTTAAAAGTCTTAACTAAGCATGCTAGGCATACAAATGTTTAGAGATATTATTTATAAAAGAAGCTGACTTTACTTGCGATAAAACTTTTTTAGAGAATACTCATTGAAACAAATATGTATACGACAGCTTCATGCTACTTCAGTAATTTGAATTACATCTCCGTAGCTTGAAAGTTTTGGATTATGTTCTGTCGTCGGATGATTTCAAATATTAAATTTCTAAAATTTTAACGCAGCATTAGATATTTAGGGAAAAAATAAATGGCACGTAAATATTTTGGAACAGACGGAATTCGTGGACCTGCAAACACGCACCCAATGTCATCGGAAATGGCACTTAAAGTAGGTATGGCTACCGGCAGAATTTTGTCAAATAGCCATACAGATCGCCACCGCGTTGTGATTGGAAAAGATACTCGCCTGTCAGGATATATGATTGAATCTGCGCTTATGTCAGGGTTTACTGCAGTCGGATGTGATGTTTTTTTATTAGGGCCGATGCCGACCCCGGCTGTTGCAATGTTGACACGCTCATTACGCGCCGATATTGGCGTAATGATCTCAGCATCCCATAACCCATTTGAAGATAATGGAATAAAACTTTTTAATAGCAGTGGCTATAAATTTTCTGATGAGACAGAAATGGAAATAGAGCGTATGATAGATGGACCCGTGTCTGATCTTTTAACTACTGCTGATGATATAGGGCGAGCTACTCGCGTGGAAAGTGCACAAGAGCGTTATATTGAATTTGCTAAGCGAACATTACCTCGTAATCTACGTCTAGATGGTTTGCGAATTGTCATTGATTGTGCCAACGGAGCAGCATATAGCGTTGCACCAAACGCGTTGTGGGAGCTAGGTGCTGAGGTTATAAAAATTGGTGTTGAACCAAACGGACATAATATCAATCTAAACTGCGGCTCTACAGCACCAGAGGCGCTGATTAAAAAAGTCAATGAGGTTCGGGCAGACATTGGTATTGCGTTAGACGGTGATGCTGACCGAGTTGTTATAGTAGATGAACACGGTACTATCGTAAACGGAGATCAACTTATGGCAGTGATCGCAGAAAGCTGGCATAGTCGAGGTCGTTTGGTAGCAGATGGTGTTGTTGCAACAGTGATGTCTAATCTCGGTCTAGAGCGTTATCTCAAAGACATCGGCTTAGGCCTTACAAGAACTCCGGTCGGCGATCGATATGTTGTAGAGCATATGCGTAAGCACGGTTTCAATATTGGTGGTGAACAGTCTGGACATATAATATTATCAGATTTCACAACAACAGGGGATGGCTTAATATCTGCTTTGCAAATACTAGCAGTAGTCGTATCCACAGGAAATCCGGTAAGTAAAGTTTGCCGTCGTTTTGAACCATTACCGCAGATACTAGAGAATATAAGTTATGGATCAGGTAAACCCCTTTCTGCTGCTAACGTAAAGAAGGCTATTGATGCAGGTAAGGCTAGACTAGGTGATACAGGCCGTTTGGTTATTCGACCATCCGGAACAGAATCGGTAATCCGCGTGATGGGTGAAGGTGATGATAAAGAACTTGTATTCGATGTTGTGAGCAACATAGTTGAAGCAGTGAAAAGTGCCGTGAAATCTTAGACCGCTACTGGTGCTTTAATATGTGGATGTGGATAGTAGTCCTTTAATATGAAATCTTCGTATACAAAGTCGAAAACGCTTTGCACATTGGGATTAAGTTCCATAACTGGCATCATTTTAGGCTCTCGCCCAAGTTGTGTGTCGGCTTGATCGAGATGAGTAAGATAGAGATGAGCGTCTCCGAGTGTATGAATAAACTCACCTAGTTTCAAGTTTGTGACTTGCGCAATCATCATCGTCAACAATGCATAGCTAGCTATATTGAAAGGTACACCAAGAAATATATCAGCAGATCTCTGATAGAGCTGGCAAGACAGTCTACCTTCTGAAACGTAGAATTGAAAAAGGCAATGGCAAGGCGCTAATTTCATTTTTGGTAAATCAGCTGGATTCCATGCAGTTACTATAATACGGCGACTATCAGGTGTTTCACGTAATAAATCGATTGCTTTAGCAATTTGATCGATAGTTGAACTGTCGCTGGCCGGCCAAGAGCGCCATTGATATCCATAAACGGGACCAAGATCACCATTCTCATCTGCCCATTGGTTCCAGATGGAAACACCATTAGTTACAAGATATGATATGTTGGTGTCACCTTTTAAAAACCATAAGAGTTCATGAATAACTGATTTTATATGTAGCTTTTTAGTTGTAATGCATGGAAAGCCATTGTTCAAGTTGAACCGCATTTGGTATCCAAATGAGCTAAGTGTACCTATTCCTGTACGATCTGTCCTGCACGTTCCATAATTTCGAACATGGTACATAAGATCAAGATACTGTTGCATCCTTCGTCTCCCACACATGCTGTAAGAAAAGTGTAACAAACAGCAAAAACTTTTGGCCCCAAAATCTTCGTTATTAAATAGAAGGTAATCTTTGTGTAAACAGTAAATATGTTAAACTAATTATATTATATACGGCATGAAAAATAACAGGCATGAATAATTTCATTGTTTTATGAAACAACCAGGATAACATTAAGCCGGCGAAGAATATTTTTACCATGCCACTCGATGAATAACTAGAGTGCAGCATAGTCCATCCCGTTGTAGATATTATAGCTGCACCACTAAAGCCCAGTCGAGTTTCCGATAAGTTCTTAAATAGATACCTGCGAAACAATAACTCTTCCGATATGGGCGCGCCTATAGCAACGGCTAAAAAGATTGGAACTAAAGATGCATCTTTTAATAATTTATGGAATTGATGAAGATCATATTGAAACTGCTTGGGAAATAGCACAGATATTAACGATGTAAAGGAAATTGTTATACTTATCGTAATTAGAAGTAGATACATATTCTTATAAAGCGAGTTTCGTACTCGGCTAGAATTTGATTTAAAATCAACTATCTCGGTAGACGTTGTTCGTAAATGAAACATAATTAAGGCGATTATAGTAATCTGGTAAATCAAAAGACTTGTCCAGATTGTAACCGAAGACTTTTCACTCGTATTATCTATTAAATCATTTGACGTAAAGAACGATAATTTCATCGTAATAGAAGAAACTATTAACGATAATAGGATTATAATTACTACTAATGTGCAAGAAAAGGTTGCCCTAATTAAATCATCAAATATCTCAGCTGTGGAAAGTCCGGAACTTTTTTTCGACATTACATCAATCTGACTTAATTGGAAACTGCAGTAAAGATATATGGCTTATTACGATTGCCTAAATTATAAATTTAGTAACGCTTGACATCAATAAACGATACATTAACTTCTATTATTTTCATTGATAATTTGATTTTTTATAATCTATTTATTCATTATAAGGTTTAATGTAAAGTATTTATCATTACTTCTTTTATTCAGTTTTGTCATCCTGTTCTCTTGTTCAAGTGATAATTCATTTGGTATGAGAGTAGAAAAGTTACTAAGGTCATTGTTAGTGGATTAGCGATAACTGTCGGCATTTTTTCTAGAGTATAGTTAGTCTTAAAGGTATTAGTCTAACTGGTCCAATATCAGAAATTTGGCTAACTAGATATTTCTAGATATTTAAGGTGAGTACGTATGTCTTTACTTTATATAGCTGTATATTTTTTGACCTTATTAAGATACGGCAAACTTCGTTGATGATTTTTTGTATATGCTTCTAACAATATAAATGTATTTGCAACACAATGGAAATTAGTAAGCATCGATTAATCTTCGGATTCTGACAAGCAGTAACTTGAAGCATATCATATCACGAGCTATCAGCTAGAAGGCAACATTACGTATCCCACTTAACCATTATAAACGCGAAAATAGGCACTAAACGGGCTATTGCTCGACGGTTACTATTATTGTGTAAAGCCTCTAGCTGTAGTTATTATTTACGAGACTTGATATACGTAGGCCGAGCGGTTATCGCGAGATAAATGGCTGCCAGATAGAGACGAGTTATATAAGCCACAGCTAATAACAAATCAATAGGTCTTTCAAAGCCACCAACATCTACATAAGGATATTAAATCTCAGAGACATTGTTTATATTCATGGCAGCTTCCACGCTGTAAAATTATTTCATATACTATATTTATTTGCAAATGTTTTTGGACATTTAAAACCTGTCAAAACTGATATGCTTTCGAGGACGTAATAAATTACAATAATTGATGTGGTGAAATGTTGCGCAGAATTAATGCAAGTAAGTGCATCTTTAATTTATTTTAAAGTAAATAGTGAAGTCTTCGGATTGTAAATAAATCGCTTTTAATTAAAGTAGTAAATCAAGTATGTACAATAATTGTGATCGAAAACTGTCTACTTAAGCACATCTATGATTCGGTATATGTGTTGAACACTCGCATTAATCCCATTATCCAAGTATCTATCATTAGCTACTACGAATTCCGGTGTTAAAACTGTATTGAGTGTATAGTTATAAGAAATATTCCTAATAATATCTCGGCAATTTGAAACAGGGATACCTATACATTGATGAGATTAATAAAAACTTCACGAAGGTTGTAAGCTTTTAATTGGGAAAATGTTATTACATGTCGTATGAATAGTAACTAGAATGTGGGTCTTTGTGGAAGGCCCGCCATGGTGGGGTGGCATAGCATTGTGGGCTACCATAATCCTGGTCTACCAAGGTCAAATTGTAACTATTTAGCATATGTAATAAAAATATATTGGACGGAGAGAAACAATGCTTAAGTGTTTCAAATTTGCATAAAAAAATAGCTACCAGGCTTGCATGAGCTAAGAATTAAATCTCTTTTTTGATTAAAGATAGTTTAGTTTAAGAAGATCAAGCATATAAGAATGAACATCTTATCTTTCACTTATTGAGTTGGTTAAGATTTTTCGACCTTACAAGTGTTAGGAAATAACTTTGAGTTGTCTTATTAATCCTATTGCCTTTTATAGATTTTATAACTTAAAAAGCTCAGGTAATCTGAATTGCAAATAGATTGCATCCTCTCCAATTAGAGTATAAGTATACTAAGTTTATTTTTATTGGTTGGTAATATAACGCTAAGTTGTTGTGCTTTTGGTTTTATTGACTTGCTCAGACGTTAGTTCCATAGCCTGTATAAGCACTTCAATACCACCATGCTTGTAATTTTCAGTTATGTGGCGTCTGAAAGCCTTTGCACCATGCTGACCATGATAAAGACCAAGCATATGACGCACTATGTCTTGAAGCCGTCCTCCCGTGTCGAGATGTGACTGTATGTAATTAAGCATTTCTCTAATGATTTCTTCACGTGTATGAGGTATCACCGGCTCATTAAAATATCGTTGGTCGACCTCAGCTAATAAATATGGCATATGGTAAACGGCCCGACCGAGCATAACACCATCGACATGGTTAAGGTGGAGCATTGCGGCATTGTGATCACGAATTTCACCGTTAATTACTATTGTTAAATCAGGTCTTGATGCTTTGAGTTGGTAAACACGATCATAATCCAGTGGTGGAACATCACGATTCTCTTTTGGACTAAGACCTTTAAGCCAAGCCTTACGTGCATGAACAATAAAAATTTTACAACCAGCATCTGCTGTTATTTCAATAAAACGCGTAAGGTCCTCTGCGACATTCTGATTGTCGATGCCAATACGGCACTTAATGGTCACAGGAATATCAACAATAGCCTGCATAGCAGAAACACAATCACCAACTAATTCTGGTTCTGACATGAGACAGGCGCCAAAACGACCGGATTGCACTCGATCTGAAGGACAACCTATGTTAAGGTTAATTTCGTCGTAGCCTTCATTTTCACCAATATAGGCCGCCTTAACTAGGTTTGAAGGTTTAGAGCCGCCAAGTTGCAAAGCTACAGGATGTTCTTTCTCGGAGAACTTTAGCAGGGATTTGCGATTACCGTGAATAATTGCCTCGCTAGTTAGCATTTCGGTGTATAGCAACGCACGTTTCGATATCAGTCTATGAAAAAATCTACAATGTCGATCAGTCCAATTCATCATTGGAGCGACTGAGAATTTATGTGTTTCATTCTGCATAGTCTCTCCTTTTACATATCTATAGTTCTAAGCGACTTTTTGCACTTAAATCAAAGGTAAGATAAACGAATACCAGAATTTGGCATCATCTTTATCTAACGTATTATAAGCCACGTTTATTTCTGTGAACGTAAGTATTATTTCTCTTAGTTAATGCTAGCGCAGATCATTACGAAAATATTCACTCTTCAGCCGTTATTAAGCTAATTTAAGTTTCAATCAAAACTACGAGAATAATTAACTATCGCTATCAGCTTTATGATGTAGTGGTTACGAAGAAGATCTCAAGAATGGCATTGGAATGATCAAGCAAGGACAAGTTGAACTTAGTTTTTTAGTGAGCCTGAAGACTAACTTAAGCTAAAAAAGCACTTTTTTCTTTACGAAAATCACTTTTAATATTATTTCTACGACAATTATTTACGTTGATTACTTTTAATAAATATACTTAATATTTTAATGGCTCGAATTTCGCCGTTCTTAAGGCTTACTTGTTGAAGTTAAACATGAAAGGAGTATTAACGCAAATGACTTTCATGAGATGTGTACTTTGAGATTTTTTTAATAAAATAAAACAATTTTAATGTAAGCTTAGAACGTTGTGCTTATTCTTAAAGGTATATAAAACTAAAAAAATTACTTAAAATTTATTTTGCCCATAGGCTTTTTTGTTTAATTAACAGACTTTATGGCTCACGTTATAAACTGTAAAATTGTTTGAAATCAATTTTGTATATTCATATTTCTTCCATTGATCACTCTTTATGAGTAATATGATTTTTCATATAGAAAATAAAAATTTTTAGACGCATTGAACTCACAAATTATATGCGAGTACTTATTTCAGTATGAGAGGCTGATTGCGAGGGTAAATATTTGTTCATTTTACGGTACTAAGTTACATTAACGATATTTACTAAATTTAGTCACAACTTATTTTCGATTATAATCTCACTTAAATTGTAAAACTAGAATCTCAAATTTAGATCCTTTGTGTATGTTTTAGAAGGCAAGTGACAATATAGTAATAATAAAGCGAAGGGAGTTACTTGAAAACTCATAAATTTTTGTATCTCCATTTTAAGCAGCATAATACTCTCTAAGATCAACAATTAATTCTTTAATAGCGGCACAACCATAGTAGCGACTTAATATCGATAGCTGAGTTAATAGTGTAAATTTCACAACGCTAATTTTCATAAAACTAACATTAACTATAGCAAAAAGAGCCAGTCGGCCTGTAAGCCGGGTTCTGTCAAGAAATTTAATTTTCCTGCGACGACCATTCATCTAGGATGCCTGTTGCCAAGCACCTCAAGCAACCAACCCGGGTGAAAGCTCGGAAACCAGCTATGAGTCAAAATTCTTAGCTCATTAACACCCCTATTCGGTTTTGCTCCCGGTGGGGTTTACCCTGCCACATCCGTTGCCGGCATGCGCGGTGTGCTCTTACCACACCCTTTCAACCTTACTGCCGCGGACTACCTTGTCCGCTTCGGCGGACTACTTTCTGTGGCACTTTCCCTAGGGTCACCCCCGGCGGCCGTTAGCCGTCACCGTGTTCCCGTGGAGCCCGGACTTTCCTCTAATAGAACATATCCAAAGGATAATATCTACATGCGGCCGTCCAGCCAACTGGCTATATACAATAGTAACAACACGTTTTAGGTGTCAAATAAAAATTTATTTAAGATTACATGCTTACTACAGATTTAGAATTCAGATTCATAAAGGTTATTAAATATTGATTTTGTTAGCCTTGATCTTGGTTATTATTAAATAATTACTCTAATATAACTACTTTTAATGATGAAAAATAATTCGCTTTTACAGCAACTTCATGTATGTAATATTTAATTATCATTTGTGCAGTATCATATAGTTTAGTTCGCGAATAAGTATCTAAGGTAAGATCTATTATTTTTTTCTTGATTGGACCTTAAGTCATTATTTGCATCAGGTCTCATAGTGTCGTTATGCTGGACGACATCCCGGCTAAATATATTTGCGAACAGAAACTACAGCAACTTTCTGGGAAGGATTTTGAGATGTCGATAACAGCTGAGCGTAAAGCTGAAATAATTAAAACCAATGCAATTAAAGATGGAGATACAGGTTCGCCTGAGGTTCAAATTGCCATATTGACGGAGCGCATCAATAATTTGACTGATCATTTTAAATTCCATAAGAAAGACAATCATTCAAGACGTGGATTGTTAAAGATGGTTAGTCTACGTAGACAATTATTGGATTACGTGAAATCAAAAAGCAACTCCCGATACAAAGGCATTATTCAGAGATTGGGAATTCGTCGCTGATATCTAGTCGTCTTCAATCTTATATGAGGATGATAGTCGCGATGGTTTCTGAGAAACGCACAACGTGGCTTTTCCTAAAGCATACGTTGTGCGTCCATATATGAGATGGATTACGAAACAAGCAGGCCTGCCTTTTGAAACTGAGTATATGCACTAGACACGTGAATAAATTTTATTACACGAAAGTATACATGGCAAACATTTCGAGCATGTTGTTTAGCTCGCAGGTGACAGCTAAAATAGAAATAGAAGCGAAAGTACATTATGTTTGACATTCATCGCGTGGAAATTGAATGGGGCGGTCGTAAACTCAAACTTGAGACTGGTCGTTTGGCCCGCCAAGCCGACGCGGCTGTTCTAGCCCAATATGGTGAAACAAGCGTGCTTGCAACAGTTGTAGCTGCTAAAAACGCACGCCCTGATATAGATTTCTTTCCGCTTACTGTTAATTACCAAGAAAAAAGCTACGCAGCGGGTAAGATTCCCGGCGGCTTTTTTAAGCGCGAGGGGCGCCCTACTGAAAAAGAAACCTTAATCTCTCGTTTGATCGACCGCCCTCTCAGGCCATTGTTTGTGGAAGGTTTCAAAAATGAAACACAAGTAATAATTAGTGTTTTGTCATACGACAATGAAAATGATCCTGATATACTTGCGTTGGTTGCAGCTAGTGCTGCTCTGACATTATCTGGGTTGCCTTTTTTAGGTCCTATCGGCGCAGCTAGAGTTGGTAAACTTGATGGTGAATTCGTCCTTAATCCGTTGATAGATGAGATGTCTACAACCGATTTAGATCTTGTTGTGGCTGGTACCCAGGACGCCGTAATGATGGTGGAATCCGAGGCTAATGAGCTTCCTGAATCGGAAATGCTAGATGCAGTTATGTTTGGCTACAAACACTTTCAGCCTGTCATAGACTGTATAATTAAATTAGCGGAAACAACAGCAAAAGAGCCTTGGAATATAGAGTTTCCAGATAAGAGCAAATATGAATATAAAGTCAGAAGTCTTGTCGAAGTTGAGTTGCGTGATGCTTTCGCGACACCAGGTAAACAGGTGCGTCAAGATAAAATTGACGCTGCGAAGACCAAGGTTTTTAATGAACTCATTTTGGACGAGGATGATGGATCACAGGCTGTTCTTCTTGGCGATGTGTTTAAGGAGCTGAAATCAGATATTGTCCGAAATGATATCTTAAAAAATCATACACGTATTGACGGTCGTGGTTTGACAACGGTTCGACCAATTCTTTCTGAAGTAAATGTTTTACCACGCACGCATGGTTCTGCATTATTTACTCGCGGGGAAACTCAAGCACTTGTTGTTGCTACGCTTGGAACTGGCGATGATGAACAGTTTGTTGATAGCTTAGGTGGCACATATAAAGAGCGCTTCATGCTACATTACAACTTCCCACCATTCTCTGTCGGAGAGACTGGCCGAATAGGTTCACCTGGTCGACGAGAGATTGGTCATGGCAAGCTTGCTTGGCGCGCAATTAACCCTTTGTTTCCAGATGCTTGTGAATTTCCTTATACAGTGCGCGTTGTATCAGAAATTACAGAATCTAACGGTTCGTCTTCTATGGCTAGTGTGTGCGGTGCGTCTTTAGCTATGATGGATGCAGGTATACCTTTAAAGCGTCCTGTTGCTGGAATTGCTATGGGGCTTATCAAGGAAGGGGATAAATTTGTTGTTCTTTCAGATATTCTTGGGGATGAAGACCATCTTGGTGACATGGACTTCAAGGTGACAGGAACCATCAAGGGTATAACTTCTTTACAAATGGATATTAAAATCACTGGTATTACAAGTGATATTATGAAGGTCGCTTTGGAACAGGCCAAAGAGGGTCGATTACACATCTTAAATGAGATGGCTAAAGCTTTAGAAAGTGCACGTGATGATGTTGGCGACCATGCGCCGCGTATTGAGACTATAACCATCCCAACTGATAAGATTCGCGAGGTAATAGGATCGGGTGGTTCCGTTATTCGATCTATAGTCGAAGACAGCGGTGCGAAAATTGACATTGAGGATGATGGTACTGTTAAAATTGCAGGAACTAGCCGTAAGATTATTGAAGCTGCATTAATTCGTATAAATGAAATCACAACAGAGCCTGAAGTTGGGGCAATCTACAAGGGTAAAGTTGTTAAATTGATGGATTTTGGCGCGTTCGTTAATTTTTTTGGGCCTAAAGATGGGTTGGTTCATGTTTCGCAGCTTACAAATGAAGGCCGTCCAAATCATCCTGGTGAAGTTGTTAGCGAAGGTCAAGAAGTCTATGTTAAGCTCTTGGCTGTAGAAGATCGTGGCAAGGTACGTTTATCTATGAAAGTTGTTGATCAGAAAACAGGAAAAGAAATTCTTCGTGACGATAACGCAGAAAACGACCAAGGAAATAAAAACCGCGAACATCGTAATGGGCCGCGCCGTCGTCAATGAGTGTAAGGACTTTACTGATGGCAATATTTAAAAAAATAAACCTTTATTAAGTCTTCTGAAAGTGATTTTAGTGCAAACTACTGCATCATGAAATTAAAAAAATACTTAAAAAAGCAGGATTTAGTGTTCTAACATGCTGGGTTAAGGTATTTTTCAATGGTTCACAATGTTTAGCCTCTAGTAGGATATGATACTAAAAGAAGCAACCTGCTGGGATGTATTTCCTGGCAGGTAAGTTTGGTGAAGAGTAGAGTTAATTGCCATACATATAAATCATAGCTGTAGTGCGTAGTATATGTAGTAGGCGGCGTAGCTAAACAACACTAAGGATTGAAATATCAGGTTCTTTTAATTTAGTATCAAACAGCCTTTTAGACCGTTTGTCTTTATAATTTGTTGAAATGCGACTTCCTTGAAAACCATTAAGTTACGACCATTTAGATTTTGTTTTAAGTCTAGCTTAGTCAATTCATCTCCTTAGAACTCGAAATTTCTGTGCTAATTCTACTTTTTACTATAAGACACTATAATGTATGCACTTACGTTATATAATATGGTTTTTCGTACTATGTATGGTAGTAAATTATTCTAATAAGTCACTGAAGAATAGGGTAATTCGTGTAATAAGAAAAAGATAAAATTACAAGATTTAAGATTTAGAAGAATTATACAATTAGGGCATATTCTTCTTTGATTTTCTGAGAAGTTACTGTCGTGATTAAGTACTTAGGCATTCGAATTTTTTAGGAAGCTACTTAGGACAAATTGGGCACTATTCTTGACGAACTTTAGGTAAGTTCTATGGCAACATAAATACTCCAACCATAAAAGCAATAATGTAATGATTCTTAACTCATTGGGTCTTAGTCCAAGGCAGGGTGTCCTAGATATAGAAACTTATGTCCCTGGCGGTCATAAGCTAAAAAATTATGAGAAGCCAATAGTACTATCTGCTAATGAAACTCCACTCGGTCCAAGCCCTAAGGCAAGGGCTGCATATTTAGCATCTTCAGATAATCTTGAGAGATACCCTGATGGTTCTGCCAAAATTCTTAAAAACGCAATAGCAGAGGTTTATGACATCAATCCCGCACAGATAGTATGCGGTTCCGGTTCTGATGAGCTTCTTAGCCTTATTGCCCAATCATATCTGAGTGCTAATGATGAGGCTATTCACACAGAGTATGGATTTTTAATATATAAAGTTGTGATATTAGCATCTGGTGCAAAACCGGTAGCTTCTAGAGAAAATAATTTTGTGGCGGATATTGATAATATATTATCTAATGTGACAAAAAACACCAAAATTGTCTTTCTAGCTAATCCCAATAATCCAACTGGTACGTTCGTATCGATTGAGGACGTGAGAAGATTACGCCGATCGTTGTCTGACAATATTTTGCTTGTCATAGATGGTGCTTATGCTGAGTACGTATGCCAGGATAATTATAAAGCTGTAATTGAGCTTGTAGAAACAACATATAATACAATTATGACCCGAACATTTTCAAAAATTCACGGCCTGGCAGCGTTGCGTCTGGGTTGGGCTTATTGTTCAGCTGAAGTCGCAAATGTGTTAAATAGAGTTCGCGGGCCGTTCAATGTGAATTCCCCGGCAATTTCTGCTGGAGCTGCTGCCATTATGGATTTCGCTCATATGGAGCGCGCAAGATATCATAATGATATTTGGCTAGTATGGTTGACTAAGGAAGTTCGTAAGCTTGGTCTTGAAGTGACAGATAGCGTTGGAAATTTTATCCTTATTAATTTTCCAGAGGGTTGCCATGATGCTTTCAAGGCAAACAAGTTTCTACAAAATAGCGGAATAATTTGCCGAAGAACTGTAGATTATGGTTTAAACAACAGTTTGAGGGTAACAATCGGCAAGGAACGAGAAAACAGAATTCTAATTGATACGTTATCAAGATTCATATCTATTAATGGTTAACTACAATTACTATGAGCATTCTTAAATTCAAAAAACTAGCACTTATCGGTCTTGGACTTCTTGGTTCTTCCATTAGTCATGCTGCTAGGAAAGGTAATTGTGTTAGTATAATTTCAGGCGCGGATCACAGTCCGGAAGCGCGTAATACTGCGATGCGTTTAGGATTAGTCGATGTAATTTACGAACACCCTGCAGAAGCGGTTGAGGATGCCGATCTCATTATTTTATGTATACCGGTTGGTAGTTATAAAAGTATTGCTAAGTCTATAGGAAGTGTGCTTAAAGTCGGATCTATCATTAGCGATGTTGGATCAGTAAAGTCGTCAGTTATAATAGATGTAAGCCCGTATTTGCCTCGTGGTGTTCATTTTGTTCCAGCACACCCAATTGCTGGAACAGAACAATCCGGCCCAGAGTCGGGTTTCGCTACTTTGTTTGATAGCAAATGGTGCATCCTGACACCACCTGATGGTACAGAGCCATCCGCTGTTTCTAAGCTAGTATCTTTTTGGCAAAGCTTCGGTTCAAATGTTCAGATTATGTCAGCAGAGCACCATGATTTAGTACTCGCAATAACATCACATCTTCCACATCTTATTGCTTATAACATTGTCAAAACAGCTGATCACCTCGAGCGGATCAGTAATGCTGAGGTCATTAAGTATTCTGCTGGTGGCTTTAGAGATTTTACACGTATTGCTGCCTCAGATCCAACAATGTGGCGTGATATTTTTCTTAATAACAAGGAAGCTGTTTTAGAGATGCTAGGCCGCTTTACTGAGGACTTGACGGATCTTCAACGTGCGATTCGCTATGGAGACGGTGATAGGATGCTACAAATTTTTAATAATTCCCGCAACATTCGCCAAGCTATAGTTGATGCTGGTCAGGATACCAACGTGCCAGACTTTGGCCGACGCCCTCTCTAAGTATCACAATGATATTTCAGTAACAATAGAGCACGTGAACCTGACATTGGTTATATATATAACATTACGATATTGTCATATTATAACGAATACTTAGTCATATGATCTGACTAGATCCAACAAGTAATACATACCTTTATTAAGTTTTGTAAGATTTCCAAACACATTATTAGTAGCTATCTAATTAAAAACGTGTTATTTAGAATGGAATATTTAAACCTCCACTGCGGGTGTAGCTCAATGGTAGAGCCACAGCCTTCCAAGCTGAAGACGTGGGTTCGATTCCCATCACCCGCTCCAAATCAATGCGTTCTCCTTCCACATTAGTAGCTCAATTCTCTGTGGTCTTTACCCATCTTACTATCGTGTGGTTTTTATTATTTAGATTTTCATAAATTACCTAGTATTACTTTTATACCCAGATTTCTGTCCTAATGCGTAAGACAAAAAGTTAGGCTATTATGACTTTTTTCCATAAAACATGGGAATGATGAGATTACAAAAACTAGGATATATTTTAGAATGCAGACCTAAAATGTCAAAGCCTATCATAGATGTGTGCAGTACCATCTTTAGATATTAGTATTGGATTTGGTTAAAGGTTTCAGAATATATAATTTTAGTGAGTGTTTAATTTCTAAAATGGAAACTTTACTGCTTCAGGTAATTACAAAAGTTTACTAGAAAAGTTTGGGACAAATTAAAATCCAATACTATTTTCACTAATCATCAATTTTAAAGAGTGAACACAAGAGTTGTTCGACTTTAACTGTATTGTAAAAGCCTTTATATCAATTCCTATAAATTTAGAGCTTGTTTAATCATAGCTGACCTCATTCATATGAGGACTTTTTAATGAGGCTGACATAGCTAAATAGTTTTCGAACAGATATTAGTCGTGTCAACTCAAATTCTGTAATCGGTGAGTTTCACGTAGTCTAATATAGGCTTTTGTGAAAGTAAGCTTGCAATTCAAGTGAAGTTTACTTTAACATTATAAAATAGCATCCGGAACATAATTTGTCAAAAACGTATATTTTTACATATAACTTTGGTATATTAACTAAGAGCTATATGGCACATTGCATTATAATTATACAAATCACTATGTTTCAAGGTGTTATATTAAGTAGCGCACTCTTAGTTTTGGAAAACTGTGTGAGGAAACTTAAAGCATAGTATTTTCAACCTTAACAAAAATTAATTAGAATATTTTTTAAATAAAGGTTAAGGTCTCTCATGAATGGTATCTACAAAAAAGAGCCAATAGTTAGTGCACCCGGTGTTGTCGTCGCAGTAATCGCTATAGTGTCCATAATACACTTGATACGTGTTTTGGGCGGTTCTTTTTTAGATCATGAATTAATAAACTATTTGGCGCTCTATCCTTATCGAATTGGACCAAACTCTGGTGATGTTTCTGGAGGATTTTTCGTAGGGATGACATCGTTGATTACGCATGCTTTATTGCATAGTGACTGGATTCATTTATTTTCTAATAACGCTTGGTTACTTGCCTTTGGATCTTTGATAGCACGCAGGACAAGTCGTCTAGGTTTTTTTTTATTATTTATTATCTGTACCATTTGCGGCGGGCTGACTTATTTGGCAATCAACGGCTTTGTTAAATCAATTGTTATTGGTATGTCAGGAGCTGTCTCTGGCCTTATGGGAGCCAGCTTTCGTTTTATTTTTTTAGAGCTAGAGAATAATAGTATAAAAAATCTGCAGTATAACCCTCGTTCGATTTTACGGCTGTCACTTATTAATGCACTTCAGCACCGCAAAACTATGATGGCGACAGGTATCTGGATTGCAATGAATTTCTTATTAGCAGTACTAGGGCCAAGAATGTTCGGCGATGGCGGGATCGCCTGGGAAGCGCACTTGGGTGGGTTTTTAGCTGGCTTTTTATTCTTTGGCACAGTCGACCGAGGGCACAGTCAGTATTAGTTATTAGGGTCTTATAGTAATAGTCCTTAGATAGGTATTTTAAAAAATCTAAAAAACTAATTTGAAGCAATAAGGTTTTAGTTGTGTTGATTACTTTTAAGTTTGCTTTATATATTAAGATTTCTAAATATCTGCAGTTGGTGTATAGCGCCAATTATAAATCCAATCATATTTTTTCATGAGAAAACTTGGTGGTACAGAGCGCATAACAAAATCACGTCCCTTTGCCATAAACCCTTTCATATGATATATCTGACCGTTTTTTCGTGAGGCATCCTGTACACATTCTATACGATTTCGACGCATTTTCTCAAAAACTGGAAAGATTTGACTTGGATTAGTTCCTAATTGTGCAATGAGCCGTCCAAGTACGTAGCCGTCCTCAATAGCCATCGCCCCTCCTTGAGCCATAAACGGTAATATCGGATGGGCAGCATCACCTATGAGGACAATTTGCTTTTCGTACCAGGAGGGAAGTGGTTTAGTGTCTAAAAGTGACCATTGTTTCCAATGTCCTGCCAGCTGTAATATTTCTGCGACATCGTGATGTAGTTCATTAAATGCTTTAAGTATTATTCTTTGGTCAATTGTGTCACCCCATCCTTTTTTTGGTTGAGAATCTTGGGTGACAACAACAAATGCCACATCCACACCACGGCGCACGGGATACATTACAATATGAGCATTAGGAGCAAGCCAGACATGTGTTGCTAAACGCTGAAACTTTTCAGGTAAATCAGCTGACTTTATTATAGAGCGAGATGCACTCATCCCGGAATAACTTAAGTCTACTTGGTTTAATCTAAAAGACTTACGAGTCGAAGACCATATACCATCTGACCCAACTACTAAAGGTGAGGATACACTAACACCATTTTTTAAAATAAATTTTGTGATCCCGCTCTTGTGTTTAAAACGACCGCAGTCCTGGCTAATTCTGCAAACCTTGTTTCCAAAGCGTAGATCAATTTCGTCTAATTCTAAAGCGTGATGCAAAAGTGCAGCTTGAAGATCTGCACGGTGAATTACGAGGTACGGGGCATCATAACGTTGAAGCATCCAATCGCCGAGAGGTAGTTCGACAATAGTCCGGTTGGATTTACAATTAGCAACAACAATAGATTCAGGCGCAACAGCGTCAAGTTTTAAAGTATCTAAAATGCCAAGATCGTGAAAAATCCTAGTTGCATTCGGGCCAAGTTGAATGCCAGCTCCTGTTTCATTAGGCGTTAAAAGTGTCTCTAACACTGTAGATCGAACGCCATGACGAGCCAGTGTTATAGCAAGTGTAAGCCCTGCAATACCAGCACCAGCAATGACTGTATGATCGAAATGATCCGTATCCGATTGCATAATCAAGATATTAAACCAGTTCTTCGCTTTCAGTTATAACACAGCCACTTGGCTCTGTATCATTTTTTGCAAGTCGTTCATCATATATGTATAGCGTTGAGCAATATGGACAGAGTATTTGCGAATCTGTTCCCATATCAAGATAGATGTGTGGATGATCGTAGGGTGGACGAGCCCCCATGCACTTGAATTCTTTAACACCAATGGTGATTTTATCAACGCCCACGTCATTTGCAATGTGAGGTACAAAATGGTCTGCCATATCTTATTACCCCTTGTTATACCTGGCATACTTAGCTATTCATAGCATGATAGGTATTAAATTGTAAGCGACAATTGTAACATGGTCTGTAGTCGCACGACATACTTAACAATAGAATATGTGGGGTTAACTCTTGGACTATAAAACAAAATCATTTAATTCTGACGGGGTTATAATCGCATACACTGATCATGGAAATGGTGATCCTATCCTACTCCTGCATGGCTTTGCGTCAAATTTTGTTGTTAACTGGATAGAGACTAAATGGATAAGTTATCTTTTAGGAGAAAATCGTCGGGTCATTGCAATAGACCACAGAGGGCATGGCTGCAGTCAGAAGCTATATGATCCTGATTCTTATGGCGCTATTGTTATGGCCCAAGATGCGTGTCGTCTGCTTGATCATCTTCAAATCGATTATGCTGATGTTATGGGCTACTCAATGGGAGCACGGATTGCAGCGTTTCTCACGCTCGCCAATCCGACAAGAATACGAAGTGTCATTTTTGGAGGGTTAGGATACAATATGATACGTGGTATGGCTGGCACATCCTTGATTGCACAGGCTTTGGAGACTCGTTCTATCGACGAGGTGAAAGATAGTACGGCCCGCACCTTTCGAACATTTGCTGAACACACAGGTAGCGACCTCTATGCACTCGCTGCATGCATTCGATCTAGCCGCGATCCAGTGTCTCGGGATGATATTTCTCGAATTTCTTGTCCAGTTCTTGTCGCGGTCGGCACTGATGATACTGTGAGTGGTTCGGCTTCTGGCCTTGCAAGTTTAATCCCAAATGCCCAATCTCTAGAAATACGAGGCCGCGATCATATGAAAGCAGTTGGAGATCATTTATACAAGAAAGGTGTTTCTGATTTTCTTGCGAAAAGAGCTTGAAATTTATCTGAGTTTTAGTTCTTAGAAATTGATAGATTCTAATCTCAGGCATCCTTAAATGGTTAGGATAATTATTTAGAATATGAATAACTCACTACTGCAGCTATTGTGAGCAAAACTAATTTTAAAGTATGATATGACAAGCCCTCGTGGGGACTTATAATTTGCAATATCAAAAAAAGTATTTGTAATATCTGGGTATAGACTATTCCCCTATTTTAGTTTTTATTAAAATATTAAAAACACAATTATCATGCAAATTAATTTAATAGTAAGTCAGTAATGCTGTTTGATACCTTCTTCTAATATAGGTGCAGACCGAGCTTCTTGTTCTAATGAAAAGTGTTCTGCACTCTCTTCACCGCCAAGCTTATAGACCACAGCTACGCTATTTGCAATATCATATTCGCAGTGAATCTGAGAATCCGGCTTATTAATAGTTACATAAATGTAGGCATTTTGGTAACGAGCCTTCCAAAGTCGATGGCTTGTTTCCCAGATGTTTACATCAAGATCTGCCTTGCCGACGGCCAGGCGAACTTCACTAGATTGTGACCAAACAGTGGGATTAATCGTTGCACCAGCTGAATGGCGACAAGCCGCAATGGCATGTTCGCGATAAGCATCTAATATGACATTCTGAAGTGCGTCGCGGCGAACATACTCATTCACACTAAACTTAGCGACGCCTACCAGCACTCCCATAATTAACAGAGCTTTCCATATACTCGCTTTGCCCATAATACTAAGTCCATAGTAATAAGCTCAAAAAGGAAATTATTTTTATGTCACTAGCATCTAAAAACAAAGTAAAGTTTTGGTTTACGTATTAAACTCATATTTTTTATTTATAAGTGTTACTTAAAAGCACTAAATTAATGGCTGGGTTAGGACTAAGAGCACAACTCTTCTTCTCATTATAGCAACAGATCTTAATTTAAAAGACGATATTAAATACACATATTTTGTTAACCTTCAACAATTAAGAAAGCATAAATTGCTGATTATTACATTTTCAATTTAATAACTAAAGTTATATGATCAACTGCCGACCTAATCGTCAAGTGTATAGTCTGTATATGTCTGCCCAAGATATCTTTGAGATATTGTGAATTCCAAGACGAATATAACTTTGACAACTAGTTATATGTAGTAACTGTTAATTTATCAAATTTTATGTAGTGACAACAATTTAATCAATGTATGTCTTCTACAAAGTATACTGCACATTAATTAAATTCAATAAGTAGCTTTTTTAAACAAATGGCATATAGCTTTCTTCACTCTTTGTATAAGGGATAATTATCATTATTTTCCTTAATAAAGGAAAACCATCAACATAAAATACCTTTTAAAAATCTAGACAAGAAATTTTCTAAATTTTCTGGTGAATTATAGTGGTAGTGAAACATTTAAATAAAAAATTCTGATGTTTCAGAGGAGAGCAAAAAGACCTAAGTATAAAATTATAGGCATTGACATGATTACTATTTTTAGAAAACGACGAAGGTCTAGATGGGACTATAAAAAGTCTAGAATTTGTTTGAGTCTACTTCCAATTTTAATATTAATTATTGTTATTTCGGTATATGTTGAGAATTTTAATTGCTATAGATTTCTTGGCTTTCCACTTGGGTATTTCATGATTAGTCATGGACTTTGGATAATTGCAATTTTCACTATGTGCACTCATGTTGGAAAAAGAGGCCAAAATGATGATATACGTTACTAACTAAGAAATATGATACAACGCTTAATTTTCTAGCTTACTAGATAATATGTTTCATCATTTGTGCTTACAGCTCGTAGGAAAAGTGAAGGTATGAATTCTTCTTCAAGTAAGCTAAAGAAAAGTCCTTACCTAGGGATTTACTCTGGTATATTTGCAAGTGGATTTGTATCTTTATTTTTGACCCTTTTAATTTTATACTTACTAGGTGTACCAGATGTTATTATTCGGATATTGGCGTTCGCATTACCATTGATATCTTTTGCTATAATAGGAACTTTATCCTATACAAAAAACTATTCTGAATTTTTTACGGCTAGACGTGCTGTGCCAGCAGTACACTGTGGCTTAATTCTGGCTACCTCTGGTTTGGGTGGAACCGGCTTGGTTATAATTCCAGGCTTGCTTTTTATAAACGGCTTTGATTCATGGTGCCTACCCCTTGGATTAATTGTAGGTTTTTTGATTATGGGTACCATAATTGCGCCTTTTTGTCGCAAGCGCGGTGCTTATACGATACCATCATATCTGGGATGGCGTTTTAAGAGTAAAATTCTGCGTAAGACTGCAGCGGTTATAGTTTTAGTTCCAATGTTACTCTTCGTCTCGGCAGAGCTACAAGTTGCAACTTATGCAACTCAACAAATAGTCGGCTTTACTAAAATATATAGCGTCATTATTTTGGCTGCTGTGCTTGTGTTCTGCTTACCCTTCGGGGGTATGCGTGCATTAAGTACTGTCAGCTCGGCACAAGCTATTGCAGTAATTATAGCAGTGGTCACACCTGCGGCGGTAATCGGAGTTATTGAAACTAATCTACCGATAGCACAATTGAGTCACGGATCAGTCTTACAAACTATTAAGCTGATGGAGACCGCGCAAAACATAAATTCTGCAGATATATCCTCCATGTTTGAATACGATCTTGCTGGACAGATATTAACTAACATAAAAGGAGAGCTTACTGCACCTTACCTCAGCCTAAGTACTTTTAGTTTTTTGTTAACTGTTATAACCGTTATGCTCGGTGTAGCGTGTGCACCATGGCTTCTTCCTACAAGCGGTATAACTTATGGCCTTCGTGAGACAAGAAAGTCTTTTAGTTGGACCATATTTTTTGCTGGGCTCGTCATAACTTCATTATCTTCTTTAGCAATATTTATGCGCCATGATCTCATGCTCAGTGTAGTTGGTAAATTACCAGCTGACTTTCCACGTTGGTTTACTTCCGACAATATTTCAAGCCCTATATCATCGTTGACAAATAGTGAGGCACTTAAATTATCTAGTGTTGCATTTTACAGAGATAGCGTTCTGTTTACTTCACCACTTACAGCTGACCTACCTTCCATTTTTGTTTATCTTGTTATTGTAGGTGTCATCTGCGCATCCCTGGCTGCATCTGGCGCTACATTGAGCGCTATAAGCATTCTTCTTACAGAAGATATTCTTAAAGATAATAATCGTTTTCCAATAGCCAGACATATACTTTTATTCTCTTCACGTATAGTGTGTCTACTTACAATAATGTCAAGTTTGCTAGTAATTAATATTATACAAACTGATCCTCTCCAGCTTTTACTTTGGGCTTACGCAATTATTGCATCGGCCATATTTCCAGTTTTATTACTTTCGATATGGTGGAAAAAAATGAATGTACATGCAGCAATAGCTAGCCTAGTAGTTGGCTTCAGTATTAGCATTATTGCTATAATTAGTGATGATACATTACCAATTCCATTACCTGTACCCATCATGGGCCTGTCTGGCCTTATTCCAGCCTTTATTGCAGCCTTCATTTTTGCCAAATTCAGTCCGGGCTATAATCAGTTTATTTTCAAGATAATTCGGAATATGCGGGTGTCGAGGAAAAAAAGTATTCGTAATGAATTTTAACACTTTAAGATAATCGATGATCACTATATTTACTCAAAAGTATAGATTATTGGTGACCATCATAGATGATAAGCTAATTTTCTTTTGTTTTTTGTAATGCTTTATTATTTATCAGTTGTCTAAAAAATTTATCGCTCTATTTCAGACACACTTTCAAATGATGATTCCTTAAAAATAAAAATTCAGTTTCAAATTTGTTATAATTTTCTTGATAATAAAAAGTAATATAATTATTTAAAAGTTCATTAGCACTTTCTAGGTAGGTATCAATTTATTTTTCATCGTACATAAACATTCTTTAATCAAGTAAGTTTATAGTTATATGTAATGATAGCCATTCAGTATATTTTACGAGCAGCTGGCAGAGAAATTGTAAAGCGCGCTCCAGCTCCTTTCCCATTAGTATCAATGATATGAGGTTTGCCAAGATTTTCTGCCCATATTGTTCCGCCATGAGCCTGAATTATCTCATTTGAAATAGATAGACCAAGTCCTGAGTTGCTTCCCCTACTGCCATGTTTACTGGGGCGATACGTGTAAAAACGTGTGAATATTGTTTTTAACTTATCCTGCTCTATACCTGGGCCTTCATCAGTAACTGTTATAATTACTTGGTCTAGACTACTTCTAATACATACATCAACAATTCCATTTTTGGGAGAAAATGATAATGCATTATCAATAACGTTCATAAGAACTTGACCAAGTCGGCCTTCATGGCCAGAAACAATGTAAGAATGTGGTTCAGAGAGACTTTCTAAATGATAATTCAGCTCTATGTGAAGTCTTTGATCTCTAGCATTCTCACGGAGAATATTACACACATTTTTTGTGAGAAAACCCAGATCAACAGGCTCCGGTGTATGCCTTGCTAATTCAGCATCCAAGCGTGAAGCATTCGAAACATCAGTTATTAGTTTGTTCAAACGTTGCAACTCTAACTGTATCTGTTCAACTAGTTCACTTCTCTGAGTTTCAGTTTTTGCATAAGTAAGACTTTCAGCAGTCGATCTTGCTGCAGTTAGTGGATTTTTTAGCTCATGAGCTATATCAGCTGCGAATTTTTCACTTGCATCAATACGTTTAAGCAGTGCTCGTGTCATGGTTGTAAAAGAGCGCGCGAGTTGCCCTACTTCGTCTTCACGATCAACGAATTTGGGTAAGTTCTCAGCAGAATGTATATCACGCGTAACATTTTCTGCGGCAGTAGAAAGCTGGCGCATTGGACCTGCGACGGTGTGCTTGAGCAAATAAGATGCAAATATAGCTGCGCAAAGTGCAACAAGAGCAAGGGCGAAGATGCCTAACCGTTCCTCAGCAAGGGCTTTATCAACCTCACCAGGTGGGGTAGACAACAATAAAACACCTCGTATCTCATTGGCCAATTGTATTGGTGTTGCGACAGATACTATTTGCTTACCGCTACGTGTAAGAAAAAGCAGGGCTTCAGTCTTACCCTTCAAAGCGATACGAACCTCAGGGTAAAGGTGACCATTAGCATCTCCAAGCTCCCGATATACTTTAAGCTCAGAGTCAGCTAGGAACCATTGTTTTAGCCTTGTCCAAAAATTTTTAGTTGGTGGCCGATCTATTATCTTTCCGTCTTTATCAGCGTCTAACGGGCCACGTAGCGGAAGCATTCTTTGGGAGTCCGCAATCAAATTACCTTTAATATCATATACTTTAGCTTGATTGTTACTTTTTCTTAACAAACGTCTTAGCACAGGGCTTACACGTTCAGGCCTTAAAGTAAACATAAGATCTGCAAATGGATCTACACCATAAAGTGCACCCCCGAAACGAGATAAATCTTTAGTATCATGGTTATATAAACTTGACGCGATGGCGCTCGCGATGAGTCGGCTTTGCAATTGCAAACTATCACGCTTTGTATCGATGAGCCAAATATTAAATTGGCTAATGTATAAGAAACCGAAGAAGAGTACGACCAAACCTAATAAGTTGGACACTACTATACGACGTAATAATGAGCTTGATATATAGCGAGATAGCATTATATAAATTATATACCAGTAATTTACTTCTAAATATAAAAGGAACAGTGCACATTATTTAAATAATGAAGAAAATCTTGTTAAGGAATCATTAAACACAGCTTGGAATTTATTTAGTGCATTTTAACTTAAAGTTAAACGACACATGGTTGCTCAATAACCATACGTAGTTGTATCGTAGTTTTCGTCAGCTATGTGCCTGAATTTTCAATTATTAAAATCAGTCAAAGAACTTCTTTAAGACGATATCCTACCCCGTACAAAGTTTCAATAACATCAAAATCGTCATCGATTTGTTTGAATTTTTTACGCAGACGCTTTATGTGGCTGTCTATAGTCCTATCATCAACGTATACCTGATCATCATAGGCGGCATTCATTAGAGAATCACGAGTCTTTACAACCCCAGGGCGAGCCGCAAGAGCTTGTATTATTAGAAACTCTGTTACAGTAAGTGTTAACGGATTACCATCCCAGTGACAAGCATGACGTTCTGGATCAAGGCGGAGCTTGCCACGCTCAATAATCCTAGCTGTTTCCTCTGTCCAGTATGTACCGTCACGAGCTTGAGAGCGCCGTAAAATAGCCTTCACTCTTTCTACTACAAGTCGTTGTGAGAACGGTTTAGCAATGTAATCGTCCGCTCCCATCTTCAGTCCAAATAATTCATCTATTTCTTCATCCTTTGAAGTTAAAAAAATTACTGGAACATCTGATCGTTGGCGTATTCGGCGTAATAATTCCATACCATCCATGCGCGGCATTTTTATATCAAAAATGCCCAGATCGACTGGATCTCCCGTCAGAGCTTCAAGAGCTTGGACACCATCGCTGTATGTACGGACTCTGTAACCTTCAGCCTCTAGGGCCATACTCAGTGATGTTCGTATATTACGCTCATCGTCGACAAGAGCAATTGTATTTTTCTCTTTCATGTATGTTGACCCTATCAAGCCGAGTATTATTATTGCAAATATACATTTAACATGTGAGAAATATTTTTATATATCACTTATCATAAATGTGTAATGTATGGCAAATTAAGTATAAATGTAAATTTTAACTTAAATAATAGTTATAACTTTTTTTTCATTTGTGCTTGGAACATCATCAGTTAAATAATCATATAAAAGGAATTCCATGTTAGATTTATTTTAGGCTCTAATTTGCACCCAACATCTAAGTGGACGATCAGCAATAGTGCTACATATTAATTCTATTCTGTTAAAGAAATGCGCAAGCAACATGTTCAATATCAGGCTACCGTAAAAATTAGTACCACTTACAACATAGGCATTCTGTACTTTACTTTATTTTAACACAGACATTTCGATATTATTGATTTATGGCCGATCTAACATTACACAAGCTTGCGAACGGAGGAAACAAATGACAACAGAAATATTTCCAATTTCTGCCGCAGCTTCTATTAAGCACAATAACTCGGTTGCAGAGCTTGTTGAGTTTGCCATTAGCAGACAGGAAGGGCGTCTCGCACAATCAGGGGCGTTTGTCTCTGAAACTGGAGAACATACAGGTCGTTCGGCACAGGACAAATTCACAGTACGTGATGAGCTAACATCGGACGTTGTATGGTGGGACAATAATAAGGAATTATCCAGCCAACATTTTCAGATTATTTACGAAGACTTCCTATCATACGCTAAAAACAAGGACTTATTTGTGCAAGACTTGTTTGCTGGTGCAGATTCTACTTACCGCATCAATACGCGTGTTTTTTGTGAAAAGGCATGGCATGCTTTGTTCATTCGACATTTGCTACGTCGTCCTAACCAGTCAGAGCTTAGTGGTTTCAGCGCGGATCTTACCGTTGTTAACTTTCCTGGTTTTCGTGCAGATCCAGTTAGGCACGGTTGTCGTTCAGAAACAGTAATTGCCTGTAATTTTTCAAAACGACTAGTTTTAATAGGGGGCTCGTTATATGCTGGTGAAACTAAAAAATCAGTTTTTTCATTTTTGAATTTTACTATGCCGGAACGTAATGTCATGCCTATGCATTGCTCAGCTAATTCCGGTAGTGACGGAGATATCTCAATTTTTTTTGGTCTTTCAGGGACGGGAAAAACAACGCTTTCAGCGACAGCAGATCGTGTACTACTTGGTGACGACGAACATGGTTGGTCACCTTCTGGCGTGTTTAATTTCGAAGGTGGTTGTTATGCAAAAACCATCAGATTGTCAAGGCAAGCGGAACCTGAAATTTGGGATGCTTCCAACCGCTTTGGTACTGTTTTAGAAAATGTTATACTTGATAGAAGTACTCGGCAACCTGACTTCGATAACAATAATCTCACAGAAAATACACGGTCTGCATACCCTCTACATTACATCAGTAACGCTAGTGGAACTGGCATTATGGGTCACCCTAAGAATGTTGTGATGTTGTGTGCTGATGCTTTCGGTGTGTTGCCACCGATTTCCAAGCTTTCACCTAGCCAATCTATGTATCATTTTTTGTCTGGTTATACAGCAAAAGTCGCTGGCACAGAAAAAGGGCTTGGAAATGAGCCTACTGCAACGTTTTCAACGTGCTTTGGTGCTCCCTTTATGCCACGTCACCCAACAATTTACGGAAGCATGTTGCGCAAACTTATTGAAAAGCACGATACTAACTGTTGGCTTGTAAATACGGGATGGACAGGTGGTAGATATGGAGAAGGCCATCGCATGCCTATAGCCGTTACACGTAGATTATTAGATGCGGCACTTTCAGGAAAGCTTGATGAAGAAAAGATGCGCACCGATTCATTTTTCGGCTTTAAGGTACCTATCGAAGCACCAGGGATTGACTCTAAGATCTTGAATCCTCGCGAAACCTGGAATGACACATCAGAATATGATAGTCAGGCCCGTGCACTTGTTTCTATGTTTAATACAAACTTTGAACAGTTTTCCAATCATGTCTGTGATGAAGTTCTAGCCGCTGGTCCAGTATCAAAGAAGTAAATATGCTAAATTCAACTGTTTAGCTAACCATTGTGCATTGCTTTAAGGCTTTATCAGTTATTAAATAAAATGTATTTAAGCCCGAGCTTATTAATTTAGGGTGTCAAACAACCGTTAAGGAAAAAGCGCGGTTCTTAAATAAATCAGATTGTAAGAACATATTTAACAAGGTAGTACTTATAAGATAAAGTTGCTTTATTAGCAGCTTTTTTTAAGATATCTTTAATTATAGCCTTGTTAAAAATGATAAATTGAGTCCACCACTTTTTTGTGGATGCCATAAGGAATTACTTACCGCAGACGATGTTACGAATTTCTTGACAAACTTACTAATGACTACCTATTTACCAGTGTACTAATTCAGATTAGGTGTTGGTTATGTTAAGCGTCTTATTTCTGTTATATCGTTTTTGTTAGATCTCCTTTTATTAAATAGTTTGATCAACCCAATTATTTTCACGTTATTCGTATATAACAAGAAGTTGTCTTCAGGACAAAATTTTGGGGTGATACTTAAAGACCTTCTAAAATCATAGTTATTGTAGATAAAAAATTCTAAATATCTATGATAAGTCAATCCTAACATCCGTGATACCAGCTTAACAATTGAGTTTAATCTAAATTATATGCTGATGCACACGACTTTGGATAGTAATAATACAGAAACTGCAAATTTGATAAGGAGTAACCTGAGTGGGTATGTGATTTGCGAACAAAGCCTCTTAAAAATCTATTTTCTATTCCTAACTGCTGTGGTGCCACCAGATAAGTGTTGATTTTTTAAAAAAAAGTAGGTTAAGGGATAAGTCCAAGATGACTGAACATTATTATCAAAAGCATAATAAACCGTGTATAAGCTGTGTTTAGCGCATACAACCTTTCAACCGATCTTGTCGAAGGAGATGCTGCTTCTCAGTTAAGCGCTTAGTTATTCGAAAATCAATAAATTTATAAACCATGACTTGTGACATATCTGAATTACATGCTAGCCAGTCAATACTTTGCAGACTTAGTAAACACGAAACAGGCATTATTACTTAACTTACCTATATTATATTATACCAGAAAGCACAATTAATATGGTAATAAAACAGCAGGCAGGTGCTTTGGTTTATCGACTGCGCCACGACCATGAAATTGAAATATTGCTTATTACTTCAAAAAAGAAAGGTCATTGGTCTATACCTAAAGGACATGTAGAGCCAGGAGAAAAGTTGTGCTCTGCTGCTGCTCGTGAGACTATGGAGGAGGCGGGAGTAAAAGGGGAAATCTCAACCTTTCCACTAGGAACTTACGTTCATGAGAAACGTTTCCAAAAATTAATTGTTAGTGTTTATCCACTCAAAACGACAGTGGAGCTGCAAACATGGGGAGAAGATAAGTTACGCAGACGCAAGTGGTATAAACAGTCAGAAGCAGCACGTGTTGTAAAAAATAGTGACTTATCAAAAATAATTTCTAATTTTCATGTAATCTAATTAGTTGTCTAAGAGAATATTATTTCATAAGATTATTAATTGTACTTTTGTAAAGTTTTATGTGTTTGTTTACTACTGTGAATTTTATTTACACTTCCTTGTTCAATTCAAAACGGCTTGCTGAAAAACTTTACTGAAGAAACTCCAAATTATTGAACGGCACACATTAATCTATCTTATTTTTGATGTAATTATTATTCGATGTGTTATAGAAAATGTTTGTATCATGGAGTTCTTAACAGATTAGATAAACAGTAATGAAGTATTTTGCATTGCTTTAAATCTGGTTTACTTGACCTCAATGAAACTAGTCACTCGCAGAACAGGAAGATAGAGCGGACAATATTCTATTACTAAAATTGAAGAAATGTTGTACGTCTAAAGAGTAGTTTAACTTATACACCAGAGTTAGCTGTATTTATGGTTATACATACTGACAAGAAACTATATATCTAATGTAATATTAAGGTTAATTGTACAAAACATATATAAACCTAAGCCTAGTTACAGATCGCAATACGTCTTCCTTAATGTACTAATTTTTTTACCCAATTAACTTTTAAAAGAGATAGTTAAATGCTAATAGTTTTAGGAATTTTACTGTTAACGCCACAGCAAAAAATGTTGCTTTGAAATTTAATAGTGTTTTTATCTTTATTCATCGATACTAAACACATGTCTTTTCGAAATCCTGAAACTGTACAGTATTTTTAAATTTAGTTTTTAATTTAGGATTTCGTATTCACTAATACACGTAGCTACTTTATTGTTTAGTTAAGACTGCTGAAAATATAAATTTGTGAAACAGCGAGTAGATTATGTTAAAAATATCAACCGCATTAATAGCTGCTATTGCAATAGTTGTACATGTATCGCCTAGCGGCGCTACTGCTACAAAGGTAGTAAAAAAATTTCAAGATTGGGTTCTCTACTCACACGAAGGTAATTCTGCAAAAATATGCTTTATCTCGGCTAAACCACGCGAAAGGAAGCCATCTAATTATAAAAAAAAAGCAAGCTATTTTTATATTTCGGCTTGGCCAGATAGTGGAGTAAAGGAAGAAATAAGTATTAATATTAGGAATGAACTCCAAAATGGAAGTATAGTCACGGCTCAAATAGGAAGTTCCCGTTACAGGTTTTTTACCAAAGGTAGCAAGGCATTTATAGAAAAGCCTACAGAAGAGCTTAAGATGATTAAATCTATGAAGCTAGGGTCTTTTATGGTTGTGCGGGCTACTACAAAAGATGGTACTAAAATAGAAGAAACTTATTCCCTATTAGGGATAACGTCTGCTTTGAATTTACTAAATAACAGTTGCAACTAAAAAAAGACGATAATCTCAACTGATGATCAAAGATTATGCAACTTTATCTTTATAATGGCTTAGAAAACAATCTAAATTCGCCTTCGTGCTCTAAGGTGGATATAAAAAGCGCCCTCACCCCCATGCTGAATATAAGCTGTTGTGTAGCTGATAACCGCAGCGGTAATTCTTTTTTCATTTAACCAGTGAGGGAGCATCCTTTTTAGGATACCTCTGTTAATCTGAGGTTCACCATTCCAAGGCCTGTCTTTGTCGATTGGTATTCCTTTACCTGTAATAACAAGCACAATTCTGTGGCCTTTCGATAGACTTGAAAATAAGAATTTTTCAAGGGTGGTTTTAGCTTCAGGCTGTCTCATTCCATGTAAATCTAACTTCGCATCTATCTTAATTCGTCCTCTTCTAACTTTAGTAGCCAGTTTTTCATCAAATTCAGCAAGCTGTATATGAGAGGAAGACTTTACATCTACTTTTTTATTTACCCATGCTAATTCTGATTCGCAGGATTGATTAATATTGCCATATCTGAAAGAAGGATTGTTTCTTGTACTTACGTTATTTAAAAGAATGCTACTATAAAGCCTATCATCTGCACTAAGAGGTTTGATATGTTCAGATATCTTATTCCAAAGCTTCATCTCACATTTTGTTAAATGACGTTCATATCGCCGTTCATGCGGAATTTTCCTACTCATAAGAAGTCTCATTTCATGGTGTATGTATTAATCAAAATGGGCTAAAAAATAGTTTCGATCATGCGTGATATTTGTCACGAATACCTTCTTAGTAGATACTATTATTTGAGGAATTTTAATACCTTATATTTCAAAGTTACATAACCTAACGAGGCTTTATTAATTATTCCCGGAAATATATTATTAAAGGGTTTTTAATTAACTTAAAATAGCTTTTTACGATTATTTAAATTTACTATAGTTCTTTATTTTGTAGCTAAAGTTATTGTTTATGAGATGTAAATGGTTCCTCTCACTAAATAAATTTAGACATTGTTATAAGTGCTCAAATCAGTTGTGTAATGTTAACTATAAAGCATTTATAAAAATGAAACTGTTTTCTGTTTATGTCAGAAGTACTCAAGAAGTCGCGTGAAGTCTGTAAAAGGCATGAGCACAGACCAAGGAATATCTGTCTCTCCGCCTTCCAGACCTGTAGAATTCAAATTAATCTTATATTAAACGTGGCGAGACACCACTTGTTAATTTAGATGGGAAATGTGCTTACTGAGGTGATTGCGTTGCAATTAACCTCCAATTTGGATTTTGTGATATCACATTACGTGAGAATGTCCAAATATCGATTACATCAATAACAGTTTGAGGATCACCGTTGATTACTTTACCTGAGCTATCGCGCGTTGCAGATATAAGTTGGCTAGTGAATTTCAAGGTTATGTTTGCTTCATTTCCACGCATCTCAGCCTCAGTGATGTCGGCGTTGTTTATACCAACGAAGCTTTGATCTACTGTTTCTTTACTGTTTTCTCTACGTAAGATTGCTTCTTCGAATCCTTTTAACACGTCTTCACTTAATAATTCACTAAGTAAATTTCTGTTGCCCTCTGCAAATGCAGTGACAATAATCTCATAAGCATGTTTGGCGCCAGTCAAGAAATGCTCTATATCAAAAGACTTGTCACTTTTTGCAATGTCAATGAGTCCATCACTAGCATTGACGTCGGTAATACCAAGAGCCTTAATTTTATCACGCAAATCTTCTTCAGAACGCTCTTGGTTTTCTGGTTTAAATCGATCGTTTGCACTACGTTGCGGTAATGTTACAATTTTATCTGAGGCTGTAGAATTGGCTTTCTCGCGTGAACGCATCTTGCGAGCCACTCGAGCTTCGTCCTCATCTGTATGCCGTCCTAGCACAGTGCGAAGTTTTAGAATCACAAAGACAGCAACTACAATCGCCAAAAGAGTTATGATATTAATATTGTCTTGCATATTAATGGGCTTTCTTTGCCATGAAGAGGTTATGACCTATCTTTAGGTAGGACTATCGGTGTTAGAAATACAGTTTACAAACAACTATAGCCTTTGTTTCAAAATGCAAAGTAGACTTTTGACATTAAAGCATGATCAAATACAATCCAACCCCTTTGCATTAACATTGCTTTATAATAATACTATATAATATAGCATTTCCAGATCATACCAAACAATTAGGGGTGCAAAATGCATTTTGTTGTATTGTTGATCATTTTTAGTGCCACATCGCTTATTGAGCTAGCTATCCTTATCGAAGTCAGCCGTTATTTAGGCACTATCGGAACGATTTTACTTGTTATAACTACGGCATTTGTTGGAACTTCAATCCTTAAAAGACAGGGCTTAAGCACAATAGCTAATATTAATGAGTCAATGAGAAAACACATCGCACCAGTCGAGCCTCTTGTTGAAGGGCTCTTGTTGGTTATAGCTGGAGCATTGTTACTCACACCAGGTATTATAACTGATTTGTTGGGTTTGTTTCTTTTTATCCCACCTTTTCGTAAGTGCGTAGTGCGTTTTTTCTTTCATAAACTTTTAAAGCTAGCTGCTATCCATCCCCACAATAATAGTAGCATCAAGCCAAACAAGCACCATGAAGCTGAGCAGTATTCAGACATAATAGATGCCGAATACGAGCATATTGACGGATCCAAAAAAAAAGCTACGGAAGGTTAAGGCAATCTGCCACTGCGATTATCACAATATAATAGTTTAAGCGAAAAGCTTTTTGCTACAATATATACAGAAAAAAGAAAATTCTTATCAAGATATTAATAATTATTTAATGGATTATTTTGTTATTAAGTAAAAGATAGTAGTTGAATTTAATTTTTCTTTAAACTTAAAGGGGTGCTTGAACCCTTAAAAAAGTTTTGATCATAGCTAATTAATAAGGTGTGATTCCGTTTGTAGTAAGTTTGAAGTGGTCATCTAAGCTCGACTTAAAAGTAACCTCAGAGCAGTATTACACAGAATCCAGAAATTTCTAATCTATATTCTAGAGACATTGTGTTTATTTTAAGCAACAATTTTTCAAAAACTAGCAGATAAATACGCTTTTAAAACCTTAGGTTTTAAATTACCCTTCGCCATAAATGACAATACACTCTACTTCTGATAAATTAAACAGATAACTATAATCTAAATTTGCTTAATTACTATAAACCGGTAGGTATATTTCTCAGGTAAGTCTACTGTGTGTTCCGTAACGATGTAGCTCGATACCATTAACTTTCAGCCATTGTATAGCTTCGTTAAAGTTCGGGCAAACTGCGCTAACCATATTCCAAAACTTAGGTCCGTGGTTCATTTCAGCCAAGTGCGCGACTTCGTGAGCGACCACGTAATCCAGTATATTAGGTGGTGCCATAACTAATCTCCAAGAAAACGATAAATTGCCACTACTGGAACAAGACCCCCAGCGGCTGGCTTGATCGCGTACGGAAATTCTGTTTGCTTTAAGTCCAAGGCTTGTAGTGTGAAGGATTACACGTTTTTCCAGGTCGCCCCGTGCCTGCAAGATAAGCCAAGCTCGTAATAGGTTTGGTGCATGATCAGTATCATTAGCCACATGTACTTCGTGATTCCCATTAATTGATGTCCTCGTGACAACTCCCGCTTCGGTTCTCAAGTCTTTGCTGTATAGAATACGATGCGGTATACCGCGTAAGTTAAAAATGTGACCATCTGCGAATGGGATAGCCGTAGGTATTTTTGCAATTTGCTCACGAACCCAGTCAAGATTAGCTAATAAAAACTCTCCAGCCTTTTCAAAATCACATTTCATAGGAATTGTAATTATAGCAATACGTTGTGTATGACTAACACGTAGTGTTATGCGATGCGCCCTTGGATGGCGTCTTACCGCTATCCACTCTTCAAGTCCTTGAACTTGAATTTGTCTAGTAATTTTTAGTGTATTTGAACGGAATCGGCCCACCCTTAATCCTATCCAGTTAAATAACGAAATGTTTATTTCTATTTAGAATAAGTCTATCTACGAAAGTCGTTTGGCAGCCCAAGTTTTCAAAAGGCTAAAGACAGCTCTATACATATAATATTGACCAAAATAATATCTGTTGTTGCACAAAGGAACCTTAGAGCAATATATTTCGACATTAAGTATTTGGTACTATGCATAACATAATTGGTTATACTAAGTTCATATCTTACGTTTCATTCAAAATTAATTATATGGTTAAATCCACACACTGAAAGATAACAGATTTAAGTAATGACGAACGCAGGCAAAAAACAAATCACCCTTCCTACAAAGGTCATACTTCATAAGACACCTGAGAAAGATATAACCAAACGAGAAAGGCCAAGTCATTTTGTTCGTGATGTAATTGATTCTGATCTTATTTCCGGTCGCACAAAACAACTGGTAACACGCTTTCCGCCTGAGCCGAATGGTTTTATTCACATCGGGCACGCTAAATCCATTTGCCTAAATTTTAGTATGGCGGAGGAGTTTGGTGGTCGCTGCAATTTGCGCCTTGATGATACTAACCCAGCTAAAGAAGATGAAGAATACACTTTTGCAATCCAGGAGGATGTACGCTGGTTAGGATTTGAATGGGCTGATAAGACCTTACATACCTCCGATTATTTTGAACAGCTTTACGACTGGGCTGTATATTTAATTAAAGTAGGTAAAGCTTTTGTCGATGACTTGAGCGCTGAAGAAATTCGTGCCTATCGCGGCACTCTAAAATCTCCCGGGTATAATAGTCCGTTTCGCGATCGTAGTGTTGAAGAGAATCTCGATTTATTCGCCGGAATGAGAGCAGGTGAATATACTGATGGTTCTAAAGTATTGCGCGCAAAAATAGATATGAAATCCGGAAATATCAATATGCGAGATCCTGTAATTTATCGCATATCGCACGCAATGCATCCAAGAACCGGATATAAATGGTGCATCTATCCTACATATGATTTTGCCCACGGCCAATCCGATGCTATCGAAGGAATCACACATTCGTTTTGTACTCTAGAGTTCGCTGATCACCGTCCACTTTATGATTGGCTGATTGAAAACTTACCAACGCCATCTAAACCCAAGCAGATTGAATTCGCTCGCTTAAATATGACATATACGGTTTTATCTAAGCGGAAACTGAGCCAACTTGTCAGTAACGGATATGTGCGCGGATGGGACGATCCACGGATGCCAACACTACGTGGTATGCGCAGGCGTGGCATTCCGGCTGCTGCTATTTGTGACTTCATCGAACGTATCGGCATAGCTAGGGCTGAAAATACGGTTGAATATGAATATCTTGAATTTTGTATCCGCGAGCTTTTAAACAAAACTGCTGAACGGCGGATGGCAGTTTTAAAACCACTAAAAGTTGTAATTGAGAATTATCCAGAAGATAAACATGAGGAACTTGAGGCTTGGAATAATCCAGAAGATAGTGCAGCAGGTAAACGTCTAGTACCATTTTGCCGTGAACTTTACATTGAACGCGATGACTTTATGGAAGTCCCACCTAAAAAATTTTTTCGACTTGCTCCAGGAAGGGAAGTACGTTTACGGTATGCTTATTATATATTATGTACCGACGTTATTAAAGATAAAGAAGGAATTATTAGCGAAGTACGCTGTAGCTACGACCCCGAAAGCCGTGGTGGTAGTACTTCCGATGGCAGAAAAGTCAAAGGTACAATTCACTGGGTATCGGCTCGCAATAGCATTAATGCAGAAATTCGTCGATATTCTCACCTTTTCACCTCAGAGAATCCGAGCTTTGAAGACGATTTTTTATCTACTCTCAACCCAAATTCAATTCAAATTATTTCAAATGCTAAAATTGAGCCGAGCCTTTCCAATTCTCAACCTGGGAAGTCACTTCAATTTGAAAGATTAGGTTATTTTACTGCTGATGAAGATGGAACATCAGAATGCCCTGTGTTTAATGAAACCGTTTCGTTAAAAGATTCCTGGAAAAAAATTCAGAAATTAAAATCATCCTGATTAATGTGCCTGTCGTAGTACATAACAAATACAACAAGTGGTTAATATCTAAGAAACGTAGGGACAGAAGTTTCTTGTTTTTGGAAGAAAAGTTTAATTTATTAAACTGGTAAATTTAAGATTATTGTGGCTGCCACGTTAGGCGAGGTTTTCTAGCTGCAGTCGTCTCATTGAGGCGTCTACGGGGAGTATGGAGTGGTGCATTGAAAAATCGTTCGGCAATTCCAGACTTAGCTTCTATAGCTAGCGCTCGCAATGTCGCTATAAACTGATCTAAATCAGCTTTTGATTCAGATTCTGTAGGTTCTATAAGCATAGCTCCACTCACAACCAACGGAAAATAGATGGTCATGGGGTGATAGCCCTCGTCAATCATCGCTTTAGCGAAATCAAGTGTGCTTACACTGCTATTTTCTAGAAATTTATCATCGAATAAAACTTCATGCATGCACACCTTATCTCCGAATGGTTGTGTGAAGACGTCTCTTAAACATGCGCGGACGTAATTAGCATTCAAAACAGCATCTTCGCTTGCTTGACGCATACCGTCACTACCATGACTTAGCATGTAGGCCAGAGCTCTGACAAACATTCCCATTTGACCATGAAAAGCCGTCAAACGACCCAGTGGTGCATTCCCGTCTAACTCGGCATCTGACTGATTCTCAACCAATCGAAAGCCATGGCTATCGCGTTTTATGTAGGGGAGAGGAGCATAACGTGAAAGGGCTTCTGATAGAACGACGGGGCCGGCTCCTGGACCACCTCCGCCATGTGGTGTTGAAAATGTCTTATGCAAATTAATATGCATAGCATCAACACCTAAATCACCCGGACGTACTTTGCCGACAATTGCATTAAAATTTGCACCATCGCAATAAAAGTATGCTCCTGCATCATGCACTGCATCTGCTATTGCTACTATTTCAGGCTCGAAAAGTCCGCAAGTATTTGGATTAGTTAGCATGATTGCGGCGACACTATCGT
Source organism: Candidatus Tectiglobus diatomicola (assembly GCA_039583345.1). Classification (GTDB taxonomy): domain Bacteria; phylum Pseudomonadota; class Alphaproteobacteria; order Rhizobiales; family Hyphomicrobiaceae; genus Tectiglobus; species Tectiglobus diatomicola. Next base: position 80,727 of record JAZDSJ010000012.1, on the reverse strand, counting down.
CGAGCTCTGCTCGAACAGCTGCAACAGACAAAACTCCAGTCGCACAAGTTGGTAGCGTTTTGACTTTGTATCCCATAAATGCTGCGGTTGCAGGGTTCGTTCCGTGCGCTGAAGCAGGTACCAAAACAACGTTGCGTTTACTCCCGGCTGCATTGTGTGCTGCTTTAATAGCAAGCATACCACACAATTCACCGTGCGCTCCAGCTTTAGGGCTAAGTGCGACGCTAGACATGCCGGTTAATTCGAGAAGGTAACTTGCAAGCGTTTGCATTAAAGAAAACGCACCTTGTACGGTTGATTCTGGCTGCATAGGGTGTATGTCAGTAAAGCCAGGAAGCCGTGCGATTTTCTCATTTAATCGTGGATTATGCTTCATAGTGCAGGATCCCAGCGGATATAATCCCATGTCGATAGCATAGTTTTTGCGCGACAAACGTACATAATGACGCATAACTTCAGGCTCACTAAGCCCTGGAAGCCCAATATCTCCCCGACGTTCTAATCCCCCAAGCCTTTTCTTAGTTGTTTTTGGTGCAGGTACATCGACGCCAGTCTTATGTAGGTTACTAGGCAACTCGAAGATTAAACCCTCTTCTAAGTCAAGTCCTTTATTTCTTGAAAGCGTTAATGATGATGAAGTATTATTTTTTTTTATGAGAAGTCTACTAAGACGACTTTGAGAATTCATACTCATAGCAGCACTTCCTTTAAATGATCTACGTATATCTGACGTTCTGATGCTGTATTTGTCTCTGTTGTAGCAACTATCATAAGATCAGAAAACTCTGGTTTATCTGGCTCAAAGCGCGAAACAGGCACGCCACAAAGTATCTTTCTTGCTGCTAACGCCTCAACAATATCGCAAGCGACATTATTAGCAAATCGGATCGTGAATTCATTAAAAAATGCTGTATTTATAACTTCTACGCCTTCGATTTTAGCCAAAGCGTCAGCAAGCAATACCGCATTTGAATGATTGAGTTCAGCTAACCTTTTCAATCCCTTCTGCCCAAGCAATGATAAATGTATTGTGAACGCTAATGCGGACAGACCTGAGTTGGTACAAATATTACTGGTCGCATTTTCACGTCTAATATGTTGTTCACGTGTTGAAAGAGTCAGCACAAATCCGCGTCGACCATCAGCATCTAGTGTCTCACCGCAAATGCGTCCTGGCATTTGTCGCATATGTTTTTTATGAGTAGCAAGTAGGCCAATATGTGGCCCCCCAAAATTAAGTCCGTTACCTATTGATTGTCCTTCAGCAGCAACAATGTCCGCACCCATCGCACCAGGTGATTGCAACAAGCCCAGCGCAATAATTTCCGTTACAACAACGACGAATAACGCACCCGCGTCATGAGTAGCATCTGCAATTGGTTTAAGATCATAAAGTTGACCGTAAAAATCTGGGAACTGCATCACAACACATGATGTGTTGTTATCTATTTTATCGATAATAGCTTCTTGGTTACCTGGCATAGAGTGCAGTATATTTGCCTCAGCGTTATTGTATTTTACCAAAGTTTTTATAAGTTCTCTGTAATGAGGATGTAAGTTTCCTGAAACCAATACCTTACTGCGTTTAGTAATTCTATTAGCCATCAATATAGCTTCTGCTGAAGCTGTTGAGCCATCATACATAGAACAATTGGAGATTTCCATGCCTGTGAGTAGTGCGACTTGAGTTTGAAATTCAAATAGTGTTTGCAGTGTACCCTGGGATATTTCGGGCTGATATGGTGTATAGGATGTCAAGAACTCGGAACGTTGAATTAAATGGTCGACTGTCGCTGGGACGTGATGACGATAAACACCACAGCCGATGAAAAATGGTACGCTGCCTGCTGGCGTGGATTGAGATGCCAACAAGTTCATTTCTTTTTCAACTTCGAATTCAGTCTTTCCTAGCGGAAGATCCACTAAATCGTGAAGGTATTTGTCGTACGGAATATCAGCAAACAGTTCATCGTGATTACTGACACCAATACTTTTTAACATTTCATCTCGGTCATGAGAATTAAGAGGTAGATAACGCATTAGCTATTCTCTAATGTGAGCTTATCATAATCAGTACGTGACATAAGCAATGAAAGCTGATCCGGATCTGCAATTTTGAGTTTAAAAAACCAAGCTGAGCCTTCCGCATCATCGTTAACAAGGGCAGGATTGTCTTCCAAATCAGAATTCACCTCAAGCACCTCACCTGCAATAGGAGCATAGATTTCACTTGCCGTCTTTACGCTTTCAACAACCGCTATTACTTCGCCGGCACTTACCTTCCGACCAAGTTCAGGCACTTCGACATAAACAACGTCGCCAAGTTGCCTTTGTGCATACATTGTTATGCCTATGGTTGCTATACCTCCATCCACTCGTGCATACTCGTGGTCTTTTGAAAAATAATCCTGAGCCATAACGGCTGAATCCTTTTTGATGAGTAATAATATTTTTGTAAGAGTATATAGTTTTTTAATTTTGTTACATACAATATTAAGTAATGTGCATTAACGTTTATAGTGATGATGAACGAATGGTAAAGCTACCACTTTTGCTGCGCAGGCCTTGCCACGAATCATAAGAAAAACATCAGTACCTACTTCCGAATTGCACGCCTGGATATATCCCATAGCCACAGGACCAGCTACAGTTGGGCCGTAACTTCCAGACGTAACGCTACCACGCAATTTTCCAGAAACATCATGAATTGGGGTGCCTTCTCGAGCTAATGCCTGATGTGAGGACATGAGTCCAACCCGCTTGCGTTGGGGGCCAACTCTAATTTCATCGAGAATTCGTCTCTCTCCGAGAAACCCGCCTTTTTGCCTGCGAGTTTTTTGAATCGACCAAGTTAAGCAAGCTTCGACAGGGGAAGTTGTCTCATCTAAATCGTGGCCATATAGACAAAGCCCAGCCTCTAAACGCAGACAGTTGCGCGCACCAAGACCAATTGGTTTCACGCGCGGATCGCTCGATATACTTTCCCAAATTTCGATTGCCTTCTCTGTTGGAACCAATAGTTCAAATCCATCTTCACCTGTATATCCGGAACGACTAAGCTGGATCTGAGTACCAGCTATTGTGATTGTAGCAACACTCATGAATCTCATGCTATCAGCACGTATATCGTAACTTTTTATTACATCAGATGCCGCTGGCCCCTGTAATGCAAGCAACATGAAGTCTGAAAGAGGTTGCAATTTTACACCCGTGGGTAAATAAGAATCAATGTGCGCATAGTCAAGATTTTTACGTGCTGCATTTAATACGAGAGTGAGCATTCCCTCATGTTTTCTATCGGGTGACCGAGAAATAATAAGGTCATCGAGAATTCCACCATCTGTGTTTGTTAATTGTGTATAACGTTGAAAACCTGGAGGAAGCTCTTGAATGTCAGCGGGAACAAGTTTCTCTATAGCTTGGGCTGCGCGATCATGTGATCCGCTTTTATCTAAAATTCTAGCAACGCCCATATGACCAACATCGAAAAGACCAGCATTTTTTCTAGTCCAGTTGTGTTCCTCAATTATACCACCATGATAGTGTAATGGCATCTCGTAACCGGCAAAGGGCATAATTTTAGCACCCGAAGAAACATGTGCGTGATAAAGTGGCGTGCGTTTAAGTGAAACTTTGGTTGCCATTACCATTTCAGGTTACCTGTTAACGAAGTGAAAGCCACACAAAAGTATGTGCATTTTAAGCCCCCTCTGTCGCGGAACCTGAGAGATTTAAGCAGCCTGTATTAGTGTTCTGTAAAGGCTGTGTTGACCCCTTCGGTGGATCTTATGGTAAACACTTCAATCTCTTTCCAGAGTGCTATCAGTAACTACGGTCCGTTTGCCTGAGAGTTTCCGGGGCGGTTGCTCCTTCGGCGTCACAACAATTAATTATAAAAAAATTGTGATTATAATTGTGACTCTCCCGTATACTTCTACTAGCAATATAAAATTATGCATATTAAAATTAGATGTCAACACAGTAATATAAGTTTGGTTAGAATCTCATAAACATTATGCAATGTAGCGTAACAAATATTATTCGTTCTATAGACAGATTCTGATTTCTAAGATCATACCTTAGACTTCTGGAAAAGACATTTACGTTATTGAGTCACAACTGAATGTTGGATGCATTAATATTGATTTACATGAAATATGATCAGAAGTAGGTGCTTGTTGGATATTGATAAACACTTAATTACACGAATAATAAAACATATTACTTTGTTAGGTTATGTGATCATAACTTTGAGTAAAAGCTGAATAAATATGAGTTTGAGTGGTTATCTTAAGGTTCTGTTCAAATACGGTTTGCATTAATAAGTTAGATGTAGGAAATATTGAAATGCAACCACAAAAAGTTGCCATCATCTTCTCAACGAGTAGCAGGCATTAATCAAATCTTCACAAGCTCATTATTGAGCTGAGAGCTTCTGTAGCTTTTAGGTCTGACACTTAGTAACAAGAAGCTGTGGCCAGACAATCAAGATTATGGCATTATTATTTATCTAAAAGTATGATATTAGTGAACTGATGCTGAGATTCGTCTGCTTTTGTTGTCTACTAGCTCACATTTTCTAATAATTGTTTGACGTAACGCAATGGAGAAACAAGAATGAGCGTTATTTCCAGTTCCGAATCAACATTAGATACAATTTCACAAAGCGTAAAAGACACCAGCACATCAGCCTTTAGCAATGACGTTATCGAAGCGTCACGAAGGTGCCTTATACTAGTAGACTTTTGGGCAAAGTGGTGTAGCCCTTGTAAGCAGTTAACGCCAATACTTGAAAGTGTCGTTGCAACTTATGTGGGAAAAGTTAAACTAGTAAAATTAAACATCGACGAGCATCCAGCAATAGCTGGTCAGCTGCGAGTACAGTCACTGCCTACAGTTTATGCTTTTCGAAATGGACAGCCAATTGATGGGTTTATGGGTATACAACCTGAAAGTGCAATACGAGAGTTTATAGATCGTGCAATAGAGCCGGATATGAAATCCGAGCTTAAAGGTAAGTTGACTCAGGCCGAAGAGGCATTAGGAGTTGGTAATTTGCAAATTGCTGCTGATATATATGCTACTATTTTGCAAAGTGAACCTCAGAATCCGGACGCTTTGTGTGGCCTTGCGAACTGCTATTTATCAAGCGGAGATAGAGAACGCGCACGCCAAACAATTGCATTAATCCCACCAGAAAAAAATCACTTATCTTCTGTGAAGAGTATTATTGCAACTTTAGAACTTGTAGAAAAAACTCCTTTTGCCAAAGAATTAGGCCCTTTAGAAGCCCGCCTAAAAGCCAACCCAGCAGATAGTGAAGCTCGCTTCGAACTAGCAATAGCTGCTGCGGCAAATGGTGATAAGAAACGTGCAGTGGATGAGTTGTTAGATTTATTCCGCCTTGATCGTAATTGGAACCAAGGGGCTGCCCGTAAACAACTTTTACAGTTTTTCGATGCGTGGGGGCCTAAAGATCCTCACACCCTGGATGGCCGCAAACGGCTATCATCGTTGATGTTTGCCTAATCAAACTATTCAAAGAGACCGTGGAATGCCAATTTCTGATTATCGACGAACTAGTGATCTTTCTAATAAGATACCCATATTTCCATTAAGTGGAGTGATTTTGCTCCCAAGGGCGACCTTGCCTCTTAATGTATTTGAACCACGTTACTTAGCTATGATTGACCACGTCATTTCAAATCATCGTTTGCTTGGTATAGTTCAGCCACGAGTAACAGAAATTAACCCTGAAAATACAAATGTCAGTAGTGTTACTTTAAAACAGATTGGTTGTGTTGGCAGAGTAACTAGTTTCCAGGAACTAGATGATGGCAGGATAGGTATATCACTGACAGGTGTTGCAAGATTTAAAATTGTAGACGAACAAACAAATACCGATCCTTTTCGTACTTTTAGGGTCTCATACGATGATTATGTAGACGACCTTATTGCTAGTCACGGAGAGGAATCAGTTGATCGCGAGCATCTTTTGGACGTTCTGAAAACATACCTAGAGGCTAGAAGCCTTCAGGCAGATTGGAGAGCCATTGAAGCCGCACCAACAGAACTTCTTGTGAATGCACTTTCGACAATCAGTCCTTTTGGTCCGGAAGAAAAGCAAGCATTGCTAGAAGCCCGTAGTTTGCAGCACCGCGCCGAAATACTAGCAACTCTAGCAACTATGGAGATGGCTTCCGATTATCAATCTGGAGGTAGTTTACAATAATGGTTAAGAAAATTACTAATTCGCACACCATTTCAACTAACTCGTCTCAAAGCTGTGACATTAAACAGGATCAATATCCTGACAGGCGTTTATTAGAATTACTTATATGTCCAGTTACAAGATCACCACTAAAGTATGATGCTGATAATTCTGAGCTAATAAGTTGGCAGGCACAATTAGCATATCCAATAGTTGAAGGTATCCCTTTGCTCGTACGGGACGCAGCACGTGTTCTTGTTGAGGAAGATGCGTGATATGATATTTTTCAATGCAGCCGTAATAGTTTAATTTAATACAGATATTGTAGACCTTAATTTGGCGAGAGTTTTTTTAAGGTCTCTTTACTTAGCTAGTGACATACATAATTTCAAAAAAATTGGAGATGTATATGTATGGGTTACTTGAGGTTTTATCTGATATTTAATTTAAACTTTTTTAAGATAAAAAACTGTCATTTTAGGAAAATAGTCCAAAAATTTTTACGTAGTGAGCGGTAGCGTGTATTTTGATACAGACACTGATATGTCAGAAGCCTCAATAAATGAGTTATTTATGAGAGGATTTAACTACTACCATCCTCAAATAATTTCACAAAAATTACACGACTAAAAACATTTGAAGCTACCCTACTACATAGTACTTTATATTTACGAATAGACAACGAAAGAATTTACTCAAACTAATTTTTACATAGTTATCGAGGCCTCATCTTTTTTTTGCAGGTAAAAGTGTGGCGTTAATTGGAACTGCAGAGGCGGTAAAAGGGCTAGTTCATACCTAACCCTTTGATTCATTTTAAACTAATAAACCTATTTACTAAGGGCGAAAACGGAGAGAGAATCATTCCAAGTATTAAGACCTACTTCTCGATTGCGCCGAGGTGCTTCAACAATAGTCCATGCCGTATTATCTTGAAAAAGACTTTGTAGTGCACGAGCGTTTAGGCGGTGGCCACCTCGGACGGAACGATATTTACAAAGCATAGGTAGTCCAGCCAAAGATAAGTCACCAACCGCATCAAGCATCTTATGGCGTACAAACTCCATATCATATCGTAAACCCTCAGGATTAATGATTTTGTCTTCTCCGATCGCAATAGAATTCTCCAACGACGCTCCAAGAGCAAGCCCTGCTTTCCAAAGTTGTTCAACATCACGAGTAAAGCCAAACGTTCTAGCACGAGAAAGTTCGTTACGAAAAATACCCGGGTTCATTTCATAAGATAAACGCTGGCATCCTATGACCGGTGTATCAAAATCAATTTCTACATCCAAGTGAAATCCTGAGTGTGGACTAAGTTCTGCCCAACAATTACCATCATCAACGCGTACTTGTTTTAATACTTTAATGAATTTTCGTGAGGCATTGATGTACGACAATCCAACTTCATCGATGGCATCTATAAATCGGGCAGAACTGCCATCCATGATAGGCACTTCTTTGCCATCGATCTCGATGTAGCAATTATCAACCGCGAGACCACGCAAGGCAGCTAAAAGATGTTCCACAGTACCTACAGTTGTACCACGTTCATCACCGATGACAGTGCATAGAGTTAAATTTTTCACATTTCTGACATTACTTTGAATCTCAGATATAATTTGACCATGTTTGGTAACTATAAATACATAACCGGTATTTGCCTCTGCTGGGTGGAGCACCACTCTTACAGGTGCTCCGCTATGTACTCCTACGCCAGTTAGCTCTACATCTCGAGCTAATGTTGTTTGTCTGGCGCCGACAAATGCTTTCGGCATATTTTGCCCCGTCCCTCAAGCTTGTCTACTCCGCGAAACTAGCAAGCAACAAGGTTAGCTCTGCGATGTCAGTCGAGGGCAAGTTTTAATAAGCATTAATTATCTTTGCCTGACAGAATCACCTTTTCAACACTCACCATAACAAATTGAAACGCTGTATTCACTACAACACAATTACATCATAATCATACAAAAGTACAAATCACATTTTATTTCATTAAACACATTAATCATTATTTTGACCATAAAAAAAACATACTGTGATTCGACAGTCGCGAGGATAAAAAATAGCTTGCGCTATAAAGTTGATGTTGATGATCTTAAAGTTTGATAATAAAAAAACAAGTTATATTTGCAGCCGTTAATAACATCAATTTTTTTTAGTTTAAAGGTTTTATTTGTGCTTTTCTACTGTCTAATTTAGCTGTTTTCTAAAGCCGGCTAAACGTTTTAAAATATTTGCTACATCTAAATTAGATTTGAATTGTCCTTCTTTTTTAACTGCGTTATCCTGAAATGTGCGTTGTGCGATTTGTGGGAAATCGCTTGCCTTAGGAAGGAGACGTCGAGATTTTTCTGGTGGTACAGGGTTAAAATCTGTGTTTTGATCTAATTTAGATGTGGCACATGTACTTTTCGCAGGCAATTGCTGGTTCGAGAATGCTGGTTCAAAGCCATCTACAAACTTAATTCCATCGGTAGACTCCCAGTAATTTCCATTAATTTCTTGGTAGTTAATTTCATTTTGCTTTATATTTTCATCTGAATTACCTATTACCTCTGATAGAGCGCGAGCGAACTCATCCTCTAGTGTCTTGCAGATATTAGGGTCATCATTCATAGATGTATTTGATATTAACGGAAGTGCAGGTGGTCTTGTAGGATTTGTTCTTTCCTCAATGCACCTAGATGTAGACGTACAATCCGCTTTAGTTGAAATATTTGAGACAGTTTGTTCTTTTCTATTGGGAACTTTATCCGAATTCAGGTTTGTGTTTCGGTCTGGAGATAGGTTTGCTCTGTTAACTAAAAGTTCTTGTTGAGTTTTTTGTAAAGATTTTTCTATTTTGGATTGGGATGATTGTATTAGGCTTGAGTCATTAGCTGAAGGAAATCCAGATGCCACGATAGAAACGCGCAAGAAATCTTCGACATTCTCTTCGAAGGTTGCACCTATAATGATATTAGCATCAGGGTTAGTCTGTTGCTTGATAAAACTTGCTGCTTCGTCAACTTCAAAAAGTGTGACGTCATTGCCTCCGACAATCGAAACGAGTAAACCCTGAGCATCACGCAAAGAAATATCTTCAAGAAGTGGATTAGAAATGGCAGCTTTTGCAGCCTTAGTTGCACGATCTTGTCCTGAGGCTTTTCCAGTGCCCATTACTGCTGTTCCCATGTCTTTCATAACTGTTCTGACATCAGCAAAATCAAGATTAATATGACCTTCTTTCATAATCAAATCTACGATGCACGCAACGCCTGATTGAAGGATTTGATCAGCAATAATGAAGGCCTCAGCGAAAGTAGTTTTTTCGTTTGCAAGATGAAATAGGTTTTGATTAGGAATTACGATAAGCGTATCTACACATTCACGTAAAACTTCAATCCCTACATCCGCTATACGCATCCGTCGTGCACCTTCGAAGTAAAACGGTTTGGATATAATTGCTACCGTTAGAATGTCCATTTCTCGTGCCATTTTAGCAATAACAGGCACTGCACCTGTTCCAGTACCTCCGCCCATACCCGCAGCAAGAAATACCATGTGTGATCCGCTGATATGAGAGCGAATCTCATCAATGGCTTCTTCTGCAGCCTGCTGACCAATTTGAGGATTTGCACCTGAACCAAGACCAGCAGTTAGTTTCGCACCTAGCTGTAAGCGATAGTCCGCACGAGAAGCTTTTAGCGCTTGGGCATCAGTATTGGCTGAGATGAAATCTGCACCTTTAAGTCCCGAGTCAATTATATTATTGATGGCATTACAGCCAGCACCTCCAACACCAATTACAGAAATGCGTGGTTTAAGATCTGTAACTTCGGGTAATTTATATGAAATGCTCATGCGTTCCTCTCATACAAGCAGACAGCTAAATTAGCATTAAAAAGATTGTCTGCTTTAACAGTTTCACCTAGTTCTTGGCTGCACGCAAAATGATCGGTTTTTTTAACTAAACTCACTTCAAAAGCTTTCTCGAAGCCACTGTTCCATACGCTTTATGTACAACTCGTCAAGCGGGGTATCTACATCATTTAGATATATCATTTCTTCAGTTTTCATATCCACTACACTTAGGCCAGCTAGAGTTGATAGTGAGGGTCCTTGATATTCAGATGGTACTCCATTAAAACTTAGTGGGTTACCAATGCGAACGGGACGATTAAAAATCTCAAAAGCAAGGTCATAAAGACCGTTAAGTTTACTGGCACCACCGGTCAGAACTATGTTTTGAGTAAACTCACGTGTTATAACACTTTTGTCTAACCGCTCCTTAATGAACTCGAGTTGACGCCGTGTTCTTGAAAGCAGGATGCTCGATAACTCAACCACGGATATTTCTCTTCGATCCCCATGTGAAGTTTTATAGATTACTAATTGGTTAGCTTTGGACTTCCACCGGGATAGATCTAAATCTCCTACTCTATTCTGATACAAGACTGTACCATGCAGCGTTTTAATTTCTTCAGCTTCTGCAACTGATATCGAAAGAGCTTTGGCTATATCATGTGTTAAGATACTTCCACCGATAGATATTGTATCATTGTAAATAAACTTATTGTCTAAAATGGCTGCTATTTTTGTTGCGTAAGCACCAATGTCAATGCAGGTTACCCCTAGTTTCTGTTCGTCCATTGTAGTTACTGCTGTGGCAGAGGTAAAGCTAGCGGGTACAATATCATGTACACTTAAATGACAGCGCTCAATCAAACTCTCTAAATTTTTTAGAGAGGTTAAAGTAGTTGTGATAGCGTGAATTTGACAACAAAGCCATCTACCAATCATATTTACAGGATTATTAATTCCCGCTTCACCATCTAATGTGTAATGTATGATATTCAGATGAATAAGTTTACGACCCTTACGTTCAGCATATTGGCGCGCACTAATAATTATACGTTTAATATCTTCTGGGCGTACACGACCTGTTTCAAGTTTAAAATTGGCTATAAAGTGGTTTGAACTAAGTTGACTTGATGAGTATGCTACTCGAACGTTCTTAACTCTAGTTTTAGCATTTGTTTCTGCATCTCCAATTACGCCGCGGACAGCATGTTCAGCACGGTCAAAATCGACAATCATACCAGACCGTATGCCTTCTGCGCGCCGTTGAGAAAAACCAATAACTTGGCTTGAAGAAGTACGTTTATCATGATGACGTTGTAATATAGCACAGGAGATCTTTGATGAGCCAATATCAAGCAGTGCAACAACGTCATTACGTAGCGAGCGTGACAAGACCATGATTCTAGCCCCTAAAAGTCCGTTTAACTTTTTCTGACACGTTGTCTCTTTGGGTGGATCTTAAATTTTCTGTGATCGGTCGTAAAACAATTTGACCTGTGTTTCTTAGATCGAAACTAGTATGACTACGATCAATAATTCTTTTTCCGACTGTCCCTTGCATAATAGCTGCAAGAGCATGATCATAATCTTCTTCAGGAAGTAAAACGTGACGCTCACCTTCGCAAACTAAGGTCCAACGTCTGTCAGCAACACGAACTACACGCGATATTTTGGATAATAAATGCGGATATTTTTTTATATTTTGGAATAATGCATGGGCAGCTTCGGGTGCGCCATATCCCTCAATAATAGGTAGATTATGTTTTTTTTCTGAATATACGAAGGCTAACCGACGACCACTATTACTTACAAGTATATCACCTTCTTGGCTAATCCATAACGCATGGGGTTGATGCTCTTTAATGTAAATATCTAGTCTGTGTGGAAATGTCTGTTTGATTAAGACACTTTGCACCCATGGTAGCATTTTAAGTCGTTTACTTGCTTCATATCCGTTGAAGTTTAAAAGAGTTAAGGAATCATCGAGATCCAATGCAATAAAAATATCTTCGTCCGAAGTTTGATTAAAGCCCGTGATCGAAATAGTATGTAATTTTAGGCCGATGCTAGCTGCGATTTTATCGATCTGTTTTGATAGTGGTGGTGGTAAGCGAATGTAATCACCAGATGTCATAAGGATAAAAGGTGAAAATATTAGAATTAAAATAGAAACTACTATACCTATTTTTGAAAACATTCTCATGTACATTAGCCACGTTTTGTTCACCTGCAACTCCAGTGCAAAAGCGGTGAAGAGCAACGAGCGCAAGATTCATTTACTTAAATATGGGTTCAACAACGTTAATTTAACGTTAATTTTTAATAATATATTTACCGTATAAACTTGAATTTATAAGTCCACTATAGCTTATGTGTCTTAAACTTAATCAGATATTACAAATTTATATACTGAAATTTTACAGTAATAGCTTAATTAATATCAAAAATATTATTGCGAAGCACTTTGGGCTATTACATACATCATGAAACAAAAGGGATGAATGCTGGACAGGTGTCAGATTCGTTTTTCAGTTATGTTCTTCTGCATGCCTTTAAATTAGAGCTCCGTTGAAAGCTTTGATTGTGTCAATTTTATTAACTAATCCTCTAACAATCTTGTTCTCGTGATTTGAGACAACTGGTATTTTTTCATTTTGTGTTTTATTAAATGCAAGCAACGCTATTTCAACAATATCATTGGTAGTCACGCATTCTTCGTTTATATCGAGCCGGCTACCTATTAAATAAGAGTCACGGTCTTTGTATTTAACAAACTCTTCGACCTTAAGCGAAAGCATAATCTCTTTACATGAGCTAGACTAAATGCAGATGCCGCGCTTTGATATTTGCCAATAAAAAACTCTGTTCTAATACTGTACGAGTTAGACCGTTAGCAATTGAAACTGTTAGTAATAAAGCAATCGTGATACTATGTATTCTTGTGATCTCTATAATAATAATAATCGTCTTGAAATAGGTGCAGAGAAAACCGCACTTCTAACTGCAGCCATGCCAAGAATTGCATAAAGAGCATCATTTGAGTTTGTTTGTGGAAATATCGTGCCGTTTATGACACTAAATGAGCTCTCTACCATTGCACCTATGTATATGGCTGGTAAAAAAACTCCATTTGAGAAACGTGTAGCAAGTGTAATTGCTATTGCTGCCACTTTGGTAATCAGAAGCACAAGCATCATACAAAGCGGGTAATGTGATTTTAAGGCTGCATCTTTTGCTTCGTATTTAAACCCGTGGACCTTTGGAAAATATAGTCCGATTATGCCGACATAAAGCCGCCAATCGTAGGGCGCAACCATAATGGAAGATATATCTTTGAAAAAAGTTTTGTCCGCAACTCTAATTGAATATTTAAAATTAAGCGCTGTTACAGCGCAAACTACACCAAGTAAAGGAAATGCTAGAAATTCCCAACATGTGGCAAATTAGTAGTCTGGAACTAAGAACACTAGCTGCTCATCTAAATGCAAGCGTGTAATTACAGTTGCAGAAACAGAAGAAATTACAGCTGGGACAAATGAGGCCGGAGCGTAGTGAGTAAGAATAATTTCATGGAAAAAAAATGCCTGCCATAGATGCGTTGAATGCTGAGGAAACCGCAGCGGCTGTACCACAACCTAAAAGGGTGAGTTTTGATCTATGTGAAAGTTGAAAAAATTCTGAATGTGGGAAGAAATTGTCGCTCCAAAGTGAACAATAGGCCCCTCACAATCAGCACTAGCACCAAAACTCAACGAAACGGACACGGAAATTAAACTCCACATACCAGCTTTTAGCGGCAAACTGTGATCTTTGAAAAAGCGTGCCTCAATTACATCAGAGATTCCAAACAGATTCTTTTTAGGAAGATGGTTGGTGAATATAACCGACAATTAAGCCTCCTGCAGTAGGCACTAATATAATCAAAAGTGATGAAATGCCCGTAGTGCTGGTAATACTTTGCCCACTATTTACATTTAATCAAACATTACTGAAAAAGTTGATCGAAGCAAGAAATAGGATTGATGAGTATGCGACGATAGTCCCTATCAAACAGCAAGAAAATAAATCAATGGTTCTTGACCTTTATTTGGAGTTTTTGAATTAAGGTTAACATTTTCATTAAACAAGTAAACTACCGACACTAAATGATGACGTAGTCTTAAAACTAGTTTTCAAAAAAATAGCGGTAAGGTAACTTCAACGTATGTTATGAAAGCGTTTAAAGAGGTTCTAGTAACTTTGTCGCGAAGCCTGGGATAGATAAAGTCTATGTTATTAAACTTTTTTCAACAAATGAAACGTGACTAATGTAGCCTGATTATCTAAATACCATTTCTCATATTATTAAAAGAAATTGAGGTTAGATTATACAGGGCTCGTATATACACTTTAATTTACTTAGTGAAGATTTTATAATTTTTTAGTTAAGTCTTGCAACCTAGTTATTTTTAGTATATCTAAAACTTAGGCGGGCGTAGCTCAGGGGTAGAGCATCACGTTGCCAACGTGAGGGTCGTGAGTTCGAATCTCATCGCCCGCTCCATTTAAAGACTGTGTGCATTTTCGAGTAACCATATTAAAGATAAAGACTATAACTTTAACTTCTTCGTAGTTTTATGTAACCCATTGTATGGCTGCTTTAAGCTTTTCGCGAATATTCTCCGAAAAGTATCACGAAATTCAAAGCCTTTCCAACTGTATCTGTGTTTTACGTCCCCAGATATGCTTTAATTTTTTTAAAGAAGATGTTATCCTGAAATAAAATTAAATTAAAATAGTCTAATAATTATTAGGTAAACATTCCATATTTACGGACATCTAGTGCCGCTCTAAATACACACTCTTTCAATATAGCTTTAATAAAAAATTCACAACTTACATCGTTTACTAATCTTTAAGTGTAGCTCAATAAAAATAATCTTTTAAATTGTGTGCATTAAGAGTATTTCTTTCAAAGAGCCTTAGTTAAGTAATGCTGTCTCTAGGGATTGCAAATAATAATATCCTACATGAAATTCAACTATTCTTAATTCGGGTTATGAGTTCTTCCATATATACCAATGGAAAACTACAACTTAACTCTAAATAGAATTGATGATAACAATCTTAGCTGATGTTTGAGCGCTTAAAAGGTAATTATTTAAATTATGTAATTTAGATGGAATTTATGATTATAAAAACGAACTTACAATATAAAAAGTAAGTTAATGTTATATCTAGAAGCTTAAAACTACTTAAATAATAACTAAAAAAAGCTAAATACAACTATAGAGTTATATGCTGAAAGCACGAATCTGCTAACAATCTTAACTAATAGAAATTTAGAAAGGACTTCAAGCTTGAAATCCTCCCTAAAAGTTGAATTATTAAGTAATGAGTTTGCAAAACCTATTTTTGCTAAAATTATTTAGCTTCTACTCACGGTCACCGAGCAATTGTAACAACATCATGAACATATTAACAAAATCTAGATATAGAGTCAGAGCACCGAATATAGATGCTTTTGCCATTGCTTCTCTATCTCCTGCTACCAAATAATACTCATCCTTAATGCGTTGTGTATCATAAGCTGTAAGGCCAGCAAAAACTAACACGCCAATCACAAGTATTGCAAATTGCAGTGCACTTGCTTGTAGAAATATATTAACTATTCCTGCTAAGAACAAGCCAACAAGGCCCATTATTAGAAAAGATCCCAAGCCTGACAAATCTTTCTTAGTAGTGTAGCCATAAAGGCTTAATGACGCAAAAGCTGCAGCAGTGATGAAAAAAATCTGAAAAATGGATCCAAGATTAAAGACAACAAATGTCGAAGATATTGAAACGCCCATGACAGCGGCAAAAGCCCAAAAAACAATTTGCGCGTTTGCTGAACTCATGCGAGCGAAAGACATTACTAGAATGAACAAAAGCGGCATAAGCATCACGACCCACTTTAACGGTGAGACCATTAAAAGGTATCCAAGCTGAGTAAGCATGGTACCATCTTTTAAGGTTGCTGCAGCTTGAGATGAATCCGTTGTAACCATCATAGTGTAAATTATATAGGCAACAACACCTGTCAGAGCTACACCTAATGTCATGTAGTTGTAGACGCCTAGCATGTAGGATCTCAAGCCTGCGTCGACGACACCCTGTTGGGTGCGAAGATTAGATTCAGCATAACGATTATTGAACTGAGACATATTTCTCTAATTCCTCTGAAAATTTGACTTGTATCTAAGTCAGACTATTCTTTTTTCTCACATTTATCAAACTTTTTACATCATAAAAATGACTAACTATATAAACTAACTATATCATAGTATTCAAACTTGGATATTAATTTTATTTGATAAAAATTATTTTGACGTTAATTTATACATAAAAAGTACAAGTTTTAAATGCATGTCTATATATATTAAGCGCTAAGAATATTTGAAATTTAATTTATGAAGTTTGTGAAGAAGCAAAAACTAGGTATAAATATTATGCCTTTATACTAAGTCTGTTTTAAAACTGGTAAACTATAAGTTACTTTATTTCAGTTATTTCCCACTATGTTAGAAATCACTTAATTGCCATATATCTTGCTTCATATTAATCCTTGTTATGAATACATTGAAAGTAATCCCACTTCAATATTTGTTAATTATAATGTATCTTACAGCCAATTAAGGCTCCCGCAATTTGTTACATTTAGGTTGTGAACAACAGATTTTTTCGAATGTGATATTCGATGTAAAAGTAAAACGAAAATCGTATATAAAAATTATTGATCACTAATCCTGGAGTTTCTTATGTATTGACACGTTATAAGTTGAAAATTTATATGTCTTCTACATTATTAACCAGCTTTTCTTTATATGGCCATATGCGGCGGTAGAATGCTACAGAGGCAGGTAATACCACAAGCTGACCTATCAAAGAAGCGGACAGGCAAACACCCGTAAGCATGCCAAATGAACGCAGAGAAGGAAGACTAGAAAGTACAGTTACGCTAAGTCCGAGTGTCAAAACTATTGTTGTTAATACAATTGCTGGACCAATATGGTGAATGCTAGATATCAATATATCGTGATAGTTAGCACAGGGGCCAAGCCGAGACTCCTCTATACGATAACGGTTGAGAAAATGAATAGTGGAGTCAATAGCTAAGGCAAAGGCGGTAGTTATAGCAATAATGGAAGCGAATTGCAAACCGCTATCTAAAAACCAAAGTACACAACCAGTTATAAATATTGGAAAAAGTGATGGAAGTATACTAGCAAAACTTACTAAAATGGAACGAAGTGCAATCCCTAGAAAAACAAAAATTATAAACATGTCGCCAATCAAGCCTAAATTTAGCTCGTTTATCAATTTATTTGAATTCTGTGCAGCTATGACAGATAGACCAGTAACCGATATTTTATAATCGGGGTAAATTGAACGAATTGGTTTTAAAGCGTTGTCTATGAGTTCTACCTTAGCTAAGAGCTTGTTAGCATCAATGTCCGGCAGGCGGCCAGTAACAAGAACAGCCTTTTGATCATTAGAAAGAAAGCGTGATTGAAGATGGGTCGGAAGAATACGAACGTACCCTCTAACCGTCTCAGTGCTGTCATCACCTGCAGCAGCAAGCCATCGGCGCAAACTTTCAAGAGACCAGACATTCCCCAAACCGGCCTGTTCTTCGAGTATATTATGAGAGGCTTTGATCACAGACAATGTCTTTTCATCGTATATGCTCGCCTCATTGGACCATTCGATCATAATGTGAATAGGATTAGCTCCTGTCAAATTACGGTCGAGACTGGCCGACGCTTCTAGAGCTTGTTCTTTATCTGGAACTTGGTCTGCTAACCGATACCTTGGTTCGAGTTGAAGATAAATAAAACCAGTAACAACAACTATTATAACGCTGAGAGAAAACCACCTAAGTGGAGCAGATGCGACTCTGCGCACAATAGATTCCGTAATGGCTTTAAGTAATTTCATTGCTGAATTATTTTCAGCGTCGTCGCGTTCACTTCCAGATTCGTTGCTTACAATAAAAACAGCCAAAGTAGGAACTACAACGGCGACAGCTAAATAAGAGATACCTATTGCAATTATTGCAGCCAAACCAAAAGTTTTAATGAGAGCAGTCTCAGCAAGAGCGAACGATAGCAATGCCAGTGAAGCATTCATTGCCGTCAACAAACAGGCCGGAGCAACTTCTCTAATGGCGCTGCGAGCAGCAAAGAGACGATCTTTACCTTTAAGAATGTTTCGTCGTATTGCAAATACTAAGTGCATTGAATCTGAAAACCCAGACACTAAAATGAGCGGTGTGAGCACATTAATAAAAATGTTTAATCGAAAGTCCAAATTACCAACAACACCAAGTGTCCAAAGGATGGCAATTGATGGCCCCATAATAACTAAAATAGTCAAAGATACCCTGCGGAAAAATAGAAATGCGGTTAAAGCACCAAGAACAAACCCCAGGCCGTTATAGATTAGCTGGTCTCGTTCCACTGCATTTCGGATTTCAAGCTGCATTACCGGCGCACCAGTAAGACGTACGGTAAGACCTGCAGATTTTAGAGCGGCTTCTGCTGTACTCTGAATTTCGTAAATAGTTTGTTGAGCGCCTTCCTTGGCTATAAAATCACGTTTTAATGACAAAACAATTAGTGCTAGCTGCCCGTCATCAGATAGAAACTTGCCTTTAACAACCTCATTTAAGCGCAACTTGTTAACAATGCGCTCATATTCCACTTCATCTTTTGGCAGTTTGTCAGGAACTATTGGAGCTGCGTAACCATTTTTGTCCGGCTTTTCTCTGGCAGACAACATAGAAATCAAACCATCAACACCAGGTATAAGCTGTAAGTCTATTACTGCGTTGACAATAGCATGCAGACCCTCACGGGTTAACAACGCCTCGCCATTAACAACAGCTAGAACATCATACTCGCTTGATGGGAAACGACGATCAATAGTTTCATATACGCGGAATTCCTCGCTATCTGTACGGAAAAGCTCCGAAAGAGAGTCATCAACTCTTAATTGCATAAAGCCTGAAATTGCAAATGCACAAAGGCAAACTATTGTAACTAGAGAAAAAAACGGGGCACGCAGAGCAATTAGCCCAAGTTTCTCGAGTCCGAACGTAAGATTCAAGTAACGTTGTTCATTAAGATCTAACATTGGCAACTAGAAACATTCCGATATTAATATGATAAATATTTTAGCTTAGTTGTACTTTGGAGGGAACGTTATCATCTTATCTGCTGGTCGACTACTAGTCGACTATTAATTTGAAATTTTGCGAAACATTTTGAAATACCAGTCGAAGAATTGCAATATTTGCCAACTTATTATTATAATGTGTTATATACTTCATATTTTCATTGCATTAATATGCAACACATTTAAAGAATATAGTATGATTTATAAAAAACTCGATGCTCGAGGGTTGCAATGTCCTTTGCCCATACTTAGAACCCACAAAGCAATGCGTGGAGTGTCTGTGGGTGATGTGCTTATAGTTCTAACTACAGATCCTGGCTCAGTTGATGACTTTGTTGCTTTCTGTGATTCTGAAGGGCATGCACTTCTTGATAAGAAAATACACCAAGATTACTTTCAGTTCACCATACAATGTAAAAAATAACTCACAGAATATCTAACAAATACTCACATTATGATTAGATGTTAATGACTAACATCATCATGTAACTGCAACTCATAGCTTTATTTCATGTTAAATAGTGACCAATATAAAATGTGACCTATTTTGAATATCTCAGTTTTTACAGTACCCTCGTAAAGATCTTAGGACTAAAAAAAATTGTAAATACACGAAGCTGAGAATGCAAAGAGGTAATTATGTGCGGTATCATAGGAATATTAGGAGCTAAATCTGTTTCTAATGATTTGCTGAAGTCATTGAAGCTTTTGGAATACCGCGGTTATGACTCAGCTGGTGTAGCGACTGTTAATGAAGGTCAGCTAGACAGTCGCCGTGCCGAAGGGAAACTACACAATCTAACCAAGCTTCTGCAAAACAGTCCCTTAAAAGGTTCTACAGGTATCGGGCATACTCGTTGGGCAACTCACGGAAAACCAACATTACGTAACGCCCATCCTCATATGAGTAAAGATGTTTCTGTTGTTCACAACGGGATAATTGAAAACTTTCGAGAATTACGCCATGAGCTATCATCGAAAGGTTACATTTTCCATTCAGAGACAGATACAGAAACTGTTGTGCATATGATTAGCTACTATATGCGAAACGGTGAAGGAGCAGTAGATGCTGTAGGTCATGTGCTGAAACGTCTTAAAGGAACTTTTGCTCTCGGTATCATTTTTTCATCAGATGAAAATCTAATGATTGCAGCACGGCAAGGAAGTCCTTTAGTAATAGGCCACGGCAGTACAGGAACTTATATCGGATCTGATGCAATAGCACTTACTCCGTTCACCTCGTCGGTAACCTATTTAGAGGATGGGGACTGGGCCGTTCTGACACGTGACAATGCCGTTATCCGTAATAGTGATGGTGAAACCGTTCAACGTTCAACAACAACACTAATGACAAATGCTTCAAAGCTAGATAAGGGAAGTTACCGTCATTTTATGCATAAAGAAATTCATGAGCAACCAGAAGTCATAAGACAAACCTTATCAAATTATATCGATTTAGCTAGCCATATACTGCGACCATTTGATATTGGGGTCGACTTAACTACAATAAAACAAATTTTAATTTCTGGTTGTGGGACAGCATATTATTCGGGTCTCGTAGGAAAATATTGGATAGAACGTTATGCTCAATTGCCCGTTGAGGTCGATTTCTCTTCTGAGATGCGTTACCGCGAGCGACCACTAACACAAAATGGTCTTGCACTTTTCATTTCTCAGTCTGGTGAAACCGCTGATACTTTGGCAGCACTTCGATATTGTAAAACAGAAAATCAGCATATTGTCTCAATTGTAAATGTACATACCTCTACAATAGCAAGAGAATCGGATGCAATAATACCAACATTTGCCGGTCCGGAGATTGGTGTTGCATCTACTAAAGCTTTTACCTGCCAACTTGCTGCAATTGCATGCTTTTGTCTGATGTTAGGACGGGTCCGTGGAACTATCTCTAAAACAGGTGAGCAAGAGATGATAGCTGGATTGGCTGACATTCCGCGTCTAATTGCAGATATGCTTCATGATGAAGTAAAATACAATGATCTGGGTTGTAGATTATCTGGTGCTAAAAGTACATTATATCTCGGACGAGGCATTTATTGTCCAATTGCTCTCGAGGGAGCTCTAAAGCTCAAAGAAATATCTTACATACACGCTGAAGGATATCCCGCCGGTGAATTAAAACATGGACCTATTGCGCTTGTCGATGAGAAGATGCCGGTAATTATTTTGGCTCCTGAAGACTCGTTATTCGATAAAACTATCTCTAGTGTGCAAGAGATTGCCTCGCGCGAAGGCCGTATTGTTTTGTTGTCTGATGCTGATGTCAATAAGGTAGGATGTGAACTTTTAGCAAATTTGGAGATACCTAAAGCTCATCCATACGCGATGCCTTTTCTTTATGCAGTTTCAGTTCAACTAATTGCTTACCATACTGCTATAATGATGGGGACAGATATTGATCAGCCTAGAAATCTGGCTAAATCTGTAACAGTTGAGTAATAATCTATATTAACTATATGCTAATATAATTTCGTATAAAGAATTCACTTCTCGTGACTTTTTACATTCTTAATGCTGTGTAACTTTCTGAATTATGATTTGAGCTTGGAAATTACTAAGATAAAGCTATTATTAGCTCAAGTAACGTGTAACAAATATTAGAATAAAATTAGATAAATTTGGCCTTAGAAATCTAAAGGACGAGTTTTTTAGCATTTCATACTAAGTGTAAATTTTAGTTCGTTTGCATTTTTAAATATTCAATATGTTTTTACCATTTCTTATTAAAGCATTAAATTCTTCTTACACCCCAGAGAAAATTCCTATGGCTTACTGAGAAAAATTATTAGACTTAGACCTTTTGGAAGCTTTTGTTCTTGGATCTTTTGAAGTCCTATTTAATGACACTAAGTTCAAACTAGACTGTTATTAAATAATTATTTGTAGTATATTTATTATAGAAGCGACTAGGCTATTAGTAGTCATTTTATTAAATAATGAATGCACGTAAATAAAGCCTTAAATGCATGTGTGAAAAATAACCTGAGTGTTATGGATTTAATGCGCCATAATATATTTGAATAACAGCTAGTAACAATAGTCAGTAATATCTCTGCTATAGCACATAAGTAGTCTAATATTTTATTACTTAGTTTTTTCAACTAAACTTTTTTACTATTAAGCTAATCTAATAAATGCACCAACATATTAAAAATGATAAATCTACTAGAGTATCTACAGTTAAGACGAATTCTCAATTTAAATTGGTAGCTGTTTCTACTTTTAAGTCTGTGATTCTAGTTTCCATCTGCGTTATTACAAATTTATTAGGCGTTCTTGCATCCGAGCTCACTGATAACATCCTACTTTTAGATTTTTCTGGTACTATCGCTATTGCAATGATATATGGGCCTATACACTCATCTATTGTAGGTATTGTCAGTACATACATTGGCCAAATGTTTGTGCCTGAATTTATATCTTCTGTATCCTCGCAAAGATTTACAAACTATTTTTTATTCGCTCCAGTCCACATGGTAATTGGAATGGTGGTTTTTTTAGTTCCTAGAACCATGCACCGTACAATGGCAGCCAATCTATTCAGTGGTGATCATAAAAAGTATCCTGCTGGCCGACTGCTGATTGCAATAATCCTGCTTTCCTTCTTGACTGACCTAGCTGCGTCTTTTTCCTTTGCTATAATAATGGAGATTGATCAATTTGGAAATGCATGCAGCTCAGATGGTCAACAACAAATCAAAAACACATCATTAAATATTTGTAAAATCATACGATTACTATTTTTTGAAACAAGTAGTGTGATCGAGTATGAAGTTTTAAAGATCGCTGCTACCAAACTCATAATAAGTTTTCCTGATCATCTTGTTTGTTTCTCTTCCGCCATTATTGTCATAGCTTACATTTTAGATGCGCGAAGATATAAAATGTCTCACCCGTTTTCCAAGACCATAATTACTAACCACCCAGTAGTTGGGGCTGCCTATTACTTTATATTTTTATTTCTGATATACTTATACACCACATACGTCTATGAACGCGCCGGATTGCTCTCCGCATTTATGCTATGGACTTTCTATAACATTTTCATAATGACTATAGCATTAATGATTGTGAGTGGTCGCTTCAACGCTTGGTGGTTTAAACCGTCCGGTAAAGAACAAAGAGAGTATACTTTTAAAAAAATTAATTCGAATCTAAAAGACGCGTACGAAGACAGTATGAAATTTGCTATTTTATATTCTGTCATGATTTATTTTATTGTAGGTTGGCTCGAATCCCAGTTTAGTAATGAAGCGTCTAAACTACTCAAAGACAAACTCATGGGAGCTCTCGGAGTAGTGGTAGTCATTTCCTTACTTAGGTATCTTGTACTAATTGTTTCGCGTGTAGGAAGATATCTGAAAAAATTCTGTTATGATAAGAGGCCTACACTCGGATAGCTAAAGATGCTACTTTAGCTTTTATACTTATAGCGCAGCTAATTTTTTATCTCCTACACAGTATTAGTGTAAGAGATAATTTCCCCAGCGCGATTAACCACCATTACATCAAGATTAATATCAGGAAAATCTAGGATATCCTTCGCACTTTTTTGTGCAGACATGGCAATATCAGAAGATAAAGAGATACCAGCGCAATCACATATCTCTAGTGCATTTGAAGCAGTTTTAGACTTAGCAACTGCCGCCGTCACAGTTTCAGGAGCACCCAGAGAGGCAACTCTTTTTGAGAGCAATAGAAAGTCAACTTGGCTACTATCTGAATGTAAGTTAAGACACCCTTGCGCAAGTTTGCACATTTTTGCAAAACCACCAGCTATAACAACGTTAGACACAGGATTTTTACGTAAATACTTAAGTGTCCCACCGATGAAGTCACCCATGTCGATAAGTGCGATGTACGGTAGATCAAAGTAATTTTTCACTGCGCGTTCAGAGGTGGAGCCGGTAGTTGCCGCAATGCGAGTTAGCCCGTTGGCACGGGCAACATCTATGCCACGATGTATAGAATGAATCCAAGCTTCACAAGAAAATGGTTTAACAATACCAGTTGTCCCAAGTATAGAAATACCACCGATTATACCCAATCGTGGATTCCAAGTTTTTTGGGCAAGAAGAACACCGTTGGGAACAGAAATTTCGACTTCAAGATCGTTGCACACTATGTCAAGGCTGCGGCTAATCTCTAAGATCGATTGTGCTATCATTTCGCGGGGAACAGGATTAATCGCTGGTTCACCAACAGAGAGAGGCAAGCCAGCTTTTGTTATTATACCTACGCCGTAGCCAGCCTTGAAGATAAGACCACTTCCAGTGAAGCTTGGGCGAACAGTTGAGATGATCAGTGCCCCATGCGTTACATCAGGATCATCACCAGCGTCTTTTAACACTCCAGTGCGAGCCCAGCCTTCACCCGCTTCATCAAAAACTAGTGAAAAATCTGACTTCTTGCCTTTAGGCAGAGTGATAGTCACCGGGTTAGATGTACGACCGGTCAGTAACAGTTCGAGGGCTGCTTTTGTAGCAGCTGTTGCACAAGCGCCTGTTGACCAGCCCATTCGTAAGCCTGATTTATTATCTTTTCCATGCCGTGAAGAGTTATACATAGGTAAACCCTAGACAAAATTGAGCACTTATGGCCAAGTTTATACAGTGTATGACCGGCTAAAAACAACAGCCTTTTTTAATACAGGACAATCTCACGAAATATAAAGCCAGGTGCTGTTCTTAAAAAACAGCAAACTACAAGTTATATATAGTAGCAAACAAAACATAGAAACTTATTTTAAAATAATTAATCATTCATAATTTAACATTAAAGTGTATTTCATGTTACCTAAGATAATATTGATATATTAAATGCCGATTACTTAACAGTAACGTTTAATTCCGGTAAACCATCAATATGTCCCTTGAGGAAATCACCGCGTTTAATAGAACCAACTCCTGCTGGTGTACCTGTAAAAATAAGATCACCTGGGCACAATTCAAAGTAATACGACAAATGAGCAATTTGTTCTGGGATTGTCCAGATCATTTTTGAGATGTCACTTTCTTGACAACGTACTCCGTTCACTTCTAGCCAGATTGCACCTTTCTCAGGATAGCCAATCTGTGTGGTTGTTACCAGTGGTGTACATGGTGCAGATTTGTCAAAGGCTTTACTAGTCTCCCAGGGATGCCCCATTTCCTTTGCTCGTTTCTGCAAATTCCGTCGTGTAAGATCTAACCCAACCCCATAACCAAAAATATGATCCTTAGCGCGTTCTTTTGTAATATTAGATCCAGCCGACTTAAGTGCTACAACCAATTCTATTTCCCATTGCACATTTTCAAAATTAGAAGACAATGGAAACACAGAATCTAACAAAAGATTATCTGGATTTTTTTGGAAAAACAGTGGTGGCTCGTTACTAGAATCATGACCTAGCTCACGGGCATGCTCAGCATAATTTCGACCGACACAATAAATGTGGCGAACAGGGAAAAGCTTGTTGTCACCCACAATGGGTAATGCAGGTTGAGGCAATGGTTCAAAAACATAAGTCATTTATGTACCTTTAAAAGAAAATTCATAGTGTGTTAAAATTACATGATTATTTATACACAACAAAGTCTGTAAATTCCAAGTTGTTTCAAAATGACAGGAATAAAACGAGTAAGTTGGTTTATAACATTAGCTTTGCATCAGTTAAATGACTAGAACATTATTAATAGTATGAGCAATCGAAGTTTAAAGTTATGACAAAATAACACTATCAAATATCTTCTGAGCTGCACTTTATTACTGTCGAAGATATCTAGTTTAACTTTGGTTTTTATGAGTATAATTTACATCTCAGAGGAGACATTTGATATAAAGCATAATGTGTTTAGCTTTAGCTGGTTGAAATAAGTTACTTTTCTAATTAGTAGAGCAAAGTTAATGCGGCAGAAATTTTTTGTATTTAATCTATTTATGACTTTTCAGGGCATAGTTACAAAAAATTGCAGATGTAATTTTAGGGTATTACGATTTACTTAGGTCAGATGCTTTGCGATGATATTTATTCGCGATATAGTCAAGCAAATTATAATATATGACGAAGGTGTTGGCATTTAATACCCAAAATACAAAAGTAGAGTAAAAATATGACGCATAACATTTCACCTGTAATTGCGCATGCAGCACCACTTTTGTCGCATTACGACGTCTTGTTTTGTGATATTTGGGGGGTAGTTCATAACGGCGTTCGGGCTTATCAAGAAGGATGTGAGGTGCTCTCCAGATTTCGCTGTGGTGGCGGAATAGTTATCCTTGTGTCTAATGCACCCCGCAGAGGTAATACTGTTCGTCAAATTTTAGAGGAGAAATCAGTACCAGATGATATTGCCGACGCTATCGTTTCCTCTGGAGATTTGGCACATTCATATGCTTGTGAACAGGGTTTTAATCAGGTCTATCATATCGGACCTGAACGTGATCTTGACGTGTTTGATGATTCCGATCTTGGTTGTGTAGAATTAGAGGCAGCAGAAGCTATTTTTTGTACGGGATTGACCCGTGACACGGAAGAAACAGGTGAAAATTATCGTAAATTCTCACATTATGCAATTGAACGTGGACTTACTTTTATTTGCGCTAATCCAGATCTTGTGGTTGATGTCGGTGGTAGATTATTTCCTTGTGCTGGTGCGATCGCCAAAGTATATGAAGATCTAGGAGGAGATGTTTACTGGGCCGGTAAGCCTTTTCCCGTTGTCTATGAGTTCTCGCAGAGTATTGCAAGTAAACTGCGCGGTGTTAAGGTTGATAAATGCAGGATTTTGGCGATTGGTGATGCTTTGCGAACTGATATAGCCGGAGCTGTAGAATTTGGTATAGACTCTTTATTCATAGGTCAGGGTATCCATCGAAACGTAGTTATGCCAACGGGTGAATTCGATGTGGTTGCTTTAGAAAAGTTATTTACAGGCCAACCAAAGGCAACCGCGATAATGAAAACATTGCGCTGGTAATTGATATATTTATGGTTCTATCAAACACTTTAAACGTTGCTTTGCTTATTCGTTTAATTTTGAGATAAATATAGCTGCAATTTTCATACGTAAAGTTTCAATGATCGAGGCTCATGGAATATACTTTATGAAGACGATAAGCAAATTCAGATTTGTAGGACAAAAAAAATATCTTATAGCTGCCACTTGCATCTTAGTTTTGGCTTCGTGTACCGTAGGAATCTTACCAAAGCATTTGCTACCTGTTCCAGAAACAGCTCTGATATTGATAGGCCAAAAAAAAATGAAATTAGGAGCACCTATTTTTATTCGGATCTTCAAACAAGAATCGGAGCTTGAAATTTGGAAACAAAGAGAGGATGGGCATTTTTATCACTTTAAAACGTATCCGATATGCACCTGGTCAGGAAATCTGGGACCTAAGCGTAGACATGGAGACAAGCAAGCTCCAGAAGGGTTTTATACTGTTAATGAAAATCAATTGAATCCAAATTCAGATTTTCATCTATCATTTAACCTCGGATATCCAAACGGTTACGATAGATCACATGGGCGTACGGGAAAATTTCTAATGGTACATGGAAGATGTACTTCCGTGGGTTGCTATGCAATGACAGACTCACTAATGGAAGAAATCTTTTCTTTAGCGCGAGAAGCATTTTATGGAGGACAGAAAGTAATTCATGTACACGCCTTTCCATTCCGAATGGTGCGGTTTGAAATGTCACGTAACAGCCAGGATCCAAACTTTCTATTTTGGCAGCGCTTAAAGCAAGGTTATGATTACTTCGAGCTCACTCGAATACCACCACAAATAGCGGTATGTAATAAAGAATACCATGTCAATGTCAAGTGGGAGGGAGGGGAGCTAGATCCTACAGAGCTTTGTCCAAAATTTATACGCCCTGAGTTACCTTTATTTGTACCAAAGGCTGGTGAAGAATTACTAGTTTCACAAAGAATTGTGGCACCGGGCTTGAGAAGGCGTGTTTTTATGCCAGATCAGCATAACCCAAAGGCTTCATACAATTTTAAAAAATCGCAGATATTAACATCGACATCTAGTAGGAATGAAGTACTAGTTAATGGGTCTGATAATATTGGTGCTTTTATTAATCTCATTATTCCCCCATCTCCTCCGATTGTACGCCGTTAGAGACTGCAGAAAATTCATAAAATTTCAAATTTTTTAATTTTAGTTATATGTCCTAAATCATGTAAATAAATTTTTATAGCACTCTACTTTTTTATTTTACAAAAAAATTACACTTAAAACGAGTTTGAAACATTGATAATGTTGTCGAATAGTCATGAATCAAAGCGTATTCTGGAAAATACTATATCTCTCAAAATGTCGAGTTTTTTAGACAACCTTTGTTCACTTTCTGCAATATCTTTTTTAATATAAAGCACATAGAAAATAAGAAATGAGTAATTTGAGATTGCGTTTGCTAGTGCTTTAACTAAATCAAGACCACATAGATTTCCAATAACCTTAGTAATTTTACTGCTACAAATCACACTACTATTATTTTATTAGCTTTACTCAGCTATATATTTAAACGTATGTTTTTTTGAAATTATGGCATCTCTATAAAGTTAGATGGTTAATAGCATTACGCAGAGCGTTTCATTAGATAGTCTCAGGCACGGTAAGCTGTATCAATTAGTTTTACAGGCACTTTAAGTGTTACGGAAATGATTAGTTTTTAATTGGCATTCAAAATTTAATGTCAACCTCTTTAGAGGCGTTTACCAGCTTCATCTGCGTGCACTATTTTTTCACACTATTTCAAATATTAATGATTTGTACTGATTACGTGGGCATAACTGCCCATAACATTATTTCGATAACCACCAAAATCTCCGAGTGAGCATCCACTGCTATCTGAAGCATAAAAAAGTGGAAGATCACTACCTACATTGGTCAAATAAGAATAGTGAAATTCATGGCCTAAAAAACATTTTGGTAATTGCCAGGCATAGCCTGCATTTTTAAGTGTACGATAACCTATATTAAGTTTTGGGTTATAAAAGCTCGTTACATGACTCAAAAGCCCCGACATTCGATAAGCCTTACCAGTAGAATCAATCAGAGACTGACCCAGCACCATGTAGCCGCCGCACTCACCATAGATAAGTGTGTCACGTTTGGCAGCTTGTCTGATACTGTCAAGGAATACATTAGAGTCAGATAGTTTTCCAGCATATAACTCTGGGTAGCCACCGGGTAAAAAAATAGCATCCGCTTCTGTGGAGGCAGCCTCGTTCTTTAGTGGCGAGAACAGAGAAATTTGCGCACCTTGAGCTCGCCAATCTGAAAGAATGTGTGGGTAGGTAAAACTGAAAGCTGAATCATGGGCCACAGCAATGTGCTGTCCAAGTGGTGGAATAACTTGTTCTGCTGTTTTCCATGGTTTTTCTGAAGCAATTGGACCTGCTAGTGCAACAAGTCTGTCAAGGTTAAGATGAGTTTCAGCATTAATACCAGCAGTTTTAACTATTTCTTCTAATGTATAAAACTCATGGGCTTGAACAAGGCCCAGGTGGCGAGATTGTAATTTGAGTGCTTTATCTAATCGAAATGCACCTAGATTGCAGATATTTAGCTCTAATAATGATTTGAACACCATATCTGCATGGCGGTCACTAGCAACTTTTGTAGTAATAACACCACATATCTTTGGGTTCATGCGAAAAGTTGTAAAGCCATGTACTATAGCTGCAATCGATTGTGCTTGGCGACTTGCATCTACTGCGAGAATAACAGGAAGAGCAAGTATCTCTGCAAGATCCGCAGTAGATCCAACACCATCATTAGGACCATCAAACAATCCCATAGCTCCTTCGATTATCAAAATATCTGCTTCGGATGCATGTTTCACTACTCGCGTTCTCAATTCACATGCTGACATAGCCCAGGAATCTAAATTAATGCATGAAAAACCGGCTGCGGCTGAAAGAAATTGCGGATCGATGTAGTCTGGCCCTGCTTTAGCCACGGCCACTACATAGCCACGCCTACGTAACGCTGCAACTAACCCTAAAGTTAGTACCGTCTTTCCAATACCTGACGACGGTGCAGCAATAATAAGACCAAGTGTTCTTTTAGCCATGTTTCTATATGGACTTTTATTAATTGTTGAGAACAATTACTTGCTTTCAAGGGATACTTTGGATCTCAGAATAGTATGATGATCCACAAATGGAAAAAAAGAATAAACGTAGAGTTTCAATCAGTGTTTCATGATATCTTTCAGTAATTGTTATGAATAACTGTATCAGTGAAATGATTTTTGTTATAAACGAAACATTAAATGGGACACTTGTGCTTTACATTGATTGATTAAGTAGAAATGAATTAAGTTACTAATATCAAAATAAATTTTCATGAATTAAAATGTTACCTGATGTATGCATATTATAATTTACTATTTAAAATTTTAAAAAAAGTTATAAAAGCTGGCCTTTAGTTTTTAAAAAGCTCTTCTAACAACCTACTTGGTACGTTTTCTTTACCGTCTCCGATTATACCACGAATGATTTCGCCTGTTGTTTTTTTGCTAATTTTGTCAGTTAACTTCCGAACTGTATCGATGGTATCACGAACTAGCTCTTCATTAATTAATATCGCAGCTAAGTCCACCTCAACATCAGGGTTGTTCCACGGTCCAGTTATACGTAAAGGTATTTCAATACCGGGCAAGTTAATACTACTTTGGTTTTCCAAGCTTGCTAGGAGTTTAGCCCGCAAGATTTTATCGATTTGACGCTTTCCCAAATCAATATTGCCAGACCCTGTTATACGAATATGTGGACTAAGTACACGAAGGGATTGTGTGTTAGCAATACCTCGATTGAAATTAAAATTAGATGCAAACTCAGAAAAGGATGTTTTAGCAGTCTGAGACTGATTTATGTCTCTAAGTTTGCCTGACTGTAGGTCGCTAAGAATTTTGGGTATATCCCAACCTACAATGGATCCGTCTTTTATAATAAAACTTGCTGTTCCAAATAAGCTTGACACAATATCGTCCTGAGAATGACCTTGACCTCTTAGATTAGCCGTTAGTCGTCCCATTCCATTAATTGCTCGTATATTGGATACATCTTTTAGTAATTTTTGTGCTGTAATTTCAAAAAGATCAAAGTTAGCTCCGATTTTTAAGCCTGCATTACTAGTTGAGGCTGTAATGGCTCCACGACCAAAACCATCATAAAGCTCAACGCGGTCCATATTAATCTGCATCGTTTCGTTATCTGATATAAGTCGCACCAATGCTTTATCTATCGTGAGACCCGACACATCTAAATTTAAAATTTTACCCTGAATTGCCGCATCAAAGAAAGATATTTTCTTGTTTAAAGCTTTTTTGTTCCACACTTTTTCTGTAATGGAACTATTTTTATAAGGAAGATTGGATTTGTTTCTTTTTAAAGATGGATTTTTCAAATGAGCTTCGAGTGAATTTTTAGGAGGTTGTTCTAGATTAGTTTTTTTGCCATTGTTATCATAACTGCGCTTAATAGGGCGAGCTCCCTTGAAGGATAAAGCCAGCTCGTCAATATCTAACTTTGTAATAACTAAATCGGACTTTATCTTAGGACGCGCACTACTAATATCGATCACGAAATCGCCTCTTGATCGTATTTGTTTGGTTCTAAAATTAGCTTTTTTAAGAGTTATCTCTTGCGGTGTAGCCACCAAATTACTTTTTAATGTAGCTGAACCAAGGTTATCTCCATTGGGCAAATCTGTACCTACCCAGTACATAAAATTTTGAATTGATGATATTGAATATAATAATGAACCTGTGATTTTAACGTGGTCACCTAATAGCATCTGGCCATTGAACGAAACAGACGCCGGTTTGCTGTTCATGCTAAGTTGAATGTCTCCTGATTGGCCTTGCACGAAATCATTAGGTGCTTTCAGACGTAATTTCAAAGCCACAGATTCACCATTCCACTTGAGATTACCGTCAATTAAAATTGGATCAGTGGAACTATGACTAGTAACCGTGGCATTTATTGCTGATATAGCTTCAATCACACCAGAACGATCGTCGCGATAATGAATATAACCATTATTGATTCGTATATTGGATAATTCTATATCGTGGAATTTATTTGAGGTAAGTTGGATTTGATTTTGAAAAAAAGATGCTAATGATGCCTTTTCAAGAGGAATATTATCACGTGTTATACTAACCGTAGATTCT
Organism: Candidatus Tectiglobus diatomicola; assembly: GCA_039583345.1. Taxonomy (GTDB): domain Bacteria; phylum Pseudomonadota; class Alphaproteobacteria; order Rhizobiales; family Hyphomicrobiaceae; genus Tectiglobus; species Tectiglobus diatomicola. The sequence goes on along the minus strand of JAZDSJ010000012.1, from coordinate 48,271 downwards.
GAGGGTAGACGTAATTCAAAATTAGTGGACTCTGCTTTTTTTTGGACTTGCCAGCTGCGTTTACCTTTGTGATCTATATGTAAATTAAGTATAGGATTGTCGATATTTAATTCTTTTATAGAGATTTGATTGCGTAGTAATGGAAACAAAGCTACAACGACTTTTAAACGTTCAGCGCTCAGCGTTGGCGTATTTTCCATTCCGGGAGGGGGAGATATAGAAATGTTCGGTAAAACTACACTAACACTTGGATATAATGTTAGATACGGTTGTCCAGTTATCGTGATATTTCGTCCTATACTACTCTTAACCTTTCGCACCAACTGGTTTCTTATGAAGTCTGCTGGATTATAAGCTACTGAAGTAATCATTATTGCGCATAAAATAAATACTATGACCATGGTTAACACAAATAAATTTTTAGCTAGCCTAGTTTTTTTAGGACTTGAAGTATAAGTGTAACCTTGATGTGTATCTGTTAGCTGCCCTGTACTTGCAGAGAAATTTGTACTACGACGTTTTAATTTGGAAAGTTCGTTTCTTGTCATTAAGAACTCGCAGGCGAATTGATGAGAATTTTTGAAATGATAACTCGAGCGTATGTATCATAGCAGAATATAATAATTTTAGTTAAAAATTGTTATTTATATTGTTCTATATTGAATTGTACATATATAGTGAATATGCAACTTTGCATTTATATCTATGCGATTTCCATTTTCTATGGTCTGTTAGTTCATATTCAGCAATCATATTTCGAACTAGTTTTTTGAAAAACACCTTAAAACAAGGTTTTGATTATCAATCACAGTAATTGAGGCTGCGGAAAAGTTTATAAAAATTTTTGATATTTTTCTAATTACGTATACGCTATATTTTATTATAGATATAATCGAGTTAAAATTTACAAAAAAAGTTCCATTTCTAGCGTATTTAAAAATTTTAAAATTGACTAATGAAAACTTAGTTTATTATTGAACTTTTAGACCACAGTTATCTTTTTTAGAAAAAAGAATTAGGGTTAGTTAATTGCAAATTGTACCATAAAATATCTTTTGCTAAAGATCGGAACATTTTACACATATAGTTAAGAAATTCTAAAACAGACATGTGTAAAATTAAAGTTGTTTCATTATGCAAGGCTCTATAGTGTTTTGAAATAGATTGCAAACACTGGTTTAGCTACTTTTTTTGATAGTAAAAAAAAGATGAGATTTATTACTTTTCACCATTAAAACATTGCTGCATAAGTAACATCCTGAGTTAAATAAAATCTCAAATAGGGCTTTATTGTGTTTGCTCAGTACCCAATACGATCGCACCTCTTTGAACCAGAGTACTAACAATCTTTCGTTTGGTTATATCAGGTAAATTTATTGGTTCGCCCTTAAGGTTGTTATGTCTCATGACATCTCGGAGAAGCTTAGAAGCTTTAGGATCAGAGAAAATTTGTTCTAAAAGATTATTAGAAATGTGAATTGCATCTTTCTTGCCATGCGCCATTGATCCTATTGCTGAAAATAATGCTTTTATAAACTTACGTGGCACCTGATTTATCGGCTTATTAACTCCTAATGTTTTGAGAGCAGCTTGTATTATTTCGCGCATCTTTCTGTTTTCCAGAGCGGCATCAAGCATTTCATTTGATACATGCTCATAAGATACGTCACTAATATATGGCTGTTCAGATTTAGATTTTATATTTTGGGAACATAGTATTATTGCTAATATGCCAGCCTTTATCTTTTCCGGGGGAGCCTGTGTAAGTGGGTCATCGTAATTACTGCCCTCAAAAAGTCTCTTAAGTGCCTCTCGCATTTCGTCATTATTGATTGCTCTGGATACAATTTCATCTTTAATGTTTTCAGGTTTAAAAAATGCGATATCTTCGGTACTTACCCTCATCTGCGACAGTACTTTTCTATTGTAGATGTCGGCAAGTGCTGCTTTTAAAACTTCAGATGGTAACTTCTCTAGTGGAATAGAAACTTTATTTTCGGCGAGAAAGTTCATAATTTCTTTGCGCTGGTCCGGATCAGATGAAGCTTCGATAGCCTCTGAATCGGAAATGTCATCAGGTTTTTTCATTTAGACGATACCCTAGCTAGGCTGAAAGTGTCAGTTTGAACTACATTAGTAGATTAATAACTTTGTGTAGCATGATAAGATTAGTCCTGATACTGAAATATTAAGAGGTCTACTATTTAGCGATATTCTTTACTAAATTAAGAACAAAAAATAAGAGTTTTTAATTTTTATATTTATTTAGATCGGCTGGATTAAACAAAAAATAAAATCACTCACAAATATTTTCAGTTTTTACTTCTAATGCCATTTTTGAAATGGCACACCACACTATCTTTACCATGAGTTGTGTTCAACGCTCAAAGTAACATTGTTGTCAGAGTAATTTGGTATTACTCTAAAAATTTTATTTTTACTGCAATGATTTGATTTATGACTTCAGTGAAGTTTTATGAATATAACAGCTACATCAAAACCTAACATTAATTTATGCCCTTAGATCAAGAGAACTTAAAAATGTCAAGGTTTTAATTCTAAGATGTAATCACATTGTGAACGCATTATAATAATTACGTTCTCAAAAAAAATTCCGGTCTGATAATTTTTACGAAAAATTATTAATTAATAATAGGTTATACGGATGCGAAGACTTAGGTTTAAATGTTTAATCAAAAAAATACTTATGGAAACCATTCCGTTTAATACTGTAAGCTTAAGTTTCATGAAATATTTAGTGAAGTAGACACTAAGATCAATAAAGAAATACTCTAATGCATGGCCTATCAGAATATCATCGACTTTAGGAGTTGATTTCCAATAACTGAAATGATTTCGCAAATTCTAAAATTTACACGGTGACAAAGGTTTATCATATGATTAAAGAAGTAGATTATGAACTATTTCTTAGAGTCATCATTACAGTTGAGTATATTTAAGGTTCGATTTAACATTTTTTAATCTATAAATGTATGTTTCCTCAGTATATGTTAGGCTAAACTTGAATATAATAGAAACCTGTAAAGTTAATTTAGCGAGAGATAAAAGTTGATCTGGAAACAACTTTAGCTGTCTGCTAAGGCTTTTTTATTTAGTCAGATTTAACTGCAGAAAACATTTAGGGTCAATATTATATCGTCTTTAGATTATTATTTGTCGAAAGAATAAAAAAGCTTTTGAGCTTTGCAAGCCGAATTTTTCAATATTCTGAGGAGAATTAAACGTTGTCAAACAAACGAACCGTATTGATTGACGATCACCCGGGCCGCAACGCTCAGATGTATGGCATAGCGCGGGCTATAAAAACAGACCTTAATCTTATCCACGAACCGGCGGTAGGTGTTATCGGAAACAAGGGTGACAGCCAGTGTTACATAGGTGTAACTGTTAAAGTTGAAGCAATCCAGGAGCGCCTACGTGAGCGTATTGGACTCGAAGATAATAAATTGCGATATCGTCTTGTGCAGCCTGAGTACACAATCGCCACTTCGGACGGTATTCGAAATGGCACACGTGAAATGCGCTATTCGCTGATCGGCCGTGAAGTCACACAGGACAGTGTTTGTGAGCACGTCAGTTCTAGTGGTTTAGAGGGTGTTATCGCTGTAGTGGCATGCGATAAACCACCAGTTGGCACGTTGTGTGCTCTTTTAGAGCATAACCGCCCAGCAATAATCGTGTCTGATGGATCTATTCATCCAGGTATTGACAAGGTTAGTGGAGAGTCTTGGGATATAATATCTGCTTATCAAGCAGCGGGCCTTGAAGATAACTCTCAAAAAAAGCGCATATCTCGTGAAGCCTGCCCTGGATATGGCAGTTGCGGTGGGATGTTTACATATAATACAATGCAAACATTTATTGCTATGATTGGGATGCAGCCACTACACATGGTTGCACCACCTTCGGATGATCCGAAACGAATAAAAATATTCCCTGATGAACTTATAAACTATCTTGATCATATGATCCGACATAATTTAACTCCACGTGACATAGTTAATCGTGATTCTATTCGTAATGCTGTTATTACAGCAATGGCTATCGGCGGTTCAACTAATGTCGTGCTGCATGCGCCGGAAATTGCGCGTGCTTCTGGATTCGCAGATTTTTGGCGTGACATTATGACTCCTGAAGAGTTCAATCATCTCTCCCAGAAAGTTGTCCCGGTACTGACAGATGCACGGCCGTATGGGCGTTATTCGATGGTAGATATTGATAAAGTTGGTGGAATTCAAGTAATTGCAAAAGAGCTCTTAGATGCTTGCCTCCTGAACGGGGATGTAATGACGTGCACTGGTGAAACGCTATCTAATCAAATCGATCGTCTCAATATTAACCCACCGGATGGTGAAGTTATTTATTCAGTAAAGAATCCTTACAAAATTAGCGGTGGACTTCGTCTCTTAGCAGGTAACTTATCACCTGACTTCAGTGCAGTACTAAAATTGGCTGGTGTTGAAGGCGGTTTAAAAGACAATATTTTTGTGGGCGTTGCTCGCACTTTCGATGGTGAGCAAGATTTATTGAACAAACTTACAGAAGCACCCGAAAGCTTTAATAATAAAGATGTAGTTATTGTGCGTTATGAGGGGCCTAGTGGTGCTCCTGGCATGCCAGAAATGCTTGATTCTACATCACGAATTACAGCTCTTTGTCGTGAGCGTGGTATTGTTGTTGCGTTGATGACAGATGCCAGGTTTTCAGGTGGTTCTGTAGGCCTAGTGATTGGTCATGTCGGTCCTGAAGCAGCTTTAGGCGGACCTATTGCTCTATTGAAAGATGGTGACGAGATCGTCATAGACCTAAATATTAATGAAATTAATTGCTCTATATTTAAAGATTCTGTTACATTAAACACTCGTAGGGATGAGTGGTTAAAGACAGTTAATAATAATGGTGGCATTCACCCAGCATGTGGTAGCGCGGACACGCGCCTTTTGAATTGTATGCGCGCTTCAGCGGTTCCGGCAGTTCAAGGTAGTGGTATGCATCCAGGTCGCAAGCTTTGGATCCGTGAACTACGCCAACCTAAGTTATCTGGCTTTATACCCGTCAATAAATGGCGTGATGGAAATTAAAGTTATCATATTTTTTGCATAATATGCATACCTACTACTATTTCTCAATAATTTAAGGGCCGGTACCGCTCGATGAGCGGTGTTGAGCCAAATACTCTTAAAATTCTAATTTATAGTTTTTAATTTAACTATTAGGCTAGTTTACAGGCTAATTTGCTGACAAGTCTTATTAATTATCCAGTTGCGAATAGTTATTCTCTACTTAGTAGTGAGTTAATTTAGTTAAAGAGTAATTTTTTAAAGACTGAATTCTCACTAACTCTTTATATGCATTAAGCAGATTCTGATCATCATCTAAAATCTGCATGTTAATTCTTCAATTTTATATGTGGTTCCGGTTATATTTTCTATAAGAGTAGTTTAGGTGGTTAGAATTCGATATATTAGTAAGTTTTTGATATTTTTAGCAGAACTAACACATATCTTGTGCTGTGGTTTACCAGTTCTAATCACACTTATGAGTGCTAGTAGCCATGCAGGGTTGAGTGGGTTTTTTAATTTTTTTCACAATAAAATCCATAATTATGAAATAATAATTTTGCTTATTTCAGGCTTTTTTTTAATGGTAAGTTTTTTATTTAAATTCGTCAGATTTCAATTGAATTCTCAAAAATCAGGGTGTGAATATTTTTGCCTGGGAATTAATTTTTATAAATTTCGTTTTGATTGGGTGTTAACTATTGCTATTGCGCTTTACGTCACTAACTTAGTTTTTTACTTTTTATTTGGCCATGGTAATGGAGAACATAATTAGTAGAATCAAAATGTGCATTAATTTCAAAGAAGTTTAAATCATTATATCTCCCTTTTGATTTTGAAAGTTCAAAACTAGAATTATTCAGGATCTTTAAAATAGGATGCATTATGTAGTAATAATATGTGTTGGCTACACGGTACTATGTATCATTTAGAATGATATATTATATAAAGTTATTGTAACTGTTCGTAGGCTTTTACAGTAATTCGAAATTGAAACCGCATCTTGCTATAATAGATTTTCACCAGTTAATTCACTAAATCTTTCCATAAACTTTTTGTAAGCTAGTGCAGTCGGATATGCTTCTAAGCTTTTTAGATGAAAGTCTATTTTTTGAGGAATTGAAACTGGTAACTCAAAGATTTGGTTTGCTTCTGTTACTTCGAAGCCCGCTAAACAAGTTGCTTCATAAAATGCAGCAATAGTATCAGCTATTTTTATTTTTTTGCCAACCTCTTCAGGAAGATCTTCTGGCAGTTCAAAACGAACGTGAATCGCTCTGAGTAGGCGTATCTCAATAGTTTTGTAGTCTAGCCCAAGAGCCGCTTTAAAAGGGCTAATCAAATCACCAATCACATATTCTGGAGAATCATGAAGAAGAGCCATTAAACGTTCTTGTCTAGAAGAAGCAGGCTTAATTACTGAAAAAATCTCATCCACAATAATACTGTGTTGGGCAACTGATAGAGGATGCGCACCAATTGTCTGTCCATTCCATCTAGAAACTCTTGAAAGGCCGTATGCAATGTCTCTAATATCTATATCAGATGGGCTTGGGTTTAACAGGTCCAATCTACGGCCTGTAAGCATCCGTTGCCAAGCCCGAAAGTGTTTTTTAGTTTCCATCGATGGGCTCATTAAGTGCAAACCTTATTAGAAAGGAATCGGCATACTATGCCTAGCATAAGCTGTACGGTATTTGTACTGTTTATTGTTATGTATCACATTTAGGAAATTCTTAAAGTTTCTGAACTAATTGAATAAACACGTATTGTTTACTTTCCATCGGAAAAGTGAAATACTTACACTGAAATATAATCCAAAGACTATATTATTTAGATCCCCAGTCTGTAAAAGATAAAAATCTTAAAAGATATTTTAGAGCAGTTGTATGTAAAAAATGATGCTCATAGTGTTAAACGCGTGAACAGTAAGACAATTTTTATTATTTATCCAGAGATCTTCCCGTCGACATATCTAACCTGAGCCATGAACGTTGCTCAAGAGTCAAAATTGCAGAATCTGCCATTAAGCATACATTTTTCAATTTTGCTTCATGAGCAAGATCAAGTCGTACAAGGGCAAGACCACGATTTTTTGTTACAGATTTAATAGAGCCTATGTTAATCCCATCAGCAGTTATTTCAGTATTAGATGTTAAAGATTTATCTCCACTAACGGGAACTATGCGCTTACGTGCACTACCCCGATGCTGCATTCTGCTGACGACTTCCTGGCCGATATAGCAGCCTTTAGTAAAGTCAACGCTGTCCAACTGATCATACAAAGCTTCATGAGGAAACGTCGCCCCAATTTTGTAATCGCGTCCGGCTTCCGGAATCCCGATGATTGTACGATGAGCATGGTATTCGTCTTCGCTAACATACTTACCTGCTAACTCAGGCAAGCGTTTGATAGGTAGGATTAGCCGATAACCCAGTTCAGGTAATCTTGGATCTTTATATGATATAATATCATGACCGAAATTATTTGCATCTAAATTCCATGCAGCTACAACAACTAATGACCCAGAACTATCTTCAAACGTAACATTACTACGTAACTTGTAAATTGTTAAACGTTTAATGAATTCATCTATGTATGAGCGTGCGATGTCTATGATCAAATCATTTTCTGACCACTTTATAAAAAAATCGAAAAGAATTTTTCCCTGAGGAGATAACAATCCTGTATGAATTGCATTGTTTGGGGTCATAGATGTGAGTGAATTGGTGATTAATTTTTCGATTAGAATTTTGACATCAGGTCCGGCAATCCTAACAACACCACGATCCGAGAGTTGAGAATATTTAGAATCTTGCATAAAAAAAACTCCTAAGAATTAAAATGCATTGATTACAATATTTAAATGCCGAGTCTAATCAATTAAAGAGTCTAAATTCATAAATCAAAAACTATTTTTAATGGAGAGCCGATTTGACGGGCGATACTTTGACACTTTTTGATCACAATATAAAATACGATTTAATTTTAAGAAGCGGTACGATTGTTAATCAGGATGGTATAGGTGTTGGAGATATAGGTATTAAAGCGGGACAAATCGCTAGTCTAGGGGATCTGAGCAAAGCTTCAGCCAAAAAAGTTATTACTTGCAAAGGGTTGCACATTCTACCAGGTGTGATAGATAGCCAAGTGCATTTTCGTGAACCAGGCCTAGATCACAAAGAAGATCTCTATACAGGTAGCCGGGCTGCAGTTTCAGGTGGTGTAACAGCAGTTTTTGAAATGCCGAATACTGTTCCGTTGACTACCACAAAAGAAACCCTAGCCGACAAGTTATCACGAGCATACCACCGTATGTATTGTGACTTTGCGTTTTATGTTGGAGGTACACGCGATAATATCGAAGATATTCCACAACTAGAGCAAATGGAAGGATCGGCTGGAATTAAGATTTTTATGGGCTCGTCTACTGGTAATTTGCTTTTAGATGATGAGGTGTCGCTCGATCTTATAATGACACGCCTTAGACGGCGAGCTGCATTTCACGCTGAGGATGAAGCCCGCTTGATTGCACGTAAGCATTTGCAACGTTTAGGCGATCCTAATTCGCATGTAGAATGGCGTGATGTACGAGTGGCATTACAAGCCACGAAGCGACTTGTGAGTCTAGCAGAGAAACATCGCCGACGCGTTCATGTGCTTCATATCTCTACAGGTGATGAAATGGACTTTTTGAGTTTGCATCGAGAGTTTGTAACAATCGAAGTAACGCCTAATCATTTAACACTAACGGCACCTGACTGTTATAAAGATCTCGGCACATATGCACAGATGAATCCACCAATACGTGATTCTTGGCATCAAAAGCGTATATGGCAAGCTGTTGTTGATGGGACTGTTGATGTTTTAGGCTCTGATCACGCGCCTCATACGCGGGAAGAAAAGGATCGTGTCTATCCCAATTCTCATTCTGGGATGACGGGTGTGCAAACTTTAGTTCCTATTATGCTTAATCATGTTAATGCTGGTCGTTTGAGCCTGGCACGTTTTGTGGATCTTACCAGCTATGGTCCACATCGTGTGTTCGGTATCGCGGGTAAAGGACGTATCGCTATAGGATATGACGCAGATTTTACTGTAGTTGATCTCAAACGTAGACAGACAATTACCAATAATTGGATTGAGAGTAAGTGTGGCTGGACTCCATACAATGGTATTACTGTAACGGGTTGGCCAGTAGGAACATTTATACGTGGGTGCCGCGTAATGTGGGAAGGCGAAATCCTGTCGTCGGCACATGGTGAGCCAATACGTTTTATGAATCAGACGTTGTTTCAATAAAGATTTATTTTAGCTTAGATGAGATTTGATTACGCCCTAAGTGTAAAACGATTTGATCGTTTTAAAAAAAACAGTGTATGCTAATTACGTTATAATTATTTCAATTAATCAGCAAATTTGTTCCTTTTAATCTCGGTTTCTATATGAATGAATATTTGTCGGCTTACAAGCTTATCAGATCACGAAAGTATTGAAGCAGTGCGATCTGCTTAAGTAAGATTAATAAAGGCTATTCTTACCTATTTAACTCTGATTGTTAGAAAACTCAACCTAATTATTAATTTTTGTGCTATAGTAATTTTAAACTAAATTATTTCTTATGCCATGTACTAACGCTTGATTATCATTCTGTTTAAAAAAAGTTACTTAGTGCATGCATTGTAAATTTATATATACTTTAGTTCACTCAGGAGTCAGGAAGATAGTTTTTATAATATAATGTTGATCATAATATCAAAATATCACTGTAGAATTTTTTTGTTTTCCGTGTCCTACACATAGTTATTACATACTAATCTAAATATGTTGTAAAAGACGTTTAAACAGCATTACGCTAAAACGCGAGTAAACTTTATAATCCGTTCTTGCATTTAATAAGATTTATAACCTTATCAGGAGGAAGCAGATTTCTTACAAAGATAGCTAGTAATAACAACTATGGAAAGTGCCGCTGACAATTTTAAACCACATACTATAATGTTAGTCTCGGAAAAGGTAGTTAAAGCTTTAGTTATAAAGGCTAACTGGAATAAAAATGTGGTCTTTGTCCATCAATATCTGACCGATCAATTATGTGGTCGTGATTTAGGTGTAAGTTTATTAGTATTTATACTATGAATGTGCTTACAGTTTTTCACTGGTTTAACCAATACTTTTATTTTTGTCTATTTATTTAAGAGAGGTTGTTGTGATTGAGGAGTTTCATCGCATCAAGCGCCTACCACCTTATGTTTTTGCAGAGGTCAATGCACTTAAGGCGAAAGCGCGTGCGGCTGGAGCTGATATTATTGATCTTGGGATGGGCAATCCAGATATGCAAACACCTCAGCATATAGTTGATAAACTAGTTGAAACAGTCAATAAACCACATGCTCACCGTTACTCTGCTTCAAGAGGTATCTCAGGATTGCGGCGAGCGAAAGCTAGTTACTACAGACGCAGATTTGGCGTAAATCTCGATCCTGAAACTCAAATCATAGCTACAATAGGCTCTAAAGAAGGTTTTGCCAATATGGCACAGGCTATAAGCGCTCCTGGCGACATAATCCTGGCACCCAATCCAACTTATCCGATTCACGAGTTTGGATTTATAATTTCAGGTGCGTCTGTACGTCACTTGCCTGCCAATAACGGGGCAGCTTTTCTGGCAGCAGTGTCAAGAGCTTGCAGACATACTGTTCCCAGACCAATCGCAATGGTGCTTAATTATCCATCCAATCCTACTGCAATGGTTGCTAGCCTGGATTTTTATGCTGATGCGGTGCAACTCGCAAAACGTGAAAACCTTATCATACTATCAGATCTGGCCTATGCCGAAATTTATTTCGATCAATTTCCGCCTCCTTCTATTTTGCAAGTACCAGGCGCAGCTGATGTTGCGGTCGAATTCACTTCGTTATCTAAAACCTACAATATGCCGGGTTGGCGAATAGGATTTGCCGTTGGTAACGAACGACTTATAGCTGCTCTAGCGCGCGTTAAGTCGTACCTCGATTATGGCGCTTTCACACCTGTTCAAGTGGCAGCTGTAGCAGCTCTTAATGGCCCACAGGAATGTGTTTCTGAAATCCGAGCAGTTTACAAAAATAGACGCGATATACTTATCGATAGTTTTGCCAGAGCGGGCTGGAATATTCCCGTGCCGCCCGCAACTATGTTTGCTTGGGCACCTGTTCCGAAAGAGTTTAAAGAACTTGGTTCTGTATGTTTTTCAAAACTACTGATTGAAAAGGCAGACGTGGCGGTCGCCCCAGGTGTAGGCTTTGGTGAATATGGTGAAGGTTTCGTGCGCATTGCATTAGTAGAAAATGAACATCGTATTCGACAAGCTGCCAGAAATGTTAAAAAATTTCTTTCGCGAGCGCCAGACACAATACATATTACAGAATCTTTGGACAATATAGTGCCTAGATGAAAGTTAAAATATGACAAAAAAACTGAGACTTGGAATCGCGGGATTAGGTACTGTTGGGGTAGGTTTGGTCAATCTACTCGATGCTCGGCATGAGCATTTGTTACGAATAACCGGTAAATCTATAGTAATACAAGCGGTCTCTGCACGCTATAAATCTAAAAATCGTGGGATTGATATTAGCTCTATTAAGTGGTTTGACGACCCCATTGCGCTTGCTAGAAACGATGAAATTGATATTTTTATTGAATTGATAGGAGGCGATGAAGGTGTTGCACGTGATTCAATCATGGCCGCACTAAAATCCGGAAAGCACGTTATTACAGCCAACAAAGCATTAATAGCAAAGCATGGGAATGAAATGGCAGCGCTTGCTGAGGAACGAAATGTTGCTTTACTATTCGAAGCATCCGTAGCAGGTGGAATTCCTATAATTAATGCTCTTCGAGAGATATTACTCGGCAATTCTATTAATCGTATATACGGAATACTTAATGGTACATGCAATTATATTTTGACTAAAATGCAAGAGGAAAGATTACCTTTTTGGGAAGTGTTAAAACAGGCACAAGACTTTGGGTACGCGGAATCTGACCCTACATTTGACATTGGTGGCCATGATACAGCACATAAGCTTGCTATACTTTCTAGTCTTGCATTTGGTACTGAGGTTACTTCTAACAAAATTCATATTGAAGGTATTCAGTCCATTACGCCAGAAGATATTGAAGCTGCAGATGCACTTGGTTACAAAATTAAGTTGCTTGGTATTGCTGTCAAAACGAAGTCTGGATTAGAACAACGCGTCCATCCAACAATGATATCTAAAAATTCATCGATTGCAGAGGTGTCCGGGGTTACTAATTGTGTTGCAATTGATTCTGAATTCGCAGGTAATCTTACATTTGTTGGACCTGGTGCAGGCGCCGATGCCACAGCATCCGCAGTTATGAGTGACATAGGTAACGTAGCACGTGGGTTTTTCAGTGCACCCTTTCTAATGCCATCACGGAGTCTTATCTCAGACAGCAAGACAAAGTCTAGCCAACATTTATCTAGTTACTATGTGCGACTTGCTATTCATGATCGTCCCGGCGCAATGGCAGCAATAGCTACTCGAATGGCTGAACAGAATGTTTCCTTGGAAAGTATCGTGCAACGAAGACCACAATATCAATCACCAGGTAAGATTTCGACTATCAATTCGGAAGAAAATAGTCACGCATACGCAGTTCTAGTAACGTATGAGACATCTGAGAAGGCAATGCGAGACGCTATGGAAGCAATTGAGGAAGATGGTGTGATCGCACATCCACCACAAATAATAAAGATAGAGCATTTACATTAATCTTTTGAAAGCGTCAGAGATGCACTTGGTAAATGTAACTGTTTTAGTTTCAAAATTCTATGAAAGATACTAAATCATAAATGATGTTGATTTTTAGTTAATGGTTAGCTTAGACAAAATATCTTTCGAATATTATTTTTTTGTATGACTATTAGCTGCGATTTACTAGTACAATTTGATAATACAAAGCCTGTGTTTCGATTTTATTTCTCATAACAATCGAAGAAAAGAAGTATTTTATCCTTATGAACACTTCATAATAACTCATCATGTGCTGAATGGAGATAGGTTTAATTGATAAGTCTAATTTAATTCCAATGATGTCTGCAGTTTAAAAGTATGTCTTTTTATAAATAATAATTTAATAATTAAGAAGTTAATATTATTTTACTTTTCTGGCGCTTTAAGATTTTATTTATTCGTCAAGAGAATTTTGATTATCAGCGTAGTTCTGTGGAGAACAATACTTGTGATTATGATTATTTGCATATAAATACTTTTTAAGTAAAATCATTTAGATCTTAACCTAATTAGTTTTATTAATACTAATTCCAAGCTAAAATCATACCTTATATTCAAGATTAAATAGTAAAATCATTCTGAAAAATACTCATTTTAAATTAACTACTTTTTTTATTTAATAACTCTTAGTTTTGTTATTAATGGTACTTTTGATTAATTAACATCTTACTTTATAATGACAAGAATAGGTAATAATTTGGCCGCTCCCTTCTACAGTACATTGGCATGAATTCTAGATGTGTTCTACACTTATTAAGCAGAAATATTTTATGGATTATAGCGTATGCTCATAACAGGAAGTCCATCTTTACCGAAAGAAAAAATTAAAGTTTTATTGCTAGAAGGAATTAGTGAAACAGCCTTTTCAACATTTATCAAAAAAGGATACCAGAATGTCGAGCGCTTGACTGGTTCTCTTAGTGAAGTTGAACTCATTGAGCGTCTTCAGAAAGTTCATATTCTTGGAATACGCTCTCGCACTCAAGTGACTGCAGATATATTAAATGCTGCGAAGAGACTAATGGCAGTCGGTTGTTTTTCTGTCGGTACCAATCAAATTGACCTAATAACGGCGCAATTGCGAGGTATACCGGTTTTCAATGCACCATTTTCTAATACTCGCTCGGTTGCCGAACTCACTATTGCCGAAATAGTGATGTTATTTCGTAAAACTTTTCCACGTTCAACCGCTGCCCATTCTGGTGAGTGGCAGAAATCAGCTACTCAAAGCCACGAGGTGCGTTGTAAAACGTTAGGGATAATCGGTTATGGTAACATTGGCACACAATTAGCAAACTTAGCCGAAGCAATGGGTATGAGCGTGATATATTATGACCATACCGATAAGTTAAGACATGGTAATGCTCAGCCCGTTGGGTCTTTAGACAAGCTTCTAGCCAATTCTGATATAGTAACGTTACATCTCCCTCAAACACCAGAAACCAAGGGTATCATAGGTGCACAAGAGATTTCTAGAATGAAAGATGGCGCTTTTTTGATTAACAATGCACGCGGTGATCTTGTTGATATTGATGCGCTTGTTAGTGCTCTAAAGAATGGTAAACTTGGCGGTGCTGCGTTTGATGTCTTTCCAGTAGAGCCCTCTTCCAATGCCGAAGTTTTCAAAACCAAACTTCAAGGCATACATAATGTAATACTTACTCCACACGTAGGGGGCTCTACAATTGAGGCTCAGTCTCGCATTGGTGAAGAGGTTGCTTTAAAACTAGCGAATTACTCTGATATCGGCAATACTGTTGGAGCTGTAAATTTTCCTGAAGTTCTTCTGCCACCTCGCCTAATTTGCACTCGTTATCTACAAGTTCATCGTAACTTGCCAGGTATATTACATCGCTTTAATGAAGTTTTCTCAAAAAGTAAAATCAACATCCTAGGACAATACTTGCAAACCAGCGGTGAAATTGGCTACGTAGTACTTGACGCAATTTGTGAACGAGCTGATGCTAAGGATATTCTAAAAAAAATTCGTGAATTGGATGGTACCATACGTGCGCGCGTTGTACATCGAATTACATTATAGACTTGACGTAACTAATTTGTTCATCACGTTCTATTAAGATGTTGTATTAACAGTCATAAAGTTTATACATATAAAGTGTTTTTGTGGAAAATAATTCAAAAACTAGTATTTCCACCCCAATTCTTTGTTAGGATTCAAAAATTGATATCATTCTTTGAGAATTTATACTTAGTGTTGTCCAAGAAAAAATTTAAGAGTGTTACCGCATCTAAACTTGCTATATTGCTAATATTTTTAGCTATCCCATCCGGATTTACACAACAAGCAACCAAATCTTACGATCAAAAGCTATATCGCTTGAGTGAATTACTTGGAGCAATCCATTATCTACGAGAACTTTGTGCCTCAAATGATGGGCAAAAATGGCGAAGAAACATGCAAGAATTGATCAACGCAGAGGGAACTTCATCTAATCGTAAAGAGATAATGTCTCATCAGTTTAATCGTGGATATAGAAGCCTATCAAAAATTTACCCACACTGTACGAATCAAGCAAAGAAAACTATTAATGATTTTATAAAAGACTCCATAAAAACTACGGATGATCTTATAGTATTATATAAATAGGAGAATTTGTATATCTAGTTATAATACAATACAATCAAGTATCCAGCACATGAAAACTTGACTTTCTTTCACTAATCTAAAGAATTGCCATATTACTAATACAATAATAATATTATTATAAACTGTCGAATATTTCGCTATTCTTTAGATTATCTATGATAATAAAATGCAGTTGTAAATTTTAGAAACTGTTAAATAAAGCTTTCAACTATCACATAATGTCTTGCGCTCCTATAAGCGCTAACTGTGCATCTTTTGTGTAATCTTCAGTTAGTTCAGGGAAATTATAAAGTAAAAAAGCTGAGCTAATTCTAATTTATACTCAATCTATAGATTCGATATCCTTCTTGTATTGTTCGAGAGATTCTTTTGCGGAGTAATAGGCTTCCTGGCGAGAGACGCTCCAGTATTTCAAATCTGTTAAGGGTATTTGTTTCCCGCTAATAGCACATCTTACAAATTCACCAGGAATTAAAACTTTAAACTCTCCATCCAGATATTTAATCTTTGCATGACTTTTAAATTCAAACATGCAATCCACCTCTCATTATAATCTTTTAAGATACTTCATAATATGACTTTTTCGAACAATTTCCTATAATCAGAAAGTCTAATTAATTTTTAAGTTAGATTAGTTAAAATAACGAGCCCTGATCGTTTCTTATCTTTCTATTATTCTTGCCAGTATCAATTTCAGTTCCTTGGCAATTTTTTTTCTTGAGTATGGTGCTTTTAAAATTTTTTTCACCTTTTTCAAACCTGTTCAATCCTAAAGCTAAACTTCGCCCATCTCTAAATTCAATTTCTAAGAGTAAGTCATTAACTACATCTTGTTTTGATTTGATGGTCTGTCCGTTTCGATCGCGGACTACTGTAAATCCTCGAGATAAAGTACTTTGATAGCTACAAGATATCAATAGCTTAGAATTCTGCTCAACAGTAGCTCGTCTGCTGGTCATATGATGATGAATAGTTCTATACAGGTTTTTTGTCAGCATTCCTAAATATTCGTGGTTTCTTTTAATTCGTGAACGCATTAATTCAGAGTTCATGCGACTGGAGATGCTCACGAGCTTAGTGTGATATGTACTAATCTGCCTACGAAAGGTCTCTATTGTACGATGCTTGAATATAATTAATGAGTTTTTCCTATTTTGAATACTGACTACTAGTGTGGATGTATTGAGCTTGGCTGAAACCCTGAAAATATTTAGCCTGTGTGCATGTACAGTGTTGATTAAACCCTGCGTAAACCTCTGTTCTACATTATCATAACGCTGCCGCGGCAAAGCAATCAAATCATGCGGGCGAGATAATCCACGGATTGCAGAAAGCAAATTTACCCTTGCAGTATGTAGGCTTCTGCGAATTCCAGATTTGAGGCGCATAGTAAAGTCTTCTGTTTGAACTAATATTTCCCTGAATTTTGGAACAGCCCATTCAGCTGCTTTAGTTGGTGTTGGAGCGCGTGCATCAGCTACCAGGTCGATCAAGGTCCAATCAGTTTCGTGTCCAACTGCTGAAATTAACGGAATTTTACTATTTGCAGCAGCACGTACAACGTTTTCCTCATTGAAAGACCATAAGTCTTCAAGGCTACCTCCACCACGTGCTACGATTAAAATATCAGGACGGGGCAGATTATCGGTTCCATCTATCTGATTAAAACCATTGATTGCAGAAGTCACCTGAGCGGCACTATCTTCACCCTGAACATGAACGGGCCAAAGTATTACGTGTGTGGGGCAACGCTCGTCAAAGCCATGCATCATGTCTCGTATGACCGCTCCAGTTGGTGATGTTATTATGCCTATCACCCTCGGTAAAAAAGGCAGTGCTTGCTTACGATCGTCATCGAATAATCCCTCGCTAGCAAATTTCTTTTTACGTTTTTCTAGCAGGACCATTAGGGCACCTAGGCCTGCGGGTTCTAAAGTATCGATAATAATCTGATATTTAGATGAATTTGGGTAAGTCGTAACACGACCCTTTGCGATAACCTCTATACCTTCTTCAGGTCTGTTTTTAAGTTTTGCAAAAACGCCTCGCCACATTACTGCATCAATTTTAGAACGATCATCTTTGATAGCAAAATAACAGTGGCCAGAAGCGTGTGGACCACGGTAGCCTGAAATTTCTCCTCGGAGGGCTACATAAGAAAAACCGTCTTCTAAAGTGTATTTGATAGCATTGGCGAGTTCTGATACAGAAAATTCTGTTGTATTGCTTAATGTATGGGTTTTTGAAATGGTTTTCGTCACTTATTTAGTCCACCAAGTTCTTTAAAAATACTATAATTTCATTTTAGAATTAAATGAATTTAGCTTTTGTTGACTAATTATAGCAAATTTTGGATATATTTTTAATGTAGCTTTCTTTATCTCTTTGTAAAATGATATTTACTACAGAAGAAATAATACAATAAACATTTCTCTTATGGTAGTGGAGGCCGCCAGCATTCACTAGTTTGGGTGTTAAGTATAAGCCCTCTACTCAAAAGTTTGTACTTCATACCAGGAAATGCTGGTCTAGAAGTGGTAACATCTTATTTTGATATTAGTCACAATAATTATTATGAAATAATCTCCTTTTGTTTTAAAAAATCAATTGATCTGTTTGTCATCGGGCCATCAAATCCACTTATCAATAGAATTGCTGATGTGCTGAGAGCGAAAGGTATTATGATCTTCGGCCCCAGCCGAGGCACCGCGCGGTTGGAAGGATCGAAAGGCTTATTGAAGGATTTTAGTAGTGAATTTAATATTCCAACGGCAGCCTACATTCAGTTTTCAAAACGTGATGAAGCTATTAATTACTTTAAGAAGCAGAAATTTCAGATAGTTGTTAAAACCGATGGTCTAGCCGCGAGTGAAGGAATAGTAATTGCGTAAAAAGTAGACGAGGCAGTTTGTGCCTGTTTTGTAGGAGCTTTTGGTGTTCCTGGGCATGAAGTCGTTTTAAAAGAGTTATTGCTTAATCAAGAAGTTAGCTTTTTTGCTCTTATCGATGGTACACATGCGGTTGCATTAAAAACAGCTCAGGATTATAAAAATGTGGTGACAGTGATACAGGTCTAAACACAGAAGATATGTTAGCATATTCTACTGCATTTGTTATGACTTAAGAGCTTAACTAAAGTCATGAACCAAATAATACTATCCACCGTAAATTGTATGGCAGTACGGAAATCCCCTTACACTAGTGCGCCTTATGATAACTAATTAAGGTCCGAAATTAATAGAATTTAATTTACGGTTTGGTAGTTCTGAGTGTCAGATTCTGATAATTCGTCCCAAAACAGACTGACTAACAGTTCTTCTTGCAACTTGTAATAGTAATCTTGATCCATTAGAGTTAGTTTTGAGGGAGTAATGTAGCCCTTACTGCAGTTATGGCTATAAATGAATATAAGAAAAACTCTCAGAAAAATACTGAAATTAGGGGGCTAGATATCATAGATGTTTCTTAAGCTATTGTTTTTAGTCAGGAACAGTTCTTAAGAATGATCGTATTTCAGCTTATGGCGGGCGTGTTCCAGACGTTATAGTATGTGAAAAAAACGTGTCTTAAGCTATAAAATATAATTGGAAAGAAGGCTTTTATCAAAGCCATATAGGTTGGCAGGCAATAAAAAAGGTGAAATAATTTTCAACATAGATCACATTAGAAGTTTATTTTTATGATGTTAATTAAGTTAACACTAGCGTTATACTTGGTATCAAATAACAAATTAAGTGTTAATCCTAGATCAAGATTTAGCCTTATTGCGTACAGCCGCAGAATCTTCCTCGAGAGTTTTTAGTGAGGCAAGATTGGGCATTGATACAGTATTGTAACCGCAATCTACAAAATGAATTTCACCTGTTACACCATCAGATAGTGGTGATAACAGATATAATGCAGACCCTCCTACTTCATCCAGGGATGGGGTTCGCTTTAAGGGAGAGTGTTCGCGTTGGAAATTGAAGATGACACGTGCATCTGATACTCCAGATCCGGCAAGAGTGCGCATTGGACCTGCGGACAAAGCGTTAACTCTTATATTACTTGCACCAAGATCCGTTGCTAAGTAACGTACCGATGCTTCTAGTGCGGCCTTTGCAACTCCCATAACATTGTAAGATGGTACCCATCCGGTCGCTCCGCCATAAGTTAACGTGATCATAGAACCACCATCTACCATCAATTCAGCAGCTCGTTTTGCAATTTCTGTGAATGAAAAACAAGATATGACCATAGTGTTAACAAAATTATCGCGTGTAGTGTCTGCATACCTGCCCTGAAGTTCACGACGATCAGAAAAAGCAAGAGCATGTACAACAAAATCCATAGATCCCCAAATGTCTCTAATTTGTGAAAAAACATTATCAACGTTATCAATATCGCTAACATCGCAGGGTACTATAATATCTGAGTTTACGGATTGCGCCAGAGGAATAGCGCGTCGCCCGAATGCTTTACCTTGGTAAGTAAAAGCAAGCTCAGCACCATGGCTAGCAAGCATTCGGGCAATTCCCCAAGCAATTGAGCGCTCATTTGCTACGCCCATGATAAGCCCTCGTTTTCCTGCCATTAATGGGCCCGGTTTCGCGATATCAATATCTGCCATTTTAATCCTCGTACCCGCTTCTTAAACCTTTTTGTTTAAGTACTTTTTAAGCCTGTTAGCTGTATAGACTGCATAAGTATTGTCTTTTTTAATGTCCACTATTTAATAGCTGTGCTAAAGAGTGAACCCTAAATTCTAATAAAGGTTATCGATGTTTGATGGTATCAGTGTTTTATATATAAAGAAGTGCAAACGAGAGTTACTAATCGCACCTGCGAAAAATCAGTGTTGCATTTGTTCCGCCAAAACCGAAGCTGTTAGACATCACGCAATTCAAACTAACGTTGTCCCGACGTTTAAGCACAATTGGGATACCCTCGAAATCGGGATCAAGTGTATCGATATTTGCACTTGCGCAAACAAAATCTTCCTGCATCATTAGTAATGAAAAGATCGCTTCCTGGACCCCAATTGCCCCAAGCGAATGTCCAGTTAATGATTTAGTTGCTGAAATCATAGGAACTTTATTACCAAAAACTTCTGTGATTGCTGAAATTTCTCGTTGATCGCCAATCGGTGTTGATGTCGCATGCGGGTTAATATAATCCACTGTCCCAACACCCGCACCATCCAGTCCTTTGATGGCTTGCCTCATGCACCTCACAGCACCTTCGCCTGAGGGGGCGACCATATCAAAACCATCAGACGTCGCGCCATAACCTACAACTTCGCCATAGATCCTGGCACCACGCGCTTTTGCACGTTCAAATTCCTCTAATACAACTACGCCCGCACCACCAGAAATTATAAATCCGTCTCGATTTTTATCGTAAGCACGACTGGCTTTTTCAGGAATGTCGTTGAATCCAGATGACATGGCTCCCATTGCGTCAAACAAAACTGACAGGCGCCAATCCAGTTCCTCACATCCACCTGCAAACATCACATCCTGTTTACCCCACTTAATTTGTTCAGTGGCATTACCAATACAGTGAGCAGATGAAGAACAAGCTGATGATATTGAATAATTTATGCCCTTAATCTCAAAATTTGTTGCGAGAAGAGCGGATGGACCCGAGCACATTGCCTTTGGAACTTCAAATGGTCCAATTTTTTTGGGATTCTTTTTTACAGCAGTTTCGGCAGCGCGAACTATCGCAACAGTAGATGGACCTCCTGCCCCCATGATAATGCCAGAACGTTCATTTGAAATATCACATTGTTCTAGACCAGAGTCCTGTATGGCCTGATCCATCGCAATGTAATTCCAAGCAAGCCCAGACTCCATAAAGCGGCGCGGTTTGCGTGGCACTAGCTCCTGCCAATTGAGCTGTGGAGCACCATGTACATGACAGCGGAAGCCGAGTTCTTTATATCTTTCAGCATGCACGAGGCCGGATTTACCATTTCGTAAAGATGAAATCACATCCTGAGCAGAATTGCCGATACTTGAGACAATGCCTAAACCTGTAACGACAACGCGTCTCATGTCAAGTCCTTTTTAGCTGCAGACCTAATCTTTAAATTATAGCCGATATGGCTGATTTCTTATGAAAAGATAGTATTTGTCTGAAATTAAGAATTTTAAAATTTAAGTTGAATTGATTGTATAGCTTTTAAATCGTAATTACTATTTAGAATCAAAAAGGCCAACTTTCAAATCGGTTGCAGTATAAATTGTTTCTCCGTCAGCAAGTAAACGACCGTCTGAAACACCAAGCTTGAGTTTTCGTAGTATAATTCGCTTTAAATCAACGATATATACTAACTTACGTACCGTAGGTAAAACCATTCCAGTAAATTTTACTTCTCCTACTCCAAGAGCCCGTCCACGTCCAGGTGCCCCTAACCAGCCAAGAAAAAAACCAGTCAATTGCCATAAGGCATCAAGGCCAAGACATCCAGGCATAACTGGGTCTCCCTTAAAGTGGCAAGAAAAAAACCATTCACAGTTAGGATTTTCCGCTACTTGCAGCTCAGCTATAATCTGTCCTTTTCCGAACTCACCGCCATCTTCTGTGATCGATGTTATTTTCTCGAACATTAACATAGGAGGTAATGGCAACTGTGCGTTACCAAGCCCAAACAGTTCGCCGCGGGCACAGCAGAGAATATCCTCATAATCATAACTCGAATGCCGTTCAGTCATAGTGGTTTGCAGTTTGCTTCCCTACTGACCCATTAAGCCAGCTATTGATTGATAAAAAACTTCCTCAACATAGCATAAATGTTGGGGTTTTCAAAAGTCTCTATTTAAAGCATGTAAGGGTCTAACGCGACTATTTCACTTAGCACCTTAATTACACTAAATCTTTATTACGACGTCAGTTATAACTATAATGCAAGGGTTGTGTACAGAGAACCTTAAAACAGTATAGTTTCTGTGATAATGGGTATAAACCGACTAATCCATAAGGGATGTTCTGATACATAAACTTAAATTAGTGTACTATTATATCTAACTTGTAGAAATCTCTTTTTACAGAAAAACAAGAAGCGTCTCGCCCTACGCAATTTAGATCAAGTTCGAAATTAAGATGTAATAGCTGATATATTCTCCTACTAGCTTTGATACGAGAAATAGTCTGAAAAGTTGAGACCATGACACCTTACTCTTTTGTCAGGAAATTGTGTTTCTCGATAATAATGGCGAATCCGGAGCAATCAAACCAGATAGTATAAACCTTATGATTTGCCGTATGGTATGATCTTTTCTAAAAGTTTTGTTAAGCTTAAACCTTACATTTAGATAGTTTAGCTTATTTTCTCAGATAAATACACGCCCCAAAGTGCTTTTTGAGAAATATATCCTGAAAAATTAAGGATTGTAACAAAACACCAAACTCCGTTGCATTGTTTCACATTTACAAGAGAGCCAGCTTGCAAGTGCGCAATTATATTTGATTTAGTTTTTTTTGTTGATCGTAAATTAACATAAACAGTCTTTTTTTCAGATTTTTTGCTATCCCAAGGCAGAACAATTGCAGTACGGCGTCGAGACAAGAAACTTTGCGAAATCCAGCCACTCGTTCCATCAGAAGCACGAATGCGACGCCATGTTTCATGCGTTTGAACGATTTCTACAGGAAGCCCCGAACGTTTAAAAACCCATTTTTTTGAATACTGGCGCCCAGGTCCTGTTCTTAGGTTTGTTGGATTGGATTTTAGGCTCGCAAACTGCGGCAATTTTTCTGAAGTTGTCAGTCTATCTCGTGAAAGTACAGTTGTGTTAGATATTTGGACAGTAATTATAGTCGAAAAAACCACCGAGAACGTGGACCATGAAGCCTTTTTCATAATCTCTTGCCAATATGGGACCACTAGTTCAACAATATTTTGCATGCCGATTTTTATTCCTGTCGATTCCTTATTAATGAGGTTGCGTATCTTTGTAGTGTATGTTTTCATATAAGAAGCTTTTTAAACTCAGAATTACATTAATCTTTCAGAGTTCAATCGAAATCTGGAAAGACCTATGGTTGTCACTCAAAAGATAAAAAATACTGTGGATGGAATAGTTGCTGATGATCAAATTATAAGTGAATTAATCATATCTCGCAGATTTTGTTTGTAAAAATTTGTTCACAACGAGTCAGCTAAAATATTAAAAGTAAGTGCAGAAATTTTTGGCTATTTTAATAGTGGTTTAGCACACTTTTTTATTGCTAAATCACAAAATTATTAAGCTTTAATCATACTGACTCATGTAAAGAAACACCATAAAATTCTAGTAGATTAAATTAGTATTTTAAAAATTAATTCTGTAGCAGACCGTTATGTAGGAATAACTCACAAAAGAAACTATTGCTTTTAACAATCTCACTTAGATTTAAATCAACCTATTTGCAATAGACAAGGTTATATTGTTTGCTGGTTCGAATGCGTAATTCTACGGAAGTCTAATTCAGATCCTCTATTTTATCAGAATAAATATCATTTAATATTTCCAGCTGGCTCTCAAGTTAAAGACACAAACCTTAACACGAGAATACTCTCTGAAGTATTATTATTACAACAAATACGAAGATACCACACATAAAGCAGTTTTCAAAACAACTTCTCTTACAAAATGTATGTGGTATGACTATTTAATATCTATTACATAAATGAGAGATAATTTATTGCAGAAGAGAGTGCTAACTAGTTTAAAAAATTTGTTATGGAACTTCTGGCGAAGCGTATTCAGTTATGTTCCTTTGGTAATGTGGGAAGAGGTTGAATTTCAATCCCTTCATCTAAAAGCTGCCGTACTTCTATAGCTGATGCTTCGCCATAAATACCTCTCTCTTCTACTTCTTCGTAGTGTATTTTGCGAGCTTCTTCAGCAAATTCGGAACCAACATACTCCGCATTTTGTTCAATTATTTCATAAATTTTTCGTTTAGCAGCCAAAATGTCGTGTCGAGTATTGACTATCTCTCGTGAAACTTTAGCTTCTTCAGATCCATACTGGGGAGCTACTGTTTTAGGATAATTGTTATGACGTCCCGTGGTTTCCTGATGCTTTCGGTTTGCTTTAACGCCAATATTGGGCGCCATAATTGCTTTAGAAATTACTTTAGAACCACATTGCGGACATACGACAAGGTTATTATTTGATTGATTTTCGTACGCTTCACTGTTAGAAAACCAGGCTTCAAAGACGTGGTTAAAGTCACATTGTAGCTGATAACGTATCATGGTGCCCTATGATCCAAGTTCTGTTTGCAAAATTTAAACTCACGCCGGTGAAAAAAGTGCTGTGTTTATGTATCAGAGCAGCTCTTAATGTAATTAAAACAAATACGAACTTAATTAATAGTTCGAACTGATATGAGTTTGCGCGAGCAGCTTGCTTTTCAAATCGTCTCAGCAATCATGTAGAAATATACACATTATAATTAGGTGTTCTAAGAAAATGTATAAAATGTCTACACAAGTGCGCGGCTGATGTTATTAATATATAGGTATATTAGCCCTGAAGTAAAGAGTCGAGACTTCCTTGTTTGTCTAATGAATAAAGATCGTCGCATCCACCGACATGCTTGTCTCCAATAAATATTTGAGGAACTGTGTGATTGCCGTTAGACCTTGTTTCCATTTCTTTGCGTTTGGATAAGTTTGTGCCGATATCAATTTCTTCAAAGTTGATGTCTTTGCTATGTAGAAGATCTTTAGCCTTGTCGCAGTATGGGCAGAGTAGTTTTGTGTAAATTATAACCTTAGTCATTAGTAATATTCATCCTAGTCAAATTTCAAAAATGTAGAATACGATTTCCTGCATAAAAGTGGATTTAATATTTTTACGTTGGATGCTTCTTAAAGTCTTATTCTGTGAGTTAAAGCTGACTTGCAATCGGTTTAGAAAAGTCAATATATAGCCTTAACCAATCATAGAAGTCAAAAAGCATTAGTGATTTTACATCACATTTATAAGTCTTGTATTTATGTAAAAGACCGTAAGTAATATTATAATATTTATGAAAAAAGATAAACTAAATGTGAAAATACTAAATAGGTGCAATCCTATGAAAATAAAACTGTAATTAGCGTTGCATTGAAAGTACTGACATTAACATTATTACATGCAATTTTAACAAACAAGCTACTATTGTGGTAAATTACAATGTGCGTAAATATTAATCAATATTGGTGTTATTCGCTATCAACATATAGTTACTGATTTCTTGCTCTAAATATTTCAGGTCAAAAAAAGTTTTTATCTGCATGTATCATAAAATTTTGGTCGCAAGTCTTTTTTATAAATTTTACGAGCAATAATCACTACTGTCTAAAATCAATTTGATCTGGCTACCAAAAAAAGTATTTCGGCAGCTGAGAGGCGGTAGTGTTAGTTTTGTTTTCATGTTTCTAACTGTTTAGAGCAAATTAATTATTTGAGTGTTGCCAAATTTTACTGGCGCATTAACTCCGGTTGGCTAGTTGTCCCAGAGAGTCCAGACCGCATTAAAACACGTTTTATTGCTGGTATGCTATGGATAATGTGTGAAAAGCTACCTCTTATAAAATGTAAACCCGGCCATGTGCTAATTAATGAGCGATTCAATACATCTATGCCCCAGGCTCTTAGTCGTATGTCACTGGCACGTTGAGCTTGATAATGCCTCAGAGCAGAATCTGCGCCAATATCTAGGTTTTTTTTTCGGGATTGAGCAAGGATATCTGTTAGTATAGCAACATCACGAAAAGATAAATTTAACCCTTGTGCTCCGATTGGAGGGAGAGCGTGGCCTGCCTCTCCAATAAGAGCTGTTCTTTTCGCAACCAACTTATTAGCAGTTAAAGTTGAGAGAGGAAATTGGTGCCGTGCTGCATTTTTTTGAATTCCACCTAACACTCCTTGTAAATGCTCTTCCAATGTAGTCTCGAATAAATTTTTATCTAGTTTCATGGCGTAATTAATATTCTCAACAGTATCAACCCATACCAAGCTAGATGTATTGCCTGGCAATGGAACAACCGTTAATGGTCCACCCGGCCGATGAAATTCAGTGGAAATATCATTGTGTGGTCTCGAATGCTTTAATGTGGTTGTGAGAGCAGACTGTGAGTATTGAATCTTTCGTATGCTTAGACCTGCTGTTTGGCGCACGTTAGAGTGTTGTCCATCCGCACCAATTAATAATTTGGCACGTAATGTATTTCCATCCTCAATTTTTACAATTACTTCTTTATGTTCAATATAAGTTTCGGCAACTTGCACACCTAGGATAAGTTCACATCGAACTGATCCTGCATTAGCGCGTGTAAGATGCTCTACAAGTGAAGCATTTGGGACATTCCAACCCAAAGTCTGAAGATTCAGCAAGTCTGCATTAAACATCAGCTCAGGTCCGCGCAGGCTGTGTCGCATATCATCGACTATGCGAATAGCTTTTATCTGAGCGCAATGATGTTTTAGATCAGGCCATACGCACAGATTGTCGAGCATTGTGATGCTATCGTTAAAAAGTGCTGCCGTGCGCGTATCTAAAGAATCATTAGATAGTGTAGGTAGCTTGCCACATACTGCAACATTAAAACCTTTTGTTGCGAATGAAAGACCCGCTAAGAGTCCAGTTGGTCCAGCGCCAACGATAACAATATCATAAGATTTATTTATCATAAGTTTTTAGCTCTCTAAGGTGCTGTCTGCTTAACACTTTTCTGCGTTTTAATGTCATTAATACAGTTTTTTACTAGAATTGTCTCAGATCAGATGCTCTAACTTAAAAATAAAAATTTTAAGCTGCTTTTCAGTAGAGAATTCAGAGTGTGTATTGTCAGTTATATCGTTTATTTGCGAATATTAAGCGTATGTCGTTAGTCTGTCACATTCCATGGTTTAATGTCGGTGCGTTGGGGCTTGTTGTCGGAGGACGATACGCTTGTGGGCAAGTTTACCAGAATTCATAGATTGGAGTTGCGATTCGTAACTATCTTCGGCTAAGTATCTTTCAGACATTACACAATAATTTAATTAATGATGAGCCACTATAGGATCAATCTCAATTTCAAAGACATGTTGTAATATTGTTTTGTAAATTTGTTGAGAAGGGGCTGTGGCGTTGTCCAACGGAGTAAAAGATATGATCGGGGGACTGTTTGTAAAATCAAGCCGCATTGCGCTTGTCGCTGCTGCTGGTGTTGCGTATAGTAGTGCCACCTTAAAAGCCGCAGATTTAGGCGGTGATTGTTGTGCAGATTTGGAAGAGCGTGTCGCAGAACTGGAATCTACAACGGCTCGAAAAGGTAATCGTAGAATCTCGCTTACCGTATATGGTCAGATAAATCGCGCAATTGTTTGGCACGATGATGATAATGCTAACGGACACTTTCAATCGCGAGATAACAATGGCCGTTCAGGTACTCGGTTTGGTTTTAGGGGTAGGGCTAATATCAATGCTGACCTTACAGCGGGTTACCGTATGGAGATAGGCATCGACAATAGTGATGAGGCTAATGATGAGACGGTGGAATATCGTCATACTATGGTATATTTACAAAGTAAATCTTTAGGTACAATAAAATTAGGTCGCACAAGTTCTGCAACAGATGGTATTGCTGAGATAGCTTTAGAGAGTGCCATCGCACAATACTCATGTGAAGAGCTACAAGATGTCATAACGAATTGTAACACTTTCGGCATCGATGGGTCTCGTGAGCAAGGTATTCACTACGTGTCGCCAACATTCGCTGGCTTTTCTTTAAGTGCATCCTGGTTTCATGATGACTCACCAAATATTAAGAACGATGACGGTTACAGTGCAGCTCTTCGGTATGCCGGCGAATTTGGTGCAATCCGTCTGGCGGCTGGTATCGGCTACCAAAACAAGGAAGACGGCTCTAATGCTGGCGATGGAACTGACACGAAAACCATTTCCGGTTCTGCATCGGTAATGCACGTTCCTACCGGTATATTTTTAAATACGGTATATGGAGTTATTGATACATCATCAGATGAACAGACCGCTTATTACGTTTCAGGCGGCGTGAAAGGTAAATGGCTTTCAGCTGGTTCAACCACATTCGAAGTCGGTTACGGGGCAAGTGAAAGTGACAATTACAATGCTGAGCCGATAAATATTACCGCCGGTGTCTCTCAAGAAATCGATTCTGCCGCCATGGATGTTTATTTAATTTATCAATATAACAATGCTGATGTTATGACTTCCAATGCAGTAACAAATGAAACCAATGCTATAACAGCTGGTGCCCGGATTAAGTTTTAATTAGTTCTCCATTATAATATAGATATAAAAGGGGTTCTCATATAGGTAACCCCTTTTACCATTTCTTATATTAGACATAATTTTTGATTTTAGATCTAATTATGACTGAGGGGATGTCATATCATAATACTTCACAAAATTCCTGGCTGCCAGGTATTGCTCCAATATCTAGTATGGCTCTAAAGAAACTGTAAGAAAGAAGCTAGATTTGCACTAATAATTAAAAATATTAATGATTCAAATGTGCTTCTAAATACTCTTTGTATAAGTAAATTTAGATATTCACACATGACTTGTTTGATTGGTAATCAAATCAAGCATAACCAAATCATACACAAAAAATAAAATTTCTATCAACAAAACACAGTAAACTGATCTGGAAATTACCTCTTCAGAATCATTCCTACATACAAAAAGTTGTAATCATGCTAAATAATGCATAAATTTGTTGCAATTATACAACTTTTGCGCGAATTGAGACTAGATAGCTGGAAGTCATATTTGCCTTGATGGGATTACTAGCCTAAATATATTGTAGTGAAACTGAGTCGTGCGGTAAATCCCGTGAGGGGTCTGCAACATTTAACGCATATTAAAGTTCCGAGCATCTGGCGTTTTCGAAGCAGAGAGCATGTCTGGTGAGTAGTGGAGCCGCACAAGTTTTTCGTATCAGTTGAGAGTTTGTATCGCGTCCGGTCAGAACCGTGTGCGCACACGCGCGTGCGTACCGTTTTGTCCGGGCACGGGTTGTCGCCGGGCAGCGCGTGGTGCTTTCTGCAATAACTGCAACCACAAACGTGGAGAATAATATGACTGGGGGACTTATAAAGTCTATAAGCCGCATTGCTATTGCTACAGCAGCAGGTGCAATGTTTGCAGCTGCCGGCTACTCCGCCGACTTAGGCGGTGATTGCTGTGCAGATCTAGAAGAGCGTATAGCAGAACTCGAAGCTTCATCCGCACAGAAGGGTAATCGTCGTGTTTCCCTGACCGTCTCAGGTCACGTAAACGAAGCCATTGTCTTCTGGGAAGTAGATGGTGCAGGTGAGTTTAATGATACAAATACATCATTTGTAACTCATAATGCGTCTCGTTCACGTTTTCGCTTGGATGGTGAGGCGATAATTACACCTGACTGGTCAGCTGGTTTTCTCATGGAATTCGGCGTTCGTCGTAACGATTCTTCTGGTGTTAACCAGGATACGCCGGTTGATAGCAAGGGATTGGATGTACGTCACGAAGCGCTATATCTTAAATCCAAGAGGTTTGGTACAGTATGGTTAGGTTGGACTTCAGCAGCAACCGATGGTATCACAGAAATCTGCCTAGGTTGTGGCTTAGGTAATGGTCCTGACTACAGCGATGACATGGGTGGGCTTCTTGCAGGAGGCGGTGTAACCTTTGCACAGCATGGAAGTGCTGCTGTGGCTTTTTCCGGTGAAGGAGATCGTCGTGACTTGGTGAGATATATATCCCCAACGTTCATCGGTTTTGCATTTTCTGCTTCTACAGGTGGCGACGACTATTGGGATGTTGCTCTTACTTATGGTCGTGAAATTAAAGGTATTCGTCTAGCATTTGGTCTTGGATACTCCCAGGATACTGATGGTAGTGCTGCAAATGCAGCGGTATCTGGTGCATCATGCACAAACAAGAATGCAGATGGAGAGCGTGATTGCCGTTCATTAGGTCTTTCAGGTAGCCTTATGCATTTGCCATCTGGGGTGTACATAGCTTCTGCTTATGGCATGAACGAAGATGGTTTGGCAGTTTCTGGTAGTGATATAAATTCTGGCTGGCACATCACTGCAGGTGTTAATCGTAAGTTTAGCCCGTTAGGCAAGACAAATGTGTGGGCTATGTACACTGCTAATGATCGTGAGATAGGACAGAGTTCTGCCCTTGATGTATACGGCATTGGTGTTGAGCAAAAAATAGACGCAGCAGCCATGGATCTTTACCTCTGGTATAAGCACATGGATGCAGAACTTAGTAACGCTGATAATGGTAGTTCTGATCAGATTGTTCTTGGTTCACGTATTAAATTTTAGTTTATTATTACGTTAATTCTTGACAGGGACGCTTGCGTCCCTGTTTTATTTTATCTCAACAGTACACTCTGAGATAATGTTTGAGAATACTAATTTAAGTTAGATTCCTAAAGTATGTTTGATTGGGAATATGAAGTAAAGTTGAGGTTTGGCGAGGAGAACTATATATTGTCATACCCAATAAGATTATAAAACAACTAAAAGTATCTAATAGTAAATTGAAATGGTAAAGGCGGAATTTCTCAATAAATTTTAAAAAATTTCTAACTAATTATTCAAGATCATATGTTAATAGGTAGCATATGTTTTCATTTTATTTGTCGCCAGGGTCAATGATTTAGTAAAATGATAATGTAGTTTTTAATTCAATTTTATATTTCAAAGTTAGGTTTAAATAGTATTATTGTAATCGGAAAAAATCCCAAATATGCAGTACAACTGTTTTTCTAGAAATTAAAGATTGAGAAATATACAATATTTTCAAGTAATATTTTAAAATACCTATAGTGGTTTATTTATGTTATGTGATCCTAAGTCTTAATAAGACGATAGGAATGCTAAGCATCCAGATAAATACTTTGAGTTTTATTACTACAAAGTTAATATTTACTAAACACATGAAGAGCAGAATAGCTTACAAGAATATTACGCAGTATTAAATGTTTTTTGATAATACTCAGTTTAGTTACTACCTATTGTGATATCTCGCCGAGCAAGCTTTATCCCTATTGTGTATCCTGCAACAACATCTATTAAAGATCCAACTACTATGAAGAAAAAAATTGATGTGTGAGCAGGTGGTAGTAAGAGGAATTCTACTAGGCATATAACGAACACTAGCATCGAAAATGCATGGTCAAAAAGTGTTTTAGTAGAACTAAAAGTAGCCTTAAGTAATTCTAAAAATAGCAAAACTAGTATGGCTAATATTAAAGTATCACCAGTTGTTATAATCCAGGTTCCGGAAACCATTGGTACATGAATTAACTTATATTCTAAAACTAAACTAGGCTTGTTACCTCCTCCAAGTACTACAATCAGATTATATGCTATAAAAACGAAAAACAGCAACGGTACAGATCGTATAAACATACGCCACCCTACTTACTAAGTTACTATTGTGAGTACAAGAAAAATATGGCGGAAGTTCGGATATAATACCTTAGGTATCATCTTTAGGTTGAATTATTTGTCTTCCACGATACATACCAGTTTTCAAGTCTATATGATGTGGGCGGCGTAATTCACCGCTATCTTTGTCCTCAACATAAGTTGATTTCTTAAGTGCGTCTGCCGATCGGCGGAATCCACGTTTCATAGGAGACACTTTTCGCTTTGGTACGGCCATGGTTAGAACTTTCTATAAGTAATATACATTGAACACTAACAGGTTTTTTAACTGAGTGGTAATGATCATGAAGATCGATAATCTTTTTTTAATATTAATTAAGCGAGAGGTAGAGTAAGTCAAACTTTACATCATTCTTATTATATTACTATTTCGGCTAAATGGCTAGGGTTCACTACAGAGAAAAGTACAATTTTATTTTATGTATTGTTGGTATAAGGTATTGCATAAGAAAGTTGAGTGTATTTTACATACGTACCAATGCTAACATATGTAGCTGCAACTATTTTTAGTATTCGATGGTTCGTGATCATTTCTACATCTTGATTTCTCTCGTTACTTTAAAGTTTATATTTTCGAACGCTGAGCTTTTTTATATGACAAAAATTTGTATCGCTGAATTTACAAGCATTAAAACTAAATGAAGGCAAAAATCACTTCTTATTGAATTAATTTAAAATGCATAGAGAAGGTTAGTATGAAATATTTTGAATACTATCTAAGCATTTGAAAAGACGTGTTTTTTATGAAATGGTGTAAGTTAATACAAGTTTTATACAGATTTCTAAGTAGGCGCAATTAAAGTCACAAAAGGAATTGTTCAGATAAGATGCGTTCGTCAAGATTATGCCCAGGATCAAACAGCATAAACAAATTAATGTTTCTAGCTTCCTCAATGTAGACATTCACAACAGAGCGGATTTCATAGTGATCAGCAACTGCAATAACTGGTCGCTTATTAGGCTCTAATACATCGACACTAATGCGTGCCTGATTAGAAAGCAACGCTCCACGCCAGCGTCGCGGCCGAAACGGGCTAAGTGGTGTTAAAGCGAGTAAAGGTGCTTCAATAGGCAAGATCGGCCCCTGTGCTGAAAGATTGTAGGCTGTAGATCCGGCTGGTGTAGAAACCAAAATGCCATCACCGACCAATTCTGGCATACGAACTTTATCATCAACAGAAATCTTCAATTTTGAAGCCTGGTGACAAACACGAAACAATGACACTTCATTAATTGCTAAGCGATGATGGGTTTGGCCGTTTTGATCAGTTGCGATCATTAGTAATGGATGAATGCAGGTACGCTCTGCATTGGCGAGCCGTTCCAATAAATCATCTTCAAAGTATTCATTCATTAGAAAACCTATCGATCCGCGATTCATCCCATAAATTGGCTTACTTTCTTTCATGTGACCATGAAGCGTTTGTAACATTAGGCCATCGCCGCCGAGCGCTACAATTACATCTGCTTTAGTAGCTAAAGTGTTAGGATATTTTGCCGCAAGACGTTTTCTCGCTTGTATGGCTTCTGCGTTATCACTTGCAACGAAAGCAATCTCTAGAAATTCGCGCTGTAGAATATCCTGCCTTTCAGATTTAATATTATTAGATGTATTATTTTCTGGTAGTATATTAATCATATCTAAATGAGCCAGAGGTTGCCGAAGATGAATGAGAAATCCAATATAACAATGATTTATACAACATGTCCATCGCTTCAGGTCGCTGAGCTTATTGCTGGTACTTTAATCAAACGACGCCTAGCTGCTTGCGTTAATATTATCCCTAAAATAATTTCGATCTACAGCTGGGACTCTAAGATCAAGCGAGATCATGAGGTTGCTATGCTAGTTAAAACAAAGGCTAAGGTGTCCGTTGAGGCTACCGCAATTATAAGAGAATTACATACATACGATATGCCTGCCATAGTTACGCTTTCAGCGGAAGGCGGCTGCGAAACTTTCTTGCAGTGGGTTCAATTGCAAACAGGCATTTAGCACAAATCTCTTTAGAGTTTAAGGCAGCAATTTAATCTATAAGCTGCACTGTTTCTTAGCAAATAATTCTATATCTGGCATGTCATCTCGTAAAGAAGAGAATTTATTTAGAGCTTTAATTTTTAATTGAGTGATTTAAACAAATTTTATTTTTCGATTGAATAGGTTAAATTTGCATTTTCAGACTTTAACACTTATATTGCACATTGTAACAGTTCACAACTAAGGTGTGCGGGAAGGGTGCACATCCTAGTTGTGGATTAGTAAAAAACCTATCTGCTTTTCGTGCGCAATTTTCATTTCACTGGGCTTGCAATATCGCCTTTCAAGTGATCTCTTTCATCTATGCTAAACTAATACTTGGCTAAAAATTGTGCAGCGAAATTAAAATTGCAAAGTTAAATCAAGGAAATAGGTATATGCGTAAAGCACTAATTAGCGTCATTAGCGCTATTGCCTGCATGTCTATTATATCATCAGCTGCATACTCAGACTGCGGTGAGATTACGATTACAGAAATGGATTGGGAATCCTCGCAAGTTGTCACTGCAGTGACTAAATTTATTGCGGAGCAAGGCTATGGATGTAAAGTTAAACTAATTCCTTCGTCAACAGAGGCTGCAATACTCTCTTTAGTTGAAACAGGAAAGCCCGACATCGCGACAGAGCTATGGATTAATTCAACTCCAGCATACACTGAACTTGAGGCCGAGGGAAAAGTTAAAACTGCAGCGAAAGTTTTGTCTGATGGCGGTTTTGAGGCCTGGTGGATCCCAAAATATCTTGCTGATAAGCATCCAGAGCTGAAGACTATCAAGGACGTTATGAATAATCCAGAGCTTGTAGGTGGTAAATTTCATAACTGTCCTGTTGGTTGGGTTTGCCGAACAGTCAATGACAATCTTATAAAGGCGTTAAAGCTTAATGATAAGATGGAAATATTCAATCACGGTTCTGGTGAAACGCTCACTGCTTCAATAGCCTCGGCATATGAAAACGAAAAGCCTTGGTTCGGCTACTTTTGGGCACCGACAGTCATACTTGGTAAGTACCCTATGATTGAAATTAGTGTGGGGCCTTACAAAGATGAAATACACAAATGTAACATAAAGGGTGAAAAATGTGAAACACCTGGTGTATCTGCTTTTCCAAGTAGCATTGTAGTGACAGCTGTTACGAAAACTATTGCTGAAAAGAATCCAGCTCTCTTTGCGTTAATGCAGAACGTATCATTTACAAACGCTCAAATGGGTGAAGTCTTAGCTTGGAAAGAAGAAAACAAAGCAACCTCTGACGAAGCAGCCGTTTACTTCATAAGAAAATATAAAAGCGTTTGGAGTACATGGCTAAATGAAGCTGCTAAAAAGAAGCTTGCTTTACTTTTGAGATAAATTTGTCAGTATCTAAGTTTTTCAATGCACATACTTTTTACTCTGCACTTAATAAAAATTTATAATTACTTTAGGTGGAAGGCTTTTGAAATCAAGTTTAAACTAAAAGAGCTGGAGAAATAGTAGGAGAGATTATTAAATAATGGGTGCTTATGACGGCCTGTTTGACACGCTTGGCCTGCGTGAGTGGTGTGATGAAGGGAAAATCAAGAGCGCGGCAAACATGGCTGATCTCGTGGCACAAGTACAAGGTGGTGCAGAAAATGTTAAATCCTGGTGGGATATATCTTTTCCCTCTCTTAATATCCTCAATGAATCTTGTAAAGCTATTCCAAGAACACGTGATGTGACAGGTGGTATCGAACAAGGCTTTTTAAACATTAAAGATGATCTCAAATTTGTTCTTGATCCAGTAACCCAACCCTTGAGTTGGCTGTTGGAAGTTTCACTATATATCTTTACCTCTATGCCTTGGTGGATTTTAATACCTTTAATATTAGCCGCTTCTCTTTATTCTTCACGCTCCTTGTCTATAACGTACTTTGTTGGTGCGTGTTTTTTCTTTTTTGCATTCATTGACCATTACACTTATGCAATTCAAACACTTTCGATAATATTTGTTTGTACTACTATGTGCGTAGTACTAGGTGTACCAACAGGTATTGGAATGTCTAAAAGTGATCGCTTTCAGCGCTTCATCATCCCAATATTAGACATTTTGCAAACCTTGCCATCTTTTGTTTACTTGATACCTCTTATTTTTTTGTTTTCCGCTACTGAACCTAAACTCTATGGTATTGCTATAATTATGTACGCTATTGTGCCAGTTATACGCCTAACTGATCTAGGTGTGCGCTTGGTTGATAAAGATGTAATAGAGGCTGCCGACGCTTTTGGAATGTCGCCACGTCAGAAACTAATTAGCATCGAAATTCCACTAGCATTGCCGAATATTATGGCAGGTATTAATCAAACCATCATGATGGCTTTAGCTATGGTTGTCATTGCTTCGTTGGTTTCCGCACCTGGATTAGGTGTCTTGGTACTACGCGGAATACGTAGCCTGGATCTTGGGGTAGGTCTTATATCCGGCCTGTGCATTGTTTTACTTGCTGTAATCCTTGATCGGATAAGCAAAGCTTCTTTAGCTCGCATGAGCGTAGGTTACAATGACTGAGGGCAGAATGTATGTCAAAAGAAAAAATAATTTCGGTTCGTAATCTTTATAAAATTTTTGGCTTAGACCCAGCATCTGTATTGCAACTAGCTCAGGATGGAATTGAAAAATCTGCCATGTTAGAGGAACATGGTTATGTTATTGGTTTACGTGATATTAATATCGATATGACTAAAGGTGAGATTACAGTTATTATGGGTTTGTCTGGCTCTGGTAAGTCGACTTTGATACGTCATCTTAATCGTTTAATAGATCCTACATCAGGTGAAATTTTACTAAATGGTATTGATATAATGTCGTTTTCAAAAGACGAACTCCGTCAACTTCGCACATCTCAAATGTCTATGGTTTTTCAAAAATTTGCTCTTTTACCTCATCGTAATGTTGTGGAAAACGCCAGTATAGCTTTACAAATCCGAGGTATCGCTCATGCTATAGCGGAGCAAGATGCGCGCCAATGGCTAGAGCGGGTTGGTCTTGCAGGTTTTGAAGACCAGTATCCGCATCAATTATCAGGTGGTATGCAGCAGAGGGTAGGTATAGCCCGGGCACTTACCTCAAACGCACCTATTATGTTAATGGATGAAGCCTTTTCAGCACTTGATCCGCTTATAAGAACTGATATGCAGGATCTTCTTCTTGAACTACAAAGTGATGTTCAAAAAACGATAGTTTTTATTACCCACGATCTCGATGAAGCACTTAAACTGGCTGATCATCTTGTTATTCTCAAAGATGGCTATGTTGTTCAGCAAGGCGAGCCTCAACACATTCTTCTTAATCCGAATGATCCCTACATAGAAAACTTTGTAAGCGACATTAATCGCGCTCGCGTGTTGCGAGTCCGATCTGTAATGTCGCCCCTAAACGGTAACATATCGACAACTTCGGGTGAAGTTGATTACAATGACACGTTAGAAAATGTCATCGGTATTTCTGGAGGTGACACAGCGTATACTTATACAGTCATGCAAGACGGTCGTCCCGTAGGTCTCTTGCACATGAAGGATTTAGTAAAGGCTTTAGTGCCGCGCACTGCTTCAGAATCTGGAATGCGAGTATTTTAAAGTGTGAGTATCTATTTTATTACTATTTCTTGTGCACTCGAAGAATTATCAATACACAAAGTATCACCTACATCTTTATCTCTTGAGTGAATATTTAAACTTCGCACACTAAAAGCTTTGTTCGGTTCTGCAGATGTCGATTCCAGTAAGCTTTTTAAATTGTTCGATATCAATTTTTCATATATAGCTTTACATGATTTTTTACTGAGTTTTCTGAGAAATAATCGGGCAAGGTTAGGATCTCGAAAACGATTCTCGGTTACCTGATGAATGATGCTTTTAGCAACGAACATGTCTTTTGTATCATCTCTACAGACTACATTAACGAGTATCGAAGCGCGTACTTCTATCATTTCTGCTGGTAAAGTTCCGTGTTTACGAAGTTTATGCCAAGCACAATTATCGGAAATAGTTTCAAAGGAGGTTTGCATATGAGCTTGTAAAAGATTCGGCTCAAGTAGTGGCTGTAATTGTTGCTCTACTCTGTATGCTGCAGCTTTTACACGTTCGGCGCCCGGCGTTTTAAACCGCTGCATCTTTTGTTTTAAAATTTTTAATTCGTAAATTGTTTTCCTTAGTGCTTTCTTCATATGAAAGCTTGGCCAATCTATCTTAAGAGATTTAACACTAGATTCGTAATTTTTAATATCTTGGTTTAATCGTGTTCTCCAAATATTTGCTCGTTTTAAATCAGCTCCTTTGAGTTTCGCAAGAAATAGATCGGCCCCTTGTAGGCTTGTAGAGCGTAAATTAGCCCCTTGTAGGTTTGCAGAGTTAACATTAGCCCCTTGAAGCCTTGCTAGAAATAAATCAGCTCCCTTAAGATTTGCTAAATGGAGATTTGCTCCCTGTAAGTTTGCAGAGCGCAGATTGGCCCCTTGTAGGCTGGCAAGTGAGAGATTAGCCCCTTGCAGCCTTGCTAGAGAAAGTGTTGCTCCCTGAAGCCTCGCCGCATGAAGGTTTGCCCCTTGAAGTTTCGAAGAGTGAAGATTTGCTCCTTGTAGGTTTGCAGAGTGAAGGTTTGCTCCCTGTAGGTTTGCAGAGTTTAGATTTGCTCCCGCCAGTCGTGCAAGAAAAAGGTTAGCACCCTGTAAATTTGCTGACTTAAAATTCACTTCTTGTAGTATTGCTAAGGAAAGATTACTGCCCTGTAGATTTGCAGAATGAAGACTCGCTTCCTTTAAATCTGAAGAGCGCAAATTCGCACCCTTTAAGTTTACCGAGTGAAAATCAACGCCCTGCAAATTTGAAGACCGAAGATTTATATTTTCTAGATTTGCCAAAACAAAATTTGCATCTCGCAGATTTGAATTACTGAGATTTGCATCGCGCAAATCTGCAGAGCGAAACCTAGAGTTCCTAAGATTACTTTCAATGAAAATACTATACCTTAACTCACTGCGCTCAAAGTCGATCCATTTCATATCAGATCTGCTAAAATCAGCATATTTCAGGTCACGATTTCTTAAAATATAAATGAACTCTCCTTCTGTAACCTCCTGATCTTTTACTATGTCCTGATCTGTTAGTAGCAAATTACGACTGCTAGTTATCCAATGTGGCCACCAACAACTTTTATTAAAATTGTTTGATGGCTCATGTATTAAAGATGTTAGAAAAAATACTCGACGATGATTGGTACCATACTGTTTGTAACAGTTAGGAGAAATAAAATCTTTAGCCGATAAAAGTGATGTATAACTATCAATTAAGCCTTCGGGAACACTGGCTGTAAGTGTTAATAAAAGAACTAAACTGTAACTTATGTAACTCAAAAGAAAATTAATTCTTAAAGTCTTATAAAGAGATATCGAAAATGATCTTAAATATTTGTGTAATATCTTCATATATCTATTAAAATAGAAATTATTAAATCGTAGCAATGACTGTATGAGGCTGCAATTATTTTTTGTATTTTTGTAAGATACAGAATGTAACGGGTATAGAAAAAGCAATATTTTATTTTGCAGCTTGTACACATCATATATTTTGTTAAAAGTTTTAAAATTATTCCAAAATTTACAATCCATTAATTTAAGGTCACGACCAAAACTTTGGTTGACCAATACAAAAACAAATAATGTGCCTCCTAATAAATGTAAGCGATGCCACCACGTAACAGCTTCGCTGTGATATGGTAAAAAACGAATTTGAAAAAAATAAAGTAGAAAAAGAGGCGCGGCTATGAATGTTATAATCACCATTAGGCGAAAGGATAGTAAGCTAGCGTAGCGCCCATCGCGGCGGCCTACAATTAGCTGAGTGAAAAAGTATGAATGAATCTCATCACGTATGTCTAAGCTTTTGCTGT
Source organism: Candidatus Tectiglobus diatomicola (assembly GCA_039583345.1). GTDB lineage: Bacteria > Pseudomonadota > Alphaproteobacteria > Rhizobiales > Hyphomicrobiaceae > Tectiglobus > Tectiglobus diatomicola. Next base: position 8,395 of record JAZDSJ010000012.1, on the reverse strand, counting down.
TCGTTGTTTCTCTCGGCATATCATGATTGAGAAAAACTAACTTTTTGTATAGCATCTTGTGTTGTAGAAGAAGTCTAAACAGAGAAAGCAAAAAAACGGAAGGTCCAAAAAAGAAAAATCCAATTAATGAAATTTCGACATTAACTATTGGTAAATTTATTGTTTGGTTTAAAAGCAGGTCTTTGTGAGTTAAGTTACTTAGAATTATAGTTAGATATGTTAATGTAGTAATGTGAATGTACCACGAATAACATGCAGCTTTGCTAGCTTTGTTGACTGCTTCAATTGATTTATGCAGGCTTTCTTTTATAAAAGCTGACCTACGTTGTGGCTTGACATGTTTAGGACTTTGGGATGGCCAATATCTAGATAGCAGCATATTAAAACCTTCATTGTATCAGCCTGCATCTGATGACAACACTAATTAGTTGCAATACAGATTGATGTGTGCTCGCATTGGCATATTTTTTACTCACTAAACATCAAGTATTATACCTAAAGTAAATATGTAATTTTAGCAATCTACAGTTTAACGGCTATTTGTATTGGCTTGTATTCATGTATGTCTTTTTAAATTGACATGGCTTAATATCTGAAAGCATGATGTTGTCTGCAAGTTTTACTTTTAATTAAAATTTATTTTACAAGTTTGATAATTATTAAATTCACTAAAAAGGTTTACTATGAATCAATTTAAAAAGCTTCAAATTGCCTTTGTTTGAGTTTGAATGGTATTTGCTTTTCAGTAACATTAAATTACATACAACTCTTATACATCAAACTATACCCTAATCTTTTGGTTATGAGCTGAATTAGATTTTCCTAAAGGTTTAATTAATACCAAACGCAGATAATTCAGCTACTTAACAGAATGCCATAAAATTCCATCCGGAATTATAGTTTATAAAGGTAGATTTGAGGAAAAGTAAAAACGAAATCCAACAGTTAAAGAAGGTGAAGATCATCTTCATCCACCATTGTATTAATTAACTGTAGTAGAAGAGGAAGCATATTCTCAAGAATTATTTTGAGAATTAAGATTGGTTTCAACAAAAGCAGGATTGCAAGGCGTTAACAAAAAAGTGTCAGCGGATACTGCTCGGTTAGGTTCTGCACGAATTACTAACTGTTTTATAATACCAAATTATAAAAGTCATGCATGTGAACGTGATTTACGTTATACTTTAAAATTACTATCACCAAATATATCTCAGTTCATGCTTATGCATATAAAACTTCTTAATTTTTTTGATTAGTTTTATGCTCAGACTAGAATTACAAGTATTATTAACAATAGAATTAAAGATATAAAAATAATCGTAATGGTTGATGCGCTCGATGTAATCACCCTGAAAAATTTATATTGGTCATATTCACTACTAATATTTTTTAGAGTGGTAAAGGATGTTCTTATTACGTTAGCTTCTTACAAGCATTATTAAAACAAATCATTTTATTTTGTCTGCTATCCGTGAGTATTAACATGTATCAATCATAATCAAATCGTTTTGAGAGCTTATATTCAAAATTTGGATTGTTCATAAATGTCAAATCTAAGAATCTTAATTCTCAGCGATGGTCGAGCTGGTCATTTTCATCTTTCAGAAGGGATTGCTGCTGCATTGAATCGTGACCAAGACGTTGATATTAAGAAGTTACACGTTGGTTACAAGAATTATCCGGGCCTAGTTGTTGCTATGATGACTCGCAGTCTTCTTTCACCAAAACGAATACTTAAAACTGTCTACGGACTTGAGACAAACTTCTTAGCTAATGTAGATTTAGTTATTTCAGCCGGGAGTCAGACATTAGGTGCTAATATCTGTATTTCTAGAGTTCTAAACGTTAAAAATATTTTCTATGGTTCACTTCGACAATATAGTCCGAGAGATTTCACTTTGGTTCTTACTTCATATCAAAGACAAACAAAGCGAGCACCTAACATAATTCAGACACTGAAGCCATCAGCACTGGATCCTGATATGTTGTCTGACACTACTGGATGCAATACTCTAGGTATGATAATAGGAGGCCCTTCAAGAGGAATTAATTTTTCACACAATGATTGGAACATATTGAGCAGTATGATAACAGAAGCAAATATGGTCCTGGGTATCCGTTGGATTATTAGTAATTCGCCCCGCACTTCAACAAAATGCAGTGAAATACTGAGAGATCTGGCCAGACAAGCTAATGGACCTATATCTGAGTTCATTGACGTTGAAAACCCTAAATCGAAAGCATTACCGTATCTTTTTGAAAAAGTAAGTGGTGTTATTTGCACTGCAGATTCAAGTAGTATGATTTCTGAAGCTGTATGGGCAAGAAAACCCGTTATTGTGATTGAACCTAGCGCGTATGAATTGACTAAGAATGAACAAGATTATAGAGAATGGCTTATGGAAAGTGGATGGACAGTGACGCTTAAGACTACAGAACTCAAGTCCACAAACTTACCTTGTTTATTGGACAACTTAACACCAATTACTTATAATCCACTGGATAATCTAGCATCACTTTTAAAAGAAAAGATGTCGCCTGTTTAAAGTGAAAATGATATAAAATTTCTACTTCCATTCAATTTTAAGAATCTCATAGGAACGAGAGCCTTTAGGAGTAGTAACCTCAACAGAATCACCCTCTTGTTTGCCAATTAGTGCACGTGCAATAGGAGAAGAAATAGATACTTTTCCAGCTTTTACATCTGCCTCAAATTCACCTACTATTTTATAGACAACATTATCTTCTGTGTCCTCATCAACCAAAGTCAAAGTTGCTCCAAATTTCACAGTTTTTCCAGACAATGTTGATGGTTCGACGACATCTGCACGACCCAATTTGTCTTCAAGTTCAGCAACCTTAGCCTCGTTCATGCCCTGTGCTTCCTTAGCAGCATGATACTCGGCATTTTCTGACAAATCACCGTGTGCGCGCGCTTCGGAAATAGCCTGGATAATACGAGGTCGCTCTTCTGACTTACGCCGCTGCAGTTCGGCTTCCATAGCCGCATAACCCTCAACTGTTATGGGGACACGTTCCATCACCATCGCTAAAATCTCCATACACGAGAAGATACTTATAATGACCTTCTCAAGGATTAAGTGTCTTAAAAATATAGTAAAGAGATGCCTAATATTTAGGTTATTACGTACAATTCAATTTATATATTTAAATGATCAGTTCATGTAGTTCTGTAAAGATGCTATTTTAATACTGTCTAATTTGAATGCTTTAATTGCTTTTGTTACCGCTAAAGCCCCCTCAAGAGTAGTATAGTAAGGAATCTGATTCAGCAAGGCAGTTCTGCGAATATCTTTAGAATCTTCTAAAGCTCTAGTCCCCTCGGTTGTGTTAAAAACTAATGCAATTTCACCATTTTTTATAGCATCCACAACGTTAGGACGGCCTTCGAACACTTTGTTGATGCTTTTACAACACAGCCCCTTATTTTCTAAGAAGCGTTTAGTTCCCCGTGTGGCAATGAGCGAAAAACCCATACTAGCTAACTCACTTGCAGAATGCAATATGCCCTCTTTATCACTATCGCGTAAAGAAATAAAAACCTTACCAGACTTAGGAATATTCTGACCAGCTCCAAGTTGGGCTTTTCCAAATGCCATTGCGAAATCAAAATCTACACCCATAACTTCGCCTGTAGAGCGCATCTCGGGACCCAAGACAGTATCTACGCCTGGAAAACGAGCAAAAGGAAAAACTGCTTCTTTGATAGCTACATGTTTGATTGTACGAGCCCTAAGATTTAGATCGACTAATTTTTTTCCAGCCATAATTTTAGCTGCTAAGCTTGCAAGAGGCAACCCAACTACCTTCGAAACGAATGGCACTGTCCGACTAGCACGAGGATTAACCTCAAGAATGTATATGCTATCATTTTTAATTGCAAATTGTACATTCATTAAACCAATTACACCTAAAGACAAAGCAAGCATACGACTCTGGGCTTCAAGTTCACGAATTAAATTTTTACTAAGGCTATGAGGTGGCAGTGAGCATGCTGAGTCACCAGAGTGAACTCCAGCTTCTTCAATGTGTTCCATAACACCAGCTATAAAAACATCTGTCCCGTCACAAAGACAGTCGATGTCAACTTCAGTAGCATTTGTCAAGTAACGATCAATGAGAAGAGGCCGTCGTTTCGAGACTATTAATTCGGATGGTTTGTCAAGTGCTGTTAAAAGACGCTCAACATAATGTTTGGCCTCTCCTGCGTCGTGAAGGATTTCCATCGCACGACCGCCTAAGACATATGATGGTCGTATAACTACCGGATAGCCTATCTTTTTAGCTTCTACCAAAGCTTTCTGTGGTGATGTAGCAATACCACTTTCAGGTTGTTTGAGCTTGAGCTCAGTAATTAGCGCATTAAAGCGGTCTCTGTCCTCGGCTAGGTCGATCGCATCTGGTGACGTTCCGAGAATTGGAACACCTGCCTTTTCTAGAGCAGATGCCAATTTTAATGGAGTCTGTCCTCCAAATTGTACAATAACACCTTTAATAGACCCCTGAGCTTGTTCAGCATGAATAATTTTAAGTACATCTTCAGATGTTAAAGGTTCGAAATAAAGTCGATCAGAAGTATCATAATCTGTTGATACAGTCTCTGGATTGCAATTGACCATTATTGTCTCATAACCTTCTTCTGATAAAGAAAAACAGGCATGGCAACAGCAATAATCAAACTCGATTCCTTGACCAATTCTATTTGGACCACCTCCTAGAATAATAATTTTTTCACGCTCAGATGGTTGTACTTCACACATCGGTATATCAAATAACTCAGCCTCGTAGGTAGAATACATATATGCCGTGGGTGATGTAAATTCTGCCGCGCAAGTATCAATGCGCTTAAATACTGGGTATACTCCAGCTTTTTCACGTTTTGCCTCGACGTCATGTACATTTAACTTAGCTAACTTTGCAAGTCTCGTGTCTGAAAAGCCCATAGCTTTAAGCTGTCGTAAAAGTACAGGACTGTCAGGTAGGCCATGTTTAATAACACGAGCTTCCATTTCGATGATTTCAGAGATCCTGTCTATAAACCATGGATCATAGTGACAATATTGCTGTATTCTCTCCGGCAATTCGCCAAGTCGTAGAGCCTGTGCTACCTTAAGCAATCGATCCGGAGCTGGACGGCTGACCGCTGCTCGGATAGCGTTTTTATCGTCTCCTTGCCCAAGCCCTTTTAATTCAACGTCATCGAAACCTGATAGACCTGTTTCCATGGAACGCAGTGCTTTTTGGATGCTTTCTGAGAACGTTCGCCCAATTGCCATGACTTCTCCGACAGATTTCATGGCAGTTGTTAATGTTGTGTCTGCTCCGGGAAATTTTTCAAAGGTAAAACGTGGAATTTTAGTAATTATATAATCAATTGTCGGCTCGAAGGAGGCTGGCAGTGCACCATCAGTTATATCGTTATTTAACTCATCTAAAGTATATCCGACTGCTAGGCGCGCCGCTATTTTAGCTATTGGAAAACCAGTCGCTTTTGATGCCAGGGCAGATGACCGTGAAACTCTTGGATTCATTTCAATTACAACGAGCCGCCCATCTTTAGGATTGATAGCAAATTGTACATTAGAGCCACCAGTTTCAACACCGATCTTTCGCAGCACTCTAAACGATGCATCGCGCATAATTTGGTACTCTTTATCGCTTAGTGTTAACGCTGGTGCGACTGTAATGGAATCACCTGTATGAACGCCCATTGCGTCGATATTTTCGATGGTACAAACAACTATACAATTGTCCGCCTTATCGCGAACCACCTCCATTTCAAATTCTTTCCACCCTAGAATACTCTCTTCTACAAGGACCTGGTTAGTCGGAGAGGCATCTAGACCACGTTCAATGATATCAAAATATTCCTGCCTGTTGTATGCAACACCGCCTCCGGTCCCACCAAGTGTGAAGGATGGACGAATTATAGCTGGCAGTCCGACAAGCTCGATTGCAGCTGTTGCTTCAGTCAAACTGTGAGCAAGTGCAGAACGTGGTGTTTCAAGGCCTATACTTTTCATCGCCTCGCGGAATAATTGACGATCTTCAGCTTTATCGATCGCTGCAGCATTAGCGCCAATCATTTCAACACCAAGATTTTTAAGAATCCCGCTATTGTGTAGCGCTAGAGCCGTATTTAGCGCAGTTTGTCCACCCATGGTTGGTAACAATGCACTAGGGCGCTCTTTTGCAAGGATTTTAGCGACAATATCTGGAGTAATTGGCTCTATGTAAGTAGCATCAGCTAAATCTGGATCGGTCATGATTGTTGCAGGATTGGAATTAATCAGAATTATACGGTAACCTTCCTCCTTTAAAGCCTTACAAGCTTGGGTGCCTGAGTAATCAAACTCACATGCTTGGCCTATTACAATTGGGCCGGCACCAATAATTATAATAGATTCGATATCAGTGCGTCTTGGCATTCCAGTAACCTTTTATCCTATACACAGTCTTACCACATATGCTTCTAATATCCATCGGAAACTAGCTTATTAAGCCTCTATAAATGAAAACATGAATGTGTATATATATATTTGTTTTAAAAAATCTCTTGAAAGATATTACGCGTGACCAGCTTCTGCGCTCAAGTATTCAAGTGATATCCCGAGTTTTGAAAGAGCCCGTTTATATTTAGTCTCAACGTTATCGTCAAAGATTAAATCACAGTAAGATTGGCAATTAAGCCAGTTGTTATTAGCAAATTCAGTTTCTAGCTGCCCAGGCCTCCATCCTACATAACCAAGTGCCATGAAGGCGTATTGTGGACCCCTATTAATAGATATTGCTTTTAAAATATCAATTGTTGATGTTAAACAGATATTGTTTTGAAATCTAATACTTGATGAGTTTATTAAATAGTCTGGCGTATGAAGAACAAAACCACGCGTGGTGGATATAGGACCACCAATATACACTTTACGATCTAAGATATTTGATGGCACCTTACTTTTATTCTTTTCGTTAATAATTTCAAGCTGTTCTAAAAGATTTGCGAACGCTATATTCTGCGTGGGTAGATTTATTATCAACCCCATTGCACCATCTTTAGAGTGAGCACAGCTAAATATAGCAGATCTATGAAAGAAACCACTTGAAATTGACGGCATTGCTATCAGTAGTTGCCCTTTGAAATTACTATCTAGTTTTGTGATTTCTTTACATTGTCTCTTAGGCATAATCGTATTTGTAACTTTACAAGCATATAAATGTGAAGACCTAAGTTTACGATTCAATATATTTATTTCGCTTCAAGTCCATAATGTTTTGGCTCTAGCTATTTGCACCAACGTTATTATAGAATGGCAGATCTAAATCTCAGGAGACAAAATTGTTTTTTTTTATTTTACTAATTACATCTTTCTGTAATGACTTTTCTTATGCGCAAGCAATAGAGGTTAGTCCAGTAACACAATGGTCTCTTAGCTATAAATCTAAAGCTCGCTTGATTTCTGGAAGATCAATTAAACAAGACGGTTCAAGCGAACTTTACGCAGCAGTTGAAATTATTCTTACTCCAGGGTGGAAAACGTACTGGCGACACCCTGGTGAAGCTGGCGGCATAGCACCGTTGTTAGAATGGTCAAAGTCCGAAAACCTTTTTTCAGCAGAAACTTTGTTTCCAAAACCTAGGCGTTTTAAAAGCTCGATAGGAGATATAATTGGTTACGAGAAACATGTTGTTATGCCTATAAAAATTAAGGCTATAGAAGAAAATAGTCCAATTAATCTTTCATTAAATTTTAAGTATGGTGTTTGCAATGAGATATGCATTCCAGTAAACACTAAATTTGAATTTAAGCTTACACCATTACAAATAAATGCTATGCCACCACAACTGACTAGAGCGTTAATGCGAGTACCAGTAAAAGTCAAAACGATTTCAAGCTTATCAAATTATCCACGCATTATTCGCGTTAAACTAAATTCAAAGGTATCAACATTTGAACTTATTTTTGATGTGCATTATCCACTAGGTCTAGATGGAGCGGATGCTTTTGTCGAATCATCGAATAGCATTTATCTGCCCATAACAGAATTAGTTAGCCAACCGACGTCTAACCTAATGCGCTACCGTATTAATTTTAAGAACACTATTGATTTTAAAAGCGTTGTCTTAGAAAAATTACGTTTTACTATTGTTAGTGATTTAATTAGCACGGATAGCGAGCAGACCATACATTTAAAATACATACGTTAGTATGCTAAATTTTAAAAATTCACTAATTTTACATCAAAAAATGACTATAACTCGTGGTTAATGGTTAGGTTTTAGATGATGCATCGTATTATTTATTAAGTCTGCAACGCCTCTATACTAAGAAAATAGTCTTACTAAAACTTACTGTTTATGCATTTGAATTGTAGTAGT
>JAZDSJ010000009.1:0-176798 GCA_039583345.1 Candidatus Tectiglobus diatomicola | reverse complement strand
ATACTTTCATATGATATAGAGTTTAATGCAAGTAAACGAGTATTAATTACTACTGACAATGCATTCTTAATAAGATTAGTTATATCCACAATAGTTCTATTTTTGGGGTTCTTAAGGTTTAAACAAGCTGGTTCTGGTTAATGAGTGTAGACTTTGAAACAATAGTTATAGGAGCTGGTGTTGTCGGATTGGCAATAGCTAGAGCTTTATCGCTCAGAGGACATGAAGTTCTGGTTGTTGATCAGAACAAAACTATTGGAGCAGAAACAAGTTCACGTAACAGTGAAGTAATTCATGCCGGCATTTATTATCCCGAGTGTACCTATCGCGCTGTACATTGCATCCAGGGCAAACAAATGCTTTACCGTTTCTGTAAACTACATAATGTCGACTACAGACGCTGTGGAAAACTTATTGTTGCAACAACCAAGGAGCAAGAGATTAGATTGAGCGCTCTTTGGGAAACAGCAAAAAAAAATTATGTGCATGATCTAGTACACTTGAGATCAAAAGATGTGAAATCGTTAGAACCAGAAGTATACTGTCGAAGCGCGTTACTATCACCATCAACAGGTGTGATTAACAGTCATGAATTTATGCAAGCTTTACAAGGTGAGGCTGAAGCTTATGGCGCACAGATAGTATTGATGGCAAAGGTTATAAAAATTTTAAGATTTACTAACACTAATAATTTTGCTGTAAAATTAACAGATGGTACTTTTGTCAAATGCAAAAAGCTAGTACTATCTGCCGGTTTGCATGCTACAGATCTCGCAAATACTTTGAATTATGAAAATGGTTACGTTCCACCGCGCACATATTATGCAAAAGGTCAGTATTATGCACTTTCGGGTAAACCGCCATTTTCTCGTCACATATATCCCATTCCAGACGGAGCTTGGCTTGGTTTGCATGCTACGATTGATGTTTCTGGGCGATGTAAATTTGGACCTGATATACAGTGGATAAACAAGATAGACTATAGTTTAGAACCTAGTATGTTTGCATCAACAATCGAGTACATCCGTGCATATTATCCTGGACTAGATCCGAAACAACTTTATCTGGATTATTCTGGTATACGACCGAGATTATATAGAAAAGGAGAGCTAGTTAAGGATTTTATGATACATGATTCTTATGTGCATAAAATTTGTGGGCTAGTAATGCTGTTTGGTATAGAAAGTCCTGGCTTAACCGGATGTTTGTCCATTGCTGACCAAGTAGCTTCGAAATTAGAGAGCAAATAATTAGACAAAATAAAATATTTATGCTTAATAAATTCTTACCTGTGGTTAATTACATTTAATAATCGGTCATAATTATTGATCTCTAAACCAATTTTAGAATTGGACTCCTGTAACATCTGTAGTTAAAAGATTTCTCTCGAAACAAAGTTAAATATACCTTAGGTGTCATGATGCTCAAAATTTATTAAAAATTACAAAATCTTTAGTTGTATAGATTCTAATTTTTGTTTTGGAAAGATAGCTGAGCTCTAAAAATCATATATATCCAAGCCAATTCGATTTTAACATAACCCAAGCGCGGCTTACTTGTGATGGTTCTGTTTTCTTTTCTTTTTGAGAATTTGAAGTTTTGTTAGCAATTGCGATGTATGCACTTGTTAATGCCACTGGTAGCATAATAGCCCGGGCTTTGCTTGATATCTTCGGTATCAGCCTTCTGTAATCTGAAAGATTATCTCTAACAATCTCAGCAAGCTCACATTTGAGAAGACTTAATTCTTGCATGTTTACTTCGTTACGTGGGCAAATATTATATTTTTTTAAAATATCAGAGGGTAGAAGCAATTGACGCGAATGTAGACGTAAGGGTATTTCTGCTAGCGTTCGTGCAAGACCATATGCCTGAGCTCCAGCTGTAATTACAGCTAGTATATCACGGTCAAATTTTACACCAAGCACATGTACTCCAAGTTCAAATAAAGTTCCATCGCGCTTTCTAAAATAGTTGTTTAATGCATTAAGATCAGGTAATAAGCTAGGGTAAAGCTCAACTTCCTGAGCCTCGATATAATTAATGAAATAACTGCTGGGAAGATCCAATCGATAAATTAAATTACGTAACAGATCAGTAAGAGGATTACCTGTTAATTCGTTTTTAGGTTTAACGAGTGCATCGCGCCACCATTGCAATCGAATAGCAGATATTGTCGGCTCTCTAATCTTCAAAATTATACGATCAATTTCTGCAGCAAAAGCAACAATAAGTAATAAATCGTTAAGTTTTTTTCTTGGGGCCAATGTGGCTGCAATATAGCGATCGTATTGCCAAATGCGGGCGGTTGTTTTTATTTCATGCCAAGTAATATTGCTTGCGGTTATATCTAAGACTGTACTCATTCTTGTATATGCATTGTAGTACTTCGAGTTTTAAGTATGTAACTGTTTTTTTAGCGGATGATTCGTTATTGATTTTAGATAGTGTCTATATCAATCCACAGCAAGTAGACCTGCCATAATTGGGCGACCCTCAGCTAGAAGAATATTATATGTTCTGCATGCGGCTCCTGTACTCATAGTATCAAAATTTATACCAGCCTCAAATAATTCTATACGAGTTTCGGACGAGAGAGAAATATGTGTTTTTCCAGTTCCAAGAATTAATAATGAAGACGAAACTAGCTTCTCACGTATTATCTCTAAATCATTTAGTTTCAATAGGAAAAAATCCTGTATATTCCATGTATAGATTCCAGAAGGACAGCAAATAATAGATCCACGGTGGCTAGTCTTTGCAAAGCGAAAACCGCCATTGCCGTAAGAATCTATAGGGTAAGTGCCAGGATAGAAAGGATAGGCTTTTTTCATTTTTTTAGCCGTAAGGAGTTGATATGAAGTATAAATTTTTTAAATTAATGCTGCTATTACTTGTAGAGTAATTTAAATTTAACTGTTTGAGGCATTTGGCCAGTCTCGCTTAACATCTAATTTCATCAATAAAGGTCCTAGTATAAAAATAGACGAATATGTACCTATTATAACACCAAACATCATAGCAAAGGTAAAGTTTCGAATAACCTGACCGCCAAAAATATATATTGCTAGTAACACTATTAGCGTTGTCAAACTGGTCATTAAAGTTCTTGCTAAGGTCTCATTAATTGAACGATTTACTAGAGATGATAAACTTATTTTCTTATATTTTTTTAAATTCTCACGAATTCTATCTGATACAACAACCGTATCATTCACCGAATATCCAAGTATAGTCATCAAAGCAGCAACAGTAGACAAATCAAATTCAAGTTGAAATATACTAAAAACACCAATAGTAATAATTATGTCGTGTACTAAAGCAACAACTGCACCTACTGCAAACTGCCATTCGAAGCGGAACCAAACATAGCAAATTATGGCAAGTACAGAACATAACACAGCAATCAATCCGGTAGTTCTTAGTTCTTCAGAAACTGTCGGCCCTACAGTTTCAGCTCTGCGCTTTTCATAGTTCTCACCAATCGTAGATAGGATCCTCTCAAGCGCATACTGTTGAGCTTTTTCTCCACCTTTTTGCTGTTCAACCCGAATAAGAAGATCACTATCAGTTCCGAAAGTTTGAATCTGGATATCCCCAAGTCCAAGGCTTCCAACAGTTTCTCGTAGCGATTCAATATTCGGCGGACCATTTTTGGATCGAATTTCAATTATTGAACCGCCCCTGAAGTCAACACCATAATTTAGGCCTTGAACTGCTAAAAACACTAATGACAACAAGACGGTAGCTATTGAGCTGGTAAGCAAATAGTTTGATAATGTAACGAAGTCAATGTTATTCTTCGAGGGCTGGAAAAGACTACGCCCTTTAATGTGAGGTATTAATGACATAGTAATGTCCTATTTCTGCGCCCATGTTACAAGAATGTCATATTAAATTGGGACTATTATATCTCGACCCTTCTTGCGTTTTGTCTGAAACCATAGAGACACTAATGCACGAACTATAACCATAGAAGTAAAAATAGAAGTGAAGATTCCAATTGATAGCGTTATAGCAAAGCCACGTATTGGTCCAGATCCTAACCAAAACATAATAATAGCAGCAACTAACGTCGTTAGCTGGCTGTCAAATATAGTTACTATTGCCCTTTTGAAACCTAAATCAATTGCAACAATAGCCTTTTTACCGCATGCTAATTCTTCTTTAATGCGTTCATAGATCAAAACATTTGCATCAACTGCCATGCCTATTGTCAAAATAAGACCGGCAATTCCTGGTAACGTTAATACGAAGCCTATCTTAGTCATTAAAGCAACTATAAATATTCCGTTAAGTATCAGTCCTAAAACAGCAAAAATTCCAAACGTTCCGTATACTAATATCGTGATTAGAATAACAGCTGCTATTCCTACCGTACCAGCAATTAAACCCGATTTTATGCTATCAGATCCTAGAGATGGCCCCACTGTGCGCTCCTCGACTACTGTAAGGTCAGCCGGCAAAGAACCTGAACGAAGCTGGATTGCAAGCTCATTTGCTGTCTTGGAAGAAAAACCTCCGGAAATTTGTCCGGAGCCACCGAGTATAGGCTCACGAATTACAGGGGCAGACAAAACCTTACCATCAAGGACTATTGCGAACGGACGGTTTATATTCTGAGTGGTAAATTTGGCAAAAATTCTAGCACCTTCTTGATTGAAGGTGAAACTAATTACGGGCTCATTAGTAAATTGATCATAACCCTGCAATGCATTTTTTAACAGATCTCCGCGAAGGACTGGTATTTCCTTTAAAAAATAGAAGTTGTAAAAATTGCTTGAGTTTTCAGCTGATGGGTATGATCTATACTCACCGCGTGCAGGCTGAAATGTAGACAGAATGCCGTTAGTTGGATGAACTTCATGAAATGTCAATTTTGCAGTTTTGCCAATTAAGTCCTTCAACGATGACGTATCTTCGACTCCAGGCACTTGCACAAGAATACGGTCAGTTCCCTGACGCATAATATTAGGCTCAGCAGTGCCAAAAGAATTAACACGTCGACGAATTATCTCAATTGCTCCATTAATAGTCTCTGCTAAGCTATTTCTAACACTGGCCTCATTGATAAAAACGTGGATAATTTTATCGCTAACTTGTGTGACGGTTAGTTCTTCCTTGCTGTTATTAAGCAGAACTCCGCTAAGGGAAGGTTGAGATAATTGTCGAATTTTCTCCAGTGCGTTCAACATGTCTTCTTTGTTAGATATACGCACTCTGATTCCGTTTTCTCCACGCCCAGCTATGTGTTTGATTTTGGCACTAATTAAAGTCTTTCGCACATCTCTTCTTAGATTGCGCAACATGCTAGCTCGCAGCTTGTTAGCATCCAAAGTGTATAACAGGTGCGCTCCCCCCCTTAGATCAAGACCCAGAGGAATTTGTTTTTTAGGGAGCCATGTAGGCCAAGATTTTATAGCTTCTGCAGGGAATATATTAGGAAGGGCATAGCAGAATGCTACAAAGCATATACTTAGTATTGTTATGATTTTCCAACGGGAGAAAAAGAGCATCACTTTAGTTTCTTTCATTATCCTGAAGAGGATAGCTCTGCTTTCTTTGAGATTTTAGGTCTAAAGAGTGATATGTGTCCATACCTTTTAAAAAATGTGATGGCATGGACAAAGATGCGTTAACGAATGTTTAGGTAGATTTTGTCTCAAATTAGCATTACGCCGTAGATACTACGTATATTTCTTTGATATACTTTTTAGTCTATGTTAGAGCGCAAAGTAGCGTCGACTTATTATTAATACTCCAAACTTAACTTGTAATAGGATCATTTTTTGAACGAACCTCCGTTACAGAACTACGCATCAGACGGACTTTAGTGTTGTCTGCAATCTCAATCTCAATTTCATTACCTTCTTCTTTTATTTTTGTGATTTTACCTATTAGGCCACCAGAAGTTACAACTACATCATTTCGTCTCAAGTTTGCTATCATCTCCTGGTGAGCTTTTAAACGCTGTTGCTGAGGTCTAAAAAGAAGAAAGTAAAAAACTATAATCATTAGCAAAATAGGTATAAGACCAGCAAACCCTCCAAACGGATCAGATCCTACATCTTGTGCGTGAGCGGGTGTGATAAACATAAGCGCCTTAATTATTTAGAGTTTAAGATTTAGTTACTATGTGTGTTTGATATAGAAACACGATAGCATTATGATTAGATTTAAACATCAGATGAGACAACTTATTTCTCACATAAATTGTAGAAACATAATTGCAACCTTGCTGTAGCTTTTACAGAACACTTCTGTAATCTCAGCGTAACATTTAAATATTAAATACGGTTGAAGTAATATGCAATATTTTCTTTCAGTGTTTTTACAAGGCAATTTTCACAGGAAATTATAATACAACCCGAAATCGTAATTAGATTATAATCTTGATGTAACATTGTACGAACAAAACAACATATCCCAAGAATTTTATCATCATCCACTTAGTCTGTAGTTTTATTTGATATTATTTCTTTTACAAGAATATCAAAAACGCAATATAAGGAGGCAGCAAAAAAGAAGCCAATAAATGATGAGCTTTTAAATCGAAATGCCTTTCATTAGTTTAGGAAGGCACCCATTAAGGCCAGCAGCCTCATCAACAATATAAGCTTTCAATCCTGGTAGCCTGTCTATAAAACTTAACCCAAATTCACGAAAAGATCGTACAAATGTTGAGTTATTCGAAAAGAGCCTATTTAAGGTTGCAAATCCGTTCGCATTACACGCTACATCAAAACGCCGCCAACGTTCATAACGTTCTAATATTGTACTGTCAGAAATCTCAAGCCCAATACGTTTTCCATCAATAAGGCACTCACAAAGCGCAGCAATATCCCTAAAAGCAAGGTTGAGACCTTGTCCTGCTATCGGGTGAACACTGTGTGCAGTGTCTCCAACAAGTGCAAAGCGTGGCGCAATAAAACGTCTTGCAAGTTGAGTTTTCAGTGGAAAACCACTTCGGAGGCCATCGATACTAATCGCTCCCCATTTGCCACCAAGTCGAATATCTACCTCCTTCACGAAATCCTCATCTCGCATATTGAGAATGCGGCAAGCGTGATTTTCTTCCTCACTCCATGTTATAGAACTACGATTGCCGCCCGGTAGAGGTAGAGAGGCAAACGGGCCTGATGGAAGAAAGTGTTGAATGGCAGTTCCTTTATGGGGCCTCTCATGAGTGATATTAGTGACTATGCCGGTTTGTTTATGAATATAGTCAACTGACTTTATTCCCATTTTCTGACGCAAAACACTCTCACGTCCCTCAGCACAAAGTAATAACTTAGCAGACAACTTTAGCCCGATATCGAAATTAAGACTAATGTTGTTTGTTTGTAACAAGATATCTTTACAGTCTTTTAGGGGTAAAATTTCAACGTTTGATAGGTTGCGCGTATTTTCTGAAATCAAGCTAGCAAGAGCTTTTGAAGGAACAATGAATGATGCGGGATCGCCATTACGTAACTTATTGCTATAATTAAGAAGAACGGGCCGAACCCCTGCCTCTAGCGGAGTGTCAGTAATTTCAATTTTGTTTATTGGCTGAGCTTGTGCCGAAAGTTCGTGCCACAATCCAAGTGTGTCAAGCATCCTAACTGAAGTTGCCGAAATAGCAAAAGCACGGCTTTTCTGATATTTTATGTATTGATCCGGATTGGGATCAAGTAACCCTATTTTAAGTTTACTATTAAATGTAAATGCTAGAGCGGATACAAGTGTTAATCCTGTAAAACCTGAGCCCGCAATTAGGATATCAAAGTCTTGTTTGGAAGTAGGCATATTAGCAACCCATTAGGTGGTAGTGCGGAATATTCCAATTATGTCTATAACGTCTATGTATAAAATGTCGATTCAAGTAGGAGGTTAAGAGTGGTGATAATAGCTAGTAACACGGCAGCATTTAAGAAGCTAATCAAGAAGTGCATTTGAAATCTGTATATTGTATTGTTTGTGAAATATCTCAACTCGCAAGTTCAACAATCAAAATTTGATATTAAATCATAAATCGTTGTTAGTATTCTTTAATAAAGTTATTACACCTATTAGCTCATGAGAAATACTAATTAATCGCATTTGTTTCAGGTAAAGATTTTTAGTAAAAACTTATAAAGTGGATCTGGGATATACATTTATACTGCAGAAAAATTGACGCAACCAAGCATCATTCGCCCGTATATTCCCAAATTGACTTCAATTACGTATCTTAGACTGTGTAAATTAAAGATAAACTCAGCTTCGCCAAAAAGCTTTCACATGTTAAAGATCAATAACTCTTCGCTTTAAATCGTAAAATGAATTAAGGCGAAGGTGAAGATTAACTCTAAGGATACGAGATGCAGCAAGACGAGAATGTGCGTAACGCTATAGCCTATCATGAAGCCGATCCTCCAGGAAAGATCGCAATACAAGCGACAAAGCCGATTGCAAACCAAAATGATTTGGCACTTGCTTATTCACCGGGCGTTGCCCACGCCTGCACTGCAATAGCTAAAGATCCGACGATGGCCTCCCGCCTTACTGCGCGAGGAAATCTTGTCGGTGTAGTAACGAACGGTACAGCAGTTCTTGGTCTCGGTAATATTGGCCCTTTGGCTTCTAAGCCGGTGATGGAGGGTAAAGCCGTTCTTTTTAAGAAGTTTGCTGGTATCGATGTTTATGATGTGGAAGTCGACGCTACTAGTGTTGATGACTTTGTTGCTGCCGTTGCACGGTTGGAACCAACATTTGGTGGTATTAATCTGGAGGACATAAAAGCTCCTGAATGTTTTGAAATTGAGCGTCAGCTTCAGGCGCGTATGTCAATTCCAGTTTTCCATGATGATCAGCATGGTACAGCGATTGTTGTTGCAGCTGGAATTCTTAATGGTTTGAAGGTTGTTGGAAAAGATATTTCCAAGGTCAGATTAGTCTGCAGTGGAGCAGGTGCTGCAGCGCTCGCGTGCCTCAATCTTCTTGTAGGGTTAGGCTTAAAGCGTGAGAATATAACGATTTCGGATGTTGAAGGAGTCGTGTATAAGGGGCGTTCAGTACTAATGGATCCCTACAAGCAGCCATTTGCACAAAATACATCCGCACGAAAATTATCGGAAGTTATGCCTGGGGCAGATGTCTTTCTAGGCCTTTCTGCTGGCGGTGTAGTTAGCAAAGAGATGGTTGCAAGCATGGCCGCACGCCCATTAATTTTTGCACTTGCCAATCCAACACCGGAAATCATGCCTGAAGAGGTAATGGAGGTTCGTAGAGATGCAGTCATGGCTTCGGGTAGAACTGATTACCCGAACCAGATAAATAATGTGTTATGCTTTCCCTTCATATTTCGTGGAGCACTAGACGTCGGTGCAACACAAGTTAATGAAGAAATGAAGCGCGCCGCCGTTGTAGCACTAGCTGATATTGCAGAAAGTGCTGCTTCTGATGTTGTGCTTGCCGCCTACGGTGAGGAAAGTCTTGTTTTCGGGCCTAATTATATTATACCTAAGCCTTTTGATCCCCGCTTAATAACAGACATTGCTCCCGCAGTAGCCAAAGCTGCAATTAAGAGTGGTGTTGCCACACGTCCTATTGATGATTTTGTAGCTTATAAAGAAAAACTATCTGGTTTTGTTTATCAGTCTGGTTTCGTCATGAAACCAATATTTGATCAGGCTAGGCGTGCTTCTTCCGAAACCAAGAAGCGTATTGTGTATGCTGAAGGCGAGCATCCAGATATACTGCAAACAGCACAGCAAGTAGTTTCAGAAGGCCTTGCTAAACCAATTTTGGTAGGCAACTGCGATACAATCAAACGGTGCATTGAGAATTTGGGGTTGCAACTCAAAGACGGTGAAAATTGTGAAATTTTTGATCAGCGTAATGATCTTCGAATACCAGAACTATTTAATGAATATCTACATCTTGTAGGGCGCCGTGGGGTCAGTCCGAGTCATGCGCGTCGTGTTTTAAATGCTGGTTCTACTGTTATTGCCGGATTGCTTTTACGTCGTGGAGATGCTGATGCTATGATCTGTGGTGCTGTGGGGCGTTATCACACACAATTACGTCACGTTGAACAGGTTATAGGACGACAGGCTGGCACTCGTGGCTTCGCGACAGTATCAGGTCTTATTTTGCCGGATGGCCCACTGTTTTTTACGGATACGCAAGTTACTCATAATCCTGGTGTCGAGCAACTTACTGAGATTACACTTCTAGCTGCAGATGTCGTTAGGCATTTCAGTATCGAACCGAAGGTTGCATTGCTATCACATTCAAATTTTGGAACCAGCGATAGCGAAACTGCTGTTAAGATGAGGGAAGTCCTTGCTGCGTTACGTGACCGGGCACCAAATCTTGAGGTTGAAGGTGAGATGCCAGCTCATGCTGCTCTATCTGCTTCAATTCGCGAGGAAAGTTTTCTAAATTCGCACCTTCAGGGTCGTGCTAACCTACTAATCATGCCGACACTGGATGCTGCTAACATAGCATTCAATCTGTTACGTGTTACAAGCGGCGGAGTTATGATTGGCCCTATGTTATTAGGAGCAGCCCGACCAGTTCATATTGTCACTCCATCGACATCCGTACGCAGTCTTTTGAATATGAGTGCAATTGCTGTTGTCGATTCTGTGAGAGAGCATACTGATCTTGCGCCGCATAAACGTTGTTAATTTTGTAGGTGAAAAAGGGTATTACAAGCTATGTCAACTATTACTATACGATTTTAAGTAAGTAATAGTTGTTACTGATCAAGTTAGTTTGTGAAAAAGATACATAAGCTTAAGTGTGGGCATGGCATAATTTGTAGTTGTATCTCACATTTCTAATTATGTAATGGATATTGTCGATGATAAACTATACTAGTGTCGGAATGTGCGAAGGCTGTAAATTAGCAGGTGGTAATCATTAAAGTCAGCTAAACTGAACAATACTACAAGGCCAAGTGTAACAGTGGTCCAGCTCTGAATATATAGTCAACTCCTAAAAGGTGCTGGACCTCTTTTCTCTGCTTTAATTGAAGATACTCTGATAAATTATATTTTTATTTGTAATAACAGTTATTATAATAAAAATTGTGTCAAAACTAAAGTTTTCGGGCTTAGATTACACGCCCTAAGTCGACTCTAAGGGTACTTAGAATTACGCTACAAACCCTAATCCAATGTTTAGATCTTACTCATCTACCAAGTATTTATTTTAGATCTTATATCTAATCTTTTTCAAAACATTGAAAATAACTGCTATTATTTATATTTTGTCTTTATTATGGAAAGTGGTATTTTACAAGCGTTAATTAAATTGTACAATTTATGTGAATTATTCATTGGTGTTAGCCTAACGAGAGAACGGCTTTATCTCTAATATTTCTAGCTAAAATGCATGAGTTGAATGTTATGCGGAAAAAATGTACCAACAACACATTTGATTACATTCCAGGAGTACAGCCTTTAGAACTTTCTAAAAGCTTCTCCATAAGTTTAAGACAGATTAGTGCGTTAAAATGTATAGATGTTATGGCTGGCGCAATATGCCAAATAATTTAGAATTTTATTAGCAGCGCATTTCTCGCTCAGGTTGACAACTTCGTTAATATATTTCCTAACTTCCAGGACTATTAAAGTGTATTAATATTGTATTGTTAATACAACAAATGAAATTGACTTCCAATCTTGAGTCACTTGACGCGTGGAATGCGCTATATGCCTTGCCAATCTAAGTGCGGTTACGTTTCGCCTGAGCAGCCTGACGCGTAGAAACAACATCATGTAGCTCAACTTCAAGAAGCTGTGCCGTTAGAGATATCATTTGTCGCTCGTCGTGATCAATGTGCCCATCAGAATTAGCCATTTCCCATAGCATTTGAATCATCTGAATTCTGCTGTCACGATCCATATTATAATGCAAAACTCGTGTGAAACGATGTAAATCAATAGCATCTCTCTCTAGTGCTTCTGCACACTCAACAACTGACTCTATTTCCTCATTTGAAAGGTTGAAATATTTACCGAGAACCGATCTCAAGTATTTTGATTCTTCCAAGCTTTGGTTACCATCCACTCTTGAACAATTAACTAAGAGGGCTGCGCTGGCGATTTCAATATCATGTGAGGCCAGTTTCTGGGGTTTATCCTCATCTAAAATGCGCCTAAATAATATTTCTATACTACGTAGCATAATATATCCGTTTTACATTGTTTCAGTTAAATTTATGGAGAGCTGCACGAAAGTATGACCAGTCAATTAATAATAGTAAAAATGAAGCATTTATTTAGAATTACCTACAAGTGATTATACCTACACAAATTGCATCCAAATTAGAAATTGTAAATGCTTAATAATTAGTAAATGTAGCCGATTAACGGACTTTTTGAAATTTAACACTTGTCAAGTTGAGGTTATTTAAGGGTCTTCAATAAAATTGAAGTGTCTACTTAATCTTGGTACGGATGCATTACAGTGTAATCCTCAAGAAAGGTATAAGTTTCCATGATCGAAAAATATTCCACATTTTGTAATTATCACTTAATATGATAAGTTTTTGAAATAGTAAATTTGTGTCTTAATTATCCTGTCAAATTATGTTTCAAAGCTACTAATTAGACTATACCTTAGTTATGATAGACTTTTAGTGCAGAATGCAATAACTGCGAATGTAGGAAATACTTTATACTACTTTTTACGGCAATAAGGATAGTCATCTATTTACAAGCAAATAATCATTCTCAATTCAATTTAAAATATAAATCTTAATTACATCGAAATATTTGGTTTATTTTATCGTCTAACTCAAAAGGATGCTATTCCGATTGTATAAGATTCGTAATTACTAAAATTATCAGTGAATTATGTTGAATAACATATCGCTTTGAATTTTGGAAAATCCATACGTAAGGTCAGTTAGAAATTGATTGTGAATACTTAAAGTTTTCTAAATCATATCAAATTCATTAATGAATTTGAAAACTCCATAAATTCTAGCAATGAGCAATATTTGTGCTAATTTAGCTGCGGTTTAAAGCATTAATGAAGCTTTAAACTCGCTTCCTTATGTCTTCCATATTTTTCTTACATAAAAACTCCTTACAGGGTAGCTTGTGAAGCCTTTTAATGTTACTTTTAAATCGTTAATCAACACAATCTTCATTCGGCCTAATATCTAGCATAGTCCCAAGATTGGATGACCCAATTGCTTTGCCTGCTTTCGTAGGTTGATGCCAATACGCAATTTAACAACTTTAGTGCTATATATAATTATTTTTAGTTGTAATTAAAAAGATAAACTTGAACATATCTATAAAATTGTAGTATAATATCTATGATTTAGTATTAAACACACATTATACGAAATTAATTTAAAATATTCAAAAAGGGCCGTTTGATTTCAAATTGGCACCTAAGTTAATCGTTTGCAAAATAATATTGTTATCAGGTTTCAGAATTAGAAATTCAGGCATTGCACTATGCATCTAACTTTATACAAATAGCCATCAGCATTGTAACAAAGTCAACTGCTTGTGAGTGAAGTTGTCTGAATGTTTATAGTGCGCTGCGTTATTTTATAAAAGCTGTTATTGCATGCCATTTTGGTATGACAATTTGTATATAACTAATATTGATTATAATACTTATTAAGCTTGGAGTAAGTTATGAGGAACTACTAACCACATGATATGGTTTGCAACTTACTGCTTTTGATAATTACAATATTTCTGAGCATTTGCATTAAATTTAAATAAACCCAAACATTTACTTATTAAACACAAATAGTGCAAAAAACTTGAGTGTGCTATTAGTTACAATTTTAACCAATATCTAAACTTAAAGCTTTTTTGTAAGAAATTAATATTTAGCCAACCTTTCATGTTTGATGCAGCTACAAATTATGCTCAATTTCGAGTATCATAATTTATAATATTTGTATTGCCGTTAATTTCAAGTTTTGAAAAATTTTCGTCGTATTTTAAGGAATTGTTATGCCGTCAACCATATTACAGGTTATTCCCAATTTGGATACAGGTGGCGCGGAACTTTCAGCATTAGAGATCAATGAAGCCATTATCCAAGCCGGAGGGCGTTCAATAATTGCCACGCAAGGCGGGCTACTTGAACCCACTGCCAGAAAACAAGGTGCTGAAATTTTTAATATTTCAGTAGCAAGTAAAAATCCACTGCTGATTATAAAAAATAGTATAGAACTGGCACGCTTTGTTAAAAGAGAACGAGTAAGCCTAATTCATGCTCGTAGCCGTGCCCCCGCTTGGAGTGCCTTTTGGGCCGCCCGTTACGCCAGATTACCATTCGTAACCACCTACCATGGTGCGTACAATGAAAATGGTCCAATTAAACGCCTATATAATGGTGTTATGGCTAGAGGCGATGTTGTTATCGCAAATTCGAAGTTTACGGCGCAACTCATTAAGCAAAGATATGGAACACCGAACTATAAGATTAAGGTTATTTATCGCGGCGTGGATAACAAGTTTTCACCAAGTCAAATTTCAGAAAAACGTAAATTAGAATTACGTTCCTCGTGGGGAGTAAAATCTGGTCAACGAATCATCCTACAAGCTGCACGGCTGACGGCATGGAAAGGGCATAAAACTCTTATAAAAGCGGCTGAAATCTTGTACAAAGCCGGACAGCTAGATGATGTAGTTTTTATTTTAGCCGGGGACAGTCAAGGTCGGATCTCATATCGTCAGGATTTGCAAAAGTTAATTAGCCACGCGGGTCTCAAAGATCACGTGAGGCTTGTTGGTCATGTTTCAGACATTGAGGTTGCTTTTAATGAGGCTTATTTGAATGTTATTTCATCAATCGAACCAGAAGCCTTTGGAAGGACTTCTGTAGAGGCTCAGGCGCTGGGTTGTCCGGTAATTGCTACAAGGTTAGGTGCACCGCAAGAGACTGTTTTGGCTGAGCCGGAAGTGTCCAGGAGTGATCGAACAGGTTGGCTTGTTGAAGCAGGTGATGCTGAAGAATTAGCATCAACAATAAAAGAAGCTTTAATACTGTCTTACCAGCAACGTTGCGATATTGGAAGACGAGCGATTTTGAATGTGCAGACACGTTTTTCGTTGGAGAAGATGAAGCAGCAAACTCTCGATGTATACGAGAGACTTTTGAACAACAATTTGGTTACTTCGGATAATAATGTTTCGCAATTTTGAAAAAACGTAAGCCAACTTCATTAGGTTCCTTGACATATAAAGCTACATACTCAATTCTTTAATACAAATCACTTTACAAATAGCCAGAAACTGGAAATTATCTATCGATAATATATATATAATATCGACGTAAAGTCACTGGTCGCAAAAATAGAGGAGAACAGACCATCCGCCGACCGCAACGGAGCGCCCCAGAGCGCGAAAAAACCGGCCATCGTATGAATGATGCGATCCGAGTTCGTGAAGTGCGACTTATTGATTTCGAAGGTGAAAATCATGGCGTTGTACAATTAGAGGATGCTATAAAACGTGCAATGGATGCAGGGTTAGACCTTGTTGAAGTTTCGCCAGATGCTAAGCCTCCAGTTTGTAAGATACTCGATTATGGAAAATACAAATACCAAGAACAGAAAAAGGCAGCAGAAGCTCGAAAAAAACAAAAGACTGTAGAAGTTAAAGAAATTAAAATGCGTCCTAATATTGACTCCCATGATTACTGCGTAAAAATGAGTTCAATGAAGCGTTTTTTTAATGGTGGTGATAAAGTCAAAGTAACGCTCCGTTTTAGAGGCCGCGAAATGGCACACCAGCAAATTGGGCGTGAGCTCTTGCTTCGTGTGAAGGGCGATATTGAAGAGATTGCTAAAGTCGAATCAGAACCTCGTCTAGAGGGTCGTCAGATGGTTATGGTGTTGGCGCCTCGCTAGGTAGTATTACAGTCTTTATTATTATTAGTCAGATAATCTATTATTCTTGAAAAAGCATTGTCTAAGCTATTCGCGAGATTATATTTTAGTACTCTAACTAGAATACAGGCTTGCGAATAGAAACCTAAAGATTTACCAATAATATTGGTCACTCGGCAGGGCATGCCGTAGTGATTAAATTGCTTTGAAAATAATCACGTACTTCCGGCAATGAACTTGTTGAATATTTGTGCCGGGAAAACTGCAGCTAGTTCGCTTTAAGAAATACGGAGAGCAAAATGCCCAAAATGAAGACTAAAGCAAGTGCTAAAAAACGATTTAAAATAACGGCGTCTGGAAAAATCAAAGTGGCTGCTGCTGGCAAACGCCATGGCATGATAAAACGAACGAGTAAATTTATTCGAAATGCCCGTGGGACTATGGTTTTATGTGATCCTGATGCGCGCATCGTAAAGAGATATATGCCTTATCAGCGCTGAGATTGAGGTAATTGATATTCTATATTCTCAAAACTTAAGGATGTTTTATTATGTCACGTGTTAAACGCGGTGTAACGGCTCATGCTAAACATAAAAAAGTGTTAGCTCAAGCCAAAGGCTTTTATGGTCGTCGTAAAAATACCATAAGAATAGCGAAACAAGCTGTTGAAAAAGCTGCGCAATATCAATATAGGGATCGAAAGCGTCGAAAACGTACTTTTCGTTCCCTATGGATACAGAGGATTAATGCTGCCACACGTGAGCATGGTCTAACGTACGGGCGTTTTATTGATGGCTTAAAAAAAGCAGGAGTTGAGATTGACAGGAAAATGTTGGCTGATATTGCAGTATATGATGCTAAGTCTTTTGAAGTTCTAGTTACAAAATCTCGTGCAAATGTTGGTACCGCGCCTTAGTTAAATCATCAACAAAATTGAGGTGAGCTTCATGTTGAGAGATGACGAACAGGAAAATCTTAAGGCTTTGGAAGCAAAGCTGCTTAAGGACATATCATCTGCAACTAGTTTAAAGGCTTTAGATGATGTAAGGATTGCTGCGCTGGGAAGAAAAGGGTGCATTTCCAAACGCATGCAGCTACTTAAAGAAGTGTCTTTAGAACAGCGTAAAATATTAGGCCAAGCCTTAAACATAATTAAAACCCATGTAGATGAGGCACTGAAAATTCGTAGGGATGAGTTGGAAGCTAATGAGCTCGAAACCCGGCTCCTTAGAGAATTCTCTGATATAACTCTCCCTGTGCGCTCAGGTCCTATTATTGAGGGTCGCATACATCCCATAAGCCAGGTCTTAGATGAGATAATAGAGATCTTTGCTAGTATGGGTTTTTCTTTAGCTGAGGGTCCAGACATAGACAACGAAGACAATTGTTTTACTAAATTGAACATACCTTCCTACCATCCGGCTAGACAAGATATAGATACTTTTTACTTAAAAGCCCGACCAGGCGACAAGCGAATGGTCCTTCGTCCTCATACTAGTTCTGTTCAAATTCGGACGATGATGACGGAGCAGCCTCCTCTTCGCATTATAGCTCCTGGTCGTGTTTATCGTTGTGATAGTGATCACACACATACACCAATGTTTCATCAAATCGAAGGCTTGGTGATTGAGGAAGGAATTCATCTCGGTCACTTAAAATGGTGCCTTCAGGAATTTTGCAAAGCTTTTTTTGAGGTTGATGAGGTTAATATGAGGTTTAGAGCTTCTCATTTTCCGTTCACTGAGCCGTCAATTGAAGTTGATATCGAAGCTGGGGCTATTGGAAAACCAGGTGAATGGTTAGAAGTAATTGGTTCAGGTATGGTTCATCCAGAGGTGCTTAGAAATTGCGGCTTAAATCCTGATCATCATCAAGGTTTTGCTTTTGGTATGGGACTAGATAGAATTGCTATGTTAAAGTATGGCATCCCTGACTTAAGAGACATGTTCTCAGGAGATTTGAAATGGATGCGCTACTTCGGATTTATGCCACTTGACGTACCAACTCTGGCTAGCGGATTGTCTTCATAATTTAATCCAAGAACTAAGTTAAATTAGTAGCATGAACTATCAAAATTTTTTCTTATGGCATTTTGCTCGCTTGACTTTTAAAGTTCATTTTAAATAAAGAGGCTCAATTTGGAGAAACTGCAGCTTTCGGTTGTTGCCGCTATTGTCCTCTCTGTCTTTATGATCGGGACTCTCATATTCATCATTTTTTACCATGACGGCAAACATGAAGAGCTAGATCGTTGGGTTGATTTTTCTTTCAGCGGCAATTCTTTTCGTAAGGCCCTAACTTATTACAGGTTTATGGCTGCATCTATGCTTCTCTATTACGTTCTTTTCACCTTCAGTTGCATTCATCTGCAGTCTGATGGCTGCAAAATTTTTTCAAACGGAGTAGAGCCAGTAGAGGGTGGACCTTTCGGAATTGCATTATTCTCACTTGATCTAGTTTTTCGTGGTGGCTTCTTTGATCTGATGGAACACTTTGATCTTAGGATAGGTGTTCTCTACATCAACAAAGGAGCTGTGTGGTTTTGGATTTATTCCTTTGTTTTTCGTTTATTTTATGGATTAACGCTTATTAAAATTCTCATCTCTTTTGTTTGGATTTACGGTAAAATTAGACTTGCCGCTCAGGCACAGTCAAAAACCCAGCGAGAACATTCATCCTCTCGCGTGTTGTAATTCTAAAATGCCGGTTGGAAATGATCTTAAGCATTCTCCTACAAACTTACAGGGCTTTTTTGAGAAGATATAAATTATGAAATTCACACTGAGTTGGCTTAAAGATCATCTAGAGACCGAACTGTCACTTGATGTAATATCTAAAATCCTATCCCAAATTGGTCTTGAAGTTGAGAGCATAACTGATCTATCAGATGAACTAGGTGCATTTAAGGTTGCGAGAATAGTTTCTTCCAGGCAACACCCTAATGCTGATAAACTTAGGATTTGTCAAGTTGAAGTCGAGCACGGAAAACCTGCGATTGAAATAATATGTGGTGCAGAAAATGCTTATGAAGGATTGCTGACTGTTTTTGCGCCTATAGGAACGCTTATTCCTGAAACAGGCATTAAACTTCAAAGAAAGCCAGTAAGAGGTGTGGTCTCAAATGGCATGTTAGTTTCGTCGTCTGAACTTCGATTAAATCACATAAGTAATCACGATGGAATTATCGAGCTATCTAATCAACACTTGGATAAAATTGGACAACGCTACATTGATGTCGAAGGACTTAACGATCCAGTAATTGAGATTGGTTTGACACCTAATCGCCCGGATTGCACCGGAGTACGTGGCATTGCGCGCGACCTTGCTGCAGCAGGCGCAGGTAGGCTCAAACCTGAGCCTAAACTTGGCAAAGTGGAAGGATTATTTGGATGTCCCGTTGATATCGAGCTAAAATTAGAAGCTGAATTCAAAGACGCTTGTCCGATATTTGCGGGCCGCTACGTGAAAGGTGTTAAGAATGGTTTTTCGCCACTGTGGATGCGTCAACGATTACTTGCAGTAGGTGTGCATACACATAATGCTTTGGTTGATATAACAAATTACATTTGCATAGACCGCGGTCGTCCCTTACATGTTTATGATGCCGATAAGATCTCAAATAGTATATGTCTCCGCATGACAGAAGCGGGAGAAAAACTACTTGCTCTTGACGGTAAATTATATACCTCCGATCACAATATGTGTGCGATAACAGACAATAGCGGCATCCTAGCATATGCTGGAATTATAGGCGGGCAAGCGTCTAAATGCACAAAAGAGACAAACAACGTCTTTATTGAGTGTGCATATTTTGACCCAGTCATAACTGCTGAGTCCGGTCGTAAGAAAGGCATCAGTTCTGATGCTCGTTATCGTTTTGAACGTGGTGTCGATCCTGGGTTTGTTGAACGAGGACTTGATCTAGCTACTGACATGATTTTAAAGTTTTGTGGTGGCCAACCCTCAAAAAAGAGAATTGTAGGTAAACCACCTATAAAGTGTCATAGTATTAATTTTAATCCCTATTACGTCAAAAAGTTAACTGGATTGGAAGTTCCCTCTGAAGAATGTAGAAGGATTTTGCAGGAAGTTGGTTGTAAGATAGATGGAAAGGGAGGTGAATATAGGGTTTTTGTTCCATCATGGCGAAACGATCTACATGGGAGTGCCGATCTTGTTGAAGAAATCATACGCATTATTGGCCTTGACTATGTTCCATCGGTAGCCTTGCCAAGGAAACATGGTGTTGTAAAGCCTGTATTGACGATTAAGCAAAAGACGTCACGTATAGTAAGGCGTGCCCTTGCATCTTGTGGTTTAGTTGAAGCAATAACTTGGTCATTTTTACCTTACCAACAGGCAATGCATTTTGGAGGGGGTAGTTCTGACTTGGAGCTAGATAATCCCATATCAGTTGATTTGGCATCAATGCGCCCAAGCTTATTGCCTGGTCTCCTGACAGCCGCTCAGAGGAACATAAATCGCGGATTTCCAAATGTTGCACTTTTTGAGCTTGGCCACACATACTTTGATAACACTGACAAGGGACAGTCGTTAATGGCTTCCGGTGTACGCTTCAATACAGCAAAGTTAGCAGGTAGTGGTCGACATTGGAGTGGGAATGCACCTTTAGTGAACATATTTGACGTGAAGGCAGATTTTGTCGCAGTTTTATCTTCTATTGGCATCGACATATCGCGCACGCAAATAACTTGTGATACGCCTGCATGGTTTCACCCTGGACGCTCGGGTGCTATTCAAATGGGTCCAAAACTCACACTCGGTTATTTTGGAGAGATCCATCCGGCGACACTTCGCTTTCTAGATATTAAAGGTCCTGCAATGGCCTTCGAAATTACGCTTTCATCACTTCCTTCTAAGAGACGAAATACTCGTTCAAAACTACCTATGGTTACAACTAATTTACTACCAATAAGGCGTGATTTTTCATTTGTCCTAGATAAGTCTGTCTCATCTAACGATGTCGTAAAAGCTATAGCTAAAAGTGATCGATCACTTATTAGAGACATAAATGTTTTTGATGTTTTTGAAGGTGGTGTTCTCAGTAATAGTAAAAAATCAATAGCGATAGAGATAATAATACAACCTAAAGACACAACGTTAACTTATCTAGAAATCGAAGCTGTGTGTTCACGAGTAATTAAGTCAGTTGAAAGAGCAACTGGTGGAGAGATACGCGATTGACATCCAAATATATGACGACGCTAGTTGCAAGGTTTAAATAGCATTATTATTGAATTGTAAGTTGCAAGATCCCAAAAGCTTGTAAAAGCATCATAGTCGGCATGTTGTTTTAATTATACTTCATCGTTTAAAAGACTGACTTGAAGTTTTACTCTTTAAATTTTAAGCCATTCGTTTTTCGAACTTTTTATGAGCTTGTATTCGCATATAAAATTACGCCAGATTATAATACAAAATAATTGCAACTTGTATTCTTCTAGGTAATTACATTAAGATTTCATCAAGTCAGGATTTAGAACACTTCAGGACTTTAGTAGATGATTAATAAATTTAACTCGACGATTCTTTAGAAAACTTCATTGCTTAAAAATATTAGTAGTTACTAAATTGCATCTTGCAATTGGTTTGATTATAGTCAATACATAATTTTTCAGGCCTATTGTATTATCTTTTTACTTTAATGCCCCAGTGGCGGAACTGGTAGACGCGCCAGATTCAAAATCTGGTTCAGGCAACTGAGTGCCCGTTCAATTCGGGCCTGGGGCACCAATATAATAAGTTTTTAGAAAATTCACGCGAATACGATGCGTTTTTCCATAATAAATTAAATTATTCTCAGATGAGCGTTTAGACACTAAGGCTTTGTGTTTCCTACGTTAGAATTCAACACAGAAATCCATACTAGTTATTTACTACGATGGCTAGTATGTATTCTATGGACATTATTTAATCTACCTATATAAGAGGAAACATATAACAATTTTAAATTAATTATTAAGGATTTGGCCTTCTCTTTCTTGAAGTCTATAAATCCACTACTTAGCTGCAACAAAATAGTAGGCAACCAAAATGTTAGAAGTTACTGGTTAATTAATTTAGGATAGCTTTATCTTTATAGCGTTAATCTCTAATTTAGGCTCTGTTTCTTGTTAAGAGAATTTAGCTTTATGTTTATAAGATAACTATGTGCATGCATTCATACTTTTAGTGTAATTAGCTTTAGGAAGTACTTTTAATCTTTCATTACCGCTATAATTAAAAGCCAAAAATTCCGGTGAGTTTGAAGAGAATAAGTTTTTAGAATTTTAGATAATATCCAAAGTAGAAAATAAATTTGTAGTTTGGGAATAGATCGGGCTCTGTAATCATTTTCAGCTATATTGCGGCATAAAAGAGTTAAAGAGTGATGGAAGTACCTATCATTATTTACTTCTTTGTAAACATTAAAAACTCTATGTCAGTCATTGGGTTAGACCATGATGTGAACGGTTTAATCAAGATATAAGGATTTTTATATGTTGAAACTGTACAATGTTCGAGTGGCTAATGGGGAGCTACAACATGATAATGCTCAAAAATTAGCAGCAGAGCGTCTGGATACTCTGGCAACACAGCTTGAAAGTTGGCTAAAATCACAAACCTCTATCAGGCATTTGTTAGGTCAGACTAAACCTGCTCCAAATGGTCTTTATATTCATGGGAGTGTTGGCCGCGGAAAGACAATGCTTATGGATATGTTTTATGAGTCTGTTAGTTTTAAGCATAAACACCGAAGTCATTTTCATGAGTTCATGGTTGATGTGCATGAACGCATCGGTAAGGCACGAAAAACAATTGAAGCTGACCCAATCTTGCGAGTTGCCAAGCAGATTAGTACGCAAGCTAAATTATTATGTTTTGATGAGTTTCATGTTACAGATATTGCAGATGCTATGATCTTAGGTCGACTTTTCAAGGTTCTATTTAAGGAGGATGTTATTGTAGTTACGACCTCTAACTCTCATCCGTACGAACTCTATAGAAACGGTTTAAATAGGCAACTTTTTCTACCATTCATAGATTTGATAACTAGCAAAATGGATATCATAGATTTATCTATTGATAAGGATTTTCGTATGGAAAAACTAGCTGGCCGTCGTATCTATTTTTCGCCTCTTAACGACGATACTAATAAAAACATGGACGCATTATGGGTGGAACTAACTAATGGGGCTGCTAATAAATCACGTCTTATTGAAGTTAAAGGGCGTCTTATTGAAGTTAAAAGAACTGCTAAGGGTGGGGCCAGGTTTCATTTTAATGAGTTGTGCTCAACCCCATTGGGTTCGGCGGATTATATTGCATTAGCCCAAGCTTTTCATACAATTATGATTGATGCTATCCCCATACTAACACCTGCCCGTAGAAACGAGGCACGTCGCTTTATTAATTTGATTGATACTTTATACGACAATAAAATACGTTTTGTCGCATCTTCTGAAGCAGAACCGAGTAAAATTTACCCATTAGGGCACGGATCTGATTTGTTTAAGCGTACGGTATCTAGACTAATTGAAATGAGTAGTGAAACTTATTTAAATTCTAGATTTCAAAAAAACATTGCAGAAATTCGTGATCCATTGTGCTGTTAATCCTAGATTAAATGATCCATTCCAACTAAATGTAGGCTTCATTATTGATTTGGAGATCTCATAAGATAAAAAGTGTAAGTACTAATACGAACATTTGATACTGTGCAGTGGGTATCTTAAAATGTACGGCACAGATTCTACCGGGCAGTAAAGCCTTAATTCACCAACTGCCCGATAGTTCATAACATTAGGGCATAAATACAAGTTTTATAAAACTAAAGTAATTTAGCCATCTCAGCAGCTGTATCTATCATTCGGTTAGAGAAGCCCCATTCGTTATCATACCACGAAAATACCCGAACTAGTTCCCCATTTATAACTTGGGTTTGTGTTAAATCAAAATTTGATGAATATGGGCAACGGTTGAAGTCAATTGAGACCAACTCTTCTGAAACCGTTGATAAAACACCGTGAAAGTCATTGATTGCTGCGCTTTTAAAAGCTTGGTTGATTTCCTCAACAGATATTTCTCTAGTAGGTAAGATTTTAAGATCTATTACGGATACATTTGGTGTAGGAACACGAACTGCAGTACCGTCTAGTTTGCCAGAGAGTTCAGGTAATACTAAATCAATGGCCTTTGCAGCTCCAGTTGATGTTGGTATCATACTCATAGCTGCAGCGCGAGCGCGTCTAATATCCTTATGGGCTGTGTCTAGTATATGCTGATCGCTTGTGTATGCATGAATAGTGGTCATAAAACCGGATTTTATTCCGCATAAGTCATTTAATACTTTAGCAACGGGGGCTAAACAATTAGTCGTACAAGAAGCATTAGAAACGATAATGTGGTGTGGCGATAGCTTATGATGATTAACCCCATAAACTACAGTCAGATCAGCTTCTATTGTCGGTGCTGATACAAGCACACGTTTGGCACCCGCTTCTATGTGCGAGAAAGCTTTTTCTTTACTCGTAAAAACGCCGGTACATTCTAAAACAATATCGATTCCCATGTCTTTCCATGGAAGCTGCTTGGGATCACGTTCTGCAAAAACCTTGATTGAGTTAGAAAGACCAATGTTAATTCTGTCATCTTTCATAACGACATCGCCTCGAAAAGGCCCATATATGGAATCATATCTAAAAAGATGCGCGTTGCATTTACTAGATGCTAAATCATTGATTGCAACAAATTCAAGATCTGTCCTTTCGGTCTCGATAGCAGCACGCAGAATATTACGACCAATTCGTCCAAAGCCAGAAATTGCAACCTTAGCAGGCATAATTTTTCTCCCTAATATACATATCTATTTGGTGACGTCGTAAAAGCAGTGACATTGTTGAGTGACATAGTGATTTATATCGGGATCACAAATTTTTCCAATATAAATAACTGTCAATGCTGAATTTTCGTTAGGTAACTCTGGTATAAGGCTTCAGAACTTACATTTATTTATCAACCCTTTTTATATATTGACAATATTAATCTATTAATTAATTCCAACGAAATTAGGCACCAAATGTTTAGGTGTAATTTATCGACAAGCATAATGTGTTTACATTTGTAGCAAATTTAAGACTTGAATTAATAAGAAATATTTTGGAAGAGCATTATTAGGCTAAGAGTAAAAAGAATTGTAGGGATGAACTACTTAATGCGGCGCTCAATTAGATGATTATGTATACCTAATAGTATAGGTATCCTCTCATTCTTATAATTAACGTGAATTTAAGTTCGAACCAATATCATCTATTATGCAAAGTCATGTTTTAACTAAAAATATCAGTATGATCATATAGAAATTGCATCGCTCATAAAAAGCATCTTAATGTTTTGATAAGAGTATCCATGAGTTAAATTAAGCTTATGTATCAATAAAAAGGTATACCATAATTGCTTTAATGTTTAGTTTGAAGTTTTTTAAGAAGTTTAAACACAGAACTCTAAAGTTAGAAACTTACTTTAAGGGTCAAATTTGAAGAAGGCTAATTATGAACAACAAATAATGTCAAATCTACATCAATAATGAAGTAATCTTGCTTTCTAAAGTTGTTAATTATCAAAGTAATAATATGTTTCGACAATACTTTAATTGTTCCTAACCAGTTGTGTACGCTGTCTCAATAAGCATGTATCCTTTAAGTTTTAAAAATCTCAGTTGGTATATGTTGCACTATTGGTTAGTGATTTACATTATAACCGTAAATAGGGAATAGTTATCAAAATAAGAATGTTATATTGCAGATAACGCGAATCGTATGTAGATATCCAAAAACTTAATTTGTGTAAATACGAGCAGGCCTTCGAAAAGGATAAGTATGCTCTTCAGTAAGTATCGAGTGCTTTTCCAATAGGTTTTACACTAGGAGTTGGTTGCATGAATGCAAATGATATCCGAATACCGAAAGATCAGCGTATATATTTACTTGCAGAGCATCTTGATTCCATTTTAGCTTTGGGTGAAGATCTGAAGTCTCTATGCTATTACAAAAACTATAATCAGTTGAGTTGCGGTTCCACCTCTAATCTAATATGTCTTAAAACCTTCATCGCTGAAGCACGTAAATTAGAGTTTCATTTAATAGGACACATTAAATTGGCGCAAAATTATGCTAATGTGTTATCTAAAATAAATAATCATGTCACTAAATTTACACGACTTTTTTCGAGTTGTACTGCTGTTATTGTTGATGCGATTGATCAAATCTGGGACAGAGAGCAAAATTCATTCCTTAAAGATTCTGACCCCTTATTGTATCTAAGAAGTCGAAATGTAATACCATCTAATACAGGTTGCCTTAAATCTTTTGATCGTATTTCAATGAATGACAGCTTTCTTGTTGCTGAGCGAGTTAATCTCGGCGTCCTTCTTGATCTATGTGCAAGATTCCTAGATCTTTTGGATGAAAATTTTGACCTTTTCAAGGATGCTGCCGCAGTAAGTAGCTTAATGAAGCCTAAGTCCAAACAAGAGCTAACTGACGAAACTTATCTTTTCTCAGAAGATAACATTCCTTATGCTTTACGAGGAGATGTTTAGGATCTTGTGTAAAATGCGTGAGAGTGCAGAATGCTGTGAATTTATACAAAAGGAAATAAATGATAAGCCATATTGTTATACCAGTTTGGCTACACTTTAAAGAGTAAAAATCTGACATGGAGTTTAAAATTCCACTAATTCGTGGCCGCCTTATTAGGCGTTTAAAGCGCTTTATAGCAGAAGTGATTCTAGATAGTGGCCAGAAGGTTGATGTTTACTGTCCAAACACGGGATCTATGTTAGGCTTAGCGGGACCCGGCATGATTGTTTGGCTTTCGGAAAATCATGACGTAAAACGCAAATTTCGCTACACTTGGGAATTAGTCGAACATAGTTTTACTAAGGGGTCAACCTTAGTTGGTGTAAATACTAATAATCCTAATAAAATTATTGGCGAAGCCATTGCTTGTGCTGGCATCCAAGCCTTAAAAGGGTACACCAAGGTTCGTAGAGAAGTAAAATATGGCAAAGAAAATAGTCGTATAGATTTTTTGCTAGAAGATGTTAATAAAGGTTTGTGCTACGTTGAAGTAAAAAATGTACACTTAATGCGTAGCCCAGGGCTTGCTGAATTTCCCGATTCTGCAACTAAACGTGGCACAAAACACCTTCGTGAATTGGCAGAAATGGTGCAAAGAGGACACAGAGCAGTAATACTATTTGTAGTTCAGCGCAACGATGCTCTAAGCATGGGGCTTGCCCGAGATATTGATCCAAATTATGCAAATGAATTCTCAATTTCCGTAAAAAAAGGTGTCGAACCTCTTGCTTTTCGGTGTAGGGTTCAAACTCGAGAAATAGAAATTAGTGAAAAAATTGTATTCAATGATACACTAATCTATTCTCCATCGAATTATTCATAGAACGCGTTAAGTTACCATACTTTTTTTAAATTTTAACACAAGGTATAAAAGAGAAAAAACATTATGTATTTCTCTTAAAAAACATTTAAAATCTTAGCCAGTAGTTTTAAACAAGATTTTACGTAAACGTTTTTGTTATAGCTTGTAACTTATGGCAATTATATATCTTATACGAAGTTGGATCGGACACATGCCTCACCAAATTTCAAGTTTGAAGTTTTTGCCGAGCATTAGAACTTTAAATTTTGAGTTATACTTCATTAGATCTTCATTCATGTAAATATTAAAATATTTTTAGATCAACCTTTACCTATCGCAACGAGTTAAGTGATAGGTTGTCACATTTTAATGTTTTTATAATAGTAATTAAAACTTCGGAAAATACTATGAGCTTCGTGAATAAGATTAATTTTTTTTTCGATGATGTGGTACCTTTTTGTCACGATGACAGAACTCAAAGCTTGCTTAAAACATAAGATTTTTTAATAGTTGACTTTGACAATACCATGATTAAAGCCATTTTCATTTACGAAATCATCTTTGATGAGCCTGATATGCTCATTACAATTGATATCTTAATAAAACCAAAATTATATAAGAAACGAGCTTGTCTAGCTAGTATAATTCTTTGAATAATCAAAGTAATTTTGAAGTTATTCAAGTGTTCCGTAATCTTTTCAAGTTTTCTAATTTAGTATAATTTCAACCATTGAATAAAAATTATATATTATAACTCTATTTATTTTTCCTGAGTAATGCTGCACATGAACTCCTACCGTTAACACAAAGTGCTGAGTCGTATTGATCAGTTGCAGTACTAAGCTCATTAGTAATCAATCCCAATAATTGGATTTGCAAGGACATAACAGTCTTATGAAAAATGGACGCGTGAACTTTGATTATCTAGAGACCCGCGATCCTGAGCAACGAGAACTCGCTTTGTTCAATATGTTGCCAAGTCTTTTGGCTCGAACAATAAGAGAGGCTCCAGGCTGGGCTAGTCACCTCAAAGGCCTTGATCCATCATCTGTGACGTCTCGTGAAGCACTTGCAAAATTGCCAGTTATGCGGAAGTTTTCACTCAAAGATATGCAAGCTCTTACACCACCTCTAGGTGGTTTTCCAACATCAGATCTTAAATCCCTAAATCGTGTTTTTATGTCACCTGGTCCGATTTTTGAACCTGAGGGTCACGGTACAGATTGGTGGCGATCTGCAAGAGCGCTGTTTTCAGCAGGTTTTCGAAAGGGTGATGTTGTCATGAATACTTTTGCATATCATTTGACACCTGGAGCGTGGATTGTTGATGCCGGTGCACGCGCATTGGGCTGCACAGTGATTCCTGCTGGTCCAGAGAATACAGAACAGCATGTGGAGGTCATCGCACACCTTCAACCTACGGCCTATGTAGGTGTTCCGAATTATCTTAAAATTTTATTGGATAAGGCAGCTGATGCGGGTAAAGACACATCTTCACTTCAACGTGCTTTAGTTTCGGGAGGTGCTTTGCTTCCTTCACTACGACAAGAATATCTTGACCGAAAGATTTTTGTTTTTCAGGTTTATGCTACTGCTGATGCTGGTATGATTGCCTATGAAAGTGAAGCGCTGGAGGGAATGATTGTTGATGAAGGTGTACTTCTTGAAATTGTTCGACCTGGGACTGGCGATCCGTTACCACCAGGCGAGGTCGGTGAGGTCCTTGTGACTACATTCAATCGTGACTATCCTATGATACGCCTGGCAACAGGTGATCTATCAGCCGTTTTGCCTGGTATGAGTCCATGCGGTCGTACAAATATGCGGATAAGAGGTTGGATGGGTCGCGCTAATCAGGTCGTAAAAGTAAAGGGTTTCTTAATTCATGCACAGCACGTAGCTAAAATTGCAAAACGATTTCCACAACTTGGGCGGTTGCGTTTGGTTGTCGGACGTGATGGCACACAGGATACAATGGTACTCAAAGCTGAAGCTATCCATTACGAGCAGCAGCTCGCTGAGAAAATTGCAAAAGCACTTGAAAAAATCACACAAGTCGTAGGTGCAGTTCAATTAGTTCCTCCTAAAACTCTACCTAATGATGGGATAGTTGTTGACGATGAGCGCAGAGATCATGTCTAAAAAAATAAAATCGTGTTTTAGTAAATTCGTAATGTTCTAAAGAGGCTTTATCTAAGCAGATATGATAATGTGACACATTTTAATTTCAATCCATCTCAATGGGTTGCAATTACATTATACTAAATAATTCAGCCCCAGATTTCCATCCGCAAACCTTTAGAATCAATCTCAGGTCGACTTGGAAACCTCTCCGCAATACACCTGAAGATTCGGGTCGCGCTCCATGCATTTGCGCAGGCATCTAGAATGTCATCTGGACCAACGTCTGATGTTCGAAATTTAGATGAGCATAAGGTTTCTTCAGGATAATCATATTTTCTGAGTAGATCTCGACGAAAATTAAGTCCTTCAGCATGAGGTTTTGATTTTAATTTTTTAGGTAATATTAAAGGTCTTTTGTCATTAAGTGCCCAGAATGCAATCTCTGGGTGCGTTTCAAAAACACGTGCTTGCAATACAGGTGTCATTAGCGCATCTACTTCGCGGATTTTAGGAAAAATATTAAAAATCTGCTTTGAGATTTTACGTGGAGGGTTTGAGCTTTTATAAGCTGTAGCGCAGGCATTAGAGTAATTATCACACATTACAGTAGCTCTTGAGGGAACAGCAAAAACTGCAGATCGCCTTTGTCCTAGGACAGCACGTGCTTCACGGTCAGCGGTTCGTCCACCAATTCCGATATAATCTGGCAATCCGATTGGTATATCAATTGCTATTGTATGAAGATATGGCTTACTTTCTAGCAAATCTCTAAATCGTCTAAAAAGTTCCAAGCGCGAAGAATTAGGCTGACTTACTTCATGAATTACGGCGATCCAGCCTTTCCGACACCCATCAATACCTGCTACAAAATGTGTCATGTTATTTTAAATTCGACGGGGACCAAAGTTGATGGCTTGGCACTGATCCAGCTTGTACGCTGAAGAATAATATCCAAATGTGGTTTTCCTACACTTAGCCGGGCTAGTGCCGATGTCTGAGCCGTCGCCACATCAAAAGTTGCACCAGCCGCGATTAGACCGGAAAAGAAATCGCCTGTTCCTTTCGGAACATCAGAATAAACCTTAAAGCAACAACTTCTCGCAACATTAACGGATAAATCACAAGGTGATAGAATATTTGCCATGATGTCATGCTCATACGTAGGTACTGATGTGACTAAAACGCTGGTTTCAGGGAAGGCACGCGCTGCAAGTAAGACATCTCTCTCGTTCTTGATGTCCACTTCCGATAACCAACTTAGCTCGAAATTGTTTGGGAGCATCATATTTGACAATGGAACTAGTCTTTCACGGATTGCTACAGCAGCTTCAATATCGATGTACACACCTTCGGAGTCGTCGCCAATAATAGGATCGCAAATGACTTCGACACCTGGAGATTTTGATTTGATGCGGATTATTGTTTCAGCTGCGAAATTCACATGTTCAACGCTAGGCATATAACCTGTTAAAATACGATCTATTGCAGATAGCCAGCCATTATCATCCAATGCAGTGACCATTTCTTCCAGTGTAATAGGTGATACCTGTTCGCCAGAGGCAAATCGGTGCCCAGGATGATTAGATAGAATCACAGTTGGCAACGCAAATACTTCATGTCCCAACGCCTGAACAGCCGGCAAAATTGCGTTCAGACCTACATGTCCGTATGACACCTGAGATGAAATAACAAAAATGTTTAACATCTTCTAAACTCAAATCTCCAGCATTACTATATAGAAATCAATATAGACAACCTTAAAGCAAGTTTTTCTTAATTAACACGTAAGAATTGAATCTAAAGCGAGTGAAAAACAAATCGTGTATGTTAATCTAAATAGACACAGACGTGATTTGAGTTAAAGCCTATGCTTTTCCAAGTCTTGGGTGCATGTCTAAACGATTGATCCAGCGTGCAGATGGTTAAATATCGACACAAGTAACACTACAATACGGGTATAGGCCAAATCAGGTTGGAAGAAATAATAGTGCTTAAACTCATTATTGTTGATTCGCTAGGGTTTACTTCGAGATAGTGGAGTAAGTCAATTTGCTCATGTCTGACTGCAATATTAATATTCTGGGCCAAACTGAATATTATTTTAATAAGTGCCATGTTGAAATAGTATTTGTTACCATAATTTAGTTTATACAACGCGAAAAGTTTTCGTGCAGTGCAGAGTGGGAACCGAGTTGCAACAACGTTTTTTAACAAATCTGTAATTGTCACATTCGAAATTGTAAAGTTAGATTCACTCAGATTTGAGGAAGTTGTTTAATTGAGGTCTTATGCCAAAGCCCCTTGCTGATGCGTCATAATCAGATTTGGATGGTAAACAAACAAATCTCTTAGCTAGATGTAGTAAATTAATTTAAAGTATCAAACATAAAACATATTTAGAATGCGCAACTAATAATTAAGGTATTTTTGACGCAGTGAAATCATGATAGGGTGTGATAATTTACACATCTCAGTAAAGCCTATATATGTGTTAACATGATGTAGTATCTTAATTTGAATAAGTTTCTGCAACACAAGCTAGAATAAATCGAAGTAAGTCGCAGACCTCAATACTTAGAAACTAAGTGGGTACACAATCCTGATTATTATTTAAGTTTAAATTTAGATCGGGACTAACATTCGTTTTAAACTATAGTAGTTTTGAGATGCCGAAAATTTTCACAGCTGGTCATTTAGTTTTCTCCTCAGAGGTGTATGATGTATAATAGCAAATTTTCGCGCTATTGATTCAGAATCTAAGCGAATCTAAATTAAAGCAAGTGATTTGACTGCTTTGAGAATATGGAGAACTCAGTTATGTACAATAGCGAGACAGGTCAAATAGGAAAAGCGCGACCGCTATCACCGCATTTATACGTCTATAAGCCTGAAATTAATATGCTTATGTCCATCATACATAGAGCAACGGGTGCAGCTCTTTATTTTGGGACAATTATGCTGGCAATATGGTTGATTGCGGCTTCTAGTGGCTCCGAACCGTTCCAATTCGTAAATTCACTTTTTGCGACATTACCTGGACGATTGGTTATGCTAGGTTATACATGGGCTTTTCTACATCACATGTTTGGCGGCATTCGACACTTTATTTGGGATGTTGGTTATGCCTTCGACCTTCCAAGTATTAATTTTCTATGCTGGCTAACACTTATAGCTTCGCTATTGTGTACCGTAATGATTTGGTTGATAGCTGGTGGATTCGAGGGAGCGTTTTAATTATGTCTATGCGCACACCACTAAAAAATGTTCGTCGGCTTGGTTCTGCAAAAGAAGGTGCCGATCACTTTTGGCAGCAACGTGTAACTGCAGTTGCAAACATTTTTCTTGGTCTTTTCTTTGTGTGGCTTATAGCTAACACTTCAGGCCAAGAATATGAAGTTGTGAAAGGTTGGCTTGCTAATCCATTGGTGGCGATTTCATTGCTTTTAATGATCTCGTCAGGCATGTATCACATGCGGTTAGGTATGCAGGTTATAATCGAAGATTATGTTGACGCTGAGAGCATTAAGATTGTTCTTTTAATGCTTAACACATTCTTTGCTATAGCAGTTGGCTTAGCATCAGCTTTTGCAATATTCAAAATTAACTTTGGGGCTTAATGAATATGACAAGCATGGTAAATGGTGTTTCTGCACCAAAAATTAATGGGTATGCTTATAATATCGTCGACCATAAGTATGATGTTGTAGTGGTTGGTGCGGGTGGTTCTGGTTTGAGAGCGACTCTAGGTGCTGCTCAATCAGGCCTAAAGACAGCATGCATTACAAAAGTTTTTCCAACACGTTCTCACACAGTTGCAGCGCAGGGTGGTATTGCCGCATCTTTAGGAAATATGGGGAATGATGATTGGCGATGGCACATGTACGATACAGTTAAAGGTGCTGACTGGCTAGGTGACCAGGATTCCATAGAGTATTTGTGTCGAAATGCTCCGCAGGCTGTGTATGAACTGGAGCACTACGGAGTTCCTTTTTCTCGAACAGAAGATGGTAAAATCTATCAACGTCCGTTTGGAGGAATGACAACTGACTTCGGTGAGGGGCCACCGGCTCAGCGTACATGTGCTGCAGCTGATCGCACAGGCCACGCAATGCTTCATACACTTTATGGTCAAGCTTTAAGGCACACTGCAGAATTTTTTATAGAGTATTTCGCTATCGATCTTTTGATGGATCAGGATGGTGCTTGCCGTGGTATTGTGGCGCTAAATATGGATGACGGTACTATACACCGTTTTCGTGCACACAAAACTATCCTTGCAACCGGTGGCTATGGTCGAGCATACTTTTCTGCTACGTCGGCACATACCTGTACTGGCGACGGCAATGCCATGGTGTTGCGTGCTGGTCTCCCTCTTCAAGATATGGAGTTTGTTCAATTTCACCCCACAGGTATTTATGGGGCGGGTGTACTGATAACAGAGGGGTCGCGTGGTGAAGGGGGCTACTTGACCAATAGTGCAGGTGAGCGTTTTATGGAACGCTATGCCCCTAGTGTAAAAGACCTAGCTTCGCGTGACGTTGTATCCCGTTCTATGACTATGGAGATACGTGAGGGAAGAGGCGTTGGTAAAGAGCAAGATCACATCTTTTTACATCTTGATCATTTAGATCCAGACGTGCTAGCGGAGCGGCTTCCTGGTATTAGTGAGAGCGCAAAGATCTTTGCCGGTGTTGATGTTAGACGAGAGCCTATACCAGTTATCCCAACAGTACATTATAACATGGGAGGTATTCCAACAAACTTCTACGGGGAAGTAGTGACACTAAGAAATGGTGATCCAGATAGTGTTGTACCTGGTCTTATGGCTATTGGTGAAGCAGCCTGTGTCTCAGTGCACGGTGCCAATCGTCTTGGCTCAAACTCTCTAATTGACCTTGTAGTATTTGGTCGAGCTGCTGGATTGAGATGCGGTGAAACCCTAGAGGCTGGCTCTCCTCATCAGGACTTACCATCGGATATTGACGAAATGGCTTTATCTCGTTTGGATAAGGCACGCAACGCATCTGGAGGTACTGCTACTGCAAAATTGCGTCTTGATATGCAGCGCGTGATGCAGAATAATTGTGCAGTATTCAGAGACGGTGAGGTCTTAAAAGAAGGTGTTGATAAGATTTCTGAAATTTGGAAACAAACCGAGGATATATCTGTTTCAGATCGTTCGCTTATTTGGAACACAGATCTTATTGAGGCTCTTGAGTATCAAAACCTCATCTCGCAGGCTGCTGTCACTATGTACAGTGCCGAGAACCGCCAAGAGAGTCGAGGTGCTCATGCACGCGAAGATTTTAGCGAACGTGATGATCAGAATTGGATGAAACACACGTTAGCTTGGTCTGATGATGCAAAAAATAGTATCAAAATGGACTACAGACCAGTGCACGAATTCACTATGACTAATGAAATAGGTTATATTGAACCTAAGGCACGCGTGTATTAGTCTCTAACCTTAGAGATTAAAGTAGGACGTCGCTTTATATTAAAAATCAATTTGGTGGGTCGCTCAATATAAGCTTCCCACCACACGTAAGCCGTTCAGTTATAGCGAGTTGGTTTGAAGATCACTCTACACAGCTAGCCTTCGCTCTTTTTTGTTGGTACTAGAGCGTCACTTATTTCGTTGTACGTGTCTCCCTCCTATCTAGCATACATTTTAGCTTCGGCTGGTTAAACGTTTGAGGAATTTGTGATCATCCATTTCATATTATCATTTATGATATGGAGCTTTGTTTTCTGTTCATAATAGCCTCGAATTATTCATAACAGTATATTCAATTAGAAGCCGTCAAAATCACTGTTATACTTAATTCAAAATAACTGAAAGTTAGGCTTCAAAATGAATAATAGAAGTCGTGAGCATGGTAGTGGTATTTTTAACGTTGCAGATAAAATTGTAGTTAAAACCAATTATGATAACACTCGTGTTGCTCCGGATCCCCTAACAGCCGTGCTTCCAGCACTCTCTGTGCTTGCCACAATAGCGTCTATAGCACTTATGAATTGGATTGCTGAGGAATGTAAACAAGATGACATAAAGCCTAAACGAAAGGTATCTGCGGCATTACAAGATTTAGAGAGATGCTGTCTTATTATTCAAGATGTTTTCAGACGTTTTCACAGAGCGCAGGCCCTGTTTAAAGAACAGGAATTGCCTATAAAATTTGGTGTACATGGGGTGCGAGTTAGTAGATCAGCTTTGAAGATTTACCAAAATTCAATAGATGATATCGCGTCTATGATGGTCGTCGCCTCGCAAAACTCATTCGAAGTTATGATGGCCATCGAAGATGGAGTAATCAATCCCCCAGATGAGATTTTCTATGGCTTTGGAGAGGCTCAGGAGCAACTAAATTGTGTGCTTGTAGAACGAGTATCTATGCAATATTCAGTTGAAGTGGGGCTTCAAGTGGCATTGAAATTGGCAGATCTTGTTAAGAAGCTTAAGGATTACCATTTATGTTAATACACTTATCGATTAGCATCTAATACCATATATGAGATTGTCACTGTTTTAAAAAAGCAAACCTCACATGGACAATAAGTAGACTATTTTTTAAATTAAGTCTTGTTTAACCTGTATAGTAGCAGTCTGTAGTGAAGAAGTCGCATTTAATAAGGCTTAAATTATTGAGCCAATTGTGTTGGAACAGTTTGTATGGAGATATAACACGTATAGTGCTTATAGCAGCAGATACCAAAGCAAAAGGATAAAAAGTAATGGTACAGCTTACGCTTCCAAAAAATTCTAAAGTTAATACCGGTAAGACTTGGAATGAAAAAGGCGAGAAAGGACGTTGGA
The DNA here is from genome assembly GCA_039583345.1 of Candidatus Tectiglobus diatomicola. Taxonomy (GTDB): domain Bacteria; phylum Pseudomonadota; class Alphaproteobacteria; order Rhizobiales; family Hyphomicrobiaceae; genus Tectiglobus; species Tectiglobus diatomicola. The sequence goes on along the minus strand of JAZDSJ010000009.1, from coordinate 140,574 downwards.
AAAAATTTCAAATTTATCGCTGGAACCCTGATGACGGTAAAAATCCTAGCCTTGATACTTATTGGGTCAATCAAGATGACTGCGGACCGATGGTTCTTGATGCGCTTATTAAGATTAAAGGTAACATTGACACTTCGCTCACTTTTCGTCGTTCTTGTCGCGAAGGTATCTGTGGCTCCTGTGCAATGAATATCGGAGGGAAAAACAACCTCGCCTGCTTACAGGCTATTGATGATATTAAAGGTGATGTCACTATATATCCGCTTCCGCACATGAAAGTTGTTAAAGATCTTGTTCCTGACATGACAAATTTTTACGCACAGCATCGCTCAATTGAGCCGTGGCTGAAAACATCCAGCCCAATGCCTCCTACTGAGTGGCGCCAAAGTAGGGAAGACCGTGAAGACCTGGATGGCCTTTACGAATGCATTTTATGTGCTTGCTGTTCAACATCATGCCCAAGCTATTGGTGGAATTCCGATCGTTATCTAGGACCAGCAGTACTTTTACAAGCATACCGTTGGATCAACGATTCACGCGACGAGGCCACAGGTGAAAGATTAGATGATCTAGAGGATCCGTTCCGTCTTTACCGTTGCCATACCATTATGAACTGTGCAAAAGCGTGCCCTAAAGGACTTAACCCAGCAAAGGCTATTGCGGAATTAAAGAAGCTAATGGTTGAACGTCGCGTTTAACTGAATTCAAGTATTATTATAAGTAGTCATAAAATTATTTAACCTAATACAATCCACCCTTTCAAAGATAAAACCGGAGATATACTGCAAAGTATTCTTCGGTTTTAATATTTTGTACTTTTAATATAGCTTCTGTTAGTTATTTCAGCCACGATACTTTTAATTGTCAAATACATATGATGGTGACTAGCTTTGGTGGCTATAGAGAAGAAGGTTTTAGTGTTAGTAAGAATGTAATATTTTTTTAAAATTTAGTTTATGGATCTGACGCTGTTTTTGATAGTCTTCAAAACTTTTTTATTCCAGTAAAATGAGCACCACTTAATTCTCTTTATTTATTTAGTGATTAGCAAGAGCTAAATAGAACATCCATTCTACACAAAAAGTTTTTATTAAAACTTGTACAATATATGTACAAGCAATTGGGTATGAAATTATCAGTTTCTCTTTGATTGTTATATGTAGCATATAGATTAAACAAAACTTCAGTTCATTGTCTTGTAGTGATTATGCATAGGGCAACTAAAAGAAATCGACATACTATAAAATATTTAGTTTGCGACCAAAGTTATAAAAATTCAAGCTAAGGCTTTAACTTCATTTAACGTCAAGTGTCCTGGAACTATAATGATTGGTATAGGAAAAGATCCTGCTGCCTTACCTGCAGCAAGTGAAGAAACAAGCGGACCAGGACCTTTGCTGTCGGTCGCCGCACCGAGAACTAGAACTCCGATATCCTCGTCTTGCTCAATATAAGTACGTATTACGTCAGTTATGTTACCTTCAATTATGACTTCTTCGCAATCAACCTGCCCGAGTTCTGCATTCGCTAACCTACGTCTAAAAAGGCGGAAAAGTGCTTTGGCCTTTTGTGTTTCCTCGCCGACCTGAACATTTTTTACACCCATCCAATGTTGAAAGTCTTGAGGTTGAATTACGTAAAGAAAAACGATCTTACCGCTTGTCCGATTTACTCGACATGCCGAAAAGTATAGTGCTGCTTCAAGCTCAGAGGTTTCATCTGCAATTACAAGTAATTTGCGGATGTGACCTTCTTCAAAAGCACGACGTGGTTTAAGGTGTGATATGTTTTTTCTCTTTTTATTATGCGTCATTCACATTATTTTAATTAAATGTAAGGTAATGGTCCATTCTCATAGTTGCCGCCTTGTAGATTTTTAAATCTAGATCGCGGTTTTGAGTTTTTCAACTTATGATTGTTACCACTATGCTTAAATTACCTGTTACACAATAAGAAGTAATCTTTATATGAGTTCTAATTTGGAAATATTTTCAAATATTTACAAATTCTTTATTCTGGAATACGGCACTTTTCATAGCGTTGCAAGCTAATGTTTAAGTTGTAACATTTGACGCATATTAAATCGTCCTAGAAGCATAATTATAACAAAGAAAACGCACACTCCAGTGGCAACCCAAATGCTAAGTCCAATTATTCTTGGTATAACAAATGGTGATGATATGAAAAACTTCACGACATAAGGTAGAATGAATATAAGTATACCCCCCATAATGAAACTAGCACAAAATATAGCCATAATATTTTTTACAAGCCTTAGATCCCAATAGAAAGCTTCTGTTTGTGCAAGTTTCCACCATAATAGTAGCATGTTGGTCCATCCAGCAATAGATGTAGCTAGGGCTATTCCAACATGCGGCATTGGCATCCAACTTTTACTTGTCTTGAACCAGTAGAATAACACCAATGATCCCAAAATGTTTGCTATCATCGAAATAACAGCAAACCACATTGGTGTAGCTGTATTTTCACGTGCAAAAAATGCAGGTTGAAGTACTTTAATGAGTACAAATGCAGGTAGCCCGATAGCGAAAGCTACGAGAGCCTGCGCGGTAGCAGTAGTATCAGCTGCGGTAAATGTACCACGTTCAAATAAAACAAAGATAATAGGATCGGCCGCTATTACCAATGCAACCGAGGCCGGAATTGTTAAAAGTAAAGCAAATTCGAGAGAACGATTTTGGCTTTTGCGTGCCTCTGTAACGTTACCAGCTCTTAATTTTCTTGATAAATCAGGAAGTAGAACCACACTGATCGTAATACCAACAACACCAAGAGGCAGCTGATACAGGCGGTCTGCATAATAAAGGAAGGAAACGGCACCAGTTTGAAGTGAAGCTATGATTGTACCTACAAGGATGTTAATCTGTGTTATACCACCGGATATGATACTTGGAATTCCAAGATTTATAAGATTTTTTATATTCTCATTATATCGAGGCAAGCGAAACTTTAATTTTATTCCAACATTACGAATACCGCACCACAGCATAACAAATTGAATCATGCCGGCAATTGTAATACTAGTTGCTAGTATAAAGCTTACGTCGACAAGGTTAGTAAATCCTAATGTCAAGACAAAAACAAGAGATAATATTATTACTACATTGAGTGATATAGGGGCTGCCGAAGCTAATAAGAAACATCCATATGTATTTAAAACACCCGACATAACTGCAACTAAAGACATACATAAAAGATAAGGAAATGTAATGCGGGAAAGTGAGACTGCCAGCTCAAATTTTTCTGGATCACTTGTGAAGCCTGGAGCAAATGCAAAAACTAACCATGGCATCGAGATGATTGCGATAACTGATAGTATAAGCATAATTATGCTCAGTCCAGAGATAGCATCCTCGGCAAATTCAAGCGCAGAATCTAATTCCCGCGTCTCAATCTTTGATGCGAAAAGTGGAACAAAGGCTGCGTTTAAAGCCCCTTCTCCAAAAAGGCGCCGAAATAGATTAGGTAGTTTAAATGCAACAAAAAAAGCGTCGGCAATAGAGCCACTGCCAAGTACAGCTGCAATCAAAATATCTCTTATAAACCCGAGAGCGCGACTTATTAGCGTAAAGCCGCCAACTATCAAAAAAGAATTGTAAGTTGCCATATTTAATCAATCAGCTAAAAGCAAAACAACGTAATATGTAAAATATTTTTTGTGACATGTTTAATTCATGTTAGACGAAAATAACCGTATTCTTTTAAACAACGTAGTTTCTGATCTGATTTTTTGCAGTTATGAATTCTACTTAGATTTCTTCCACTAAATCTTAAATAAATATCAATTCAAGTGAAATTTAATTCGAAGCTGATCATGTCGTTGGTTTAAGCTTCGTTTTATCGTTATATTCCCAATATTACCTGTAGTGAGTTTTAATAGTACTTAGTAATGAAGGGCGTTGAGAAAATATAAGCAATTAATTGTTTTTTAGGCAGCAAATCAAAGAAGTACGATTCATATAGAAGTACTAACGTGCTATAAAAAATTGGAGTATGAAAGGAAAAATATTCAATTCCTAAGTGCACTTATTAAAGTGTCTCCTTACACGATTATGATCTCATAACGCCTTAAGCATATGTACTATATATATACATAAATGATTTCTCGAGTTTGTATTCTGCATCTTCACTAATTAGGGCACAAAACCGCCACAATACACACACTAATAATGACGAAAGGTTCTAGATATATTATTTAAATGCAGTATTACAAACTAATTGTAGGTACAGGATGTCATAACACGGTGGATAAACACAAATTATTTTATCTTTAATGAGAAGAAACAAATTCAAGTATAATTGCCTGAATAAATCCCTTAAGTATTATGCATAAAATGTAAACACTATACAACGGTTTAAAAACAATGCGTGTTACGTAATTAAGTGCATATGATAAGCTATTTTAAGCGAGTAGACCTTATACTAAAATGTTTTTATAAAGTATTTAATTCGAATCGCATTGGAAGAGTAGCCTAGTGATGTTATATATAGTCACATAACTCAAACAAACATATTCATAAACAGATATTATAATAGGCGTTCATGATAACTGTCATAGATAAAACTGTTCGGCATCCAGAGAAACAGTCTAAGCTGGATACACCAATCGCACGTAAACCTGATTGGATTCGCGTTAAAGCTCCTGGTTCTAAAAAATATTTTAAAACACGAGAGATTGTAAAAGCTAATAATCTTCATACCGTTTGTGAAGAGGCAGGCTGCCCTAACATTGGCGAGTGTTGGTCTAAACGCCACGCAACAATGATGATTATGGGTGATATTTGCACACGGGCATGTGCCTTTTGTAATGTTCGAACAGGTCTACCTTCACCGCTTGATTTTGATGAGCCTAAAAATGTAGCTCAGGCTGTAGCTCAGCTAAATCTTAAACATGTGGTTATTACTTCAGTGGACCGGGATGATCTACCCGACGGCGGGGCACAGCATTTCGCTAACGTGATTAATGCTATACGTTCATCGGCTCCGGCAACAACAGTTGAGATTTTAACACCTGATTTTTTACGCAAACCAGGTGCCCTTGAGGTTGTAGTTCAGGCTAAACCTGATGTTTTTAATCATAATATCGAAACTGTACCCTCTAAATATCTATCCATACGTCCGGGAGCACGTTATTTTCACTCGCTGCGCTTACTACAAAAGGTTAAAGAGTTGGATCCTGATGTATTCACTAAGTCTGGTATTATGCTAGGTCTTGGGGAGGTGCGCGAAGAAGTTTTACAACTCATGGACGATCTGCGATCAGCAGATGTTGATTTTATGACTATTGGTCAATACCTACAACCAACACGTAAACATGCAGCCGTTGAACGCTTTGCTACTCCTGACGAATTTAAATCTTATGAGCGCATTGGTTATGCAAAAGGTTTCTTAGTAGTTTCATCCAGTCCTTTAACTCGATCTTCATACCATGCTGATGACGATTTCGAGCGCCTCAAATCTTCTCGATTAGAAAAGAACAGAAATTAAAAAAGGAAAGAGGAATAACTTAGCTATGCCAGCATTTGCAACGAAACGGAAAGTTCCATATTCACCAACAGATATGTTTGCTCTAGTTGCTGACATAGAAAAATATCCAGATTTTGTTCCTCTTTGTGAATCGTTGGAAGTTAGAAAAAATTATATTGATCATCAAGGTTTTAAGATTTTAGTTGCAGATATGACGTGTGGTTACAAAGCTGTTCGTGAGAATTTCACTAGCCTAATTAGGTTAGATACTAAAAACCAAAAGATTTTCGTCGAATATGTCGATGGTCCGTTTCAATATCTTGAAAACACTTGGTCGTTTATTCCCAACCATGAAGGCACTATAGTTTCATTTGATATAAGATATGAGTTTAAATCAATGATGCTACAGATCCTCATGGGTGCATTGTTCGATAAAGCTTTTCGAAGATTTGCGTCCGCATTTGAAGATAGAGCAAAAACAATTTACCATTGTAAATTATAAGTCTCTGTCTCGCTCGAGTTATCTCTAATTTGCAACGATTTTTTTAACGAGCTCGAGTGCTTCAATTACTGCTCTAAAACGAATTGAAGTTCTTCCTGAGTTACCAAATTCAAATTTTCTGTGTATGTAATTATCGCTTTTAGCAGCAACTACGTGTACAAGCCCTACAGGCTTATTAAGCGTACCTCCAGTAGGCCCCGAAATTCCAGTTACAGCAACAGAATATTCAGCATTAGAATTATCTAAAGCCCCCATTGCCATTGCTAAAGCAACTTCCCGGCTTACAGCACCGTAACGCTCTAAAGTTCTAAGGGGTACATTAAGACAGTCTAGTTTCGATTTGTTTGAGTAAGTCACAAAGCTTCGATCTAGTACCTTTGACGAACCTGGTATTTCAGTTAAAACCGCAGATATTAGACCTCCAGTGCAACTTTCAGCTGTTACTAACATGCTTCTGTTTTCAATAAGGACGCTGAGAGTTTGCTCTACGGCAGTTATTAAATCTCTAGGAAACATTTCTTATTTTTAGCTATCTAAGGCATGAATAAAAAGTTAAACATTTAGGCTAACTATAGTTTTTAGATATATCTTAATTCAACAGGAAATTCATATAGCTAAGAAACTATGTGTTAGATGTTAATTTTTCTGCATTACTTAACAAGAGATCTAAAGTTAACTTGCTGTTATCTCCAAGCATTACAAGTGCTCGCCTTTGAGCCTCTCCCCAAATAGGATACGCATCTTTGATCATGTTTCGTCCTTTTGGTGTAAGATGAAGACCACGTCCGCGGCGACCAGCCGGCGGGTCCATGTTTATAAGTTCTAAAGCGAGTAGACGTTTTAGGTTCCTAGAAAGCGTAGATTTCTCAATATCCAAAGTGAAACCTATTTCTACTGCAGTTATACCATCCTGTTGTCCAAGTTGTGTAAGTAGTGTAAATTGACTAGCTGTAATTCCTGCAGGACGAAGGGCGTCATCATATATGCGCGTTACTACGCGACTTAGTTGCCGAACTCTTGTTGCGAGGCATCCACTAGATGTTTCTTCAGCAATTCCAGAAATTTCAGATGTGTTCGAGGTAGTGTCTGGTGTAATGATGTTCATCGCTGATCCTCACAGAAAAAGCTGTGTAATTAAATCGACGAAATACAAATGCATAAAATGCATCGATTCTTTGTGTCAAAGCAAGTTTAAATTATTTTGACAGTGCATGAATATAAATCCTCTAAAAGTCTCACAATTCTAGTCACACGTTGCTATTTGTTCTGATTTATTATTTAGCAGGTGGAAGTAATCATTCAGTAAACATAGCTAAAAGGAAGCGATCATTTGTAGACCAAATGTTCAAAATATCATTGAATTTAAATAATTACGTCAATCTATTCTTGAGGAATTCTAGGTGCATGTATTTATCACAAAAGTTGTAGGTTTTATGGTAAATTTTCGTTTTTTATATTTTAATAGTCGTTTTATATTATAGCTTTTAATCAGATCGTACTAAGTAATTTGAATTAACGGAGCATGTAACGTGATGTTGACAAATCAAAGCAAGGCATGCGGAATTAAATTGTTACAGTAGCAATTTAATTAAGTGATATGGATAATATGAAAAATGTATAATAATTATTTAGTTTTAATTTTTTCGAGGTGTATTTTTGAATGTAGACTAAATAATTTATTCAGATCATTCTATACTTAAGATGTTTGGTTTTACTATTTTATAGTTACTCCTAACGCATAATTGGTGAAATTCAAATTAACATAAATGACATTAATTAATTTGCAAATCAGAAGTGCACATCTGTTAAAAAACATATTTAAGTAACAATATATTTTTTATTTAAAGTTAAATTTTTCATTTAAAATTTAACTCAATCCTATTGGCGTTATGGAGTTGTTTATGTTAGTTAACTGATTTTACCTTAAAGTTAGGAGTTTACGAAATGCTGAAGTCTTTGGAAGATATTGCCCAAAAATTAATATCTCCTGGGTTAGGTATTCTTGCAGCGGATGAGAGTGACAATACAATAAAGAAAAGATTTGCATTGATTGGTTTGGAATCAACGGAATGCAACCGACGTGACTATCGCGAAATGCTGTTCCGTTCGAAGAAAGCGATGAATAACTATATTTCCGGTGTGATCTTATTCGACGAAACATTGCGTCAAAAGTCTGCCGATGGTACTCCACTTATCGAGCTAATCAACAATTCAGACGCTTTGCCCGGAATTAAAGTTGATAAAGGCGTGAAAGCTTTTGACACAAGCGGAATTCAAAAAATCACTGAGGGTCTTGATGGATTACGTGACAGGCTTAAAGAATATTATGAGTTAGGCGCACGCTTCGCTAAGTGGCGAGCTGTTATTACCATATCGGGAATGTATCCTACAAAAAATTGTATACAGTCTAACGCCCATGCTTTGGCTCGATATGCAGCGTTATGTCAAGAGGCTGGTCTAGTACCCATAATAGAGCCAGAGGTGCTTATGGATGGTAAGCATGCTTCACACACTATAGATAATTGTTATGATGTTACAGCGAGCACACTGCGTGCAACTTTTGACCAACTTATCGATGCCGGTGTTATGCTCGAAGGCATTGTATTAAAGCCTAACATGATCATTTCAGGACAACATTGCGCTACACAGGCAAGTTCTGAGGAAGTTGCAGAAAAGACGGTTCGGTGCTTAAAAACACATGTCCCTTCTGTGGTTCCTGGTATTGCTTTTTTATCTGGTGGACAAAACAGTGAGCAGGCTACAAAGCATCTTTCTTTAATGAATCAGATAGGTGATTTGCCGTGGAGGTTGACCTTTTCTTTTGGTCGAGCATTACAAGCTAATGCACTGAGCACTTGGGGTGGTAATATTGATAATGTTGTAGCTGCTCAGGACGCTTTTTTTTACCGAGCCAAAATGAACAGTCTTGCTTCACTCGGAAAATGGAAGGCAGATCTAGAAACCGCAGCTTAAACTAGTAACTATGATTACGTTTGAGATGTTCACTGAAGCGAAATTGGATTAGTGAAAATACTGGTAACTATCATGTTGATAGAATAGGCAGCTAAGACACACTTCGATGCATGAGACTTTGAGGACTGAATAGTCCGGAGAAATGGGCTGCTGTTGCTATTGTGAATTGTGTTTTGTGTAAAATAGATATTCATAAACTATTATATTGTAAGTATTTATTCTATTATGTTCATTTCATATTGATTTAGAGTTTTTTAGTCAACATTATAAGTTCTGGCCTAAATCCTCCTAAAATGCTAGATATAAAAATATGTGTAACAACTATAGAAACTTAGTTGTGAAATTTGGGAGTAATTGTTTTTAACCAGAGTACTGAAATAATACGTTAGCAAGTAGCGGTGATATAGAATTATTAAGGCTTTTCATGAACGTAGGCTTACTATTGTAAGATGTGCACCGAAGGATTATTTTCTGCAACATTTTCACTTTTGAAGTCTCTAAGTAAGTCTCGAAATTATGCCTCGTTTCTTTATATCTTCTATAAGAATTGTACCGACTTCAATGCAACGTAATTAATTAGAAATAGTTTCAAGATTGGCTTGATTTGTCTGTTTTTGGTGTATGGTTAGGCTAAATCATATGAAGCTCTAGATTTGTTTAATGCGAGCTTTATAGACTTGAGATTTTGGAACTAGTTCACGCTGGAGCTTACTTTATGTCGGCACAAAAAGTCGCAACCGCACTTTCATCTGGAGCTTTAAGATTAGTATAATTTGCAAGTTGAGTTATTTTACAAAACTTATATAAATAAGGAGTACCAATATGCGGTTTTGTTTAATGGCTTTTGCAATTACGAAATTAAAGCGTTTAATATATAAACATTTTACATGTGCCACAGATTTGGGATCGGTGCAAATCATATTCATTATAAATCAATTGCTAGTTTTTATAACAACAACGGCCTTTTCTGATACCAGAATAGGCATAAGTAAAGAGTTGACTACCTTACGCTTTGTTCAAAACGGTCAGCTAAGGTCGTCTCAAAAGTCTTTGGGACAGACGATGGTCCCCGCTATTGGCGATGATGCTGCCTACATAGCTTTCGATCAGGGGCAATATATAACTGCGAAGCGCATTGCTGAACGGCGTGCTAAACAAGGTGATCCTCAGGCTCACACACTTCTGGGGCGGATATATTCCGAAGGTCTTGGAGTTGCCCGCGATCAGATAACTGCTGCAAAATGGTATCGTGCAGGGGCTAAATTGGGGGACATTGAAGCTATATTTGCATTAGGAGTTATACTAGCTAACAATAACTATATAAATAAGGACTACAATGAGGCTTCAAAAATGTTTGAGCAAGCAGCCCGTGCAGGTCACGCGTTCGCCCATTATAATCTAGCCCAACTTTTTTTGTCCGGTCGGGGTAAACCAGATAATCCCTTTAGGGCAGCCCAGCATTTAGAGTACGCCGCTAAAAATGGTATTCCACAGGCACAATACGATCTCTCTGCTTTGTATCAGCGTGGCTACGGCGTAAAGCCTGATGCATACAAAGCGGCATTTTGGCTGCAAAAAGCAGCAGACAAAGGCATGCCAGTCGCACAATTCGAGTATGCAGTAAATTTAATTCTCGGACGGGGATTTAACAGGGATAAGTCAAGGATAGTTGAATATCTAACAGCTGCAGCAAGTTCTGGGATAGCAGCTGCGCAGAACCGTTTAGCGTATTTATATCATTTTGGTATAACTGGAACTAGCAGAAATGCCTTTCTTGCTGCCAAATGGCATTGGCTAGCAAAGCAAAACGGTATTAGAGATGAAAAGATAGATGCTTTTATCGCGAAATACCCAAGGAAAATTTTACGTAAAGCTATAGTTGCCGCAAAAGCTCAACAAGCTGAGGTTTTTTAGAAGTGCTTATATACTAAAAGATAATCACTAGTTGTCTCTTTGTAGATCCTAATTTTATTACATATACAGGGTCTATTACTTAAACCTTACGTAATTGTTATATTTTGAGAAAAATAAACATAATTAAATTATTTAAGATATCATCAGCCTTTTCCAGGAGCTTTCTATGCCTGCCTCGGCATTAATTAATGTTATGACATATGCAGCTCGCAAAGCAGGACGTTCCCTTGCGCGAGATTTTGGTGAAGTTGAACGTTTACAAGTATCGGTGAAAGGGCCAGCAAATTTTGTGTCTGTAGCAGATTGTCGAGCAGAGGATATTATATATACAGAATTAGTTAAAGCTCGTCCAGATTATGGGTTTCTAATGGAGGAGCGTGGTAATGTAGATGGTGCAGATAAAACCCATCGATGGATTGTTGATCCGCTCGATGGCACCACAAACTTTCTACACGGTATACCACTCTTCTGCATCTCCATAGGTTTAGAGCGTGATAGTCAGTTAGTAGCTGGTGTCATTTATCTCCCAATTCTCGACGAACTTTATACAGCTGAAAAAGGTAAAGGTGCATTTCTTAATGACCGTCGAATTCGTGTTTCTGCTCGTAGACAACTAGCTGATGCGGTTATCGCAACAGGAATCCCTCATCGGGGGCGTCCTGGACACGACTGTTTCCATCATGAATTAAAGGTTTTGTCCTCTGAGGTTAGTGGTATTCGTCGATGTGGAGCTGCCGCAGTCGATCTTGCCTGGACTGCCTCTGGCCGCTTCGATGCATATTGGGAGCGGGCAATTTTTCCATGGGATATGGCTGCAGGTATTGTTCTAGTACGTGAGGCCGGCGGTATTGTTACTGACCTTACTGGTTCGAATGAAATGCTAAATAAAGGTACAATAGTTTCTGGTGTTCCTTCTATCCAAAAAGCACTGCTTAAGAAATTAAAAATGTAATCGCACCCGTGATTATTTTCGTTAGATAGAGTTTACATAGTTCACTTGGTAATCAAGATTTATATGGAATGCAGTTAATTAAAAGTACAGAGCGGCTAATTTTAGAGAGAGCCTAGAGCATGACAAGTAAGCGGACGACGAAGCGATTGCAACCGTATGCACGAATCCTGTCTTCTCCAGGTATTTACTTGATGAGGATGCTTACATTTATTGTATTAATTACTTTTTTAGTGGCCGTACTCGCTTCTCAATTTTTATCCGCTTTTCAAGCTAATCCTGGATTAAATGGTTTGATTGTTATAGTACTCTTATGGGGTGTGGGATATTCATTTTGGCAAGTGCTTCGTCTTAAACCAGAAATACGCTGGGTTAATGCATTTCGCATTGCTGACCCTGGTTTAGCGATTGCGCATCAGCCTGTCTTACTTGCACCCATGGCAACAATGCTTAGTGATCGGATTGGCGCGTTATCATTATCCACAGTATCAATGCGTTCAATCATGGACTCAATTGGTTCACGTTTAGATGACGCTCGGGACACTGGACGCTATACAATAGGCTTGTTAGTATTTCTTGGTTTACTGGGGACATTTTGGGGGCTACTTGATACTATACATTCTTTCGCAAATACGATTAATGCGTTGGAAACTACTTCAGATAATAGTTCTAAAGTTTTTCAAGAACTAAAGATTGGCCTCACCGAACCATTAAGGGGTATGGGCACAGCTTTTGCGTCCTCACTATTTGGGTTGTCTGGATCTCTAGTTGTTGGTTTTCTTGAACTTCAAGCTAACCATGCCCATAATCGCTTCTACAACGAGCTGGAGGAGTGGCTTTCTTGCATTACTGAGTTGTCTCCTGCATCAGGGTCAAATCCTGATAAGTTAACCCACAATATTTATAGTGTAGTGTTTGAAACTCAACGTTCACTTATGGATTTATCAAATAGATTGCAAGCCGAGGTCGAACCAGGGACTATTGACAATAGCGTAAAGACTTTAATTAATGGAGTTGATCAACTTATTAAAGAAATAAGGCACCAACAGGAGCTTATCAGCAAACTAGTAGATGACCAATCAATTCGGCAAAATGAAGCGATAGCTGCGATGCGTGATCTGATTTCTCAGTCATCTCGGAGGTAACATGCCGCATTCGCGTAGTAGACGACGGAGTAGTGAATACGGTGACTTCTGGCCCGGATATGTGGATATGTTATCCACTCTTCTATTGGTTTTTACCTTTCTATTATCCATTTTTATGGTTACGCAGTATTTGGTAACTCAGGAAGCAAATATAAAAAATACTGCATTAAAAAACCTGAACAGCCAAATGCTTGAGCTTGAAAATCTCCTTTATTATGAGAGGAAGAAGTTTCAGTCTAAACATGATGAAACTATTCTGTTGCGTGAGACACTCAACCAGCTAAAAGGTGAGAAAAAAAATTTACAGGATTATATTAAAGTTATCAGTATTAACGCTGATGCTGCATCATCTCGAGCATCTGAGTTGTCATCTAAACTTGACAAGCAGAAAAAAATTTCAAAAGTAGCATCTACTCGTATCGATACCCTCAACCAGCAACTTATTGCTATGCGTAAGAGAATAGTTGTCCTTAACGAGGCACTAGATGCATCAAGTAAGCTTGCTGCAAAATCGCGAGCTCAAGTGAAAGACATTGATTCACGCCTCAATGCAGTGCTAGCACGACAATTAAAAGAATTAAAACGCTACCGCTCTGATTTTTTTGGGCGCTTACGTATACTGCTTCAAAGTAGGGAAGATATCCGTATAGTTGGTGACCGTTTTATATTCCAATCAGAAGTTTTGTTCCCGTCAGGAAAAGCAAAACTTTCATCACAAGGGCTAGATGCGCTTGACAAGCTTGCTAATGCTATTCTTAAGCTTTCTAAGGAAATCCCCAAAGAAATAAAATGGGCAATTCAAGTTGATGGCCACACCGATATTCAGCCCATCAGTAGCGATAATTTTCCATCTAATTGGGAACTTTCGACTGGGCGCTCCATGTCTGTTGTCCGTTATTTAATCTCTAGAGGTGTCCCGCCTCAACGATTGGTCGCCGCAGGATATGGTGAGTATCAACCCCTAAGTACAGAGAGAACGCCAAAAGCAATGCGCCGAAATCGTCGTATAGAGCTTAAGCTGACAAATAGATAATAGTATTATGATATCATATTTATTCCATATTAAATGAAGTGTAGACTAAAAGCCAATTTGTACTGAAAGATATTTATTTTTTAAATTGTTTCGATTAGTCGAATTTTCGAACTATTACTCTCGTGCGATAGCTATTAATAATAAGCTACAAGCCAGTTACAGCACAGTACGACTGTTAGTATAAAATTTTACAATTTATAGGTCCCTTTATTTTTTACGTAAAACTCACGATAACTAGTGAGTTAATAACGCTTTAATTTACGAGTATGGCCATTCAACGCTTTATTCAGTTCAGTAGTAGAGAACAAATATTTTTCTAAACTAGCTCATAAAACTACGAATGCACTATGTTTAGAACTGCTCAATTCTTGGGGCTCCATTTGTTGCGCATAGTTACCAATTCTTCCGAAGCACTTGGATGTAAGGCCATGGTATTATCTAAGTCACTTTTAGTCGCTCCCATACGTAAAGCAACAGCTGCCATTTGAATAATTTCACTAGCTGCATCGCCCAAAACATGGCAACCAACCACGCGCTGATCGCTTGCATTTACCAGAAGCTTCATAAGCATGCGCTCTTCACGACCAGAAATGGTCGCCCTCATTGGACGAAAACTCGATTTATAGACATCAAGTTTAGCAAAGGTCATTCGAGCCTTATGCTCAGACATCCCAACTGTAGCAACTTCGGGAGTCGAGAAAATTGCCGTTGGTATCATTTCATAATCGACAGTGCAAGGCATGTTTCCGAAAACTGTGTCAGAAAAGGCATGCCCTTCGCGAATTGCTACAGGAGTCAAGCTCAATCTATCAGTCACATCACCCACAGCATAAATGTTGTGAATATTGGTCTGTGATTGAGGATTAACTTTAATTTCTCCTCTAGAGCCAAGCTCAACACCAGCTTTTTCAAGTCCCATACCACCAGTTTTAGGTTTACGTCCTATCGCAAACATAACTTGGTCTGATTCTAAAAGCTCACCCTTACTAAGGATAGATTGTAAACCGGTGTAAGTTTTTTTTATTGACTTTAACGTACTGTTACAAAAAATCTTCACACCGCGGTGCTGATAGGCTTTCGTCAACGCGTCCTGAATATCTTCATCGAAGCCACGAAGGATTTTATCACCTCTACAAACAAGCGTAGTTTCTACTCCTAATCCTGCAAAAATACCTGCAAATTCTACAGCAATATAGCCACCACCTACAACAATAATACGCTTTGGGAGGTCTTTGAGATCAAAGGCCTCATTAGAGGAAATCACGTGTTCAATTCCAGGCAATTTGCTATCCAAATTCACAATGCCACCTGAGGCAATAAGGATCTTATCAGCTGTCACACATTTGTTATAATTTATAAGCCGTACTTTATTAGTACCTTCCAGTTCAGCTCTACTATCAAAACATTCCACGCCAGCCTTATCTAAATTGCCACGATATATATTCTCTAATCTTAAAATTTCTTGGTCTTTTTTTTCAACTAATTTAGACCAATTAAAAGCTGTACTAATATTGTCCCAACCGAAGCCAGCAGCATCATCAAAGGCGTCACTAAATCGACTTGCATACACAAATAGTTTTTTGGGAACGCAACCACGTATTACGCAAGTGCCTCCGAAGCGATACTCTTCAGCAATTGCTACGCGCGCTCCGTACTGAGCTGCTATGCGCGCAGCCCGTACCCCACCGGATCCCCCCCCGATGACAAACAGGTCATAATCGTAAGATTTCATCTCAATTCCAATTGCTAGTTAGAATAGTAATTACGACAGTCTTAATCAACTTTCAGACAGGCAACAAATCATTTTTATCTAAGAATTTTTACACCCTGATCCCCAGCTACTATAGCAGTACTTGCAAGCCCAATAAATAGGCCATGTTCAATTACTCCAGGAATGGCACTTAACATTGCAGAAAGTGTTTCCGGGTCAGTTATTCGGGATAACTCACAGTCGACAACCATGTTATCACTATCCGTCTTAAATGAATGATTAGAGATGGTTTTGCGTACTTTTACGTTTGAAGGTAAATTTAAAGCAATCAGTACTTCTCTAATAAGTTTAATTGTTGCCTCAAGGCCAAAAGGAAGAACCTCAATTGGTAGTGGGAATGAACCAAGTGCCTTTACGTATTTGCTATCATCTGCGATTATAATAAATTTCTCAGCGGCAGACGCAACAATTTTTTCCCGCAACAAGGCTCCCCCGCCACCCTTAATCAGCCGCAATTTTCCATCCAACTCATCAGCGCCGTCTACAGCTAACGCAGGAAGTGGATGTGCCCTGAGTGTAGTTAGAGGAATTCCTAATTCTTCAGCTTTTCTTCTTGTGAAATCCGAAGTTGGGATTCCCAAAATTTCTAAGCCCTCTTTTACACATTTGCCAATGGCTTTTATGAATTCTGTAGCCGTTGACCCTGTTCCAAGTCCTATAACCATACCAGGCTGTATAAACTTAATGGCTTGCAAGGCAGCCATTTTTTTCTTTTCTTTCGGTGTCATCTCAATTCCTAGCCTGAGTAAGAGTAAAGCTGGATTAACCGAATTGTAGGCCAATTATTTCAGTAGCCTGCATTCAGGAACACACGCACTCTAAATTCAATTTAAAAGCCTCATATTCTTATTAAGTGATAAATAATTAGCTGTCTATTGGATCGAATTAAAACTTAAAAAAAGCTAATGTTTCATTAACTATATGCCTTATGCAAATGATTTTAATGCAGATCATCTTATGATGCAGGTAAAATTCCTGGGAGGTTACTATGAATTTTTTAAACCATAATGTCACTATTGTCTTTGATCTTGATGGCACCCTTCTAGACACAGCACCTGATTTGATTGTTGCAGTCAACCACGTCCTTAAAAGTGTTGGTGGTGAAACCCTCGCTTCTCAAGAAATGAAATCATTGATTAGTTTAGGTGGCCGCGAAATGATTAAATTTGGTCTTCAAAAAAATGGTATCAGTCACTCAGATGAACAATTGAATAGGCTCTGCAAACAATTTATTGACTTTTATAGTAAAAACTTAGCTGTATTAACAAAGCCATTTCCTGGACTTTTTAAAGAATTAGACCGGCTTTCAAGTCTTGGGTACACGCTTACTGTCTGCACCAATAAACTAGAGGCAATTGCTAAACGATTACTTCTAGAGTTAGAGCTATTAACGTATTTCGAACTAATTACAGGTCGCGATACTTATACCGTATGTAAGCCCAATCCAAACCACCTTCTTAATACCATATCAGATGTTGGAGGCGACCCAACTAAGTCTATTATGATCGGCGACAGCGAGACGGACGTTATAACAGCTCAAATGGCAGGTGTTTACATAGTGGGGGTTACATTCGGATACTCAAGCGTACCAGTTTCTGAACTTGGTTGTAATGCCATCATTTCGCATTATGATCAGCTAAAATCTGCGCTCAATAACATTATATAGATTGCTCAGCATTACTTTTCTTGTGTTGGTTCGCTAAAAAAGCCCCTAGAAATAATTAAACAGTGTTAAAAAGTTTAGTAGCTTCATTACATTCAAATATCTGGAGTAAAGTTCTAAGTGCTTGGCCCTGTGGACCTTCTAGATCTGGGTTCTCTGCAACAATTTTGCCTGCGCTGTAGTGTGCGTATTTTAAAAGCTCTTCGAAATTTGGTACATCAGCTATCCGAAACCCAGGTATACCAGATTGTTTTGAACCCAAAACATCACCACCACCACGTAATTCAAGGTCCTTCTCCGCGATATAGAAACCGTCCTCCGTCTCACGCATCATGCTGAGCCGTGCTTTGGCTGTTTCGCCAAGCGTTGGCTTGTAAAGTAGGATGCAGTATGACTGTGACGCTCCGCGTCCAACACGACCACGCAACTGGTGCAATTGTGCCAATCCAAAACGTTCGGCATGTTCGATAACAATTATGGAGGCGTTCGGTACGTTAATTCCAACTTCAATAACCGTTGTAGAAACTAGAATCTTAAACTTATTCCTTGAAAAGGAGGTCATTGTCGCATCTTTCTCCTTAGAAGCCATTGCACCGTGAAGTAAGCCGACCTGACAACCAAATATTTGGGTTAGATGTTTATGGCGCTCCTCAACAGCTGATAGTGTAGACACAGATGAGCTTTCAATTAGAGGGCAGACCCAGTAGACTTGCGCCCCTTTACTGATTGCTCGGTTAATAGCATCAATTATTTCCTCAAGCCTATCTAGAGATGACAGCGTTGTTATTATTGGTCTACGCCCAGATGGTTTTTCAGTTAACTTTGAAACTTTGAGATCGCCATAATGCGTCATAAGCAAGGTCCTTGGTATAGGCGTTGCTGTCATAGCTAATACATTGGCGCTACCATTATGCCCTTTAGCTTGCAAGGCTTGGCGTTGATGAACGCCAAAACGATGTTGCTCATCGATAACGACTAACGCAAGGTCATTAAAGATAACCTCTGGTCGAAAAAGTGTATGAGTGCCAATCAGAACATCAGTCTCACCGTTTGCAGTGCGTTCAAGGATAGCCTGACGTGTGCCCCCTTTTTCTCGCCCGGTAAGAATCTCAATATCTAGATCAATAGCATGTGATAGAGATGAGATGGTTTCAGCATGTTGCCGTGCTAAGACCTCAGTTGGTGCCATAATAGTTGCTTGAGCTCCAACCTCAATAGCTATGACAATAGCCATTAAAGCCACAACTGTTTTACCTGAGCCAACATCCCCCTGGAGTAACCGTAGCATACGTTTATCTGAAGCAAGATCTGACTCTATTTCTCTAACAGCATTTAACTGCGACCCAGTCATTTTAAAAGGAAGTGTCTTTATTAAGCGTTTGCGCACAATTCCATTACCAGAAATTGACCGCCCGTGTTGTTGTTTGCTATGCGCGCGAACAAATGCTAATGCCAACTGATTAGCCAAAAGCTCATCATAAGCAAGACGTGTCCGAGCTAAAGCCGTTGAGGAGATATCAGCTGGAGTTTGAGGAATATGTAATGAGCGAATTGCATCAACGAATTTCGGCCACTGATGTCTGGCTAAGATTTTATCATCGAGCCATTCTGGTAGTTTTGGAAGAATGTTTAAGGACTGGTGCATTATTTTCCCTAGAATCTTACCAGATAAACCTGAGGTAAGCGGGTAAATAGGCTCTAGAAGAGGTAAGTTCGATCTTGCTTCTGGTGTAACGATATAGTCAGGATGTATCATTTGAAGCTGTGTGCCATATTTATCAACACGACCAGATATAAAACGCACTTCATCTAGAGGTAATTGTTGCTCAACAAAACGTTCTCTTAAACGAAAAAAGATCAGATCAATTGTTCCAGAATCATCTTGACAGATTACTTTGTACGGTATTTTAAGATTGCCGCGTGGCGGTTTGCGATGCTCTAAAATACGCACTTTAAAAGTAGCGATTGTTCCAGGCTTTGCTTCTGCCAATGATGGCTTTGAACGGCGATCAATGACGCCATTAGGAAGATGCCAAAATAAATCAATAATTCGTGTTTCATCTACACCGGATGGTGATGCAATTGCTTTTCTTAAAAAAGTCAGAAGTCTAGGCCCGACCCCATTTAAGGTCCGGGCGGATGAAAACAACGGAGCTAGATTACTAGGAAGCATTATTTCAAGATCTTATCTGCTCAGGACACTTATTACGTCTAATTCTTACAAAATTAATTCATCTCAAACTATTAAATTGTTTATTATAGTTATAACTATAATATAGAACTAAATAAATGAGACGAATATAAGAACTTAAAATTAGAAGTATGCAATACCTTTAAATTAAAAATTTGAATTAGAGATCCTTAGTATTAATATGGATATACATTAAAGTTATAAATCCAAATACGCAAACTACATTATCTTAATTTAAAAACACCTTTATAGGGCTCTTAACAATGAAAGTATTTAGATGCGAGAATCACTGTTCTAAGCTTTATTAAGTCTAAGTATACTAATTATGGTTGTTTATTATCGTTATGCTGGTTATATATTATATGCTATGTTTAGAAATTAGAATTTTTAAGTAAATGTTCAATGTTGCCCTCGCTTGAAGTTATTATTTTAAGCCTAGCGTCCATTGAAAATAATATTTCGCTTTAGCCGATAAGGTTGGACTACTTATGGATAGTAGTTAAGGTGATAGTCTGACTTCAAAAACTTGTAATAACCTAAGATGATGGGAATTATTTTTTCCGAAACCACCTTAGTAATAATAGTGAAAGGCTGTGCAATTTACGATTTAAAAAGTATTAACTTATTATTGGTTATATACCATTTTTGTTTTTTGCAGATCGATCGGTGCCATGAAAGTCTCTGTAGCTCAGTAGGATAGAGCACTGGATTCCTAATCCAGGGGTCGCAGGTTCGAATCCTGCCAGAGACGCCATTTTTATACAAAAAACGAGTAAATTACTACCATACTAAAGTATGGTTATACGCTTTTCGGCTTGGCATTTATAATTAACTTAGTATTAATCTAGATAATGTTAGTTTTATATTATTAACTAAAATAAGTATTATTTTGTAGCTTTCTGTTTAATGAACAAATTGTGTCCATGATATCTGCATTGCTAGAGTTTATCTTAATAAGATTATCTTATTCGAAGGCTTATTTGTCTAAAACCCAAGACCAACGAAATTAATATAAATTCACTCGAAATTCATACAATATAATAAAATGAATGTAAATTTATTGTATTTAATAATCTAAGCATTCTGCACCACAAGATCTGTTATCCTTTATTCAGATCGTACAATTTAGACAGAGGTACATCTAAAGCAGAAATTGAGACCAATCCTTTTTTATAGGAAGGATAGGATAGAGAAACTTCAAGTTTTTTCTTGATCTTGAAGTTCCTGACACGTTTATTTTCTGCATAAAAACTGCGAGCCATCGGCGATAGATTTGCTTCATCAAAAGGTATACCCTCGGGAATGGGCTTTCCTAGAAGCCTAGCCGCAAATGCAATGACATCTTGAGGCGGTGCAGGCAAATCATCTGTAACGTTAAAAATGCCTGAGTATTGAGGCTTATTAATGCCAGCGAGAAGAGTTTCTGCAATATCAAAAACATGAATTCGGTTAAATACCTGTCCTGGTTTAATCAAACGGCGTGCACTGCCACTATTGATTTTATCGATAGCGCTTCGACCAGGACCGTAGATGCCTGAAAGACGAAAAACTTGCAACGTTTTCCTTGTGGATTTTGTAAGGTTTAACCATGCATTTTCCGCAGTAATTCGATGAAAGCTGCGCTCTGAAACAGGATTAACAGCAGTATCTTCATCAACCCAAGCACCATTATGATTACCGTAGACACCTACCGTTGAAAGATAACCAATCCAAAATAAAGTTGTACTCTGCGCGATCTGTTGTGCGTAATGACGCAAAACAGGGTCTCCGTTACAATCCGGAGCAATGGAAATGACAATATGTGTAGCCTGAGCAATTGTATCATCTAGAAATGCGGACCGTTCATTGCTGTTGAAAACTGAAGCTTCTATACCTAAAGAGGAGTATGCATGGGCTTTTTTCTCAGAACGAGTAGTTCCAGAAACGTACCAGCCACGTGTTTTGCAAATGCTTGCAAAAATACTAGCGCTATATCCTAGCCCAAAGCAAAGAACTCTCATTGAGTTTCCACTCTTTCTATTTACCAAATTGTTAATCTTCAACTAACCTAGATGGTTATCCATTCGTTACGAACATTCGTATCAGTCTCACTATTAAGCCAAGATTTTGACAAAGACCTAAATTCACAAGGCATGAGTAAGTTCTTTAATGCCCAAACAGCCATTGCACGAATCTGAGGTGAATTGCTATTAAGATGATGAGATGCTGGGGCTACGAGCGAGCGATTAGTAGAATTACCAATCGCAATTAAGATATTACGCATTAATCTGTCATATCCCGTTCGTTTAATTGTTGTACCAGAAAAACGTTTGCGAAATCCAATTTCATCCATAACAGCTAGTTCACTAAGCTCAGGGTCATCAGTATTAAGAGTAGCCTTTAGTTTAGCTTCTTTAGATTTAGCTGCAAATTTATTCCATGGACACACAGCAAGGCAATCATCACATCCGAAAATTCGGTTTCCAATAGATTTTCGAAACTCAAGAGGAATGTGGCCGTTATACTCTATTGTCAAATAGGCAATACAACGTCTGGCATCTAATTGGTAAGGGGCTGGGAAGGCGCCTGTAGGACAAATATCCAAACATTTCTTACAATTTCCACAAAAATTACCAGTAGGACGAGAAGGATTTAAATTGGCTGTTGTTAGAATGCAACCAATTAATAACCATGAACCAAATTTACGTGACACAAGATTAGTATGCTTGCCTTGCCAGCCAAGGCCTGCTGCAACAGCTAATGGCTTTTCCATAAGTGGTGCAGTATCAACAAAAACTTTAACATCATTTCCAGTGCGTGATGCAAACCGCCCCGCAATCTGTTTTAGACGTCCCTTGACAAATGTATGATAGTCACGACCTTTAGCATATGAAGCAATCAAACCTAATTGAGATTGGCGTACACGATCTAACGGATTGTGTGATGGAGTATAGTTAACACCAAAAAGGATGGCAGATCTGCACTCAGGCCAGAGATTTGTAACAGAAGATCGTCTTATTATTGTTTCAGCAATCCACTTCATTTCACCGTGGCGCCCAAGCTTTATAAAATCTGTAAGATGCTTGCTTACATCGGCTGTGATTGCGGCATTGGTTATACCGACCACATCAAAACCATAGGTCTTAGCATCTTTTTGCAATAGTCTTTCTGCGTCGCTTTCAGCATATTGCACATCTAAAGATCTGGAGCACAATTTTTTATAGCTCATTGGTCTAAATCTTTATAGTGTTCCGATGGAGGATAGTTCGGAAGGTCATCCTCTAAAATAGGTATGAAGGACTGTCTAGATTTCAAGCGGGCATACCATTGCGAAGCTGAAGGATAATCACGCCAATCAATTACACCAAGATAGTCTAGAACCGAGATGTGAGCGCCCGCCGCCAAATCTGCAAAGCTCAGATGAATACCAGCAAGCCAGCTTCGGTGATCGGCTAAAAAAGAGATGTATTCAAGGTGATAGCGCTGATTACGTGCAATAGTTCTTAGAGCTTCTGAACTGGGGGCACAAGCTTGTTCATCAATCAACCGGCGGAAATGCTTTTCATAGAGAATTTCGCTTGTAATCTCATTATTAAATTTAAGGTGGAACCAATCAACTAATCGGCGTATCTCAGATTTTGCTTCTAGGTTACCAGGTAAGATGGGAGGTGGACCATGATCATTGGGATGATCAGGGTAACGTTCCGCAAGATATTCCGATATCGCATAGGTGCCGCAAATCACCACGCTTTTATTGAGTTCTAGAACAGGTAAAGCGCCCGATGGATTGATTGCCAAGAAAGCTGGCCGCCATACCCATGGTTCCTCATAAGCAAGTTCATAATCAACTTGCAACTCTGAGAGAGCTAAACGAATTGATCTGGATTTTGGACAAAGTGGATAGTGCGTTAGTTTTTGCATTGATAAAAGCTTAGTTGTGTCAAGATTTTGCC
The DNA here is from genome assembly GCA_039583345.1 of Candidatus Tectiglobus diatomicola. Lineage (GTDB taxonomy): Bacteria > Pseudomonadota > Alphaproteobacteria > Rhizobiales > Hyphomicrobiaceae > Tectiglobus > Tectiglobus diatomicola. Next base: position 117,014 of record JAZDSJ010000009.1, on the reverse strand, counting down.
TGTTAAATATCAAATTATTTATCGCATACCATTTACATTTATTTGTTTAAATACGTTTTTACATACTGGCTAGTTTTTGTTTAATAAGGGTTGCGGTTTTAATCAAGAAACTGAAGGTTAGCTTCGAGTGTAGAGGAAACGATCACCTTAAGGTAAGGCGTCAGTTTGTATACACGTTTCCCAAATGTATATGCCTTAAGTTTATATTGTAATTATTATGGATATTTTCTTGTACTATTATAAATGATAATAAAGCAAAAGCATGCGAGTTTGAATTAATAATATTACTTCACTAGTAATCCTACTTTTATGAGCGAAGTTTTATGTCAAAAAGTCAGTTGAAATTATTAGTAATTATCATCACTTCTATATCACAATTTTTCACCCGCAGTTCAGCTAAAGTTCATATCGGCCACACTGTTTCTCTATACAGAGTAAATTATTGCTAGTATTAGGTGCTTTTCTGCAGAGATTTTGTCTACACCTACCTCATAATTCTGCGAAAAAGCTGTCATTTTATGTAAAACGTTAACCCAGTTGATCAATTTTAGCCAATAGCTACACCTTATAATTTATCCTACAATTTCTATTTCTATCAATTTTAACTACTCGAAGTAGAAATCCGAAATAAAATGGAGGACAAAATTTATAAAAATACCGTCCACATTATTTTTAAATATTTCGATAAAAATTTAAACAAATCTATATTTAGAATGTTATTATTATCTTAGTTTCTGATTCTCCGTCATCGCAAGTATTTTTATGTGGGCTATTAGAAACCTGCAGTCGTTAAGCTAGGGCGACTCGCATAAAAGATCTCTAAAACCTACGTTTTGTGACATCAAGCAATGGACTTTCTATCCATGAATTTTATTTTCAATATTATTTATTCTGCCCATGCGAATGGGACACATGAAAAGCTTGCATTGGATTCATTGCGTTATCTGGAGACAGACAATGCGCCTGCATGGCATTCACTCTTTCTTAACCACGCTGAACCCTATTTGTCAGGATGCAAAGCACCTGACCATGAATTCAAAGATTATAAAAATCATGTCCTGCATGTACGCGACAATTACTGGGGTGGAGCACCTGAAAAAGCTGAAAGCTGGTACAACCTCTTAGTAAGAGAGCTGCAACAAAATAATTGGGAGCAGGCTGTTTGGTGTGCTGGCGTACTTAGCCATTATTACACCGACCCTATACATCCATTTAATACTGCCAAATGCGAAGCAGAAAATAACATTCATAGAGCTTTAGAATGGAGCATATCCAGATCATATAACGATTTGCGAAAACGCGGTTTGAAGAGTGAGATTCCTGAAATTCATATTGGTAACGGCGAAACTTGGCTCAGGGAAATGGTGATTAACGGAGCTGAACTAGCAAATTGTTACTACGAGTCTTTAATCGCGGGTTATAATTTTAGACAAGGTGTAAGTACCCCTACCAAAGGGTTGGATGTAATCTGCCGAAACTTAATTGGTCGCCTATTGGTATATGCAAGTATCGGTTTTTCTAAGATTTTAGACCGTGCATTTGAAGAATCACATCAAGTTCCCCCACATATGCCACTTGCATCCGAAACTTTTATGTCTATTCTGCGAATTCCTCGCAAATGGTCAAAGAATAGGGTTGAGAATGCTAATGAATTAAAATCATTACGGCGCATGTATGATGAGTTTAAGAAGACAGGTCAAGTCGACAAAAGCATGAATGAAGAGCAAAAGGCTATTCGTGATCTTCATACTCAAGAAGTTTTAATACCACTTGCCTCTCAAAGAGAAGTGCAGCGCGCAAGACGTTGTGAGCCTTTATCTCATTTGCAGAATGATCCTGTAACGCATGATACCTCCCAAGATTTTGAAGAAACATATTTCCAGTCTGAAATGCCAATGAATTCAAATGGACAAATTCATACACAATATAGCGCTTCTGCAAATAGTATGTCGTCGGCTAATTCTGGTAATCTACACGATCTACACGATCTTCACGAGCTTCAAGATCTTCATGAGCTTCATGACGACTTCCCCAGCAATCAAATGCAACAACAAAACTTTAATAGGACATCTCATCTTAGACTTTCTGATCATGTTGAGGCTAGTCCGTCCGTTGGGCCAAAGACTGCAGAGCGCCTTGAAGCACTTGGTATTGTGACCATAAAAGATCTCCTGGATGCAGATCCTCAAAGTCTAGCTGGAAAGCTGAATATTCGTTATGTAAACAGAAAAGCTATACTAGACTGGCAAGATCAGGCAAGGCTCATGCTTCATATTCCTGGATTGCGTGAGACTCATGCTCAACTATGTATCGGTGCAGGTTATCGAACGCCAGAGCATATCGCAACCGCCAATCCAGCGGAGATTAGCGACTCCATACTAAAATTTGCGGCTACTCGTAGTGGTCAGCGTATTCTAGGGAGTGGTAAACCGCCAGATTTTTATACTATTAGAGAATGGATAAGTAATGTAGATAAAGGACTTGCAGCGTAGGAGGTTGTCGTTCCTATCTAATGAAAGTAATAATTAGATTTAGAAACTTTCTATATTAGTCTCTCACACACCAATGTTTCGGCAATCTGAACTGTATTAAGGGCAGCACCTTTTAGAAGATTGTCCGAAACAACCCACATTGAAAGACCATTGTCTACAGTATGATCCTCACGAATGCGGCTCACATAGGTTGAATATTCACCAGCACAATCGACTGGTGTAACGTATCCACCGTCTTCTTTTTTATCTACCAGAAGAACTCCAGGTGCTTCACGTAGCACGCTGCGCGCCGTTGCTACCGTTACTGGTTGTTTGAATTCAACATTGATTGCTTCCGAATGGCCAACGAAAACAGGTACACGAACGCAAGTTGCAGTTAGTTTGATGCTTGGATCAAGAATTTTTTTTGTCTCAACCATCATTTTCCATTCTTCTTTGGTATAACCATCTTCCATAAAAATATCGATATGCGGAATAACATTAAAAGCGATTTCTTTTGTGAACTTTTCTGCCTTGATCTCTTGTCCTGGAACGTACTTGCCTTTGGTTTGATACCAAAGTTCGTCCATACCCTGTTGACCTGTCCCTGATACTGATTGGTAGGTCGATACTACAACTCTTTCTATGTCACCTACATCATGTAGTGGCTTAAGGGCTACTAGCAGTTGAATAGTGGAGCAGTTAGGATTGGCAATAATATTTTTTCTAGATGTCCTAGCCATGTAGGATCTTAGCACATGCGCATTTACTTCAGGAATTACCAAAGGTACATTTATATCATACCGCCATGCAGATGAATTATCAATTACAAGACATCCCGTCGCACCGATTTTAGTTGCGTAATTTCTAGAAACAGTCCCACCTGCACTCATAAGTGCGAGATCGCATTTATTAAAATCAAAAGTTTGGAGATCATGACATTTTAGCTTTCTCGTTCCAAAGCTAACTTCACGTCCCATAGAACGTCGCGATGCTACTGCATAAATTTCATCGACTGGAAACTTTCTGTCAGAAAGAACATTCAACATTTCCCGGCCTACAGCACCTGTAGCGCCTACTATAGCTATGTTATAGCCCATATTTATTGTCCTTGAAATTGAGTATTGTAAGCCCTAAGCTTAAGCTAATGGAAGGCGCAACATAATGGAAATAAGATTTAGTAATGCTTTAATGTTTAGTTACAATGTTATTTTGGTTTAATTAGTAGTAGTACACATGACATTTAAGTTTTTAAATAAAAAGTTTTATTAATGTCTTAAAATAGGTTGCAAGAACTAATTTTAGTAGCAAATATTTTTTACTTATTATCAAGGACTAGTGCTAATCTAAAAATGCTTATCTTACGTGTCTTAGGTTATGCATCTGATTCTTTAATTATTAATAATTACCGTATTGCCTGATTTACTACTACTTTATCTAACTATAGGAGAAGTTGACTTGTTGAAGGTAATATTAAAAAATATATTCAAATCCATTGAGTTTTCTGATTCTTATACTAATATGATTTAGCTGTATGGCGCGCTAGAATACATTCCCCCGAGCCTATATCGTTCGCTAGGGAACCGTCGCTGGTCGGGATTGTGGTCTTGATCAAATGGTACCCACCTGCAAATTTAGGAATTTGGCGGGCTAATGCACTTCGGCGGCCATTACGGCACCATCTTTTAGGTTATTCTAACCGGTTATGAAAAAGCGCTTGATGAATATAAGAGATATTGAGAGACAAAAGGTTTGTTTGCGCAAAGAAATGGCCACTCAACGCAAAGAAATTACTAAATCAGATCAATGTAAAAAAATTGCCACCTTTGTTGATCAATTAATTAGCATTACTCACGGGAGTTCAATTTTTTCTTCATATCGCCCTTTTAATTCTGAGCTAAGCCCTTTGTGTTTGGAAAAAGAGCTTAAAAGAAATGGAGTGAGTATTGCACTACCCAAAATGCAACATCATACCCGTCAATTATCATTCAGGCTTTGGCAAGAAGATGATATGCTCGTTTTACACAAAACGGGTATTTTAGAGCCAATAGATACCGCGCTTCTAGTCCTTCCAGATGTAGTAATGCTGCCTCTTCTAGCTTTTGATAAGTCAGGTAGACGGCTAGGTTATGGTGGCGGTTTTTATGATCGAAGCCTTGAGAAATTACGCTCTAAAAAATCAATAACAGCAGTTGGCTTAGCATATTCAGAACAAGAGGTTGATGTAGTTCCGCATTACATTTATGATCAGAATCTGGATTACATTTTAACTCCCAACGGGTTGCAAAGTTTTCATAGTCATCGGATGGTATAATGCGTTTCCTCTTCTTAGGTGATGTTGTAGGCCGCTCCGGCCGAAATGTTGTAATGAATACTTTACCTGATCTACGTCGTCGCTGGAAGTTAGATTTCGTTGTTGTTAATGGAGAAAATTCAGCTGGCGGTTTTGGTATTACAGAAAAGATTCTGAATGATCTAATTGATGCCGGTGCTGATGTCATTACACTCGGAAACCATGCCTTTGACCAGCGCGATGCACTGATATTTATCAATCGTAATGATAATCTGTTGCGTCCTCTTAATATGCCGGAAGGGACCCCAGGCAGAGGTGCTGGGCTTTTTAAAGCTCCGAATGGTGCAGAGATACTTGTTATTAATGCCTTGGGTCGGGTTTTTATGTCCGAGCAAGATTGTCCATTTCGTGCTATTGACCGTGAAGTTACAACTTGTAAGCTTGGTGATAAGGCTGATGCAATTTTCGTTGACTTTCATGCCGAGGCGACGAGTGAGAAACAAGCTTTAGGTACTTTTCTTGATGGTCGAGTAAGCGCTATTGTAGGTACTCACACTCACAGTCCAACATGCGATCATCGTATTTTACCTTACGGTACAGCTTATCAATCGGATGTTGGTATGTGTGGAGATTACAATTCTGTACTAGGTATGCATTCTTCCGAACCTGTAAACAGGTTTATAACAAGAATACCGCGAGAGCGCTTCGAACCTGCCCTTGGAAAGGCTACGTTATGCGGGTTGGCAATTGAAATTGGTGATAAAGATGGTTTGGCATATAAGGTCGGATTGGTACGAATTGGAGGTGTGTTATCAGAGGAAATGCCAGAATTTTGGGAGCCGTAAGATTGTAAACATGTTATCCAAGCAATGGCGCAAGCCTTATCTTCAGCTGAAATTAGATTTTAAGAACAACCATTTGTGCTTAGAGGCTGGAAATCTGATCACTAGGTTAGTTAACCATTTGTAATTAAATGTAAGGTAGCAGATGGCTGGACATTCTCAATTTAAAAATATTATGCATCGAAAGGGCCGTCAAGATGCTGCTCGGTCCAAACTTTTCTCTAAACTTTCTAGAGAAATCACAGTTGCGGCAAAAATGGGAAGTTCTGACCCTTCCATGAATTCACACCTCCGGTTATCAGTGCAAAATGCAAAATCACAATCAATGCCGAAAGAAAATATCGAGCGTGCTATCAAAAGGGCATTATCTGTAGATGAGAGTAATTTTGTGGAGATTCGATACGAGGGCTATGGACCAAATGGGGTAGCAGTTATCGCTGAAGCACTCACAGATAATCGTAATCGCACAGGAGCTTTTGTTCGTGCCACTTTTGCAAAGTATGGTGGTAATCTTGGATCAACTGGATCGGTAGGCTATATGTTCGACCGTGTTGGTGAAATCAGCTATCCAGTTATAGTGGGGACTCCCTATTCTGTTCTAGAAGCCGCAGTCGAGGCTGGAGCGTATGATGTAGAGTCTGACGATAGTGGCCATATGGTAATTTGTAGTTTTGATACACTAGGTACAGTTGCAAGTGAAATTGAAAGTATTCTTGGTGAACCAGAATCAGTGAAAGCAGTCTGGAAACCGAAAACTACAAACTACGTGGATGAAGATGGTTTTAATTCTATCATGAAACTAGTTAATGCTTTGGAAGATGACGATGATATCCAAAACGTATTTTCAAATTTCGAAGTTGATGCCATCACTATGAATAGAATTTTTACATCTTAAGGGGCCATACAAGCCCCCCATATCATGTCTAATTTATATTAGGGCCATTTGACCTCAGGCGGCATGCTTGAGAGGATTGAATTAACGTTTCCACCAGTTTTTAGGCCGAATAATGTCCCACGGTCATAAAGTAGGTTGAATTCCACATAACGACCTCGACGAATAAGTTGCTCATCGCGTTCTGCCTCGGTCCAAGGCTTCTCCCAATTACGTCTGACTAACTCCGGATAAATATTTTTGAACGAACGCCCTACATCCTTTGTGAAAGCAAAGGCAGCTTCCCAACCACCAACATTTGGGTCTGGGGTTAAATAGTCATAGAAAATACCTCCTATTCCGCGTGCCTCCTGGCGATGAGGAAGGTAAAAATACTCGTCACACCAATTCTTATATCGTGAATAATCTGAAATTTTGTGTTTTAAGCAAGCCTCCTCCATGGCGGCATGAAAACTTCGTGAGTCTGGATCGTTTTGGTTACGTCGTACATCAAGTACTGGTGTCAAATCTGCACCGCCGGCAAACCACCACTTAGTTGTTACCACCATACGAGTGTTCATATGCACAGCTGGAACATGCGGATTTTGCATGTGCGAGATAAGTGATATTCCGGATGCCCAAAAGCGTGGATCATCCTCGGCACCTGGTATGTTTTTTTGAAAATCAGCCTCGAATTCACCATAAACAGTTGACGTATGTACACCGACTTTTTCGAAAACACGTCCATTCATTATGCTCATAACGCCACCCCCGCCAGGTTTGCCAGAGTGATCTATTCTGTCCCATGCCTCACATTGGAAACGACCCGCCGGTTTATCGTGCATCATTGCCTGAGCTGGCAGTTCAGCCTCAATGGCTTCGTACGATTTAATGATATCATCACGCAAAGACTTAAACCAAGTCTCAGCGCGTATCTTGAGAGCATCCATGTTTTTTGTAATATCCATTACTTCATTCCGTTGTTATTTACGCACAGCATATACATAAATTTTACCTTACTGTGTAACAACTTTATGATAAAGGTGTGAGCAGTGGTCTGGTAAATATTGTCTGTAGCCACGAAGGCTTTGATTATTATAGTCTATTTAATGGCCCGCAAAATCGTTTCTTTGTTGACCGTATCAGGTCATGCACTCCGAGTGCCAATACTATAAAAATTGAAGGAGAGATTTAACAACTAAGCATAAATAGATTATAATACCTGTGTATATTAGCAATATAAGTATAGATTTTTGACTATGTCTAGTTCAAAGTATAAGATTTTGGTTCTAATTTCGATTTTCTGCAACTTTTCATAAGAACACTAACTAGCTGTATTTAAGTGCATGATAACAGTAGATCAAAGTCGGACACAAACTAGTTAATAAATTGACATACAACTTTACGTTTATATATTTTTAATATTCACGCTAGAACTTAAACTTGGGCAATAGTTTGTTATTAGCAACAAAGAGTTAATTGATTATGCTCAATGTTGAGTATATTGGGAAATATAATGTAAGGTGTATCATTTCAACATGAAAAATATGAGTTTCTGCACCTCTCATAGTCACTATTTTATTATCAGATAAAATTAAGTCGCTAAAAAACCAAATTACTATTATCTACGTATGTCTAATAACTAATCTTGTAATATGTTCTTAAATTTCTTTTATTTAGAAGATGCATATAATTAGATGACTACAAAAAGATAAAATTGCATTTATTAAATATAGAAACTCATTTAAAAACGTTTAAGCTCCTATTTATCCTTTAGGATTATGAAATACTTTAAACATGATTATTATGATTCTCTCTAAAACAATCCATTCTAAGTTACTTAAATAGTTGAGATTTGACTTTACCATTAAGCTACATTACTTTTAAACACCTCAGTATCTTTCTTGAAATCTTTGACTTACAGAAAAATAATGTAAAATGGTCAAATAAAGCATATGTCATATACCTTAAGGTTTTTACGATATCTAGGTAGTTATTTTTATAAGACAAATACTGGAATGTGACTATGTTCCGTTGGTTTGAAAACTATATTGAACCTTTTCCAGATTCTCAGCCTTCCTGTCCTCCACATCAGCTTAAACGATTTTACTGGCATTTTGTTGAACCAATATGGCCCTGTTGGGTGCTTTTTCTTACGACTGGGTTTATAGGTGCCTTAATCGAAGTTTCTTTTTTTGCATATCTAGGACATATCGTAGATTTGATGCATGATATAGAAAAGCCGAAAGATTTTTTCGATGAGCATAGTGGTCTATTATTATGGATTGCCTTTATCGCATTAGTCGCTCGTCCTATTATCTTTGGCCTTGACGAACTCATTGGTAATCAGATGATTACTGGTGTATTCTCAACACGGGTTTTATGGAAGACACATAGATATTTACTACGTCAGAGCTTGGATTTCTTTCAAAGCGACTTTGCCGGCCGTGTCTCAAACAAAGTTTTGAATACAGCTCTTGCGTTACGCGAATCAGTTATGCAAATGTGTGATGCAGTCTGGTTTGTTATTGTGTATTGTTTAAGTGCAGTAGCCTTATTTATTAGCACGGAATGGCGACTGGCATTGCCATTGGTTATTTGGATAATAATTTATATCTTAGTAATCACCTTTTTCGTACCTCGCATTAGGCAGCTTGCAGCTAATACGGCTGAAGCGCGCTCAATGCTGTTAGGTCGAATTGTAGACAGTTATACTAATATCTTGACCGTTAAATTGTTTGCACATTCAAAGCATGAAGACCAACATGCTAGAGAGGTATTGCAAGAGCATCTTTTAGTTTATAATCGTCAACTCCGCATGATCACAATCATGAATATGACAATTTGGATCTCTAATGGTATATTGCTTGTTAGCACAGGTGGTATGGCATTGTGGTTATGGTCTGCAGGCACTATTAGTATTGGTGCTGTTGCATTAATTAATACATTAACGATACGAATAGTAAATATTTCAGGATGGATTATCTGGGTGGTAACTAGTGTTTTCGAAAATATAGGTAATGTTCAGGACGGCGTACAATCGATTTCCAAATCATATACAATCCACGATAACTCTAATGCAACACCGCTCAAGATTAATCACGGTCGAATTGTTTTTGACCAAATCAGTTTTAACTATGGAAGCCAGAGGCAGAGTATTATTGAGGATCTCTCACTTACCATCGAAGCTGGAGAAAAAATTGGATTAGTTGGATGTTCAGGTGCTGGAAAATCAACACTAATCAGCATATTACTTCGATTTTATGAACTGGACAAGGGGCGTATATTTATTGATGGTCAAGACATCTCGAAGGTAACTCAAGACAGTCTGCGTGGGCAAATTGGTATGGTAACTCAAGACACGTCCCTACTTCATCGTTCGGTACTTGATAATATTCTTTATGGCAGAACAACTGCTTCACTTGACCAGGTAATATTAGCTGCAAGAAAAGCCCAAGCACATGACTTTATCATGAATCTTCAGGATTCGAAAGGGCGTCTGGGGTATGAAGCACATGTTGGAGAGCGCGGAGTTAAGCTTTCAGGAGGACAACGTCAGCGTATAGGAATTGCGCGTGTGCTCTTGAAGAACGCACCTATCTTGATCTTAGATGAAGCTACAAGCGCTCTGGATTCCGAGGTTGAGGCTGCAATCCAAGAACAATTAAAAAATCTTATGCTAGATAAAACAGTTATCGCTATTGCTCACCGCTTGTCCACTATTGCAGCGATGGATCGCCTTATTGTGATGGATCAAGGTACAGTTGTTGAGCAAGGAAGCCACAAGAAATTGATTCAACAAGGCGGTATTTATGCAAACTTCTGGCACCATCAATATGGAAATTTTCTTCTAGACAAAAATAATAATTAGTACATATAACAAAATCAATTGAGGCTAGTCCCTCAATTTAAATGTTGTACAATATCTTTATAGACTATGGTGACAATTTATTTTGCAAATTACTGTTAGCTGGAAGTTAGAATTAAGGCATCGAATTAACTTAATTGAAGTGATTTTTGTTGGTCAGTATGATTTCTGTTTTCGTATACACGAGATCAAGCATATTTATTGAAATTTTCACAGGTTCTACAGAGCATAAAGTTTAAACGAATAGGTAGACATAAAATCAAGAAAATTCAATATGTGTGAGGATATTGTAAAAAATTAAATGATAAAGAATAAAAAGCTTTAAATTCATATAAATCGAATTAGGTGATCCTGTGTTTACACTTGAGTGTAATCTTTAAAAAACTTGCTATGGAGTTGAAGTAGGTATTTGAAGATATTAGACAATATCTTAGCAAAAAAAATTAGTAAAGAATCATTAAAAATAGCAGCCAGAATTTTTTAAAACTTACAAAAGCTATGCTAGAAAATATCTATACAGAGATTTACAACCTGCTGGTGTATACGAAAGTAGTTAAATTCGCTATAACATACAGCTTAAATTAGTCTAAAATTAATTAGCGTTATGAAAAACGCTATCCTCACTCTAAATCAGGCTACAATGTTATCTAAAGCTAGAAGTTAAGATAAAAATATTTATTTCTGATATAAATGATTGTAATATATGAATATTTCTTTCTTCACATCTAATTAGTCTACAATATGTGTAATGTATATATTAATTGTTTTATAATCTTTAAAGTAAGAATGTAATTGTAGACAGAGTTTAATCATTTTTTTTGAGGGGCAGTTGTGCATGTGCAGTGGATGCTGGCCTTAATAGCTTCCTTAATTTTGGAATGTCTAGAGCATCGCTATCTGTATTCATAGCTTTCCTTGATCGATGTGCAAATTGTCCAGAAAAGAGCCAATATGCAGCACCCGAAATAAAACCCGTTACAAAGAATGAAAAAAAACCATAAATATTAGATAGGCTAAGCTCGGCAGAAATCTCATTCCACATAATTACTAAAAGTCCGAAAATGGATATTGCAATTCCAATTGTGATGTAATACAAAATGTTGTTTACACCTCGCCACTCACAAAATATAAGTGTTAAAATAGCTAGTGGGGATGAAAAAACTGCTATCACGTAAGCATTATAAAGTACCCAAAAACTAGTATTTTCAAAAGAAAGAACACTCAGTTTGTCCAAATCTTCAAGAGTTATGGACAAAAAAATGCTTACAGCTCCAGCGGTAAGACAAGCTAAAAAAAATCCAATTAAAACACGCATTACACCCATTAAAAAATTCAGCATAATTCGCCTCTCTTTGTTTTATGCGGCTCTTTACTTATCCGATAAAAGCCTCCTTAATCTTAATGTTTCTAATCTAAAGAAATATTCTCTTAAGAATGCAAGATTGCAAAAGATTAGAAAGATAAATAATTTCATATTTTGAGATACTAAATCAATGTCACTCTATAATAAAGCTTTCTAGTTATCAAATCAGCTTATAAAATATTGATGTTTGCAGATCGATCTACTTATTTCGAATAAAAAAAGAAGAAATTAAGTCGAGTTTTTGGACTGGCTGAAATTTAGTTAATAATCAAATATTTATTAGACTACACTGTAGGAGTTACCATAATGGCACTGTGGTAATGGCTGCAGTCTATGTCAATTCAATATAAATAAGCTTACTGGTTACCCTAAAGCCGATTCTCAATATATAATCATAACATCGTTATAATACATCAAGCCTTAGTATTACTGCAACTTTTGATTTTAAATTTTAAGAGATCTGTTTGTTTTAGGACAGACAAGCACCACTAATTACATTTGAAGAAGTATGGAGTAAGCGGCCTTTGTACTCAAGTTACAAATTTATAGTTAGAATTAAGCTTAAAATGCCTGTTTGAAATAGAGAAAATATCATGATGAGGGCTTTTTGCTTTATAATAATAAATTACTAGTAAGATAAATAATTTTACATGAAAACTTCAGAGCATAAATCGTTAAAAGCTGTTAAGCTGAAAACTTGTTTCGAAGGTTAGTTCGTTTAAGATAATGCTTAATATCAGGTACCTTTAAAAAGTAATTCCATTGAATGAACCGAATGAATTAGGCCCATATTACACCAAAAAAAGTTCATAAGCTATTGTCCGCAGGCCAGAGTGAAATCTAAACTGCGGAAAAGGATTACAGCATTTCGTTAATCCATGCTTCCAATTTTATTTTTTGCGCTATCGCACCAGTGTGGCGAGAAACGATCTCACCGTTTTTGAACAAAAGTAATGTAGGCATAGCTTGTATATTATATTTACCAGTGGTCTTAGGATTTTGATCTACATTAAGTTTTACTATTTTTACTTTACCCACTAATTTTTCAGCGACTTCCTCTAGTGCTGGAGCCATGGCCTTGCACGGACCACACCAGTCTGCAAAGAAATCTACAACCACTGGTTCAGATACTTCGAGTACTTCAACCTCAAAATTGGCGTCAAAAACATCAACCACTTTTCTTTCAGCCATTTCGTTATTCTCCTGGATAAACATAAAATAATTACTTGTATGATATAGTAGTTTAGCAACAGCTTAACAGGCGTCAAGGCTTTGATTATGCAGAGACCAAAGGCAGCGCTCTTTATCATCTAAAATACTACACGGCATTCTCATGACAGATGGCCCAAACGTCCAAATAAAAGCAGCGTGAACTGAAACAGATGGGAAAATATTTCGTAAAGCTAAACGATAAGCTGCAACCTGCATGAGGTAGCTGGTGGGTACATCGTCTATCATTTGAGGAGGATTACGATTTGATTTAAAATCTACAATTAAAATTCCATCTGATGTTTGAACAAGCCTATCTATCTTTCCCGAAACCCGAAGCGGAGGAACGTTAGGATATGATGAAATAAGCTCAGCAACAATTGGAACCTCAGCCTTTGCCTCCGGTTGAAATGCTGCTGAGCATAGCGGATCTGATATGACACGAAGCACTTCTTCAATAATTAAAGCACATGTTTGCTTTCCAAGACTTTCACCTCGAACTCGCAAATACTCTTCGGCTAAAGCACGGTGATTTGCCTTTTCATATACAGGCAAACTTTCAAGAAGAGCATGTATCAAATTTCCTTTTAGGAATTTTTTTTCACTTTTGTTAAGAAGTTCAGGAATGAGAGGTGGTTTAACTAGCTGAACATCATAGAATTTATTTGTTGTAATTTTTGACAATCCCTTATCTTCGTCGACTTCATCATGCACAAGGCGTGATGGCGCGAATGAGATAGTTGACTGAGATTCATATGGTACCTTGCGCAAGGCCCAAGATGGTAATGGTGAGGTATTAGTTTCTAAAGTCAAAGAAGGAGAGACAAACGAAGCTTTTTGCTTTTGCGTGCTTTCAATCACCCAGATTTTTTCGCCATCTGTGCTGTCTTTCATACATAACTTACCTTCAAGGCGATTCCAGATTGTGTCATACCAGCAAGTCTTTGGACGACGAGCTTTATTCTCGTAGCCTGCTACATATACGCGATCACGTGCTCGAGTAAGTGCTACATAAAGTAGACGGGTATGTTCTTCTATCTCACGACGTGTAACCTTTTCAAGTTCATTTGCTATGGGCTTCAGCGCACGTACACCTTTAATCGCCCAGGCCTGTGGGACTGATTTCTTTTCTGGAATTTCGATGTTTAATAGGTCAACCAAAGGCTTCTGTAGTCCACCACCTGGAGCAGTGCAAGTATCGGGTAAAAAAACAATAGGGGCTTCGAGGCCTTTTGCACTATGTACGGTCATAACACGAACCTCATTTCGTGCTTGTTCCATGTCACGTTTAATCTCGCGCACCCCATCACGTACCCAATAAATAAAACCTTGCAATGATGCCGGTGCGCGCTGATCATAAGTCAATGCTAAATTCATAAATTCATCAAGTGGGTCCGCCGCATCAGGACCCAGTCTACCAATTAACTGCGCTCGGCCGCCATCATGATCTAAAATCATTGAAAAAAACTCGTATGGCGGTATGGAATTTACGTAATACTGCCAGCGTTTTAGCCTCTCAGTAGCGTAACTAAATCGTTCGTGATGAGTTTCGAGATTATTAACATAAGTTAAAAGTGCAGACCACAGCGAGCTTCTACGATTCGCGGCGAATAACAAGAGATCATCATCATCAAAGTTGAATAAGGGTGATTTGAGTGCACACGCTAGAGCTAAATCATCTTCGGGTAAAAGAAGAAAATCAGCTAAAGCTAGTAAATCTTGAATCACAATTTGTTCAGATAAGACAATGCGGTCAGAACCTGCTACAGGAATGCCCAAGTTCTTGAGAGCTCGTACGATTTTTGGGCCAAATGGTTTGCGTCGTCGAAGTAGAATTATTATGTCCCCAGCGCGGATGGGCCGCCCTTGAGATTGAAGCATTTCGCTACTCTCAAGCCAACTTTTAATGCGCTTAGCAATTTTCCTGGCCAAAATATCAGCAGGTGCATCGGGTGTTATGTCTTCCATTGGAGAAAAAGGGGGGGCTATATTTTGAGATTCTAATTTGATAATTGGCCAAATTTCAAAGGAGCCAGAATCTAGAATTCTAAGGGCTTGGTGGCTAACAACTCCACCAGAAATATTTATGCCTGGTGTATGTACCATATCAGAAAAAATTACATCCACTGCATCCAATATCGGCTTGACTGTACGAAATGACAAAGTCAACGGGACGTTAGCCCAATCCTGCTCTATACCTTTAACTTTTTTTTCGAATCGTTTGCCTACAAGGGCAAACTGTTCCGGTGCCGCTCCCTGAAAGCTGTAGATTGACTGCTTCTCATCTCCAACCGCAAATATAGAACGAGTTGTATCGTTCGTTCCTTTTCCAGAAAAAAATTCTGCCGTGAGCGCCTCAATAATATTCCACTGCATAGGACTTGTGTCCTGCGCTTCATCAACAAGAATATGGTCAATCCCACCGTCAAGTTTGTAAAGAACCCAATCTGCTGCATCATTTGCTGCCAGCAATGATGCGCTTTTGGTAATTAGGTCTTCAAAATCCAACACTGCACGCCTGAATTTAGCGTTTTCATAGTAGCGAAGTATATGGCTACCTACACGTAACAAAGCCAATGTTGCATTAATAGTTTCTAGTCCTAGACCCTCCTGAGTTAGAGTATAGAAAGTATCACGTGCCTGCCTTAATTGAGAGGTTATATAAATTTTTGTGTTTCGTAATTTTTTGGAAATAAACTTCTTATCTGACCTCGGTTTCCCATCTTTGGTTAAAAATACTTTTCTAAGATAATCTATTCTACGTTCACCATGTGTTTCAGCTGCTAGTAATAGTAAATCACCTAATTCACAATCCTGTTTACTTCCACCGTGCATGGTGCCGGCTATGTTATGTAGATCAGATGAGCTCAAAACATCGGCTTGTTGTTGGATCAGATCCGAAAGTGTTATCGAATCACTTACATTAAAGATACGGCGGTAAAACTGATCAACACGTTCAAAGTTTTGGTCATTCCCTTTATCATATCCACATCCTCCCATGTCCTCGAGCCATTGACGGCGTTGGAGTACTGTTGTGAGTATCTGGTCAAAACTTTCATCTGAAGCGTGGGCTACAATAACCTGCAAGGCAAGGTTGAGTTTAGAATTTGGCGCCGCACTTGCCTCACGCAACGTAGCAGTAATAGCTTCATGCTTAAACACCGTAGCTAAATCACTATCAAGAATAGTGAAACCTGGTGTCACATTTGCCTCTAATGGGAAGCGCTGTAGAAGACGCTCACAAAAAGCATGAATTGTCTGTATTTTGAGCCCACCAGGTGTCTCAATTGCTCGTGCGAAGAGTTGCCTACTAAGTGTTAGCTCTTCGTCAGTTGGATACCTACCCAGAAGTTTTGCTAGTTTCTCTATTAGAGTATCGTTACTTGAGATTGTCCATTCAGAAAGATCACAAAAAATACGCTGCGACATTTCTGCTGAGGCTGCTTTGGTATAAGTCAAGCAAAGAATACGTTCTGGTGGTGTTCCTGCCAGTAGTAGCCTCAACACACGCAGCTTCAAAACATGCGTTTTACCAGCTCCAGCATTGGCACTTACCCACGCCGATATCTCCGGTGAAGATGCCTGCGCTTGTAAAGTTTCCGTTTGTCTTATAAGCCGCTCAGTGTGAATTTTAGCCTTGTCATAGTCTTCAATCTGAACCTGCTTCAAAACTTTCTCCAATCCATTCAGTAATACGGGCCAGATGTGAATAATCATCAAAGTCGTAACTAAATTGCGATCGCCGTGTCGCAAGATAAGGGGTTTCGGCATCATTAAAGCGATTAATTAGAGAAATTAATTCATGTTCCATTTTTTGTATTGCAGTATGCACATCAGAAAGCTTTAGAACGTTAATAGAACCAGGTGGATTGCCTCCTGCGGCAGAAATATATCTTAGTTTGGAAACATGAGTTGAGCAGAGACCAGCAAAGCCCCCACGTTCTGCAATAAGAGCCTCTAATAGCAACTGTGGTGAATAACCATTATTTGCCCTAACAACTAAGTTAGCTAAATTTGTAGCAGTTTTGTAATCAGAGATCACAACATGATCAGGACCTGAATCAATTCGATCCGCACGTGCTTTTAAAGTAAAAGGACCACCAAGTGTGTTGATAACTATAGCTCCACTAATCTCTCCGATACTCTCATTACAGTCACCACGTAAACCTAGATCTTCACCCGCAAACCATATAGTAAAGCGGCGAAACCTTTCAATCCAAAACACTGCAATACGAGGATCGCTGCGAAATTCATCAAACAAAAGCCTTGCAATTTCAATTAGCTCTAAAGCTACGTTTGCAGGTGGCTTTAAAGGAAATTTTTTTAAATAGATCCCTAAAATTCTATGTATAATTGTTCCTCTAAGACTTGCATCAGGATTACAACCAAGTCGAGGTAGTACTTCAAGCTTCAGAACATGACTTGCGAAAATAGCATAAGGATTAGCAATCCATTTCTCAACGTCACTTACACTAAGCGTACGCGGCCTTAGTGACAATGGTGGTTTGGGTGCAGGACGTTGAGCTCTAGGATGTGACCTGCCAGCATCTCTCATACGTGCCCAGGCAAGCCAGGGTTGATGTGCTTCGAGTGCTCTCTCAAGCCCTAAACTTGATATCACAGCCTGTATACGCATTAGCCATCGAGATGGTACTGTAGGCACGCCATCGTTTATTTTTGAGCGTGTAAGGTAAACCTTTTCGATAGTTAGTAATTGTGCAAAATCATGAGAAGCATAGCCTATTTTTTCTTCAGGTGCAGGCAGGCCCATATCGGACAGCATAGAACGGTTCAGCCAAGGGCCGGTATCAAATGTCTTTGGCCATATTCCTTCATTTAAGGATCCAAGTATTATCACATCAGGCTGTTGAAGACGGGCTTCATAAGGTCCCCAGATGAAAATGCGTGGATGGCATGGTGCATGTGGGCGAACAGTTTCCCTTGCAACGAGCGCGCGATAGAAGTCAGGATAGTCCTCAGAATTTATTTTACATTCTGGTAGTTCAGAATTAGTAAGGCCAGCGAATATGAGCGCACAAGCTTCGCCTGCCTCACAACGCCAAAGCTCACTTATACTTTCTTCTGAGTTGGCTTCCACCTTTCGTGGAATTTCTACTAAATTTTCAGTAGTCTGTAGGTGAGCCGTGGAAAACTCTCGAAGTGAGTATGATTCGGAGCTAGTAAACAATCTTGTTAGCGGAGTGTAAGCCTGTTTGAGATCTTTAATGAGCTTAAAGGTTTCGGTCCAGTCTTTATGACTAAATTTTGCCGCTATGCGTTTACGGCTACATCCGTTTAGTACATCCTGTGAAGCTTTTTCTAAAGATTTCTCAAGACCATCCAGACCATGTCCAAAATAAGATGTACGTAGAGCTACGAGCTCAAAGATATGTGTGTATCTACGTACATTAGGTGTAGTTCGTCCTAGGCGAAATAGAGGGTGTTTAAGCAATGCCATTGTTGCACAAGGCTTGAAGTCGACTGCAATTGCATTAATTACCAGTTCTAGAAAAGTACCAGGTACGGTTTGGGAAAATGGACGCCCAGCAGAATCATCGACTTTAATTCCCCAGGCTTCAAGCCGTGTACTGACGCGCCTCCCAAGAATGCGATTTGGTGTAACCAGAGCTGCCGTCTTGCCTGGCTGCTCAGCTGTATGTCTTAAAATTAGCGCAATTGCCTCCGCTTCGTCCTGCGCGTTAGGTGCCGATAGATATGTTATATTGTCGAGTATTGATTCAGCCTTCTCTAGTGCTATACGGTTAGGCAATGAATACCACTCACTAGTTGTAGAAGCTGGTCGGAAAATTTCATTGATTAGTTTTATCTTTGCATCTGAATGAACACCACGGTTGTAATTAAGGTTTTGCACATCATTTATGTTTGCGCCTATTTGTTTAAGAACATGTAGCATTCCACGTTGAGGATGTTCAGGGTGATACAGTAAAATATTTTGAATATCATTATCCATAAGACCTCTATCTAGGCCAGGAAATATCACAGCACCATTAGGTAATCCATATACCGCCTTGATTAAGCTCACAGTTGCTGGGATTGATCCAGTAACTCCCGCTACAATGATAGGACTCTTCGGTGGCCTCATCGTGAGGAGATTTGCTTCTTCCAAAATAATGCGATTACGCCGATCGGCTGGTGAAATGCAACCACTTGCACTAAGATATTTGGGCCACCAATCCGCAATAATTTTTAGAAATTCTATTGTTTTCTGCCAATGTTCAGAATAGCTCTCTGGGACTAAGTCAGACAGCCGATCTAGGCTGACATTCTCTATTTCAATAACATCCATCATGTCCGCTAGTTCAAGCGCAAGATGGGCAACCTGGAACGCCGTCATATCTGACATACCCGTTACTGTTAAGTCAGTGCTGGAAAACGTCTTAGCCCAGCGTTGCACCATCTGCATCAAAACAAGGTAACGTTCGAACTCGTCAATTGCCGGAGGAATTTGCAACTCGCTAAGGCCAAATTTATGACTTTCAATTAGAGAAATAATTGTTGTTTCGTCTTCACTTTGAGAAATTGGACGCAATTTTGGTAGCAATATAGCCTTATTTGTACCAATTGCTTTTAAGAAGGCATGTTGCATAGCCCGTACAGCGCGTCTTGTTGGAAGTAAAATCGTCCAATCTGACAATTGTAATGTATCTGGTACGCATCTAATATTGTTAGGTAAGCGCCCGTCTAATACTGCCTCAGCAACAACATCCAGAAAACTTACATCAGGAGTAACTGTAAAGAGATTGGCGCAAGATTTGGGATCGATCATTTGATTTAAACGCAATCCTTATGCTATCTGATATTAGACCTTGTACTAGTAAACAATAAGGAACCCAGATAATGAAAGTTAACTTTTATATCTAGAAATCCACAAAATGTTTTAGTCAGAGCAACATTACACCTAATTCTAATAATTATAGATAATGAAGTCGAGCAAAAGTATCCAGCCAACTCTAAGAGTATTCCTAAATGCTATTTAATCGCATCTTGTGTATCTACATAACAGCAAGTTAGATTTCATAAAAAAAGATAGATTTGCCAGTATTTAAAAATACCACCGAGTCTTTTTACAGTTAATTTTTAAAATCACACATAAGGGTTGAATCCGGTAGCTAGAATTTATTCTTCACGAATCGTATTCGTAGTTGAAGACTCAGTTATTTAATCAGCTTTCCCACTGACGAAGTTTCATTCAGTATATGTGGAATGTATGTGGCCAGCCACGCGCGGATGTCATGTAATGCCGGATGTTCGAGGCATCTTTTCAAGTACTTTAGTAGTAGTGGGATATCGTGTAGGTATAGAGATTTACCACTCATCTTAGCTAAACGGGCAACAACACCTATCTTTCTAATATTGCGCTGTGCACCTAGTAGTGCATAAGCATAGAGAAAGGAAGCTTCATTGCAGCTACGCCCATTGGCATGCATCTTATCGAAATAGTATCTGAGAAGCCTAAATTCCACATCTTGTGAAACGTACGAGCAGGTATCTTGTAATAAAGATACAACATCATATGCTCTATGACCTATAGCGACATCTTGATAATTAATGATTCCAATGCGAGCAACACACTCTCGATCCGGAAGCCATAAAAGATTTGTCGAATGAAATTCATGTAATACCAAGGCTCTTTGGTCCTCTAATCTCACTAGCTGTTGGCGCCAGATATCTAAAAAGGATCGCCTTTCATTACATGTTATCGGCTGTTCATTTGTTAGGGGTAAATACCAATCTAAAAGTAGTTCAATTTCGATCTCCATTGAGACCGAATTCAACTCAGGCATGGCATGAGAGTATCCATTTTTAATAATTTTTTTTGGTGGTGAGTATGCACTTAGCTGGACTAAAACGTCACACGCACACCGAAAAAGATGTTCCTGATCATTCCCCTGAGTAATCAGATCACTTAGCATAGTATGGCCAAGGTCTTCGATAATGGCAAGTCCCTGCCGGCGATTTATATAGTGCATGTAAGCTACACTAAAGCCAAGCTGGCTTAGTTCGGTTTGGATTGACGTAACATAATCAGTATCCTCAGCTAGATAAGCCTTAGGGCTGTCGGTTAAACTATATCGGGTTGGAGGATTGTCGAGTTGGTTTGGAGAAATCATGAGTATGAACGAGCGATGAGGTGTATCAAGTCGAGCATAACGACGCATAAAGATATCTCTACGAACATAACCTAAGGACACATCGTTGATTGTTAATTGTACATGACTAAGCCAGGATTGTAGAAAATACCAAATCTGAAAAATTTTTTCGATGCATTGAGCAGAGCTTTCGATACCAGAAATATTCACGATGCGACAATCAGGCTGATCACTCCAAATATCATTGATATTAATTTGTATATTACTGTTAGGAAAGATCCCTTCTGCTATTTCAGGCCACTCAATTATAAAAACAAAATTTTCTAGATTTTCCGGAAAACCTAGATCATAGATTTCATTTGGATCAGTCAATCGATAAAAATCACAATGATAAATTTCAAAATGAGGTGTATTGTAATTGATCATGAGTGGATATGATGGACTAGGAACGTTCAGTTCGTTATCTTCGGCAATAGCCCTTATCAAATGTCTAGCAAGTGTTGTTTTACCAGTGCCAATACTTCCTCGAAGCGTTATAATGTCGCCCTCAAGGACGAGTAGACTAACAATCTGTGCCAAAAGACGTGTCTCAAACAAGTCAGAAAGTTCAATGTTGCAGCTGTAATCAATCAAAATCACCTTCCTATGCAGTAGAGCTGTCACTTAAAGAAACTGTACTAAATGTAGACTCTGCTTGGCTGCGGCGTGGAAGGCGTACGGTAACTTTCGTTCCAACATTAGGTACAGACTTCAGCATAATTTGACCACCATGCAAATCTACTAGGCTTTTAGCAATAGATAACCCAAGTCCAGCACCACGATGGTGAGAACCACGGCTATCAGCTTCAAATCGCTCAAAAACTTGCTCTTGCTTTTCATAAGGAATACCAACACCATCATCCTCTATTGAAAAGATAACATCATCATTTTCATACCAACAGTTAAGACGTATAGTACCGTCAACGTCTGAGAATCCAACAGCATTTGAAAGCAAATTAAATAACAATTGCCTAATTCGCGATTCATCAGCAATGAATTCATGAACCTCGTCTGCAAGCGAAATTTCCATAGTTAACCGCTGGCGTCTTGCTCGCTCTTTAACTCCAAGCACTGCATCGTCGATAATATTCTGAATTTCAACGGGAGCGAGATTAAGATAAAGATCGCCGGCATTTATAGTTGCTAGATCAAGAATATCATCAATAATAGATAGTAAAGTTTGTGATGAGGCTCTAATATCGACCAGATATTCCTGCTGCTTGGCACTAAGGGCGCCAAATGTAGAATTGCCAAGAAGTTCGCTAAAGCCGATAATGTTGGTCAATGGCGTGCGTAGTTCATAGGATACGTGACTAATAAATTGACTTTTCAGTTGGTCCGCAGCGATGAGAGCCTCATTACGTTCCACGAGCGCGCGCTCATAGGCTCGTGATTTTGTGACATCAGAAAAGGTTATTAGGGTACCACCATCTGGCAGAGGTGTCATCGCATAATCTGTAACACTGTCGTCCTTTCTCAACATTTGGCCGTTAAGCGGTGCTCGCTCATATGTAATTGAGGTAATACACTCTTGAATACGGAGCCATAATTCTGTGTCATCAAATAAAGCTCGCATCAAGCCTATAACTTCACCTGCGTGTGGACCTTGCTGCATCCTACGACGAGGCATTTGCCAAATGTCCAAGAAGGCGTTGTTAAATAGTTTTAGCCGTCCATCAGTTGCAAAGACTGCCACGCCCTCTTTTAAACTATTTAGGGTCTCGCTCTGAACTTGTATCAATTCATTATATCGACTTTCAAGTGCTAACTTTTCTGATATATCCTCATAGACATAAGTAACACCACCATCGGGCCGTTGGTTGGCAACAACGTGCAGTATGCGACCGTCAGGTAGTTGCCAGCTATCCTCGAACGCGTTCTCCGAGTGGTAGACAGCTAATTGTTTGTCTTTCCACAAACGGTAATCTGCAATAGCAGGTAGTAAAGATAATTCTTTTAAACGATCAAGAATTTCTGCATCACTTGGTGCTTTATCAAGCCAATTAGGATCAAGAGTCCAGAGTTCTTGATAAGCTCTGTTATAGAATGTTAATTTTTGATTGTGACCAAAAATAGCTACTGGCGTTGTAACACGGTCTAGAGTTCGATCGAATGCTTCGAGTTGACGATCTAATTCGCCTTGAGCTATTTCCAGGTCAGCAACATCAACGGCTGCAGCAGCCAGTAGACGCTCTGTACTTACTGCATATACATCATGCGCTTTACGATCACCTCTAGAGACGATAGGAGTGCGTTCTGAAAAGATATCACCATCATCGACAACACGTTCCAATTTCGCCCTTTGGCGAGATTCTAAGAGTTCAATTTGTCTGTCGAATATTTCAGTACAGTCTGAAGCTTCAACAGCTTGCACATAGGCTTCATTAACCCATTTTATACGTCCATCTTCATCCTTCCACCACATTGGAATTGGAAGTACGTTAAGAAGAGCTCGAATAGCGCGAAGCTCACTAGAGAGGCGACGATGCTGTTCTAGAATACTTGCGAGATCTCGTTTAGTGCCAGCTACATCTCGCAAACGAAGCACTACGCGTGTTCCTGTTGCCCGTCCATCAGCCTCTATACTGATGCCACTAGTAAGTTTCAGATAAACTGAAAAAGAACGACCTTCGGTGAAAAGACAATCTAGAGCCTCTTTTAAATCCTCTGCTGAAGTGTGATCAAGCCAGGCCCCAAATTTTGTTAAGGTCTTTAAATCCTTAGGTAGACCTGCCATATCGTCTAGTGTATGTGTCACGAGTCGCATACCACTTTCGTGGTCCCAAAAAATTAGAACCTGTGGTTCAGCACGATAAATTGCCTCTGCTGTTAGTACATTTCGCCTAAGCTCGGTAGCCTCAAGTTTAAGATTTCTAATAGCTTCACGTGCTTTGATATTTAAAAACAAAATAACAGCTACTGAAGTAATTGCCAGTGCTGATAGTAATGGCAGCCAAAATAAATTTGAAATATAATAGCCTTTAAAAGGCGATGCCTTATCGTATACAATTGGTACGGTTAAAGCTATAACGCACACTGCACTACTCACAAGAATCGCGAGTAGCTTCCATCGCGCAAAGTGTGCAGTCGAATTTAGATCAACCGTTTGCATAACATTCCTCTGCTGAGCACTAAACCCGGCAAAACCGGTAACGCAATACAAAGGTGCTGTAATATACCGCTACTAAAAAGCGAATCACGATGATTATGCAGTTTTAGCGGCACAATTGCAAAAATCCTAAAAAGTTTAATACTTTATAATCTTTAGGCCCGACCCTTTACCGAGCCTAGTTGCAGAATGAAATCCAAATCTTGGGCTTAGTAACGATAATGGTCTGGTTTATAAGGACCATCGGTATCTATACCGATATAGGCTGCCTGCTCGTCACTCATCTTAGTTAAAGTTACTCCAAGCTTAGCTAGGTGTAAGCGCGCGACTTTTTCATCAAGATACTTCGGCAATACATATACTTCATTTCTATACTTAGAATTTTGGGTAAAAAGCTCAATTTGTGCCAACACCTGATTAGCAAAGCTAGCGGACATAACAAAGCTTGGGTGTCCAGTAGCGTTGCCAAGATTTAATAATCGTCCCTCAGAAAGTAAAACTATCCTTTTCCCATCAGGAAACTCGATTAAATCAACCTGAGGTTTGATGTTAGTCCATTTAAAATTCTTTAATGATGCAACCTGAATTTCATTATCGAAATGACCTATGTTACCAACAATACACATGTCTTTTAAGCTACGCATATGATCAATAGTTACTACATCTTTGTTTCCGGTTGTAGTAATAACAATATCAGCCTCGGATGCAGCTTTCTCTAATGTCACAACCTCAAAACCATCCATGCAGGCCTGCAGTGCACAAATTGGGTCAATCTCAGTAACTTTAACTCGAGCACCAGCACCCTGAAGGCTTGCCGCAGATCCTTTTCCAACATCGCCATAACCACAGACAATAGCAACTTTTCCTGCAAGCATAACATCTGTACCACGGCGTATTCCGTCCACCAAACTCTCTTTACAACCGTATTTATTATCAAACTTAGATTTAGTAACTGAGTCATTGACGTTAATAGCTGGGAATGGCAGTTCCCCCCGTTTCATCAACTGATACAAGCGATTTACACCCGTTGTTGTTTCTTCAGAAACTCCTATAATTGCCTCGCGTTGTCTAGTAAACCATCCTGGACTAGCCGTCATACGTTTTTTGATCTGCGCGAATAAACACTCTTCTTCATCGGATTTAGGATTAGCTAATTGCTTTTCGCCATTTTCGGCCTGCGCACCTAGCAAGATGTACATAGTGGCATCCCCACCATCGTCTAATATCATATTACTAAGTCCAGAATCGGCCCACTGAAAGATCTTGTCTGAATAGTCCCAGTATTCTTCGAGTGTTTCGCCTTTTACTGCGAAAACAGGAACTCCGCAAGCTGCGATGGCTGCAGCTGCATGATCTTGGGTTGAGAAAATATTACAAGATGCCCATCGCACTTCTGCCCCAAGAGCTATAAGTGTTTCAATTAAGACAGCTGTTTGTATTGTCATATGCAACGAGCCTGATATTCGTGCGCCCTTTAGAGGTTGAGCGGCACTAAATTCCTCTCTGCACGCCATTAGGCCTGGCATTTCAGTTTCGGCAATTGTGATTTCTTTACGGCCAAAGTCAGCTAATTTAATATCTGCGACCACGTAATCTAGCGTGCTCATAATTGGGAAAACCTCTTTGTTTTAAGCGCAACTGCTTAGCAGTCATGTTAAGTTTGTTGTCGTTAATTTCAAATCTAATCAGCTAATTCGTTCACTAAATTTGAATTGGTGCAAAGCAACTACTTTTTTCGTGGTATGATCATTAACAGCTATAAACATAATCTTAATCAGCAAGTCGAAATTATCAAAGCAACGTACTTTTGAAATAAGCTCCGTTACATATTATAAAGCAGCTTTAAATTTGTCTAATTTATGCAGCTAACTTGCTCGAATAGTTAATTTAGTCGAGCTTCCGAGCTTGTCGTTATTAAAATTTAAAACTTGAACTCATATAGGATCTTCTTAGATCAGAGTTCTATAGTATAAAAGTATTAACGTTAATATTATCGCAATCGATAATTGCGTTTTGCCCTTAGAACTATGTCCTTTATATATTCTGGAAGCAAGAATGTTTTTGCTTGTAATAATGGATTCCAGTAATTTGTTTTTAAATTGCGTTGTTTAGCGCGTTCTTGAATCAGATCTGAAGTAACATTAGCATAAGCAGGGTTGTCTGAGGCAAAGCTAATGCCGAACTCCCCGCCAAAATAACACGGTTGAGTACAGGTATAAGCATAAACGTATTTATATAATGGCGAGAGTGATTTAGTGGTTTCATATAGTTGTGAAGGAACTTGGAAAGGCACCCCAGATTGAGTTACAAAAATCCCGTCTGGTTTAAGGGCCCCTTTACAAATGGAGAAAAACTCTTTGCTGTGTAATACAGAACTTGGACCAATAGGCTCAGATGAGTCCACAATTATTGCATCGTATTTGGTGGTAGTTTTTGTGACAAACTTTAAACCATCACTTATAATTACATCTGTTCGTTTGTCGTTAAGAGCTTTTTCTCCGACTTCAGGATAGTATTTGATTGACATGTCAATAACGTCCTGATCGATTTCAACCAATGTAACTATTTCAACACTAGTATGCTTTAAGACCTCTCGCAGAACTCCCCCATCACCACCTCCAATAATCAGAATTTTCTGTGGTTGTTCAAGTGTAATTAAAGGCACATGAGCCATCATTTCATGATATATAAATTCATCGCGGGTAGTTAATTGGAAAACACCATCAAGTATTAAAACCTTTCCCCAGAATTTATTTTCGAAAATAACCATATTTTGATGATCGGTATTTGTCTCATACATGATATTATCAGCGCGAATGGCAGGCCTCCAATCCGAGTTAAAGGTTTCTTCGATCCAGCGCGTCATAGTTATATTCCTTATTACTAAATGACTAGCTTTAGCTAGTGTTTCTCAAATCAGCCTGTGGTCAGGTTATGCTAGATTTGTGCTTTTCTAAATATCACATGTTAAATATTGTGTTCATGATAGCTTCTGACTGAAATACAAACGATACGCATAAAGTCAGAATTCTAATCAAAAAATAGTGTCCAGCGAACTACGCCGGACACTTGCCAAATAGTCTTATTAATTTTTTAAAGACACATTATGCGGCCTTATTTGCTTGTTCCTCTGAAACTCGTTGCGTCGCTTGTCTCCAATCCATGAGATCAAGATCTTCGCCACGCCTGTGAGTTTTTACTATTACTTCGCGAGCTTCAAACGCATCTTTCAAAATTTTAATGCACAATTCTGGTTTTGCTTTACCGCACATGAATATGTCAAAGGCTGCATAATATGCTTCAGGCCAGCTGTGTACAGAGATATGACTTTCCGACAGAACTGCAACTCCTGATATTCCGCCATTAGGGGTAAAATGATGCAAATAAAAATGCAGCTCCGTTGCGCCTGCAACCTTGACGCATTGCTTTAACGTTTGCTCCATATGTTTGATGTCATCTATGCGTCTTGCACCAAATAAATCTATAATCAAATGATTTCCAGCATAACGAACACCGTTACGTTCTATGAAGTAGTCTAGTCGTTCGTCCGGCAAGTCGTCAAAGAGTTGAGATTCTAATGTCTTACTTCTTTTGTAAGTTTTCTGCGAACCAGACGTAGTTTCACCATGATCTTCCTTTTGGGCGGTGCTTGAACGAGTCAAGTCCATCCCCAATTGGAAGAGGGTGTCATCGTAGGCCATGTGACCCTCCCCAACCAGTAGATAGATGTGACCCGTCCGCTCTTACCTTTGGGGTCTAGGTCATCTAGCTCACCTTTAGGGCAGGGGGTCGAACGGAGATCTCCGCATATGAAGGCAATTGCTTATAATTGCAAGAGAAAATGTGTTCTAAACACAGCAAACATAATAATTTGTTCTTATCAAGCTTAACAAAACTTACTAGTAAGCTTTTTTAAATGTAACTTAAGTGTAAAAAGAACGTTTTTGTAATTTTTCAAAGCGCTTACTATACGATTAGGTGAGTAAGGAGTTATTGTTGAACAAAATGCTTTTCTTAGTCTATTTCAAACAGTGTGTTAATCTCTGTGTATTGCCTTTTTAAAATTATACCTGGATCAGCAGTTTTATGTATTTAGCAAAATCTTTAAAAGAGTTTGTGATTCCTTAAAAATTAAGTTAACACCCTACATATGTTGATGAATTTAAGGTGGCTGTAGAAGCGTATGGGTCGACTTTTATAGCAAATTTGTAGTATGCATAATTTTGTGAAATTTCATAAAAGCTCTTGCAGAATACAGTAATTATTTTATATAATTCAAGGTATTAAAGTTTATTAAATACCTTATATAAATGCAAATTTTACCCTATTATGATTAACATCATGTATTGTATTTGATATAAGTAGTTTACTTCACTTGTTCAGAAAGTTCCTTAAACATTTTAATGAAAGCAAATAACTTGTCTGACTGATTACGTTTTATATTTTAAAACTACACTTCAACCAATTGCTCATACAACAGGAGTCCGTTTTGCCTCAGAAAATTGCGATCATTGGCGCTGGCATGAGCGGAATGGCGTGCGCCTCCCATCTTGCAGAAGCGGGCGTTAATGTTAGTGTTTTTGATAAGGGTTATAATTTAGGTGGACGTTTGGCGACACGAATACAAGATGGCTTTACATTCAATCACGGTGCTCCCGGTTTTGCAGCTGAAGGCAGTGCATTTAAAAGCTTTACAGATAAACTTAAGTTATTAGGGGCACTAGATAACATCGGTCCTCCTGACGCCCCACTAGTTGGTTTGCCCTACATGAATTGTCTTCTCAAGCCTTTGACTTGTAATATAGATGTTCACAGATCAGTTGAGATTGGTTGCATAAATAAAAATTATGAGGGTTGGGGACTTAAGTCAACTAAAGGGCAAGTATATGGTACGTTCAATGCTGTTATGATTTGTATTCCCGCAGCACAAGCACAAAAACTCATTACATCATTCAAATCAGATTGGATTCCGAGGCTTAAAAGTGTTGCATACGATCCATGTCTTACAATGATGATTGCTTTTGAGGGAAAACAGCCCAATTCTAAATATGCTAGTCATGAAAATCATCCGCTCATATGGAGGCAAATACGGCAATCAAATAATGGAGAAGACAATGATATTCCATCACGTTGGGTTGTGCATGCGTCTTTAGATTGGAGTAGTCGTTACTTGGAATGTGATGTTACAAAAATTTCCAATGATTTCGCCCGCGAGTTTCTGCATTTGCACAATATTGAATACAAAAATCCTTTATTTCTTCAGTCCCATAGATGGCGTTATGCACGCGTAAGTAATCCTCTTGGGCGACCATCTCTTTTCGATGATAAACTAGGACTTGGATTAGCTGGCGATTGGTGTCTTGGCCCAACAGTTGAAAATGCATTCGATAGTGGTATTGATGCTGCTAATCAAATTCTCCTGAGTATTCGACAACTATAAATTGAAGCTTATCTCTTTTTCGTTTCCATTATCAAATTATTCACCGCTGCACCTGATACCATTTTACGCTAAGTGTGCAATTATGCATTTGGTTAATGAGCTTTAATTCGTTAAATTATAACATTAACAATGTTTTCGTATAATAGAGATAATTTGTTATTTTCACTTACCTCAAGGATAAGACTTTCGCATGAATTTCATATCAGACGCACTTGGTCGAATTAAACCATCAGCAACGATCACTCTTACTCAAATGGCTCGCGATTTAAAAGGACAAGGCATAGATGTCATATCACTTGCTGTTGGTGAGCCGGATTTTGACACACCAGATCATATCAAAGAAGCAGCTATAAAGGCCATTCGACGCGGAGAGACTAAGTACACACCTGTTTCAGGCATTACCCAGTTACGTGAGGCAATTGCCGCTAAGTTCATACGTGACAACAGTATAGAATATAGTCCGAGCCAAGTTATAGTTGGGAATGGCGGCAAACAAATTATTTTTAACGCATTAATGGCTACGCTAAATCCTGGTGATGAAGTTATTTGTGTGGCACCATACTGGGTCAGTTATCCAGAAATGGTGGCTCTATGTGGTGGGACAAGCGTAACTGTAACTGCGGACGAGAAAGATAACTTTAAGCTAAAGCCGGAAAGTTTGAGGTGTGCAATTACGCCAAAGACGAAATGGATTATTCTTAATTCGCCTTCTAATCCTACCGGTGCCGCGTACAGCTTCGATGAACTTAAAGCAATTACCGATGTCATACTCGAACATGAACAAGTTTGGGTGCTTTCTGATGACATTTATGAACACCTTATTTACGGTGAACATAAGTTTGCAACTGTGGCACAAGTTGAGCCCAAATTATACGAACGCACGCTTACCGTAAATGGTTTGTCAAAGGCCTACGCTATGACTGGGTGGCGACTTGGTTTTGGTGCTGGACCAAAACATTTAATAAAAGCTATGGATACACTTCAAGGACAACAGACTTCTGGAAGCTGTAGTATTGCCCAATGGGCAGCCGTCGAGGCTTTAAATGGTCCGCATAATCATCTCGACGCATTTCGTGCGACTTTCAAACAACGCCGTGATCTTGTCGTTTCTATGCTCAATCAAACGTCCGGAATGAATTGTGCAACTCCAGAAGGAGCTTTCTACGCTTATCCCTCTTTTAGAGATTTGATTGGAAAAACAGCTCCATCAGGCAAGAAAATACAAACTGATGAAGATTTTGTTATGGAGCTTCTGAATACAGAGGGTGTCGCATGTGTTCACGGTTCAGCATTTGGTCTAGGGCCAAATATGAGAGTATCATATGCAACCTCAACTGACCTGCTTAGTGAAGCCTGCTCGCGCATTCAAAGATTCTGTAATAATTTGAAGTGATCACCTTTAATTCGTTTATGATTACCTAAGTAACCTTAAAGGTCTACCCCATTTTATCAAGCGTTAATTTGTAATCATTTTTTAATTTGAGGTAGATCTAATTTGTTAGCAAATCGTCGGGTATTATCAACTGATGTTCGGACGTAAAAATTGAAGCAACGGTCTCTTCTGTTGGATCCAGAATTGGAACGCGAATTCCGTCTTAGAGACGGGCGTGTGATATCGTATCGTGAATATGGTGCAGTAAACGGCCAAGTAGTTATTGCTTTGCATGGTACACCGGGCTCTCGCCTCAAATATAGACCAGCTCACGAGGCTGCAGGTATACGCGGCCTACGAGTTATCTCACCGGATCGCTGGGGATATGGATTGTCACAAGCGCCAAGACTAAGATCTCTAAGTCATTATAGTAATGATATTGAAGAATTTACACATGCTTTGGGAGTAAACTCTTTTTCTGTTGTGGGTATATCTGGTGGAGGACCATTTGCAGCTGTGCTGGCTGCAAAAATGCCAGGCTATGTACGTAACTTAGCGTTAATTGCACCGGTCGGACGCGTTGTAGAGAAGAATTTTTCTAAGGCAGATATTTATGCAGAATATCCACTTAGACAATTCCATCGTTTTTGTTTCCAATGTTTACCTTATCTTCCTGGTGTAACACGTATGTTCTTTTGGTTATATCGTCTTGCAATGATTGCTGCTCCTGCATATGCTGTAAAAATTGCAATCGTAGGTTCTAGCAGTTCAGATAAGCGCACAATGTCTTCGGCTGAAAGTCGACGTTCTTTAGGGGAGACTTTCGCTGCAGGCTTAAGATATGGTGTTTTGGGCCCAGTTATTGATCTTAATGTATTCGCTATAGATTGGGATTTTGATGTAAATAAAATCTGTAGCAACACGAAATTATGGATTGGTGAAGATGACTTGAATGTACCGATTGGCAGTGTTTTGGCCCTAGCACGCGACATCCCAGGTTCTAGTTTGGCATTCATGCGTGAACAAGGTCATTTCTGGATTTCTGAAAACTTCAGTGATGTCCTTGACTGGATTGCAGGTAATGGAGCAAATAGTTAATGATTTCGCATGGTATGTTTACTAAATAATATCTTAAAAGAATAGATCCTATCTGTGGAAGACACAGGAGTTATATTTCATAGAAGTTGCGTATTTAATACAATTTAGATCTGGCAAAGACAGTTTGCTTCGAGATTAAGTAGATTAATTCATTTGTAATCTGGGTTTTTGGTTGCATCTAAGTTGTTTAAAAAGTACAAATGATAGATTTACTATTATTTTGTTACTATTAACTTTAATACTTTTTATTGCATACTGTTTAATAGTCGTGCTTAAAACTGAAACTTTCTATCGTGTCTTCCAAATAACGTCAATCTGTTGACTACATTCAACACGCATACAATCCAGAAAACAAGATATGGCACAACGTAATTTAGTTTTGCTTTCTAGAAACTTAAGTTAGCTAGAGCATTTTTTTGTTTAAGGGTATTTAGTATTTTCCCATCAAAGGTATAATTAATTGGATTAAACTTAAATAGCCTAAACGAACAAGCTAACTTTACACAGTATTATTATTTGTGAAAAAATCAAAGAATAAGTGCCTCACTTTATAATTCTTGTTATGTTTTAGATTATGAGTTGAGAACGCACTACTTGATGAATGCTAAGCTTAATGTTTAAGTTTTGTTTGCTTTTAAAAAATTATGAAACACATCTTAACATAAAACACGTAGGAAAATACATAGCTAGTATGAATTTTAGTATTTTGTGAGGGCACATCGAAAGTGGCCAACTGAAGCACGCAAACAACTATTTGATAAAATTACTTTTATTTTTAGATTCAGAAAGATGAAGTCGGCAAATAGTTTTAACAATACGTCAGAAAAATGTGGAGATTATAAGTACAATAAAATGCTTAGAGCCAGCAAGTGTACAATTCACACATATATCCTAATTGAGCGGAAACTTATTTTGTAATTCAGTCGCTAATTTTGTTTTAAAAAATAGGAGAATGTTCCTGGATGTCGAGTAAAGACAATTATCCGGCTTACGTCAAATTTAGATAGAACATAAATGAAATTTGTAATTTATGCGAATTTTTCCAGGTAACTAATTCCTATATATAAAGCTACCATAGATTATTCTAATATGTGAGGTATTATGTTTAGTTTTAGGGTGTCCAAAGAAAGTGAAACCGCTATAATTGCATGATAATTAATTCTAGTAGGGACAAATTACCTAAATTGAAGTCGCTGTTGTGAATGTTGTCACTGATCTTGTCTTAAAACACATTTCGCGCCTGATCAAAAAGTTCGTCCGCATAATTGTCGTTAATCGCAGCATCGTTAATTGTACTTGTTTGAGACAGGAATCTGTTAAAGTAACTGCTTTAGAGATGTAGTTATGGAGCCGTCTCATCTGCGTATCTGGAACTGTTCTAACGTTATTAAATAAAAATTCTAATGAAGGTTTTTTGTCCAGAATAGTTTTAAATTAATAAACTAGAGTATACCTCATAAGAATTTAGATTAAAGGAAAGTGTAACTGAAGATGAAATTCGTTGTTTGCATGATGACTGCTATGATTAGTACAATCGGTACAGTTATGGCTCGTGATCAGGTTAAAATTGCTGGTTCTTCTACTGTTCTTCCATATGCAAATATTGTCGCTGAAGAGTACAGTAAGACTTTCTTCAAATTCAAGACACCTATAATTGAATCAGGTGGTTCATCTGCTGGTCTAAAACTTTTTTGCCAAGGACTTGGTCCCAACACCATTGACGTTGCTAACTCTTCACGTAAAATTAGAGATCAAGAAATAAAAGCGTGCGCAAGAAACGGTGTCAACAATATCATAGAAGTCAGCTTTGGTTATGATGGTATAGTTTTCGTATCCGGCGTCAAGGGGCCCACTTGGGTAATTGAGCCAAGAGATGTTTATCTTGCTTTAGCCGCTAAGATTCCGTTCAAAAAGAAAATGATCGATAATCCAAATAAGACCTGGAAAGATGTAAATGTTAGATTTCCAGCTTGGAGAATAACCGCCTACATACCGGGCGAAAAGCACGGCACACGAGAAGTGTTTGAGAGTAAACTTCTTAGAGTTGGTTGTAGAGATTCGGGTGCTGGAGATCTTATGAAATTAACAGGGATGGGTAAGGAAGCTATAGAAAAAGAATGTATTTCGGTTCGTAAGGATGGTGGTACTGTTGACATTGATGGCGACTACAATGAAATCCTTGGACGACTTAAGTCAAATAATACAGGCATTGGAATTATAAGCCTTTCTTTTTATGAAAATAATACTGACAAACTCAAAGTTGCTAGTGTAAATGGGATATTACCATCCCTCGAAACAATCTCATCCGGTGCTTACATAATATCTCGCCCATTATATTTCTATGTCAAGAAAGATCACATTGGTGTTATTCCTGGCCTTAAAGAATATCTCGAATTTTTTACTTCCTCGAAAATGATCGGCTCTGAAGGTCCCCTTGCAGAATATGGACTAGTTCCAATGCCCGCTGCTGAACATAAAGCTCTTTTAGATAAGGTAAATAAACAAAAAACTCTATGATTATTCTTAGCTATTTTTTAAAATCTGAAATGATTTCGAATAGATGTTATAAAAACACTATCTTTTCGCGGCTAGGACTAAGCATAAAAATTTTAAGCGATTAGATCATAGAGAAGCCTACATTAATGTTTTTCTATGATCTGTTCGCTTGGAAGAAAGGGGTGCGTGTCCATGCTATTTACAGTCCTAGTGCTGATTGTTTTCGGTTTTGTCGCATTTATCGCTGGGGTTGCACGTGCCAAGGCGGTTGCAAAGATAAATTCCAATGCGAAGATGCATTCTCGAATACGTTATCATGGTACATATTGTTTGATTTGGGCAACAATACCTGCGTTGTTTGCTACGCTAGTACTTAGTGCCGCCACACATTATACTATTGATGTGATAATTAAAACGGATTTTCCGAGAGATGTACGACAACTTAGTAAGTCAAAACAAGCCGTTATTATGGGACAAGTGAGGTTCCTATCCAATAAAATAAAAAATCTTAGGCTATATAAAGACATATCGGCTCGAAAGGCAGAGCAGATACTCAAAGCAAAAAGTGTGATAGTAGGCGACAGCCCGCCTTTCTATATAATTGAGGCTGCATATAAACATGCTAGTCTCGAATCGCTAAGCTTCTGGATAATTATAGGAGTAACGGGTGCTTTTTCATTGGTAGGCTTGTTACTTGCGCTCGCTCGAATTCAACCGAGGCTAAAGGCTCGAATTTTTGTGGAAACCACGATGATGGTTGGATTGATACTTGCCTCAATAATAGCCGTTCTTACAACCATCGGTATTGTTGGTTCTGTGCTTATCGAGAGCATAAATTTTTTTCAGAGAGTCTCATTAGATAATTTTTATTTAGGAACGGTTTGGGACCCACGTTTTACATCAGCTGATTCTAATCGAGGTGAAGGCCAATTTGGTTTCTTACCTTTACTCTGGGGTACATTCTATATATCTTTTGTAGCTCTTGTAATTGCAGTTCCGATTGGACTTTACGCTGCAATTTATCTCTCTGAATATGCAAGTTCTAGTTTCCGTTGTTTTGCTAAGCCTTTGCTTGAAATTTTAGCAGGTATTCCGACGATTATTTACGGCTTTTTTGCATTAATTTCCTTTGGGCCTTTTTTACGTGACGCTGGCGCCATGGTAGGTCTAAATATTTCTTCGACAAGCGTTTTAACGGCCGGTATGGTAATGGGAATTATGATAATTCCATTTATGTCATCATTATCAGATGACATTATATCAGCTATTCCTCAATCCTTACGTGAAGGATCTTATGGTCTTGGTGCGACAAAGTCGGAGACAATACGACGTATTATACTTCCCGCTGCTCTGCCTGGAATTGTTGGGGCTGTACTTTTAGCTGCGTCGCGTGCGATTGGTGAAACAATGATCGTAGTTCTTGCTGCTGGTATTGCTGCCAATCTGACGCTCAACCCATTTGAGTCGGTAACAACTATAACAGTAAAAATTGTAAGTCAGCTTACAGGCGATCTAGAATTCAACAGTCCACAGACTCTAGCGGCTTTTGCACTTGGTCTGACACTTTTTGTGGTGACTTTGATGCTTAATATATATGCACTTTATATCGTACGCAGGTACAAGGAGCAATATGACTAATGGCGACGATAACAAATATAGCAGCTGCACCTTCCAAAAGTAGTTATCATCGCCTTGATCCTGCACACCTTAAAAGACGTCATCGATCAGAGTGGTTCTACAGGACGTCAGGTTTTACTGCAATTCTCATTGGTATTAGCTTCCTTTGCATGATAATAACTTCCATAGTTTGGAAAGGGTGGTCTGCTTTCTTGCAGACTAATCTGACCCTTGAGGTTTTTCTAGACAAAGAACAGATCAATCCAGATGGCCGCACGGACTTAATTACACTACACAAAGGCAATTACAGACAAATCGCTCGCAACTCACTGTACAAGCAACTTGGTTTTAGCAAAAACCCTCCTCTTGCCACTCGTCGCCAACTAAATAAGCTTTTATCACGCGGTGTTGACGTACAAATTCGTGATTATGTTCTTTCAAATCCATCTGTAATTGGTCAAACTATAAAAATTCCCGTTTTAGCCCACGGTAATGTTGATGCCTTTATGAAGGGATCAATTTCACGTAATACACCAAGCGATAGAAGACAACTTAACGATCAGCAGGTTGAGTGGGTAGATAAACTCCATGCTGGTGGTGCACTTTATAGAGACTGGAACTGGGGACTCTTTCGTTTTGGCGCGTCAAGTCAGCCGGAAACATCTGGCCTTAGAGTTGCTATTATTGGTTCATTTTTTATGATGTTGATTGTTATTGTACTTGCAGTGCCTCTGGGGGTGGCTGCTGCAGCTTACCTTGAAGAGTTTGCACCAAAAAACTGGATCACAGATATTATCGAAGTAAATATTAATAATTTAGCGGCTGTACCATCCATCGTTTTCGGTTTACTAGGTCTTTCTGTATTCATTAATATCGTTGGCCTTCCCCGCTCAGCTTCATTAGTCGGTGGCTTAGTACTCACCCTGATGACACTGCCGACAGTAATTATCGCAACGCGTGCCTCCATTCGTGCCGTGCCACCATCGATCCGCGAGGCTGCATTTGGAGTTGGTGCGTCAAAAATGCAAACCTTGTTTCATCATACTATGCCATTAGCATTCCCTGGCGTGTTAACTGGGACAATAATTGGTTTGGTTCAAGCACTTGGAGAGACAGCACCACTTCTTATGATTGGTCTTGTTGCATTTGTTGTTGACGCACCATCGACCCCTCTGGATCCATCGACAGCATTACCAGTCCAAATTTATATGTGGGCTACATCTGCTGAGCGGGGCTTTGTTGAGAGAACTGCTGGTGCTACGATTGTGCTACTGGCGTTTCTAATCATAATGAATGCTGTGGCTATCATTTTACGTCGTTATTTTGAACGCAGATGGTAACTTTTTAAGGTGAGTTTCTATGGAAAAACCAGTTAGAGAAGCTGCTACGAACATTTTTTTAAGCAGTGATCGAATGTCGAAGATTGTTGCTAGAGGGGTTAACGTTTACTACGGTGAGAAACAAGCTTTGTTCGATGTAGATTTATCTATTCCCTCAAATTCAGTAACGGCATTTATCGGGCCGTCAGGTTGTGGCAAGTCAACTTTTTTACGTTGTATTAATCGAATGAATGACGTTATTGCAACTTCGAAAGTAACAGGTCAAATCACTATTGATGATCGAAATATTTATGACCCGGGTATAGATGTAATTGAACTACGTGCACGTGTAGGAATGGTGTTTCAGAAGCCGAATCCGTTTCCAAAGTCTATTTATGAAAATATTGCATATGGTCCTAAAATTCATGGCCTAACAAAAAGTAAAAGCGAACTCGATGAACTTGTTAAAAACAGTCTTGAACGGGCTGGCCTTTTTAACGAAGTTAAGGACCGAATCCACGAACTAGGCACAGCCTTATCTGGAGGTCAACAACAACGTTTGTGCATTGCTCGTACAATAGCTACCAAGCCTGATGTGATTTTGATGGATGAACCTGCCTCTGCTCTTGATCCGATAGCTACTGCTAAGATTGAAGAGCTGATCGAAGAACTCCGTCAGAACTTCACAATTGTGATCGTGACGCACTCAATGCAGCAGGCTACTCGAGTTTCCCAGCGCACAGCATTCTTTCATCTTGGCTATCTTGTTGAAGAAGGTGACACTGAACAAATTTTTAACAATCCTCAGGATCAGCGCACTAAGGATTATATTAATGGTAAGTTTGGTTAATCTTTAAGTTAATTTGTAATTAGTTTTCTTGCTTTTATATCTTAACTATATTCTTCTCTCCAAATTAACAGCTTAGCTAAAGAGAGTAAACAATAGCCATGTCGAGGCAAAGGTCATATATTTTAATTTAGTGTATTTCAAATAGCTTATGCCCATACCATACAGTGGATTCCCATGATAAATATAATATTAATTGACCTCTGAAATGTTTTTCGAAGTCTCAATCAAATTTATGTTTACTTTTCGAAAGCTTATTTCCTCGTAATTCAAAGCATATGAGATGCCACAGTTTTTAATTTTTAAAATGTATAATATTCAGATAAGTAACTTCCGTAGGCTATATTTTTTTGATTGTGTGGCTAATTACGTTATTCACGATATCTTGAACTTTAATTTTACACTTAAGTGATTATTTTTTATACAGCTTTTTATAGTGAGGTAAAGTCGAGTCTGAAGCTTTTTTAAAGGTTTTGAGTAAGGAGTAATTTTTTAGTGAACATACATTAACATATATTCTAGTTTTTTTGCTTAAATTATAATTTCTTCGGAAATAGAATTTTTCACAATGGCAGGTAGATTTAATAATACTATTTGATTTTAAAAGTAAAGCTTTATTAATTTAAATGATTATTTCAGAATAGCAAGACATATTATATAAACTTATTTTTAGAAAATACTAAGTGAGATGATTATCATGCTATGGCTAATTTTTTGTTCTATAAACTGGATGGTGATTTTGAGATAATAGAATGATTTCCAGTTTCAACATATAGTTAGAGAAAAAGTATGATTTTGTGAAATGGGTAATAATATTTTAAAATTTATAAGGAAACCTATATAGCACTTAATAGTAGTTAGAAATAAAATACATCATAATCCCTAACGGCCAGCTAAGGCTTACTTTGATAGCTGGCCGACAGTTTTATTAATGCCAAATTATATATAAATTTAAATTACTAGCTACAGCCACTAGTATCACCGCAGGTATTGCATTTAAGGCAGGTTCCATTTCGTACCAAGGTAAAGTTTCCACAGTTCCCGCAAGCTTCACCTTCATATCCTTGAATCTTTGCCTGTGAAATACGACTCTCGATAGATTTGGCTTCTAATTCAAGCAAGCTTTCTTTGGAAAGTGTTGTGTCTTTGAATAAAGGTACAGCTTCTTTTTTGGGGCTGAATGCTTTCGTAATCTCCTGCTGCAGCTCAGATGCTGGAGAGTTGGCAATTGCAGTCTGAAAGGAAGTTGTCTCTATAGACTGTTTTCCAATGCGTGCTATTAGCTGGCCGCGTGTGAAACCATGTGACACTACATTAGCAGTAGAAGTAACCTTAGGAGCTTCTTTATCTTTAATTAAACCTACATCTGTTACTAAAGCGTCATTGGGGTCAATGTGAGCAAGATCATTTCGCCCCAGATAAGAAACAGCGAGTTCGCGGAAGATGTAATCAAGAACTGAAGTTGCATTTTTAATTGTATCGTTGCCTTGTACCAATCCAGCTGGTTCAAAGCGGGTAAAGGTGAAAGCATCTACATATTCTTCTAACGGTACGCCGTATTGCAGACCAAGTGAAATTGCAATTGCAAAATTATTCATTAGCGAGCGAAATGCCGCACCCTCTTTATGCATATCGATAAAAATCTCACCTATGCGGCCATCTTTATATTCGCCGGTAGTTAAATACACCTTATGTCCACCAACGACTGCTTTCTGAGTGTAGCCCTTGCGGCGAGCAGGTAATTTTTCTCGTCCCCTTTCAAAGATGCGTTCAACAATACGCTGAGCTGCTACTTCGGCACGTACTTGCGCTGGATTGTCAGAAGTCATTACAGCTGAAACCTCTTCCAGTTCATCCTCATATTCTTCTAGCAGTTGTGTATTTAGAGGCTGTGAAAGTTTTGAGCCATCGCGATAAAGAGCATTGGCTTTTAGTGCCTTGCGCCAGGACCGAATGTATGCAGACTTGCAATCATCCACAGTAGCTTTATTTGGCATATTAATTGTTTTAGAGATAGCGCCAGAAATAAAAGGCTGACTGGCAGCCATCATATCAATGTGACTATGTACGGAGAGGTAACGTTTCCCATGGCGTCCACAGGGATTTGCGCAATCAAATACTGATAAATGGTCGGTTTTCAGATATGGTGCCCCTTCCAAAGTCATAGAACCACAAACATGTTCATTCGCAGATTCAATCTCACTTTTAGAGAAGCCAAGAAAAACAAGTAAATCGAAAGCTGGATCATCTAAGCTGTTATCAGGAACTTGCAATGTTTCTCTGAGAAATGTTTCGCCAAGGCTCCATTTATTGAATAAAAACCTAATATCGAATGCTGACACAAGATCAGATTCTAACTTTTCTAAGATTTCATCGGTAAAGCCTTTAGCTTTTAAAGCCACATGATTAATTACTGGTGCATTACGCAAGGAGCCATGACCGACGGCATAAAGCTTGATTTCGGTAATTTGCGGCTCACTATAGCCGAGTTTGCGGAGTGCTTGTGGTACTGCACGATTAATAATTTTAAAGTACCCTCCTCCAGCTAGCTTCTTGAATTTAACAAGTGCAAAGTCGGGTTCAATACCTGTCGTGTCACAGTCCATAACAAGGCCAATTGTACCGGTAGGTGCGATTACAGTTGCTTGAGCATTACGGAAACCATGTTGTTCGCCTAGTTTAAGTGCGCGATCCCAAGAGCGAGTTGCAGCCTCACTTAGACTTTTATTGGAAATAGACAAATGGTCTAATGGGACCGGTAAAGTTGAAAGTTTTTCGTATCCGTCGTTTTGACCATGGGCCGCACGACGATGGTTGCGTATCACTCGTAGCATATTCAATGCATTAGATTCATACCCATCGAATGGCCCGAGCTCACCTGCCATCTCAGCTGAAGTGGCATAAGCAGTACCAGTCATGGTCGCTGAAATCGCACCGCAAATAGCACGACCCTCACTCGAATCATAAGGAATGCCTGCGGCCATGAGAAAACCACCAATATTTGCAAAACCAAGCCCAAGAGTCCGATAACGATAGGACAGCTTCGCAATTTCCTTGCTAGGAAATTGCGCCATGAGTACAGAAATCTCCAATACTAAAGTCCACAGCCGACAGGCATGTTCAAACATTTCAACATTCAGTGAGCTGTCTTCATTTTGAA
The DNA here is from genome assembly GCA_039583345.1 of Candidatus Tectiglobus diatomicola. Lineage (GTDB taxonomy): Bacteria > Pseudomonadota > Alphaproteobacteria > Rhizobiales > Hyphomicrobiaceae > Tectiglobus > Tectiglobus diatomicola. The sequence goes on along the minus strand of JAZDSJ010000009.1, from coordinate 75,489 downwards.
ATTGCATAAGATTTAACGATGCTAGATTGCAGGCAGTATCGTCTAAAAACATATATTCCGAGCAGGGATTCGAAGCTCGAATTGGCCCTGATACAGGGCATGTATGCCAATCATTAATAGTAGTATCGAATTGAATCCCAGGATCAGCGGACGCCCAAGCTGCATAACCTATATCCTCCCAAAGTTGCCGTGCACGTAGGGTCTTTGCAACTCCGCCGGTTGTTCGAAATTTCAAGTTCCAATCACCATCTTTTTCTACAGCATGAAGATAATCATCGGTAACACGAACAGAATTGTTCGAGTTTTGGCCTGAAACAGTAAGATATGCTTCTGAATCCCAATCTGTATCAAAACTTGCAAAGTCTACGTCCACATATCCCTGTCTTGCGAATTGCGTAATACGGTAAATATAATTATCTGGAACGTGATCGCGGCGTGCCTTTTTAATTGCTCGTTTTAAAGCTGGATTTTTAGCGGGATCAAAACAATCTTCACCATCTCCGTCGCAATTAATACAAGCTTTCATAATCGCTTTGAGATGTTTCTGACAAATTTTGGAACCTGCAACAAGCGCTGCAACTTTTTGCTCCTCCTTGACTTTCCAGTTGATATACTCTTCTATATCGGGGTGATCGATATCAACAACAACCATTTTGGCGGCACGTCTTGTTGTCCCGCCAGACTTAATAGCGCCAGCGGATCTATCTCCAATTTTGAGAAAGCTCATCAGACCCGACGAGCGACCACCACCCGAAAGCTTTTCATTTGAAGCACGCAATTTGGAGAAATTTGTGCCTGTTCCGGATCCATATTTGAACAGTCGTGCCTCACGAACCCAGAGATTCATGATACCATTGTCATTAACAAGATCATCATCAATTGATTGAATGAAGCAGGCATGCGGCTGAGGATGCTCATAGGCTGACTGCGATAATATTAACTGGCCTGTCTGATAGTCAGCGTAATAATGACCTTGTCCTGGACCATCTATACCATACGCCCAATGCATTCCTGTGTTAAACCATTGCGGCGAATTTGGTGCTGCAAATTGCATGGCCAACATATAACAATTCTCATCAAAAAAAGCTTTGGCATCATCTTCTGTTGTAAAGTAGCCGCCCTTCCAACCCCAATAGGTCCAGGTACCTACCATGCGGTCAAATACCTGGCAGGAATGTGTTTCACAGCTATAACGTTCATCATGCGGAATCTGATTAAGCCTACCTTCATCGGGTATTGAGCGCCAAAGCCACGAGGGAATGTTAGTTTCTTCCACACGTTTCAAGTAAGCTGGAACCCCAGCTTTACGGAAATATTTTTGTGCGATAATATCGGCTGCGACTTGGCTCCACTGCTCCGGAACTATTACGTTATCGAGACGGAATACGACCGAGCCATCCGGATTTTTAATTTCACTTGCTGTCGGACGAAACGAAATATCTTTATAAGGTGATTGTCCGACCTTAGTAAAACGCCGTGTTATTTTCATTGCTACTCCGTATTCTAGCAAAGCGCAGCCTGTTTTAAAGGCTTTGGCAAAGCTTCATTAAGTATCTTATAGGACCGCAACACGCACATCGTAATAACATATGGCTTATTATCAAGTTAACCGTCGCACTCACCTAAGTGCAGAGGACCACCAGACTTGCGAATATCACGCAAGACGAAATCAAAAAAACGCTACGAATAAAAAAGCATTTTCGGAAGTGCTCCGATTTTCTGAACGAAAAAAATTTAAAACTTGACTGTCTCCATAACTTATTACCTTGCGTGAACTATGACTAATTTGCTCGATTCTTAGTCCACTCTGCAAAGGTTTTGTATATTGAAGATGTATTACGTACTAGAAGTTGGAATTAAATTGGATAAAATGTGCAGATCTTTTGGTAGGAAGATGCATTAAGAATAGTAAGCATCTGTTTTGTAATAACTTTAGTTGTCAATATGAATTTAGTGTAATCACATAACTCTTTACTTAAGCAGTGACGAGTAGTTAATATGCTCAGTTTTCGTGGTATAAGTAATAAAGCGTTAAAGGTATATAAAAGTTGCTTAGAAAGTTAAATAACTTTTAGAAAGATTTTTTTGGTTGCGATTAAAAAAAGTTTTCAGAAAGTGGCCCACATCATCAGCTATGTCACACTCAATATTAAATATCACGTAATACAAGGTGTATTACAATTTATCATTCTTTCAGAAAAGATATTGATACTATTGATAAATAGATAGGAGGTTAAAGTTCGTGATACGTCTAGAAAATGTTAGTGTAAGCTATGGTGTTGGGACAGAAGTCTTACGAGATGTGAATTTCCACCTTCTTCCTGGTTCATTTCATTTTCTAACAGGGCCATCTGGTAGTGGTAAGACAACATTAATGCGGCTAATGTTTCTCTCAATAGAGCCAACCGGTGGAAGAATGGAGATCTTCAACCATGAAGTCCAACATATACGAGCATCAGCCCGTGCGAAATTGCGCAGACGTATCGGTATAGTGTTTCAAGATTTCCGACTTCTAAATCACTTAACCATTTGGCAAAATGTCGCCTTACCTTTACGCGTTAGTGGAGAGAAAGTGTCCAAATATAAGGATGATGTGACTGATATGCTGACTTGGGTCGGCCTAGGCAATAGAATGCACCACTATCCGCCATTCCTATCTGGAGGAGAGAAGCAACGTGCGGCAATAGCACGAGCAGTAATACATCAGCCAGAATTACTTTTAGCTGATGAGCCGACAGGTAGTGTTGATCCTAAAATGGCACTTCGCTTGCTGAGACTTTTTGTCGAATTGAATCGCTTCGGAACCTCTGTGGTAATTGCAACACATGATGATCAATTAATGAGTCACTATCAAGATATGTGTGAGCATGAAGCTCCGCGATTAGAGCTTCACGAGAGACGTGTCTTCGTCATTAAATGACAGGCCTATTCGTAAGAGCAGCTAATGCACGATCCACCAGGTAAGAAGATTCGCGTAGGCCGTGATAAAAGTGCTCAACTAGGCACAGTTGATAGAACTATGATATCACCAACTTCTCGTATTGAGCTTAAGAGAGAACAAGCACGCTCTTCAATAGTGCAAGCAGATTCCGTAACAGGAAAATCTCTTACACTCGTTATAGCTATAATGTGCTTTCTGGCCTGTTTAACAGCGGGCTCCGTATATCTAGTTAATAAGTCTGCGTCGACTTGGTTGCGTAATGTTTCGACAGAAATTTCAATTCAAATTGAACCCTCTGAGCAAGTAGAAACCACCGACCATATGACGAAAGCAGTAGAGGAATTTATAAAACAGCAAAAGGGCATTATGTATGTCCGAACTTTACGTAAATCAGAGTCCAATTCTCTTCTTGAGCCTTGGCTAGGTATTAATTCGGAACTTCTAAATTTGCCCATGCCTCGCCTGATTTCCGTTCAACTTCACCCAAGCACCCCACCAGATTTACTTGAACTCAGCAATAAACTAAAAATTCGCTTCCCCAACAAAGTAACACTTGATGATCATCGGCAATGGCAAAGCCAAATACGTGCTTTAACACGCTCATTTGCCCTTGGCGGCATTGCAATTTTTTTTCTAGTAGGAGCTGCAACTACAGCTATAATAGTATCCGCAACGTGTAGCGCGATGGCATCAAATCATGAAATTGTCGAGGTTCTTAATTTTATAGGTGCCACAGATGGATTCATAGCCCGCGAGTTTGAAAAACATTTTCTAAGGTTAGGCATTCGCGCGGGAATAGTTGGTGCTATACTTGCTGCTGCAGTTTTTTTTGTAATGCCTACGGTCATAGAATTTCTTGGTAGTGGTACGTTTGTAAAAACAGAGTTAAAACATTTAATAGGTAATGGTGTAATGGATAGTTACGGCTATCTTATATTATTATTTGTAGTTGTTGCGATCGCTGCATTGTGTATGATAACTTCACGTGTAGGAGTATTTAGAATACTTCATAATAAGTGATGTGAGAAATCTTTAACCTGATTTTTCATTTTCATTTGGCTTTGCTTTTAGCTCTCAGTAGTGTCATGGTATGTGTAAAGCACAATTATACTTAAGTATGTGAATTAGATATAATACGGATGTTAAGTGAGCAAGAGTGGATCTAAAGAAGAAGATCAGAATTGTCAAAAAGTTGGCATTTAGAACTGTTTCCATACTTATAGTGCTTTTTCTCTTTGGCTTTTTTTTATTTGCGACTTACGTGACAAGAACAACAAGAAACTCATTTAACAAGGCAGATGCTATTGTAGTTTTAACCGGTGGAACTGAAAGAATTGCAGCAGCAGCAAAATTGCTAAGCAGTGGTCACGCAAAATGGTTGCTAATATCCGGTGTGAATAAAAATACGTCTAAAATTGATATACTACGCTTGTCAAAGCTTAGGTATAATCTATTTAATTGCTGCGTTGTTTTGGGATATTTTGCTCAGGATACCAAGGGGAACGCCCTGGAAGCTCGAGCCTGGCAGCATGAGAATGAATTTAAGAGTCTTATTGTTGTAACCGCAGCATATCATATGCCGCGAAGTTTGATCGAGTTATCTTTGCAAATGCCAGACGTAAAGCTTATACCTTATAGCGTTATGCCAAAAAGATTTCGTACTCAGATCTGGTGGTTGAGCTCTTCTAATGTATATTTTCTAGCTCGTGAGTATGTAAAATTTTTACCTTCTGCTGCACGTTTTATTACTTCTAAATTTCATAAGACTTCAACTGGATTGTGAGTGAAGTAACAATTTCATAACTACGTTTGCCACATTTCACAGCATATGCTTTAAAGTTTTAATCGAGCTGAGAAAAATATACACATATTTTACTTAGACTGTATTACACAAATATTTAAAGTACTTTCCTACATAAAGTACGTAGTTTAAGTAAGTGTAATATTCTGACGGTGCAACAGCTTCTATAAGCTCTCATCATTTGAGTGCAGGACGCTTTTTATTAGTTTTGGATAGTTTTATGTATGATTCTCGTGTTGCAGGCACTATTGAAGCGAAACATAAGCAGCAAGTTCGCTATACGCAAGTCATCGTATATATGCAATCTAAACCTCTTTATAAATTGAAATTTTAGCCGTTAATTATCATTTTTAGTGCAATAATCTTTTTTCAAACTAGATTAAGAATCAGGACACGCATAGCGTAAAGTAGAGGCAGGGAACCTGATGAACTATCACCGCTCGGCTAAGACTAATAAGCCAATTCCTATAGTGGCAAGAAAAGATCAAAAATCAATTCTGATCGTTGAAGATAATGAGCTTAACATGAAGCTTTTTCATGATCTTCTTGAAGCACACGGCTACAAAACATTCCAAACAAGAAATGGACTAGAAGCTCTTGAGCTTACACGGCAATGTAAACCATCAATAATTTTGATGGATATTCAACTTCCCGAAGTATCTGGCCTTGAGATTACCAAATGGCTGAAAGATGATCCTGAGCTATGTTCTATACCTGTGATTGCGGTAACAGCATTCGCAATGAAAGGCGATGAAGAAAGAATTCGTAAGGGTGGTTGCGAAGCTTATCTATCAAAACCAATATCAGTGGTTGGTCTTATCGACACAATTCGCCAATTCACAGAACAAGTATAATATATATCTAATGGAAAAAAAGCGCAATCAAACTATACTTATATACAATAGTATTGCGCTTGGAAACAAAAGGCTTAACTCTCAATTTTGATTTGCATCAAATTATAATTAGAGAAACTCTACTTAATACACATCAAACAAAATTCTAATCTGTCTAGATCAGGATGTTTTGTTTTAAAAATGTCAAACTTTTAAAACCATATTAAAATATCAAAGATTCTTTATAGTTGTGTTTCATTTCTGCTATCCACAATAATTATAAGCTATAGTAGATAAATACTTTATTTCACCTGAAACAAAAACTAGTGATTAGCATAGATAATTTATTTATATTTAAAAAGTTCAACTGGTTTACGTACAAATTTGTAGGTTTAAATATTTTTAAGTTTTAAAACGGATTCCATGTTTTATGCGAAGTAAATTTAAGATAACCTATGTTTCCACCAAATCTAATACCCACTCCCGTTCTTATCGGTGCCAAAGTAATATCATCGCGATTTAAAAACTGAATTCCTACTCCGCCTACCATGTAGGCAGAGCCCTGTATACCTCCAAATCTACTATAAATCTGATTAGGCTTCTGAAGGTTGTAAACAAGAATCATTGTTCGATTTCCTTCCCCGCCAAAATCATATCCTAGAGATGGGCCTTGCCAAAAAACTTTTCTCCGATCTCCGTATTTAGTGTATAGAAATCCTTCGCCATACCTTAAGCCAGCAATTAACGCCCCCCCTGCATCTTGTCCTACAATGTATCCAGTAGGCCGACCTTGTTTGCGGAATAAGGTTTCAAGAGCTTTGCCTAAGCCTTCACTAACTTTTCCAAAAAATTGGTGCCCTGCATCAACAATTTCCGACTCGGAATAGTGGTGTTCATCAGCGAATACTTGCATGAACTTAGTATCCAGCGAAGTCTCCTGTTGTGTTTTAGTCGTAAAATTAATATTTCCATAATCGTCGTTCTGAATTAGTTGAGGGTGCACAACATTCTTTTGTTCTTTATTCATTTGGTGAAATTGTTCGTCACCAGCTAAGATCCTCTCATATGTTATCATGCTGAAAAAGACTGCAATTAATGAAAGAAGAGCTAGAGTTGTATTTATAACCACTATGTTTTTCATAGGTACTTTCTCCCAAACATAATTCAACTCAATTAAGTGTAAGTGAAGTGAGGTGTACAAAACTGAGTCTCGAAATAGGCAAAATTTATTAAAAAAAATATAATAATGTGAATTAAGTATAATTAGAAAATTATACTACACGTGCTAAAGCGAAGAGTTATCAATTAAAATAAAATTTTCACCTTTACTGTTTTAGGTCTAATGCCAGACTTAGTATTTGCCACATCACAAAGATTACAATAAGGCGTAATTTCAAGAGTGTAAATTACCGATAAAAAATTGCCATACAATTTTATATAAAGCGAGGCAATAACACGTAAAGACATATTTTTTTATTAAAAAATAACAGTACTGGCTGGCAATTCTTAGTTAAGATATAAAATATACAATTTAAAAATCAATCTATTTACATACAGCATATAGTGACCGAGCTCTTGTGCTTGCGATCAATTGATCTCTAAATATTGATATCAATACAATGAAATAGGTTCAAAAATATTTCCAAAATATTCATATCTCTACGTTAAAATTAAAACTTTACTTAAGCGGCTCAGAGATTGCTGCTTCAAATTTCTCTCTTAAAGGTGCTTTTTTATATTTTAAAAACCTGTGCCATTGCATCAGAGGAGATGATTATGGGTATAGCAGTTCAAATCATAATTTCTGTCATCACCCTGTTTTTTTTAACGATCTCAAGAGCTCGACTTATATCATGGGGGATCGCATCTGCTGGATTGGTTTTAATATGGCAGGGTAATGCGTTTCGAAGTCTTTACGTTCTAGACGTTGACACATTTACATTAATAACTTTATCGCCAGCTCTAATATTTATTATCCTATCTATTTCTAGAGTACGCCGAAGTCTTATAAGTAGGCCAGTTTATTCAATAGTACGAAAAATACTGCCTAAAGTGTCTAAAACTGAACAACAAGCGCTCCAAGCCGGTACAGCTGGATTCGATACTGAGCTTTTCTCAGGCAGGCCTGATTGGGATAAATTACGCAGAATACCTCCTATAACCCTGACAGACGAAGAGCAGGCGTTTTTAGACGGACCAACAGAAGAGCTGTGTAATATACTTGATGATTGGAAATTTAGGTGTCGTGAAAAAGAAATTAGTAAGCCTATATGGGATTTTGTTAAAAAAAATGGCTTTCTTGGCATGTTGATTTCTAAACGACATGGTGGTTTAGGCTTTTCAGCACAAGCGCAGTCCCTTATTCTTGGTAAGATTTCATCGCGTTCGCCTGATGCTGTGACAATAGTAATGGTACCTAATTCATTAGGTCCAGGAGAGTTGATCGAGAAATATGGAACTCCTGAGCAAAAAGAATACTATTTGAATCGACTTGCTTCAGGCAAAGAAATTCCATGCTTTTCACTTACGAGTCCAACATCAGGCTCAGACGCATCAAACATGCGTGACTATGGTATTGTTGAGTATGGTTATCACGATGGTGTTGAAACGTTAGGTATTCGATTGAATTGGAATAAGCGTTATATAACTCTTGGCCCAGAAGCGACGCTAATTGGATTGGCATTTCAATTGTTTGACCCAAGAGGATATCTTGATAGAACTGATAACATTGGAATAACTTTAGCTATCATACCGGCACATCATAAAGGAGTTATGATAGGGAGGCGACATCTGCCTTGCGGCGCTGCTTTTCCCAATGGCCCGAACTGGGGTAAGGATGTTTTTATCCCAATTGAATGGCTTATCGGTGGAGTAAATATGGCTGGACAGGGATGGCGGATGTTAATGGAATGCCTTTCAGTAGGCCGAGCTGTGTCACTGCCGTCTTCATCTGCTGCAGGAATTAAAACAATGCTCCGTTATACTTCCGCGTACGGTAGAATTCGAAAGCAGTTTGGGCGCCCAATAGCATTCATGGAGGGAGTAGAAGAACTTTTAGCTCGAACTGTTGAAAATGCATACGCTTTAGAAGCAGCACGGGCCGTTACTTGCGCAATGATTGACTCTGGCGAAAAGCCTTCCGTTATATCTGCGATAATGAAATATCAATCAACAGAAAGGTTGCGTCAGGCTGTAAATGACGCTATGGACCTCCACGGTGGTAAGGGCATTTGTGATGGCCCATCAAACTATTTGCAAGCTTCTTATCAGATGGTGCCAATAGGTATTACAGTAGAAGGCTCTAATGTTCTCACGCGCTCACTTATTACATTTGCGCAGGGAGCACTTCGATCTCATCCATATTTATTTAAAGAAATTCAAGCTGCGCAACATGAGAATTCTAGGCTAGGTCAGCTTGAGTTCGATAAACAGTTTTGTAATCATGTAAGTTTTACTTTATCTAATGTTTTCAGTGCATTTTTTCATAACTTGACTGGAGGGATATTCAGGCATTTGTCATTAGGGGCAGAAAATGCAAAGTGGTATCGTCAACTGTCACGGTTAAGCCTTAATTTTGCACTTGTTTCTGATTTAACAGTTTGCGTGCTCGGCGAGCGGCTTAAGGTTAAACAAAAACTTACAGGTCGTCTTTCGGATACTTTATCCGAACTTTACTTCATGGGTTGTGCTTTAAAGCGCTTTGAAGATGATGGCTGTCTTCAGGAAGATTTCGATGTAGTGGAACTTGTGTTACGAAATGGGCTTTATCGCGGAGAGATGGCGCTTCGTGATACTATTAATAATTTCCCTTTAACACCTGTCAGGATTCTGTTGCGCTGGCTTGTTTTTCCTTTGGGCTCGCGTCATCTGCCGGCGTCCGACAACATAAGTCATGCTGTAGTACGAAAGGTCCTTGAACCTGGCGATTTTCGAAATCGTATGACACGAGATATCTTCATATCTGATGATCCTAATGATCAGACAGGAATTCTTGAGGCTGCGTTGGAGAAAGTTGTCACTGCAAGGGATGCTGAGCTAAAATTACATAGAGCTGGAATAGAACGACTATTGTTTAGAAACGACTGGCTTAAAGATGCAATAAAAAAAGATGTTCTTACTGAAGACGAAGCAACACTTGTGCGCGAAGCAGAAACAATAACCGCAAATGTAATAGCAGTAGATCACTTCGACCCTGCTGAAACTAAGCCTAATTTTATTACTTTAGGACATAACTCTCAAACACAATTTTAAGTTGATTATAGTGTTTGTGCTAATAATACTAAAAATGTAATAAGTAGGAATTTTCTTATGGCTAACATCCCACTTGATCTAGTTGACTGGCATTTTAAGATTGATTTCGAAGATATCGCATGGGCTGTTTTTGATCGCGTTGGTGAAAGCACAAATGCGCTCGGGCACCGTCCGTTGAGAGAATTAAAACAAATTATTCAATGGATGGAAACACAAGCAGATAGATATGGTGTTCGTGGCTTAGGGCTCTTATCTGGCAAAAAAAACTGCTTTATAGTGGGCGCAGATATTTACGAATTTGATGAATTTGATACCGTAGACAAAGTAGTTGATGCTATTAATCCGGTTCTAGAAACGTTAGATAAGATTGAAGCGTTGGCTGTTCCTGTGGTTTGTGGAATCCATGGTCCTTGCCTTGGCGGCGGACTTGAACTTGCATTGGCATGTCATTATAGAATTGCGACGCATATGGATGTAACTTGTGTTGGATTTCCAGAGGTAAAGCTTGGTATTATTCCTGGATTTAACGGTACCGCACGTGCTATCCGACAAGTCGGTCCAATTTCTGCTATCCAGAACATGCTAACTGGGTCAATGTTGCGTGCAAGCGTTGGGCATAAGCTTGGTTATATAGATCAGCTCATTAAAGACCCTAAGCAGCTGCGTTGGAGTGTACGCAAAGCTATTTTAAAGAAGAATAAGTCTAGGTTGGCAAGCAGCAGTAAGCTGATAATGGGAAAATGGCCTATTCGCGGATTTGTTGCAGATAAAATTTTGAGAGAGACTCGTAGTAAAATACGTCCAGAACATTATCCTGCACCTTTTGAATTAATAAATTTGTTCCGCAATTACGGTGGTAGTTACGGAAGTCTGAAACGTGCTGAAACGGCTGCTTTTGCACCTTTGATGGTTAGTGACACATCTCGTAATCTACGACGGGTCTTTCAACTTTCAGAGAAACTAAAAGCACAAGCTCTTAAAAACACAAATTTTAAGCCACTACGTGTACATGTAATTGGAGCAGGTGTAATGGGAGCAGATATCGCTGGTTTCTGTGTAGCAGCGGGAATGCAAGTTTCGCTACAAGATGTATGCCAGGACACAATTACAAAAGGCATCAAAGCACAAGAGAACCTATTCCTTAAACGTTTTAAGACACTTTCAGAGCTCGACGCAGCTAAATCGCGTCTAATCGCAGATCCTTATGGAGATTACATATCACGAGCTGACGTCGTAATAGAAGCAGTTGTAGAGAATTTAGAAATTAAACAAAAACTCCTGTCTAGAATAGAGACGAGCCTTAAATCAGATGCTATTTTTTGTACGAACACGTCCTCAATCATGATTGAAGACATCTCCCAAAGTCTTAAGGATAAAGGCCGTATTATTGGTATTCACTTCTTTAATCCTGTAGCTCAAATGCCTCTAGTAGAAATAATTAAAGGATCTGATAGTAGAGATCAGGAGATCCAACGTGGATGCACATTTGTAAGAGCAATAAATAAGCTTCCCTTAATTGTGAAAAGTGGCCCCGGTTTTCTAGTGAATCGTATTCTTACACCTTACATGTTTGAAGCTTTTCGACGTCTGGAGGCTGGCGAGGATGTATCAAAAATCGACGAGGCTGCTAAAACCTTCGGGATGCCCATTGGCCCAATTGAGCTAGCTGACACCGTTGGCCTAGATATTTGCGCAAGTGTGTGCGAGATGCTTAATAAAGATATCAGGGAAACTAGGTTGGCTAATTTGGCAGCTAACGGAAAACTCGGCAGAAAATCAGGCGAGGGCTTCTACGTATGGAGAAGTGGTGTTCCAATAAGACAAGATGTCTCAGCTGATCATCTTGATTTAAAACGTCTTGGTCGTGATTTGCTAAAACCACTACTTGATGAATGTGTTAAGTGTCTTGACGAGGAATTAGTCGAATCCAGCGATCTAATTGATGCAGGTGTTATATTTGGAACTGGATTTGCCCCATTTAGGGGCGGTCCTCTCCATTATTTAAAGTCATCGAATAATACGAACACGTAAGAGAGTTTTTTCAATCTGCCTTTAGAACTAAGACAAATCCGCCCTTAATTGGCGGCCATACTGAAATTTCAGAGGGTCGATCTATAATGAATCAGATACCACGACGAGTAGCTGTCGTCGGAGGCATAAGAACTCCATTCTGCCGTTCCAATACATATTACAGCGATCTATCAAATCTTGACATGATGATTACAACTATCAATGGCCTTAGTAGAAAATACAACCTTGAAGATGTACATATCGATGAGGTGGTTGGCGGTGCAATTGTTAAACATTCCAAGGATTGGAACTTGGTACGTGAAGCAGTAATTGGCTCAAATCTTGCCGTGTCTACACCTGGAGTTACTATGATGCAAGCTTGCGGAACATCATTACAAGCTGCTATCGGGCTTTCTGCAAAAATTGCGTTAGGTGAAATAGAATGTGGAATAGCAATAGGTTCCGACACAACCTCTGACGTGCCTTTAGTATTATCCAAAAAATTATCTAAGCGCCTAATAGAAATGACACGACGAAAGGGAATTTTTTCTAAAATAAAAACATTAAAAGGTTTAAAATTGCGTGACTTAGCACCTCAGTCGCTATCAGTAGCGGAGCCATCTACAGGTTTGTCAATGGGCCAACATTGCGAGCTAATGGCACAGGAGTGGCGTGTCTCACGAGAGGCTCAAGATCAATTGGTAGTTGAGAGTCATACTAAAGCATCAATTGCGTATACTGAAGGTTACATGGATGATCTCATTGTTCCGTGTGCTGGAATTTATCGTGATAATAATCTACGCAGTAATATTGATATAGATAAGCTAATTACATTGAGTAATACTTTTGAGAGATCTTCGCGTGGCACTTTATCAGCAGCTAACTCAACGTCACTTACCGATGGAGCTGCATCATTACTTTTAGCCTCTGAAGATTGGGCTCACGACCACGATCTTCCGATTCAGGCTTATCTAACGAGTTTTCAGACGGCCGCAAATAATTTTATTTCAGGGGATGGCTTGCTTATGGCCCCTACAATTGCTGTTTCTAGAATGCTAGATCGAGTTGGCCTAACTTTACAGGATTTCGATTTCTACGAGATACATGAAGCGTTTGCTGCTCAGGTGTTAGCTACACTAAAAGCTTGGGAAGATGAAGCTTATTGCAAAACCCTTGGTCGAAGATTCCCTATGGGTTCTATTGACCGTTCTAAGCTTAATGTCAAAGGCTCGTCTCTTGCTGTTGGCCACCCTTTCGCAGCTACTGGTGCTCGCATACTTGCTAATCTAGCTAAACTTTTAGATAACCAAAATGGTAGACGTGGTCTCATTTCAATATGTACAGCCGGCGGTATGGGTGTTGCCGCAATTTTGGAAGGATCTAAGAGCACTAAAAACCATTTGCAATAATTGGTATTCTAAGAGAGGTTTAAAGTGTTCTAAAATATATTATATATTTAATATGGAATTGTTTAAAAAATAAAATGATGACAATTTGTTATGGTCAATTTTTAGCCAAAGTTGATATTCGTTGAACTATGAATTATTTTGCGCATTACAGATTACATACCGCCTCTTGGCAAACATAAATTAAATACCTATCTAAGCCTTCGTGTATGTTTCTAATAGTGTAATTATAGCTAAGTCCGAAATAGCCTGAGCATTGGATTTATAATCTGGCTTTCAATAACTCTAAAGGGGTAAGTATGAACTCAAGTTTCCGCAACTTCGCAATTTGGGTAATCATTGCTCTACTTTTGGTTGCTTTGTTTAACCTTTTTCAGAATCAAAACCAAGGAAATCGGGCGGAGGAAATCTCCTATTCCGAGTTTCTTAATGCTATTGAGGCTCAAAATGTGAAAGAGGTTGTTATCAAAGGTGATAAGTTAACTGGTAAATTTGATAATGGTCAGAGTTACACCACTTTTGCACCACGTGACCCTAAGTTGGTGGAACAACTTCGTAATGCAGGGGTGAAGATTAGTGCCCGCCCAATTGAGGAAGAATTCTCTCTTTTTGGTGTCATCTTATCTTGGTTCCCTATGCTCATTCTTATTGCCGTGTGGATTTTCTTCATGCGTCAAATGCAATCTGGCTCAGGTCGTGCAATGGGTTTTGGAAAATCGAAAGCTAAACTACTGACAGAACGCCAGGGTCGTGTGACTTTTGAAGATGTAGCTGGTGTTGACGAAGCAAAACACGATTTGCAAGAAATAGTTGAATTTCTTCGCGATTCTCAAAAATTTCAAAGGCTTGGTGGCCGCATTCCTCGTGGAGCTTTGCTTGTAGGACCACCTGGAACTGGAAAGACGCTATTAGCACGTGCGATTGCAGGGGAAGCTAATGTGCCATTTTTTACTATTTCAGGTTCTGATTTCGTAGAGATGTTTGTCGGAGTGGGTGCAAGTCGAGTTCGTGACATGTTTGAGCAGGCTAAACGAAATGCTCCCTGTATAATATTTATAGATGAGATTGACGCGGTAGGTCGACACCGTGGTGCAGGACTAGGTGGAGGAAACGACGAACGGGAACAAACACTTAATCAACTTTTAGTTGAGATGGATGGTTTTGAGGCTAATGAGGGAATTATCTTAGTCGCAGCAACCAACCGTCCTGATGTTCTTGATCCAGCCCTTCTTAGACCTGGTCGCTTTGATAGGCAGATCGTAGTTCCAAACCCCGATGTTTCTGGACGCGAAAAGATACTTCAGGTACATATGAAAAGAGTTCCTCTCGCCCCAGACGTGGATGCTAAGGTCCTTGCACGAGGGACGCCAGGCTTTTCTGGAGCAGATTTAGCTAATCTTGTCAATGAAGCGGCTTTGCTTGCTGCCAGACGAAATAAACGCCTAGTTACTCATAACGAATTTGAAGATTCTAAAGATAAGGTCATGATGGGTGCTGAGCGTAAATCAATGGCTATGACAGAAGAGGAAAAATTAGCAACTGCTTACCACGAAGCGGGACACGCCATTGTTAATGTTCTTGTTGATGGTAATGATCCTCTTCACAAAGTGACAATTATTCCCCGAGGGCGAGCACTCGGGGTTACAATGAGTTTACCTGAGCGTGATAAGTTAAGTTATTCAAAACAGTGGTGTAATGCGCGTATATCTATGACATTTGGTGGCCGTGTTGCTGAGCAGATCATTTACGGTAAAGAGCATCTAAATACCGGTGCATCGAGTGATATTACACAAGCTACTAACATTGCACGTAGCATGGTGACGGAGTGGGGAATGAGCGAGAAGTTAGGCCCTCTCTTATATAATGAAAATCAGCAAGAAGTATTTCTTGGTCATGCTATTACACAACGTCAAAATATGTCAGAAGATACAGCCAGGCTTATTGACGAGGAAGTGCGCCGCATTGTGCTACAAGGAGAACAGAAAGCCTGGGAAGTACTTGAAGCGAACAGAGATAAGTTAGAAGCTGTAGCGCAAGCTTTAATGGAGTTTGAAACAATTTCAGGTAAAGAGTGCATTGCTGTTATGGGAGGTGAACAAATTGAACGCAATCAAGATGATACAGATAATAAAGGTCCATCTGCTTCAGCAGTGCCATCGGCAGGTATTACTCGCTCTGAACGTGGTTCAGATGAAGATAGAGATGCCGGGACTATGAAACCTCAGCCTACATAACAAAATTTATTAAAACTCATTTGTAAAAGTCAAACGCCAACTAAAAATGTTAACTCGACGAGAAATTTATCTACGACCTGTAGGACTTTATCCTGCAAACTTTGGGGAGAAAGCTCAGCAGGTTTGGGGCTGCTTGCAGCTTGCCGGAGGTTGGCTTGACTTTACAGCGGTTGAAATATGTGAGCGTAATGGAGAGAAAGTTGAACGTCGAATAATAAATCTTAGCGATCTCATGGAGCGGGATTGGGGTCGCCAAGCTTTAAGAGCTTCTGATACTTATTCGTATCTGCAGTCACCCCGAGCACGTATACACAATCTATGCTTAGATTCTCCTCGAATTATGGGTATAGTGAATGTAACCCCAGACAGTTTTTATAAGGATTCTAGATTTTCTGATACAGAAGCTGCAATTGCTCATGGAATTCGATTAGTTAATGAAGGCGCAGACATTCTTGATATAGGTGGGGAGTCTACACGACCGGGATCATGCCCCGTTCCAGAAAGTATCGAACTAAAACGTGTTATACCTGTGATTGAAGGTCTTGCCGGTAAAGTTAACGCGCTTATCTCTGTTGATACACGTAAGCCCTCTGTAATGTTAAGCGCCATTAGGTCCGGTGCAGATATTATCAATGACGTTTCGGCACTATCTTATGATCACAAAAGCCTCGAAGTTGTCGCTGAAGCAAATGTTCCTGTTATACTCATGCATTTACAGGGTACTCCCAAAACAATGCAGGATAACCCAATTTATAATGATGTTGTTCTAGATGTTTTCGACTATCTTGAATCTCGTATTGATGCTTGTCTCAGAGCAGGTATTTCACGTCATAAAATTATTATTGATCCGGGAATAGGATTCGGGAAAACACTTGATCAAAATCTACGCTTGCTTTCTCATTTGAGTATATTACATGGATTTGGTTTGCCAGTGCTATTAGGCGCCTCCCGTAAAAGCTTTATTGCTCAATTAACAGCGGCCAGTACTGTTGATGAGAGACTTTCTGGATCTATTGCGACAGCGTGCCATGCTGTTGCGCAAGGTGTACAAATTGTGCGAGTGCATGATGTTGCTGAAACTCGCCGAGCTCTAAAGGTGTGGCAAGGTTTATCACAGGGTGTCAAAAATATTGAGTGCTCGAGTTAATAGTTTTATTTAGCATAGTGTATTTATATTTATAGAGAAAATTAAATACACTATTACTAATTTACTACACCACAATTCAAAATGTATTAAAAATCTTTAATTTAAATTGGAGTAGTAAAATTTCTAACAATCAATTTAGGTCTTCAATAACAAAGATTTATTTAATTCAGATAACATTTTTTGTAACAAAACATTCTTGTTTAAAATACAGTACGCACATAATTAGATTTTAGCTAACATTAAGATACTTATTAGATATTCTACAGACTTCAACAATTGTCTAATATAAGCTTGGCTATTTATATACTCTTTTCGCTAGGTTGCATCTGAATTCGAGATTTTTATATTTTAGTGCCTACTGAGTTTTGAGTTTTCTTGTGGCACTATGAAAGTTTTTAAAGGGTACATTGGTGTTCACTATCCAGTCGATCATGTTGATATCGCTGGGGTTTCTGTTCGCTGTACTATTAGTTTGTGTTGTTGCACCTATCTACTGGACACGGGCTGTTCGGCTAACAACGCAACGATTGCGACACTCACTCCCGATGAATGAAACCGAAATACGCGCAGATATTGATAATTTGCGTGCGCAACATGCCGTGAGTATTTATAAACTAACAAAAAAATTAGATGCTGCTCGCGTTTCAGTTGCTAGGTACAAGGTTGAAATCAATAGACGTGATGCGATAATAGGAGAACATGAGCGTAATATTGCTAATCTTGAAGCAGACCTTGAAACAAAAAAAAATGCATTGCATGTCCTTGAAAGAATAGTAATAGATTGCTTGCCTCATCTTGAGAAGCGACTTTGTGATACTCGTGATCTAGTATCACAAAGAGATAAATCGATTGCCGTTCTTAACTCTGATTTTGAAAAAAAATCCCATGCTTTTGAAAAGGCTATGGAGATAAACCGGAAGCAGCGTTCAGAAATTAATATATTAAAGAGCTCATTATTTGAGCAGCGGGAACGTGCTGCTAGGGAGAGAGCTTTGAATTTTGTGATATATGAAGATGGTACAGAAGTTTTTAAAACCGACTTAAATCCGATCAGACTTAGAAATGTAGAACAATCTGCATTTCTCTCTCAAAAAGAAAAAAAAGTTCCAGAAAACATTAATCTAGACAAAATTCAGACAGTTAAAAAATTTGACCCTTCCGAAATGTGTTCTCAGCATATTGAATCTAGTTTTTGTTCTGATTGCTTTGAAAAAATGTCTAGTCTTGAACAAGATAAGAATACTTTCTCTTTAAAAACTAAAGAAATGGAAGAGCTTAAGTTTAAGCTTGAGCTGCAAGAAATAGAGCTAGAGAAGCTACGCGGATCACTAGAAGTCTTTAAAAATAACAAATTAGAGAAAAATCTAGTTCCTAGTCACAGTACCGTTATTGTCAGTAGATCATATATTACAGCTTTGGAAAAAGAAGATGCCATAAAAACAAAAAAAATAATTAATTTAAATGCTAAAATAGCCTTAATTAATGATAGAAGTGCTCGCCAGGTAGCTTATTACATTGATCAATTACGTAGGTTTAGCGCTGATATGTATCAAGTGAGCCAGTCATGTAAACATTATCTAAATACTCGATATGGCAAGTATGATATAAGGCATAACCAAAACCTTAATAATAAAAAGTTAGAAAAAAATTCGGCGACTTCGATTAGTCCTGATAGCAAGTCGCAGCACGAATGTAAGACAAAATCATCTGTTAAATCTAATCCTTTAGGAACAGACGGTAGCTCTTCTCTTTCTAAAGATGTAAACACGAGATCAAATTCATCCAAAATAGAAAGCAGAGCAGAAAATTATCAAGTAGGAAGCAGGTCTAATTAGATCTTGATGACCATCCTTGTAAAGTTATAAAAGAATCCTGTCTTATAATGCTACTGATACAGCTATTTACTTAGAATAATATTTTCTTCTTAATCGCAGGTCTGTCTTGTTCTCTGACAAGGCAATTAATGCCGAATATAAAGACAAGAGATTGATCTAAACTTTCACTTTGTATGTTAAAGTCAAGATTAAATTAATGTGTTATGATAAATAAAGTTTATGAAAAGATAAATTTTAAATAGAGAAATCAGTAAACTGATTCTTACAATTAAGCACATTACCCAACCAGTACGTGTATCATATATTCAGATAATACAACACCACATAAATGAGTTCTTCAATATAAAATGCTACCATCCTATAGCTTCAGGTAACCAAGTAGAAAGCTTTGGATATAACAACAAAAGAAACAGGAGCAATGCTTGTATTAAAATGAATGGTAATACGCCTCTATATATCTTTTCAGTTTTAATTTGGGGTGGTGCCGCACCTCTGAAGAAAAATAGAGCCCAGCCAAAAGGTGGGGTTAAAAAGGATGTTTGAAGATTTATTGCGATTAAGGTTGCTAACCAAATCATATCAACACCTTGGGCCTTAAAGAAAGGTAATAGCAGAGGCAGCGCAATATAGCTAATCTCAATCCATTCTAAGAAAAAGCCTAGTATAAAAATCAGCAGCATTAAAAAAATAACTGCACTTAATTCGTCACCTGGCAGAAAAGCTAATAACCTTTCGATCATAGCATCACCGTTAAGACCTCGAAATGCAATGGAAAAAATCTGTGCCGAGATAAGTATAAAAAAAATCATAGCCGATATACGAAGCGTGCTGTTGAGTGCAGACCATAACATGGTGAAGGTAAAGCGCCTGTAAGCTAAGGCAATTAATATTGAGAAAACCGCACCTACACTAGCAGCTTCAGTTGGGGCTGCAATACCGGTAATTATAGATCCTAGAACACCGATAACAAGGGACATTGGAGATGCTAAAACTATCATCGCCTTGATAGCTAGCCTCAAACCCGTGATATCATTTTTTTCACTTTCTAAAGCTAATGGCATAATTCCCGGTTGGACAAACCCTAATAGCAGGATATATGCGATGTATAGAAGTGCAAGCAACAGACCAGGGGTTACTGCGGCAGCGAATAACGTACCCACACTAACACCCATTATATCTGCAAGTAAAATAAGAACTAGGGAGGGTGGAATGATTTGTCCTAATGTACCAGATGCACAGACTACACCTGCAGTAATACCGGCGTCGTACCCACGACGGATTAGCATTGGTACAGCAAACATAGTTAAAGTAACAACAGTAGCTCCGACAATACCTGTTGATGCTCCCATCAAAACCCCAACAATAACTAGTGCAATTGCCATACTACCATGCAAACGACCTGAAAGACGGCCAATCATGTCGAGCATATCTTCTGCCACTCTTGATTTTTCGAGCATTACTCCCATAAAAATAAACAGTGGTATCGCAATAAACTCGTACTTAGTACATACTCCATATATCCTTGCAGGACTTAAATTAAAAAGGAAATCACCAAATCCAATCCATCCAAAAATCAATCCAGCGACAGCAATCCCTATCCCCACCGGTATACCTACAAGAAGGAGTAGCATGAAACCTAAAATCATGAATAAAGCGAGATATTCTTGCATAGCCAACCAAACTTATTGAGTAGACGCTATTTTTTATTTTTTTTAAATTCTGCAAAATAGCAAATTGAATTTGCTAAACATTGCAAGCCGAACAGCACGAAACATATTGGCATTATACTTTTTAATATGTAACGACCTGGCATTCCGCTAGGATTAGGTGAACTTTCATAAACAGACCAGGAAATTTCAACAAAACCTTGTGAATACTTTATTAAAAATATAGATAAGACAAAGCCAAAGATCATCGATGAAAAATCGATTAAGTTTTTAATGTGAGCAGGAAATTTACCGTATAAAACATCTACTCTGACGTGGCCTTTTTCCATTAAAAGGACCGAAATACCTATGAGTGTAATTGGCATTAGCAGGTGCCACTCGAGTTCTTGCATCCATATGTTATTACTGCTGAATATGTATCTACTGATGACATTATAAAATATGAGCGCAATCATAAAAAGCAAAAGAACAACTGCTAATTTTCCGAAGAATTTGGTAATACGATTTATAGCATTAGCTATTCGCAGAAGCAAAGACATATCG
Organism: Candidatus Tectiglobus diatomicola; assembly: GCA_039583345.1. Lineage (GTDB taxonomy): Bacteria > Pseudomonadota > Alphaproteobacteria > Rhizobiales > Hyphomicrobiaceae > Tectiglobus > Tectiglobus diatomicola. The sequence goes on along the minus strand of JAZDSJ010000009.1, from coordinate 54,821 downwards.
AAGCCGATCTGTGATATAAAGTATATTAAAATTAGTTATAGTTTAGATAAAACAAACATCTTGCAAAGAAATAGTTGTCAGTTATTGAACAAAAAAATTATAACTTTCGAAGTTCATTGTGCCAAACTTTCTCAGATGCATCTGCCCAGAGATCATGGTCTTTCTTAAAGGCGAAGTAGTTAGTCATGACTTTTTTAAATGTTACGTCTTTCTCTGCTAGCTCACTATATACAGCAACCATCTCTCTTTTTAGAGCTTTCACAACATCTGCGGGAAGTGTCCGAATTTTAGTTCCTGCTTCAGCAAATTCTTTAAGAACTTTGGCGTTGTTTGCTTCAGCCCATGAATGTGATAATAAATTGCATGCAGTGGCTGCACTTACCACTATTGACTTTAGATCACTAGGAAGTTCTGCCCAAGCAGCTTTGTTAATGGAAAGTTCGGTAATGGCGGTTGGCTCATGCCAGCCCGTAGTGTAGTAATATTCTGCTGCTTTGTTAAGACCAAGTGTCTTGTCCTGTGCAGGACCAACCCACTCAGCTGCATCGATAACACCACGTTCAAGTGCGGGGAACACCTCACCTGCAGGTAGCAATTTAACTTCTACCCCAATTCGCGCGTAAGCTTTCCCCGCTAAGCCTGGAATACGCAAACGAAGACCTTTCATGTCCTTAAGTGATTTAATCTCTTTGTTAAACCATCCCGTCATTTGTACCCCCGTCGCCCCCATCGGAAATGCGACTAAACCGAGCGGCTGATAAACTTCGTGCCACAATTTGATACCATCTCCCGAATAAAACCAGGCATTCTTTCCTTGAGTTGACATGCCGAACGGTACAGCTCCGAAAAATTGCGCGGCAGGAACTTTACCAGCACCAAAGTAACTAACCCAACTATTGCAATGCACGATACCTTGGCGAACGGCATCAAAACCTTGGAATGCTGGAATGAGTTCTCCGGCATGATAAACCTTTATTTTAAGCCGGCCGTCACTCATCTCTTCAACGCGCTTTGCAAAATCGGTAGATGAGCCAGGTCCTGTAGAGTAAAACGGTTGACCCATTGGAAATGCGGTCGTCATTCTCCAATTTGTGGCTCGAGCCCGAACAATTGCTGGAGCTGCTACTGCCGCCACACTTGCAATACCAGTTGTTGTTAGAAATTTACGACGTTCCATGAATATTCTCTCCATACCGTGTAAAGTTCATTAGTAACGCATCAAATAACTATTTGTCTTTGGTTTATTGGAGGCTTCAACTTTTCAGGTGTAGGTAGCTAGGTAAATATAAAAACAAAATATACTTCATTTTAATATAAAAAAGAACTATTTCCTTTAAATGAATTCACGCTTGTAACCAATATTTGTTTGATTAGGACTTTTTTCAAAGTTGGAGAATTGTGTTTAATTCAGTAGATCCAGTTCAATATGATGTACGTACCGTTTGCAGCATTGATTATTGGATGAGATCCTAATTGATGATGTATGTTAAGAGCAAGTTTTGATTGCTTGTGCAACTATTTTTGACGTAAAGTTTAAATAACTCTATTTCAAACTTATCTTAAAAAGTATTGAAAGTGGTGTCGTGAAAAATTTGAAATTTTTTAACCCGGTACTTAAAGGGCTTACATCATTTTATTAAACGTGTCTTCTATTTATATTAACATAGGTCAATTACAGATTTTTTAATATATGCAATTGACATAAATATAATTAGTGAAGTTGTAAAACGACCTGGTTGACAACCGAATCACTATGTAATAACATTTAAATATAAGAAAAAAGTAGTATTTTAATAAAGATTATATTAGTGCTCCCTTCGTCTATCGGTTAGGACGCCAGATTTTCAATCTGGAAAGAGGGGTTCGATTCCCCTAGGGAGCGCCATTTTTACACGAATTTGATTGCATTAAATTTAATCTGCCATAACACTTTTTTTCAATTTTAGTGGTTTCATCTTAAATAGCATGACATGCCACTCGGTTTTTACACTTTTGCCAATAATTTTATGTTACGTTTCAAACTTTTTTGCATCTTTTCCTGTTCATTATGATTTTAAGAACATGAGTGCGTGTTTTCCAGATTTAATAATCACATAAATCTAGATAGGAATTAATTAATGTATAGTGCGTGTTCAAGTCCCATGATCGTGATAACTTAACATTAGTTTATTTTTTACTTCTTAATCGTGCCTAGACTTTTTATTAACCATAAAGTTTCTATTTGCTTTCCGATTTTCATATTTATATTTATTAAAAAAATTCATTCTAGATTATAATATTTTACCGCAATAATACATAATTTTCAAACTTGCTCTTTGAGCTTTTGAAATCATTTGTTATAGATGACAAGCTAAAATGTTGGCCTAGTAAACTTATGCATTTAATTCTGTCCACTACCTAATGCCAGAAGCGTTTTGTTCTTAATTCTTGGATTTATCTATCATGCGCATCCTATACGATATTAGCGATATACCTGCTGATCTCAGAGGATCCGTTGTAGCGCTTGGCAATTTTGATGGTGTACACTGCGGTCACTTATCTGTGCTAAGCCACGTTAGAAATGTTGCCACTGAATATGGATTACCCTCGGGAGTTGTCACATTTACTCCTCATCCACGACTTTATCTTAGGCAGGAAAAATTATTATTTACAATAACTCCGCTCGAGCAAAAACTTTGTTTACTTGAGGCCCTCGAGTTGGACTTCACTAATATCTTAAAATTTGACGCATCCCTAGCTTGCCTGAGTGCTGAGGAATTTGTAAAAATTATTATTGTCGAATCTTGGCAAGCTAGTCACGTTGCAGTGGGCTACAATTTCTTTTTTGGAAAAGATAAGAAAGGTACTCCTGAGATCTTACAGGACTTAGGAAAAAAATATGGCTATGGCGTAACAATTATTGAGCCAGCAGGAAACGGGCGTGATGTTTTCTCATCAAGCGCAGTGCGCGATTTTTTGAGGCTTGGAAAAGTTCGCAAGGCTGCCGAAATTCTAGGGCATTGGTGGATTGTTTCTGGCATTGTAGAACATGGGGCGCGTCGAGGAAAAAGTATGGGATACCCAACCGCGAATGTCACTTTGGAACCAGGGCAGGCTTTGAAACATGGTATATATGCTGTACGTGTGTGGGTTGACGGGGAAAGATTTAATGGTGCTGCATACTGTGGTCGCCGTCCTACATTTGACAATGGTGTCGCAAAGCTAGAAGTTTTCCTTATGAACTTCAACAAATTACTTTATAATAATAAAGTTTATATTGAATTTATCGAATTTATACGCTCAGACAAGTTGTTTGGTGGTCCTGAAGCTTTAGCATCGCAAATAGCCAGAGATTGCATGGTAGCTCGTGAAATTTTAGAGAGAACGAATTCTGCAGATCCTATGTCAGGTTATCCCTTGGGTGAGGCGATGGTCCAAAGAATCAAAAGCGACCACAAGTTAGGTAGCGCCTGAAAAGTTTCATTTTTCTCTACTTATTTTCAAAAAAGTCTAGTTTACATAACTAAATGTGCTTTCTTGATGAAGTGGTGATAACTAATAAAAAACGAGAACATGCGATGCCGAAGCAAAAAACTGAAAGCAATTTCCCAAGATCTGAGACTGATTCAGACCGTGACTGGGGCAAGACACTGTTTCTTCCCAAAACTGATTTTCCAATGCGTGCAGGCTTACCTAAAATGGAGCCAAAGATGCTAGAACGCTGGGATAGGATCGATCTGTATAAAAAGTTACGTGAAGCTAGAGCTGGCAAGGCTCGATTTATAGTGCATGACGGCCCCCCGTATGCCAACGGGAACATCCACATAGGCACTAGCTTAAATAAAATTTTGAAGGATATTGTAGTCAAATCCCAACAGATGCTAGGTTTTGACGCAAATTATATTCCTGGTTGGGATTGCCATGGCCTCCCTATCGAATGGAAAGTAGAGGAATTATATCGATCAAAGGGAAGTTCGAAACCTGATTTCTCTGATCTTAAGGCTGTGCGTAGATTTCGTAAAGAGTGTAGGGCCTTTGCAGAGCACTGGCTTGATATCCAGCGCAAGGAATTTCAGCGCTTAGGTGTTATTGGGGATTGGGACAATCCTTACACTACAATGACCTATCGTGCAGAAGCTTTGATTGCTGAGGAGCTTATGAAATTTGCTCTAAATGAGCTGCTCTATTGTGGCTCTAAGCCAGTGATGTGGTCTGTCGTTGAGCAGACAGCATTAGCTGACGCAGAAGTTGAACACTACGAATATGAAAGCGATACTATCTATGTGAAATTTCCATTTGTCCAAATAGGTGAAACGGGCAAAATTAAAAATAAAATTTTAGACCTCTTAAACGGTTCAAGTATCATTATTTGGACGACAACGCCGTGGACAATTCCAGGTAATAGGGCAGTCTGTTTTTCATCAAAGTTGAGTTATGGTGTTTATCAAGTAGTAGAAGCATCGGATGGAAACTGGGCATCTGTCGGTAGTAAACTGGTTGTTTCTGATAATACTGCGGATGATGTAAAGTCTGCACTAAAAGTGGTGTCTTGGTTACGACTTGGCGATGTTGCACCGAATATACTGGAAACCTCAGTATTAGCTCACCCACTCCGGGATTCGATGCTTGACGGTTATAAGTTTGACGTTCCCTTATTTGACGCAAACCACGTGACAGACGATGTTGGTACAGGTTTTGTCCATACGGCACCAGGTCATGGCTCTGAGGATTTTGAGATTTGGACCTCAAATTACCGTCAGCTTATCAAGCGTGGAATTGATACCTCAATTCCTTTTACTTTAGGTCCGGATGGTAAATTTACTTCTGAGGCGCCAGGCTTCGAAGGTGGAGAGGTTATTACTGCTAAGGGCAAAAAGGGGAATGCTAATAAGCTTTTGATCGACGCCTTAGTCAATTCTAATTCTCTTGTTGCTCGCGGTCGTATTAAACACCAGTACCCGCATTCCTGGAGGTCAAAAAAGCCAGTAATATTTCGTAATACGCCGCAGTGGTTCGTCCATATGGATAAGGTTTATGCTTTTGAAAAACGCGGTAAAAAATCGACACTGCGTGATTTAGCACTCAAATCGATCTCAAATACGAAATTTGTTCCAGCAGCCGGGCGAAATCGTTTGCGTGGCATGATTGAGATGCGCCCAGATTGGGTTCTTTCACGCCAGCGAGCCTGGGGGGTTCCTATAACCTTATTTGTTAATAGAAATACAGCTGAGGTTATTCCCGGCAGTAAATTTACTTATTCACATGAGTTGATAAGGCGGATTAGTGATTCCATACACAGAAAAGGTGCTGATGCTTGGTTTGACTTCGGAGCTAAAGAGCGCTTTCTTAGCGGACTTGTTGAGGATCCGAGTGATTGGGATCAGGTGACTGATATTTTGGACGTGTGGTTCGATTCAGGATCCACACATGCTTTTACTTTAGAGGATCCTAAACATTTTCCAGGTGTATCAGGTTTAATTCGTAAAGACGATGGTGGGTGTGATACCATTATGTATCTGGAAGGGTCAGATCAGCATCGTGGTTGGTTTCAGTCATCACTTTTAGAAAGTTGCGGCACAAGAGGACGCGCGCCCTATGACATTTTGCTTACGCATGGCTTTGTTCTAGATGGAAGAGGTCAGAAGATGTCAAAGTCACTTGGAAATACTGTTTCTCCGCAAGAGGTGATTGATAAACTAGGAGCAGATATTCTGCGTCTCTGGGTAGCATCTTCGGACTATACTAACGACTTACGTATCAGTCACGAAATTCTCAAGACCTTTGTGGAGACATATAGAAAGTTAAGAAACTCATTGCGATGGATGGTAGGTGCTTTACATTATTACGATAAATCTCATGCAAATACAGTAGTTCAGTCCAATCTTCCACCCCTGGAGCGTTTTATGCTTCATAGGTTAGCTAAACTTGATAATGAGATTCGCCGTGCTTATAATACTTATGAATATCGTAATGTTGTTTCTGCACTCTCAGGATTTTTGAATACGGATCTGTCATCATTTTATTTTGATGTTTGTAAAGACACGCTTTATTGTGATCCTCATTCTTCTAAAAAACGTTTGGCCGTATTGCATGTAATTTCAGAGATTTTTGATCGTTGTGTGATTTGGCTTGCACCTATACTTTGCTTTACTGCCGAGGAGGCCTGGCTTTACCGCTACCCTTCAAATGAAGACTCAGTACATTTACAGGCCTTACCAGAACAGAGAACCGATTGGCTAGATCAAGATCTTGCAGAAAAATTCGATAAAGTTCTTACTGTTCGGCGCGTAGTAACAAGAGCACTAGAAATAGAAAGGCGTGAAAAACGCATAGGTTCCAGCCTTGAGGCATCACCTGAAATATATATTGCAGATCCTAAACTATTTGATGCTCTAAGCGACCTAAATATCGCAGAAATCCTCATTACCAGTGACGCTAAATTGATTAGAGGTCAGGCGCCGATTGGCGCATTTACTATGCCAGATATCCCCGGCATTAGTGTAGTTGCAACGCTTGCAAGTGGAAAAAAGTGCGCTCGATCATGGCGAATTGTAGATGATGTAGGTACTGATCCAAATTATCCAAACCTCTCTGCACGTGATGCGGCTGCAGTTAGGGAGTTTGATTCTCTTAGTATCAATTCAAAATAGCACATTCTTTGATGATAGATCTGTACTAAACGAGCTACTTAATGCGGTTATAATAGGATAGGATGGTATGTTTTATTACTTAACCCTGAAGCAGTGGCTTTGGGGTAGCTTTTTCCGTTTAAGCCTAGCTGTAGCTGCTACACTTGTTTCAGTCGACCAGCTTCATAAATGGTGGATGTTAAACAGGTTAGGAATAACAGAATCTAGGCTGATTGAGGTGAATCAATTTCTGAATCTGGTTTACGTTAGCAATAAGGGCATTAGCTTTGGGATGTTACAGCAGGGTGAAATTGGACAAGTTTTTTTAGCTTTATTGTCTCTAATTATATCCATCGCTTTAATGACTTGGCTAGCCCGTGCTGGGGAATCTTACATGATGGCTCTAGCAATTGGTTTAATAGTAGGAGGTGCTATGGGAAATGCGATTGACCGTTTGCATTTAGGTGGCGTTGCTGATTTTTTTGACTTCCATGCTTTTGGATATCACTGGCCAGCATTTAATATAGCAGACATGGCAATAGTTATTGGATCTTTTTTCCTGATATATAATTCAATTACGCTAGCTCGACCTAAAAGTAATAATGGTGAATAATTTTCCTAAATAAATATTGCGTTGATGTGGAGACTTTGATGATGATCAGAACGTTGCGAGTGTCATGCGCTTTTGTTATTATTATTACGTCAGCGTTTAGTTTGTGTGGATGTGGTCCTAACGTGGAATTAAAAGGCGGTATCTTTGATGCTACTGGATTAAATAGAATTGGAACTACAGAACCCGAAAAAAAAGTTGCTAAACGTAATACTTTGGTAGAACCACCTAGCGTATTTAAGTTGCCGTATCCAGAATACGGCTTGCCAGACAAAAAAGTTTCTACTTCAGCTTCGGAACTAAAATCTTGGCCCATCGATCCTGATAAAATAGAAGTTCAGAACAAAGAAGCACTTAAAAAGTACCATAAGGAGTTTTGCGAAGAGGCTCGCAATCGTTACAGGCTTAAGCTTGATTTTGTTCTCGCTGCAGGTCCACTTGGTAGTTGTGATAAATCTATTATTCGAAATTTGACTGGTAAAGGCTTGTTCGAGAGATCCATCGACACTTCAGCTGAACAATGATTACGTATAGTTTCAAAAAGAATTCATTGTTATATTTATTTAACCTACTCAAATTTAGTTTGAAATTCGATGTTATTAGGCCTTAAAGATTTCACCTTGAAAGATAACATAACTGATTTAATACATTAAATTAATCGCGTAGGCTTGACACACAAATTGTAGCTAATTTCTAATTATATCTAAATCGCATTTAAGTGTGTACAAAACAAAACTTATAATAAAGTATATTCTATATTTAATCGTAATAAGTCATCTCAGAAATGATTTCAATTCTTCAGAGCGCGCTTTTGTATCAGAATAGCCAAGCTCAATCAACGCGCAACAATATTTTGGCTCAAACATTAAGAAACTAGGCAAGCGCCAGTCACGTCCCCAGACGCCAAGGCGGTTCATTAGCATGCGTATAGTCCAGGGCATAGAATCAGCATGCTCCATAGCAATCTCGCGTAGATCTTTTGACGGTTCTAGAGTAACGACTTTAATATCTCTAAGAGGTGTTTTTCTCTGTTCCCTCGGTGCTATTAACGAAAGAGTGCGATTTATTCTGCGTGTACGTTCAATATCTGCATCAACGTTATCCATAAAAATGATATCTAGCATAGTACCACCTATGAGGCCTAAGCTTGGATATTCCGCGGATTTTTGTGTTGAAACATCGCTTATGTATGAATCGCGTGAGGAAATAACAATAATCTTATCAGCGCCTGTATGAATGGCTGGGCTTAGAGGCGAGGTTAAACGAAGAGAACCATCACCAAAATACTCATTGCTAATTTTCTGAGCGGGAAAAATAAATGGCAATGCAACACTTGCCATTATGTGATCGATGGAAAGGTTTGTTGACTGGCCTTCGCGCCGTGCTCTTTTCCAAGGTTTTATATCGGAGGTACCCTGATAGAAGGTTACTGCCTGACCTCTGTCATAGGATGAAGCAGTTATACTAACCGCTCTCAATGCACCATTATTAATTGCGGTTTTAATTCGGTCAAATTTTATGTGCTTCTCTAGCATAACTCGTAATGGATCGTTGTTTAGAAAAGAACGTGGATTACTGATGCCTAATGAAGCAATGGGTGTCAGAGATATAATCCAATGTGCACCACGTAGTGTAATCGATTTAAGATCAGTACAATAAACATCATCACAGTGTAGAGCACTCCAAAATTTCACAAGCCTTTTAATACCAAGCTTAAAGCGCTCAGCATTAGCAGCTAACAAAGCCGCTGTAACAGCACCGACCGATGCGCCAGAAATAACTTGAAACGGATTATGGTCTGTTACTAAGATCTCACCGATAGCTTTTAGTGCGCCAACCTGATATGCGCCTCGTGCACCGCCACCTGGTAGCACTAAACCAAGTTTCCCGGAAGGCGAAATATTAACTGCTGCGGTCATAGCACATTACCCTAATTGATGAATAAGTTTTACAAACCTTGGGTCTTTTAAGTTATTGTTCGGTCAAACTTCAATATTAATAAAAAAATACAGTTTACAGAATTAAATATATATATATTAGCTATGTTTTTATTTTGATTGCAATGTCAAGTTATGGATTTAAAATTTCTGATAAGAGTTTTTATTCAGTTAATATTAGCATTATTGTTCATTTGTTTAGAACTTTTAAATTTTGACTTCATAAGTAAGACCATGAAATTACAATTGTTATTTAATCGCGCAATTTAGTGGTGAAATCTCCACAAATGCTGAAAATTGTACCAATTTATATAGTTATTGTTATAAAATCTATGTTTACCTAGCATGTAAATAAGTTTTATGATTGTGTTATGCTGTGAGGCTTTGTTAAAGGCTGGCGGTTCCAAAACGAGATTTATGGTTTATTCGTTGGGACGAAGTGATTTTTTTTCGAATGCCTTAAAATTTCAATTGAATATATAAAAATGGAGAATGCAACTAAAGCTAAAATGTTCTCACTATACACGGCCAGGAATGATTTTGTATCTAATTTAATTCTTAGGTAAACTTCACATAAAAATGAAAATAAAAAATACAGAAGGTGAACCCTTAATTAATGGTGATTGAATTAAGTTTGCCGTTAGCTTTCCTTAGTTGCCTAAATTAGTGTTTAAAATTTAATAATTATTGACAGCATTTTTACACTTCTATTAGCTTAAGAGTGTTATATACGCATAATGGACTAGGAAGTGTAGGGCCTTAAAATAAATCGTTTAGAATAAAAACGGCATACAAGGTATAAGCTTCCATATAGACAATCTTAAATTATCTCACAAAATATTAGATTTAGAGTAAAAACTTTAAGTAAAGCTTATTGGATAGCGTATAAAACAATGCTAATTAGCGCTTAGAACATTGGGTTTTAGTGAATGGAAAAACTCTAATTATGTCGGTTATGGACAATGTATATTTTAAATAAATTCTAGGGTGCCTTATTAAAATAGTTGAAGTTCGAACTGGTGGTTATTTTAGAGGTGAACATTATTCTTATGATATATATTTATGGATATGAACACAAATATAACCAATTACTCCCAATACATTCGATGCTGTAGCAAAAATATATAGAGTTTTTAATAAATCATGTTCCGTTTTTAAATAGATGAATATCTCAAAGGTCCATAGAGAACAAATTTAATATTCAAAACTATCCCTAGGAATTATTATTCTCTATAATGAATAATGACCTAATCATAGTATTTAATTTTCTGTAAAAACCTTAGTGAAGATTTCATCTAGACCATTACAGACTAGTGGCCTATATCGACCCAAATGTCGTATATTTGGATATTTAATTAGAACAATCACAAGTTTCATAGTTCTCTGCAACAGGTAAAGTTATCTAAACTGAATTCTGATTAAATTAGGATTTGGTCAGTGGTGTACAGTCTAATTATAAAATCTACATTAACCACATTTATTTGTCTGTAAATTTACAAAACTTTAGGTGCTTTATGAAGTTTTTTACATTTTACCCAGTTATAAAAGGTTTTATGGATGCTAAACTAGAAAAGCCTTCCTTGATTTTCTTACAAGGTATAACAAATCAGTTGGATTTTATATTTTACCATAGTAAAAGTTGATTTGAATCACTAATGCAGTGGTAATTTGCAGATTTAGTTGTGTTAATTAAATTTTTTAAAGTTAAAAACAAGCCCAAAAGAAGCTGAGAATTGGTCTTCCTTATCCACGATTGGGCTATCAGCTGCGTGTCCAATTAGCCGTGCGTACCTTCCTATTAAATTAAGCTGAAACATATTATACAACTTAATGTTTCCGCCCAAGCTAAAATTAAAATCTTTGATCCCGGCTTCAGCATTGTATCTTCGAAAAGTACCTCCTGAGTTGTAATGTTGAACTTCTGTTATTCCGAAGTATTTGCCCATGTGTTCCTCATCTGCATATGTTGCAACCATTCGAGCAATAATGGATGCATTTGTAATAGGCTGAATTTCATACTCAAGACCAAAACGGAGTTGACTACCGTTTTTATCTCCTGTAGCCAGATGGTGTAATGAAAGACTTGCATATATGGACGAAAATAAAGATGCTCGCATAAACCCACCAAGAACTAGGCCATCATCAATATTTCCTAGACCTTTTAATTTTTTGCAATCATCTTCATGTCTCCCAATACGGTATCCAAAAAGTGGGCCCAACTCAAACATCTTATTTTGGAGCAGCTTGAGCCGTATATCATCGATTCCACGGAAATCAACCAAACCTACAGGACCAGAAAAATTAGGAAATAAAAAAGGACTAATAGAAGATTTATAATTGCTGGAACCTTCATATCTAGGAGCTATTGAAATAGTAGTTCCTACCGATAAAGTTGGTAATAAATCATTATCAATTTTGATTATCTGTTCTTCAGAAAAGCTATGTTTATTTAAAATAACTAAAAAAATTAGAAAAGCAGAAAAAAAGTTATTAAAGTGAGGCATTAATTCATGGACCAATTAATTCGACTTAAACGCTATAACTTTTCAATATTAAATACTTTAAGGTATGAAAATTAATGCGCTAAAATATTTAAAATAATAATAACTAAATTTAATTATTTAATATATCTAGTGACAGTTATGAGGTAGCTTAAAAGCTTGATAAAAAACACTCTCTGTTTTGAGTAGAAGATTTGTGTAGTAAAATTACAGGGTTATGAGATTGTAAAGTTTAAAATTTTATATAAGACTTGCATGCTTAATATGGTTTATTTTTATATAATTTAGGACTGCGTAATGAATTCTAAAACGACTTCCGCCCTACCTGATGATTTAATAGCTGGTGAGACTGGAGATTGGGAAGTTGTAATTGGTCTTGAAGTTCACGCTCAGATTACTTCGAATTCTAAGCTCTTCTCAAGTGCATCAACTACGTTTGGTAGCCAGCCAAACAATCAAGTGTCACTTGTTGACGCAGGAATGCCGGGTATGTTGCCTGTAATTAATCGACAGTGCGTGGCACAAGCTATCAGAACTGGGCTTGGCCTCAATGCTCGCATCAATAAGTCTTCAGTATTCGAGAGAAAAAACTACTTTTATCCAGATTTGCCTCAGGGCTATCAGATTTCACAATATAAATATCCTATCGTGGGTGAAGGCTTAGTTGAAATAAAGGTCGATGATAAAGTCAGCAATATTGGTATAGAACGCCTACATCTGGAGCAGGATGCAGGTAAATTAATACACGACATGCATCCAGATTATTCTTATGTGGACCTTAATCGTTCTGGAATTGCTCTAATGGAAATTGTATCCAAACCTGAACTACATTCGGCGAAGCAGGCACAGGCTTATGTTACAAAATTACGTACTATTATGCGCTATCTTGGCACTTGTGATGGCGATATGGAGAGAGGTAATTTACGCGCAGACATAAATATTTCCGTGCGACGTCCAGGTAAAAACCTAGGAACGCGCTGTGAAATTAAAAACGTGAATTCAATTCGCTTTATAGGTCAGGCAATTGAGATTGAGGCTCTACGCCAGATTGACATTCTCGAAGATGGGGGAGAAATTATTCAAGAAACAAGGTTTTTTAATCCGGATTTGGGGGAAACGCAACCTTTACGTTGTAAAGAGGAGGCACACGATTATCGATATTTTCCAGATCCAGATCTTGTACCGCTTGAGATTGACGAGAATTATATCAAGAAGTTGGCCACCGAGCTTCCAGAACTACCGGATGTCAAGTTCAAGCGTTTTATTGGAGAATATGCTCTTTCATCTTATGATGCAAGTATTCTTGTGGCTGAGAAACAGGTTGCTGATTACTTTGAAGCTGTAGCTCATGGATTTGATGGGAAGCTGGCTGCAAATTGGATCATAAACGATGTCTTCGGTCGACTCAATAAAGCGGGGCTAGAAATTAACAATTCACCGGTTAGCGCCAATAAATTACGCCGCCTTCTAGAATTGATAAATGATGAGATAATTTCTGGAAAAACTGCCAAGGATATTTTTGACATTATGTGGTCGGATGGTGGCGATCCAGCAGAAATTGTTGAACAAAGAGGTCTTAAACAACTTACTGATACAACTAAATTAAAAGAGGTACTAAATGAGGTTATTGCGGAAAATTCTGCGCAAGTTCAAAAAATAAACAATAATCCAAAACTTCTAGGTTGGTTCGTTGGACAGGTTATGAAAAAAACTGGAGGTAAAGCTAATCCTAAGATTGTTAAAGAAATTGTCCAAAAAAGATTTATTTTAGGTTAGTTAAGAAACACCGCTGAGATCTTCATGTAAAGCAATTAAAGAGGTGCGAGAGGGTGTGTAAGATCTGCCAAAGTTTAGAATCGCGCTGGAACGAAAATTATAACTTCACAAGTTTCAACTGAGGTATTGAGATGAATTTGTGTTTTGAAGTTTTCAGAGTGGATCAATATAAAAAAATCCCAATTACAAAGAATTAGTATGCAATGATATACTTTGGTAAAAAATCTGAAATGAACTTATAGCAGATGTAAAAGCATACAATAATAATGTTATTATATTATGTGAAGTCTTTATTGAGTTAGTTAGTAAAGAATATATCTTCTCTTCGCTCAGTGTCTCTGGAACGTCTTAGACAAACATTTGTATTTAGACCTAGTTTTTAACGAAAAAATTACAAATTCGCTTCCATGATTTTGATCAAACTACCTTCTTAAGAGAATTAATAACATCACTAATTAGACAGTTTATTATTAGCTTCTAAAAAGCTAATTTAAGCTCTCCACAGGGTGGGTTTTGCTTGTTACGCATCGTATCTATCGTTCCCAGTAAGAATAAATAATTTACACAATGGTGACCAGCGATACTTTTTGCCTTTAGTTTAGGGTCTAAGAGCCAAGCCTTTGAGGATAGGAATTAATTTAAAAGAACTCATTATAACTTTTCATTAATTTTACCTAAACTTAGTAAACTTATACTTTTTATTGGTACTAGCTATATTTCAGCACTACATAGCTCACTTTTTGACAGTTAGAATATTAACAACGCACCTTTAACCAAATAGATTTTAATTACAAATCGCATTGTCTTAACGGCTATAGATTTACATTATACTTGCATAAGTAAAAGCCTAAACTTAGTCTGGAATAATTACGAATACACTTTAATTAACTTTAATACGCTATAATGCGGCATTGCGGCTCTATCAGAGCTGTTGATTAGAACTTCAATCGCGTGATAGGTAATCTATAGCATAACAGCAAAATTTGTTGAATTTGAGATTGTATTTATGTCAAGTTTTACTTATTCCTTAAAACACTGCATCAGTACTGTCGTTCTCTAACGCTAAAGGGTTTGACTTAATATCCTGAAAGAATGAAAGTGCATCATATCGTGGCAACAGAACATGAGATAACAAACAGCGTACCGGGGCGATATGCATCCGCCCTGTTTAAAATTGCTGAAGAGCTATCACAGCTTGAACAAGTTGAAACAGACATGACCAGGTTGCAAGTCGTGCTCGACGATAGCATTGAGCTGCGCCGGATGATTATAAGTCCGGTGTTTTCATCAAAGGAAAAAAGTAAGGCTATCGAGTTAATTCTAAATAAAGCTGGATTTTGTTCTCTAGCAGCTAACTTTGTAAAGTTAGTTGTGAAGAACCGTCGCTCACTCGTTTTACCCGAGATTATTAAAGCATTTATGTTGCTTTTAGCAAAATTTAGAGGTGAGGTTCAGGCCGACGTTGTGAGTGCGATTGCTCTAACCGATGAGCAGATCAAAGAGCTCAAGCAGGTGCTTTCTAATTCAACGGGCAAAGACGTAGAAATCAGAACTCAAGTTAATTCATCACTGCTCGGTGGCCTTGTGGTTAAAATCGGCAGTCGTATGGTAGATTCGTCGCTTCGCACGAAGCTTTTAACGCTAAAGACGCGCATGAAAGAGGTTGGCTAAATGGATATCCGAGCCGCTGAGATCTCCTCAATTCTTAAAGAGCAGATCAAGAGTTTTGGAAAAGAGGCAGAAGTCTCTGAAGTAGGTCAAGTGTTGTCGGTAGGAGACGGAATTGCTCGTATCTACGGCTTGGACAACGTTCAGGCTGGCGAGATGGTTGAATTCGCCGATGGATTGCAGGGTATGGCTCTGAATTTAGAGTCCGACAATGTCGGTGTGGTGATTTTTGGTGATGACCGTCACATTCAAGAAGGTAGTACTGTAAAAAGAACTGGTGCTATTGTCGAAGTTCCTGTTGGGAAGGGATTGCTAGGTCGCGTAGTTGATGGTCTTGGTAATCCTATAGATGGTAAGGGGCCAATTGAAAGTACGGAAAAGCGCCGTGTTGATGTTAAGGCTCCAGGAATTTTGCCGCGCAAATCCGTTCACGAGCCTATGTCTACCGGGTTAAAGGCAATAGATGCTTTAATACCTGTCGGGCGTGGTCAAAGAGAGCTTATCATTGGAGATCGACAAACAGGCAAGACAGCGATAATCTTAGATACCTTTCTGAATCAAAAGTCCGTTCATGCTGGAAGCGATGAAAGTCAGAAGCTGTATTGCATATATGTTGCCATCGGTCAAAAGCGCTCAACTGTAGCTCAGTTTGTGAAATCATTGGAAGAAAGTGGTGCGCTTGAATATTCAATCGTTGTTGCCGCGACGGCATCTGACTCTGCCCCTATGCAGTTTCTTGCACCGTTTACCGGATGCTCCATGGGTGAGTTTTTTCGCGATAATGGCATGCATGCTGTAATCGGCTATGATGATTTGTCTAAACAAGCGGTTGCTTATCGTCAAATGTCTCTTCTTTTACGCCGTCCTCCTGGCCGCGAAGCTTATCCCGGGGATGTGTTTTACTTGCATTCTCGTTTGCTGGAGCGTTCCGCTAAGCTGAACGAAGAAAATGGTTTAGGTTCACTAACCGCACTACCAGTTATAGAAACTCAAGCCAATGATGTATCAGCTTACATTCCAACCAATGTGATTTCTATCACAGATGGTCAGATTTTTCTAGAGACAGATCTGTTCTATCAAGGTATTCGACCTGCCGTTAACGTTGGCTTATCGGTATCTCGCGTCGGTTCGTCGGCACAAATAAAAGCAATGAAGCAGGTTGCAGGCTCAATCAAAGGCGAGCTTGCTCAGTATCGTGAAATGGCTGCATTTGCACAATTTGGCTCTGATCTTGATGCGGCTACACAAAAAATGCTTTCCCGTGGGGAGCGTCTGACCGAACTTCTGAAACAGGCCCAGTTCTCACCTTTAAATACAGAAGAGCAGGTCTGTGTTATATTTGCTGGTACTAAAGGGTATTTAGATAACCTTTCCGTTTCGGATATTGGTGAGTTTGAAAAACAGTTTCTAGCTCATATGCGTGATTCTGGAATAAATGTTCTAAATGCCATTCGTTCAGAAAAAAAACTATCTACAGATACTGAAAAAGCTCTGGTCGAATTGCTCGAAGAATTTTCGAAAACTTTTTCTAGCTAAGCCTCAGCCTTTATCTGGTATTCTGATTTTAAAAGTTCGGGAGTGCTTGATGCCAAGCCTTAAAGATTTGAGAAACCGCATAGCGTCGGTTAAGGCAACTCGAAAAATTACCAAGGCCATGCAGATGGTTGCTGCTGCCAAGCTGCGCCGAGCGCAGGATTCCGTTACTTCATCACGTCCGTATGCTAAGCGTATGGAAAAGGTTTTGGCCAATCTTAGCGCTGGGTTTAGTTCCAGTACGAATGCTTCGCCCTTGCTGACTGGAAATGGTAGCGACACAACGCATCTTCTTCTAGTCATGACTGCCGAGCGTGGACTTTGTGGTGGGTTTAACTCAGGCATTGCCCGCCTGGCGCGTCAGGATATTATAAACCTTCAAGAAGCTGGAAAGTCTGTTAAGATTTTTTGTGTCGGACGGAAGGGTTATGACGTTCTTAAACGTCAGTTTTCTGAGCTTATGGTTGATTGTATTGACCTTAAAGAGATTAAACAGATTACTTTCTCTAATGCAGAGAACATTGCTACGAAAGTTTTGTCGTTGTTTGAGGCTGGCTCGTTCGATGTTTGTACGATGTACTTTTCAGAGTTTCGTTCCGTCATTTCTCAACATCCGACAGCGCTTCAGTTGATCCCTGCTAAGGTCCCTAACGTTGATGAAGGAGAACACAAAGCAGGTCCGACAGCACTTTATGAGTGTGAGCCAGGAGAGGAAGAAATTTTAGACTTGCTACTCAATCGTAACATTGCAACGCAAATATTACGTGGTTTGTTTGAAAATTCAGCTTCAGAGCAAGGTGCTCGCATGACTGCAATGGATAATGCTACACGTAATGCTGCTGATATGATCGATAGGTTAACAATAAGTTACAATCGCCAGCGGCAAGCTCAAATTACCAAAGAATTAATTGAAATTATCTCAGGCGCTGAAGCGCTCTAAGTTTAACACTTCCACGAGGACAGATCTTTATCATGGCTGAAAATATAGGTCGAATTTGCCAAGTTATGGGCGCGGTAGTTGACGTGCAATTTGAAGGTAAATTGCCGCCCATTCTTAATGCCTTGGAGACTACAAATGAGGTTGCTAAGTCTAAGGGGAACCCTGATGGTTTGCTTGTGCTTGAGGTTTCCCAGCATCTTGGTGAAAAGATAGTTCGAACTATTGCTATGGATGCAACTGAGGGACTTGTTCGTGGTCAATTGGTTCGCGATACCGAGAGCGCAATTTCAGTTCCAGTAGGCGAAGAAACTCTAGGTCGCATAGTTAACGTCATAGGTCAACCTGTTGACGAAGCCGGACCTATAAAAGCCAAGGAATTTCGCCCTATCCATGCTAAGGCTCCTGAATTAATCGAACAATCTACAGAGTCTGAGATCCTTGTCACAGGCATTAAGGTCGTTGATCTTTTATGTCCTTATGCCAAAGGTGGCAAAATCGGTCTTTTCGGAGGAGCGGGTGTTGGTAAGACTGTACTAATAATGGAGCTTATTAACAATATAGCGAAGACACATGGAGGCTATTCTGTGTTTGCCGGCGTAGGTGAACGCACAAGAGAAGGTAATGATCTATATCATGAAATGATTGAATCTGGCGTGAACAAGAATCTGAAAGAGAATAATGGTTCAGCTTCTGGATCAAAATGCGCTCTTGTTTATGGACAGATGAATGAACCACCTGGTGCACGAGCTCGTGTAGCCCTTACAGGTCTAACGTCAGCAGAATATTTTCGAGATCAAGGTCAGGATGTTCTTTTTTTCGTTGATAACATTTTTCGTTTTACTCAGGCTGGTTCAGAGGTGTCTGCTTTACTCGGCCGCATTCCCTCAGCCGTTGGTTATCAACCAACACTTGGTACTGACATGGGGGCAATGCAAGAACGAATTACTTCAACAACTAAAGGTTCTATTACATCTGTACAAGCTGTCTACGTTCCAGCCGATGATTTGACAGACCCTGCTCCGGCATCAACGTTTGCCCATCTAGATGCTACTACAGTTTTAAATCGTTCAATAGCAGAGAAGGGAATATACCCAGCAGTTGATCCATTGGATTCTACTTCTCGTATGCTAGATCCAAGAATTATAGGCCAGGAGCATTATGACGTTGCTCGTTCAGTTCAATCTACATTGCAGCGTTATAAGGCTTTGCAGGATATAATTGCTATTCTAGGAATGGACGAGCTATCAGAAGACGACAAGCTTATAGTTGCAAGGGCCCGAAAAATAGAGCGTTTTCTTTCTCAACCTTTCGATGTTGCTGAGGTATTCACCGGCTCGCCAGGAGCACAGGTTAGCCTAGAAGATACTATTAAAGACTTTAAGGGTTTGGTTAATGGTGATTATGACCATTTGCCTGAGCAAGCATTTTACATGGTTGGAACTATAGATGAAGCAATGTCTAAAGCTGAGAAACTAGCTGAGTCTTAAGAAATCAGTTTTAACAAGACGGGGTGGTTTTAGGTGTACTAGTTACTAAGCGTGCTCTTTCGCCGCTATTATTTAACCTCTACTTTTACTTCTCCCGTCAAATCTCATAACTTAATAAAAGAATGTCGCTCACTATAAAGCGTGCGGCATGCAGGTTGGCAAATGAATGATTTTAATTTTGAGCTTGTGAGTCCAGAACGAGTATTATTATCAAGTCGCGTAGAGCATGTAGTTCTGCCTGGGATTGAGGGTCAATTAGGCGTTCTTCCTGGCCACCTGCCTTCTTTAGTTATTCTTAAACCTGGTATTGTTTGTGTACTATCCGGTACTTCTGTTGTATCTAGATACTATGTTCGTGGCGGTTTTGTTGATATTAGCACAAGTGATACAGTCGTTTTAGCAGAGCATGCTTTTAGCATTGAGAGTGCTAATAGAGATCTTATTGGAAGTGAGATTATTCTAGCCGAAGATAAATTAAGGAAATCTGATGATGTTCGCTCTTATTTCTCAGCACAATCTTCTTTAGATTGCCTGAAACCAGTACAGTTCTAGCTTTAGTTCATATTCTACTTACAGCTTGTTGTTAATTAGGGTACATGAACAATTTAGCTAATTCGTATAATGTCATGTTGGCATGATAATAAAACCTTATAAAGGTTGTTCTTTTAATACTTACTTTCAAACTGGTATTCATGCTTTAATATTGTGAAATGGGTAGTTCTTTGAGTCTCAAAAGCAATACGATTCGACTTCACACGTTAACATAAAAATACAAGTTCTGTTCATAACGAAGCTATGATTAATTAAGGTTTAAATTTCTTTCCTTTAGGAGGGATTTAGGCAAAACTTTTTTAGTTTTTTCTATTACTTTTTAAAGATTTATATTGGTAGATGTTTATTTACTAAACTATCGTATATTTAATATTCTGAATATTTAAAGTCTAGAAGTACATCTGCCTATTAATTAGTTTTTACCTTTTTTGTTTCATTTTCGAAAACATCTGTAGTGTTTTTAAAAATACTCTCTACTTGCCATGGGGATATTTTAAACTCCCAACCTTCTGTGCTAATTTTCATTAAATTTGCTATTTCCTTATCTTTCCCGTCTTCGTGCATTTCAACGCTTAGCCAATATTCTTTCTTTTCTAATTCACTAAGTTTTACAGAAACTTTCATTAGGTCTTCTGTTTCAATATAAACTTTATATGTCTTTGTATCTTTTTGAAACTTAGTCTCACTTGCTTTTCTAACGTCTCTCAATCTGAGTGTCTCTAAGGCAGTGACCAGCTGGCTAGCGTCTACTTCTTCTTTAATTTTCTGACCTTTAGGTATAGATTTAAATAAAAACTTATAATCTTCAAATTTGTTGTTAACAACTCCTGTGTTGTTTTTTTTATCTTCACCTGTACTCAACAATTTATCTTGTTCTTCACGAATGAGTTTAATTATTTGGCCATTTGGGGGTGTAAGAGTGACTAAATTAATTTTGTTCGCAGGTAAATTGAGGAACTTAGAATTAACCCATTCTGGTATATCTAGAGGTATTTGGATTATAGTATTGGTTAGCCAAGTCTGAGTATCACTAAATCGACGTACATAAGTACCAGATTTATCTCTTCCAAATGCACTATAGCGTAGCTTTCCTAATACTATATCACTTAGTGTATAACCTTTTTCATCTAATAATCTAATTCGCTTTGAATTTACGTTTTCTTTACTGGGATCTTCTACTTCTAAAAGCTTAAAAAGTTCAGGATTTCGTGTCTTTGTTTCAATGAGTTCTGCATTAGCTATTTGATTAAGAAGTGCATATACTTTTTTATGTTGGACCGGGTAAAAGTCGCGTTCAGAAAGTCGCCACGTTCCTTCTTTTTTTTTAATTAGTGTTAATATCGTTTCGCCACTTTGTATCACAATGCTCGAGATATTATCTGCATATCTGTCAAAGTCAGGAAGTAACTTTTCGCCTTTGACATTTTCTGTAGTCTTAGTGCTGTAGACGCTATGAACGAGTCCCGCTGCTATTATTGATAGAAGAGCAGAAATTGTGATTATGGTATATTGCCAAGGTCTCATTTTTGATTGTCCATTCAATTCGTGTGGTAGCTGTGCTTTCGACGACGCATTGTAAAAAATGCCATGCCACCAAAACTAAAGAGTAACGGCACAACGGCTATATTTATAAACTTGAGCCAGTCCTCAAGGCTCTCAATATCGGAACGCATTTCGTGTTGAAGATCACGAAGCTCTTTACGAGTAATTAGCATCTGACTTCGAAATTCTTCGATAGCTTTTTTTTCTTCTCCGCTTAGTACTAGCCCACCTTCTTTTGTTCTCTGTTCTACTTTAGTTAGTTTTGATCTTATTTCCTCAAGTTTAGATTTCAGTCGACTCTCACCGTTTCTATAACGCTGTTCTGCCTTACGACGTATTCTATCTATTGTAATAAAGCGTCTGTCATCTACGCCGCGACTGCGTAAACCTGAAAGTGCTGCACCACCAGAAAGATTTTCAAGGGAATTAAAAACGAAAGAAGCATTATGTGCAGTAGGTTGTTGTATCCGTTGACCTAGAAACTGTGCAATTTGTAACCAGAAATCATCATAAAGAAAGTCTGTGTCGGCAACAATCACAGCATTAAGATTACCCGACTTTAATCTCTCATTAAGTTGTCTTTTTTGCTTTGCTTCTTTTTCATCGTTAGCTTGTTCTATGCCGGAAGATAGTTTCGTTTTTCTATTAGGAAATGCTGTCTTGATATTACCTGAAAGGCGTGCTGCTAACACAAGTTGTTTTCCGCCAGGGCGATAATCGCGCAATAGACCTACAGGATCAATTTGTCCAAGCATTTTTTGAGTAGATATTTGCATCGCATCTTGAGTTGTCTGAACTAGAGGTCGTAATTTTACGTTAGTTCCTTCAATGCTTTTCAAAAAACCAGCCGATGAGAAATTAATAGTCTTTATACCATCAGAAATGACATCCTCATCAGAAATGAGTGGTCCTTTGACAGAGAGCCAGGTTACATATTCTGTTATCAATGATGTTGGGCCACTAGTTTGTACACGCCTGGCAAGCTGAATATCGCCAACAACCTTATTGCTGTCAATTTTCACCCCCCATGTTTTTAAAAGATTGACAATTTGTGGATCAAAGATATTGTTCGAACTTACAGAATTTAAAGACAGGCCAACATCTGGCATAGGATCTAAAAAGGCAATTATTGACTTTCCTTTAAGAGCGAACTGATCAATAGCATAAGCAGTTTGTTCTGATACACCCTTTGGTTGAAGAAGCATAAGAATGTCAATCTCAGGATCTATCTTTCCTGCCTTCGGATCAATATTCTTAACTTCAAAAAATTCTTCAAGGTGGTTTATTATCTCCCATTTTGGGATTTCTCGCGGTTTTTGACCTGGAAATTCTGGCGAACTAATACCGCCCATTACAGGAAGGCCAGTCAGTAATCCGATAGAATATTTTTCGGGAGAGGATAACTTGTGAACTATCTTAGTAATATCGTACTCAAGATAACGTTCACGTTGTGGCGCAAAAAACTGTATAATTTCTTGTTGATCAGTGCTGTTTGTTGCAACTAGACCAAAGAAAACCTGGTCACCAATTTCGTTAAGCCTTAAGCTTTGTAAACCCGCAGCAACTGCCCTATCTTCAGAATCTGAAAAAGATTGTGGCTCAATAAACCACAAGCGCAGCTTGCCTCCTGATATATTGGAATACTGCTCTAACAAAGCACGAACGCGGTTGTAATATCGCTTGTAATTAGGAGCTGTTTCGCCAAGCTTTTCCGAGAAATAAACGCGAATATCGATAGCTTCCTTTATGCCTGTGAGTACTTTTTTTGTGCTTTCAGATATAGTGTATAAGCGATTTTCAGTATAATCAAAACTATAAGAGTTAAGTAACTTACTTGCTATAAAATTGGTAGATAATAACATTATTCCACATAAAGCAATTACAGTCCATAACTGTGGTTGCTTTATGAAATTTTTTAATAAAAGCCAATAGACACGTGATATTAGACAAATCAACAGGTTTATAATATCTTTCAAAACCTTAGCCTGTCGCCTGTTTTTGAGAGTTAAAGTATCCTCTTTGTTATCATTTTTAGATATGGTGCTACTTTTAGATATGGGACCTAATTTATAATTAGTTCTTGGGGGCTTGTCAGTTTCAATTGACATCATTTGCCTTCCTACACAGCTTTGTTATGCTCAATTACAAGCGTGTTTGCAAATAAAAAAAATACAATCAATGATGTATAAAAAAATAATGTTGGTAGAGTAATGAGGCCTTGTGTTATTTGTTGAAAATGCGTCAGAAAGCTTACAGCTTCTAGGGCTGAAACAACGAAATCCGGAGCCCAGTTTCGGAAAAATCCAAGAACTAATGGGTAAGAACTCATCACTAGAATAAAGCATATCAGAGATGCAACTATAAAGGCAATCATTTGGTTTTTAGTCAGCGCTGATACGAATGAACCAATTGCTAGAAAGGCCCCAGCCATCAAAAAACTTCCAATGTAGCTAACAAAAATTACACCGTTATCTGGGATACCAAGATAATTTACAGTAAGCCACATAGGAAACGTAACGATTAGTGCAACACCAACAAACGCCCAGGCTGCAAGAAATTTACCGATAACGGCATGAGATGTCGTTATCGGCAGTGTCATGAGTAGTTCAATAGTTCCAGATTTACGCTCCTCCGCCCAAAGCCGCATCGCAATAGCTGGTATTAATATAATATAAATCCAGGGGTGGTATTGAAAAAATACTTTTAAATCAGCTTGGCCGCGTACAAAAAAATTACCTATGTAAAAGGCAAAAGTATTAGTTAGAGCTACAAAAATAGACACGTACACATAGGCCACTGCAGTATCAAAATAAGCGTTGAATTCACGTTGGAAAACGATATGAATCTTTCGCACTCAAGCCTCCATTACGTTAAGAAGAACTATTCGTTAAAAAGTCAGATGAGGTAACTTGTCTAAACACATCATCAAGCTTGCCGCGTTCTACGAAAAGTTCATCTACTGCAATAGATTGGTTTCGTACTAACTCGGCGATTTCATCAACAATTGAAATCTGCGATTTGGGGAAAACCCGCAAACGAACACGACCGTTATGGCGGCTTATCTCCTCGACATCAATAACCCCGACAAGATTATACAACGCGACTTTTATCTTATCTGCATCTTCCTGTGCAACGCTAAGTGCTACGGATTTATGATAAGGCATGCGGCCCATAAGACTTTCTGCAGTCCCATCTGCAACTATTTGACCCTTATCAATTATTATTGCTCGAGAGCAAACCGCTTCAACCTCCTCTAGAATATGAGTGGATACTATGATGGCTTTATGCGGTGCCATCTCTGAAATCAGTTTTCTTACCTGGTATTTCTGATTAGGGTCAAGACCGTCGGTTGGCTCGTCTAAAATCAAGATATCAGGATCATGCAAAATAGCATGAGCTAAACCAACACGTCGCTTGTATCCCTTTGAGAGGGTATCTATGTTCTGGTCAAGCACACCATACAAACCAGTTTTCTGAGCTGCTTGCGCTACTTTTTTATCTCTTGTATGATTATAAAAGCCGCGTATTTCGGCTATGAAATGTAACAATGTTCTTGGTGTCATGTCACAGTATGCAGGTGCCCCTTCAGGCAGATAGCCAATTTTTGACTTAGCAATAAGTGGATTATCTGCCATGCAAACACCGCAAATATCTACCGAACCGTAGTCAGGTTTAATGAAACCCGTGATTATTTTCATAGTAGTAGATTTGCCCGCGCCATTAGGGCCCAAAAAACCTAAAACTTCACCTTTTCTTACTGAAAGTGAAATATTCTTTACCGCAGCCATATCACCAAACTTTTTAGTGATATTGTATGTCTTGATCAATTCGGTCATATATAATGCTCTTACATTGCTTATGACTCTTATAATACTTGCACTGGCTAGTAAAATACTTAATATCAACAAGGCTAAAAAGCTTATTTGTTAATTAACAATCTAACTTGAATCTCTTATGGGTGCTAATATTATACAATGAGGTATTGTAAGTTGACATAGCAATATGATATGTTGGAACTAAGGTATGACATTTATATACTTTACATTTTATATTGTCCAGTAGCACACATTCTGTTGCTATGTTCTAACTCTGAGATGACAATTTTTACTCAACCTTTTTGAAGAGTAGCTATAGTCATTCATAGATTTTAGCAAGCTACCTTGGCGTTCTACATAGTTTTGACAAAATTACAAATATTTTGCTTAATAGTCTCATAATATAGAGTTTGACGACCTGTGGACGCTCAGATATGTGGTTAAATATGTCGTTTACGCATGTTTATCCGTATTTAGTTACTCAAAGAGTTCAAAATAAATCAATTTATAAAACCCAACTGCCGTAATAGTGCGGATTTAACATTTCGTACCTGCAACGCTAGAAACCAGGTTAAAGCATGATAAGTAAATGTGGAGAAATGTTAGAAGGAGTTACTTAGCTGGGATTCATTATACCGTGAATATAACAATTAGCTGCTTCGACTAAATCTTTATTAAGCTATTTTTATTTATAAATACCTTCAAATAATTCTCATTTACAGTATAACGTAAGACCTAAATTATTATGTACTAGTAAGTTTCTAGACTGACATGACAGCCCGTGTGAGGGTGTTCAATATGGAGCTTATATGGTAATACGAAGTAAGGTCTCTGCAACGATTTATGTATTGTACACCGGCGGTACGTTTGGAATGGCCGCTAGTAGTCAATCTTGTGCTGAGAGTGAGCTTAGGCCTCTTCCGCTAGATAATTTAAGCTCTCACTTGCAGGCTGTAGGGTACTCTCGGTATGGTTTGAATATAGAAATTGAGAGCTTTTCTCTGCCGATAGACTCGTCATCTATCAAACCAGAAGACTGGCTGCTAATAGCAAAAAAGATTGCGCGTAATTATGAACGATTTGACGGGTTCGTCGTTATTCATGGTAGCGATACACTTGCTTACACAGCTTCAGCACTGAGCTTTATTTTTGAGAATCTTAACAAACCTGTTGTGGTTACGGGATCTCAAGTCCCACTGATGTCGACCCCCACAGATGCTATAGACAATTATTTACTAGCTCTTAAAATTGCAGGCCATGTGGGTCTTAGAGGAAAGCCACTTACAGAAGTTTCTGTAGTTTTTGCAAATAAGGTGTTGCGCGGCAATCGCTGCCGAAAAGTAAGTACCAGTAATTGGTCAGCTTTTACTTCTCCTAATTGCAGGCCACTTGTTAGTGTCATGCAAGATAATTTGCAATTTCATAGGCATGCAATACGGAAATCGATGTCCTCTGAAAAACCACTGTCGCTTAACGAACAACTTGAGAAAGGTGTTATTGATATTGCACTGTTTCCAGGTATCTCATTGCAATTCCTTGAGCGGACATTGGATTACGAAGGTCTGCGTGGGGTTGTTTTAAGGAGCTTTGGTGCGGGCAATGCGCCTGAGGCGCTAGATTTCCTTTCTATCTTAAGACAGAAAATCTTAAAACGCAACCTTATTGTCCTTGTAGTTACACAGTGCATGCATGGTAGTGTATATCCAAGACGCTATGCTTCTGGTGCAGGTCTCATAGACTGCGGTGTTTTTTCAGGTGGTGACATAACACCTGAAGCAGCATTAACCAAGCTGATGGTGCTACTACCGAAATTAGTTGAAGATCATGATAAAGAACTGGTTTCCATAAACATGCGCGGTGAGATGACTGTTTAGCACTTGAGGTTACTAAATTAAAATAATTAACACATCATTTTTTTATTGAATTTTTGAAGTTTAATTAAAAAGTCTTTGCTTTTCCTATATCTGGTCTTTGCTCTAGGAGCGAATACTACAACACTACAACTGTGCCACCCCCTGACTTTGATCTAGATCAAAGCAGCTCCGAATGCCAACTGCAAAAATATATAGCAAAGATATACTGCCTTTCTGCATTCACAGACTGGAAAAGGGGGACTTCCAATGTCAAACGGTACCCTAACCGTTTTTATTGCGATCGGTGTGATAATAAGTGCTGCCGCATCGATTCTTGCGCAGGATGATATCCTTCGCGCACATGGTCTTTTGATGACTATTATTATGTTCATAGGCATGCTTGTTGTCATTGTCCTGTCAGATTATCGTCCGGTTCAATCGCGCCCATCTCGTGAAGATGATTCACCATACATGGATGATGTTGTACGCTTTGGAGTAATAGCGACAGTATTCTGGGGCGTTGTAGGTTTTCTCGCCGGGGTAGTGATTGCTGCGCAGTTAGCATGGCCTCAGTTGAACATCGAGCCTTATTTCAACTTTAATCGTCTGAGACCACTGCACACCTCAGCTGTAATATTCGCATTTGGCGGCAATGCGCTTATTGCAACGAGTTTTTATGTGGTTCAACGGACTTGTCGCGCTCGTCTGTTCGGTGGCGATTTAGCTTGGTTTGTGTTTTGGGGTTACCAATTTTTTATTCTCTTAGCTGCTACAGGTTACTTAGTTGGCGCAACGCAATCTAAAGAATACGCTGAGCCGGAATGGTATACTGATATTTGGCTCACTATAGTGTGGGTGGCTTACTTGATAGTCTTTATGGGAACAGTCATTAACCGTAAAGAGCCTCACATCTATGTGGCAAACTGGTTTTACATGGCTTTCATCATTACAGTTGCTATGTTGCACGTAGTTAATAACATGAGCGTTCCTGTTAGTTTCTTGGGTGGAAAAAGTTACTCGGCTTTCTCAGGAGTGCAGGATGCTTTGACGCAATGGTGGTACGGGCATAATGCTGTTGGGTTCTTCCTTACCGCAGGCTTTCTGGGCATAATGTACTATTTTATACCTAAACAAGCCAATAGGCCTGTGTATTCTTATCGATTGTCAATTGTGCACTTTTGGTCGCTAATATTCCTTTACATTTGGGCCGGACCCCATCACTTGCATTACACGGCCTTGCCAGATTGGGCGCAGACTTTAGGTATGGCATTTTCTATAATGTTATGGATGCCTTCATGGGGAGGTATGATTAATGGCTTAATGACTCTATCTGGTGCTTGGGATAAACTGCGCACAGATCCGGTCTTGCGCATGATGGTCATTGCAGTGGCATTTTACGGAATGTCAACTTTCGAAGGGCCAATGATGTCAATTAAATCAGTAAATTCGCTCTCGCATTACACAGATTGGACCATTGGGCATGTGCACTCGGGTGCGTTAGGCTGGAATGGAATGATTACGTTTGGGGCGATTTATTATTTGGTTCCAAAGCTATGGGGGCGTGAACAAATGTACTCGCTGCGTCTTGTCGACTGGCACCTTTGGCTAGCAACAATTGGCATTGTGATATATGCATCCGTAATGTGGGTTGCAGGCATAACACAAGGTCTTATGTGGCGCGAATATGATGATCAAGGATTTCTGGTCAATTCGTTTATAGATACGGTCTCAGCTGTCCATCCTGAATACGTCTTGCGTGCTTTCGGTGGTCTACTTTATCTCTCTGGAGCGCTGCTTATGGCCTTCAATGTGTACAAAACCATCACAGTCGGCGTCCGAAGAACTGTGTCAGCTGAGGCTGGCAATAAACAGCTCGAACCTGCTGAATAAAGGGATATTGGATCAATGTCTATTTTTAACCGCCACAAAGTTTTCGAGCGGAATGCTACTCTCCTAATGGTTGTCTCGTTGGTTGTCGTTATGATTGGAGGAATTGTTGAAATTGTACCTCTTTTCTATCTCAAAAATACCATTGAGAAAGTTGAGGGGGTGCGTCCTTATACACCTCTGGAATTAGCTGGTCGTAATATCTATATCAGAGAAGGATGTTATGTATGTCATAGTCAGATGATCCGGCCTTTTCGTGATGAAGTCGAGCGTTACGGGCATTATTCATTGGCTGCAGAAAGTATTTACGATCACCCTTTTCAATGGGGATCAAAGCGTACGGGGCCGGATTTGGCTCGAGTAGGAGGGCGTTATTCTGATGAGTGGCATGTGCAGCATCTAAAGCAACCACGAAGTCTTGTTCCGGAATCAATTATGCCGAACTATGGTTTTTTGCTTGAGCGCAAATTGAATATCTATGCAATTGATAAGCATTTAGCGGCTAATCGCGCTGTAGGTGTGCCATATACTGACGAAATGATAAAATTTGCCCTTGAAGATCTTAAAGCTCAAGCTGCTGTGGATTCTGATGATCTAGACGGTTTGAGGGAGCGATACAGTAAAGTCAATGCACGAGATTTTGATGGAAATCCTTATTTAATCAGCGAAATGGACGCGCTCGTTTCCTACCTACAGATGTTGGGAACACTAGTTGATTTCGATGCTTACAAGCCGAAGGATAATTTAAGATAGGAGGCTTGTTCTATGGATTATGAAGCTTTGCGCCAACTTGCCGATAGCTGGGGGCTGGTTTATCTTGTATCTGTATTTGTTGCCGTAGTTCTATTTAACTTCCGTCCGGGCTCTAGACAACGTGCGGAAGAACTCGCTCAGATACCTTTTCGGGAGGAAAAATCTCATGGCAACTAATGACGACGTCTCGCAAGAGATCGATGAGCTCTCCGGAACACAGACTACTGGTCATGAATGGGATGGAATTAAAGAGCTTGATACCCCAATGCCTCGCTGGTGGGTTAGAACATTCTATGCAACCATTGTTTTTGCATTAGGGTATGTGATTTATTACCCTTCTATTCCTTTGATTGAAACATCAACAGTTGGTATATCAGGTGTCACGGCTCGTGGTGTTTTTGAGGAACAACTTGCAGTGGACAAGCAAAACAAGTCTAAATTAGACGCTAGGCTCGTAAGTATGCCGCTTGAAGATGTTCGTAAAGATGATGAATTGTATCGATACGCCGTCTCTGGTGGCGAATCCTTATATAAAGTGTATTGTACACAGTGTCATGGGTCCGGTGCTCAAGGTGCGGTAGGTTATCCAAACTTGAATGATGATGATTGGCTATGGGGTGGTGATATTAGTTCCATCAGAGCAACAATTGCGCACGGGGTTCGTAACGATGCAGATGAAGATGCAAGGTTGTCAATGATGCCATCATTCGGTAGTGATGGGATTTTAAACAGTACTGAAATATCTAGTGTAGTGGATTATGTTTTAAAATTATCTGGTAAAGACCACAACGTGAGACGTGCAAAAGATGGAGAGGCAATTTTCTCTGAAAATTGTGTTGGTTGCCATGGTGATAACGGTTTAGGAAATCGCGACTTGGGGGCACCTAATCTTGCGGATGAGTTAACATTATATGGAAATGATCGTCAGTCTTTGATTCACCAAATCACATCTCCTCGTCACGGTGTAATGCCACCTTGGCTTAGACGCATAGGAGAGCCTAAGGTGCGTCAGCTTGCATTTTACATTCACAGTCTAGGTGGTGGTGAGAGTTCAAATAATCCATGACTTAAGAACTCAGTAAATTTAGCTGATTTGCATTTTAAGCTCCAACATGAGCTCCAGGAGTGGTTATTTTAGTTGCGGCTAGGTTGCATGAGAGATACAAGATCTCTGCTCCTAGTCGTTGCCATTGAAATTCCTTGATGTAAATTTAGAGGTTACAGTAATCATGTCAGCAGACGATAAAACGCTAGCCGTTCAAAGTCTTCTGGTAAAACCGCCAAATTCTCAGGCCTATCCGGAACTTTATGCGGCAAGAAAAAAAATACACCCGAAGCGTGTGAAGGGTAAATACCGCACCTTAAAATGGCTAGTAATGCTAGTTACATTAGGCATTTATTACATAACACCTTGGATTAGATGGGATCGTGGCCCATACGCTCCAGATCAAGCTGTTTTAATTGATCTGGAGAATGCAAGATTTTATTTTTTCCTTATTGAAATCTGGCCGCAAGAATTTTTCTTTTTAGCTGGCCTTCTTATAATGGCCGGAATAGGTTTATTTCTTCTTACTTCAACTATAGGTCGTGCCTGGTGTGGATATACTTGCCCTCAAACTGTATGGGTTGATCTATTTCTTTTAATCGAGCATGTTGTGGAGGGTGACCGTGGTGCGCGCATCAAATTAGATGCTATGCCAATGTCCTGGAATAAAGCTGCTAAACGCCTATGTAAGCATTTTATGTGGTTGCTAATTGCGGTCTTGACTGGTGGGGCTTGGGTTTTTTATTTTGCAGACGCTCCGACACTACTAAGCAACCTTTTGTCGGGAGAAGCTCAATTTGAGGCCTACGCTACTATCTTATTGTTAACAGCTACTACATATTCATTCGGTGGCTTGTTGCGTGAGCAAGTTTGCATATACATGTGTCCCTGGCCACGTGTTCAAGCAGCTATGCTTGATGAACATTCATTGACAGTTACTTATAATGACTGGCGAGGTGAGCCTCGCACTAAGCATGTTAAACGAGCTCGTTCAGAAGGTAAGGTTGTTGGTGATTGTGTTGATTGCAATGCCTGCGTTTCAGTTTGCCCGATGGGTATCGATATACGTAATGGACAGCAATTAGAGTGCATCACCTGTGCGTTGTGTATTGATGCTTGTGACAGTGTGATGAAAAAGCTTAATTTAGAAAGTGGTTTAATTTCTTATACAACATTAGGCGGATATAATAAAAATATGCTTACAGCTGGTGCCCAACAAATTAAGGCTGATGGCGATATTGTTTGGGATACAACATCAATAAAATCACATAAGGTTCGTACTGAGAGTGGTTTACTTTCGGGTTCTTTTGTTAAGAATAATTTAAATTCTTTCATTCGTCCTCGAACATGTATTTACTTAGCGTTATGGTCTCTTTGCGGTCTTGCGCTACTTGTTGCGCTACTCACTCGAGATCGTCTTGACCTGAGTGTCAGTCATGATCGCAATCCACTTTATGTTACTCTGAGCGATGGGGCCATTCGCAATGGATACAAAATTAAGATTCTCAATATGAGAGTTGAGCCGCGAACATTCGAACTATCCATAATAGGTCTTAAAGATTATCAAATAGCAGTTTCTGGCACGCCGCAATCTCAGACTAAGAAACTTACTGTTCCTGTGAAGTCAGATCAACTGCGCCAGATGCAAATCTTCGTTAGAGTGCCTAAACGAAAATTAATCACAAGCCGACAGAAATTTCAATTTGTTGTACGTGATGTTAATAGTCCGGAAACAGTAACATACGACGCTTACTTCGAATCACCTGAATCTTGATATTGGCATAAGAATATAGGAAAGCTGAAGTTATGAATAGTTTTCAGCGAGATAATCTAAGTAATAGATTTACTGGATGGCATTTATTGGTTATTTTTCTTGTTTTTTTTGGCGTAGTTATTGCAGTGAATGTGACAATGGCTGTTGTGGCTCAGCGTAGTTGGACAGGATTAGTTGTTAATAACACTTATGTTGCAAGTCAGAACTTTAATTCTGAACTTGCTGAAGCACGTCGCCAAAGTCAACGAGGTTGGATATCGGAATTACGCTATGTGCCGGGTCAAGTTAAATTATCTTTACGCGATGATAGAAATCAGCCTGTGGTTTTGTCTAATTTAGTTCTGGCATATGGGCGTCCAGCATACGAAAGAGCTGATGAGACTTCATCATTTATGCATGTGGGCGACGGTATTTATCATGCTCAGGTTAGGCTGAAACCTGGAATATGGTTGTTTCGAGTTTCAGGAGGCGCAGGCTTGAATAGCTATCGGCGAGATAGTCGAGTTTACGTTTCAAGAGATGGAAAAATGGCACGAGAGGAGTAGTCATGTTTCCCAAAGTGCCTACGTTGATAACTAGTGCTTCAAAGATTTCTAAAGGTTCCCTTGATGACGAGCGTCTGCGTGTAGCCTCTCGTGTGATTGATAATGAAACTTTGCAGACTGATTTCTACTTGCCAGATATGCATTGCGCTGGTTGCGTCATGCGTATTGAGCGAGAGCTTGGTAAACTTGAAGGTGTGCTTTCCGCTCGAGCCAATTTGACGTTGCGGCGTGTAGCAATAGTATGGAAACATTTTGAGACCAATGCATCAACGTTATCAGCTGAGCTCGATAAGCTTGGTTTTAAACACATACCTCTACAACACGGTTCCTTGTCTGTTGATGACGATAGTGACTCTTTGCAGCAATTACTTTTGTGTTTAGGTGTTGCTGGTTTCGGGGCAGCTAATATTATGCTTCTCTCCATTTCAGTATGGTCAGGTGCCGATGCTGAAACACGACAACTTTTTCATTTAGTATCTGGCCTTGTCGCTATACCTACTGCTATTTTTTCAGGCCGGCCTTTCTTTTTATCGGCATTTAATTCCCTCTCTTATGCGCGTTTGAATATGGATGTTCCAATTTCACTGGCGATAGTTCTGGCCTTGGCAATCAGTATATGGGAAAGTCTAAATGGTGGCCTTCATGCTTACTTCGATGCCGCTCTTATGCTGTTATTTTTTCTTTTAATTGGTCGTACCCTTGATCACATGATGCGGACACGGGCACGGAATGCCGTCAAACTTTTATCAAGTATGGCTGCCAAAGGAGCCGTTAGAATCAGAGATAATGAGGACCAGGAATATGTACAAGCAGAACAAATTATTCCAGGAGATAGGCTTCAGATATCACCCGGTGAGCGTGTTCCGGTAGATGGAGTTGTATTAGGAGAGGGAAGCGATATTGATCGCTCATTGGTTACTGGTGAAAGTGTTAGTGTTTTTGTACAGAATGGGGAGGCAATCGAAGCTGGTACGCTGAATCTAACTCGTCCACTAATTATAGAGGCTTTGAAAACAGCGCATAAGTCATTTCTTGCTGAGGTGCTCCATATGATGGAGGCAGCTGAGAGTGGGAAGGCCAAATACATGCGTATTGCGGACCGTGCTGCAGCAATCTATGCCCCTGCTGTACACATTCTGGCATTGTGTGCTTTTATAGGGTGGATTATTGTTAGTAATGGCAATTGGCACATGTCTATTTATATAGCCGTTTCTGTTTTGATCATTACTTGTCCATGTGCACTCGGACTTGCAGTTCCTATTGTTCACGTCGTTGGTGCAGGTCGTTTGTTCGATGAGGGTATCTTGATTAAAGATGGCTCAGGTTTTGAGCGTCTGTCTGAGATTGACACGGTAGTTTTTGATAAAACTGGAACTTTAACTAAAGGTGAATTTAACGTCATTGAAACTCATGCTACATCTGTTCAGTTAGCACAGGCAATCGCCCTTGCCCAAACCTCACGCCATCCGGCAGCACGTGCTGTAGCAAATCTGCATTCCCATAGTTCATCACATGTTACTTCAAAGTTATCAGAGGTTCGTGAATATCCAGGACTTGGAATAGAAGCTTCTTGTGAAGGGCGTCGAGTTAGACTTGGACGTCCTTCCTGGGTAAAGAATATTGTAGGAAATTCTCCTGAATTAGCAGAAAATATTTCCATGACAACCTTGTGGTTTGCCGAAGAAGCAAATTCTGTTGCAACATTTACTATGACGGATGAATTGAGGGTAGCGGCAGCTGAAACCATAAAAAAGTTACAGGCCTCTAAACTTGATATTCATATCTTATCTGGTGATAACCAAGAAGTTGTTCACCAAGTAGCAAATCAGC
Source organism: Candidatus Tectiglobus diatomicola (assembly GCA_039583345.1). GTDB lineage: Bacteria > Pseudomonadota > Alphaproteobacteria > Rhizobiales > Hyphomicrobiaceae > Tectiglobus > Tectiglobus diatomicola. Next base: position 20,165 of record JAZDSJ010000009.1, on the reverse strand, counting down.
TGGGTATAACGACTTTTTTCGCTGAACAGCGACCCGCCGATAAAATTGCTTATATTCAAAACCTGCAAGCTCGAGGTTGCCGCGTTCTTATGATTGGTGATGGGCTTAATGATGCACCAGCTCTTTCTGCAGCACACGCCTCAATGGCTCCTTCTTCTGGATCAGATGTTGGCCGGCAAGCAGCTGACTTTGTACTGACTAATGTTCGTCTCTCCGGAGTTGCTTTTGCTCATGATATTGCTAAACGTACGGGGAGACTTGTAAAACAAAACATCATAATTGCGATTTTATATAATTGTATTGCCGTGCCTTTGGCCTGCCTGGGTCTAGTTACTCCTCTTGTTGCAGCAGTATCAATGTCCGGTTCATCTGTATTAGTAGTAGCTAATAGTATGCGTTTACACTTTACCCGAAGCACTTTATCCACAAAGAAGGAGGTTAATCCTTGAATCAAATTATTATTCTTCTTCCGATAGCATTATTACTTGGTTTTTTGGGGTTAATAGCATTTGTTTGGTCTATACATAATGGCCAATACGATGACATGAAAGGTGCTGCAGAACGTATCCTTCTTGATGATATAGACGAAAAGTAGGAAATTCGCTAAAAAGCTTTTTAGTGTTTAATAATTATAAATTATACGTCCTACATGAACTATCAACCACGTTACAAACTACAATAGTCTTAAAATGATTTCAGAGCGGCATCCATTGTAGTAGCCTCATATAAAACATATTGTTGCTCTATAAATTTGTACTTACAATGCAGACTATTTGATAATATATCTCGTCCAAAGACTATCATTTCATTAAATAGCTCTGGCTGTTTAGTGAGGTAGTGCTTTATATTTTTGTGTGTGATATTAAGGCCAATAGAATCTGATTAAAATTTCAATAAATGCAAGGAGTTAATGGTACTCTTTTAATCTGAAATATCCTTTAGATAATGGCGTATTAGCAATTGCTATAACTACTTAGTTTATAAATAAAACTACTTTACTTAAACTTTCTTTAGTTAAAGAGCCAATCAAAATATTATCAGCCTAAAGAAAGCTTGACTAAACTTAAACTAACCTGACATTTATGAAGTAAAAATGGAGCTCTCAAAATCTAGATCTGCCTCTATTTTTAGTTGAGGCCGAAGAGAAGTTGATTTCTAGCTTAGTATTTAAATAGCTTAATATAATGATTATTCAAAAAAATAGCTAAAAAACACAATAGTCTACACACTACTGCCATTAAGTTTTATCATGTCGGGTACAATTAAATAATATTTAGAAATCACAATAATATAAAATACTATTAGCTTATTAATATCTCTGAATTAATCAATACGTTTAATCTGAACTAAAATAGAGAAAAGTATCTTTCTGGTTCTTTCGAATGAAAGGTGGGTATTCATGAGTCAGCTAAATGATGATGAAAAACGAATAACAGTTTTTTTTGACGGTTCATGTCCGCTTTGTCGCCGAGAAATTAATGCCTACAAGAGATTAAAAGAGTCTGGTTATGTTAATTGGATAGATGTATCTGCGAAACATGATAAAATTTGTGCTCCTCATATAAGTACTCAGAAAGCTCTAAAACGCTTTCACATCATGCTTCCGGACGGAAGTTTTATGAGCGGTGCTGCTGCTTTTGCGAAATTATGGATGGTTTTTCCAAGATTGTATCTATTTGGCTATATTTTGAGTTTGCCTGGTATAAGGCATTTTGCTGAGATATTGTATCAAATATTTCTAGTTATGAGACCCCTGTTACAAAGGATAGTTCCTAAATGAGATGTTAGTAATCTTAGTTTTCTTCTGATAAAGCATTACGGTGGTATAATGGTGCCATCCCAAGCAAACACGAAGCCAGAATCTTCTAGATTAATTCGATCTATCACATTAAGAAGATGATTCGCTGATTCTGATGGTAATAATAATTTATGATGAGGTGCCATAGACTTTTGAAAAGGAAGAGAAAGTTTAGTGTTAACAGTCCCCGGATGCAAACCAACACACACAGCTTTAGGGTGAGTGCGCTTTATTTCTATACTCAAACATTTTAGTATTTGATTTAGAGCTGCTTTCCCTGCCCTGTAACTGTACCAGCCCCCTAGTCGGTTGTCAGAAATACTACCTACTCTAGCAGATAGAGCACAGAATATGGCACGTTCTTCGCGCGGTATTTTGGCCATGATATGCTTGGCAATCATGGTTGGTAAGATCACGTTAACGTAAAAGCTTTCCGCCATATGTAGCGGGCTAATTGATTTGTAAGACTTTTCTGGGCTAAAACATTTGTCGTGCAGCATCCCTGTTGTTACAATCACAAGTGTCAAGCGGTTAATGTTTGCAAGCGAACTTAGAATCTCTGTCTCATCACCAACTTCAAGTATATGTGATATAATCTTTTTATGCTTACCAGGCCAAGAACTGCGTGATAAAGCATGAATACTTCTCACGTTATCGTTTTCTAGGAGAGCATCGACAAGAGCGTGTCCAATCCCACCGTTTGCTCCAGCGATTAGGGCATCAACAGGCTTTTCAAAAGAAGTCAAACTAGGCATTTTCCTCAGCCCTTCAATAGAAGATCTTAGTACATGGTAAACATCAGTAAAAGGTGCCAGCTAATGCAACGAGCAAGCACACAACTGCAACCAAAGTCAACTGGATGCGTAAACGTCCATACCAAATAGGCATGATTTTTAAATTAACAAAGCATAAATCGCAGATAAGTACGGTTATTAAACCTATAACAAGAACAGGTATTGCATATAAAGGTGGTAGTAAGATCGTAACAACGGCAAACAGTGATGGCATAATTCCAGTAGAATAAAGCCATGAACTTGTCTTAAGTTTGTTTAATAATATTCCCCAGTGAACTCCTCCCATGAAGGTTAATATTATAGCGCCGTATTGTGTTATTATCTGTAAAGAGTATTGTTTCCATATTTCGTCTGCGAAAACTGATGCGTAGGATGATGCAACAAATGGTATTATTCCAGCCCAACCCCAGGTTAAGGCAGCAAAGGGAACGGAGGTATGGGAATTAAGTGGTGCAGTATTGATCATATATGGTATTTATAAACGTTGGTGCCAGATTAGTTGCTTCTAATATAAAATCTAGTCTATAACTTTCATGAAAGTCATTCCTTGTTAGATGTAAAGCTGAAGCAGACCTCTTATTTGAGATCACAACAAAATAAACTGGTATAGTAGAGCATTTGATTTCTTCTCCAGTTTTTTATATACTTATAACTATATTTTCAACAAATGCCATAAACATATTATACTTAGAAAATTGTTTTATCAATATTACAAGTATCTTTCATTATGACTTGACGGTAGTAACTGCTAACTCAGCTATTGGAGATTTTGAGATTAAAATGCTATGAAGATAGACAAGTGCCTATTCAGAATTTTCTTACTGGTTAACGAATAATTTTAGATGTGAAAATGCTCCATTACAGTGTTATGATTTTTCAGTTCAACAAATAAAACCCATCGCAATAGGGAAGTATCCACATATGAAGCGCGATCGTAAAGCCAAAATCGTTGCGACCCTTGGGCCGGCAAGTTCAACTGAAGAAAAAATCGAAGGGCTGTTCCGAGCTGGCGTTGATGTTTTTCGCCTTAATTTTAGCCATGGTAAGAAAGACGATCATGTTAACAACTATAAAATAATTCGTGATATTGAGAGTAGAATTAATCACCCAATAAGTATTCTGCAGGATTTGCAAGGTCCAAAGATAAGGATAGGTGTGTTAACATCGGGTCCGATCTATTTACAACCTGGTGAGATTGTGCGCTTTGTACTTAGTGAAAAGGGGGTTAACACACATTCCATCCCACTCCCTCATAAGTCGATTTTTGAGGGCGTTACGCCAGGTCATCGCTTGCTTTTAGACGATGGCCGGCGCGGAGTAGAAGTAACCAAAGTTGAACAGGGAGTAATTGAAGGTCGGGTCATCTATGGTGGTAAGCTTACAGATCGTAAAGGTGTAAACTTGCCGGATACTCTTTTACCGTTGTCGCCGTTAACAGAGAAAGATCGTTCAGATCTAGCACTAGGTTTGGAATTAGGCGTTGATTGGGTCGCCCTTTCTTTTATACAACAGGCAGCTGATCTTATTGAAGCGCGTGATATAATAGGCGAACGCGCTGCTCTTCTTGCTAAGATTGAGAAGCCCAAAGCACTCGTAACAATGGATAGTATTATTGACTTGTGTGATGCTATTATGGTTGCACGTGGAGATCTTGGCGTCGAAACTCCTCCTGAGGAGGTCCCTGGTCGTCAGAAAGAGCTAATTCGAGCCTGCCGTATGGCTGGTAAGCCCGTGATAGTTGCAACTCAGATGCTTGAATCTATGATACACGCGGCCATGCCAACACGTGCTGAGGCATCAGACATTGCAACAGCGATTTACGATGGGACCGATGCTGTAATGCTATCTGGTGAGACTGCATCTGGAAATTTCCCCCTTGAATCTGTTTCTGTCATGAGCCGTGTCATTGAGAGAACAGAGAGTCACAAAGATTACCGTTCTATAATAAAAGCGCTCGAACCGATCGTCGAGCCTACAGCGCATCATGCCGTTTCGGCTGCAGCCGCAGAGATAGCAGAGAAGACGAACGCAGCTGCAATCGTGGCTTTTACATCTTCTGGGGCAACTGCTTCACGCATTGCCCGGATGAGACCAGAAGTTCCTATTTTAGCGCTGACACCAAACAGAAACACTGTTCATCGTTTAGTTCTTACTTGGGGCGCTTATGCTATTCACACGGATGTCATTGAAAACTTTGGTGATATGGTAAAGCAGGCCCGATGTCATGCTGTTTCACAAGGTTTTGCCAAGAAAGGTGATCGCGTAGTAGTAGTAGCTGGAGTACCATTTGGTGTTGCTGGATCAACTAATAATGTTCGTGTGTTGGATATATGACAAACGATACTTTTAAATAAGTTTTTATAAAAAGGATTGATTGAAGGACTTTCGTTAACTGCGAAATATTATGATTTTATATATAAGATTGACATCTAAATATTTACACTTATGCAACGAAATTTTTTAAAATTATATTTTTTCCCTAGTGCACTTGAAGGCTTTAAAATGGCCTAGGCAAGAGGTAGCTCAAAGAAGATCATGATTATAACTATATAGTTTTCGAGGTTAGGCTATTTATTAAAGTACAATTAATAATCCTTAGCTATTTTTAGTAACATTATAAATAAAATAAATTAATTTTTTAATAAAATTAAGTTTCTAAGAGGACAAATTCGGCTGATTTAAATAAATCCTTAATTTAGTTATTTACATTGTCGGCCATAGTTCTGGTTGGCTCCAGTTTAAACCCTCGTAGTCTTTTCTATTAGTAGGACAACGGGTAACTGAATAACCTTGCCTCCTAAATGGAATCACAACAGCACCTCTCAAATATTCGCGTAAGACGGCAGCATCAGCATTATTACGATCGTCTTTTGGAGTATCAATTGTTACGTTTGCACTATTAGTGAGAGGTAAAGTTATGCCACCTAAAATGCGCTTGTTCCAGCCTTTGTTTCGTTTTATGCAAAGAGCATACACCGAAATAGCTTGACCTAAATTATTGTTTATAGTCCTGTAAGTTATTTCCGAGTTTTCACCTGCATTCATGCCAACAGGGTATTTATTAGCACATAGACAACCAATTGCTCGTTTACTTAAAAACTTAATTATCCAGTAGTTAGCGGGAGCTCTTTCTGGTTTGAGTATCCCTTTAATTTGGTTGCCAGAATCTGGTTCTAATGCTAGTGCGTGACGCTGCAAATGACTTGCACAAAAAACCACTGCGAGTGTCGCAAATATTGTGAGATAAGGTTTCTTTATCATATTCTATTTCACTAGTTGTAGCCAGATGAGGCTTGATTACCACATCAATTTATACTGATCATCTGATACAAGTTCTTGTTGATTTCTTTAATTATAGAACCTTTGAAATTTCGCAAAACGTAACTATTGTATCTGAATTATGTATCAGAATTTAATTCTGAAATTATCAAAATTAGACATGCAACGAAAAATTAGATGTGGCAAGCTAAAAATTGTGATTAAATTTGTGATATTGTGTTTGTAGTTAATTAAGACGGTCTAATAAAAAAACTTAACGTTAAAGTTTTTATTCCTATAATCATGAGGTGTAAAAGGATCATTTGGTATCAGACTGTAGCTTTTACTAAGTCAAGTTTGTACAGTGCAGATTTTAAATAATGTTATATGCTAAAACATACTTTGTTTTAAGACATTTAATGCACAATTTAAATTGTGTTTAATTCTATTGGAAAATCCGAAGCCATTTTATAAGAGGTATGGTTTTGCTCGTTTCTAATAATTATTTTTATTTATCTATAAGATATTACTTTACTTTATTATTAACTGCAAAATCTAATTATTTATTAGTTACATTTTGTGCTTAATGTTAACAATTCTGTCTAAGCTTTGTCTTAATGAAATAAAACATTGAATCTTAACTACACTTTCTGCAATTGTTTTATGTAAAGTAATTGCAACATATTATAATAGTTAATACCATTTCAGGCAGAGGTTAGCTATACTGTGCTTTAACATATGACAGAAAAACATAATAGTGAGAGAGAAGTTTCAACTACACATGAAACATATCAGAGGTTAGGTCACACACCTGTTATGCTTGATGAAGCTATCAGAAACCTTGCACCGAAAGCGGGTGGCCTTTATGTCGATGCCACATTTGGAGCTGGTGGATACACACGTGCAATATTAGAGTCAGCTGCATGCAATGTTGTTGCATTAGATCGTGACCCAAACGCAGTTCGTGACGGAGCTTCCATAGTTTATAAGTTTGTTACTCGGTTAAAGTTATTCCAATCACGCTTCAGTAATCTCGATAATTTTCTTCCTAAATTTGAGAAGAGTACGGTAGATGGTGTGGTGTTTGACATCGGTACATCGTCAATGCAGCTCGACCAACCGCAGCGTGGCTTTTCTTTTCAGTATGACGGCCCTCTTGACATGCGAATGTCTATTGATTCTGAGGAGCATCCGAGCGCTGCTGATTTGTTACGGGATCTGAGTGAAAAAGAGCTTGCAAATATCATTTATCATTATGGTGAGGAACGTAGATCAAAGGCTATTGCTTCTGCCATTATTAATATGCGAGAAGCAACACCTTTAACTAGAACAGGCCAACTGGCAAATATTTGTAAACGCGTATACAGTCATCGTTATCATGGGAATTTGCATCCGGCAACACGCACATTTCAAGCATTGCGTATCGCAGTAAATGACGAACTTAGAGAGCTGTTTCAGGGGCTATGCGCAGCTGAACGCATTCTTAAACCCAATGGGCGTCTAGTTGTTGTCACTTTTCACTCACTTGAAGACCGTATTGTAAAACGTTTTCTAAATCAACGTTCTAGGCATAATCAGGGTAGATCACGACATTTGCCTGAATTAATTGAAGTCAAAAGGCCTAGTTTCCGAAATGTTACTAACCGTCCTCTCACTCCAAGTCACCAAGAAGTAGCATCTAATCCAAGAGCTAGATCGGCAAAATTACGGGCTGCAACCCGAACAGATGAAAAAGCTTGGGAAGGCCAAAATGAGATTACACCAGCATCAAAGTCTAGTGTTGTTAATCACTACGGATAACGTAAATTGAAAGGTCGAAATCATGGCACGCTTTCTTACTGTAGGAAGTTTTTTTATAGCTCTAGCAAGTGCTTTCATTTTCTATACAATAAATCACCAAACACGCATTATAATAAATGAGGTTGCCTATAAACAAAGGCTTAGGGATGATCTTGTTATACAAATTGTATCATTGAAAGCTAAACGTGCTTTTTTGGCTAGTGCTGATCGTATAGCTGCTGCCGCTAAGGCCTTGGGGATGCAACCTGTTTCTGGCGATCAGCTTAAGTTTATGTATCCGGTGACTATCAATAAGGCTGCCAAAAATTACCAAGTTGAGAGGTAAGACATGAACATTCCGGATATCAGAATTAATGATGCTAAGACACCGGATTTTAAAAATGAACATGTAAATACGCAAGTCAGGTCAAATGTATTTCGTTTGTTTATCGTAGGTTTCTGCATTACAGTATCTTTTATAGCCGTAGCAATACAGCTCATCAGACTAGCTTCAGTAGGACAAAACAAGCAGAGTATTAAGCCCCCAAAATTTTTAAGTGAATTCTATTCTCGTCCAGATATAGTTGATCGTTATGGCAGACTTTTAGCAACCGATGTCGCTCTGCCAGCTCTTTTTGCCGATACATATCTTATTACAAACGTAGATAAAACGGTTAAACGGGTTGCAAGGATTTTTCCGGAACTAGATACAGATAAGGTTCGCCAGGCGCTGTCAGATAAAAAAAGACGCTATTTCCTACTTAAGAGTGCCGTAGCACCAGATGTGGCACAAGCTATCCAAGACACAGATTTGCCTGGTCTTTCCTTCCGTAGCGAACCAAAACGAAGCTATCCAAATTCGCGTCTTGCTGGTCACTTGCTAGGATATGTTGATGTTTATAATTATGGTATCGCCGGTGTAGAGCGTGTGCTTAATGCATATGAGGGTGTGCGTCGTGCGGATAGTGTCACAGTTAATACAGCCCCCCCGCTTCGTTTGACGATTGATATGCGTATACAATATGGTTTGGAGCAAGAATTACGAGCTGGTATTAAAAAATTTAATGCTGAGGCTGCCGCTGGTATATTGATAGATGTTCATAATGGTGAAATATGGGCCGCTGCCTCCCTGCCAGGAGTTGAACCCGCTAATGTTGAAGAGCTAAAGGATTGGTCTCGCCGCGATCGTCTGACTAATGATGCTTTTGAACTAGGTTCAGTTTTTAAGGTTTTTACGCTAGCGATGGTTTTGGAACTGGGTATTGTAACACCGAAAGCGCTTGTAGATGTAACTAAACCAATAAAAATTGATGGCTTAGTAATTTCTGATGTGAATCCTTTCAAAGGTAGGTTGACATTAGGTCAAATTATTATGCGCTCATCAAATATCGGTGCTAGCGTTTTAGCAGATGCAGTTGGTGGTAGAAGTCAGTATGAGTTTCTTAAACAAATTGGTCTTACGCGTGCAATTGATAGGAAAGACGTTAAGACCGTTGCACCTAAGCTACCTAGCCACTGGGGAGCTGTGGAAACGGCAACTATAGGCTTTGGTCACGGCATTGCTGTATCACCGTTACAATTTACTGTTGCTTTCGTTAGCATGATCAATGGAGGGATAGCTATAACACCCACTTTATTACGGGCAAACGGTAGTAGTGAGCTTCCAAAACGGCGGTTGATAAGAGCTGAAACGAGTGCTTACCTGCGAAAGATACTTCGGAAAAATGTTTTGAATGGAAATGGCTGGAGAGCACGCGTGGCAGGCTATCGAGTTGGAGGGAAAACCGGAACTGCGGATTTGGCTAGAAATGGAGAGTATGATGGCAAATCTGTTATTGCATCTTTTGCAGCTGCCTTCCCAATGGACAAGCCGCGTTATGCTTTATTGGTTACTCTATTCGATCCAAAAGCCAAAGGTAGTAAGGCTATGCGCAGTGCTGCAATAACCGCAGCTCCAGTTGCGGGTGCCATTATCCGCCGTGTTGCACCGGTACTAGGCGTAGAAAAGCGTACCGCACTTCGCGGATAAAAAGGAGAGCATCAATATAGAAACGATTATAGAAATTCTTTGATTTTACGTATACTACGATAGTATTAGTTTCTTTATAAATTTGGCATAATACATCTTTACCATCGCTATCAGGAAAATATTGATGTCTGCACCAATTCTTGTGTGGTTTAGAAATGATTTGCGGCTCACTGACCATCCAGCTTTGCATCAAGCGGAAAAAAAAGGTGTGCCGGTGATTTGTCTTTATGTATTTGATGATGAAGCTTCAGGTCTTTGGTCCATGGGTACTGCTAGTCGTTGGTGGCTGCATCATAGCCTTATTGCGCTTAGGACTGATCTGCGACAATTGGGTTCTGATCTCATACTTCGTAGTGGTAACACTACTGAAATATTAATCGATATTGCTGTTCAAACAAGAGTAGAAGAGATCTATTGCAGCAAGCAATTCGAGCCGCGGGCAAGCGCAATCGAACGTGGTCTGCGTCAATCACTTGAAAACAAAAACATTACATTACACTGTTTTCCTGGTCAACTTCTGCACAGCCCAGAAAGATTATGCACAAAGATACGAAAACCATACAAAGTTTATACACCTTTTTGGCGCGCACTCACAGCAGCTGAGATTCGTACTCCTAAACCCGCCCCTACCAAATTATTGATGCCTGAGATATCACTAAAAAGTGAGACGGTCGAAGACTGGAATCTATTATCTAATGTATCAGACTGGACTGAAAAATTATACGAAATATGGAAACCGGGTGAAAAAAGTGCTCGACAGCGATTAAAAGCATTTATTGAAAATAGTGCTGCCACATATCATTTGGACAGAGACCAGCCTAGACAACCTAATGCGGTTCCCGGAACATCGAAGCTATCACCGCATTTACATTTTGGTGAAATCAGTCCAGCAGAATGCTGGCACGCTGCAAGTTTGAAGGTCGTACAAAATTTAGCAGAAAGCAAAGGTCTCGAAACTTTCAGAAAAGAATTGGCGTGGAGAGATTTCTCATATCACCTTCTGCACCACACCCCAAGTTTACCAACACAACCCTTTCGCGAACAGTTTGTTAATTTTCCGTGGCGAGCACAAAGTGAAATTAGAGATGTACAACTTAAAGCATGGCAAAATGGTAATACAGGGTATCCGATTGTAGATGCCGGCATGCGCGAATTAAGAACCACTGGCTGGATGCATAATCGCGTTCGAATGGTTGTTGCTTCTTTTTTGACAAAGCATTTACTTATACCTTGGCAGCTAGGTCAGGCATGGTTCTGGGATCACCTTGTGGATGCGGACCTTGCTTCGAATACAGCTGGCTGGCAGTGGGTGTCAGGTTGTGGCGCTGATGCAGCTCCATACTTTCGAATTTTTAATCCAATCACGCAAGGTCAGAAGTTTGATCCCAACGGTGAATATGTGCGTTTTTGGGTGCCTGAAATTAGAATCGTGCCTAATAAATTTATCCATACACCTTGGCTTTGCCCCGAAGATATTCTTAACGTGCATGAAGTGAAAATTGGTTCTACATATCCCAAACCGATTGTCGATCATAAGCAAGCCCGGATTGAAGCATTAAATGCTTACAAAAAAATAAAATCAATATCTCACTAAATCTATAATAGTGCTTCGAAGAAATATATAAGTTAAATTTATTTCAACGCTCAAATTAGATTAAGAAGACATCATGCCTATTAGACTTTCACCTGATTATTTTAAGTGCATATGAAATAATCATTAACTCGTAATTTCATAATAGGTAGTATATGAACCAATCAAGGTGTAAAAATCAGACTAAGAGGATGTAATTGTTTTTTAGCTTGAATGAATGCGGTCACTTTTAATTAGAAACTTTTTTCACCTAGAGCTTTTGTATGGAATTCTTACAAAAGTAAAGATTCCATTGTCTTACTAAAATACATTTCATACGATATCCTTGTAATTCTAACTGAAGAAAAGATATCTCTTCAACGAAATATATCAGATGTCAGCTGTTACAAGCTTTTGCAAATTCATCGAATTCTTAACTTTTTGATTATTTACCTTTAGAATCACATTGATTTGACATTAATAATTCTTGCCTCTCACACAAAACTCATACTTATATGAAAGTTATTCAAATCTAGATGACTAATTAAACAGCGTGCACACTGCCAGATGTTGAGTTTATTTTGCTGTAAGACAAGTGGTATAAGGACTTCAGTTGAGACAATGGGAGCGTAAATGTTTTTAAACTATTTCAAGCTCAAACGTATACTATTTATGATCGTGTTTACATTTATTCCTTGCACTATATTGTTGCCAGCAACTGATTTAAATCATGAGTTTCTTTTGATATCTAATAAGGAAACCTCTCCAATAAAAGAGAATTCTTACAAAGAGTCCGATAATAGTAGGGATGAAATTACGACAGCTTTTTTTAAAAAAAAAGAGATAGCTAATCCAACTCTGAAGCAATATTCGCAATCTCAAAATAATAAAGTTTCGGAAATTAAACAGCCTTCCAAAGCTATCTCAAATTTTGATAGAAAAATAAATTTTGAATCGAAACATAAGAAAAAGCCTAAGTTAGTTGTTCCAAGAGTTAAATTACCAACGTTAAAGGCGCATGTGGATTTGACACGTCAGATAATGACTGTATTTGGTAAGGGAAATACTTTTTATAAATGGCCGATTTCATCTGGTCGCAAAGGATACGAGACACCAACAGGAACTTATAAACCTACTTGGATAGCTAGACGCTGGTATTCCCGTCAATATAATGGAACACCGATGCCATATTCCGTTTTTTTTAATCGCGGCATCGCAACACATGGAACTAATGCTGTTCGTCATTTAGGAAATCCAGCTTCTCACGGTTGCATTAGATTGAGTATTGTTCATGCGCGAACGTTTTACAACTTAGTCAGAAGGCATGGAAAGAATAAAACTAGGATTATCGTAAAAGGATATGCAAATCAAAAATCTATCGGCAAGCGCTTTGCAAGCCATTAGCTATAATTTAAACTTTTTATAATATTAAGTTTTTATTAATTTAAATAACAAAAAAATCACTAATAAGGTTATCACACAGGAGGTCTAGTTAGCGACAATACAATAGTGTAATCTAACAAGAAGAACATATGTTGACAATATTTGTTTTGTTTACGGGACATAACTTTTTAGTGTCTCGAAAGATCCTATGTGTCTCTAATATCATAATTAATATTGGTGTGTAATGCTTGTTATGCGGTGAAAAAAATAGCAAAAATACTCATTAACTAGCTTATAAACTATTTACAAAGTAGTATTGATTGTAGAGATAAAATTATCTACCGATCTAAATATCGAAGTAAGCATCGAAGGTTGCCCAGAACTGAGCTCGTATATTATTTTTTTCTTGCAGGATCTCATGTTTTGAATCGGGTAAAAAAATTCCGGTTCCTACTTTAAGTCTTGTTGCATATTCATTAATAGCCTGGCTTGGTACGACGGTATCCATACCAGCGGAAAAAATTAAAGCTGGAACTCGTAGCTTTGCAAAATAATCAGGATGATTGATAGTTTTAATTGATCTAAGTGCAGCATTGAGCCAACCTATTGTTGGCGAGCCTACAAGCAACGATGAAGCAACCTGCTGTAACTTGTAATTACGAAGATATCGTTCATAACTGGAGGTTAGTTTGTTAGTATCGAAATCCTTCATTATACCGTCATATGCATTTCCGCCAAACACGTATGCCTTACGCCAGCCCAGGGTTATTGCACTTTTGCAAAGTATGTGAATAACCTCGGACGGTAAATAGAGAATTGACGAATGTATCTTAACCATAGGAGATGATAGTACGATTCGGTTAAAAAAGTTTTCAGGCCTGGAAATATATCTTAGAATAATATTTCCTCCCATAGAATGAGCTAAAGCAATGAAAGGTGGAGGACAACTAGGTGTTATGATATCACGCATATAACACTCTATGTCCCGTTCATATTCAGAAAAATCATGAATATGGCCTTTTCTTGGATCGTTGGTGGGTCGGTAAGAAGCGCCATTGCCACGCCAGTCCATTACAGCTACATAGAAACCTCTGCGACGTAAATCGGAAACTGTTTCAAAATATTTTTCAATATATTCTGAATAGCCGGTAAATACGCATATTGTTCCATGCCTCTTGCTAACTGTCGGTTCCCAGCGAGCATATCGCAAAGGTTTACCATCATATCCCTTAAATCTTCCGACAATAGCACCATTAGGTATCGGATTTCGGGTAATCGAGATAAGACGCATAGTTGTGTACCATGTAATTTTACATTATTTAAAGATAAAAACTATTACTATTGATATGCTGATTATAGGCTTACAATTAATTTGTGTGAATTTTTTTTAAAGCTCTTGAAATCAACTATCTCCATTATCATATACATACCAAGCTGTTTATCCAAAAAGCTTTATACACAATATCACCTGGCCATAATGGCAGGTAAAATGGTTGCTTCTTATATGGAGAACTAAACATGCAACACCAAACAACAAACTCCCTTTATCATTCTACAGTGGGCTTTGACAGGTTGTTCAAGTTACTCGACAACATGTCAAGTTCAGGTAGTGACAACATAGTAACTTATCCACCCTATAATATTGAACAATGTAGCGATCATGAATATAGGATTACTATGGCCGTAGCTGGTTTTAGCGAAGATGAGCTTACAATAGATGTTAAAGAGCAAATGCTTTCGATAAAGGGTGAGAAAAAAGTTGAGGATACAACTGTAAAATATCTTTACAGAGGAATAGCACAACGTGGATTTAAACGTCGTTTCCAACTTGCTGACCATATGGAGATTGTTGGAGCTAAATTACATGAGGGGCTACTGCATATAGGCTTAAAGCGCAATCTCCCAGAGAATTTGAAGCCCAGGACAATAAAAATTTACACCTCTGATAAATCGTCAAACGAGTTAATTGAAGCCAGCTAAGTGCAGTAATAGTCATTTTATTGACTACTTTGTTTAATCGATAGTTGGTTTTAATTTGAAATTAAGTGAAGTATGAATGTATTATGTGTCAAGTTGCTTGTGTACATATTTCCATTGTGTACACCCTTCACTTTGAACAGTTTGTGAAGAGATAAAGCCCTATTCTTCATTACTTCTTGAATTTCGTCTCTTAATTGGTCTAGGCTTAGGTCTAGGCCAATACTGGTGATCGGCTCGTCCAGGGCGAGGCTCTAGTCTTTCGCCTTTTGCCCAAACCTTAAACAAAGGTGAACGATATATTAAAAATTCATCGCCTTCGGCTACCCGTGGTAACTCACCAGTTAAATTAACAGTTGCTATCATCATTGTACCATTAGATAGCTCTATCCACACATCCCGCCTCGGCTCTCTTTTAGTCCTGAGAGTAAGATTTTTGCTAAGAAACTTTAAAGCGGCCGATGATATCGGAGGTCGTAAAATGTTGACTCTTTCTGAGTGTTTAATACCATCTTTAAGAGAAAATAAAGTTATTTCCGTGTTATCAGCATTTTGATTTTTGATGTATATATTATTTTCATTAACAGTATTTTCTTTACTTTTTAGGAGGGTTGACTTGTGTAACCCTCTCTTTTTTTTTGAGCCTAATATAGAAAATAATTCCCTGTTATTAAGGCTATGATTTAAGTTGGAATTAATTCGCTTTTGTTCAAGCTCGCTACCTGCAAGTGGAGTGCTTTCTCCAGATGTAGTGTGCCACAAATTGGCTGTAATGTTATTTTGTATGTCTTTTGCAACAAAATTTTTTTCAAATTGCACTGGTGCAATAAAAAGAGGTATTAAGCTAAAACCAATTTCATTAGTAGGGTATATATTGGTGTTAAGCAATAATGTTCTAAACAGTTTTATATGAGCACTGTCTTCTGCTGCAATGCAGTTAAATTGTTCAGAAGGAAGATTTTTTAAGTAATGTATTTTAATACAATCTAAACTCTTTATTTTAACTTGCGAGTTGCACAGTGATGAACAAGTAGCTAATGTAAATACAAGAATAAATGTAAATATTGAAAACGAATTACACGCCATACTATCTCGCCTGAACTTTAAGTCACTACTTTATTGGCAATTTAAGTGCATGGAAATT
This sequence comes from Candidatus Tectiglobus diatomicola, assembly GCA_039583345.1. Classification (GTDB taxonomy): domain Bacteria; phylum Pseudomonadota; class Alphaproteobacteria; order Rhizobiales; family Hyphomicrobiaceae; genus Tectiglobus; species Tectiglobus diatomicola. Next base: position 4,433 of record JAZDSJ010000009.1, on the reverse strand, counting down.
AACTCATATCATTTCATTGAGATGAAACATAATAGAAGTTTACCTATTAAAACAACACTTTTTAACACATCAAAGTAATATAATCACAAACATGTGAGCAGCACATTTTACCAGTTATGTATAGAGGTTTTTTATATATAAATGGAACAAAATTTTGTTAATTGGGGATAAGAAATAGTTGGTACATATTTTTTACTAAATAGGTAGTATCCTTTTTAAGATTTATTTTATCTGTATATCGACTATTTTCAAAAAACTGTTCTATATAAAGTTTATTATGAAAGTGGATTATATAACAAATAAAATTAAAACAATTAAAAGCAAGCAGTCCTAATGGAAATTAAGTCATGTTATATTTAAGCAGATGTCATTAATGAATAAACACTAAGATGATCAGAAAATTTCAAATAGGAATGTATCCATGAGCCAGACGAATATACTAATTGTTTTTATAAACTTAAAAAGTACATCCATCTGGCGCTTTCAGCATGCGGGGATGTGCTGATTATTTATAAGTAGTATATCTAGGCTGCATTAAAGTCAACACTTGAATGCCGGAAAAAATATCTATTAAACAACGTTGTATAGTACTTCAAATTCAAGAATGAGTGAACTAGGTATGATATAATTTTAAGCTTTTTAAGTTTGCTTATGTTAATTTTTACGTTTGCTAAAACGAATAATATAAGTTGTACATTTATGGCATACCTCTCCCTAATAGTTTTGTAAAAAACTAATTACTAAAGGTAATCTACAAATTATGTTGATGGTTTATTTTGCACTCACCTACCGATATTAATTATTATATATATTATAAATTGGTACTTAGAGGTTAATATTTTTCTCTCTATATATCTTCTTTTTAAGAGTGATAGCATTGTCCTACGAATTAAAACTAGAAAGGTTGTCGTATGTATAAAGCCATTACACGAAATATCCGTGTGAGCGTTACGTCTCAGTTTCTCGAGAAGGTTTCAAGACCAGAGATTAATCGATATTTTTGGTCTTACACCGTATTTATAGAAAACAGTGGTCCTCTAACGATACAACTACTATCAAGATATTGGCATATTACTAACGCCCTAGGAGTAATTCAAGAAATTCGCGGGGCCGGTGTTGTCGGGGAAAAGCCCACTATCGAATCAGGGTCTTCATATTCTTATTCGTCCGCCTGCCCATTAGAAACGCCTTCTGGTATAATGGTTGGTAAATATAAAGTAATTTCCAATAGCGGTGAATTGTTTGATGTAAATATTCCAGCTTTTTCACTTGACAGTCCAGAAGGGCCTCGCACTCTAAATTAGAAAATACAGACGCGTTACTATTAAGTTTTAACAATGTTTCTGCATCCATGTTGTCTGAGTGTATATTTTCTTATTGTTGATTGCAGGCTAAGTTAGTTTTTTTGTTATACAGAATAATGCTTGGAGTTGATCAAAGAAATTTACCATGCGATGGTATAAAAATATAGAAAATAATATAAAAAAAACATTCTTATTTTTCATCTCACAACTCATTACAATACTTTCTGTTAATTAAATAAATACTATGCCTATAGTATGCGATAGTTAATTTAATTTGTTTAAAACCGTAAATGAAAGAAGGGTGCTTTAGTAATATAATGAACCGTCAATAGCGCTTTAGTAGAAAAAATGAATACAAGTAAATTACAAACAATTACAAATTTAACAACATAAAGTTTTGCTAGTGCATATAATCAGTTTAAAATACTAAAGGCTATTATTCGTCATGCACTAAACTCTTTATGACTAGAAGTAATAATTTTTGACATTTTGGTATTTTGCAATACATAGACTTATTAAGTCTTCACAGTTCTGTTAGCTTGATCATGCTAATTGCAATCGAAACAAGAAATCTTCATATCATGCCAGCTTGTGTATCTTACTTTGAGCTTAGATAGTCACAATCTTATTATGTACGATCTACTGTGAAAAATGATATGCTACACACAGATTAGTATCATAAAAATCTGTTGAAAATAACATACTAGATATTTTGCTAGACTTACCGAGGAAATTCTTCACATTAGGATGTAAATATTACTTTTATTGAGTTGAATCTTCCAATTTATTTAAATAACCAACAACCTAGTAACTTGTAAATGCAGTGCGCACCTAAATTTAATTTACCATGAACTTCATCTATGAAACCATTGTCTGGAAATTTAACCTTCAGGATTTTATGGGTTCCTTTTTTAATCTTTGTTAACATCTATTACAGGTGATAATTAGTTTATAAACTTATTTAAAATTAAAAGATTTTTTGAATTTAAGTACAAATATAGCATATAAAATAAAAGCAAGACAATGCATCATATTAATAATATTAATTAAGATTTGCGACGTAGAAACTACTTTCATACGCATCTAACCTTTTAAACTGTAACTGTAAAGATGATTGATGTAGAACACTAGCTTTTGTGTTTTAGGGTTCGTTTCAAATAAAGTGCCGTAAAACTAAAAGTAAGTTGATTTAGCTGTGGGGTATTACGTCGTATGTTCTCGCGAGATTATGTAAGGTTAATTACAATAAATACTATCCGAAGATATGCAATTATATTGCATTGCTATAAATATACTTTCATAAAAGCTACATCGCCGTTATTTTATTACCGTTGAATTCATTTGTTAGTTAGCATATACGTAAATCAAAGACGTAATGCCTTACGAAGGCAAATTTCTTGACTAATACTGCAATTACAATTCAGTAAATATTTTTCTTGCATGCAAAATACCAAATAGACTGTATATTTAAAAGCCTATATTGAAAAACTCTGATTTGATCTCCTTGCTACGAACAATATGTTTGCTTTAAATCTTTTATATCTACACTCTTTATTATCAATTGAGTAAGACAATTTCTATTTTCGTAGGAATCAGGGGGTTGTTTATCAAAAGTTAAAATGTACAATTCATCCGTCGCACATCTGTCACTTAAATGTCGGAATTCGTTATGCTCAAGGTTTGCTTAATTAGATTGATACTGTTCACAAAATACGCTATATGAGCATGTACATTCTAGGTATCTTTGAATTCTCTATAATATTAACAATACCATATTAGAGAGTGACATGGATAAGTGGTTGAAATATTCAAAAATATCTCGAAATACACAATATCTAAGGATCGAAAAACTTTATAAAAGTTATTAGTTGGTATCTTCGCAACTCTTCATTAATTTAGCTCTGAAATAGGTTCGCTTTTATAATGTGCTCGTATAATATATATACTTGTTCGCTAAAGCTAGTTTAAAAGTGTAAAAAAGTAACTTTGTTAGTGCGTAAAACTAGTAAAAAAAAGACTGTAAACAAAGCACATAGACCTAAAATATCTAAACAGGTCATTGCTGAGATTTTTGCGCGTTTTAAAAAAAAGGATCCTAATCCAAAAGGCGAATTAGAATACCATAATGCATTTACATTATTGGTCGCTGTCGTGCTGTCAGCTCAGGCGACAGATGTTAGCGTTAATAAAGTTACGCGACAACTTTTTAAGAAAGCGGATACGCCTTACGCTATGGTTGCTCTTGGTGAGGATTCGATACGAGAGCTCATAAAAAGTGTTGGTTTATTTCGTAACAAAGCAAAAAATGTTTTCAAACTATCTCAGAATTTAATCGAAAAAAACGAAGGCAAGGTGCCAGCAGATCGTGATAGTTTAGAAGCATTGCCTGGTGTTGGGCGCAAGACTGCTAACGTAGTCATGAATGTCTGGTACAAACAACCAACTATAGCTGTTGATACACATGTATTTAGAATCTCCAATAGGCTTGGGTTAGCTCCTGGTAAAAATCCTTTGGAAGTTGAGACCATTCTTCTAAAGGTAGTCCCAGACGAATACAGCATGTACGCTCACCATTGGTTGATTTTGCATGGCCGTTACATATGTTATGCACGCCAACCAGCTTGTTCACGTTGCCTCATTAGGGACTTGTGCATCTTTGAACATAAATCATCAGTATCTTTATAGTTAATTGCTTTTATGGAACTCCGAAAAAAATCTTAATTCTAGCAATTGTTAAGAAAATATTCTTTTGATAGTACTTCACGAAGTTGAATGCAAAATATTTGACTTATATCAATCTTAAACAAACATTTACTTCAGCACATTTCAATCTCATTGAGAGGCAATACAAATAACAGGCTGGATATTTTAGTTATTAAATTCATATTCTCAGCAAAACATTGCTGTTAGTAGAATGCGTTCATTTTTAGTGAAAAACATACATATATGGCGCAAGCGTTTAAAGGTATATTAATTATCTAAGAAGCCACTCGTGATTAAATTACAAAGCACCAAATAATATATTGACACGAAGCGATCTATTATGCATATTGGCGTTCTGCTTAAAACTTACTAAGTAAAGCAGTAAGACAGTGCATACGATTCTGGCGATAATTGCAATACTAAACA
>JAZDSJ010000003.1:0-150577 GCA_039583345.1 Candidatus Tectiglobus diatomicola | reverse complement strand
TACAGGTACAATTTATGATAACTCTACTAAATCCAGTTTTTCTAAACTTTATTTATGTAAGATCACTTGTGACACAGTTGTTATCAAGAATTTTAAGTATAATATAAATACTAGAGTTTCATGAGGTAAATCATGAGAATCATTATTAAATAGCAATACTGGTTCATTAATTTCTTCCATAAGCTCTAAACTTTTACCCTCGCGTTCAAGAGATTTTTACGGTGCCTTGATATCTGAAACTTCACAGATAGCCATCGTGAGTGCAGCGGTGATTTCGCGCTCACTTACGCAAATTTTTTATGCCTAGCTTGAGAGTAGTTATACCGCTACTGGTCAAACCATAAATAGCTGAGAGCCGGTTATAGTTCGAACTCGAGACCATATTCTCAATTATGTTAAATTTTGTGAGTGTTATAGACGCTTCTATGTCTTCAAAAAATTATAGACCCTTGCTTGATAATCAATTTACCAGACCAATTTTGCATACTGTTTAATCCATTTTTTGGTTATTATACATAGTTATTATATAATTAAATATATATCCTACAGGATACATATTTAATCTATCAACCGATCTTGTGTAATAAACACGTTGTTCGTAATCCTAAGATTACACCAAATAAATTACTATGTACTGCCTTAAAGTTACTTATATCTAGAATAGAATAGCTAGATATGAAAACCGTCAAATGAAACTTTAATAGTATTATCTAGGTCTTGTTCGGCCTGATAAATTTACAAACTATCACTAATGAAAATTATCATATTGAAATATACTCTAGTGGAATTTTCTCTCTATTGTGGGTAATCGAAGCTTATGTACTATGAAATGAATATTTCAAATATCGTAGGATAAAGCTTCTAAACAACATAGGAAGTGTACGCAATATCAAAAAATTTTAGATAGTATAAGCTATTATTGTTTAAAATTCTAAACTTTGAGACGGATCAATTAAACTCAATTTTAAAATTAAGTTTAATTAAGTTAATAAAGCAATAACCTGCCTGTGTTTCATACTAAAAAGTTGCAGTCAATTATTTCGCAAAGCTCATTTTCGAAAATTTGCGACACAGATGCTAAGTCTTATAGGCAAAATGGAGAGAGCTGTGGTTATTCGTCAATTAGAGCCTCAAACTATAAATCGCATCGCTGCTGGTGAAGTGATAGATCGACCAGCAAGTGTCGTGAAGGAGTTGATTGAAAATGCGATCGATGCGGGTGCGCGTAACATTGAAGTAGTTACAAGTGGTGGTGGTGTAGCTTTAGTACGTGTTAGTGATGATGGTGTTGGCATGATACTTAGCGATCTTGAGTTAGCCGTGGAGAGGCATGCGACGTCTAAATTAAAAGATAATGAACTGCTTGACATTCGTACGCTCGGATTTCGTGGAGAGGCTTTGCCATCAATTGGTTCCATAGCAAGGTTGTCAATTGCAACCAGAGCACAGGATACTGCAGAGACTTATGAAATCGTGGTTGATCGTGGTGTGAAAAAAGCTGTACGACCAGCTACCATAAATTCAGGCACCAAGGTAGAGGTAAGAGAGTTGTTTTCCGCTACGCCAGCTCGGCTTAAATTTTTGAAATCTGAGCGTGCAGAAAATTTAGCCATTACAGATACTCTCAAGCGATTAGCGATGGCACATCCGGATATTGGATTTTCTTTGATAACCGGTGAACGCCGCAGCCTCAATCTTGCTCCGGCATCAAGAACTCCTTATGATTTGTTACATCGGCTGGGACGAATTATTGGACGGGAGTTTGTGGATGATGCATTAGCCCTTGAGGTAGAAAGAGATGGGATCCGTTTGCATGGTTTCTGTGGTTTACCTACATTGAACAGAGCCGACAGCACTATGCAATTTTTATTTGTTAACAGCAGGCCTGTCCGCGATAAGTTATTGGTTGGTGCAATTCGTGGTGCTTATGGTGACTTAGTGCCACGTGGCCGTTATCCTCTTTTGGCATTGTTTATTGACCTTGAACCTGGCGCAGTTGATGTGAATGTTCACCCAGCGAAAACAGAAGTTCGTTTCCGTAATGCTGGTGCAGTGCGTCATTTAATAGTAGCGGGCCTACGTAGCATCTTGCATGATGCAGGTTATCGAGCATCTGTGAAAGGCAGTGCAGCTGCGTTAAATGCGCTGGCGCGTAGTTCGATAGCTGAACCAGAAAGTAATTTAAATACACACTTTGTAGAATCGCACAGTAATCATCGGCCACATCTATCTTTTGTGCCTGTAGCGTCAAGAGTGATGCCCGAATCAGTTATAAAAAGAGTTTGCAAGACAATTCGGGCTCCTTTAGGAAGCATTGATGAGCCTTCTGCCGATGTGCATACATGCAACAATGATGAGCAATATGAGAAGGCGAAAACTTTGCCTCTGGGAGCCGCATGTGCACAAATACATGGAACTTATATTATTGCCCAAACAGAAGATGCAATGGTATTAATTGACCAACATGCCGCACACGAGCGCCTTGTTTATGAGCGTATGAAAGCTATGTTAGCAAGTGGTAATGTTGCTTCGCAGGGGCTACTAATTCCAGTAATCGTGTCTCTAGATACGCACGAAGTTGATTTTATAATAGAAATATCTGGTGACTTAGGTAAATTAGGACTGGTATTAGAACGCTTTGGAACAGAAGCTGTTATAGTTCGTGAATCGCCTGCACTTTTAGGTAATTTCGATATTAAAAAATTAATCAGAGATTTGGTGTCAGAACTGCGCATTCAAGGCACTGGAAATACTCTTCGCGAACGTCTGCACGCTGTATGCGCAACAATGGCTTGTCACGGCAGTGTGAGAGCAGGTCGTCATTTGAATGCTAGCGAGATGAATGCACTTTTGCGTGATATGGAGGAAACTCCAGGATCAGGTCAATGCAATCATGGCCGGCCAACATACATCAAATTAAAACTTTCTGACATTGACAAACTATTTTCACGCCGATAGTCATTATCAAGCTAATAAATGTAGAGTAAGCTTTTTTAAAAGTAATTCGAAATTGCTCATTCACAAAAAAATGTCATTTTATTTAGACTGAATCTACTTAAGGCAAACATGTAGATTTTAAGAAACTAGATAACACCTTGTAATAAGTTTTCTCTAGTTATATTATATTGAGCTTTTATAGTCTCTTGATTGTCAATCACTTTCCATGAAAAGTTGCTGCTTATCCGTTTTCATCCTCCTTTTGTATTTCCGCTTATCTCACTAGCGCTGTAGCTAAAGCATTATAGATCGTTGAGAAGATCTATAATGTTTAACAATATTTTAGCATATGCTGTTAAATTCTGAAAAATCTCATAATATGTGTTTGCTTTGATGATAAATAGAAAAAATCGAAAATTAGAACGTAAATTTAGTTAGCCGCTAGGCTTAATAACTTCTTACTCACTAATCTATGATGGCGTGTGGTACAAATCGTGAAAGATTACGTGTAATTTTCGAGTTATCCTCTCGTATACCTAGGCCACACGAACGATTGCCAATGAGCCAGGCGCCTAAAACTGCTCTTACATCATCAGTGTGAAACAAGGGTGTATAGGCCTGAGTAACGAAACGTCCCCTACCGTAGTCTCCGTCCATAACTTCGACAATTGTGTCACCTGATCTGATCTCAACATTTTCACCTTCACGAGAAAAAAATGGCTTGCGCACATGCATTCCAAGATTCAAAGGGTTGGTTGTAGTATCAAAAAATGCAGGTAATAAGTTAGGGTGATTCTTGTGGCGTTGCCATAATAGTGGCAATATACCTTTATTGGATAAGATTGCCTTCCATGCGGGTTCGACGAAGATTCCCGATCGTAAATATTTAGCGAATGGTTCGCGAAATAAATTTTCCCAGGGGTAAAGTTTAAAGCAAAGTTTGATGGTACGATCTTGTTCATCCGTGTATCGGCCTGTAGCATCTACACCTATACGTTTAATGTCAATTAATTCAACTTGATGACCTGTCTGCACTGCACAATCCATTAAGTAATTAACAGTACCTATATCTTCATCATTATCAGTTGAGCAGGCAAAATGAAAGATTGTATCCTTTGGAAAACTTTCAAACACTTCAATAAGAGTTTCCTGTAGAAAATTGAATTGATCGGCAGTGTGTGGAAGATAACCAGCTTCAATCTGATCGATCAACCAATTATGCTGAAAAAAAGCACTTTCAAAAATCGAGGTTGGGGTATCGGCATTATATTCTAGAAGCTTAGCAGGCCCCTTACCAGTGTAGGCAAAATCGAATCGGCCATATAAGTAACGATTTTGATCTCGCCAGCTTCTAGCTACTAGATCCCAGTGTTCAGCAGGGATATCTAGGCATTCTAACAACTTTTCATCGCATACAACCTCATTCACAAGATCCAGGCACATTTCATGTAGCTCTTGCGACGGATCCTCGATATCTTCCTCGATCTGAGCTAGTGTGAAGGCATAATAGGCATCATCAATCCAGTAGGGCTCACCATACATATGGTGAAAACCAAATCCAACATCTTTTGCTATCTTGCGCCAATTGTTTCTCGCCGTAATGGATTTACGCTGCATTATGAGTTTCCTAGATACTGCACCATCGATACTACGTTAGCCACCCCAACTACCCGACATATGATAACGTTCGCCAAAGCCACCCCTTGTAACGGTTCGAGTATAAACGTTGGTTGGGCGTACAATAGCGGGTCTTCCTAATTGAGCTCTGCGAGCCATTACATTAGCACCTGATCGATTCCTATAAATTGGTATAGGAGAATAACCGAGAAAGTTACGCTGCCATCTGTGGTAAACATAATCTGATGCTATGTTTCGTAAGCTTCGAGCCACCATAAAGCTGGTTAACAGAGGCATAAAAGATGAACCATTTCTTGGTTGTCTGATGCGCTCGCATCCTAGATTCCCGAATATTTTTTCACACTCAGATAATGAATTGTAACGCGGACCATGCTGCAAATGATGACTTAAAGCTTTATTATACTGATTATTACAAATGTAAGCAGTGAAACCCGCTTTTATACAATGCTCTACAGATTTAAATGTTCGCATTTTACCAACACCATTACTGCAACCTACATTCATTACCGTAGCTACAGCTATCGTGCCAAATGCAAGTGTCTTGCGTAAATGTGATGATTTTCTGCGTTTTGATATCATAGAAGTAGCCTGTAGGAGTTTTGAACGCATTACCTTTTACTTTAATAGGTCATACATGCTGCATTTAATAAGCCAATGGAAAGTGCGATTCCAGCCATCCAAATTCCTGCTGTAATATTGCCGTTATTGATCTTTTCCGAAAGGTTGTCTATGGTTTTTGAGGCAAGGAGAAACGCAATTCCCTGAATGATTCCCCCAACAATTGCCCAAATAATAAAGTCAGCAATGGCAATAGAATTAGCTGCAGCTGATGCTAATGGCATAGAAAAACCGAATATTGCACCTAGGTAAGCTATTACAGCGGCAGTATTACCATGTCTTATAAGATTTAGTTCTTTGTGAGGTGTGGCATATGCATAAATAGTTGCGAATATTAGAAGCATCGCTAGGCCAACGCTAAAATATAAAAGAAAAGCTGGTAGACCTGCGACATATCCAAACATGTGTTCTCCATATAGAGTTGCAAATATTACGTCACCTAAAGTCTGACAATAGCTGTATAATAGACTAAAATGAGTTAAAAATTTTACATATATATACAACAGATAGTGATTAAGTGTGAATATCCTGATTTATGTATTGTTATAAGAGTAGAAACACAAAGGCTGTGGATATTTATAGAACAACTAAATAAATACATGATTAAGTATATTAACTCTTATCAAAATGAAATGGTATTTATAATTAAATACCAAATGTAGGAATTATAGTAGAAATAATCCTTATGATAAATTTAATCGGCTGACCGTGTTGTACTGGGTTTGATTTTTTAAAAAAGTTTTTTCTTATAATTTAAATTAATCTCTATAAAAATTATTTTTCACAAAATTTATAAATTGTATTGAGGCAAGATGCTAATAAGCTTCACAAAAATGTTAATCATAAAACGCAAGGCAATCATGAGGGATAATTCAATAGGTAAAAGATTACTAAGATTGCTTGTCGTGTTATTTATAATATTGGTCTTGCACACATTTGCAATGATTCATTTTGAAGAGCTATCTGTAGGCGACTCGATATGGTTGACCATGACTTCTGCCACCACTGTTGGTTATGGAGATTTCTCTGCGCAAACTGTTTGGGGAAGAACTGCCACAATATTTCTACTTTATTTTTTTGGTGTTGCTATACTTGCTCAGGTAGCAGCTATGTATTTCGAACACAGGCAAGAAATTAAGGACAGAATGTTAAGAGGAGATTGGAGTTGGAGCATGAGAGATCATATAGTTTTTCTAAACTGCCCAGAAGAGATTGATGAAGAGTATTTCTTTCAAGCAATTTCTGGTCTGAGAAAAAGTAGTTCTGATTTGGCAAGCCTTCCTATAGTAATAGTTTGCGACCGATTCAAACAAGGTATTTCGAATCGATTGAGGGAATTAGATGTTGTGCATGTTAGCAAACCTATATTCAATGAAGATACACTAGAATCAGCAAGTGTAAAATATGCTCATACTACTGTTATCCTCTCTAGAAATCAGTTTGATCCTGCCTCGGATAGCATCAATTTTGAACTGGTCGATCGGTTGCGTTCAATGAGTGTTAATGGCCGTATTATTGTAGAAGCTGTGAAGGATAAAAACCGAGAAAGATTAAAAAAAGCTGGGGCAGATAATGTGCTTCGTCCAATACGAGCATATCCGGAAATGCTAATGAGAGCTATTATTGCTCCTGGTTCAGAGCAAGTTATAGAAACATTGTTTAATAGTTACGGAGAAGAATGCATTCGCTATGAAGTGACAGTGACAAGTCTTTGGTTAGATATCATTAATAGATTTACTTTGAAAGACTTAGGTATACCTATCGCATTTGAAAACAGTAAATGTGAAATAATTTGTGCTCCATCCTCCGAAGATATTGTTATTACAAAAGCTATTTATGTTATTGTTAATGAGGGGCGAAGTAAAACAAACAAGGAAGTGGAGGAAATATTAAATGATAAGTAATTTGATTAGTCTGAATTGTAATTGGGATCCTGATTTAATGGGATTATAACTTTTTGCAAGTTGGAAATAATCTTCTGGAGGGTTAATACAACCTAATTTAATTCGGTCTTAGTTTTAGTGTTAAATAAAATATGGTAATCGGACGCCGGCATTTTTGCAGTGCGTTAGGTAAGCCTTAGAAAGATATAATAGTAGTTTGATTTAGTAATAAGCACTTAGATATCCTTGATATTTCTGATACAACTTTCATTCGCGTCATAGGCACATATACTCAACACAATCATATTGGTAATCTCTAATCGTCTTTATACGCTCATATGTTAGCTTATTGTAATGCTAATAATGCATACGACCTATAAATCAATTTTTAAAAAATTGCATAATTTTGCCCGAATTATATAATAGTTTTAACAAAAAGTTAAAGTTAAAAAACTAATTACTTTAGTAATGCCTAGTTTTAAATCCTCATAGTGTCTGAACATGAAAAATATAATCGTGTTACACAAGGTTGTTCTTAATGTAGCGTTTCCAAACACCTGATAACACGATCTAAATTATGTATTTTAGTTCATATAACCTAGCTTGCTTACCTTAATACGGAGCCTAACACCAGTGTCATTTTATGCCCGGGTCGTCAAATTAATAAATGACGTTATATCTTCTCAGACTGAGAAAATGACTAATGCTATAACGTACAACAAGGCAGTAAAGGCATCACTTGCGATATTTGCGAATGGAGTTAGTTCAGCTAGCTGGAAAAATGTGAAAACAAATGGATTAACTCCCGAGCGTATTAAGATTGAGTTGTTAGCTGGTCTAACTGTGGCTCTCGCACTAGTTCCAGAAGCAGTAGCATTTGCATTTGTTGCAGGTGTTCATCCGCTAACTGGCCTATATGCAGCATTCATTGTCGGTTTAGTTACAGCTATGATAGGAGGGCGCCCTGGTATGATATCAGGAGCAACTGGAGCTTTAGCGGTCGTTATGGTTTCGCTAGTCTCAAGTCATGGAGTTAATTATCTATTCGCGACGATAGTTTTGATGGGTATTTTGCAAATTACCGCAGGCGTTTTAAAACTTGGTAAATTCATTCGTCTGGTTCCGCACCCAGTAATGTTGGGTTTTGTTAACGGGCTTGCGATAGTAATTTTTATGGCTCAGCTTATGCATTTCCAGGTTCAAGGACCCGATGGGTACAAAATCTGGATGACAGGTTGGCAATTAATTAAGATGCTGGGACTAGTAATTCTAACAATGGTTGCAATTTACCTTTCATCGAAGTTCATACGTGCAGTGCCGGCTCCACTTGTTGGGATTGGTCTCGTAGCATTTGTAGTTATCATGTTTGGCATTGAAGTGCCAAGAGTTGGTGATCTTGCATCTATTCAAGGTGGATTACCAACGTTTCATATACCAATGGTACCGTTTAATCTGGAGACGTTGCAGATCATTTTTCCATATGCAATAATCCTTGCGGCGATAGGTCTGATTGAGAGTTTGCTCACACTTAATCTTGTGAGTGAGATAACAGAAAAGCGAGGAGGTGCTTCGCAGGAATGTATTGCTCAGGGAACTGCGAATACAATTACTGGTTTCTTTGCTGGAATGGGTGGCTGTGCGATGATTGGTCAATCTATGATTAATGTGGATTCTGGAGGACGAACACGACTATCAGGAATTTCAGCGGCGCTTTTCCTTCTTATATTCATAGTGTTTGCTTCGAGCCTTATCGAGCAAATTCCCTTAGCTGCTTTAGTCGGTGTAATGATGATGGTAGTAGTCGGTACATTCGCTTGGAATAGTTTAGCCATTCTTGGACGCATTCCAAAAAACGACGCTATGGTGATGATTCTAGTCACTACTGTAACTGTTATTAGTGACTTAGCTGTTGCAGTTGTTACAGGTGTTATCATGTCAGCACTTTGTTATGCATGGAATAATGCGACACGAATAACTGCGCTGGTAGAAGTAACAGCGGATAATTCAAAGCTCTATAAAATTGATGGTCCTTTGTTTTTTGGATCAGTCGCAGGTTTTGATGAACTTTTCAATCCGAAAAATGATCCAAACTTAGTTATAGTAGATTTTCTCAATAGTCGCGTTGTGGATCAGTCAGCGTTGCAAGCTATAGAAAAAATAGCTCAAAAGTATGAGGCGCGTGGTAAGCTACTTCAGCTTCGTCATCTTTCAAAAGACTGCCATCGTCTTTTAAATCGTGCTGGACAGCTTGTTGTTAATTCAGATAATGATCCGGATTATGGACTTGCAGTTGATTACTCGATAAAAACAGGTGTTATAAATACTGGCCATTAAGAGCTGTCAATATTTTACGTTTTATATAAACTACACTATTATATGCTCGTTATAAATTCAGAATAAAATAATTCAATGTAGCTTGAAATAAAGGAGAGTTGCACACTTACTATTCAAGTCAGATCAGTTGACCTAGATCTAATTAGTATGCATTTTCATCCAACACTAATTTTTAGTTTAATAGTTGGAAAATGGAACATAATTTTAGATTAGAGACAGAATAAATTAGAATTTCGCTTGAAGTGTAAGTTAAAATTAATGCATGATCTTAATTTAAGTACATTATAAAATTTACGATGTAATAATTATGATTAATCGTGAACTATGCCTGGCGTAATCATTTTATTTACAACTAATTAGTTAATATATCTATCAGGAGATACCTCACTATCTCTTATAGCTACTCCTCAGCTTATCAACTCTTTTCAGGATTTAAATAATTAACAGATACATATTCGGTGAGTTGTGTGTATGTATATATACATACACATATTCGAAAGATTTTATAGTAATATATTATATAACCTATCTTAAACTAATCACGGAGTCTTAAGCTACCTACACGCATTTTTAGTGCTCGGTTAATATTCTTAAAACCTCATGAGAGGTTATAGTTTTTATTCTTATGAAAATGTTCATACATTATAAGTATATAGGAACATCAATAAGTCACTATTCATAAATTTTTATCAGATTTCTTTCACACGTAATGGCAAGCATTTAGTTTAAGATTGTAATGAATGTAAGCCTGAATTGACTGTGTCGAAAGGAAATACTATATGTAGTAAATGGTATTGAAAAGTTCCTGTTCGCCTCTTGCCTCTTCAATTTCCAGTTTAAGATTATTGTTGTCGTGTAGCATGATACGTGCTTTTTGACATTATAATTAGTCATGCAAATTACAGGTATTGGATAAGCACATGAAACAGGATGATAGAAATAGTCTATTAGGCATAAAAAGTGATTATGATAGCAATATCCATCCTGGGCTAAAGTTAGGTAGGATAGGCGTTCTTCTTATTAACCTTGGAACACCCGATGGTACAGATTACTGGTCAATACGACGTTATCTCGCAGAATTCCTCACAGATCGGCGTGTGATTGAGTGGTCACCAATTTATTGGTATCCTTTACTTTATGGTGTAATTCTTAATCGCCGTCCGCAACGCATTGGGCAAGCTTACAAATCGATTTGGAACAACGAACTTGACGAGAGTTTTCTTCGCACTCACACCAGACACCAATCCAAGAAACTTAAGTTCAGACTTATGGATCTTGGCGATAATGTAGTTGTAGATTGGGCTATGCGTTATGGTACACCCTCCATAGCTGATAAGCTGGTTGCTATGAAAGATGCCGGCTGCGAGCGTATTTTATGCTATCCGCTATATCCTCAATATTCTGCAGCTACTACAGCGACAGTAAATGACAGGGTGTTTGACGTGTTGAAAAAAATGCGTTGGCAACCAACACTCCGTATAGTTCCACCTTACTATGACGATCCTAGTTACATTGCAGCATTAGCCAATTCTATCAAGACTCATCTAGTTGGTTGTGATTGGGAACCTGAAGTCGTGATAGCTTCTTATCATGGTATTCCTAAAAGTTATTTTATGGCTGGTGATCCTTACCATTGCCAATGCCTTAAGACGACTAGGCTTTTGCGAGAATATCTTGTCTGGCCAGAAGAACGTTTGATAAGTACATTCCAAAGTCGTTTTGGACCACAAGAATGGTTGACGCCATATACTGATAAGACTTTAAAAAAGCTTGCTCGTGATGGGATAAAGAGGGTTGCTGTAATTAATCCAGGTTTCGTATCTGATTGCCTTGAGACATTAGAGGAGATAGCGAAAGAAGCTAGAGAAGATTTTATCGAGGCAGGTGGCGATAGGTTCACGCATATTCCATGTCTTAATGATGGCGATTGTGGGATGAGTGTTATCGAGCACATAGTACGTCGCGAGTTGCGTGGTTGGGCAGAGTAAGACTTTTAAGTTATGTTTTAAATTTTAAGGATTTGACTATTATTAAAGTAATCAACTATTAGCTTTATGTTATTACTAATTACTAGGATTAAATCCTTCATAAGGCTTTAACATTTTCGCTTAAGATTATATTGGTTTGCTATGTTGAATAGAGCGTTTCTGTCGTCTTATTATTTAATCTGGTATCCTAAAAATCAACCGGTCTATCTCTAATGATAGTTTAAAAAATAGAGAACGGTCTTATATAAAGTGTACTTCCAAGATGGAGACTGTATTGCAATAAGTCATCATTTTTTCTAAATGTAAATTTTTTGACTAAGAATTGAGCTTTCTTATGTTGTAGTTAGCTGGTATTTAAGAAATCTGATATTAATAGCTGGCAGCAGATTGACAGAAACAGTATTTCTTTACTTTCAACAGTCCTAACTGAGAATGCAGATTACAGAATAAGCGATGTAATTTTTGCTTATCATTGACCTCTCTTATATTATGCTTTAGTTCAGTGTATATCTTTTATTTTTTTCGTAACATCATAGTTCTAAATCTAGTCGCCCAGCCTTTTTTGTGGATTTGACTACTGCGTTCTAGAGCAAGAGTGCCATCTGGGACATTCTTTGTGATTACACTTCCGGAACCAATTATAACACCCTTGCCTAATTTTACTGGTGCAACTAAAGAAGTGTTCGAGCCAATAAAACTTTCTTTACCTATCTGGGTTCGATGTTTGTGAAAACCGTCATAGTTGCAGAAAATTGTGCCAGCACCGATGTTCGATTCAGAGCCAATAGTGCCATCGCCAAGGTAAGATAAATGATTAGCTTTGACTTTTTCACCAATGTCAACATTTTTTGCTTCGACAAAATTGCCAATGTTAGAGTGTGATCCAAGTTTTGCTCCAGGTCGTAGACGAGTAAAAGGACCAACGCTGGCACATGAACCAATTATTGCTCCTTCAATGTATGAATTGGCACGAATGTATACGCCATCGGCTATTGTTACTCCCGATCCAAAAAAAACATTAGGCTCAATTGTTACATCCTGACCTAACTTTGTATCGTAAGCAAACCAAACACTTGATGGATCTACTAGTGTAACACCATTATTCATTACTTCTAGTCGTATCTGCTTTTGAAACTTTAACTCTGCAGAAGCCAGTTGTGCACGATTGTTGATACCTAACAACTCTTCCTCATCACAGATTACAACGCGGCTTTGGAGATTATCATTATGAGCGATCTCTACGATATCTGTTAAATAAAATTCACGCTTAGTATTGTTATTCTTAATTTTATTTAACATTTTTATGATGTCACAACATCGAAAAGCCATAACACCAGAGTTGCAGATCCGAATTTTACGTTCTAACTCTGAAGCTTCGTTATGCTCTCGTATTGCTTTCAAATTTCCTTGAGTATCAGTCAATAGACGACCATACCCTGTTGGATCTTGTGTCTCAAAGCCAACTACGACTATATTAGCCCCCTGATCAAGTGTAGCGGATATTTTTTGTAGTGTCTCAGAGCGTAGTAGCGGAGTGTCTGCAAACAAAATAAAAATGTCACCTGTGTGTTTAGCTAAGGCTTCCCGTGCACTAAGGACGGCATCAGCAGTACCAAGTTGCTTCGGTTGTATGTATACTCTACACTCAGCAGAGTGAGTATAGGCTTCATCTCTTAGTAATTCCATGTGAGGCCCAATGATTACAGCAATCTCTGTATGTCCAGCTTTTTGTACCGTTGCCATGACATGGCCTAACATAGAACGGTGTGCTAAACGATGCATGGGCTTTGGCAATTGTGAACACATTCTTGTTCCCTTACCAGCAGCAAGGATAAGAGACAGCACAGGGGCGGTCGTCATAATATTGGAAGTTCCTCATACTTAAAGCGATATGGCTTGCAATATAAAAGATTCAATTGGTTTTTATTTTATTTACAGCAGTAAGATCTATAAATATTAGTAGAATAAACACATTTTAAATTCTAGTCGATTATTAAATTCAAGTAATATTTAATATAGTCGTTTTGAGATTAATAGATGTTTGTGTAAGTATTGATTATAAAATTTTACTAATATTAAATTAAATATAAAAGTTAATACTCTAATTTAATTTGTGATGATAATCCAAATTAAATACCTTTGCAAATAAGTCTCTGCGAAATGTAATGTAATCAAATTTTGGAATGGACTCTGAATTTTTGGAAGGTTTGAAACAAGTAAAAAAATCTAATCGATTTATGTTGTGAGAGTTTTAAGACTTTTTATCCGGAACTAAACATTTAGTTCTACGAATTTAAAGATTACAATATTACTAGATCGTAAGACTTGCTATTTTAAATAGCTTGATTGTCAACTTTTAAGTAGACAACACTTGCATGTGGATGTATATTGATAATCTAGGCGCGGGGTGGAGCAGTTCGGTAGCTCGTCAGGCTCATAACCTGAAGGTCGTAGGTTCAAATCCTACCCCCGCAACCAAATAGGATAGGCTCGGTATAAATAGGTTTTGTGTGCTAAATTTCTTTCAGACTTTCTCCAAGATGATTTAGAAACATTTTTAAATCTGCATATTTATTTTAACGCTTATGCATATTCTTCATCTTCATGATGTACATCAATACATCACCCGCGTTGAGCACTTCCTGGTTAACATTTGTAATCTTTGCCTAAACTTACGGGTCACATTTTCGTCCTAGTATTTAGTTTTACAATTATTGGCTTTATTTGATATAAACCATTTTCATAGTCATGTTCAAATCTAGCTTGACATTTGGTGTTTACAGACTAACTGTCACCCAGATTGTATCCTCACAACTTCTGTATTGATTTAGATCATTTTTATTAAAAAGACCACTACACCTTGCCCACATATTTTGTATGGTATAAATGAAATAAAATATTTCCAATACTGATTACAGGATTGAAATTTTCAGCACTCATCCAACTAATAATAAGAACTTTACTGGTTATAACATCACTAATAATATAAGGAAGTAAATCCGCTAACCTCATGTTTAGAAATTACTTTAAAACTTTACAATTGTAGTCTAGATGATGAATTAATGAAATAATTATAGTATAAACAACGTTTAAAATATACTCTTAACGTGTGTAATTTATAAATTTTAATTTAACACTATACTATAGAGCTAAACTACTAATTACATTGTAGTTATTAATCGGGGCACATATTTTTTAAATAACTTTATTATAAAATGTACGTTCTATACAAAAACTAAAGCTTTAGCATAGGTTTCAAGCTATTACTTAGGTTCTCAACCTGAATATTGGCTTCATATGTAGATTCAGAACCTCGAAATGAGGTATTTAACTCTGTACGTTATTTCGCAATAAGTTTTTCAGGCAAAAAGCTTGTTATGAGAACATTTATTTATAATCCACGTATATATTATAGAAATCTAAATTAATGATATTACTATCAAAGTAAGAATGTGATACCTACTAATTTGCATTTACGCGCTCAAAATTTCTCCTGACTCGAAAATATACTAAATCCTGGTGAAGATAGAGTACGCACAACCCTTTAATAATGAAAAACTTTAGGCCAAAGTACTTGAAAAAATGTATAATTTATATTGAAAATATTTACTAAAATCGTACTTGCTGTATTAAAAATTTTTGGGTAACACATTAGAAGTAATCACCATCTCATGGCTGGGCACCTAATTAGCACATAGTATCTTAACAGGAAATGATAGTTATAGTTCAGAGCTTAAGTTTTTTAGACGCTTTTTGTGCCTCAGTTTAAATTCATACCATTTAGAATAATTTCTTAAAGGGTTATTTAGCGCAGAAATATTCATATAAAGCTGTATAAGAAGTCGCGAGAATAAAATAATACTTACAGATTATAACTAGAATATTAAATTTACTTCAGACTAATTAATGCCTCATGCGAAGCACTATTGATATTGTGATTAAAAAGAATATTAAATGTTAATTAACTCGGAATTCTTTATCTTAAATTAATTTATATTAGATCACTCTTTAATATGATGAAATGGATTATATAGAGTTCTAACTTATGTTGGAATGCAGGCTTTCGTTATTAATAAAGCATACGGACACGAAAAATAATCGCACCCAAACTTTTATTAAAATACTTTGAAATAGTAATTCTTGAACTAATACTTTAGTTAAAAATTCGATGGGTCGCATAGTAAAGTACATTTTTATGTGAATTTGCTATTTAAAACCACACATGCGAAGAGAACATAGGCTACGTCTATTTAGTTACTATGATTCAAGGCATAGTTAATCTACCATACCTATAACATCAGGCTTGTTGGCACATACACCCAGATAGCTTGCAAGCCAATGCCAACTGAATTAAAACTTGAGAAATAGAATGTAGATTGATGCAGATATGCATCTATTGGCATGTATAAAATCTCCTTAATAGAATTAGAATGGTATTAATCATGAGCTTATATGCAACTTATTTGGACGAAATTGCTACAAGGAAGTCTTATGGGCTAATGCCTAAGCCTATCGAAGACGGAGCATTACTGAAAGAAATTATTACTCACATAAAAGATACGAAAAGCAACCAACGTGATGAGTGTTTGAATTATCTCATCTTCAATACTCTGCCTGGGACAACAAGCGCTGCAAATGAAAAAGCAAAATTTCTAAAGGAAATTATTCTTGGATTTAATGTAAAAGAAATTTCCCAAGCATTCGCCTTTGAACTGCTATCTCACATGAAAGGTGGGCCGTCGATAGAGGTATTAATAGATATCGTATTAGGTGATGACACTCGCATTGCTTTGCAAGCAGCCGAAGTTCTCAAAACGCAAGTTTTTTTATATGAAGCAGACACAGACAGGCTTAAAGTTGCGTTTGAGCAAGGAAACAGTATAGCAAAAGATATTCTAAAAAGTTATGCAAATGCCGAATTCTTCACGAAGCTTCCAGATATAGACGAAAAAATTAAGGTTGTTACCTATATTGCTGCTGAGGGAGATATATCAACCGACCTCTTATCTCCTGGCAATCAATCACACTCTAGATCAGATCGCGAATTACATGGAAAGTGTATGATTTCTGAAACTGCCCAAGCTGAAATTCGAGAACTTCAAGAACAACACCCTGATAAACAAGTTATGCTAGTGGCAGAAAGAGGAACTATGGGTGTTGGATCTTCCCGAATGTCAGGAGTCAATAACGTTGCTCTGTGGACTGGCAAACCGGCAAGTCCTTACATACCTTTTGTTAATTATGCACCTATAGTAGCGGGTACAAACGGCATTTCTCCTATATTTTTGACAACTGTATGTGTTACTGGGGGCATTGGGGTCGATCTTCAGAATTGGGTCAAAAAATTAGATGTGCATGGAAATCCTACGCTTGACAGCGATGGTAATCCAATTTTTGAGCAGAAATATTCCGTTGAGACAGGAACAGTTCTCACAATTAACACTGTAGAAAAAAAATTATATAACGAATCATGCGATAAAGAGCTTATTGACATTTCTTCATCTTTCACTCCTCAAAAGATTGAATTCATGAAAGCTGGGGGGTCTTATGCAATTGTATTTGGTAAGAAGCTTCAGAGTTTTGCAGCCTCAACACTTGGAATTACAGAACCTCCTGTCTTTGCTCCCTCTAAGGAAATATCTCACGATGGGCAAGGATTTACAGCTGTAGAAAAAATATTCAATAAAAATGCAGTTGGTGTTGCTAAAGGGATAGCTTTGCATGCAGGATCAGATGTTAGGGTGAAAGTAAGTATAGTAGGATCTCAGGATACTACCGGCCTAATGACTTCTCAAGAATTAAAGTCAATGGCTGCAACTGTTATTTCACCTACAGTTGATGGAGCCTTTCAATCTGGGTGCCACACAGCATCAGTTTGGGACATTAAATCACAGGAAAATACACCAAAGCTTATGGACTTTATGAATAAATTTGGTTTGATCACAGCACGAGATCCTAAAGGTGTGTACCATCCAATGACGGACGTTATTCATAAGGTTTTAAACGATATCACAGTTGATGACTGGGCTATTATTATAGGTGGTGATTCACACACTAGAATGTCTAAAGGCGTTGCATTTGGTGCAGATTCTGGAACGGTTGCACTCGCTTTAGCTACAGGTGAGGCTACAATGCCTATACCGGAGTCTGTTAAAGTCACCTTTAGAGGAAATATGAAGGATTACATGGATTTCCGTGATGTTGTTCATGCGACACAGGCACAAATGTTGGAGCAATTCGGAGACAACGTATTCCAGGGACGAGTTATTGAAGTTCATCTAGGTACATTACTTGCGGACCAAGCCTTTACATTTACGGATTGGACCGCTGAAATGAAAGCAAAAGCATCTATATGTATTTCGCATGACAATGCCCTTATAGAGTCTCTAAAAATTGCTAGAGATCGTATTCAAATTATGATCGATAAGGGAATGGATAATAGCGCGAAAATGTTACAAGGACTTATATTAAAGGCAAATAGACGCATAGAGGAAATCAAATCTGGTAAACAACCAACTTTAACTCCTGATAAAAATGCTCAATATTTCGCGGAAGTCGTAGTTGATTTAGATCAAATCGATGAGCCTATGATTGCTGATCCTGATGTTAACAATGCCGATGTATCAAAAAGATATACTCATGACACAATCAGACCGATTTCATATTACAAAGCTGCCAAAAAAGTAGATCTAGGTTTTGTAGGGTCTTGTATGGTACACAAGGGAGACATTAAAATAATAGCGCAAATGTTAAGAAACTTAGAAAATAAGCAGGGTGGAGTTGAATTTAATGCCCCGTTAGTTGTTTCCGTTCCAACTTATAACATTATCGATGAATTAAAAGTGGAAGGTGATTGGGCAATTCTACAAAAGTATTCGGGATTTGAATTTGATGATAACGCCCCTAAAGATATAGCCCGTGAAGAGTATAAAAACACACTTTATCTGGAACGACCTGGTTGCAACTTATGTATGGGTAATCAGGAGAAAGCAGAGAAGGGAGATACTGTTTTAGCTACTTCTACGCGTCTTTTCAAAGGGCGCGTTGTTGAAGATTCTGATGATAAAAAAGGTGAGTCTTTGCTTGCATCAACTCCTGTAGTCGTTCTCTCAGCTATTCTTGGTAGAACTCCAGATCTGAATGAATACAGAAGTGCTGTGGAGGGTATTGATCTTACTAAGTTCGCTCCGCCCTTACAGATGTCACATGACCAATCACATATTTATCATTAAATGGCCGCTACATCGTAACGCATTAGTAAATGTTAGACATAGCTATTAAATCCTTTGTGGATCCATAACAGTTATAGCCTTTATTAATAGCAAAGAGTTTTATTAACTTAAAGTCACGCCGCAGATTGTATCTAGAATACACTTTTTTGTGATGAGATGAATAAAACAACCTTGCAAAGGTAACAACTAATGTACAATACCTGTGAAGTGGATGCAGCTTAAAATCTAGTTCATAAATAGTTCACCAACTTGGCAATTAATCCGCTTAAGTACATTACCAAGTTGGTGAGAAATGGTTAATCCTAATTAGAACAACACTTTTTTGTTATATCTCTCGCAGTTTTAAGTTTTTTAGTTTAAGCTATTGATATTTACATTACATGATGTAATTTTTTTATACTCCAAAGTTGCAATTATAATTGCATCCAAATGGTGTTTTTCAAAAAGCTGGTTTAAATTTTTTCAAAGAAATTTTAGATATAACAAACAAATGGCTTAATTTACAGAAAGTAATAGATTATTAGTAATCTTAATAAATGCATCAAGTAGGTTAGGGTTTAAATAGTCTGATCGAATTTTGTAAACTTACGTTAGGGACAAAAGTGAAAATAACTAGTAAGACCAAATTGCATCGGAAAGCTCAAACTACTATTCAACCTTTATGAGACTTATCTTAATCATTCCTGCAAAGTAGCTCAAACTTTGATACTTTGATCCAAGTTACTTCAAAACATTTTCAAGTATACTCTTCTATTATGCCCCTAAGATGATACACCATTACAGGTACAATTTATGATAACTCTACTAAATCCAGTTTTTCTAAACTTTATTTATGTAAGATCACTTGTGACACAGTTGTTATCAAGAATTTTAAGTATAATATAAATACATCATTATATCTTATTTTAGTCATTCATTTACCAATCATAACTCACCTCAACCATCAGGTCTTTCATATATAACATGGTTTCTGGTTACACTGTCTTCATCACTTATTGTGCTAACACTAATAAGTTAGCGAGTAAGCTCTTCAATTTAACTGCAAATAATACCTAATCGCTTATGAATTATCAATTAGTGATGATCTTAATGAATATGTTGGACTATAAATAACTTTAGATGCTTTACCTTATTGAACATTGTTGAAATTATAATTATAGGCTCGAATGAACAAACTTAAAATTTTCAAATTTCGAGAAGGTGCTCCGTCAGAGCAGGAGGGACAAATTCTCGAAGATTACATGCTAGATCTCTTCTAATCAAATAATGCTATACCGGTGCAATACTTGCGACGTAAATCCATATACATGATTTTCTGATATCTATATGGCCGTAGCATCAAGTGAATGTGTGAGTGCGATTACAAGACAAATGGTCTGGAGAGATAAGTTTTTATATGATGAGGTTCAGATGTTTTTGAACTTTCTAAGTCTTAGATCAATTATTCTAAACATAGCTTTTTACAATATATGTTGTAGCTCCGTTTATATAGTCAAACATCAATGTTATCGGATTTACACTCGCTGAGTAGGTTTATATTCGCCGCTCATGTTATAAAGATTCCAATGCATCTACAAAGATAAGAGAGCCTTATGGAGCATCCTGGTTTTTTTGAACGTTCTGGACCTTTTTCCCTTGATACGATTTGTAAAAGTTTACAAATACCTGAACTTGGAAATAATAGCGGTAGAAAACAGATTACTGATATCAAACCCATTGATGAGGCAGGAAAGCATGATCTGACTTTTATAAATAACCGAAAATATCTCGGTTTTCTAAATTCTACAAAAGCTGCAGCTTGTTTGATCGAAAAGGAGTTTGTAGATCGTCTTCCCAAAGCTACAGTGTCACTAATAACACGTGAACCATATCTTGCGTTTGCTTTGACTTTACAACTTTTCTATCCAACATCGTGTCAGTCTAAGATTTTATCTAAAAATACTACTACACTAATAGATCCAGATGCTGTCCTTGAAGATGGTGTAGAGATTGAAGCTGGAGCAATGATTGGACCAGAGGCTCAGATCGGTAGTGGAAGCCGTATTTGTGCAGGGGCTGTTATTGGATATAGATGTTTTGTAGGCCGTGATTGTTATATTGGACCTCAGGTAACGGTCTGCCATGCCCTGATTGGTAATCATGTATCAATTCATGCAGGTGCTCGAATTGGGCAGGATGGTTTTGGTTATGCCATGGGACCCCGAGGTCATACTAAAGTTCCACAGGTTGGTCGTGTAATCATTCAGGATAACGTCGAAATAGGTGCCAATACAACAATAGATCGAGGAGCACTCAAGGACACAATAGTCGGTGAGGGTAGTAAAATTGATAATCTTGTTCAAATAGGTCACAACGTTGTGATTGGTAGAAATTGTGTAGTGGTAAGTCAGGCTGGGATTGCAGGAACGACCGAGTTAGGTGACTTTGTTGTAATGGGTGGACAGTCTGGTTTGATTGGACACCTTAAAGTTGGCTCAGGAGCGCAAATTGCAGGAACATGCCATCCAACAAGTAATGTACCTGCTGGAGCAAGAATGGGAGGCACCCCCGGAAGACCACTCAAACAATGGGCCCGCGAAGTTGCAGTTTTATCTCGAATGGCAAAAAAACGAGGTGGCTAGACGGATAATGTTGCACCTTAGAATCTTGTAGCAGTTGGAAAAGATGCTGTGGTGTGATATGGCACGCGATCTCAGACGGAGAACATGAATATGAATGATGACCCCGAACAACGAAAGGAACTGGCGAGTGCAGATATCTCCCAGCTTCTAAAACTTCTACCGCACCGTTATCCTTTTCTGCTCGTTGATCGCATGTTTGATATGTATCTCGACGAAGCCGCCGTTGGAATGAAAAATGTTACAATCAACGAACCTTTTTTTCAGGGACATTTTCCAGGCTTTCCAGTTATGCCAGGAGTATTGATTATTGAAGGGCTTGCACAAACAGCGGGGGCACTTTGTGTGCATAATTTAGGTGAAAGCCACAGGCCACAACTTGTTTATTTTATGGGTATTGATCGAGCTAAATTTCGTAAACCTGTTGTTCCTGGTGATCAGATTTTTTTTCATGTTCGTAAACTACGCAGCCGCGGTCGTGCTTGGCGTTTTGCGGGCGAAGCAAAAGTAGATGGTAAAGTTGTAGCAGAGGCTGAAATAAGCGCTATGATCGTAGACAGTAAACAAACGGCGCATTTGCATGGCTGATATTATGATTCATCCGACTGCTATTGTTAATCAAAAAGCAAAGATTGGCCTAGGCTCACAAATTGGTCCTTATTGTGTTGTCGACGGTGACGTGACACTTGGAGCAGATAGTATTCTTGTATCGCATGTCGTTTTGTCTGGTCGTACGACGATTGGTACCGGTACAAAAATTTATCCGTTTGCATCGATAGGTCATCATCCACAAGATCTTAAGTATCAGGGAGAATCTTCGACTTTAGATATAGGTGAATATTGTACCATTCGCGAGGGTGTGACTATAAATCCAGGAACCAAAGGTGGTGGGTTAAAAACAATTATTGGTGACAACTGTGCCTTCCTGGCAAACTCACATGTCGGTCATGACTGTACTGTCGGTAGAAACGTTATCTTCTCTAATAACGTAATGCTTGCAGGCCATTGTGAGGTTGGAGATTTTGCTATTATTGGGGGAGGAGCCGCTATTATTCAGTTTGCACGAATTGGTGCACACTCCTTTGTTGGTGGGATGTCAGGACTTGAAAATGACTTAATTCCTTACGGCATAGCATTAGGCAATAGGGCTTATTTATCTGGCCTCAACATCGTTGGTTTGACTCGCCGAGGATTTTTACGTGAGGACATTCATGATTTACGTCGAGCTTATCGTTTGTTGTTTGCGGCAGAGGGAACACTAAAGGAACGCATGGAAGATCTTGCTGAGACTTATGGTTCGCACTCCATTGTGAAAGAAATTATCAAGTTTATTCGCATTGGAGGAAAACGATCGCTTTGTACGCCCCGCAGCGGTAATAATGTTTGATTACTCATGCGACTCTCTCTTTCAAACCAAGATTCAGTAGGTATTATAGCGGGTGGAGGACAGGTTCCGGCTGAGATTGCTAACGCTATAGTTAGCCGTGGCGAATGTGTTTATGTACTCGCGATTAATGAAAACATATCACGAGATCTATTAGCCTATCCTTGTAATTTTATAAGTCTTGGACAAATTAGCCGAATGCTGAGACTTCTGAGACAAAATAGATGTAAACGCATAATAATAGCAGGTTACTTAAAGAGGCCAGATTTATCGAAAGTTAGGGTCGACCTGGGTTTTTTCTTCCATTTTTGTTCTATATTATCTTTTTTGCGAGGAGGGGATGACTACGTATTAAGCCGAGTAGTCAGATTCTTTGAGCGTAAAGGTTTTGTAGTAGTTGGAATACCAGCTTTGGCACCCGAACTCATCATTAAAGAAGGGCTTCTAACCGGTCAAGATTTAGCAGGAAATGAGATTGAAGATGTCTGTTTTGGTTATGAATTGCTCCAAAAATTAGGTCAATTTGATATTGGCCAGGCAATAGTTGTTCGTAACCGAAAAATAATAGCAATTGAGGGGGTAGATGGAACAGACGCCATGCTGTGTAGGTTAGCAAGATCAATCGAAGAAGGTTCAGTTAATACTGGTATCCTGGTTAAAGCTACCAAGCCTGGACAGGAGTTGCGTATTGATTTGCCTACAATTGGAACGGCAACTGTAGCTGCTTGCAATAAATCTGGTATCAAAACAATTGCTTTAGAAGCGCAAAATACCATAATAGCAGAGAGGGAGAAGACAATTAGTTTGGCAAATACTGTTGGAGTTAGTATTTTGGGCTTTCCAGCTATCCAAGATCGATTGAACGAGATAGACAATACCATAATACAGGCTAAAGAATTAACCTGCCTGACATCGTGTGTAGCAAATGCCCAACATTTGGCAGATGCATGTAAAGTTCTGATGGCGATGCGTATTATATCTACTCATACATTAAAGCCTAGTATGATTATAGCAAGGCACCATATCCTTAGTATTAATCTGGAAGAGCCATTGGAACTGTTTATTGTTCGTGCAAGGACTCAGCTGCAGTGGGGAGATGCTATTAAGAAAAAAAAGTTAAAACTTCTAGCTATATCATCACACGCTGAAATAACAACAACTCTACTGCATGTGCTCGCAGCGAATAATTTCGCTGGTATAGTAATTAACTATGGAACATATGTATCAACAGAATTTTTAAAAATTGCTAATCACTTAAGGCTTTTTATTTTGGTGCATGCATGACACTTAAAATTTTTATGGTTGCTGGAGAGCCCTCAGGTGATGCACTCGGTGCCAAGTTGATAGATGCACTTCGTGCTCTATCCAAAGATCATATTGATTTTTCTGGTATTGGCGGTGAACATATGGCCGCACGAGGTTTCCAGAGCATATTTCCATTTTCAGATTTAGCTGTTATTGGACCGTTGGCTATCTTATACAAGCTACCTCACCTTGTCCGAAGGGTTTATCAAACTATAAATAGGGCAATTCAGATAAAACCTCATATTGTTATTATCATTGACAGCCCAGAATTTACTCATCCTATTGCGAAGCGCATTCGTAAGCGATATCCTAATATCCCGATTATCGTTTATGTTAGTCCAACGGTGTGGGCTTGGCGTCCGGGTCGTGCACGTAAAATGAGATCCTATGTTGATCATGTAATGGCACTTTTACCATTTGAACCAGATGTATATGCCCGCCTTAAAGGCCCATTATGTACCTATGTTGGTCACCCCTTGATAGAGCGCCAGAACTGGATACAAAGTCTTGAACCTGTAAAGTTGGCTGCGCGTCTTAAGTTAGACCCAGATGCTATACCAATTTTACTTTTGCCTGGCAGTCGCGAATCTGAGATAGCACAACTTCTCAAGGTTTTTGGAGATACCGTTAGCAAATTACATGGTTATGGATATAAACTAGAGGTTTTACTTCCAGCTGTATCTCATTTGCGTGATAAAATTATAGAACGTACGGATGACTGGCCTGTTTCACTTCATATATTAGAAGGGGAAACAGATAAGTTTACAGCTTTTCGTCTAGCCCATGTTGCTTTGGCTGCGTCCGGAACGGTGACACTTGAATTAGGTATCACTGGCACTCCAATGGTAGTTGCGTATCGCGTAGATAAGGTTGCTTCTATGTTTAGATTTTTGATGACTACAGATACAGTTGTCTTAGCTAATCTTGTTATTGGAGAAAGAGTTATCCCAGAGTTTTTGCAAGAAGATTGCCACGAAAATGCCTTAGCAGATGCACTAATTTCCATTATAAAAAATGGACCTGCACGACAGGCACAGCTTCTCGCATTAGAAAAGATTGCAGATAGTCTTGTTGTTCCAAACGTAACACCAAGTGAAAAAGCAGCTCAAATTATTATGGATAGTATTAAGTAAGATTTGTATAAGATGTTGAAGGTATGAATTAGAACAGAGTAGGGTCTAATTCCATTTTGATAAAAAACGCGATTGCTCAGTCTTTATAACTAATGTTAAATTTCATATTAGTTTTGTTAGAGAGAGCTTGTCTAAACTCTGGGCATTGCGGTTATAGTTTTTAAAATCTTAACGAAATTTAACTTTGAAGCTTATCTTTGAATAAATATTATCTTACTAACTTAAGATTTTCCTTGTAGTATATTTAGTATATCCACAAAGCCTAATTACAATTAATAGAAAATGATTGGTTAGTGTGTAAATGCAAAATAATCCTTATATTTTGCAAAGTTATCACATGCAGTAAAACTCAATTGGCCTATAACGAAAAGATAAATTAGGTACACAGATTTTGGAAGATCGACGCACACCCATTGAGTGATCAAGTTGATTAAACAATACTGAATACAGTTTAGTTTAAAAGATGATTCGATCATGGATATAAATTAATACAATTTCTATACATCAAGTATTTGCATAGATAATAATATTACTTCAACGATATCTCCACTCACTTTCTTTTTTATGCTCTGCTTAAATATAATTAAATAGCAGATATTTCAAATTAATAAGAAATGTCTTGGTGTAGATTTAAAACATTAATTAATTAAAATCCGTTAATTATCTATCTAAATATATAGACATTTTTGTTCAGCCTTGAGATTTATTTTTTTTGATAGAGTTTTTTACTGCTATTAGAGAGCTTATGCATTTTATAATGAGCTTAATATAAGTAAACAATTTTACAGTTTATCTAGTAAATACCTGAGAGGAAGAAACTGAAACGAGTTTGCCTATTTCATATGCCAGAGCTACTGGTTGAAATTGGATTTCGTAGATGGCTCGTGAGCTACGAGTTGCAGGATATTGCACTTTGTGAAATATTTTGAATGAATATGTTTCTATTATAGGCTATAGAAACGCTAAATATACAGTATCGAACTATCTTCCTAGGTGCTCACAATAAAACACACTACATTTTTGGCAGATTAATACGTTACCAAATGAGTGCAGCCGTTTTTGTAACAACAAGCATCTAGTTATCTCCTTAATTGAGGTCTTTAATCATAACCGATGTCCAACTTTACAAACTCGTCACTGAAAAACTGCTAGTTCTCAAAAAATGTAAAGTATCAAGTTAGATCCTGTAAAGATGAAATTTTTTATTTCTTATAATACTTGAATTATATACAAATGCGAGTACATACGACTATGTAAAACCATAAAAAGCATTCTTCTCATTCTTAGCAAGATATTAGCGGTGTATATATAATGTAGTTCCAATAAATTATATGCTAATTTTACTCTGAGAGATCATAAAATATTTTATAAACTAAGCGTAAGTCTATAACAGACTTTATATTTTGACTTTTTAAATCTCACTATTACAGTATCCGGATCCTAAAGAGTCCTTTCGTGACTTATAATTAAGATGTGCTTGGATCTAGTGGTAATTATATGATCACTAATAGCTGCCAGTTATTTCACAGATAAATCTCTTAATTTTTACTAAGATCCTATTTACAGTAATTTTGGTGAATCATTAGCATAGCTAAAAATGTTTCATAGTCACAGTATCAATGCCTATATTATACTCATATGATGACATGTAACGAAAGGCCAACGACATAGACATAAAGAGAACTAAAGTTTATTTAGGACTTTTAGGAAATATATCATAATCTAATTTTAACCAGTGTAATCTAATGGTAATGAAAAAACTTTTGTATCCTTTAACGTCAAATTTTACTTAATCTTAATGATCTGGATATTTTTTTGAGTTCGAATAGTCCATGCACGTAATTTAAAAGAACATACGGTGTATTAGTTGCTCCATGAAAAAAATTACTCTTAGTCCTGGACAATAACCCATATGCTAACCAAGCGATACAATTACTTACAGTATTAAATGTCATAAATGATTGATTTTCTGCTTAACAGATAAGAAATGAATATAATTATACTCAACACCTCATATTGATGCTTATAGTAATAACTATAGAGCTCAGTATTCTAGATCTGAGCAAACTAAATTGTCTGGTAAATAAATAAACTAACCTTATTTCAAGTAATATTTCTTTTGAATAATTATAATGTTTTTAGATATAGCTTTGTACTATAAATGTATAAACATTAAAATGCAGGTTGTGTTTGGCGTTGCCTTTGCAGAAATATTATTGTTCCAAGCACAAATATTGCAGGTATATAGAAAAACTCTTTTGAAAAGCGCTTGTTTGATTCCGCAACGCTAACTATGTAGACTGGTCTTTCATCATAAAAATCAAAAATACTCAGCTTATTCTCGAACTTGGAGCCGAAGGATGGTTCTTCTAAGTTAACTTTAGCATTTTCAATTACAAAAGAAAGGCCTGCATCAGCAAGTTGCTCAAAGCCATTTTTTCTGTTGTCAACTTGAAGTTGTAGAATAGTTTCATCTAATTTATTCGGATTATTCAAGTTGGGACCAGACACTTTTAATTGTAATTTTGAACTAGTAGGTTTTTTTTCTAAGATTTTTAATACATCTATTCTATTATGTTCATTATATTCTGGAATGAGCTGATCCAACCAATACCCTGGACGCATTAAAGTAAATGCAACTAGTAGAAGCATTATTGATTCCCAGATGTAATTTTTTGCGAAGAAATAGCCCTGTGTGACTGCTGCAAATAGCATCATTGCAATTGTCGCTAGAGAGAAAATGAAGATTGCTTTCTCTGGTGATACATTAATAAGCAAGAGCTCGGTATTGAAAATAAATAAAAAAGGAAGCACAGCAGTTCTTATATCATACATAAAGCCCTGTACGCCGGTCTTAATTGGATCTCCGCCAGAGATAGCTGCTGCCGCAAATGCGGCAAGACCAACAGGAGGTGTATCATCTGCTAAAATACCAAAATAGAAAACAAATAGATGGGCAGCTACCAACGGAATAACGAGACCATTTTTAGCACCTAGCGTTACAATAATTGGAGCCATGAGAGTAGAAACTACTATGTAATTTGCTGTCGTTGGTAACCCCATGCCAAGAATAAGACTTACGATAGCAATAAGTAGTAATAATATTATTAGATTTCCACCGGCTAGAATTTCTATTAACTCCAATAAAATATTGTGAGCACCAGAAAGTGATAACGAGCCGACAATCACACCTGCAGCAGCAGTTGCAACTGATATAGAGATCATAGCACGTGCCCCAGAAACCATACCATCAAGACACTCGGATAAACCACGTTGAAAGGAATTCTTTATACGGTCTCTTTCATTTCGAAAAAGTGCTTTTAGAGGATGTTGGGTTAAGGAAATAAAAATTACACCGAAACAAGCCCAAGAAGCAGCAAGAGCAGGAGATAACCTGTTAGGAGTTGGCACAATACACCATATCAAAACTATTATAGGCAGTATGTAGTAAAGTCCTGTTATGATGACATCTGACGCTTTAGGAAGAGTTATTAAAGAGGCATTCGGATCATTAACAGTTAAATCCGGGAGCCGTGAAGAAATTGCAATAAGAATTAAATAAGCTGCTACGCATACTAAGATAACTGTAGAAAAAGTAAGATTTGGGAAAAAATAAGAAACAAAATTCAATAAATAATATACCGCTGTCAATAATGAAATCGTAATTACTACTCCATTAACGACGTATAGCAATCTAGCCGCAGCACTTGATGAAACAGAAGGCTTTAACCCCTTTAAGCCAAGTTTTAGCGCTTCTAAATGAACAATATAAATTAGCGCAACATAAGAAACGACAGCTGGTAAAAAAGCATTTTTAAGAAGTTCTATGTACGGAACGCCTGTACTTTCAGCCATCAGAAACGCAGCAGCGCCCATTACCGGAGGTGTAAGTTGGCCGTTGGTTGATGATGCAACTTCTATGGCTCCTGCTTTTTCTGCTGATAATCCGGTTTTTTTCATTAGTGGTATCGTAAATGTACCAGTTGTAACTGTATTAGCGATTGATGATCCAGAGTAGATACCGCTAAGAGCTGATGAAATTACAGCTGCTTTGGCAGGCCCACCACGAAGGTGACCAAGCAGAGAAAAAGAAAGCTGTATAAAATAATTTCCTCCACCGGCTTTCTCTAAAATTGAACCGAATAGAACAAAAAGAAAAATCATAGTGGCAGCAATATCAAGTGGCTGACCGAACACGCCTTCATCTTGGATCCAATAATGCCAAACCGTTTTGCCTAGCGATGCCCCTTTCCATCGTATAACTTCTGGTACCCAAAAGCTAGAGCCATAAAATACATAAATTATGAAGATTAAAGCAACAATTAAAAGTGGTAATCCAAGCGAGCGGTACACCGTTACTGATAAAACAATAAGACCAAGAATACCTATAATGGTATCGTTAATTGTAAATGCACCAGAACGGTCTGCTAATTGTTCATGAAACACTACTGCGTATAGACAGACTATAGCGCTTAGCCCGACGAGTAAAAAGTCATATGTCGGTATATAATTTCGTGGACTAATACGGAGCATTGGATAGACCATTGCGGCAAGAGCCATGGCAAACAAGAGATGAATGCGGCGAGTATGGGCTAGTAAATCAGTAAAAAAATTTAGACCCGTTAATTCTGCCATGTAAAAAGGCATGCTAGTCGCTATAAATAATTGGTATAAGGACCAGGTAACTGAAAGGCTAAAAACAACCCAATATTGCCAACCACAAGGAGTTCTCGCACCGATTTCGACTTCCGCAAGCCAATAATCCGCACTTTTGTAATTGCTCGTTGTAGTATCGCTCATATTAGAATTAGTCCTTAATGGCGCCAGTCAATCGTTTCATTGTATCTTTTATTTGCGGCCTGCATAGGAGCTTAACAGAAAAATTCTCTTTTGTAGATGATTAGGTTATAACCGACGGTTAGTATGCTAGCCACTTAATTTAGGAAGGATGGTCTAACTTCTTGTGTATTGTCAATGCCAGAAGATTCTAGAATTTTGTATGTAGGGATTGACTAATAGGAGAATTTTTAAATTTTTAAAGTTCTGTAAAAAATTACGTTAAAGGCTGGCATCTCTGTTGTGCCAACCTAATATTTTACACATATATCTAAAACCAACCTCTTGATTGGTAATATTCCAGTGCTGCCGGGTGTAGGGGAGCGGACAGACTGTCTCTCACCATTACTTTTTCTTTTAAATCCTTGAAAGCTGGGTGCATTTTTTTGAATTGGTCAAAATTCTCAAAAACGGCTTTCACAATAACCTTAACAATTTCACTCGAAACGTCAGAAGATGTTATTAAAGTAGCACCAACACCGAATGTTTTGATATCATAATTATTATTATACATATTTGCTGGTATTATAGCTTTTCTATAAAATGGGTTTGTCTCGATTAGATTTTCAAGCTTAGGTGTTAAGGCTCCGATTAAACGTGCATTACAACTAGCTATTGTCTCCTGAGTTGATGCTGAAGGATGACCAACAAGCCAGAAATAAGCGTCAATTTTATTATCACAAAGTGCCTGAGCTGTTTCGGAGGATTTCAATTGAGTTGCGATCCTAAGATCACTTCTTTTCCACTTTAAAGCTTTTTCGATTGCCTCCCAGGTAGCTAATTGGCCAGAGCCTGGATTTCCTATATTGATCCGTTTGCCTTTAAAATCATTAATGCTTTTAATACCGCTATCAACACGTGCAAGTATAGTTATGGGTTCTGGATGTATTGAAAAGATCGTACGAAGCTTCTTGAAAGCACCTTTATTATAAAATTTAGAAGTTCCATTGAAAGCATGATGCTGCCAGTCAGACTGCGCGATGCCGAATTCCAATTCACCTTGGCGTATCGTGTTAATGTTGTAAATAGAGCCGCCCGTTGATTCTGCTGTACAGCGTATACCGTGTTTTTTTCGGTCTTTGTTAACCAAACGGCAGATCGCTCCTCCAGTTCGATAGTATACACCCGTTACTCCGCCTGTTCCAATTGAAATAAATTGTTGTTGTGCGTTTATGTGGGTAGTGCTTAATGTTACGAAAGTGACAATTAGTATACTGGTTAATTGTAACGATTTCATAAGAATGTTCCTTTCTATTATGTAAAACGTAATGGCTATCGAGTATAATCTAAAAATATGTGAAATATGACTTTTTCCGATATGGCTTACTCTGCGAATGGGTCAAAGATTAAAGAGTTTGGCTGGACCGTAAATAAATATATTTAAAATTAAATACTAATAATTCTTATTTTTTAGCTTGGAAGATCCCGCTTGAAACTATGAAGTGTTGGATCTACTTCAAGAGGATTTAAGGATATGTCGTGCTCATGAAAATTGTTGAATATGTACTAATCATTAATCAGACAATTCACGATAATAAGTCCTTAATGTTTATTTTTACTAAGAGGGTTTTAGTGTAATAAATATAGAATTGCACTTTAGCTTCTCTCGATAATAATTTCGCAGGTTATATAAACGTCATATTTTGTGACCACATTTACAATAATAGAAATTATAATGCGATGTATTTTCGAGGTTTGTAGATCTGATTTCTAAATTTGTAATGAGAAGTAAAAAATGTTGAATTTGTCAGAGTAATCTAATATTTCATATTTTTAGCATTAAAGGACTTCCCTTACCTACGTGCCAATAATTCGAGAATTTGACAATTAAGCATATATTGCTGCACCTAAACAGAAGTTTACTATTTGAGCTTGAGAGAGGCTACACAACTAATCTCGAAGTAGATCGTTGATGCTAGTCTTTAAACGAGTTTTTGCATCTACTGTTTTGACAATAATTGCGCAATAAAGTGCCGGCTCTCCTGCCTTTACGGACAACGAACCTGGTACAACTACAGAATAAGGAGGAACCTTTCCTATATGTACCTTGCCGTTAGAACGATCTATGATTTTTGTTGATGCACCAAGGTATACGCCCATTGACAACACGCTACCTTCACCAACTATAACGCCTTCAGCTACCTCTGAGCGAGCACCTATGAAGCAATTATCTTCAATGCAAACTGGATTTGCTTGTAAGGGTTCAAGAACACCACCAATTCCAGCTCCACCTGAGATATGGCAATTCTTGCCAATTTGAGCGCAGCTACCAACGGTGGCCCATGTGTCAACCATTGTGCCTTTGTCGACGTAAGCGCCAAGGTTGACAAATGATGGCATCAAAATAACACCTGACGCAATGTAGGCCGAATGGCGAACTATTGCTCCAGGGACCGCTCTGAAGCCTGCCCGCTTAAATTGCTCCTCAGACCAGTTATTAAATTTAAGAGGAACTTTATCCCAGCTCTGACTTTCTGCACCCTCACTGCGGGACATTATCTTCATATCAGAGAGACGGAATGACAGTAGTATTGCTTTTTTAAGCCATTGATTAATAATCCAAATACCATCTTTTTTTTCTGCTACGCGTACAGATCCAGAATCAAGGAGTTGCAGCGCATTATAGATTGAATCTCGTACTTTACCTGTAGTTAGTGGAGTAAGAGTATCACGCACTTTCCAAGCAGCTTCAATAGTAGTTTTAGAGTCATTCTTATTCATTTTGGATGCCTTTATTGGTGTGTTGCAATCATGTGTTTCCTCTATATGTGATTTTTATCTGATAGAGGTACGTAGCAACACCTCGTTTGAGAGTTAGGAAACAACATTACTATATCAAGCAAATGTCTAATTTGGTAAATATGCATTGATCAAACGGCTGGCATCAGTACTGCTCCAGTCAGCTGCACCGACAAGACGACCGATCTCTCGACCGTTATTGTCAATTAGTAAGGTTGTTGGCATGCCTAAAGCTTTTAGTGTAAAGCTGAGTTGTGCTGTGGGGTCATGATAAAAGTGAAGTGCATCTACACTTATTTTGCGCAAAAGCTTCTTTGGTTTCTCAGGGGAGCCAGCATCAAGACTTACTGCAACTACCTCAAAAGTGTCACTGCCAAGCCTGGATTGTAATTCGTTCAGATGTGGCATCTCCCTGAGACAAGGGGCACACCATGTGGCCCATATGTTTAACAAAATAACCTTGTTAGAAAAACCCCTAAGTGAGATTAATTTTCCAGCTGAGTTCCTAAATCTTATATCAGGTAACATTCTAGGCTCTTTTTGAAATTCGAAAGCAGACATTTTACCAATATTAAGTTTGCTGTAACTACCTGCTTGTGCGAGTGATCTGTCTAAGTTATCTAGAAGAGGAATTTGCTGAACTCTGGTCGCCTCAGACACAGCCTCTTCAATAACAAAAAGTATATAAAGTATGATAAATCCGACTAAAAATACTGCAATCGTAGTCTTTGCATAAGATTTCGACAAAGTCGATAGTTTCTTAAACATGTGAATGATACCCATTTATTATGCCAATTACACATGATTTACATAATTAGTGTTTTGAATAGTAAAGTATACGAAACGAAGGATTGGTTAATCTGGTGCAGTCATCATATCTTAAAATAATCTACTAGTTTAGGATAATCTAGAAATGAATGATGAAAATTCGAATGTTATGTGGGGGGGCAGATTTTCGAAGTCACCTTCGGAGCTGATGAAACGGATAAATGCTTCTGTGAATTATGATCAACGTTTAGCAGAACAAGACATCCGTGGATCAAAGGCCCATGCAGCCATGTTAGCTGATAGTGGAATAATCTCAAAATCAGACTACAAGATAATTTTTCAAGGCTTACAGAAAGTGCTTGGAGAGGTACATGACGGGACATTTATATGGCAACTTGACCTGGAAGATGTACACATGAATATTGAAAAAAGATTGCAAGAGCTCGTTGGGGCGGTTGCAGGTCGTTTGCATACTGCCCGCTCTAGGAATGACCAAGTTGCTACTGATTTTCGTCTTTACATTCGTGATGTGATTGACCAGTTCGATCGAATGCTCGCTAAGTTGCAGGTTTCTTTCGCACGCAAGGCCGAGACATACTTTGATGTAATAATGCCTGGGTTTACACATCTTCAACCGGCCCAACCTGTTACCTTCGGTCATCACTTGATGGCTTATGTTGAAATGTTAGCTCGCGATCGTGGACGTTTTTTAAATGCAAGAGAGCGACTGAACGAGTGTCCACTTGGCGCTGCCGCGTTGGCTGGTACATCATTCCCAATTAATCGTGATGCAACATCATTAGCTTTGAGTTTCTCTCGACCGACTGCAAATTCTATTGATAGTGTCTCCGATAGAGATTTTGTGCTCGAAACACTAGCTGCAGCAACGATTTGTTCTACTCATTTGTCCCGTTTTGCAGAAGAAATGGTGATTTGGACAACACCACAATTCAGCTTTATAAATCTATCAGATGCTTGGACAACGGGCTCATCTATAATGCCGCAAAAACGTAATTTAGATGCTGCTGAGCTTGTACGCGCTAAGGTCGGCCGCATTGCTGGTGCCTTTCAAAGTCTCATATTAGTTATGAAAGCACTACCGCTTGCATATTCAAAAGATATGCAAGAAGATAAAGAAGTTACCTTTGATGCTCTTGACAACTTTGCGCTGTCAATTAGCGCAATGACGGGAATGGTAGAAAATATAGAGCCGATACCTAAAAACATGGTTAGTGCTGCGGGTTGTGGTTTTTCAACGGCTACAGATCTTGCTGACTGGCTTGTAAAAGAATTAAAACTACCTTTTCGTAAAGCCCATAAAATCACAGGCCGTATAGTAGCACTTGCTGAAAGCCGTACTTGTAGTATATCAGACTTAAACCTTAAAGAATTGCAAAACATTGAGCCAGGCATATCAGAGAACGTGTTTTCAGTACTTAGTGTTGAAAAGTCAGTTAACAGCAGGACAAGCTATGGTGGAACTGCACCACAGAATGTGCTTAAAATGGCTACTTCCTGGATTAAAAAATTAGAAAGTGAACGTGAAAAATTCTAAGGATGTGTCTTAGTGTCAGTTGACAGTCTCTTATCAACACCTGATTATTTCCCTGAGTAGGCAGTATACGATAATACTAGACATAGGTATAATCAGAGGCTATGGAAAGATCTGTGAAATTACGAAAGACCCTCATTTGCTTTGTGTTAAGCACTCTTCTGGCTGGTTGCGGTGTAAGGGGTGGCCTGGAATATCCTAAGAACTCACAGATAATTGATAATTCAGATCCTCTGTCAGGTCATGGCAAGCTTAAAGGTTCTGTTTCAAAACCACATAAGGATTTTATTTTAGATAGTCTGATTTACTAGAGATTCTAAAAATCAGCCTATTTAGTAATGATACAATAAAGCGGAATAGGTTTTAGCTTAGTCTAAGTGTCCTTTTACCTAAATTTTATCTTAATTTTTCATGATAATGTAATTTCTAATGCACCATTTTGATTATCGTAATCGTATCCTCCATGCTGAGAACGTCGCAATAACAGAGATAGCAAAGTGCATAGGTACACCCTTTTATTGCTATTCCACTGCAACGCTTAGGCATCACTATAATGCGTTAATGCGTGCATTTTCCGATCAAAATCACCTAATCTGTTATGCTGTGAAAGCAAATTCCAACCAGGCAGTAATAGCTACTATGGCTCAACTTGGGGCCGGAATGGATGTCGTTTCAGAAGGTGAGTTGAGACGTGCCCGTGCCGTAGGTGTGCCAGCCGATAAGATCATATTTGCTGGTGTAGGTAAAAAGCGCGATGAAATGGCTTATGCACTTTGTGAAAATATTCTTGGATTTAATGTAGAGAGTGCTGAAGAACTTGAAGTCTTAAGCAGTGTAGGAGTTGAGTACAACAGGACAGCACGGATAGCTATTCGTGTTAACCCTGATATCGATGCCGGAACACATTCTAAAATCTCAACTGGAAAATCCGAGAATAAATTTGGAGTTCCGTTTTCTCTAGCATCAGCTTTATATAACAAAGCTGCTCGGCTTCCAAGAATTCAAGTGACCGGAATACATATGCACATCGGAAGTCAAATTACAAATCTCAAACCATTTCGTGAGGCATTTAATTTGATGTGCGAACTAGCGATGGAACTGCGTCATGCAGGTCATAAAATTCAGCATCTAGACCTAGGAGGTGGACTTGGAGTTCAATACGCCGATATTTGTGACCAACCACCGAAACTGGAGGACTACGCAGAAGTTGTTAAACAGTCAGTGGGTAGTTTGGGATTGAAAGTTGTACTTGAACCGGGCCGAATGATCTCAGCTAGTGCTGGTACGTTAATCTCGCGTGTTATCTGTTCCAAGAAAACTGAAGAAAAGCATTTCACTATTGTAGATGCTGCAATGAATGATCTCATTCGACCAACTTTATATGATGCTGAGCATGAGATATGGCCTGTTTCGGAAGCATTACACGATAGTACTCATATCTTGCAGGATGTGGTTGGACCAATTTGTGAAACAGGCGATTATTTGGCCCAAAATCGATATTTACCACCATTTCAAGCTGGAAATTTAATTGCAGTTCTTGCAGCCGGTGCCTATGGGGCTGTGATGTCTTCAACTTATAACTCTCGTCTTTTAATACCTGAAGTGCTTGTTAAAGATGATAGATTCGCTGTGATTAGACCGCGCCCGACTTACAAAGACTTAATAGATCTAGATTGTCTTCCCAGTTGGCTTTCTTAGAGATTACGTGATTACGAACAGATTTCAGTTTTCTTTAGGTGTTTTTAGAATTTAAAATATTGAATGTTTATAATGAAACATAGGTAACGTTACTTAAAAATAACTGTATGTAATAAACTAAAATCAAGGATCAGTACTATCATATAGTTTGTAAAAACTATTAATATTATATTGAATTTTAATAATTATATTATTACTAATAACATCTGAAATTCTAGCTTAGCTACTGTAATAGATTCCTTGTCGGAGCTAAGAAAATCATTCGTTAACTAGATTTATAATTGAAAGCCCTCAAGAATCGCATTTTTCGCTCACCCAGGTATGTTCTAAAGTAACAAAATAAACCTAGTGTGATATAAGCAGTCTTTGATAACATAGAGACCTTAAAAAGGTACAAGTATCTTTAGAATTTTTTCTAGACTTAAAAATGTTTATACTATAATGCCCGAATCTATAGGTGTGGTGTTGATCACACAGCGCTGTTATAATTGAGGTGTAGTTTACTTTAGGATCGAAACTGATGGCGCAATTCTTAGAGTTACTTTGAATGTATGGCCCACACATTAATGGAGTACTTTCATCCAACAATTTTATTCAAACCCACACTTAAGCAATAATTGGTTCAATCGAACGTGCTGAAAGATTTCATTATGAACACTTAAAGTGATAATTGCTTTGCAAGCAATATGAAATTATTTAATTACATTATATAATTATGCTCCATTAAATAATCAGCTTGACACACAACGTAAATTGCTAGCTGTGATTTTTGCTTTGGTTTTTCAGTTATAAGCATCTTAAGGGATAGCCTGGATCGCAATGCATAGGAACTAAATAAAATCGTTTAAAAATAAACAAAACTCTAAAGTTACTGCAAGACATCGAGATGGACCTTGAAAGTTTTATGCAGTACTAAATAGCATTCATATTTGTTCTGCAAGTATAAGCCATAGAGCTATAGTTATTGAAATTGAGATCAGTCTAAGAGGCCATCGCTCATTTTTTTGATATTTTGAACTCTCCTTTACCATCCGATTTATAGTATAATCATCGAGGTAAATGCCATTCTTTGCCATTTTGGTAAATGCATATACAGAACGATCAATATGTTCAAGTATGCGTGGAGCTTTAGAGATGATCTTTCCTATTTCTCCCGCACTTTCACTAGTTTCACGCATACGTCCGTAAATGCCATAATTCTGTTGCATCCAATTTTCTGCAACCGGCTGAGCTGCAGTCCAAATATTTATTTTTGGGTCAAGAGAGCGGGCTACACCTTCTACAATCACCATACTTTTTTGGAGTAAAATTAATTCCGGTCGAGTCTCCATATCGAAAACATCCGTGTATGCAAAGAGTTGACCCAGAAGCTTCGCCATAGATATCTCATTAGCTGTACGGCCATGGATTGGCTCACCTATAGCACGCATTGCTTGAGCGAATAAAGCAACTGGGTGATTAGCTGGAACGTAGCCTGCATCAAAATGCACTTGTGCAGCAAGAGCATAATCGCGTGTAATTAAGCCGTGAAGAATCTCTGCTAAAAAGCGTCGTTCAATTTTGCTTAAATGACCAATTATACCGAAATCTACCGCCACAATAGTACCATTCGGTTCGACAAGAAGATTACCTTGGTGCATATCGGCATGGAAAAAACCATCATGCATAACATGGTGAAGGAACGAACTTAATACTGCATGCCCAAGTGCTCTGAGATCATGTCCATCCTCACGTAACTTTTCTATCTGTGAAATAGGCGTGCCTTCAATCCACTCAAGCGTCAAAATCCGTTTGGATGTGCGCTTCCAATCCACTTTGGGAACACGAAAACTTTTGGTATCAAAAGACGGATTGGAGTTAATGTTATCAGTCATTTCTGAAATGGCAGCGCCTTCAAGACGCAGGTCCATTTCGAATTCCGTAGTTTTTTTTAAGTTGTTTACGATAGCGACCGGTTTTAGACGGCGAGAAAGTGGATAGAACCTTTCAATCATATGAGCTGCAAAAAAATAGCTATCGATATCACGCTGAATATGATGTTCAATTCCAGGACGCAGTATTTTAACGGCAACATTTCGCTCTATTCCATCTTGCACTACTACAGCTTTATGAACTTGCGCTATTGATGCAGCAGCAATTGGTGGGCCGAAGTATAGAAAATGATCTTTGAGTTTACCACCTAGTGAATCCTCTACAGCGCTTATTGCTTCTCGCATTGAAAATGGAGGCTGGCGGTCTTGAAGATTACGCAAATCATTTGCAAGTTCATGGTCAATTAGATCAGCACGGGTAGCTATAAACTGGCCAAGTTTGACGTAGCTTGGTCCGAGTTTAGAGAGAGCTCTTGAAACTTTAGTTTCACGTGAGTGACTAACCCGGAATGATATAAACAATACCTGTAATGGCCATGTTAGGACGTGTGCAATATGCAAAATTAATGGTACCTTAACTCCTTTAGGAATAAAGCGGATGCCATGATGAGCAAGAACTAAGCTCGCACGGACAAGACGCCATATATTTAATAAGGTTGAAATCATATTCGCCAAGCCGAATGAATAGCTGCAATGCCTCCCGTGAGATTCTTGTATGAAACATGCTCAAAGTTAGCTGCGCAAATAAAGTCTGAGAATTGATCCTGTGTAGGAAATTTACGTATACTTTCAACTAGATATTGGTAAGAAGCC
This sequence comes from Candidatus Tectiglobus diatomicola, assembly GCA_039583345.1. Lineage (GTDB taxonomy): Bacteria > Pseudomonadota > Alphaproteobacteria > Rhizobiales > Hyphomicrobiaceae > Tectiglobus > Tectiglobus diatomicola. The sequence goes on along the minus strand of JAZDSJ010000003.1, from coordinate 111,230 downwards.
CGATCATTTACAATCCATGTTCCTAAACGTGGAATGACTTTAAATGAGTGAAAATCATATAAGTAATCTAGTATTGGCACCGTAGTTCTAGAAAATTCCAAACATAAAAAATGACCTCCCGGCTTAAGTACGCGATATGCCTCTTGTAGAGCAAGATCAATATGTGTGACATTGCGGATTCCAAAAGAAATTGTGTAAGCGTCAAATTGGCAATCATCGAACGGAAGTTTCTCTGCATTGCCTTCAACCAGATCTATACGGTCTGCTAGACCAGCATTATTTACACGAGTATACCCAATATCAAGCATCTCCGGATTTATATCGTATATAGTAGAACGACATTCGGAACCTCCTTGCTTTATGGCTCGAATAGCGATGTCTCCAGTCCCTCCAGCAACATCAAGCATATTGAAAATTATTTTTGATCTAGGTGGATTCAGTTGTGAAATAAGTTCACACTTCCATAAACGATGTAAGCCACCAGACATTAAATCGTTCATAATATCATAACGTTTAGAGACAGATGAAAACACACCATTTACCATACTTTGGCGCTCTTCTGCATTTACATCATGAAAACCAAAACTGTCCTGCGTACCTACTTTTTTATTTTTGCCGTTGATCATAATTACTTTATATCCATCTCTGAGCATATCACACACATAGTATGTAGAACTTACATAATGAAAACCAAAACTGTCCTGCGTACCTACTTTTTTATTTTTGCTGTTGATCATAATTACTTTATATCCATCTCTGAGCATATCACAGACATAGTATGTAGAACGCAAGAGATATTAACGTACAAGCTTGTAACCATCTGTCATTGTGAAAAATTTGTGCGTCAAACGGATCGCTCTCTTTATTTGGGAACGATCCACATATATGATTTTAGAAAGTGTTGTACTTTATAATATAACCCTAAACTTCTTCTTAGAGAACATAAAGTTTTATAACTTTATATTTGTGTTTTCTAAAAGTAGTATTGTTGACCTACCTCCTTAAATAACAGCTTAAGTGTAAAATACCTAAATTCTATAAGCATATTTTAGATCTAATTATGTTGCGATATTGCGTACGAATAAGACCTATCTGCTTTTACAAGATTTGTATTATTTAAATTATATAAAATGTTGTAATAACTACACAAGTATGAATATTAAGTGTGATCACATTAAGATTAGAGCAGCTTTTTGAGCCGTTGTTGCGTCTATTTCATTAAATATACTAAATTTATCAAGATAAGTTAGTGAATATTCTCGTCAGCAATTAAAATTTTGCATATAAGATACAAAAATATGTTTAAGTTTTGAAATTTATAAAGCAAACACCGCTCTAATACCTAACTACTATCTCTTTGATAGTATAATATAAGTACAACATTCCGATAAACTTCAAACTAATTTTAATTGGATATCTAATTTATTTTTAATCTGTACTCAATATCGTGCGTAATGTTTTTGAGTTAATAGAAAAGTTTAATCATAAAATTATTGACAGAGACACATATCATATAACTTTAAAAATAATGTCGGGTACGTTTGGTATTCTAAATCAAAGCTAATCTAGCATTAAAAACTGCTTTAAGGTGGAGTTTAACAATTGTTTCGTCAGACTATTCGTAAAGCTGTATTTCCCGTAGCTGGTCTTGGTACGAGATTTTTACCGGCAACAAAGGCTATGCCCAAGGAAATGCTCACTGTTGTTGATAGGCCTGTTATACAACACGTTGTTGATGAAGCCAAAGCTGCTGGTATTGAACATTTTATTTTTGTAACAGGACGAAATAAAGGGGTCATTGAAGATCATTTTGATCGGACATATGAACTTGAACACACACTTCAAACTCGTAATAAAAAAAAAATACTACAAATGTTGATGGAAGACTTGCCAGGTGCTGGGCAAACAAGTTTTACCCGTCAACAAGCTCCACTTGGTCTTGGACATGCAGTTTGGTGTGCTAGAGAACTAGTAGGAAATGAGCCATTTGCGCTTCTTTTGCCGGATATGCTACACCATTCTCAAACGCCATGCCTCACAGAGATGATTACTGCCTACAACTCATACGGTGGTAATCATGTTGCTGTAGCACCAGTACCGAAGGATCAAACTCATCAATACGGTATTATCGATGTGGATAATGAACAAGCTAAAGTATCACGTATTATCAAAATGATTGAAAAACCCCCTTTAGGAATGGCGCCATCCAATCTTCACATTACAGGTCGTTATATTCTGCAGCCGGAAATTTTTACTTTGTTGGCAAAGCACGAGAGTGGTGCTGGTAATGAAATCCAGTTAACAGATTCCATGATTGTTTTAATGAACAGCGAAGCTCAGGATTTTTATGCAGTTCGGTTTGATGGACAGATTTTTGATTGTGGATCTAAAATTGGTTTTCTCTCAGCAAATATAGCATATGCACTTGAACGTGAAGATCTAGCCGAAGATATGAGAGAAGAATTAATAAGAATTATGAGTAATAATTTACTTAAATAAATTTATTATTTTACATAGTTGGTTATTTGTAGACAGATTATAATTAGGTTTTATGTATACAATAGTTGAATTTGCGGCATAATGTAACTTTTCGGTAGATAATTGATACAAAGTATTAATTTGCTTTCAGTGTATCTATGGCAATTGGTTATTATGAACATTTGCTTCAAATCAAAAATATCGGTTTTTTATACAACTGAATTTAAATTAGCAATTTAATCTATAAAAAATAACTGTTAGGCAAGTCATAAGAGATCATGTGGCCTTGAGTAATACTTTTATTTTTTCTTTACTGTGTTTATTGCAACTTTAATAAAGCATGAATAACAGAGTTTAATCTAAGGATCATAATGTTGAGTTTATAAATCGAGAGTATCTAGGGTGTGCGGTTTATTTATGATTATATAAAACGAATTAGAACATGGTGCTTCTTTCCCAGTGATAGTTTTATTACTCCATCAATAGATATGTCTTTAAGAGTTAACATGGCTTTTTCATCTCTTATAACAGTGTCGTTGATGCGCAGCCCACCATTTCTCAACTGGCGTCGTGCTTCACTATTAGATCTGGATAATTTCGCAATCACGAATGCGTTAAGCACACCAAGCCCATTCTCTATTATAGCTTTAGATACATCAACTGAAGGTAGTCCTACAGCGAGCATACCTTTTTCAAATGTTTGCAAAGAAGTTTGTGCAGCCTTTTCTGCTTTTTCTCTTCCGTGTAGTAGAGCAGTAGCTTCCGTCGCTAGGATTTTTTTTGCATCGTTAATTTCTGCACCACGCAAATTTTCTAATTTTTTAATTTCCTCAAGTGATAGCAGAGTAAACAGTTTTAAAAAGCAAGCAACATCTTCATCCTCTGTATTACGCCAAAATTGCCAGTAATCATAGGCAGATAGCATGTCTGTGTTTAGCCAAACTGCACCAGATGCTGTCTTACCCATTTTTATTCCAGAAGCGGTAGTTAATAGTGGACATGTAAGTGCATATAACTGCCCAGAACCCATGCGCCTTCCAAGATCAATGCCATTCACTATATTACCCCATTGATCTGAACCTCCCACTTGTAGATTACAACCATAGCGCTGTGCTAGCTGAACGAAGTCATAAGATTGTAGAATCATGTAGTTAAATTCTATAAACGATAGTTCTTGCTCTCGCTCAAGTCGCATTCGAACTGAATCCATTGACATCATCCGGTTAACGGAAAAATGCCTACCTACACTCCTTAACGCATCTATATAATTGAGTGTTGTCAGCCACTCCGCATTTTCAACTAAAATTGCGTCAGTCTTACCATCACCAAAAGAAAGTAATTTAGAAAATACTTTTTGGATGCTTATTTTGTTTTTCTCAATGACCTCAAGGGTTAGCATTTGCCGAGACTCGTCTTTACCTGAAGGATCCCCCACACATGTTGTGCCATTACCCATGAGGACGATGGGTTTGTTGCCTGTAGCCTGAACCCAATGCAACATCATTATAGAAACCAACGAACCTACATGCAAAGATGGGGCAGTGCAATCATAGCCGACATAGCAAACTATCTCATTTTTTAAGGCAAGTTGATCGAGCCCCACAAGGTCAGAGCATTGGTGAACAAAACCACGCTCTAGCATTATATTTATGAAATCGGATTTTAGTTTGAAAGTTGAATTTGACATAAATTACCGTTAAAATTTATTATAAATTGTGCTGTATTAATATTCTATATCTGAATTACTCTTGTAAGGTGGCTACTAATTAATCTGCTGAAGATCTAAAAATGCCTAATTTCGAACATTTACTTTCATGTATATTTTTCCAGAGTAGAAATGTAAGTTGCTTTATGAAGTATCATTTTTAAGATTGAGGTAAAACTCGATAAGCAATTCTGTAATAATATTGAGTGAAAGAATGTTGCTTAAACTACAATACTTTACATTCAACTATCGAAATAACTAAAATGAGCATAATATAAATCGCATACTTTCTTATATTTCGTGAAGTATTGGTTGACAGAGCATAAAGTTTAGATTCTCGACAGGTTTTTTAAAGAGACAAAACCAGCAAGAGTATGAAAGTAGAGAAGAAGAGAATTGTCTTTTAAATCAAGCTATTCGTTTACACAATTAAATTAAGAACTCTAATTTTTATTAAATAAAACATGCTATAATTTGATATTAAACAACTCACTAATATTCAGTCTATTTACGGTTGAAAGCACTACACATAATGTGATCTAATTAAGTCGGATATGGCCTAACTTTTTATTTTGAGAGGTGTACTCAAATATAAAGTTTTTAAAAATAAAAATTATTTTATACTGACCACATCTTTGCTAGATCTTATTATAAAAAGAACAGTTGCAATCTTAAATTTAACATGTACCGTTAATTAGTTATATTATAATTAAGTCACTGTGTACTATTAGTTTAATTTTTCTTGTTATAAATATTCTAATATGCGCTGTTTGTACTTGTTTGAATCAAATTAGTAAAACAGCATGCATAAAACACATAGCAAAGTAAACAATTTGAAACTAAGTACTATCTCTAGTTGTGCTCGTACGAGAAACTACTGAAAATGAAGTGCAGTGTTATCAACAGCTACATAACATTAAGAATATTAAAGGCTAAGTTAGGACTTTCGTTGTGTATTCTGAATATATAACTTTTTTCAAATTTTAGCTCAGCTATGAGAGCTGTGCCTTTTGCCGCATCACTCGACCAAGACTTACGGTTAATAGACTAAAAAGTATACCCCAACGATCCACATAATCCGTTTTCATGCTTAAGACCGTCTGGTGATCATCCTAGTAAAAGTTTAATAAGCTCGCTTGAATTTAGATCAATATCAGGGACTTCATTATGAGGTAAATCTTCAAGCTCATTTAAATTTCTCATTACGGGCTGTCCGCGGTTTCTTATAGTCGCAATAGGATTTATTCTTGCTCCTGAGTGGTGATTAATTTGCATATATTCATTTTCTTGTGATGCCATGACGATGGCAACTTCAGCGCGTTGAGCAGCTCCTAAGATTAATGGATGTGCTTCTGTTGGCCAGTCAATAGGTTCGCGAAGAAGATGTTCATCCATAGCTATTATTTTACCACTGGCTCCCTTTATTGAAAGCCTGTAAATTCTCGTTGTGTCCGTAGCGGCAATTCGAAGCCTAACAAGTGCTCCTGGAGCATGATCGTAATTTGGATTCTGAATCCAGTTAGCCGTAATAACAGTGCCCAATGTTCCTCCACGTGCTGTTTTACGTACTGAATATAATTTTAAAAATTGATCGTCATCTCCAATTCTAAAATCTCTAAGGTTTAGTCTGGTTTCACTATCGAATCCTGGATTATGTTGCTCTTCAACAATGAGAAGACCTGTTAGTCCTAGTGCCATTTGTTGCATTGTCATACAATGAGGATGATATCAATAGGTACCTGCATCATCAACTTTGAAGTCATAACGCCATGTTTCATCTTTAATGATTGGCCATTGCATGAGATACGGAACACCGTCTATTTTGTTCGGCACCCGCATCCCATGCCAGTGCATTGCAGTCGGATCAGTAAGCGTATTCGTAACATCTACAATAAATCTGGCCCCCTTTTTGACACGAAGGACGGGTGGAGGGGCGTTAGGACTAGTACTAACCATATTGTTTGTTATCTTGTTACGAATTTGAAAACTGGCGTTTTAAATACGAAGTTTTATCAAAGACTGGCGGATTTTATTGCGAAGGCTGCAAACTGGACACTGGCCGATATGCAGGCAGCACTGCCAACAAGTTAAGAAATGAGCGTCTATTCATGGACAAACGATAACTATATTACAAAAATGAAGTTATGAATATGCGTAAATTAAATATATTAAATTGATGTGTATTTTAGAATTATAAAAAACTAGTCTAGAAATAATGCTTTCCCCTATAAGCCAAAGTTGAATTACCCGCAAATATACAGATATAATAGTTTTATTTGCTGTCAGTATTAATCTTATTTAAACTTAAACTAAGCCTAACTTAGGATCTTGTAGTGGTCAACTTTGTCAAACGCTTATTAAATTTAAAATCATAATGAACATTTAAATTTCTAGATTAAATTTAATCTTAATATTCATCTAGATTAATAAATTGGCTTTCTTAGTTAGTCATTCAATCTAGGTTCGTGTTCTAATACTCGTCAGCGTTGCTTATAGGGTCTAACTTTAGATGATACTCCAGTTTTTTGAAAAAAGTTCTTGTTGAATTCAAGACCCACACTTTAGTCATTACCAATCTCGTAATAATGAATTTATTTCCGATCGCAGTTACACATCTATATTTGATAATTAAGTGCCAAGCTGATCATAAAATTTAAGCGGATTAGCTCGAAAAATTTTTCAGGATTGGTAACATAATAGCCTGAGAGCTAAAAATTGTTTATGTGGGTCATAGTTATAATATAAACTTTGATAGATCTGAATTTTTTGCAAGATCACCAACTTGTTTAAATACGTACGAGGCATCGATTTCATATTCGTGTCCTGATTTGTCAGAGGCCTCAAAAGAAATATCGTCAAGTACACGCTCTAGTACAGTTTGTAGACGACGCGCACCTATATTCTCAACGGTCGCATTTACTTGGACCGCTATATCTGCTATTGCGTCAATAGAATCACTACTGAATTTAAGGTTTACGCCCTCTGTTTCCAGCAATGCAATATATTGTTTAATTAAACTTGTTTCAGGCTCGGTTAGAATACGACGAAAGTCTTCTTTGGTGAGTGCACTTAATTCAACACGCGTCGGGAGGCGACCTTGCAACTCTGGGAGAAGATCAGAAGGTTTTGAAATGTGAAACGCACCCGAGGCTATAAAAAGAATGTGATCGGTTTTGATTGGACCATGCTTGGTTGCAACTGTTGTCCCTTCAATTAAAGGAAGCAGATCACGCTGAACGCCTTCTCGACTGACATCACCGCTTACACGCCCACCATCAGAGGTCGAACGGCAGATCTTATCAATCTCATCAAGGAATACAATACCATCGTTCTCGACAGCTGAAATAGCTGCAGATACAACTTGATCATCATCTAGTAGCTTATCACTCTCTTCTGTAATGAGAATAGGATAGCTTTCAGCAACAGTTAAACGACGATTCTTATGGCGTTGGCCGAAAGCTTTGCCAAGCATATCACTAATGTTTATCATTCCCATAGAAGCTCCAGGTTGTCCTGGAATCTCGACCATTGGCATATTGTTATTATCCAAAACTTGTATCTCAATTTCATTATTGTTCAATTCATTAGCACGCAGCTTTTTGCGAAAACTTTCGCGTGTGGTGGATTGTGAGTTCTCACCAACTATAGCATCCAATACCCGTTCTTCTGCTGCTTGCTCAGCTCGCACCCGTACCTCTGAACGCTTGCGTTCACGTATTAGTCCAATTCCTACTTCAAGGAGATCACGTACGATACTTTCAACATCACGCCCAACGTAACCAACCTCAGTAAATTTTGTTGCTTCAAGCTTTAGAAATGGTGCGCCTGCTAACTTAGCCAAACGTCTAGAAATTTCTGTTTTACCAACACCCGTTGGACCTATCATTAAGATATTCTTGGGTAGGACTTCATCTTTCATAGCTCCTTCTAGCTGTTGACGCCGCCAACGGTTTCTAAGCGCAATAGCTACTGCACGTTTCGCAGGGTTTTGGCCGATAATAAAGCGATCAAGTTCAGAAACAATTTCGCGAGGAGAAAAACTATTCATGATATCTATAACTCAGTGTTGCAGGTGATTAGTGGTTAATAATTAGTTTAAATTTTGGTTTTAATTTTTAAAAATGTATTGCTTAAAAGCTGATATATTTTTGAATAATCAAATAACTATACGATTTTTTTATTATTTTTTACGCGTTCGAGCACTAGATTAGAATTTGTATACACACATATGTCCGCAGCAATAAGCATTGCTTTACGAGCGATGGTCTCAGCATCTAAATTTGTTTCCATGAGGCCTCGCGCAGCAGCTAATGCATACATGCCGCCCGAACCTATTGCCATGATGTCGTTTTCTGGCTCTAGTACGTCACCTGTGCCCGTCAAGACCAGTGTAATCTCAGGATCTGCGACCAGCATCATGGCTTCAAGCCGTCGTAAAGATCTATCTGTGCGCCAATCTTTAGCAAGTTCAACAGCAGCGCGTGTCAACTGCCCTGGATACTTTTCAAGTTTTGCCTCTAGGCGTTCAAATAATGTGAAGGCATCTGCTGTTGAACCAGCAAAACCACCGATCACGTCGCCACATCCGAACGAACGTACTTTGCGGGCGTTAGCTTTAATAACTGTTTGGCCAAGACTAACTTGCCCGTCGCCAATTATGACAACACTATCCTTTCTTCGGAGTGTTAATATAGTAGTAGCATGCCACTTATCGAAGCTACTTGGCGTTGTGTGATATGATGGATATGAATTCATGATAAAATTATGTCGATATATTGTTTGATGATAAAGGCATCCAATAAGTGCAGCAGTTTTGTAAAAGAATTGCAAGCTGATAATAACATCTTATGCGAAATAATTAGAAGTTAATACACTTCACATATACAACTACTCTAAACGTATAATGAAAGAAAATAGTATGTTGCTATATCAATTTTTATAGCAATGGTATCTATAATGATAATGCTGGTATAGTTTTTTTGATCATACGCTTGGGCAACAATTGCGCTATTCACTTGATGACATTACTGTCAAATCTAAAATGACTTGTACTTCAATTTGTATCGAATTATAGAAGGTATATTAAGCATATTTTGCTAACTTAAGATAGTCTTTTAGCGAGGCGAAAAGGAATAACTCTTTACGAGGATTGTAAATTGGCCACGGGTGACACGTTAACAATTTTTTTGCTATTTTCTTTGGGACTGCTTTACATTTTTAGAAATGTTAGCTTTACCAAATACAGCATTATGACACAAAAAACGGTTTTTTAGTGAATGTTTCAAGCGTTTCAGTTGCGTGGCATATCACCAAGGTTAGATATGTAAATTATTACCATAGCTGAATCGTATTTCAAAGCTTAAGCATGGATTCTTAACGTTGCGATTGAAATCGACACACGGCAGTTTGATCGATGTTCCGTCGACAAAAAGGACTTTAAAGAGCTAGAATGTTATTCCAATGGTTCCAAAGGGTTGAATCTTACACTGTTCATGAGTGTCCAGACCCAGTTATTTTTAGAGACAAACGTGCAGATGAGCTTGTTTTTGTAAAAGACGGTTTTTCTTTGTTAGCTATACTTTTACCACCTATTTGGATGCTTATTAATCGCTTATGGTTAATATTTGCCGGTTATATCTCAAGTATTTTTATCTTATGTCTGTTTATCATAATTTTAGATATATCCAGTTTTCTGCTCGCTTATTTTGTTTTCGGACTAAATTTAATAATTGGATTTGAAGCTGATTCACTCGTTCGCTGGACACTTAATCGTAGGGGCTGGAAACAGATTGCACACATCACTGGATTGACAATAGAAGAATGTGAACGCCGTTTTTATAGCTATTGGTTGCATTCAGTTTCAGAAGCCTCTACTACGGGTCTAATGCCGAAAGAGCTAGTCGGGAATACGAAATTATCTACAATGGATGACCAAACTGTATCCCGCACAAGTAAGATCAAGGATCCTAAACGTCGTATTTGGAGTGGTGCAATAAACTGGAGGCGGTAATGAAACAAGCGGTTATTCTGTTTTTAGCTTAGATAGTTTGCGCTCTATATACAAAGCAGCTATGAGAGAGTCTCAAGATTAGGAAATAAAAATTTCTGTTTGAGTTAATTCAATATTTAAATATTTTTAAGCTAATAGTGTTGCTATTTTTTTCGGTTTTAGTGCTTATTGTAAATATGGACATGAGCCTAAACCAGATGTAGTCGATATCTTATAATAAGAGTGGTCAGGAAGGGACAAGTTTTCTGATTATTTCAATATGCATACAATCTATGGTAACGCGACTGCTATCTTTTCTTCTAATAAAATTGTTAAGATACAAATGATACATATAATAGCATGGGAATTGTAACTATAGTTGAATTAAAACATCATTGGAGCCCGATTATATATTAAAAAAAGTCAAACTTTAGGCTCTTATCTTATAGAAGCACTTTGAGTTGGTTCTTTTAACTATCATTTTTGTATTCATTTTAAGAAAATTAATATATTAACATAACAACTCTTATAAGGCATACACTATAATAGGGCTTAGCCTATAAAACTAAGCCCTTCAAGTTAAATTAAAATTATCGTGTCTTTAGAATTAATTTTAGGCAGCCTCAACGTCAGATCCGACTGCGTCACTATTAGGGCTGTCGTCCAAGACTTGACGACTTTTAGAGCTTGTGGATAGAACATCAATTATACGCTGAGTTGCCCCATGATCATCGAGTCCCTCAACAATTGCTATTTCACGTGACATTCGATCAAGAGCTTGCTCATAGAGTTGGCGTTCAGAATAAGATTGTTCAGGTTGGCTATCTGAGCGAAAGAGATCGCGAACAACTTCGGAAATAGATATTAAGTCACCCGAATTTATTTTAGTTTCATATTCTTGAGCTCGACGGCTCCACATAGTTCGTTTTACTCGTGCTCGACCCTTAAGGATAGACATAGATTTTTCAATAACCTTGGGATCTGCCAATTTGCGCATTCCAACATTTTTATACTTATCTGTTGGCACTCGTAGGGTCATTTTATCTTTCTCGAAAGTAATCACGAAAAGTTCGAGAGATAAACCTGCAATCTCTTGGACTTCTATCTCTAAAATTTGACCAACACCATGAGCCGGATAGACAATGTATTCTTTCGGCTTAAAACCATGGGATTGCGTTTCTGAAATGCTATCTGTACATTTTGATGTGCCAGCTAGAACTGACTCTGCCTTATCTCTGATGGCTATACTTTCAGGAGGGGCTTTTGTGGCATTCTGGGCAGACGCACTTCTCTTTTGAGCCATGAAAATCGTCTCACTTCCTAATTTTACGCAATGCAATCTCAAATCATGAGAAAATACCAACTGGTTGTTTGATAAACTTTCAGCTGGATTAAATAACTCCATAACTATTTAAAAGTTACGACTACTAAGCCTCCGAAAATCAACGCAAATGTTCCACAAAGCTATATAAATAACTAGTGGTAATGAGTACTTTAGATTTTATAGCTACGGCATTAAGAGATTATTTTTGGCTAATGTAGAAAACTAGTGTTAGATATCTAAAAAAGCACAAATTACCATCAAAAAGCTCGCAGACAATGAAGGAATTAGTAAGTGTCGTTTGTAAAAATGAATTATGGTTAGAATTATAACTAATGAGCAAGGTAACTTCTACTAACTCTTAGTATGCTTAACTGTTTGTACCTGGATCTGAGGAAAAATATTTTTCATACTTATCTTTTTCATGTCTGAAACGGTCAGCTTCAGCAAGAGCCTCTTTCTTGACTGTAATATTTGGCCACTCCTCTGAAAACTTTCTATTAAGCTCTAACCATCCTTCTGTACCATCATCTGTATCGGCTTGTATTGCATCAACAGGGCACTCCGGTTCGCAAACTCCGCAGTCAATGCATTCATCTGGGTTAATTACAAGCATGTTTTCACCCTCGTAAAAGCAGTCTACAGGACAAACCTCTACGCAATCAGTAAATTTGCACTTAATGCAATTTTCATTCACCAGAAAGGTCATACATCTTCCATACGTGTAAATGTGAGTAACTACTTTGCTAAGTAAAAAAAGTAAGTAGCACAATGTAACTATTATGTCTGTTAGTATTTAGTCAAGGATTACGATAACATGTGATTCTGTTGTCCTTTCAGTACTAGACAAATACTTGTCGTGTAAAAGCATGTTGTTGTCGCTAGAGCGTAACTAAAATTACTTGCTTGTTACGTGATTAAAACACTTACTTAATTCTATATATTCAAAAAGAACTTAATTCAACTGCTACAAAAACTTGTACGCTATTTTCTTAAAACGGTGAATATCGAAATAATAAAATGAGTTTCTCAAGGCTCGGAAACAGCAAATTCAAAGTTACACCTCAGACTCTAACATAAGTCAATCTCTGTCTTTAGATAAAGTGCGATTACTCCTAAATAATCTAAACTAAGCGATGTGCGTCATGTATGACCTTATATTTTAGTTTAGGATCTATCACCCTGATTGTTAAGCGTGTTGCGTAACACATTTAAAGCAGCAAAGGGAGAATCAGGGTCTATTAAACGACTCTCTTTGTTATGTGATGATGGATGTCTGCTAGGTTTAATGTTATTTTTGTTCTCTTTTTTTCTTCCATTATGATTTGTTTTATATCTATGCTTCTCACTTCTGTCTAGTTTAAGGTTAGGTTTGTCTCTATTATTATTTTCATTAAGGTTTATTCTTTCTAAGTTTACTATAACATCGTTCTTAAGATATCCAGAACTTTGTTTAGTATTGGATTCATTAATTCGATTTATGTTATTCAGAATCTTTTTTTTCTGTTGTGAATGCCCTTTGTTGGTGTCATTGCGTCGCCTAGGACGCCAAGTTTCTATGAAAATCTCTTCATTATCAATTGAAGCATCAAAGTTGGTTCGACAGTTTTCTGGTGTTTCAACATCTGTGACGTCACCTGTAATATCAATATTGGAAGCATTCTGTTTCACGTTCACGGCCTCTTTATTGGGGAGGCTTTCGACGGAGGCTAATTTGTTGATTGTAATACTATTGTAATTATCTGTATCTTTGGGTTGTGCTTTATCATTTGGAATATTGAAGTTAAACTTCTTTGACTCTTTTAATGATCCCGATTTTATTTCCAGATAGTTCGTGAGGATAATATTGTCATCATGTTTGCTATTAATAGTTTCAGTGTGTGCTCTTTTTTTCTGCTTTTCGTTAGCCTGCGCATTAATCATGTACTTCCAAAGATTTGGATCAGTACACTTTCGAACTAATTTTCTCTCTTGGCGGAAGCCTAAAGCCAGAAGTACTTCCTTAAGTTCATCAATAGAACATCCTAGGATGGACATCATATCGGACGTAATAATAAAAGCACCAGCACCCGTTGCACCTTTGGGTGGAATTGGTCGTACTTCTGATGGCTTCCAGCTTAAAAGCGGGCGAATCTGATCAGCTAAACGCTCAAGAATATCAACTCGCACTGCTCTAGGTCCGCAGCTGTGAAATCCGCAGACTTTGTAGAAAATATCTGGTGTTGTAGCATTAACTGGGACCGAAGTTAAGCCGGCACGCGGAGGCTCTGGAAGATTTTCAGTATCCAGACCATAATCTTTCCCGAATTTTATAAACCAAAGAATCAAAAGAATCTCTGCTGCAGCAGGTTTTAGAAGAAGTGGAAAAAACAAATTAAAGGCACCAAATCTCAGACCAAATCGACGGAGCTGTGCCCGCGCGGATTGATCTAGTGCTTTAATCTCGTCGGTAGCAGTTTCACGCCGCAATACGCCGAAGTTTTCAGTTAGACGAAAAGCTATTCCTTTCGCAAGGCCTGTGACATCTTTCGATTTAGAAATATCTATCAATGGCTTTAAGCGTTCAGCAATAACATCTCTAACCCAACTATTTACTCGCTCTAATACTCTGTCCCGATCTAAACCCTGGAGGTACTCATCTGCAATTAGTTTCACCTGCGGCTTAAACAAATCATCGCTCGCTAATAATTTAGCTATAGCGTTGTTTTGGTATAATACTTTGCCTTGTAATGTCAACTCAAACGCATCTGATGTAGATGCAATGACTCGTCTTGCGCGAATGGACATTTCACGCGACAGTACCCGGGTGGCTGCGTGGCGTGTGGCTTTGCCGTGGATACCATCGGCACAGGAATCGGGTTTAAAACAAAAGCCTACAAGCCGGCCGACAAAGTGATCTTCGATTTTTATCTGACCATCATCACTTATGTATACTGATAGTCTATCTTTGTCTTTAAGACCTTTCATCAAAGCACTTGTACGCTCATCGACAAACCTTTGCATTAAACGACTATGCAAAGCATCAGAAAGATTGTCCTCAATCTGACGCGTGCGCTCTTGCCAATACTCGGGATCACTCAACCAGTCAGACCTATTTGCAACAAATTTCCAAGTACGAATATGAGCAAGACGGTTAGATAGTGTATCAATATCCCCATCCATGCGATCTGAATATTCTATTTGTTTTTCCAGCCAATCATGACATATTTGCCCACTCCCCTCAATAATATAGTTAAACAACGTACCAATTAAGTCAGCGTGATTCTGAGATGATATCTTGCGATAATCGGGAATTTGACACACATCCCAAAGCTTTTCAATGATATCGTTACTAGTGGATCTGTCTAAAAGTTTATGATTATGACTTAGGTTTTCTAGTGCTTTTACATCATCCGCCATTCTAGCCCGTGTCAGATACTTCTTGTCAGGACATAACCGCAAGCTATACAAAAGACCTTCGACCGATGAAAAGTCTAAAGCAGTGTTTCGCCATTGTAGTGTTCTTATTGGGTCAAATTGGTGTGTCTCTATTTGCTCAATTAGATTTGACTCGAACGGCTCCATGTCGCCAGTCACACCAAATGTACCATCACTAAGATGGCGCCCTGCACGCCCTGCAATTTGCGCAATCTCACAAGCATTTAAATTACGGTGATTTTGGCCATCAAACTTACAAATCGCAGAAAAAGCAACATGATTAACGTCCAGATTTAGACCCATTCCAATTGCATCAGTCGCTACAAGAAAATCTACGTCTCCAGATTGAAATAATTCTACCTGAGCATTACGAGTTCTAGGAGATAAAGCACCAAGAACGACAGCTGCACCGCCTCGTTGTCTACGAATTAATTCTGCAACCGCATAAACTTGATTTGCAGAAAATGCAATGATAGCTGAGCGCTCAGGGAGACGTGTGATTTTTTTTTGTCCCGCATAGGTCAGTTTTGATAATCTGGGACGAGAAATAAAATGCGCACCAGTAATTAATTGGTCAATAACACCACGCATTGTTCCCGAACCTAATATTAGTGTTTGGGCGCTTCCGCGAAAATTTAGAAGGCGATCAGTAAAAACATGACCACGCTCTGGATCTGAAGCTAGTTGAATCTCATCAATGGCTACGAACTGAGCAGATACATCAAGTGGCATAGCCTCGACAGTACATACCCAATAACGTGGAGTTCTAGGCTTTATTTTTTCTTCACCGGTAATAAGAGCAACATTATCGATACCTGCTTTCTTTATTAACTTGTCATATACTTCTCTAGCAAGTAAACGTAGGGGCAAGCCCATAATACCAGTTTCATGGTCAAGCATTCGTTCAATGGCAAGATGAGTTTTGCCGGTGTTCGTTGGCCCCACAACGGCAGTAACTTTGCGGATATGGCTTGGACGTACGTCACCCATCGACCCTACTCTTTCTGTCGTGGCATAGATGCATGCGATTGCTAACAAACACTACTCGTAATTGATGTGCGTCTTACTGAAGACTACTTTGCAAACTCCTGCGTTAAGATCAAGTATAAGTATCATTTATTTAATGCTGCCCTCTATACAACAGAGAACAAGCCAAAACATTTAAGGAAATTATTTTTTTATAATGTTTAAACTTGTCAAGTATTACCATACTATTCCAGAAACTCTATTTACAATTTTTCTTACCACGCACTTTTATCAAAGTATAAATCAAGTCTGTACGTGTAAAAAAGGTATTATAATGCCCTATCAGTGAATTAATGCGATACGCTGACGTTGCGCCGTGATGATATTTATTATTCGCGCTGATAATACAACTTCACCTGCAATTGTAGGGATACGTACTTCATAAGGAGCAAGAAGATTAGCCGAAGGTACTTCACGTAACGTAATGCGCATATCCTGATTGTTCATCATGTAATAAATGTGCGAATTCGGCTCATAACCTGCTATCGGTACATACTGTATCTTACACACATGTGCTAAATTTGGTTGCCCACTAGGCCGTTCTTCACTTATTTTTTTACGACCACCTGGAATGAATACAAGATCAAACCTTTGTTTGCCGTCAAATATTGGAATACGCTGCTGACAAGGGTGACCTGTTACAGATCGAGTTAGCGCCATAACTGCTGAAATGGGATCATAAACATCGCGCATATGTTTGCGGTGTAACGGAATGTGTTGATCAGTGTGAGGTTGATACGGGCTTACATCGCTCCTTATTATGTGTCCTTTCATAAAGTCTAGGCGCACTGATCCATTATTAATATTGCTTCGATAATCGAAAATGTAACTCACAGGATCTGGTCTTTCTTGCTCCGCACGTCCGTAACTGTATGTAGAGCCAGTCCATTTAAATGCCCCAAATACAGCCGAAACATTAGCTTCACCAACAAGTGAATATCGATCAGAGTTAGCACTAGAACGAAAGTCAAATGATCCTACTTGAAATCCCGCAAAGGAAATATCATAGCGGGCAACAATTTCAGTAGGCCAATTGCTAGCTCTAAGCTTTGCTTTTGCAGATAAAAGAATGATAAAGCAAGCTATAATTGATACACTGCAGACACTACGGATCATGTTGCTTGTTAATCCTTAAAATTGCATCTTACAACCATAATTATAATTAAGTCGAGCTACAGAATTTGCACTGTCTAACAAATACTAATACAAAACTTACTTAATTAAAGTTGCTATTTTGACGAGTTATTAAGATACTGTTTTTTCTTTATCTAGGCATTTTAAAGTCCACTTGGCAAATATGCTAACTAAAAGCAGCATTAGTAACGTTATACATCGCATTATTACAATAAAATATTAAACTTGACATAATTTACACAATAAATGTATTTTAAGAAATGTCTGCTAACAAAAACTTTATAACTTTATTATCTCAAAACACTTATTACCTACCCATATATTTCTTGAGCATTACATTAGTAGATATTTTTTTGTTTAGAAGAAGAGAAAAGATGACCAGAAAATGTGAATTAACAGGCAAGTTGCCCATGTCTGGAAACTTAAGAAGTCACGCGGAAAACAAGACAAAACGCGTTTTCAGGCCTAACCTATTAAAAGTTACACTTATGAGCGAAGTGTTAAATCGCAAAGTCAGACTCAGAATATCTGCACATGCGCTTCGTACTGTTGAACACCTTGGTGGTTTAGACATTTTCTTAGTGAAGGCTAAATCCCCGGATTTATCTCCTAACTGTCAGAAACTAAGGCGTGACATTACAAAAGTTCTCAAATCATCATACATGTGCGAATCAGCGTAGTCACTATATTTTCTTATTGTTATTATTTAAAACATAATGCATGTGTTCGTGGCCTTTTAACATTATACAACTAATCTAATGTAGCTGCGTAGTAGATGCTGTATACAATGACACTGTTGGATTTCCTCTACTCATCATTTTTAAAATATCCATAACCTTTATATTACACAAATCATTCATAATCATCCTTCCCTTGTTTTATTTAATATGTAACAATATCGATTGTATGCTAATGTTTCATAAACGTATTTTGAGTACTTAAAAAGTAAATAACATACATACGTCATCATGGCGTTAACTTTTTTTCGCTTGACAGATACTAAGTGTTTATTCTTTGCACACTTTACTATTGACGAATAAATCTGAAAGTTTAAATCAATTTAAATTTCTCGCCTCACGTTAAATGTAACTTTTTTGCAAAAAAATAATCCCAAAAAGTTTATAAATTCAAAAATATTAATAGTTTTTTTAAAGTTACAGACACATATTCTTAACTTCACTAATAATAACACTTTACGCTGAATTAGGTTTGACAAAACTCTATAGATCTAAGTTAGTTTAGCAAATATGTATTAGGCATATTTATGTTGTGGGAAAATAAGTGATCTAATAATGAAAATTAATTGCATACGAGAGCAGTTCACTTAGCATTAAATCAGCTTGTAAATAGCCTAATTAGACCGAAAATCTCATGTACGCATTCCACCTCTTACACGTCGTGTTTTTTCATGGTGTTTGACTTTTGGCTGTGACTTTAAGGTTTTTTCCTTATCGTCGAATAATTCCACGAGCTGCTCTGTCATAGCTCCAGCAAGCTCCGAAGGATCTGTGATTGTAACCGCACGGCGATAGTAAGAATTTACATCATGGCCTATACCAATAGCAATGAGTTCAACTGATGAACGGCTTTCAATTTCTTCGATTACATGACGCAGATGTAACTCGAGATGAGAAGCTGAATTGACTGATAAAGTAGAATCATCTACTGGTGCGCCGTCAGAAATCATCATTAGGATGCGACGCTGCTCGGGACGTTGGAGGAGACGAGAGTGAGCCCAAGCTAGAGCTTCACCGTCAACATTTTCCTTAAGCAAACCCTCTCGCATCATTAAAGCAAGATTACGTTTAGTTCGACGCAAAGGCGTGTCTGCAGATTTATAAATAATGTGCCGAAGATCATTTAGACGTCCTGGTTTTTGTGGTTTGGAATTAGTTAACCACTTCTCACGAGATCTGCCTCCTTTCCAGGCTTTTGTTGTAAATCCCAATATCTCAACTTTAACACTACAGCGTTCAAGTGTTCGTGCTAGTATGTCGGCGCATGTTGCCGCAATAATTATTGGACGTCCGCGCATGCTACCAGAATTATCGAGTAGTAAAGTTACGATCGTATCACGAAAATTAATATCACTTTCACGTTTATATGATAAAGGCTGCATAGGGTCTACTATAATGCGCGTTAATCGAGCTGCATCCAACACGCCTTCCTCAAGATCAAACTCCCATGAACGATTTTGGTGAGCCATAAGTTTACGTTGTAATTTGTTAGCAAGTCTAGAAGTAGCACCAGAAAGAGAGTGTAACTCTTTATCTAGAAATGTGCGAAGCCGCTCGAGCTCTTCTGGGGTCGAGAGATCCTCGGCTAGTATCTCTTCATCGTAAGCGCGGGTGTATACTTTGTATCCAAAAGCTTCAGGAGAATTAAGTACGGAGACATTAGAGATTTGGCTATCGTCGTTACCTCCAAATTCCTGGTCATCATCCATGATCTCAGCTTCAGAAGTTTGTATAGACTCAATTACGTTCTCTGTTTCATCTTCTTTACTAGGCGTAGTTAGTTCTTCACAAGCTTGTTCACCCTTACTTTTTTCTTCGGAGTTCTCACCCAAATTCTGATTAGGCTGATTTTTATCGTCTGAGTGATTGTCTCTATAGTCAGTATTGCCCCTATAGTCAGTATCTACATTCTCGTTTGTTTCAGATTTCTCCTCTAATAATTCGAGTTTATTTAAGAGATCTAGAACCCCGCGTGAAAATTGCTCCTGATCTTCAATAGCGAAATCAAGCCTTTTAAGGCAAGAACCAGCTTTTCGCTCTACCCATTCACGCCATACATTGAGTATACTTTTAGTACAATCAGGTGGAACTAACCCCGTCAAACGCTCTCGAACGATAAGCACTAATGCATCTTCTAAAAGCGAATGCTCAGAGTTGTGTAATTTCTTCAATTTATCTTTTGTGTATTTATTCTCAGTTTTTGCTGTTAAGTTAATTGCCATACCTAACATGCGATTACAGCCTAGGGCTTCAACACGTGCGAATTCTAGAGCATCAAATACATCCCTAGCTACTCCTACTGTAGGCAGGTGCTTTCTATGTAATTTTTCATCATGGCAAGCTAATAGCATTGATAAACTATCGGCCCAACCTCTTATTATAGAAATTTCACGCTCTGTAGGTCTACTTGGAAGCTCGGGCAAGCAAATAACTTTTCCATTAGCCTCAGCACGAGAAGCTTCATAGGTAACCTGTACCTCTTCATCGCCTGTAACGGCGCGTGCCGTTAGTTGGATAGCGCGCTTTAAATTGTCCGTTGAGCGATTTTTATAATTGTTACCAACTGCCATAGAATGATCACTCTACACTGTTACGATAAACTCAAGAAATGTCCAGAGCTGAGTTATTATTTAGCTTACTCAATTCATCGTGCACTAAGTGCGGAATTCAGACAAAAAATCTAAATAATTATAGAGCTATCCATTCTTCGTTTGTTCATCAATCAATTTTTAGTTAAATCTCACGACGTACTCCAGTTAATGTTTAGCTCAGAAGAACGTTAACTGCACTCTCTGGTAATTCTTCACCGAAGCAGCGTTGATAAAACTCTGCTATTATCTGACGCTCGGGTTCATCACATTTATTAAGAAATGTAAGGCGAAAAGCAAAACCTACATCATTGAATATTTCCGTATTTTCTGCCCAAGCCATCACTGTCCGTGGGCTCATTACTGTTGAAATATCGCCATTGATAAAAGAATTTCGTGTGAGCTCTGCAACTCGTACCATGTTAGAAATTATTTTTCTAGATGTTTCATCCTTTTGAAAATTTCCTACTTTCGACAAGATAATGTTCATTTCATCATCGTGAGGTAGATAATTAAGTGCACAAACTATAGACCAGCGATCCATTTGTCCTTGATTTATTTGTTGTGTACCATGATAAAGGCCAGACGTATCACCTAGACCAATGGTGTTAGTAGTTGCAAATAGTCGGAATGCAGGGTGAGGACGGATCACTTTAGATTGATCTAACAATGTCAGCTTCCCAGAAACTTCCAACACTCGCTGGATTACAAACATGACATCCGGACGCCCCGCATCATATTCGTCAAATACCAAAGCAACATTGTTCTGAAGGGCCCATGGTAGAATTCCCTCTTTAAACTCAGTTACTTGCTGACCATCTCTTATGACTATAGCGTCTTTTCCAACAAGATCGATACGGCTAACATGTCCATCAAGGTTAACCCGAATACACGGCCAGTTTAACCGTGCTGCGATCTGCTCAATATGCGTAGATTTTCCAGTACCGTGATATCCTTGAATCATTACCCTACGGTTAAACTTGAAACCTGCAAGTATCGCAAGGGTTACTTCGCGGTTAAACAAGTAATCTGGGTCGCAATCTGGAACATGCTCGGTAATTTCCGCGAAAGCTGGTACTTCAATATTGCTATCAATGTTAAAGACTTCACGAGCGGACAATTTTTTTTGTGGCAAGCCTGACTGGCTAATTGATTCTGTTGCGAGCATACATTTTATCCAGGTCAGTTCAAATTGTTAAGTTAGATTATGTTAAACTACATAACTCGATGTACACTATGACTATTAGATCTTGCAAGAACAAGATTCAAGATAGGAGCAATTACAGACAATTTAGCTTACAGATTTTATTGCATGAGATATCAAAAGATATTGTATATTTGCCCGATAGCGCATAACATATTAGCACTTCTAGACTAAACCTACTTTTTTCAAATAATTATAAGCCTGTATGATATCACGTAACTTTTCCTCTGTTCCACGATCTCCTCCGTTAAGATCTGGATGATGGCGCTTTACTAATGATTTAAATCTTGCCTTCACTTCCGATTTAGTAGCGTGTTCTGAAAGCCCTAGCTTAATCATAGCTTTTTTTTCCAAAGTCTTTAATTTGCGCTGAGAACCTTGCATTTTTTGATCTCGACGTATCCGCCATTCTTGGAAACCGTGAGCATTTTTTGTTTTGCCTTCTGTTATATTTTCTTCTTGCCTTGGTCTTGTACTATCCCGCCCTTCATTAACATACGCACTAGCACCAGTCTTCCATGTCGGTCGGTGCCCATAAGTTGCATCTTCTTTAAAGTTTTTGATTTCTACATCGCTCATTCCGTCAAAATAATTGTAAGAGGCATTAAATTGGCGTATGTGTTCGGAACAAAAAAGATAAAATTCACCTTCTTTGTCACGTCCCTTGGGAGCGCGATACAAGCCGGGCTTTTCACATCCCTTCCAATGACAAATAGGGTGATCAGGTGTTTCAGGCTTTACATCACGAGAGCCTGATTTAATTCGTATTATATCAAAATATTTAGATTTGAGTTTCATTACATCTGCACTTATGAGCCAATTCAAAGCTTAAAATAAAAGTCACTTATATTGTACTTGTCCAATGTTATCAGTAACAATAAAAACTTTTAATACGTATGACTATGCCTTTATCGTATCATTCGTGTTAATCATACTAAAGAGCATAATTATCAAATATGTTATGCCGCATAAAATACTTATCATAAGCTGATTTTCCATCACACTTTTCAAGTTATTACCTATATTTCATTTAAAATAGGAAATTTAAAATGCCTTTAGAGATAAAAATTCAAAATAAATTAATTACTGGACTTAATCCAATACATCTTAAGATCATTAACGAGAGTCAAATTCACTCAGGACACAGTTCTTCACCTGGAACAGGTCAGAGTCACTTTCGTGTAATTGTAGTAGCAAAACTATTTTGTGGGCTTTCACGCCTTCAGCGTCATCGAATGATTAATAAACTTTTGGCTAACGAATTAAGCAATGAAATACACGCTTTAACAGTTAATGCATATGCTCCAGATGAATATCAAAAAGTTTAAGCTATTTTTGAAAAGTGAGCATTTGGATATTAAAAATGATACTTAAACTAAGTAGGCACCGTCTTTCGTACGTGAATGAATTAATAGTCTGGTGTTATACCAACAATCTTTTGTTAACTTTTTGCTTAAAATATTCAAGTTAATAAAATATGTTTGGGAGGCTAAACCACCTATACAACCTGTTTTTTTTAGAACTAAGCTTTATGAATAAATCTCGAAAAAAAGACATGCCTTTTTAATCGTTAGAAGGTTTACTAGACAAAACGCGGGAGCAAAACTTTTATATCTGTAATATATTGATGTTCAAAACTCACCGAATATTTGCCGCAATAAATGTATAACTAACTCATGATAGTAGGTGTGGTCTGCATGAAAAAGAATCTAGATTTTCGAGTTACGCCTACCCAAAAGTTAAATTGTCCGATTTTTAAAGAATATTTTCGAAACTTGTGATTTTTGGCCATAGTTATCTGATTTCAGTATTACTTCTTTCGGTATAAGCTTTTACAAAGCACACTATCTCCTTACAATGACAATATTTTCAAACTAGTGTTGTGCCGCTGACATTTAGAAATTTATCATTCTTTACACAGGAGTACGATCTTTTTGTAATTTGTTTATATCAATTGGGTATATATCTTTATCTCCTTGCATCCAAACACAAAATTTGTCATCTCTAAATAATGGTACAAAAGCAGAATCTAAAATATTGAGGCCACCTGTGTAACTTCCAAATGCTGGCATTATTAAGCGCTTACGATTAAAAATAAAACAAGGACGTCGTATGTTTTTACCATACAAAGAAATCTTAGCAGAAGGATGCATATGACCTGCGATTTCATATATGCTCTTTTTAGAACTAGGTTTATGACGAAGTATTAGGCCGTTTATTTGAAGTTCATCGAAGCATTCTCCACCTACTTTGGAAGGAATTTCTGGATCATGATTACCGTTGATCCAAATCCATCGTCGACCATCCTGAATAAGGTGAAGAAATTCTAAATCTTCACGTCTTATACGATTGAACGCCAGCTTATCGTGAAAACTATCACCCAGTGAAACTATAGTTTTGGCTTTATAAGATTTTATAACGTTGGCCAGTCGCAGCAATGTATCACGGGTATCATATGGTGGTAAAAACATACCTTTAGCTGCAGATGATGAGCCTTTTTCAAGATGCATATCAGAAATCACTAGCAAATTCTCGCTTGGCCAATATAGAGCACCACTTGCGTCGGCAATAAGAGATTCACGGTACAGAGATGAAGAATGAGTATGATATTTATACTGCGGATAAAGCTTAAACTTTAGCGGTAGCTCTATCATAGCTCACTCCTGATCTACAATCGAAAGTTATATTGATTAAGTTTTACATCAAACCTGCTTCGGAAACTAATTCCAATGTTACATGCCGAAGTAAATCGTCAGATTCGTCTAGCTGTACCCATTCACGTCCTATTTCAAGCAGAATTGGTACTGAAAGAGGAGAAACTTTGTTTAAATTAATATGTCTAATTTGTCCCTTAATTCTGTTCAAAAATTGTCCTAAGCGTGCAATGTCTAACAAGCCAGTGGCTGCATCATTCCAGGCAGCCTCAAGTAAAACGTGATTGGGATCATATTTACGTAACATATCAAACATCAAATCTGATGAAGCCGTCATTTGGCGACCGGTTTTAGTTTTGCCTGGATGGTGTCGTTCGATCAACCCAGCAATAACAGCACACATCCGAAACGTTCGCTTCATCAAACCAGATTCCGCTAGCCAAGCTTCAAGATCATCACCCAACATATCCTCATCGAATAGTTGTGCGATACTTGACGCACCGGTTTCGAGTATGTAGCCAATATCCCTCGCACACCAAATAGATAACGCATAATCGTTTGCAACAAATCCTAACGGGTGTAAATCTGCGCGTTGCAGCCGTCTTGTAAGAAGCATTCCAAGAGTTTGGTGAGCCAGTCGCCCTTCAAAGGGATAGACAACTAAATAGCTACGTTTCTGTCGTAAGAAAGTTTCAACTAGAACTTCGTTAGCGTTAGGTAATATTGATGCGTCACGCTGTAGTTGCAACCATTCTGTGACTGGAGTAGGTAAGCCGAGATTAGCTCCGCCATCAGCGAGCATTTTTCTGACTCGCACAGCAAGATTGGTAGAGAGTGGAAATTTACCACCTTGATAACTTGGAATTATTGGATCAAGTGAGGTTGCTTGCGACACGTAAGCTTCGGTTTCACGCATACCTTCAAACCGTAAAACCTGTCCAGCGAATACAAATGCATCACCTATTTTAAGTTCGCTGATGAAATACTCTTCTACTTCACCTAAGATCTTCCCGCCGATTAAGGTTTTACCTTTGCGTTTAGATGATCTCATACTGTGGCGTATGAGACGAATATTTATCATAGGCGATGTTATGATTGTACCAATATTAAGGCGATGTTGTTTGGCAAGGCGTGGATGTGCAAGTCGTAACTGTCCATCTTTTGTTAATTTGATACGTGCGAAGCGTTCGTATGCACGAAGTGCATAGCCACCGGTACTAACGAAGTCGAGAACTCGTTCAAACATCTCTCGACTTAAATCTGAGTAGGGTTGAGCTGAGCGAACCTCAAGATAAAGATTGTTCATCATAAAAGGGCCGGCGCATGCTACAGACATTATGTGTTGTGCAAGGACATCGAGTGTTCCAGTTCGTATTAGGATAGCATCCTGGCTATTAGTCTGCACAGCATCCATAGCAGCACGGCATTCAAGTACTTCGAAACGGTTAGAGGGAACGAGGAGAGCTTTAGACGGCTCGTCTAGTCGGTGATTTGAACGGCCGATTCGTTGAATCAGTCGGCTAGCACCCTTGGGCGCACCAATGTTGATAACTAGATCAACATCACCCCAATCAATACCAAGGTCTAGCGTTGACGTGCAAACAACAGCTTTTAAGCCTCCTTTAACCATGGCTGCTTCTACTTTACGGCGTCGTTCCGAATTTAATGAGCCATGATGCAATGCGATTGGTAGATTATCTTCATTAGCATTCCAAAGCTCCTGAAATAGAAGTTCAGCTTGGCTTCGCGTATTAACAAAAATTAAGGTCAGGCGATGTTTTTGTATTTTGTCATAAATTTCTGTGATCGCATGCCGACTGGCATGACCGAACCAAGGTAGTGGCTTTTTAGTTTTTAATATAGAAATGTTTGGTTCTATCTGACTTTTCAAATACACGAGATCAGCGATGTCAATCTGACGCGCGGGATTGTACTGTGGCATTAAATAGGCTCTCAATTCCGTAGGCCGGGCTACTGTAGCAGAGAGACCGATTGTCAGTAGATTGGAAACTATTGATCGAAGCTGTGTCAACCCTAGTGCTAGAAGGTCTCCACGTTTAGAGCCTGCCAGAACATGTAATTCATCAATAATAACAGTTTTGAGATCTTTAAAAAGAAAGGCTCCGTCTTGGTTACTTAATAGAAGTGCTAACTGCTCCGGCGTCGTTAGAAGAATGTCTGGAGGACGGGTTCGCTGGCGGCGGCGCTTAGCCTGTGATGTATCGCCTGATCGAGTCTCAACTGTTATGGGCAGCTCCATGTCGTTTATCGGGATTTTTAAGTTGCGTTCAATATCCACTGCTAGAGCTTTTAGTGGAGATATATATAGAGTATGTAAGCCCGCCCCGTTGTGTATACGCTCAGGTGAAGACATCAAGTCATCTAGAGTTGGGAGAAAGCCGGCTAGTGTCTTACCAGCTCCTGTGGGAGCTATTAGCAGAGTGGAGCGCCCAGCCCGCCCCTTCTCTAAAAGTTGGAGCTGATGTGGTCTTGGTTCCCATCCTTTCTCTGTGAACCATTTTTGAAAAAGGACTGGAAGACATACACTTGGCTGCATGTGAGATCTTCTGCTTTAAAATAACGATTACTTAGCACTAAAGGTAATTCAGTTGGATAAAGATTTAATTTAATACGGCGCTGAAAATAGCATAGTATATTTAAATTAATTCCTTGCTTTATCAAGCAGTGTTTTAAATATTAGGTATTAAAAACAGAATGATTTAGATTGGTGTTTTTTCAAAAAAACGAATTTTTCGATATTTCGAACTGGTTTTTTTCCAAAAACTAAAGCGTATAGTTAAAATATCCGGTTGCTGAAATTAACTTACTAACTGCATGCTTCGAAAGTGTGTGTATTAGGCAGCACATATTAAAGAGATAACTTAAGTTTTATGTTATAATATAATCTTGAGGCATATTTATCGAGATAACTCCAAAGGTTAGTTTTGATGTCACGAAACCTGCCAGTCATGCTAAAATCAAGCACCATAATCCAGAAACAGAAAGACTTTCCTAAAATTGGTTTGTGTTTAGGGGGAGGCGGAGCGCGTGGATTAGCTCACATTTTAGTACTTGAAGTGTTCGATGAACTTGGTATATGCCCAAGTATAATCACAGGTACATCAATTGGTGCTTTATTTGCTGCTGGTTATGCGTCAGGACTGTCTGCTTCACATATCCGCTATACTACAGAAGAGATACTTGCTACAAGAATTGATATAATTACCAAGCTTCTATTCAAACGAACAAAGCCACTTCGAAAGGTTTTGAAAATTTTTCCTATGCGCTCTGCCTTTCTTGACTCTTTTGCTTTACTTGAGCTACTAATTCCTGAATTGATATCGAAAACATTTGAAGAATTAAAAATTCCAATTAAAATTGTAGCTACTAATCTTTCTTTGTGCGAGCCTTACATTTTTGATAGTGGTAATTTAGGTAATGCTCTTGCTGCAAGCATCGCAATTCCTGGTCTGTTTTCACCTGTAGATGTGGATGGCGTTCTATTATCAGATGGTGGCATTGTTGATCCATTGCCATATCTAATATTACCTAAAGATATCGATCTTGTGATTGCAGTCGACGTAAGTGGTGGATCACGCAGCCTCGTAAATGGTTCTCGCACATCTATAATTTCAACACTTATTCAGTCTGTAAGCGTACTTCAGAAAGCTATTATTGAGGAGAGGTTGCGACAAAAAAAACCAGATTTATATATCAAATTCACGCTAGAGAAGTATGGCGGATTGCATTTTCATAAGGCAGATGAAATACTTAAAGAGGCTGCACTGTTTAAATCTGAGTTTCGTAATAAGTTTATAAGATTGTTAAACAGTCAATCGATTCTACTTTAATTATGATTTATTGGCCGTTATTATGATATTACAAGTATTTGAAGAAGATTATGCTGCAGCAGAGATATGTGCAAAGTAGAAAAATAAGTTATGTGCACTATAATGTGAAAACTCTGAAATTTGCCACACTTCACATTCGCATCGTTTAATATATCATTTGTGCCTTGATGAAATTGATTAAGTTTCAATAAAATATGTAACCTGAATTATGTTAAAGTCATGGCTTAGGCTTTTTAGGACAGCTATCCACCCACATACTCAGTCGGGTTGAAATAGCACTAAAGCGGACAGACATACATCACATCCCTGATTAACCACTATATACTTTATCGGTAGGGCAGCTGCAGCGTGCTCTGTTTGTTCGCACAATAGTACAGGATGCATTATTTATTCTACTTGATGAACCCTTTATGGCTATTGATCAAACAACAAAGACACGGCTTTTGAACTTGATAGACGCGTAGGCTTCTGAAGGCCGAATAATAATTATGATCTTGCATGATTTGTCTACGGTTTATGGGCATTGCACTAAGGCTCTTTTGCTAAAAAATGGCAAGGCTTGATTTGGTCTGCCTCAAGAGATTTTGATATCGTCTAATCTTGTTGATCACGGATATCTTTCATTAGGTCAAGCAGTTTGGATCGAAAGAATGTTTTTAAATAGGTAGTAAGGAGAATGGCATATATGTTTGACCTTCTTGATTATGCCTTTATGAAACGTACATTCATTTCGACTTTAGTTCTCAGTTTTTCGGTTGCACTAGTTGAGACTTTTCTTGTACTGCGCTGGGCTATCTCTAGCTGGTGAAGCAATGGCACATGCAATAGTACCAGGCATTGGTATTGCATTTATTTTTTGCGGACTTTCTATGTTTGCCATTATTGTGAGTGGCTTGATTACAGGTGTGAGCGTTACACTCCTAACTACATTTCTGGCTCGTGCAACAATTCTCTGAGAGGATGCAAGCTTAGCGTCAATGTATTTTATTGCCCTTGCTCTAGGAATTTTTACATTGTCAGCAGCGGGCTCAGCAGTTCCCTTAAATAGCTTTCTATTCGGCTCAATCTTAGGTGATATGGTAGAGCAAGTAACCGGCGATATTGTTTCAGTCACTACTATTGTAGGACCCGATTCAGATGCGCATACATACAAACCTAATGTCAGCGATTCTCGTTCTGTAACTGAAGCCGATGTTATTTTTGTAAATGGGATTGGATTTGAGATCTGGTTCGAACCACTTATTCAGGCTTCGGGCACCAAAGCTAAAGTATATATTGCAACTGAAAGTATTGTACCACTTAAGATTGATGGAGAAACAGACCCACATGCGTGGAATGCATTACCTAACGGGATAATTTATATCCGCAACATTACTCAGGCTATGACTAAAGCAGACCCCATGAATGCTGAGATTAATAAGGGCAATGCTTTGAGATATATATCGAAGCTAAAAGATCTTCACGATCGTACTACTGCCGATTTGATCACGCTGCCTAATAAACGTAGAACAGTGGTTACAGCGCATGACGCATTTGGCTATTTTGCGAATTCCTATGCCCTACGTTTTTTGGCTCCGCTAGGTATTGACACATCAGCTGAACCTTCTACATAGCAATTAGCTAAACTCATAGAGCAGGTCAAACGTGAGGAGGTTGCTGGATTATTTGTTGAAAACATATCTAATATCACATTAGTTGCATAGATCGCGTGTGAGACTGGCTTAAGTATAGGTGGAAGGCTTTTTCAGATTCGCTTTCTGCGAAAGGTAGACCTGCACAATTTATATTTTTATGTTTAAAAATAATATAAATCTTATCACTTGTGCACTCGAACATCAAAGTTGAGTACAAAATGGATTGACTTTAAAATAGTTCACAGTGATAGCTGTCTTATAGCTTGAGTTTTACCTAAAGAAAAAACTGAATTATAAGCTAGTTTATGTGAAACTTATATCTCTTAGAGAGATATTCAACAAGCGCATGTTAAAAAAGTACGAGAAATGCTTTAGCTAAATGTAATTTTATAATCTTTGTATAAATGTTATGGTATAGACGCCTAGTCAAAATTGCACTTGCCTGAATAACAGGTTAGGCAAACAATATTGTTTGTTAGTTATTCTCAAAGAGTTTAATGAGCCTCAATACATACTCCTATTCAAAAAAATACGGTTATATACTTTTTAATTCACATCGCTACCGAGATCATCGGTGCTAGATTATAAACTACTGTTTTAACTAATATTAGAATATTTTAAGTATGTTAATTTCAGTATTTAAGAACCGTTAATGAGGCTTTGAATCTGTGACTCAGTCTTAATTCGTGCTAGTGGAATTAAATATTGTTTTAAAAGAATTATACCAACATAGTTATTTAAATCAGACAAAATACTTAATCATATTTATTGAAGTACACATGTATGCTTTGATGTGATACTTTGGTAAGATATAGTATACAAAAAATACAAATTTGAAACCGCATATCTACGCTTATACAACTTTTTCGTTATTAAGAGAGTTGTTAAAGAGTTTTTTTAATAATTCATTTTGTAGAACGTTACTAAAAAATAAATCTACCAAGCATAATTAAATGACAAACTTTAATGAAAGCACATATTAATTTTAAAAAAACCTATTAAAGCATTAAACGACTATGTGTGAAGCGATAAATAGTTCCAGTTATCAGAATTACATCTTATTGAGAGTTTACTTGTGAAAATTCAGTAATGTTTTTAGTCATTTGCTAAAAGTGTTAATTATTAAAAGTATTGAAATGGCGCACCGGGGAAGATTCGAACTCCCGACCCCCAGATTCGTAGTCTGGTGCTCTATCCAGCTGAGCTACCGGTGCTTGTAATATTAAATAACGCTAGTTCATACAAAAGCTAAATGACTTAGTAAGCAAAATGATGTGATAAAAGTATTAATAATAATATAAATGTTAAAAGAAGAATTTATGAGGTGAGATATGTTTTTAACACCACAAAAGAATAATGCTTCCTCTAATTAGCGAAAGATAAACTATGCTATTACTCATATAACAACTTAATTACTATTTCACAGAACAAGAAGTCATACAAGTTACTATTCGTAACAAACTATACTTTTACGTTACAACTAAGGTTTAACATGTATATGTAGCTTAAAATACAATGTAGTCAACCAAATTTGCAACATACTTCCACACCATTCAATCAAAAACTTGGCTTTATAGCGTTAACAAATTTTAAGCCAATTCTTGCCTTTTACAAACACCCAAAAAAGCTTTTTAGTTATAAATCCACGAGAATTGCCCGGATTTATAAAAATGTTAGGACAGATAATAATGATTTAATAAACTTTTTTAGATGGTAGCGGAGGAGGGACTTGAACCCCCGACACGCGGATTATGATTCCGCTGCTCTAACCGCCTGAGCTACTCCGCCTTTCTTGCGAGGATAGGGGTATGGCATTTGTAAAGTCAAGCAAAAATTAATATCTACATGATTACTCACTGTAATAGTTTGTTTTTACAATAAAATTAAGCTACTTAATATTTACTTGAAGTAATATGAAATATATACTTTTAAGGTAGTTGATTTGTTCAATACTCTCATAATCTTTGAAAGATGTACCTTTATAAAATCCCTTACTTGTTAATTAAGAGAATATACAATAACATCTAAATGTGATCTTATGATGTAAATTTATTTTCAACAATAAGCGCTTAAATGAACTAACGCTCTGACAATCTCGGTATAATCGAAACAAAATTACACGGTCTATATCTACTGTCTAGTTGCCATTTAAGTATTTTGTTCCAGCCATCACGACAACCATTGGGTGACCCCGGCAGACAAAAAATATATGTGCTGTTAGCAATTCCTGCGCAAGCACGAGAATGTAGTGTTGAAGTTTTAATAATTTCGTATGAAATCATATGAAAAGCTATAGAAAAACCGTCAATTTGTTTTTCGAATAGGGGCATTATAGCTTCAGGAGTGACATCTCGACCTGTTAAACCAGTGCCGCCAGTTGTTAAGATTACGTCGATTTCAGGTTGTGCTATCCATGCTGCTATTTTTGACCTAAGTGATACAACATCGTCATGTACTACAGCTCTTTCAGTGTTGTGATGGCCTGCTTCTGTAAGAAGACTGATAAGTAAATCTCCAGATTTATCACTTTCTATTGTTCGTGTATCAGACACCGTTCCTACTGCAATGTTGAGTGGTAAAAATGGTAGTGTAGTGTCTATCCCGACCATCACGTTTCCTCACCTAATATTTTCTTTTTATAAAAAAACAACTTAAATATTTTTATTTTAGTCGTATACATCCAAAAAAGCCTGGATCTAGATGCAATTCATTTTGTTATTACGCAAGGTTATTGGATAGCCTCTTTAACTGCCAGTAGATCGCGCCAAGCTAATAACTTAGACGCAGGCGTACGTAGCAAATAAGCTGGGTGGAGTGTCGGCATAACCCGAATCTCAGTCCCACTCTTGCTAATAAAGGAACCCCAATTCCCTCGCAATTTCATTATTCCCTGCGAGGTCTCGAGAATTATTTTAGATGCAAGTCCGCCAACCGTTATTATGATATCTGGTGCGACCAAATCTATTTGTTTTTCAAGAAAAGGGCGACAGGCAAGTACTTCCTGAGTTGTAGGAGTACGGTTTCCAGGGGGACGCCAATATACAACATTAGTATAATGTACTGAGCTTCCATCTAGTTGAATTGAATCTAGCATTTTGTCTAATAGCTGCCCTGCACGACCCACAAAAGGTCGCCCTGAAAGATCCTCATCTCGACCAGGAGCTTCTCCGATAACCATTACACGTGCATGATCAGAACCTCTATAAAAACATAATTTTGTAGCTGTTATCCTAAGTCCGCAGCCATCGAATTGATCAAGTAAAGATTGTAAATCTTGAAGTGTTTTTGCAGTAAAAGCGATATGTTCAGTTTTTAAATCGTCAGTATTTTGTTGCGGCAAGGCAAGTCTGTAATTATTGGTATGATATTCAGAATATGAACACTCTGGTTTTGGGTCGCAGAGAAAATCATATGAATTATTTTGAAGAAATGGAGTTGAAGAGGGTGACTTGTTTTCTAACTTGAGCCAATCAATAGGAGCGGATCCGACTGCCGTATCTACTCCCATGGCATAGAACCATGTTAGTACATTAAGCAGTGCATTATAGTTTTTTTTAGAATTGGAGTGGGAGTTTTTCATGAATAAAAAATGCCAATACACAAAACAATTTAACCTAGCTCAAGTGAATGTACCTTATCAAGCATATTGTGTCGTAATTTTTGCACTTCTGCCCATTGATATATAAACTTGTACTAACGTTAGTTGAATGAAGTGGGCTATTTAGTAAACTTAATTAGCACTAGCATAGCTAATTAATGGTTTGTTGAATAAGTATTTTAAGCACTTGCACTTGATGTCGTTGAAATAACTAACACTTATTAAGCATCATTAATTGATAGGAATTATAACGCAATGCCAAAAATCGGCACCGTATCGCATGATCGCGAGGTAATGGAATGTGATGTAGTGATAGTTGGAGGTGGTCCCTCAGGTCTTTCCTCAGGAATTAAGCTTATGCAGTTGGCTAATCATAATGGTAAAGAGCTATCTGTGATAATCTTAGAAAAAGGTTCCTCGATTGGCGCTCACATTTTATCTGGCGCTGTTATAGATACTGTTGGCCTAAATAAATTGTTACCAAATTGGAAAGATCTAGGAGCACCAATCAAGACAAAGGTAAAGGAAGACAAGTTTCTGTATCTGTCACCTTCTAATTATATCACTCTGCCGAATTTTCTAATGCCGCCTGTAATGAATAATCATGGTAACTATATAGTTAGTCTGGGCGATGTAACACGATGGCTCGGCGAACAAGCTGAAGCACTTGGGGTTCAGGTTTTCCCAGGTTTTGCTGGAACTGAGCTGCTTTATGATGTCGATGAAAAAGTAGTGGGTGTAGCTACTGGTGATATGGGACGTTGCAGAGATGGTTCGCTAAAGGAGACTTTTGAGCGTGGTATAGAATTACATGCGAAATATGTAATTTTAGCTGAAGGTGCGCGTGGCTCTTTGTCTAAAGAGGTAATTGAGAAATTTTCACTTGATCGCGATTCAGAACCTCAAAAATATGGCATCGGTCTTAAAGAGCTCTGGCAAGTTTCGCCTTCTAAGCACAATCCAGGGTTTATTCAGCACAGCTTTGGCTGGCCTTTAAATAATGATACTGGTGGTGGCTCATTCCTCTATCACTACGGTGAAAACTTTGTATCCGTTGGTTTTGTTGTGCATTTAAATTATTCTAATCCTTATCTTTCTCCATATGATGAATTTCAACGCTATAAAACACACCCTGCTATTAGGAAGACTCTTAAGGGTGGCAATCGTATTTCTTATGGCGCACGAGCGATCTCAGAGGGGGGATGGCAATCACTGCCAAAACTTGCGTTTCCAGGTGGTGTACTTGTCGGATGTTCGGCTGGAATGCTTAATTTACCACGAATAAAGGGAAGTCATAATGCTATTCTTTCTGGTATACATGCGGCAGAATCAATTTTTGAATCTTTGGAAGATGGTCGCCAAAACGACAACTTGTCCTCATATGAGTTAGCAATTCGTGGAGGTCTAATCTCAAAGGATCTCAAAAAAGTTCGTAACGTTAAGCCATTGTGGTCAAAATTTGGCACTTTTGCAGGTATCGGTCTAGGTGGCTTAGATATGTGGCTTAACACAATAATTCCTTGCGTTGGCCTTGGTTTGACATTAAAGCATGGTTACGCTGACCACGAAGAACTGGCATATGCAGCTCAATCTAAATTTATAGATTACCCTAGACCTGATGGTGTGCTGACTTTTGACAAACTGACTAATGTCTCATTCTCTGCAACTAATCATAGTGAAAACCAGCCGGTGCATCTTAAGCTCAAAGATCAAAAGCTGCCTTTAGAGGAAAATCTACCTAAGTATGACGAACCAGCACAACGTTATTGTCCTGCGAATGTATACGAAATATTAGAAGATTCTGACGGCAAAAAGAAGTTCTATATCAACGCACAAAATTGTATCCATTGTAAAACATGTGATATAAAAGACCCATCACAAAACATTACATGGACTTGCCCAGAAGGTGGCGGTGGTCCAAACTATACCGGAATGTGAGGTAAACACTAATTTAGAAGTTAAAAAGTGGGAATATTGACAATCTTTTAGTATCGCTAAAAAGTTTACCCTCGACGTGAAAAGAGACGTGCATTAACAGGAGTAGGATCAGCCGGTAATTTAACTCTGGCTGCCTCATAGATAGCTTCTTTAATTAGCGCATTTAAAAGATCTGAAAATAAAACTAGGTATTCGCTGGACGCTTCCCAAAGGAAATAGCTTAATGAACCTGGACAAGGGTTGACTTCATTTAACCAGATCTCTCCAGTTGTCTCATTCATTATAAAATCAACCCTAGGAGCTCCACTTCCAGCAACTGCCTCGAATGCTACCATAGCCCAATGTCGGATCTGTGCTTCTTGGTCGTCTCTTAAGTTTGGATTAAGCTCACGGGTTAATGATAACATGCCATCGCCTTTTGACAGTTCTAATACTTTTTTACCGATAGTTTTGCTATTTTTGCTGTTAAGATATTTTTGCTTGAAATCAAGAAGTTCGTTTGTTTTCTTAGGTTGCTCAATAGCTGATGTAGAGATATTACCAAAAGCCTTGGACACGGCGATATTATACTCCACCATGTTTTCTATAAATGGCTCTAGAATGGCTGTTGTATCGTACTTAAACACTTCTAAAAGCACGTCTGTGACTTCAGAGACAGTATCTGCGCGCGTAACGCCGATACTGCTTCCGAGATGACTTGGCTTCACACACCAAGGAGCAGGAAAATCGCCTATGTGTTTTATTAGCTCTGCTTCTGTAATCAAAAAGCCTTCTGTAGGACGTTGCAATTCTATGTAGGGTAACATAGGGATGTTCGTACTAGCTAAAATGCGTTTAGTAGCAACTTTGTCCATCAATACCGCAGATGCCATAGTTCGCATTCCAGTGTAGGGAACACCAGCTACCTGAAACATACCTTGGATTTGACCGTCCTCACCCATTAGGCCGTGAAATGCTAGAAATGCAACATCAAATTCAAATTTACTCGAGCGATGTAGAAAAGATACATTCTGTTCAACTAACACAGGTTTTCCTGAATTAGTTATATCCAACTTGACTTGTGTTAACTTCGCAAATTGCTCTGGACCTGGCAAATATGTTGCTTTTTTGCGTAATGTGTCTCCACACCACCATAAACCATTGATGGCTAGATAAACTGGGATTATATCGTAATCTTCTTCATCAAGCGCTGCCATAACCTGTAGCGCTGTAATTACACTAACATCATGCTCAGGTGAACGCCCTCCAAAGAACACTGCAATTTTTTTTCTACCTTTCATTTCTATTATCCTTTCAGTCATTTGCAGTTTACAATCAGGTTCTATTGATCTCTAAGTTATAAGAGAAATAAGTTAGAGTTCTTGCACAACTAATGCAAGAAAGTAAGCCTGTGGTAATTGTAGGCTTGCGTAAACAAGCTGCAAACGAGATAGTGTGAATATGCAAGCAAAAAATTACGACATCACACAATTAGCAACTAATATTATACAATCTTCACAAAAG
The DNA here is from genome assembly GCA_039583345.1 of Candidatus Tectiglobus diatomicola. Classification (GTDB taxonomy): domain Bacteria; phylum Pseudomonadota; class Alphaproteobacteria; order Rhizobiales; family Hyphomicrobiaceae; genus Tectiglobus; species Tectiglobus diatomicola. The sequence goes on along the minus strand of JAZDSJ010000003.1, from coordinate 74,453 downwards.
GGCTATCAATGGCGTTTTATTTGGGGACACGGCTGGGGACAAGATAAACATGCGTTTGACAATATAGCACAATCTCTTAGCTACCTAGGGTTACATGTGTTGCTCGATTTCCCGGGTTTCGGCGCTTCACCAAAGCCCAACACGGCATGGACGACGACTGATTATGCGGATTTGGTCGCTTTATATCTTAAAGAAAACCCATATGCCGGATCAACTGTATGGATCGGCCACTCTTTTGGTGGGCGTGTGGGCATACAACTTTGTAGTCGCCATCCAGATCTTGTGGACAAGCTAATATTAATTGCTGCAGCTGGTATACCACTTCAACGCTCATTAATCCAGTGGATACATGTCAAGAGTAAAATCTACACGTTCAAAGTTTTGAAAAAATTGGTGCCAATGACCGGTATGAACATCGATGAATTACGCAGAAGGTTTGGCAGTTCTGATTATAAAAACGCTGGCGGAATGCGTGAGATTTTTACTAATGTAATACGTGAGGATTTGAGCAATGTGGCCAAAGAGATAATCTGCCCTACTTGCTTAATCTATGGAGAGGAGGATATTGACACGCCGCCAGGAATAGGTGAGCGCTTGGCAAAGCTTATTGTAAATGCTGAAATGAACTTGTTATCTGGACAAGATCACCATTCTCTTCTTAGAGAAGGTCGCCATCAGGTTTCAAAGCGTATTCGGGATTTCTTAATCCATAACGAGCGAGTGGAGTAACTTAGGAATTCATATACCATGGTCGGTATTTTTGACTTAGCTGCTTATGCAGCTTTCATTTTTTTTAGCTTATATAGATTGTTGCGTTATCTGCACATTTTCCAACAGGATGAATACAATACTGTACGCTTCGCATTCTGGCTTGTTACTAAAATGGCCTTCGACAAACGTGTTTCAGCAACATTAATATTTTTGGAAATTTCCAATAAATTTATTCAGAATGTTACACTGGTTCCGACATTTTTAGAAACTGTCTTAGTTACGTTATTGTTTATTGTGGCAGGGGTTAAAGAACCTAATCCGCTTAGAGTTGCAAAAAAAAGACTTGTGCTAACAAAGAGATTAAAGCGCTTACTAGCTACTAGTATGATACTTACCTTTATCACAGCTTATGTTGCTACAACTATTGGTAGCAGTATTGCTTGGCTTGTCGCTGTGCAATTCATCCAACTTATAATAATACTTGCTAATTGGCTTCTCAAACCCATCGAAATTTGTATTCAAAAAAGTTTTAAAACTGCGGCTAAAAATAGATTTTGTGAGATTGCTCCCTGTACCGTAGGTATTACGGGATCCTTTGGGAAAACATCGGTCAAACATATTCTTGGGCATATTTTGCAAATGAATACTAATGCGCAATTTACACCCGGAAGTATAAATACCGTTATGGGAATTGCGCGTGTTATCAATGAAAAATTAGAAGATAATTGCCGGTATTTCCTTGCGGAAATGGGCGCATATGGCATTGGATCCATATCTCGTTTGTGCACATTCATACCACCAAAACACGGAATTATTACTTCGATTGGCGAGGCTCATTATGAGCGTTTCAAAGATCTTGAGACAGTTTCTAAGGCGAAATTCGAATTAGCGCAAGCCGTAAGCAGGCTCGATGGTAAAGTGGTGTTGGATGAAAGCGTATTAGAACATATCAGTGCTTATAAGTTCGTCGAACAGAATAGAAAGATGTTTATCATTGTCGGTATGAAGAGCATGGCTGATATCAAGATTCTATCGATCGAGCAAACAATGCAAGGCTTATATGTAAAAATCTATTTTGAGGCTAATGAGTATCTTTTATTTGCGCCCATTTATGGCTTGCATCATGCTCGAAATATGGTGTTAGCCAGTGCAATGGCTCTGAATTTGGGCTTCTCTATCGAGCGTATTATACAATCACTACGTACAACACCGCAAATTTCTCATCGCTTGGAGGTTAAAAAACACTCATGTGGTGCCACGTATATAGATGACTCTTATAACGCGAATCCTAACGGTATTTCCAACGGCCTTGATTTATTGCAAGTACTACGCAATGAGAATGGAAGGCGTATCCTAATTACACCTGGGATTATTGAACTTGGTACAATACATGACGAAGTTCATTGTAAGTTGGGTAAGAAAGCAGCCTTAGCAACAGACATTACAGTAGTCGTTAATCCTGAACGTGTAGAAGCATTTCTTAAAGGATTTAAAAGTGTTGATGGGTCAGGTCAACTTTTTACTTGCGATAAGTTTTCAGATGCACAAACTTGGATAGGTTTGAATTTAAGACCTTATGACACACTCCTCATTGCCAATGATCTCCCAGATTTAATTGAAAGTAGGTTCATCTGCTGAATTTCAGCAATATAACTTTTTTTAAAATACTATAGGACAAAACCCATTACTAAATGATAATAAGTCCACCTAGGTCGAAGCCAATAAGCGCTATGTCTACCTAGAACCATAAACAATAAAGCCGAAACCGGTTTCAACTTCGCTATAAATTTCACTAGTATAATTCATGAAAATAGTTTTCCGACAATTTTATCATTACATTCGCAAAATCACTCTGTGTAATAATCTTAAGTACTTTAAATTAAAACGAAGTTACGACATACCGCATAGTTTAGGATAAATTAAGATGATATGATGGTTATGTTTTAATTATAATTGATGCCTGATCAAAAAACACCAAAATCTTATAATTAGGGTCCAGTGTTTTCAGTAGATAGGTGATTTTTAACTATGATGCAATTTTACATGGCTCCTGGATCATGTTCAACTGGTATCCATTTGTTGCTAGAAGAACTTGACTTGATTTTTGAAGTTAAAGTTGTTGACTTAACTAAAGGCGATCATCTTACGGCTGAGTTCAGAGCTATTAATCCTAAATGTACCATTCCGGTTTTAGTATTAGAAGGCGGAGAAGCTTTAACAGATTTTACCTCTATAGCCTGGTGGCTAGCTATACGCCATCCTAAAAAACGCTTAATTCCGCGTAACCCTCTAAATCAAGTCCGCGCCTTAGAATGGGTTAATTATGTTACTCATTTTATACACGGCCAAGGATTTACTCGCATATTTACTACGGATAAATACTTAGTAAATGATGGGGATGAAGATGCAATTAAGTCAAGAGGACGAGAGTTGGTATCACAGGGATTTAGTGTTGTCGAACAGCACTTAAGTCAAAATGGTAACTCCGGATATATTTTCGGTCAGTTCTCCATTGCAGATGCGGCAATCTTTTACGTGGAATTTTGGGCTGAACATCTTGGTATACCATTACCAATTAATTGTCGACGACATTTTGAACTCATGTGCCACAGACCAGTAGTTCGGCGGGTTCTTTACGAAGAAGGATACCGTTTGCCCTCTGTTTTCACATGACTCAGATTAATTATGAGGGCTATTTTTATTATCTAGCATCTGCAAACTTGATTTACCAATTTTTAAAACGCTATAAGAAACTTTACTTCAAGTAATGTCGCCCCTATACTAATTAGATCAATACTATGCCGCGCATCTACACCAATTAATAGTTATAACAGCTGTTTGCATCAATTTTTTGAAACAACAACCTATTTATAAGTGTATTAATATGACTGCAATCTACAAATCGAATTGCACAGCGTTACAGAGACTTTAATTAATACTTTTAATTGTATTAATAAAGTTTGATTGCTAAGCAACTTTATATTACTACCTAAAGACTATAATAAGGTCTGCCAGTGACGAACCTAATTTTGAAAGATGAAAAAAGCCTACCAGTAAACTCTATTGCTCAGGCAAGAAATAAACTTATATGCGGTGACCTTACCGCAAGTATGTTGCTTGAACACTGCTTGACTTTATCCAAGACAAGCTCTGACCTTAATGTTTTCATAACTGAAACATTCGGAACCGCTCAGAAGAAAGCTGAATTAGCCGACGTAAACTTAATAGATGGTAAAGCTGCTGCATTAAACGGTATACCAATCGCTGTAAAAGATAATTTTTGCACAAAAGGAGTTCTTACAACTGCGGGCTCGAAAACACTCGAAAATTTTGTCCCTACTTATGAATCTGGTGTGTCCGAAAGACTTTTTGACGCTGGTGCAATTTGTATTGGTAAAACAAATTTAGATGAATTTGCTATGGGATCGTCAACTGAGACAAGTTATTTCGGTCCTACCAAAAATCCGTTTGGCTTAAAACTCAATATGCCTAATCTAACTCCAGGGGGCTCATCTGGTGGATCTGCTGCTGCAGTTGCTGCTAATCTTGTTCTTGGTGCTATTGGTACTGATACTGGCGGCTCAATTCGTCAACCCGCAAGTTTCTGCGGGATAGTTGGAATGAAGCCTACTTATGGTGCCTGTTCTCGCTGGGGTATTATCGCTTATGCGTCATCGCTTGATCAGGCTGGGGCATTTGGTAAGTCTGTCAATGATGTGGCTGCGCTCCTTGATATTATGATCGGTCATGATCAGAGAGATTCTACTTCAATCCCAAATTTTCAACCAGGTTTGGAGCAGGCTGTTAAAACTCCATTGCATTCATTGCGTATTGGTGTGATTAACCAATTAGTTGCTAGCAAGGCAACCGAGGAAACTCGGACGATTTGGAATAAAATACAGCATCTCAGTAAAGTATTATCTGCAGATGTTCGTGAGGTTAATCTGCCCCACTTTTCATATGCTCTACCTGCATACTATATAATTGCACTATCAGAAGCTTCATCCAATCTTGCACGTTATGATGGCGTGCGATATGGACATCGTACAAAAAACTTTTCTGAACTTACAGAAATGTATGAAAACACTCGTTCTGAAGGTTTTGGGGCTGAGGTCAAGCAGCGCATTTTGTTGGGTACATTCTCGCTTTCTAGTGGCTACTACGATCAGTTCTATCAAAAAGCTCTAAAGATTCGTCGCCTTGTAGCGAACGACTTTCAGGCCGCATTTGAAAACTGTGATGTTATACTATCACCAACAACTCCAACAGGAGCATTTGAACTAGGTTCGCACGAATCAGATCCCGTCTCAATGTACCTAGAGGATGCATTCACTGTTCCAATTAATCTTGCAGGTCTGCCCGCTTTAAGCCTACCAGGTGGAAGGGATAGCCGAGGCATGCCATTAGGTATTCAAGTAATAGGTCCGAGAAAGGGTGATGCAACTGTAGTTCAAGTAGCCGCTATGATTGAGAAAGCATTAGCTTATATTTAATAGTCGTAATAAATGTGATCAACGTGAGTAAAATCCTTTGACATGATTTAATGACTTGCTAAACTTTTTAGTGTTATGACAATTCTACTCTAATTCGAGTGCAGCCAAATTAAACTGGGTTTGCTATTTATAATTTCTAAAAAATTAACACAGAGAGCAGATTTAGTATTGATATTAAATCGTATTTGTTATTAGCCATTCAAATAAATTATAGTGAACGCTCCATAGTAGTGAGTACATCTAAGTTCTACATAGAATAACTTTATATGCGATTTTGCCGATATTTAATTATACTATCTAAGACTGTTGGTTCTGCCAGTGTCGATATATCTCCAAGATTAACGCAGTCATCTTGAGCAATTTTACGAAGAATACGGCGCAAAATCTTACCAGAACGTGTTTTCGGTAGTTCCGGCGTGAATTGTATAATGTCAGGTGATGCAATTGGGCCAATTTCTTTACGAACCAAGGCAGTCAACTCCAGTTTCAGATTGGCTTTATCCGTTTCTTCAATCATTAGGGTGATGTAACAATATATCCCCTGCCCTTTAATATTGTGTGGATAACCTACAACTGCAGCTTCTGCAACCTTAGGATGAGCTACAAGTGCTGACTCAATTTCTGCTGTGCCCATACGATGGCCAGAAACATTTATGACATCATCAACGCGGCCGGTGATCCAATAATAGCCATCAGAATCTCGGTGGCAGCCATCTCCGGTGAAGTAGGCTCCCGGATAGATTGAAAAGTATGTCTCCACAAAGCGTTCGTGATCACCGTAAATAGTACGCATCTGACCAGGCCAACTGTCTTTGATAACTAAATTTCCAGAAGCTACCCCATGTCGTTCCTTTCCTTTGTTGTCAACTAATCCTGGTTTAATACCAAAAAACGGTAAAGTTGCAGATCCAGGCTTGAGTCTGGTTGTTCCCGGTAGTGGCGTGATCATTATCCCTCCAGTTTCTGTTTGCCACCAAGTGTCTACAATTGGACAGCGGCTTTCACCCACTATTCTGTGAAACCATTCCCAAGCCTCTGGATTGATAGGTTCTCCTACAGAGCCGAGTAGACGAAGAGATCTACGGCTGGTGCATTTTATAAAATTATTACCGGTAGCCATGAGTGTTCGAACGACCGTTGGTGCTGTATAAAATGTGTTGACTGACCATTTATCAACGATTTGCCAGAAACGCGAGTAAGTTGGATAACTTGGAACACCTTCGAACATCACTGTTGTTGCACCATTAGCCAATGGACCGTAAAGAGTATAACTATGACCAGTGATCCAACCCAAGTCAGCAGTGCACCAATAGACATCACCATCATGATAATCAAAGACATATTGGTGTGTAAGAGAGACCCAAGTGATATATCCCCCTGTTGTGTGAACTATACCTTTAGGCTTTCCGGTTGAACCTGAAGTATAAAGAATAAATAATGGATCTTCAGCATTTATTTCCGCAGGGGGACAATTTGACGAAACGTTAACAAGCTCTTCATGCAGCCATAAATCTCTAGATGTATCCCAGTTTACAGGGGCGCCAGTACGTTTTATCACCAAAACCTTAATATCGTTTTTGCCGATTATCTTAATTGCTGAGTCTGTGTTGGCTTTAAGAGGAATTCGGTGTCCACCACGTACACCTTCATCGGCTGTTATTATGAACTTGGAGTCAGCATCCGAAATGCGATCAGCTAAACTGTCTGGTGAAAAACCACCAAATACAACAGAGTGTACTGCACCGATACGTGCACATGCTAACATTGCGTATGCTGTCTCGAGGATCATTGGCATGTATATTGTAACACGATCACCTTTCCTAACACCATTCGCTAACATGATATTAGAGATTCTTGAAACACGCTCTAGTAATTGGTTATAAGTTACCTTTTCTTCCTCAGTAGGATCATCACCCTCCCAAATTATTGCAATCTGATCACCACGTAATTTTACGTGTCGGTCTATACAATTAGTACATATATTTAATGTGCCATCTTCATACCAATTTATGTAAATATTTTTTGGTTCAAAAGATGTATTTTTCACCTTGGTGTAAGGTTTAATCCAGTCAATTCGCTTACCCATTTCATTCCAAAAGGTCTCTGGGTCTGAAAGTGAGTTCTGATACATATCATGGTATTTGCTCTCATCGACCCACGCCCGTGCCGACCATTCAGGTGGTACCTGGTAAGTTTTCTCAGACATTTTTTTTCCATTACTAATAATGATTATAAATCGTTATTTCTTTATAGTTACATTGAAGACAAAGAGAATTTTTCTTTGAGTGCTGTGATCTTAAAAAGATGTATCGAGAATTAAGCTAAAATTTTTAATTAAAGCGCTCAACATGCGGCTTTGCATCACAGATATCGTGTACACAATAACGCTCCAAGATCTCAAGCTAGTTTGATCTCACGGTTAATGACGCAAATTTTGAATTATTATGATAGTTAGCTTAGGTTATGAGTGAGAGTAGGTACAGTAAGATTTACTGCAAATTCTGCCAACTCATGCCAATACTATAAGGTCTAATCATTACATTAATTTAACTTTTACACGTATCTTCGTAATTTCTTAGTTAAATTTTAGATTATATATATAGGGTATTAAACTAAAAGTCACATTAGCAGAATAGTAACAACGTTTTTTTGAAACAAATGAAAAGCCATTTATTAAAGCTTTTATTTCTCAAAAGTAAACGTTAATCATTCTTAGTATAAAAATATACTCTACAATATTACTATAAAAGTGTCATAACATAAATTATTAAAAATCTTTTTTTGAGCAACGTAATTAAATAGTTGTTATATTTTTGCAATACTAGTTGCATATCTGGCAATGTTGATTATTATAAAAAACTCAAAATTGTAAAAGCTTAGCTCGAACTGATAGTCATAAGGAAATTAGCTTAAATCATTTTAGGCCTTAATAAGTTGAAGATATTGTCCGATTGAAATTTTACAAAAAAATGCATTGCTTTACCTTATGAACTATATAGCAGCGGACTAGGATCACAAAAGAGTAATTCAAAGGATCCTACTGTACTGGTTTAATCATTCGTGCCTTTATAAAACTAATGCGCGTTAAGAACATCAGATTATACGTATCATGTAGCTATGAGCTATCTAGAATAAGCTGCACGTCAAGTCAAATAGTCTTGTGAATGGCAGCTTAGGAATAGAGAGTTTGTTAGTAGTGCTGACAGTAAGGTTTCACAGTTTTGTGTATACACTTAAGCGCATTAATCTATGAATTAAAAAGAGATATCGAGAAAAGTTACAGCATTTTAATGAAATTGGCTTCTTGAAGGAGTTGTCAGCATATAACTTCCTAATTGCCATCGATATGTAACAGAAATTTTGAGTTGTAAAATTGAAAGCGAAAAAGTATGACGAAGGTAATTTTCTACGAAAAACCAGGATGTATTGGGAACGAACAGCAAAAAGCTTTGTTGGCCAGATCTGGGCATAAACTTGATGTACGTGACATGACTACAATACCCTGGACACCAGAAATGTTACGATCTTTTTTTGGTAGTCGACCTGTCCACTTATGGTTTAACCAATCGTCACCTCGTCTTAAATCAGGCGAAATTTGTACCGATAAAATTAACGAAATTGATGCTTTAGCTCTAATGTGTCAAGATCCACTGTTAATACGTCGTCCTCTTCTAGAAGTTAATGGACGTCGTGAGATAGGGTTTGAAACTTCTATAATCAACGACTGGATTGGACTTGATATGTCTGCTTCTGCTGTTGGAGAAGGATGCCCAAAATCTAACATGTAAGCTTGTAATTTCAAATATCCTCTTATGAAAATACAAAGTATTTATTTACCGATAGGTATGTAGTACTATATCAAAGATCTAATTAATAGAAACTATCATCGGCGTGTAAGAAAAAATGATTTTATTAGATGTCTGGATTGACGCTCCTGAATACCACCGTACACTTCTGGTATATGATGACATGTTGTTTGGTGGAAGAAGCGCGAGCCATTTTCTACACCTCCCATTTTGAGATCAGAGGCACCGAAATAAAGCCTTCTTATTCGCACAAATGAAATTGCTGCTGCGCACATGGTACAGGGTTCTAGAGAAACATAAAGATCGCAACCGTTCAAGCGCTCTGTTCCATTGATGTAACAGCCTTTACGAATTACAAGGATTTCAGCATGTGCTGTTGGATCATTCATCTCACGCGTTCTGTTACCATCAGAAGCTATAATACTCCCATTAGTAGCAACAAGGGTTGCTCCAACAGGGACTTCTCCGCGTCTTGCGGCCTTCCTTGCTTCTTTTAATGCTTCGCTCATATAGTTTATTCGCATTTTAGATGGCATAATTATTAGTCTAACTTGGATCATTGAGAGATATGTAAATAAACTAATTAAACATATCCGAATAGTTCTATGCAAACAAAGAAATCACATGTAGGTCCAATCGAAAACCGATCAAGAATTCGTTTGCGCTCTAAAATGAGAGCCAACGATACTAGTCATCGTATCTGCAGAGCTTCAATTAGTTCAAACCACATTAGAATTGCTAAAGCTATAGCACGCGCTGGTCTGTGCTCAAGACGTGAAGCTGAACGTTGGGTATTAGACGGTCGTGTTGCCGTTAATGATGTAAGAATTTTATCTCCAGCGCTTAATGTGGGGCCGGACGATAAAGTTGTGATTGATGGTAAACTGTTGCCAGAGTATAAAGAGACTGCCTTATGGCGCTATTTTAAACCTAAAGGATTAGTAACTACACATCGTGACCCACAGAATAGACCAACAGTATTCCAAAATTTGCCGCAGGAACTTCCTCGAGTTCTTTCAATAGGACGTCTTGACTTTAATAGTGAAGGCCTGTTGTTACTGACAACGGATGGCGGGCTTGCACGCTACATTGAGTTACCTTCAACGGGGTGGATACGGCGCTATCGGGTTCGAGCATATGGATGTCTAACGGAAGATGTTCTTAAATCTTTACATAATGGTGTTGAGATTGACGGTGTGCGCTATGGGCCTATAGAAGCTAAGCTAGACAGCGTAAAAGGTAATAACTGTTGGATTTCGATTGGGATACGGGAGGGAAAAAACCGGGAAGTACGCAAAATTTTATCTAGTTATGGGCTTCAGGTAAACAGACTCATTAGGGTATCATTCGGTCCGTTTCAGCTTCTTGATTTGAAACCTGGGCAGGTAGCACCAGTGAAACGACGTGTGCTAATTGATCAATTGGGTAAAAACGTAGCTGAAAAGTTCGGATTACAAGCTTTACCGTCAGTAATTACAAGCAAATCCCCAAAACCTGCTTTCGTTCGTAAAGTAACCAAAAAGCTAAATTGTAAACGTAGAAAAAATTGACCTAAAAAAAACTAAAATATTAGCCTTCGCAGAAAAGATAGAGTTCGGAAATGAGAATAATTGGCGGCACGTATCGTGGCTACAGTTTAGTTTCACCAAATGATTATTCTGTAAGGCCTACCTCAGATAAGGTGCGTGGTTCTGTATTTGATATATTGGAAAATGGTAATACCAAATTTAATTTTAATGGTAACTATGTCCTTGACTTATTTGCCGGAACTGGAGCTCTCGGTCTTGAAGCACTATCTCGAGGGGCAAAATTTTGTAGTTTTGTCGAAAATAAAAAATCATCACAAATATTAATTCAGAAAAATATAACCAAACTAAATATTGCTCATGCAACCTCTATTCTGAAACTCGATGCTACTTGCCTTGGTTTAGCAAAGAATACAGCTCAATTCAATATTGCTTTTATCGACGCTCCCTATGGCAATGCACTGTCTACATTGGCGCTTACAAGCGCTATTAACGGAGGATGGTTGGACAATAACGCAATTATTGTAATTGAGGAGAAGTTAGATAACAATGTTATTTTGCCGGCAAAAGTTACAGTTTATGATCACCGGTTTTATGGAAAAACTCAGATTATTATTTCGAGATATAAAACTGACTGATTATAATACTATTTAGTTTATACAAGAGATATATTTATAATAACCTAGATCCATACAATCCCTTAGTTTCAAAAAATTGTAAACTTCTGATATCTTACGTTCAAGCTTGAATCAATAATCGTATCTTCATAATTTCATGCAACCTTAAAAGATCAGTCTTGTTAAGAGCTAACGTACTTCCATAATCAGGGACCAGGCTTGGCCAATCCTTAGCCGAAATCATTCTCAAAGTGCCAGAAACAGCTCCGATAGGACCACCGTGAGTTATAACTATCGTGGTGATGCCATTTGGTATCCTTAGTAAGGCTTTTATTACTCGATCTCGCATAGAGTAGAGTGTTTCGCCCTGTGGTGGCGAGAATATATCTGGCTCCGATACTAACCGCCCCATGTCGTGTCCAACACTGAGGAAAATGTCAGTCCAAAAACACCCCTCCCAACTGCCAAAGTTTAATTCCTGAAATGCTTTGTCTTCCGTGATATGTATATTGCTCTCCAAAGAAATAGCTTTGGCTAGTAATGTTGTGCGTGATACACCAGAATGTATAATAGACTGAGGCTGCAATTTTGCAAGATGACTTGTAATTGATTTAATTGCAGCCTGTCCCGCATTTGAAAGAGGTACATCTGTAACACCGTAGCAACGTTTTTTCCAGTTGCTACTTACTTCTGTATGCCTAACTAGAATGATATCACCCATATTATGTTACTTTCCTATTCCTGGCTTTAGGTTTAAGGGCAAACCTGAGATAACAAAGTCAACATAATCAACAGTTGCAGCAATGTTCTGATTTAAATGTCCTTGTGCATCACGAAATTTTCTGGCTAGTTTATTTGATGGAACTATTCCCAACCCTACTTCATTAGAAACAAGAATTAGTTGCTCAGTTGTCTTATTGATTGAGTCCAACAAGTTCCTAGTTTCCAATTCAATATCAGCATTTAAAAATAAAAGATTAGAGAGCCATAGTGTCAAACAATCTACCAAAATTGCGGTGTTTTCGTACTTTTGTATTTTTCTAATTGTTTTAGCTAGACATATCGGTTCTTCAATAGTTGTCCATGTTTGGTCACGCGTAGCTTGGTGGTGATGAATGCGATCACGCATCTCATCATCGAGTGCTTTGGCAGTAGCAATATAAACACGGTGTGGATATCTCTCGGTAAGCTTCATTGCGTATCTCGTCTTACCAGAGCGAGTACCACCAAGTATGAGAAATGTTTTTGGTATTGTCACGTAAGTATCACTTTTAGGGCTGTCAAACTTCCAATAAAACTCAGGTGAATACCAGCTCCTAAAACATCACCGGTATAACCTCTAAGATAAGTATATGCAATTAAAGAAATCGCCAACGTCGTAACAAATGCTCCACAGATTAACGCTACTGCATGAATACCCAATATTAGTATCGCAGTACACATCGGCCAGATGAACATAAGTATTAAATTGAGGTGTCCTGGACGTCCAAAACGAATTGCTTGTCCAACATCACGCGCAGGTTTTAAGATCATAAAAATAAGTGCGCTTGAACTAAGAGAGATCGTTTTTGCAGCAACTATAGCTATAAAAAAATGCCACGCACCCAAAGCGTACCAAAGTTGCTCTATGAGCGATGCTAGTAAAAAAAAGGTTAAAATTAAAGCCAACCCACCATAAACACCAATTCTAGAATCCTGCATGATTTTTAGGCGTTGCTGAATTGAGTGTCCACCGCCTATTCCATCACAAAAATCCGCAAGGCCATCTTCATGTAAAGCACCAGTTGCTAGTGTCATAGCTATTATCGCAATAACGCTACTTAGAGCTGCATCAAATCCAATCTTTAAAGTAATAAACATAAGTCCACCAGTTAGTGCTCCAATAAGAGCTCCACCTAGTGGGATGGCCCAAACCGCTTCTGCTAGTGTACGGTCTTTACGTATCCAACAACATGGCAAGGGTATCCGTGTAGTAAACGTGATAGAAAGTACAATATCTTCTGTGATACGACGAATCACACTCCCAAACATTTATTATCCCAGCTAATACTCACGTCTTTAAAAGTCTTCAAATTAGTTTTGCTCTAAAGGCACATTCCTTAGAGCACTTTTTGGATTAAATGGCAATTTGTATAATTATAATTACTTTTTTATTTCAGCTAATTATGAAATCCTTATATGGTTGCATTAAATTGTCCATGGAAAAAATGATAAAAAACTTACAATTACGTAAGAATTTTAAAGATAAGTGTAGTTACTACATTAACGTTCTTTTAACATTTAACTAAAGTAAAAAATCACTGGGAAAATTGAAGCGAAAATAAACTAAATAACAGCCTTTAATTTATTTTTCTTTCGTGACCAAGATGTAGTTTGGTGGGCTAATTAAAATCCCTGAAGCTTTCAAAAATTAGTAATTACTCTCGATTAACCTTTATTAGCTAGTTTATACTAGCGTCTTAACTTACCTATCATTTTAAAGATCGAGAATTTCTTTATATACAGCATGTTAAGCATTCATGAAAATGCAAAAATTTAGAATTTCATCTTTTAAAGTTGGGTTTGATATATACGCTTACAAGTAATAATAGTAGCTTTAGCACTACTTCAAAGACTCAAACTGATGTTTTAGAAATTACAGCTTACGTGATTACAAGAAGTTCGTATAAAAATTAAAGGTCTGCATTATACAACTGGATTAGTCTATGACCAAAGATCACAAGCACTTGTTGAAAGTACTACTATTTAGTTTTTTTGACGTGAACGCATTAAGAAACCAATTTTAAAATCAATTAGTTAGATCTAATCTATTTTTAAATTTTTTCAAATAATGATTTGCAAGCAAACTGCAAACTAGCATATGCAATTGATGAAAGATAAGCAACGGTAGGAGCAGAAGTCCGGAACCTTGAAGGTCCGAGAAGAGTACCTGAGAAATAGGTACTCCGTTAGCTAAGCTCTTCGAAGTTCCGCAAAAAACTACTACCACTTCATTTTCGCGTGATAATCCTACTAGGCGTGCGCTCATGATGGAAAAAACCAGAACGAAGCAAAGAACTAATGTAATCATGGCAAAAATAGTTGCAATTTCAAAAAAATGAAATTTCCACCATACACCCTCGTTGACTGATTCAGAGAATGAGTTGAAGATAATAAGTAATATCACACCACGCTCGATAGCATGAGTCGTTGTTCGATTTTTCTCGATAAGATGCTTAATCGATTGACGAAAAAGCTGTCCGACTATAAGAGGCAATAACAAGATCAATATTATATGAGTAATAGGATCTAAAATTAGTAAATCATTTTGCTTTGAAGATATCGCCAGCGTAACAATTATCGGCGTTATGAAAAAACCAAGTAAACATGATAATGTTGCATTAAAGACTGCTGCTGGAATATTACCTCGCGCGATAGCTGTCAATGAAACACAAGATGAAATCGTTGATGGAAGAGCAGTAAGGAAAATGAAACCAAGTTCGATGGGCGATGTTAAGCATATTTGTGCTATTGCATATAGCACTATTCCAAGTATAGGAAACACTATAAAAGTAAAAAACTGACATATTGCATAGATACGCCAATTTAGAAATCCTTCGGTCAAAGAATTGATGCTCAGGCTTGCGCCATATATAAAAAATATTATAACAACTCCACCTTTAGCTAACATGCTTAGAGGTATAACACTGTCTTTTTGTACAAGTTCAGGGAATAAAAATGCGAGAATGACAGACAACATCATTAGCCAGGAAAACTTGCTTGATGCAAAATTTTTTACAAAATGCGCAGCATATGCCATGTTTATTTTGGCTCCTATTCGATGATCCGCTCACATTTCTTATTTCACCTTCAAATCTTAATGTCCAAAGGATTGATATTACTTTTCTGTTAATTTTTACCAGTCAATTACTCTGTGTATAGAATTTTTTCCGTAATTGTTCTAACAATTAGCAAGATTTTTTGCCAACTATTCTGCGCGGCTAATAGTTTTCTACAACATATACATGGGGTTGTCACACGTCTGAAGTAAATAGATGCAAGTAATTTGAACTTTTACAAGTTGTAATTCAAAAATCCACTTGTGTAATTAATTAGATTTTGAGATGAGGGTCTAGCAATAATATCAGTAAAAATAAGTTCTAGATTCTTAGAAATTTCAGTACTTCATTCTAAGGGGTGTCTTAAACCTTCCTGGTTGATAATTGATACTTAATCAGAACACTAGTAACACTTAAGTACAGTATTAATCGTAATATATGACTTTTATATACTTTGCCATAATATAATATTTTAATTTATATAGTTATAACAAACACTAATATTTAAACATTACATCTTTCATAGTTCTCAACACATCATTAATAATGTAGTAGATCCAGAAATGACCAGAACTGAAAATAATGTAAATAATTCAATTATGAAATATTTTTACAATTTGTAAAGCTAGATTAAAAGGTATAACTCAAAGTAATTTAGTTACTAGTGTAACTCACTACTATAATTTGCCATAGATTAACATTAATTCTTATCTAAACGCATATTCTCTCCATTCTGGAAAAGATTTTCTGGAACTTCTTAATCGTATTTTAGTAAAAATTTAACAAGTAATTTATACCGACTAGAGTAACGGCAAAACAGTGCTGCGGCTATAGTGAGATCTATGTAAAGACATGTTTCTATTTTGTCAGTTTCAGAAAGGTATTTTTGTTAATCAAAGAAAGTTTGGAAAGTTCAATTTCTACAGCCAGTTCATTGCTAGAGATCCTAACAAAGTAAAACAATAATATGAATATTATTAAGTATAGCCCATACTTTAGTAACCACCTTTAAAGTTTCCTGCTCAATTTCGGAGTTGAACGTCTAAAACCTAGCCTATCGGGTTCTATAAAATGGAATTGAAAAGTTCAGCTCTAAGGTGCATAGGCAAGAACACTAAACGAGTAAGGTATCATTGTTATAAGTAAAAAAGGAGAAGTCGTTAAGATTTCATAGGTCGGTACTAAGATAAGTAACTTATCAAAGTTAAAAAAAGCTTACACTCGTTGTCGCTGAAATTTTGCAATAAAGAAACCATCAGTTCCATGAGATGATGGTGTCAACTGTAGTGTCTGCAAGCTTTTATCAGCTGATAATGGTGCATCGTTATTTGACACTTTACACCAATTTGCTAGGTAAGGAGTCAAAATGAAATTCGGAGCCTTTTTTAAGAACCAAGCCACCTGATCTATATTTTCTTCAGGTAAAATTGAACAGGTAACGTACAATAAATACCCTCCAGGTTTAACAAGCTTTTGCGCTACCGTTAAAGCCGTCTTTTGCTCAGAAATTCTAGAAACAAGGTTTGTCGGCTTAATACGCCATTTAGTATCAGGTCTACGCCGCCATACGCCAGAACCACTACAAGGGGCATCAACAAAAACGATATCAAAGCACGGCCCTAAATTATTTAGAGTTGCGATATCAGCTGCCTTTAAGACTCGAATATTACGTACACCAGCACGTTGGATACGTTTAAAAATTGGTTGCAACTGATGTTTGTTCGTATCGAAAGCAAAGACTTTTCCAGTGTTCTGCATCGTACCTGCAAGCGCTAAAGTTTTTCCACCAGAACCTGCACAGAGATCAAGAACCTGAAGATTAGGACTAGCACTAGCCAAAGCAGCTGCAATCTGGCTGCCTTCATCCTGTATCTCAAACCACCCTTTAACATAGGAAGTTTCAGCTTCTAAATTGGGAATCCGTCCTAACGCATTTGGTGACTGGACCCTGACAGCAAATGGCGCATAATTACCCTTTACGGCATTTAAGGATTTAAGAGCTTTTAAGACTTGTTCTCTATCTGCTTTTAAGGCATTAGTACGAAGATCAATGGGTGCTCTTCGTGCCAAAGCAGCACCTTGTGTAACAGCGTTATCACCAAATGCACGTTCTATCGATGCTGCTAACCATTTCGGGTAATCACCACGAATATATTGCGGTAATGTGGTAGATAGTTGTCGTCTTAAACCAACTAATTCCTGAGGTTTGAGTGGAGGGGGAGCATATCTTGTTCCATCCGAAATTTTTGTAATTAGGTCAATAGCTATACCTAAAGTATAAGGAGCAGTGGCAAGAATTAGGGCACGTGGACTATCATTTTGCATTTGTGCTGCAAGTGATAATTTGCGCCTTAGCGCATCATAGACCAGATTGCTAATAGTAGATCTATCGGAGGACCCAGCAAAACGATGAGATTTACCCCAATCTTTAATGGTAGATGCTGCAGAACGATGAGATTTCAGTATTTCTGCCAAAACTTCTGTCGCAGAAGTAAGATGCGCACCTAGTTTCATGCTTTAAGCCTATTTCGCTGATAAATTAATCTAAAGCCAGTATAGTATAAATATATATAACAAGGTTCTAAAATATTTGAGTGCTATTAACTCTGTTCCTGATAATTAGTACTCTTACGAGTTACTGAAATAGAATGTGGATGACTCTCGCGCTATTCAGATGTATACACTCTAGTAAAATAAATACGTTTCTGTGGTTTATCAATAGACTGCGCTTCAACATATCCTACACCAGCCTTTTGCCCACCTGACAGTCGGTGCAAGACAATTGACAAAGGTCCTTTATAGTCAATCTGGCCTTCAATACTCTCTAGGACTAGCTTAAGAGTGTATGTAATTTCTTGTTGAAAGTAACGATCAACAGATCCCCGCGCCACAGCTCCAACTGACCCCATCCCGTGCTAAGATTTGTGGGTTCGGCCTTGATTAAGACATATGTTTCAGGGAGCTTCATCTGTTCCGACGAACAGTGAGCTTGACATAACGCAACTGGCTCGGGGTGCAATGGCTTAGGTAATATTACCTGAGTATTTAATACCACAGTCAGCAACAACGTGCTTTCCTAAATTATGGACAGCATTTGTACAATTCATAACTGCAGTCAGTTGTGGAACACTAACTATAGCTACAACGCGAGTTGTACAAATTGATCCTGGGCCTATATTAACTTTTACGGTATTAGTTCCCGCATCAATTAATACATGTCTTGCCTTAGCAATTGCAACATTACTGGCTAGGATTTGAATGTTATTAGATTATTTTTTAATACGAGTGACTGCATTTAAAACTTGTTGCGAGTCTCTATGAGAAGTATCCACAACAATAAGTTCACAACCAGCTACGACTAAACGCTCGGTACGTTCATGAGCGTCATTTCCGACAGAGATTGCAGCAACAACTCTTAGGCAACCTTCTTTATCTTAGCAAGCGTGGGGGTGAATATTTGTCTTTTCAATATCTTTTACTGTGATGAGATCAATACAACGAAAATTTTTATCAACTACAAGTAGTTTTTTTGAAATGATATTTGAGTAATAAACGTTTAGCTTCTTTACTATTGATATTAGTTAAACTTACTATTAATTAATCAGTTAAATTACTGCGTATTGCATCAATACTAGCAGATTTGGTCATGGCACTTGTAGAGTCACTCTTAGTAACGGTGTCCATGCAGATGAGATGATTGGAATGTTTATAGAAATATTTTGAGTGGTTTTTGGAGTGATACGAACTTCGGTAGGCAAGATAATTGAAAACTAGGTACGAGAAGTACATCATTTAATATTAGGCCAACATATGATGATAAATAGAAAACAGCAGCCATCTATATTCTTCTGTAACAGAAAAACGACCTGTGCAAATGGACAAGTACCTCAATAGCACGTTGACGCGATAAGGGAAAATTGTGTAAATACAATATTTACGAAAAATTATTACAACCAAATACCTAAAAGTTTTTATAAACTTACCTTAGTTTCCAGACTGTAATCAAATCAATAAATAATGAGTTATATTAACCATGTTAAATACTAAAAACTGTATTTGAGAGAAGAACGTACCTTATCTATATCAATCGAATTCCAATAGCTTAAGGTTATCCTTATAACGGCGCCAGTTTCGTTGATAATGAATGCTGACATTTCTGCTATGTAGAACATCGTTTTCTGTAGCTTTTCGTACTATCTTGCCCGGTACCCCCATGACTACGGAACGCGGTGGAATTACTTTTTTTTCAGGAATTAAAGCATGAGCCCCTATTATACACTCTTCACCAATAACTGCACCATTTAAAATAACAGCTCCAATGCCAACAAGCACTGTGCTTTTTATTGTACAACCATGTAGCATGACCATATGACCAATGGTACAGTTATCTCCAATAGTTAAAGGGAAACCAGGATCAGTATGTAAAACAGAGCCATCTTGAACGTTTGATCCATAGCCAATACTGATTAACTCATTGTCGCCACGTATTACTGCGTTAAACCACACGCTGGTTTTTTCTTGCAACTCAACATTGCCGATCACTGTTGCGTTCGGGGCAATCCAAAATTCTTCGCCCGTAGCCGCGCAAACCGATGTGTTGTTAAGGGCGAACAACGCCATTACTAAGTCCTTTTTACTCAAGAGTTATTAAGGTCGATATCCAAAATTGCCATTTGAAATTGATAACACACTTCACCTTCGTCTTCTTCACGATACAAAGGGGCCAAAAACTCATTGCCAATGAATACTTCTGCCATGTCATTTTTCTTTGGATGTGGTATAACCCGTATGTCATTGCTGCCGAATGTTTTGCGTAAATAGGTCTGTAACTTTGGTGCGTATTCCTTCATTGTATTTACTCCCAATTTGTTTGGATTTGTATAAACACTAATTTCGACATGCATCTAAGATCCTATGAACAACTATTATCTCGAAATTAAGTGTACTAAAAGCGAATAACGCAAGATTACAGATTCAATACTCTAATTTCGCATACAACAACAATTATAATAGGCTGATACATTAAAATGAAAAATCTTAAATGTTTACACTACAACTTTCCTGAGCTGCTAGTATTTGCATACTGCGAAGTTTTTTGAAAAGCTATTTTTATTCCATATGCCGTGTTTATGAACTATTATTCCCATCTCGCCAATGATACGCGAAATTGTAAAGCCTACTATAGAATAATCAAGTACCATGCCAGTAATACCAATAGAAAGTCTGAAAATATCCATACAAAAAATGCGGTGGAAATTAAAAGCGGTATGGTTTAAAGGCGTATACCTAAGGTTTTGCTATATTAATCTACTACAACGAGCAACGGCATGATGGCTATGTAAATGCTTAATTAGATTTTATAAAAAAACGTAACTTAATGTTGACAATATTTAAACACTAATTAAGAGATGATAAAATTTATAACCATTTTATGCGCTACAATGCGGAGTTATAAATCAATTTACGTTAATTAATTTTAATTAGTAATCAAATACTAGCCATTAATGAATCGTGATTTTACACATATATAATATGACGTTGACCCTAGGATGGTAATTTAATGGTTATGTTACAAATATATTTAAACCTGTGTTGTCTATAGGAACTACTAAATTCGCGCACATAGCTTATGTATATGCTCTAGTAAATATATTTTTTAAACTTTAAATTATGCACTTTCTGTATTCAATAATTTAGGACTGGGGCAAGCCAACGTTCTGCGGTCTTTATAGACCAGTTTTTTCGTTTTGCATAATCTTCGACTTGATCACGCTCAATACGACCGACACCAAAATACGAAGCTTCAGGATGAGCGAAGTAAAGACCTGAAATTGACGATCCTGGATGCATAGCATAGCTTTCAGTCAGATAAATTCCAGTTTGAGCCTCAGCATTAAGCAATTTGAATAAGATTCCTTTCTCCGTATGATCTGGCTGAGCTGGATACCCTGGAGCAGGTCTTATACCTTGATATTCTTCATTAAAAAGTTTCTCTATAGCGAGTTTCTTTTTGGTTTCATAGCCCCAAAAGTCTCTCCGTACCCGCATGTGCATCTGTTCTGCAAAAGCTTCGGCAAGACGATCTGATAGCGCCTTCAGCATGATGCGCCCGTAATCATCTGTTTCTGAAATATGGTCACTAAGCGCACTATCTTCACCAATCCCTGTAGTAACAATAAATCCACCGATGTAATCAGGAACTCCAATCGATACTGGTGCAATAAAATCTGCCAAAGCCATATGGGGTCGATCATTACCTTTATGGCGTGAAATTTGTTGTCGTAATGTGTGCAAACGCGCAATTTCTGTGTGTCGCCAGTCATTGGCATAAACAATTATATCATCACCATAAGAGTTTGCCGGCCAAAGCCCGATGACGCTATTTGCTGAAAGCCATTTTTGCTCAATGATTTGCCGCAGCATAATTTGAGCATCATTGAACAATTTGTGAGCCTCTGTACCTATTACTTTATCATTTAAAATTGCTGGATAGTGTCCTGTTAAATCCCAAGTTGCAAAAAATGGAGACCAGTCGATAAAAGGAATCAGACTTTCAATATCGTAGTCAGAAAATGAGAGGGTACCTAAAAGATTTGGTCGCGGAGGTATATATTGTTCCCAATCTATAATTTTGGCGTTAGCACGTGCCTTTATGAGGCTTACACGTTGTTTACGTAGCCTTCCGGCATTATGAGCATCACGTAATCCTGAATATTCTGCACGTTTAGAGCTCATATAATCATTTCGTGTTTCTTTTGAAAGAAGTTTGGACACGACTCCAACCGCCCTACTTGCATCAGCAACATAAATGGCTTGCCCTTGATTATAATTAGGGGCGATTTTTACGGCCGTGTGAATTTTGCTAGTTGTTGCACCACCTATAAGTAGAGGGATTTTTAAATCATTGCGTTCCATTTCGCGAGCCACAATGCACATTTCATCAAGTGATGGAGTTATAAGTCCGGATAAACCAATTATATCAACATTCTCTTTTTTTGCTGTCTCGATAATTTTGTCAAACGGCACCATCACGCCCAAATCAATTACATTGTAATTATTACATTGTAGGACAACACCGACTATATTCTTTCCGATATCGTGCACATCCCCTTTAACGGTAGCAAGCAAAATTTTTCCTGCATTTGGCGTAGTTTCAACGCCTGAGGAAATCTTTTCTTCTTCCAAGAAAGGTTGCAGATAGGCTACAGCTTGTTTCATGACACGTGCTGATT
The DNA here is from genome assembly GCA_039583345.1 of Candidatus Tectiglobus diatomicola. Classification (GTDB taxonomy): domain Bacteria; phylum Pseudomonadota; class Alphaproteobacteria; order Rhizobiales; family Hyphomicrobiaceae; genus Tectiglobus; species Tectiglobus diatomicola. The sequence continues at coordinate 52,250 of JAZDSJ010000003.1, read as the reverse complement.
TTACAACTTGCGGTAAGAACATTTTACCTTCACTGAATAAATCTCCTACAGCGTTCATGCCAGCCATCAATGGTCCTTCTATCACGTCCAGAGGACGTTTTGCAATTTTGCGAGCTTCTTCAGTATCATTTTCAATAAAATTTGTGATACCTAAAACTAATGCATGTTTAATTCGCTCTTGCACATTTTTTTTTCGCCAAGCCTGGTCCGAAGCTTCACGCTTATCACTAGGACCTTTAAAGCTTTGCGCCTTATCAAGAAGTCTATCCGTAGAATCTACTCTACGGTTAAGAATAATATCTTCACAAAGTTCTCTAAGATCGGGCTGGATTTTATCATAAATTGTAACTTGACCTGCGTTTACAATTGCCATATCAAGGCCTGCTTTAATGGCATGATACAAAAATACCGAATGCATTGCCTGACGAACCGGCTCATTCCCTCGAAAAGAAAATGATAAATTAGAAATGCCTCCTGAGACATGGACATGCGGCAAATTCTGCTTTATCAACCGTGTTGCCTCAATAAATGCCACGCCATAATTATTATGTTCTTCAATACCTGTTCCAACCGCAAATACATTCGGATCGAATATAATATCCTCTGGCGGAAAGCCTATATCTAACGTCAGTATTGTATAAGCGCGTTTGCAAATTTCAAACTTACGTTCAGTAGTGTCCGCCTGTCCCTTCTCATCGAAAGCCATAACAACAGTTGCGGCCCCGTAACGTAGGATTTTTTTTGCGTGTTCTTTGAATACGGCTTCTCCTTCTTTAAGGCTAATTGAATTTACGATTGATTTACCCTGAACACATTGTAGGCCAGCCTCGATTACTGTCCATTTTGAGGAGTCAATCATAACTGGAACTCGCGCAATATCTGGCTCTGAAGCAATAAGATTGAGGAACCTGGTCATAGCTCGCTCGCTGTCGAGCAATCCCTCATCCATATTGACATCAATGATTTGAGCGCCGTTTTCAACCTGTTGGCGGGCAACAGCAACAGCACTTTCGTAATCATCATTAGCTATCAGCTTACGAAATCTCGCAGAACCTGTTACGTTTGTTCGTTCACCAATGTTTATGAATGCTGCCGCCGAATCGGTCACGTGTTGCTTCCCTTTCATTACGTATATTGGTATTCACGAAAATATGTTTTTACTAATGTACAGTTAACAAACGCTTTGAAAGTTAGACTATAGGATCTACAGATCTACTTCAGTGATAGGGCGGTCGATTGAGATTTCTAATTGGTCAAATAACTTTCAATATAAAATATACTACCTTTGCGGGTTTATTTTAATTAAAAAATTAGTTGTGCAAATATAGATAGGTAGATATCACTTCTAAAGTAATAAAAGGCATCTATTAAAGATAGCATTAAAATTATTACTGCCTTTTCCAATTATTGAAGATAGACTTTCACTCACGGGCATTATCCTCTCTGAGGAGATCATTAAGTTCCAATAACTTGCTGGTGTAATTCGTAGATTAAATCTGAAAATGTAGTTGGTAATAGTTCTTGTAACTGCCGTCGCCACTTTCAAATTTATTATAAATTATCTTTTACTTTGCCACAAAGGCGATAAAAAACTGGCTCTTATATATCGAATGCGAGTTGCGATATCTCTACCTGTGTATATTAATGAGCTGAATTCGATTTGATACTTAAACGTTTATTTAATGCCACTTGTTGCGTCTTAAAATCGCTAAAACATCTCACAGCCGTAATCGAGCTAATACTGAGGCATCCTCGGCCAACTTGAAATAAGGTTTGTAGGTTAATTCAATTGATAGACTTCCTATTATTTTGATTTTCTGTATCTGCCCTTGCACCATCACTAATACATCTCATTTCACTCTAAATAATGATGCCTAAGTTTGTACGAACGCTTCGAGACCAGATAATCTTAATCTGGGTTTTAAGCAAGGTAAAACACGAGGCTTTATTTTTTTAGTTCGGAGACTTATCATTGCTATATGTTCAGGTGTTGATCCACAACAGCCTCCTATGATATTAACCAAACCATCTTTTGCCCATGGTTCTAAATGAGAAGCCATCTCTTCTGGACTTTCGTCATATTCTCCCATTTCATTAGGCAGTCCAGCATTCGGGTAAGCAGAGATCCTAGTATCGGCAATAGCTGCAAGTTCAGCTACATACGGGCGCATGAGTTCAGCGCCAAGTGCGCAGTTGAAACCTATCGCAAATGGTTGCAAATGACGCAAGGAGTACCAAAATGCTTCCGGAGTCTGGCCTGACAATGTACGCCCCGATCTGTCAGTGATTGTACCTGAAATTATAATCGGAAGTCTTTTACCAATATTATCAAAAACTTGTTTTGCAGCAAATCCTGCAGCTTTAGCGTTAAGAGTGTCAAATACGGTTTCTATTAAAATCAGATCTATTCCCCCTTTCACAAGTCCCCTAATTTGCTCGATATAGGCTGTGACTAGCTCATTGAACGTCACATTCCGGAACCCAGGATCATTCACATCGGGTGAAATAGATGCAGTACGATTTGTTGGCCCTACGGAACCAGCTACGAAACGAGGTTTTTTTGGTGTTTTCCTTGAGAATTCGTCAGCTGCAGAGCGAGCTATTTCGGCTGCAGCAACGTTCATTTCAAAACAAAACTTTTCCATACCATAATCAGCCATGGAAATCCGCTGCGCATTAAACGTATTAGTTGCGATTATGTCAGCTCCAGCTTTGAGATAAGATAAATGAATATTGTAGATCTCTTTGGGCTGGGTAAGTACTAGTAGATCATTATTACCTTTTACACTCTTTTCCCAGTTAGAAAACCGTGTTCCGCGATAATCAACCTCATTCAGCTTTAAACGTTGGATCATGGTGCCCATCGCACCATCTGTTACAAGAATTCGTTTTTTTATGGCAGTCTCTAGTAACCGACTGCGAGAGTCTATTTTTTTCATGCCGTCTCTAGCTCCTGGATGGTAGAATTTTTCCGAGGCCTTAGGCCTAAAAGATGACATATTGCATAGACAAGATCTGCCCTGTTAAGTGTGTAGAAATGAAATGTTTGAATACCATTGTCAACCAAGTCCATAACTTGCTCGGCTGCAACTGCAGCAGCTACAAGATGGGTAGTAGTCACATCATGTTCTAATCCTTCGAAACGACGTGTTAACCAAGATGGCATATTTGCTCCGCATCTTTTCGCGAAAGTTGAGATTTGATGATAATTATGGATTGGTACTATGCCTGGTATAACAGGACACCAAATTCCACGAGCCCTAACCCGCTCTATAAAACGTAAATAATGCGTATTATCGAAAAAAAATTGTGTAATTATCCTTGAAGCTCCAGCATCAACTTTTGCTTTGAGGTGATCTAATTCGCTTTCACGACAACGACTTTCTGGGTGCATTTCTGGATATCCGCTAACAGATACCGTCATAGCAGCAATTTCGAGTATGCCTTTAACTAAATCCACAGAGCTATTATAACCCAGCGTGTGAGCTTTGAATTTATTACCTATACCATCTGAAGGGTCACCACGAAGAGCTACAATATGACGCACTCCCGCAGCCCAATAACTTCGGATTACATCATTGACTTCTGACTTAGATGCACCGACACACGTAAGATGACCAGCAGGTTTGAGGTCTGTCTCACAAACTATTCGTTCTATGGTTGTATGCGTACGTTCTCTGGTTGAACCACCAGCACCATAGGTAACTGACACGAATTCCGGAGAAAGAGGGGCGAGACGTTTAATAGCTGACCAGAGATTTGCTTCCATTTTTTCTGTCTTAGGCGGAAAAAATTCAAATGAAACATTGATCTCATCATCACTAATCAAACGGCTTCGGCGTGTCATGTCTGAAAGCCTTGTCATTAAATGGTCTCCAAACTTCGTTAAGTATGCAGCGATCTATAAGTTGGATCGATCGTATATTTATGTAAAACCCATGGGGATTTAGTCTGTTGTCTGACATGACATGTCCCAGCATATTATTTTGCACCATTTAGAGTAATTAGATACAAAATTAAACGGAAAAAGTCATTTACTTAATAAGTAAACTTACAGCTTTGGTCAGTCCTAAAACGAATTTTGAAAGTAGCATGTAATAAATCTTATAATGATAGTAGAAAAAAGTACAGTTAATGAAGTTGTTTCGTAATAGATTACCTAATATCATTTCAGACGTTGTCACATCTGACATCAAGTAGAAAATGAATAACCTTTCAAAATATTATAACTGACCTGAATATCTGTTTGTTCCTAGTTATAAGCAATTACATAAAAAGACACGTAACACCTTTCATTCCCATTTCCTATTAACTATTGGCGAAGTTATAGAATTGAACGATTAGCATTCGATTTTTAGAATAAAGTCGATACATTCACAATTAGATTATTATCACAGGCTTAGGTAAACTCATCATATTTTACAACATGATTGAACCCGATTATTCCACCCTTATAATAGCTTGATGTGTTTTAAACACACGAAATTTTCTTTAAAAGTTAACTACTATTGTATTTGATCTTGCCGTAATTTCTCAAAAAAGTTGTAAGCTAATACTTTTAGTTGCATGTTTGGTAAAATTGTAGACCCTAAGTTTAGGTCGTGGATTAACGTTATTAATTAATTATATAATACCTGCACAATTACCTTTGGAAGGGCAATCTAAATGTTTTGAAACCCTTTATTCATAATTAGTTTTTTAATCCAGGAAAGGTTTTGAGTACCGCTGACTTATTTAATTACTACTTACTTTTTTGCACAGCGAACGTGATAATCTTTTTTCCTAATATGGTTATATTTCACAACTGCATTTCGGCAAACGCAGCCTTTCACTTTATTCAGACTTAGTATTATCTGTCTAACAGCATAATGACATCTTCGTACTAAACCACTCGCCACGAGTTATTAGCAGATATTACCACCATAATAAGTAGTCAACTCCTTCGGCTACATGTCCAAATCGATAAATCAATTATTTTGCGATCGTACTCATATCAAGACCGCCCATTTCACAAATTAAAACCCACTCCGACTTAGTTACTGTTTGTACAGATAAGCGTTTGGTTGTAACTAAAGCCATCTCAGAAAGGCCTGATGTCATTTTTATATCAGCTAGCGTTATAGGTATTGGCATGGAACAGATTGCTCTAATATCAACACATTCCCAGCGATTATCATTTGTGGTCGAATCTTGGTGTACATGTGCACATACTTCACAAATGCCCACGATGCATTTTCCCACGTTGGAATGATAAAAAAAGCCTAGATCACCGACGTCCATGGCACGCATGTTATTACGTGCCATGAAGTTTCGAACTCCGTCCCACTCTTCACCTTGTTCACCCTTAGCAATGAGATCATCCCAAGAAAATTTATTAGGCTCGGATTTAAAAAGCCAATACTTTCGTTGATTGCTCATGAGTTCCGTTGGAGTACTAGATTTTGTTGTTTTTGTCACAGTTTCAGCCATTATACGTCTCTTCAATGAGATGTACTACGAATTTTATAACTAAAATATACTTAATTTTCCGGACGAAAAGGGCGAGACAGCAAGCTGTCAATCGCTTTATCCACAGTCATTTCACAATTAATGATGGAATTAATTGCATCAGAAATTGGGAGGTTAATTTTTTTACTACGCGCAATTCTGAGAATGGGCTCCACGGTGTGAATACCTTCAGTAACGGTTTTACGTGTACTAACGATCTCTGCAATCGAGTGTCCCTGGCCTAAAGCTCGACCCAGCGACATGTTTCGTGATTGTGGACTACCGCACGTCAATAATAAGTCTCCTAAACCAGAAAGCCCGTTTAACGTTTCTGCTCGAGCACCTAGTGTCTGAGCGAATCGAAGCATTTCCGCAAAACCTCTGGTTATAATCGCAGCACTAGCATTGGTACCGAGCTGTTTGCCATCCACGATCCCGGCAGCGATTGCTATTACATTTTTAAAGGCACCACCTGACTGAACCCCAACTATATCATCTGTCCAGTAAATTCGTATAACTTTTGATCCAAAGGTTGTTGCAACACGTCTGCTAAGGCTTTCATCATGGCATGCCACAGTTAGTGCAGCAGGTAGGCCTCGCGCTACTTCGCTAGCAAAGCTTGGGCCGGAAAGTACCCCGTGTGTAAGTCCGGGTAATTCCTCACCAAGAACTTTTGTTAAAAGTTTGCCACTAGATTTCTCGATTCCTTTAGCGCAAAGCAATACAGGTGTAGAAGTTTTGATATAGGGCTGTATCTCAGCTGCAACTCGGCGCAAGTGTTGCGCTGGAGAAGCTATTAGAAGCAAATCGTTATCAGCAACCTGCTGAAGACAAATTGTGGCTGATATGTTTTTGTTTAGTGTGACATCAGTTAAAAATGTGTGATTAATGTGGTATTTGTTAATATTATGAGCGGTTTTTTTTTCATGGCTCCAAATCGTTACTTCGAGACCAGATACTGCAATTATTTGGGCGAGCGCTGTACCCCATGCACCACCACCAACAATACCAACGCGCTGAAAATTCCTTCCAATCATATTACTCTCTCACAAAAATGACGCAAAAAGTTTTTAATCAATATTGCCGTAATGTTTTATTACTTTTGCTTTCATGCCTTTGCACCGTGTTTTCCAAAACCATAAATTTTTTTTGACTTTACGTCTAACGGCCAGCGTGGACGAGGAGCAAAATCTAACTCATCGAAAGATCCGCTGGAATAGTGCTGTAAACCAGCCCAAGCAACCATTGCGCCATTGTCGGAACAAAGAGCTGGAGGTGGTACAAACAAGGCTGTATTCATTTTACTAGCCACTCGATCTAAAGATCGACGCAAACTTTGATTGCAAGCAACACCCCCAGCCGCTACTAACGGTAAATTAAAACTTGAATAACCGTACACAGTTTTTGCGACATCATAAGCATTCATTACGCGGTCTTGGATAACTTCACAGACGCTATGTTCGAAACCTGCACACAAATCGGCAATATCTTCAACAGTTAATGGTTTCAGCTGTAATGCTCTCCTACGTAACGCTGACTTTAAACCTGAAAAGGAAAAATGCGGTTCAGCACGCCCTTTTAGTGGTTTAGGGAATTTAAAGCGGAAGGGATCGCCGTTACGTGCATGTTGTTCTACGGCAGGTCCTCCAGGAAAGCCGATGTTTAGCAATTTAGCTGTTTTGTCAAACGCTTCTCCAACAGCGTCGTCAATCGTTGTACCAATCCTGTAATAGTTACCAAAAGCTTCAACTAACACTGTCTGTGTATGCCCACCAGACACTAATAACAACATGTATGGTGGGGCTAAACCATGAGTTAATCCAACAGTAAGCGCGTGTGCTTCTAGATGATTTACAGCGATAAAAGGTTTTTGTGTGCCAAATGCAAGAGCTTTTGCAGTTGTAAGACCTACAAGAAGGCCTCCGATCAAACCCGGGCCGGCTGTCGCGGCAATTGCATCTACATCAGATAATTTGATATTTGCCTTCTCAATCGACATTGTTATGATTTCATCAATACATTCAACGTGTGCTCGTGCAGCTATTTCTGGAACGACGCCACCAAACTCATAATGATGTTCCCACTGTGAGCGAATAACATTGGACAGTAGTTTGCCTACACCTTGTGCATCACCCGTAACAATAGCAGATGCGGTTTCATCGCAGCTGGTTTCGATACCAAGGATGATGATATTTTTTTTTGATATGACTTTTTTTTTGTGCATACGCTTCTTAGGGCTAGAGATTTTGAACTTATAACAGCATACTGCTTTCTAGACATAAAAACAAACTTTAGGGCTAGGACAAACGATTGTCTCATACAAGTATAAGGATTGGAACTCGAGGCTCTCCATTAGCTATGGCGCAGGCACGTGATGTACAAGCAAGGCTCGCTCGAGCGCATAATATGGATTTGGCTGATCTGCCGATAATTGAAATAGTTACCTCCGGGGATCGGTTTCAGGACCAACCGTTGACAGAACTCGGTGGAAAAGGCTTGTTTACTAAAGAAATTGAAAGTGCATTGTATGATAACAGGATAGATGTCGCTGTTCATTCCATGAAAGATCTTGAAACAGAATTACCGAATGCTCTTTGTCTTTCTGCAGTGCTTGAGCGTGCAGATGTACGTGATGCATTCATAAGCCATAAATACAAAACTCTAAATCATATGCCCACAGGCTCTGTTATAGGTACTTCTTCTGTACGCAGGCGTGCTCAGCTTAAGTTTGTGAGACCAGATCTTAAAATTGTTGAGTTTCGTGGCAATGTAGGTACACGTTTGCGTAAACTAGAGGAGGGAATTGCAGATGCAACATTTTTAGCTTGTGCTGGGCTTTGCCGTCTCGGCCGTAACGATTTACTTAATGCGCCGATTGAGACAAGTGACATGCTTCCAGCAATAGCTCAGGGTGCCATCGCCTTGCAGATTCGAGAGAGCGATACAACCGCTTTTAATTATACTTCTGATCTTAATGATCTTACTAGCGCTTTATGCACGACAGCTGAGCGTGCCTTCTTGGCGCAGCTGAATGGTTCCTGCAAGACGCCGATTGCTGGACTTGCAAAAATTTCCAGTTCAACACTAAATTTTCACGGACAGATATTGGCACGAAATGGATCACAATGTTTCAACGTGCGACGTTCTGGAGCTGCAGAAGATGCCTTTCTAATTGGTCGAGAGGCAGGCTTGCAACTCTTGGAGCAGTGTGGATCTATTTTGTTAAATGAAGAAAAATTATGAAACTTTGGGTAACGCGACCTTCTTTTGATGCAGAAATCCTAAGTACTATTTTAGTCACACATGGACATGAGGTGGTCATTGAATCTCTATTGAATATTAATTTTAAAGATATTGGGGTTCTTAACCTTGAAAATATACAGGCTTTAATTGTAACAAGTCGTAATGGTATTCGCGCTGCTATTGCCGCAAAACAAGCAGACCTATTTATATCTATACCTTTGTTTACAGTTGGTGCAGGTACAGCTGCTTTAGCAAAAGCTTTAGGTTTTCAAAATGTGATTGAAGGTCCATCCAATGCAAAAAGTTTACTTGCAGTGATACAAGCACATACCGTTAACGACAAAGGTATGCTACTTCATTTAGCTTCTGAAACACTAGCCTTTGATCTTACATATTACTTACGAAAATTAGGTTATCGTGCCATCTGCAAACATGTTTATACTGCGCGTCCTGTACGCTTGCTTTCGCCTAATTTATTGTCACAAATAACTATCGGTGTTATCGACGGTGTCATTTTGCTATCTCCGCGCACAGCTCAGGTATACGCTAATTTACTAGAATTTCATAATGTCAAAGTAAATGCTCAGAACATAATACATTTTTGTTTGTCTCAAGCTGTAGCTGATCGGCTATTAGTTCTTAAAGTAGATAAAATTTGTATTCCATGGAAGCCAAATATTAATGAATTATTGAAATTGATTTCTAATAAAGCTCATCAAGCTATTTAAGCTGATAATGTAAGATGTGATTTAAGTATTTTTGCTCGATAAAGGTAGCAACAAATTCTGTTAAAATTTATTTCAATTTTACTCATAATAAACTTTCTAGACACAGAAGTGCTGTCAAAAAGTCTAATAATTGTGTAGTGAAAATTTTTGCTGAAAGTTTTTTTAATAAGCAATTTACGAAGCAACTAGGGAAATCGATATGGACTTTCTTAGTTAACCATAATGTCTGTGTCATAGTCCAATTAAACCAGCCATACCTAGGCAATAAGTAATAAGATATTTCCAGACATAATTATAACGTATTCTAACTAGAATTTAACGCATAAGTATTAGTTGACATTTGGCATCGTACACAACTTTTTTCTAGCTTAGATGTATTTTGAGCTTCATGGTTAGGAATGGGCTTTATAAGTTACTCACATAAAAAATAATCCCTTCGCTAATTTATAATAGTTATCTGCACAATATTGTTAACTCAAAATGTGAGATTAGAAACTTATCACAAATTTTAATTTGTCAGCGACTCTTATTAACTACTCACTCTTTTTTGTCATAGACCAAGTATCTAATCGTAACGTAATTTTTAGATTTTAGACTTTCGTTATTCTTTTGATATTTTTACTGGCACATAATTCACATGATTTGTTGTGAGTTTTAATAAACTTGAGGCTTCAGTGTGCCTAATAATGGTGAAATGTTGTAAACGTTAAAAAAATGGCCACACAATAATCACCAGTGGTGCAGAAATCGACAGAATAACAATTTGTAATGGAAGCCCAATGCGCCAATAATCACCAAACTTATATCCCCCTGCACCCATAATCAGCATATTATTCTGGTGACCAATTGGAAGTACGAATGCGCATGAGGCAGATATTGCTACTCCCATCAAAAAAGGGTCCGCATTTACTCCAAGCTTTTCTGATACACTTATAGCAACCGGTGCAGCTACGAAAGCTGTAGCAGTATTGTTTAGTATATTGGACAACAACATTGTAATTATCATAATAAACAATAACATCATCCAGGGTTGTAGATTGAAAATTTGAGCAATATGTAAAATACCCTGTGCTAAAAAATGGGCTCCCCCTGTTGACTGCATGGCTGTTCCAATAGGAATAAGTGAACCTATAAGTACTACTACTGGCCAGTCCACGGACTCGTATACCTGGCGCAATGGAATGATATTTAGAAGAACATAGAGAACACTCAGCCCAGCTAATGCAACTGGTAAATGTACTAGACCTAGGCTAGCAATAATTATTGTTGCAGCAAATAAGTTAACAGCAAGTACAGGCTTTTTGCCATACGAGATTTGTAAATTGCGCTCTGCTAAGGGAAGAGTACCCATCCAATCGGAAGCCTCTTTTATACGATTAGATGGCCCCATGATAAGAAGAACGTCACCCGCCTTAATCTTCATGTGTCGGACACGTTTTGCTACCCTGCTACCCTGACGTGATAAACCTATGAGCCAGGTTTCGAATCGATCATACAATTGCACGATGGCTACAGTACGATTTTCAATCGTTGCATCAGTGGGTACAACAACCTCTGCAAAGGTTAAATCACTGTTTTTACGAGCCGTTCTACTGTCATCAAGTTTATCTAATTCAAGAGCTTGGACAAAGTCTCTTAGCTTCTCTGCTGTAGTTTCGATGAGTAATGTATCACCGGACTGTATCTTAAGCCAGCGTGCAAAAATAGGCATTGTTAAACCATCCCTTAAGAGTGCAATGATTGTCACATTGTGCGTATCACAAGCTTCGTTAAGGTCACATAGTCGTTTGCCAACTGTCTTAGATTTTGCATTTACAGTAAGTTCTATTAAGTAAGTACCGAGTTCAAAAAGTTCTTTGCCTGCTTCTCGCTCGCGAGTTGTCTTAGGAAGTAGACGCCATCCTATTAAGGCAACAAAAGTTATTCCAGCGATAGCACATCCTAAACCTACAGGTGCAAAGTCAAACATCTGGAAAGGCTGACCTGTATGTTGTTCTCTAATTGATGACACTACGATATTAGGCGGTGTTCCGATAAGTGTTACAAGTCCACCAAGAATCGTTGCAAAAGATAATGGCATTAGTGTTGGTGCAGGTGATCGTTGTGCCTTATCTGCAGTCTGCAAATCTACTGGCATTAAAAGAGCTAGTGCCCCAACATTGTTCATGACCGTAGACAGAGCAGCACCAATTCCACCCATAATACCAATGTGACTTGAAGTACCTCGGATCGAACGAATGAGGAACGGTACGATTAAATTAATTGCACCAGAATTGGTGAGTCCGTGCGACGCAACAAGCACAAGAGCTATAATAATAGTTGCCGGATGCCCAAACCCTTCAAAGGCCTGCTCTCCAGGAACGACACCAGTAAGAACTGCAACGACTAATGCGCCGAGTGCTATAATATCATAGCGATAACGTCCCCAGATCAGGAGAGTAAGCATCGTGCTAGTAATAATAAAGAGTGCAGTCAAGCGATATTCCTCAGGGATCATCGGTTGTCTTTCCCCTTTCACTGCTACTTATTATATAGTGTATGACTAATGAGAAGTACTGAGCTATTCATTCTTAGAGAATGCCTCAGCTTTCTAAAGTTAGCTTGTCGACTGTTAATAATAAAGGCGCATTGGGTTATACCCTTATAAGCTTATTCGATTACAAATCATACTTCGTTAGAGTTAATTTAGCATGATTTACAGAACATATTACTAGATTTTGAGACACACATCACAAAAGGTTTTAAAAATTATAAGAAAGTAGCACAATCTAAAGTTATCTTAATACATTTGATAAAACTCTCTTATGAGAATTACACTAGATAATTCATGATATGATATGTACCATTTCTAAATTCCTTATTTAATAACACGGGAGGTATGCTTGTATTATTAATCAGAATTGACAACTAAAATTTAGTGCGTGCATAAGAAACGGATCTTAGCAACACCTATGTTGATGGACTTTGTCGCTTGTGAAATTAATACTAAAATATGATGATGTAAGCCAAGCATAAAATCGTATTCCAATTAGAAGTTGAGACTAAACGCTACTAGCTCCACTAAATTTTTATTGTCGTATTTAATTTTTGAATTTTAAGCTGACGTCATCTTTCTTGATAAATAACAGATCTATTTAAACATCTTAAATAATATCTTTAAACAAACTTTTAGTGTAGTTAATCCCGATGGCAGTTTTAACCTTGGCTAAAACTTTACTTACTCTCAGTCTTCCTGCCGCTGTACCTCTAAACACAGACTGTTTAACGAAGCTAAGATCTTTTTTGAGCGCTGCCCTTTTTTCACGAATTGGAGCGATTAGTGTTAGAAGATGAGATAGGAGGCGACTTTTAATTTCGCCATCACCAACACCTCCTTTTGCGTAGCGTTTCTTGAGTTGTTTCAGCTCCTCAATATCAGGATCAAAGGCATCGAGATAGGTTAAAATTACATTACCTTCAATCAAACCCGGTTCTTTAATCTGACGACCGTCCATGCCTGGATATAGCGAGTTTACGAATGATATGATTTGTTTATCAGTTGCATTTAGAGGTAGTACGTTTCCTAACGATTTGGACATTTTTGCTTTGCCATCTGGTGTAGGAAGACGGCCAATTTTAGAGTATATCCCTTTAACCGGCTTAAGCACGCCTGCCTTATATACATTTTCAAAAGTTTGAACTATGTCGTTAGTTAATTCAAGCATAGGGGTTTGGTCATCCCCAACCGGAACAAAATCCGCACCAAAGCCAACAATATCAGCAACTTGTGAAACCGGATACATAAAAAAACCAGCAGGAACGTGATCTGTTATACCTTTTTGTTTAATCTCCATCTTGACTGTAGGGTTGCGTTCGATTCGACCTACTCCGACTAAATTGGATAAATACATATAAAGTTCAGCTAGTTCAGGAACCATAGACTGAACGACGATTTGTGTGCGCTCAGGATCAATTCCAGCCGCTATATAATCGCATGCCACTTCCATGATGTTTGAACTAACTACTTCTGGCATACGTGCATTGTCTGTTAATGCTTGCATATCTGCAATGAGTATATAAGTCTCATATGAATCTTGCATTTCAACACGCGTCTTGAGTGAGCCGACATAGTGACCAATATGTAAAGGTCCTGTTGGGCGATCACCGGTTAGAACAATTTTTTTATTTTGTTCACAAGACATAAGGTGTAATCCAATTCGAATATTAAGGTTTAGTATCTGAGTTCTGTGAAGTGTTTGTCAGCCCATAATTGTTCAAGATAAAATACAAAATAAATGTTTTGTGCATCTGAGATGTTAATTTGCTTAGCCAGTTTCAGCTTAATTGCTTTACTCGCATAAATTTTACGGTTTAGAAACAAAGTTGTACTTTACCTCTTTTAAACAAAGAAAATTCTGTTTTTCATGACAAATCTTTATACGATAATAATAGGACTATTATATTTTCAACTGCCATAATTTTATGTCTTCAAATTTCGATTCATACATCTATAAAAAATAACAAACATCCAAATGAATTTTAATTGTTTATGAAATAGCACGGTTTTAAATTATATTGTCAAGAACAGAGTAATAATGGTCAGTTTAATTTATCTAGCACGTACGTTTGAATCAGATCTGATATTGTCTTCGGCAATTAATATTCTAGTATCGAAATAGATAACCACCTCACCTACGAAATGTCAGTAATAAAAGTTTAGTATAAAATGCAACAACGCAATTTTCAGACATAGGTAATAAAGAACAGCTCATAATCATAGTAATATCAGGCACGAGTATAAATGCACATAAATTTTCCCAATTTGCACAGAATATAAATAAGCCTCATAAATAATAATTAGGGTAGCACCCACCTAAATTTTGCAGATTTTATAAACTAAGAAAATAATTAACATTATTGATTTCCAAAAACACATTAGTGAATTTCGCTGCGATTTTAATTTTAGAATATTTAAAGGTCACTTGATGTAGGCGCACGATACAAACATTCTTAAAATAATACGTCATAAACGTCATACTATTTATTAGCATGCGAATATACGGGCATGCATGCTATGCTATTAAACTCGCGCAGCTTTTCAAATACTTCTTAATCTGTTGCCTAAAAGATTTAGTTTCGCTCGCATCTCAGAACTATATGCACGAATGAACGGATTTTTAGCTAACTCATCTGATAATTCTGTTGGCAGCATCGGTAAACCTTCAGCCCTTAGTTTTTTATATTTCTAGTACGAGCTTGTTGGGCATTATTTCCAAGCTCAATGGTTGACGCAAATTTAGCATAGGCTTCTGTATTTTAGTGTCCACAATATAGTATGGCCTCTGGTGGTAGTTTAGAAAGTTTTCTAATACTTTACCACATTTCATCTATTGTATCTTCGAAAACTCGACCACACCCCATTGGAAAAAAGTATCTCCGACAAATGTAACGTTAGCATCAGATACCCAATACGCAACGTGACCGGACGTATAACCTGGTGTTTCTAGAACATTAATTTTAAAGCTACCAAATAAAAAGCTCTGACTTTCATCAACTTTAATATCAATACCAAGAATTTTCTTTGCTTCCTTACGTGGACCAACAATCAGACAGTCAGTTTCTGATTTAAGTGAAAAGTTTCCATTCGTATGATCCGCATGGTGATGAGTAACAAAAATATGTGTAAGCAACCAATTTTTTTCTGAAGTGCAGCACTAATTAATCTTGCATCTGATGCGTCAATAGAAGCGATCAGCCCTGATTTAGTGTCCCTAGTTAACACTCCGTAGTTATCAGCACGACACGAAAACTAATAAATCTAAAGCTGAGTCATAATTTCAAAGCGACTTCATATTAATAAGTATACGAAATGCTTGTAATATTAATTTTTTTGTCGCAGATTACACGTCAAATTTCTACAAACGAAATAACGAAACTCAAATGTATTCACACGTATCTGATTTGCAAACATTCTATGCGTGTCCCCTTGGACTGGCCGTGCGTCGCTTAGTTACTCATCGCATCCGTGCCCGTTGGCGGCACTTGAATGGCATGACATTGATAGGTCTTGGTTTCGCGGCACCTTATCTTGGTACTTTCCATGGTGAAGCATTTCATGTGGCTGCGATGATGCCAGCAGCACAAGGTACATTGGTTTGGCCAAGGGAAGGTCCAACACAATGCGTAATGGTTGAGGAAACGCATCTACCTTTAAATGATAATTCAGTTGATCGCCTATTGGCTATACATTGCATTGAAAACACATTAAATTTAAAAGATTTACTACGTGAAATGTGGCGTGTTTTGTCTCCAGAAGGACGTATTATTCTTATTGTTCCTAATCGTCGAAGTGTCTGGGCCATAACGAGCGCAACTCCATTCGGTCGTGGACGTTCTTACAGTCGTATTCAGCTGCAAAATTTATTGCAAAAAGCCCTGTTCGTTCCAACTTATTGTACTTGGGCGCTACATTTTCCACCGGTTGAACGTCAGGCCGTACTCAAATCAATGATTTCATTTGAGCGGTTTGGGGCGCAGTTTTTTCCAGGTTTTGGAGGGATCATTATTGTCGAGGCTAGAAAAGAGCTTTCTTTTCCAAATATATTGAGATCTCAATTCTCAGTCCGCTTGTTTGGCAAGCAAATCCCCGCTGCTAGCATTTAGATAAGAAAATTACAATTATATAATGGATCCCAGCTTTTTCGATCTCTAACTTTTTTGATAAATTTTGGAATGCATTCTAATTTTGTTATGATGACACAGTGCTTGAGAGGTTACTTGGTACGATATATTAGTTTCAAAAACTTTCTTAAGCAGTTTTCCCCAATGTCTTCTGTGGATCTGTTCGGTTTAACTTGACCACTACAGTTCTACAATGAGATTGTCATGTATTACTAAACTATATATTGACGTCGAAGATTGATTCAAACATGATCTTTGCATTTGCTATATATTCTATACTCCTCAATTTGTAGAGTATTCTACGTTTACGAACTTACAAGATTCCTAATTAGAAAATGTTTATCATATGCAAAAAAGGAGTAAGCAATATAATTCAATGAGACCAATTAGTCCTATCGAGGCAGTTGAACCATCAAAAGCACCCAAGCGGATCACCAAAAGAAAACTTAAAAAACGCAAAAAATCATCGAGTCCAACCATGCGTTTTTTAAACGGAGTTCTGGCTGCTACACTACTTATATCAGTCATTTTAGTGATTTTACACGTCTGGTTCGAGCACAAAATTACTGTAAGCGGGCCATTGTCCAAAGATAAACTTATAAATATTTCTAAGGGAGCGACGGAGCATCAAATTGCTAGTATTCTTGAACGAGAAGGAATAGTTGAAAGTCGTTATTTGGTTTTAGGGCATCAATTTCGTGACCGTTTATGGCATTACATGGATCAGCATGAAATGATATCATTAAAGGCTGGAAGTTATAGCTTTAAAAAACTTTCTAGTTCTAAAGATATCGTGAATATTATCAGAAGCGGTGTATCTGAAGTAATAACAGTAGTACTTCCTGAAGGCTTAACTAGTTATGAGATAGTTGCTAGGTTGCGTAGAAATAAAAAGTTGTCTGGAGATATTCTTAACATTCCACCAGAAGGCACCTTAAGACCTGATACATATCGTGTTAGGTATCAAGCGTCTCGTAACGAATTAATAAATTTGATGACTAGACAGCATAGTATATTTTTAGAAAAGACTTGGCAAAAACGTCAGCCTAATCTCCCATACAAAAATGCTAAAGAAGCCTTAGTCTTAGCCTCTATGGTTGAAAAAGAGATGGGACCACGCGATAACCCATCTATTATTGCAAGTGTATTTATTAATCGTTTGCGTCGTGGTATGCGCCTTCAATCTGACCCAACGATTTTATATGGAAAATTTGGCCCATCTGTCACTTGGGGTAGTACTATATATAAATCCGATATTCGAAAAAAAACTTTACACAACACATACCAAATTGATGGTTTACCTCCGACCCCCATATGTAATCCAGGCAGTGCAGCAGTTGAAGCTGTCTTAAACCCTGCGGAGACTAGTTATCTATATTTTGTAGCAGATGGTAAAGGTGGTCATGTCTTCTCAGAGACACTAGCTGAGCATAATCGTGCAGTGGTGGGATGGAGACGTATTGAGCGTAGAATACGTTCGGCTAAAAAGTCAAAGTCAGGTAGGATATACCTTCCGTCACGCCATCCCAATAGATAAAATCCACTAATGACTTTTACTAAATGACTGCTTTTACGTTGGAAGTTTGTAGAGATGATAGTTTATTCTTGTCAATGGGAATTTCATAGTTCAAGGACAGTAGATTGGATGTTCGGATAAGTTTGCCGATCAGTTTTGAAGATCGTGAAGCACTAGAACGTATGGCTATTACCGATAAGTTTACACGTGGTAGTAATTTTGCTGCCTGAATGAATGAAATTTACAGGTGGTTCTTTGGGCCTCTAAACACGTCAAAGAATTAATTGGATTGATTATTCATGAAGCGGTAGTTTACTTAACTTACGTGAAGTTTTTGAAAGTACTGAGAAAAATGATAATAAAGAAATCCTAGAGGTAGCGGGGGCTGAAACTTTTTTAAAGACTTGTATGTGTATTTTTAAAATTACAAATGGCTAGACAAAATAAAATCACTAAGCTTACTGTAACTCTTCAAGAAAAAATTACTCAAATTGAGAGATTAACTAATGCTACACGTATATTGAAAGTTAGAAAATTCGAAGCCGTTTAAGTTTACCTAAGCGCTAAACTTGAACAATTAATGTCAACTTATAATAGAGAAATTAATCTGGATAGTGTGGCTATATCAGTAAGCGGCGCTTTTTGCTAGGAAAGCTAATACTCAAAGAGGAGTTAGATTGACTTAATGCATATGTTGTTTGTATAGGAAAGCTTCTTGTTAAGGCTGGTTTTGTTAGTCATAAGCTCGATTTTTTTCAGGAATATAATCGCAAAGAAAATATACTTTGTCTTAAATATAGTATTTTAGACATAACTCGACTTGGTTTGAAAATGAAGACAGTCATTAATCAATTTTATGAACAAATTCAAAATGTAGAGTAACATTATGTCTCGATTAAGAGAGCTCCCGAGTCGTAAGGGATTAATTTTGGTTTTGTCATCACCCTCTGGGGCGGGAAAAACAAGTCTTGCAAACGCACTATCTGCACACGATAATAATTTACAGATCTCAGTATCATTAACTACACGCTTGCCCCGTGATGGTGAAGTGAACGGAAAAGATTATATTTTCGTAAGTCAGGATGAATTTAAACGTCGTAAAAATAATGGCGATCTACTTGAGTCGGCGAGTGTGTTTGGTAATCTTTATGGTACTCCTCGAATTGCCGTTGAAAAAATGCTTAGTTCTGGAAAAGATGTTATTTTTGATATTGACTGGCAGGGTATGCGTCAGCTCAAAACACATAATTTAGCTAATTTAGTAAATGTTTTGATACTTCCGCCTTCTAGAAAAATTTTAGAAAAGCGATTGCGAAAGCGTGCTCTTGATACAGAAGAAGTAATGATTACGAGGATGCAATCTGCTGCTGTAGAATTGAGTTGTTGGGATGAATACGACTATACTGTTGTCAATGATAATTTCGATCAAAGTCTGAGAGTACTCAAATCCATTTTGTGCGCTGAACGCCATCGAACAGACTTGCAACATGGCTTAAGCGATATTGTGTTTGATATTCAAAAAACTCTTCCAGAAGCATAAATAAATTTCTAAGTTTTAAAGATAACTGTAATCTGTTTGTGGTGTCTCGCATCTAAATTATTCTAACAAAAAGAGCAGAAAACCTTAACTTTATATACAGTAAGAATGTCTAAGTACTATACCAAAGGATTAATTAGTAAGTATCACAACCTATCTGTAAGTCAGAATTTACTAACGAAGCAAGATATTAGCTTTTCCAAAGTTTTTCTAGTATAGAGGTAATACTCTAATAGCAAGCTTTGAATGTTGGTGCCGCTGAAGGGACTTGAACCCCCGACCCCATCATTACGAATGATGTGCTCTACCAACTGAGCTACAACGGCCTTTAAAGCAACTTTAACTTTTTTCTATAACTTAATTTAATAGCATAAAAAGCTTGAGAATAATATATTAATCTTAATTCTATAATTTCCTTTGTTTATTTAGTCTTAGTAAATATTTTCTTATTCATAAGATAAACACCCATTGCAAACAATACCTTGATTTACTTCATTAGGAATTTAAAAAAAGGTTCAAAACCTTTCTTTTTCAAATTTTGAATTGCTTTTATTTTCTACTGAGGAGTTTGTCTTGTAAGCATCCGCTAGATCGACTAATTTTCAGCAGTATTATTATTTGTAACCTGAGAATCTTGCTTCTCTACAGTTTGGACAAACTTTTCTGGTTTTTCATGTATGATTGTAAGGGCATTGGAAGGTACTTTTTTAGACTTATTAATCTTTGATGTACCTAGCTCATTGATTGTTTCGAAGAATTCAGCCTTTTCGTCCTGAGATATAGTACAATCTTCAACGTTGTTTTCAATTACATTATCAACTACGGCTTTTAGCTTACCATTGATATCACCTAGTTCGTCAATTTTTTGAACTCCCATCTGCGAGCTATTTGAACTAGCTAGTTCTACTGGCACACGCCATTGAAATGAATCTACTGTTCCTGTTACAGGTGAAACTGGTAGCCAAGTATCTGAAATTATGCCGTCTGCTGTCCAGACTGGGTCATGTGATGAATTGACCGCACGTGAAAGCCATTCACGAACACCTCCAGTATTACTGGTATCCTCTTCTTCAATACGTGCCATTAATTTGCATACACGACGAGTTAGGTGCTTCTCGATTAATGGGGTTAAAACCGTACGAGCCGTATCAAAATCACGAGCTTCAATGGCTGCATTAGCTATAGCAATGGGACCTTCAACGCTGTCAGGAGTAATAGAGGCTAGTTCCTGTACACGCTTTAAACGATCTTTGGGGCTGTCTCCTAATTGAGTATATGCATAGGCTACGGCTAGTTCTGGATGTGGAAATCTCTTCCACGTTTTTCGTAGCACCTTTGTTGCTTTTATAGTATTGCCTTTAGCAGAAAGCAGTCGACCAGCAACTGCAGCTGCTGCAACTAAATCTGGAGCTAAATTATGAGCTTCCAAAGAAAGAACAAGTGCGCGTTCTAGATCTTCGTCATCTTCACAAGCCTGAGCTTTACCGGCTAATAGAACAGCACGACGGCGATCAGTTGTTTTTTTTCCGAAATGGCCATGTTTTTTAGCTATTGCAAGAGTAGTTAAAGCAGCATCCCATTGGCTATTTCTGCATTGAATGTCAAACAAAGCGTTGACTGACCATGATAATTTTGGATTAAGTTTAACTGCACGTTCAGCTAGCTGGCGTGCCACTTCTAATTCACCTTCATATTCTGCCTCTAAAAAGAGGCCTCGCAGGCCGAATGCCTCAGTATTTGGGGTTGCCAACATGGTTTCGAAAATACGACGTGACATTGCACGATCGCCAGCCAGCTGAGCTGCCTGCGCACGTAAGAGATGTGTCATAGGCTCATAGGGAAGCGATGCGCGTGCCTGTGTCGCACATTGAATTGCAAGAGTACGATCACCAGCACCAACAGCTATTAAACCGCTCGAAAGAGCTTCGAAACCTCGCTTTTCACGCCGTTGATTTATAAGGCTGCTTATGGCAGCTGGTGCCTGCCATATATTTCGAAATATGTTCCATAAAATTATAACTGTAATGGTAAGGAATGATAATAATATCGTAACTTGAAAGATATTAGTGTCCCAAATATATCCTTGCCAATTTACCATAATACTTCCTGGATTATCCGCAAGCCAAGACAAACAAGCTGAGGCGATGGCAATAGCTAGAAAATAACTAACAAGATGGGGCATAGCTTTAACCTCTGTTGCTGACTTTTGAGGAAAGTGATGATTTCAATTGCTGTTCAATATTCGCAATTGCTTGATCTACAGCTACCCTAGCTTTTGCTTTAGATATCCAATCAGAGATGTATTCAAGAGATGTCTCTGGAAATTTTTCAACTTCATTTAGTGCTGCTATTAAATCATTAACGTTTAGTAGCTTTTCGATTCTAGAAACAATAGCTTCTACAGAGTTGTCGTCTTCTGGCAAGTTAGTACGGCGCAAGCGAACAATAGATTGTGCTCTTTTTAGTAAGTATCCAAACAAGTCATTAGATACAGGCTGTTCTGCGGAGTTAATGATTGTGTATGCAAGTTTTGAGAATTCAAGTTGCAGTGCCTTAATCGTTGGCACTCCGTATGTTTGGAATTTCTTAAGTGGCGATAAGTCTACAGTTCCTTCAACTATTTTGTTGACTTCTTGTAATTCGGTACTGAACGCACCGCCCCGATCAATAGCCCGCTTAAGATTACCAAGCTGTAGTGCCATCACTACACGCTGCACATTGGCCTTGCTATCATTTTCACGGGAAATAATTTGTGAAAGCTGATTGTCCAGTCTTGTTAACCGGTTCAATAATGGTGCAATCGCCCCCATTACATCACTAGGTCTTGCGACAACAGTAAGCCGTTCATTAATGTTAGTTTTAAAATTGTTGTAGTCTATACTAACTTCTGCAACTTCTTTTCCCATTGCATGCACTGTTCCAGCCATGTTCTTTTGAGCCAACTTTAATGTCTCTGCTCGAAGTTCTAATTGAGCTGTAGTGTTACGTAACTGTGATAACTCTTTGTCAATTCGTTGTCTAACAGATTGAATAGTTTCAGATGCCGACTTAATTTCAGAGAATTGGGCTTCTGAATCCCTCGTAATGCTGTGACGTAACTCATTAATTTCAATGCGCAAGCCAGATTCTAAATCACTTAATTTATCGCTCAAAGAGGTTAAGCCAGCCAGCGTAGTTGGTTGGCCGTCAGGACCTGTTGCATCAACTAGATTTTTTATAATCATCTCAAGCTTTACTATGCGCTCAGCAATACCATCTAATTGCTCAACAGACACAGAACTACTTTTTTTCTGTGTAGCTATAATGACTTTTTCAGCAAGCAAATCAACTTTTTCACGTAACGCGCTGTGGGTTGCAAGCTGTTTTTTAAGATCATTTATTCGAGCGCTTAAATTCTCAGCTGTGTCAACTGGAGTTACATCTTCCGGCCTGATAAGTGGGCGGTTTTCAAGCACCGTAAGGCGTTTTTCTAATTCGATCGGAATTTTAGCTGGTGGAATGATGTTAAGTTTTAATTCTTCATCTAAGGGACGAGCGCCAAATAATACTATTGCGCCACCTACAATGCTTGCAAAGAGATAGGAGATAAGACTTAAAATACGTGTCCCAATAAAGTGTCTAGTTGTTACATGAGAAGTATTGGAAGAAGTAGGCTTTTTAATTTTCTTTTTTGAATACTCAATATTTGAACTGGAGTTTACTATCGTTGACTGAGAGCTCTCATCTTTAGTTTTTTTATCGGCGGTCTCTTTGCTTGTGGTATAAGTTTCATTTGAAGCAGTTGACTTACCTTTATCAGGAATACTGAGAACTTCAGTGTGCTTAAGATTTTCCGCTATGTCTTCAATATCATAGTCGGGTACGTTGTTTGCCTGAAGTTCAATAATCGGATTTGGTTTTTTTGGTGAAACTCCGGATGTAGTAGGTTTCCAGCCTTTCTTTTGGTTATCTTTACCTGAGCCATCTTTTTTATTTGCCATAGGACTAAATCTCCAATTGTACTCTAATGTCTAGACTTTATACAGATGACTTTTTTAAATTCTATAGAGTTCAGCTTTAACCTATATATAGCTCGATATACTACACGACAATTTTTTACGCCACCAAAGTTTCTGGTAATTTTCAGTTAATTTAAGTTTTAGTGTTTTTTGAAATTTATACTAGTATGATTAAAAGCTATAACCGCTTTAATGTAATGAGAAGTATGTAATATATATCTAAACGAGCCTGCTTTAAACATGTGATCATGCCAAGTATTTTATTGACGGACTGAAGTAAGTAATTACAAACACTAACATAGACATTCGTATAAATTGATTATAACTTTAGCATCTGTGATTTAAATTCTGAAAAGAACTATTTCTCCGAAAAAGAGAGAATCAATCCAAGATCGATGTTCAAACAAAATGTGGAGGACATAGCTATTATTTAAGAGTGCTATAAGGAAAGTCAATTTTATTTGATTTTGGCGATATATTGCATATTTTATTTGTAACCATATTGCATGTTTCTAAAATGTTATTCGAGATATGGTAAAAAACTTTAATTAGCAATATTATAATAGCATCCAATTTTGGTTATTTTAGTGCAGAAAATCTATATTCTTAGATTTACATTAATTGCATTTATTTCATCATTCATATGAAATTGAAGTCGTATTAATCTGGTTATGCATCATTTTACAAGAAGTGTGAGTGTCGATTTTGAATTCATCTATTAGCCATTGATTAATGACTTTATTAGAAAGCGTTAACTAAGATTGTTCCGCATCGCCATTGGTAAAAAAATTTAAACAGATACACTTATACTCCTTCCAGCCAATGCGAAAACAATAATCTATCCTCTACTATCATTAAGGCAAAACTCTAACTCTTAATAGGGCGTACTAGAACTACCTAATACTTAAACCATAGTCTTAACCAGACTTGTCATTACAGTAATATTATCCTGAATCGTATTTACATAATCTTAGGATCTTGGTGTAACAGTTTAACTGTTAAGTTAAGCACAGCTCTTTTTATTACTTTCATTCTTATTGTTACCAGTTAAAAATTGCGATATTTACTAAACTTAGTGTGACTATATTGTACGTTGCGTCAATATTTCATGTCTAGAACAGCCGCAATTGAAGTTTTTAGAGTTTTACCGCGGATACTTAAGCTAATACGTTGTATTCATTGAAAATTTATGTGCATTTGCATCTTTCGACATGTAAAAAGTACATTTCGGTTAGCCAGTTATACTGATATCAATTTGAATAGGATAACTTGCGAATTATGCCTATAGTGTGAAATTATTAGCTTCCTAATATCTTCCAGATTGCGTTTGGGTCTCGGAATTATAAATCATAGTTTTGGCCATCTTGAGCAGTATTACGCTTTTTTAGGCTTTTCAGATTAGTTTATTAGGGCCAATATGTTTTCAACTTTTTTACAAAACTTATACACTTTAAAATTTATAACCTTAGTTGTATTGATATACTAACATGAAGAGACACATAGGCCCGCACATGTGTAGGTTAACGATATATGATGTTTAGAAATTAATCTTCAGATTAGTGTTTTTGTAGCCAAAGTTTTAGAGGTATCCTAGATATTGCAATTCTAACAGAACTTCATAAACACTCAAAGTAACACACTCGTAGGAAATTTCTGCTTAGTTTATACAAAAAATAATCTTAGTATCTAAGAACATTTTTATCTCGTAGTATAAATAAAATGTTAGGTGACTTTTCTTAATTAAGAACTGAAAAATAAAGGTTATTTGCTTTATAGGTGGATCTGGAATGCAAGTAAATCGTAGTACATAATTAATGAGAGAAAAGTAGTTGGGTGACTTTCTGGTGACATTGCTTAACGGAAGTATAACGCTAGTAACTAATTATCTATAACTGAGTTTATTAAATAAACAAGCTATTGATAGTATTTATGAGATTTACGATTAAGTCAAAAATTGTGAAAGTATTACCTAATTTTTACGACAAATATGTATTTTACATACAACTTACAAAGTTAGCACATGCTATCACCTTCGAATTTAAGGTTGGTGGCTTTGATTAGAATTTATTAATCTGATCTAAAGATCAGTCTAACCTCTACTATTTATAGGTAACATTGTGTTCATAATTTACATCTAAGATTTTCCTAAACTGCACAAAAGTAGATCTGAGGATGTCAGATTCACATACTGCATCATGTGGTATTTTCGTGTTCAACAACTTCTTAGGTATTAGCTGAATCTCAGGAACATTACTTATAAAATATAACTATAAAGCTGTGAACTAAGCTTAAGGTTATTATAAAAGAGGGTGAATAAGTCTCGCGTGTATCCTGGTTATCCTAGTGCAACAAAAATAAAGTTGTAAGCATCATCAGAAAATTTCATGTCTATCCTTGAAAGTTCTATAAATGTAGTTGCTTAAAATACGTAACAGCGTTCTCGTACGAGGTTGAGTCAATCAATGAATGATATTCATAAATCAGTTACAGTGACTGGCCCACAGGTGATATCTAGATATCTTAAGACATTATCTTCGTCTCCTGGTGTTTATCGTATGCTTAACACTTCCAGTGAAGTGATTTACGTGGGTAAAGCTCGCTCTCTTAAAGCACGAGTCTCTAGTTATGTGCGACTTGGTGGTCATACGAATCGTATCGCACGTATGATTTCTGCTACGGCTTCTATGGAATTCGTTACTGTTGCTACTGAAGCAGAAGCCCTGCTTTTAGAAGCTAACTTAATTAAACGCTTTCGGCCTCGGTTTAATGTACTTTTGCGTGATGATAAGTCTTTTCCATATATACGAATTGCTCGAGGTTATGCAGCACCGCGAATAATGAAGCATCGTGGTGCACGTATTGGAAAAGATAATTATTTCGGCCCTTTTGCATCTGCTGGTGCAGTTGATCGAACCATTAATATGTTACAGCGTGCTTTTCTTTTGCGCACGTGTGCAGATAATATCTACGATAGTCGCACGCGACCATGTCTACTCTATCAGATAAAGCGTTGCGCTGGGCCGTGTACAGGTGAGGTTAGCAATCAAGAATATGCGACATACGTTGACGAGGCAGTGCGCTTTCTTAAAGGTGAAAGTCAAAACGTCCGTAATATGTACCAACAAATGATGGAGGAAGCAGCAGAACAACTTGAATACGAACAAGCCGCCAAGTATCGTAATCGCCTTTGGGCTTTAGCTCATGTAACATCTAATCAAATAATTAATGCCCAAACTGTTGAAGAAGCAGATATTTTCGCTGCCTATCAAACTGGTGGGCATACATGTATCCAAGTGTTTTTTTTTCGCGCAGGACAGAATTGGGGCAATCGAGCTTATTATCCAAAAGCAGACCTCAGTTTTTCCGTGGAAGATGTACTAGAGAGTTTTATTGCTCAATTCTATGATGATAAGCCAGTACCGCGTGAAATCTTGCTGTCACACGATTTATCAAGTCGAGAGTTGCTTGCTGAAGCTCTAAGTACCAAGGCACTTAGAAAAATTACAATTACCTTGCCAAAACGTGGAGCTAAGAGGGATCTAATCGTCCATGCTATACGTAACGCAAAGGAAGCACTAGGTCGCAAGATGGCTGAAACCTCTTCTCAGCGCTTACTGTTCAAAGGTATCGCAGAACGCTTCGAACTAGTTAGTGTACCAAAGAGAATAGAGGTTTACGATAACAGTCATATACAAGGAGATAATGCGGTTGGTGCAATGATAGTAGCCGGTCAGGAAGGTTTTGTTAAGAGTGCGTATCGTAGATTTAATATTAAATCTACGGATATCAATGCTGGTGATGATTATGCTATGATGCGTGAAGTTCTAACACGGCGGTTCAAAAGATTAATAGCGGAGAGCAATGATATAATACAAGGTTGCGTCGAGAATTCTTGGAATTTGAGTGTGTCTTCTAAAGAAGATTATACCTTTCCCGACTGGCCGGATCTTGTTTTAGTGGATGGTGGTCTTGGCCAATTAGGAATAGCCAGGGAAGTTGCAAATGACCTTGGAATTCAAAACGTCACTATAATTGGTGTTGCTAAGGGGCCAGATCGCGATGCTGGTCGTGAACATTTTCATCTTCCAGGCCGTGCACGACCGATTATGCTAGAATCACGCGACCCAATTCTATATTTCATTCAACGTCTACGTGATGAGGCGCACCGCTTTGCTATTGGTGCTCATAGAGCTAAGCGTGCCAAGAAAATATCAGCCAATCCACTTGACGAAATACCCGGTATCGGGCCAACACGTCGGCGAGCGCTACTCAAACATTTTGGTTCTGCCAAAGCTGTATCTCGAGCAGCGGTGGTAGATCTAATTGAAGTGCCAGGTATATCTTCTGACATGGCAAAAAAAGTTTATTGTTTTTTTCACGAAAAATAATTTTTATAGGTAAATTTAACAAAGTCATCTTTTAAGAATTCAGACTTTCATAAATTGCAACTGTCAATGTCGTTAAAGATAGATATTACTTGTTTATTTACTATAAAATCCTATAGTTATTAAAACTAACTTTATTTCTAAAATTTAGAAAGTATTTAAACTAAATCTATCTTGATGCCGACTTGATTATTACAAGCGTAATCATAAAATAAATTTATAACTGGCAAACTGATTTTTGGAATATTAACCCAGCCTAGAAATCAAAAATTTGGAATGTACTAATAAACCAAAACAGTAGTGTATTAATCTTAAGAGATTTTGGTTTTGAAAAGTTTTTGATTCCCCAATATTTTAATACTGTTAGAAGAATTTAATTCTAATTAACACTATTATATTTCTCCGATTACTCGTTTCCTTCCTCGCGACCGATAATGTGTAGAGCACGTCCGTTAATACCCATTAATTTTAATTGTCTTATGAGAGCTTCCTCACGACCATGCGTTACCCATACATTGTTTGCACAAGTCTCACGGATTGTTTGGATTAACTCATACCAATCAGCATGGTCTGAAATAACAAGCGGCAATTCAACCCCTCGCTGACGAGCTCGACCGCGCACGCGCATCCATCCAGATGCAAGACCAATAACTGGATTATTGAAGCGCCGAGACCAGCGACTATTTAAAGCTGATGGTGGGCATAGTATAAGTTCTCCTTCTAGCTTCCCCTCAGCATTTGAAGCGAGATAATACTGGCCAAGATTAATATTAAATTCGGTATAGAGATCGCACATTGCCTTTAGAGCACTATGTAACCATACTGGACGTTCGTACCCAGCTTGCCTAAGAAGCGTTATGACACGTTGACATTTACCAAGACCGTATACGCCAATAAGGTAAGTTCGATCAGGTTCTTCAAGCATAGAATTCAGAAGCCGTGCAATTTCTTTTTCGGCTGGCTCATGACGGAATACTGGAAGTCCGAATGTGGCTTCAGTCACAAATACATCGCAACACACTAGTTTAAAAGGGAGACATGTAGGATCATAGGTTCGTTTGTAATCACCTGAAACAACTACACGCTGTCCTTGATGGTCGATTACTACTTGAGCACTACCCAAAATATGTCCGGATGGTACAAGTTGAATTTCAGTACCGCCGATTTGATATCGTTCACCATATTCTAACTGTGTAAAGCATTCAGCTGAATTTTTTCCCATACGAATCTTCATAATTCTAACTGTCTCAGGTGTTGCAATCACATGCCCATGGCCAGTTCGGGCATGATCTGCATGTCCATGGGTTACAACACAATGCGCAACGGGACGATGCGGATCTATATAGAAATTGCCGGCACTACAGTATAAACCACTAGAGTTTGGGTAAATCCAGCGCTCAATATTCAAACTTTTAATGTATGACCTCACGATTTCATCTTAAGAAGAAGACTAAACAACTTTAAGTATTATAAAATGCAATAGCCAATTAAATCAAATATTCCCTATATTCAAAATTAAAGAAAATTATCAAAGAATACTGTTTAAAGTTTCTATAATTTAATGCTAAAATGTTATATTATATCATTCTTTGTAGGACCCTAATAAAAGTGAATTGCTTATTTTTGCTAGCTCATTTGAAAGCTCTAACTTTAACTGGTTCATTAAAGTATTATTAATATCACATCCATCATAAAATATTTAATTGTGTAGATTTCAAATTAAAATGTCTACCAATATGATAAATTTCACAACTAAATTTTTTTTAAAGTTAGGCTGGATAAATATGTTATATACAACTCAGGTGTTACAAATATAAGATATATTAAAGTACCTCCATTTTTTCAGCTAAGGAGAGTTATGATGAAGATATGACTAAGCCATCATATGCAGGTTCAACATTGCAAGGTAGTTCTCGGCTTAAGATATCATAATCAAGTTCAACGTTGAGATGGGTCAAAATAGAATGTCTTGGCTTCAATTTTTTAATCCAAATGAGAGCTTGCTCGACGTTGAAATGATTAGGGTGCTTTTGATATCGCAATGCGTCTACAATCCAAATATCAAGTCCTGACAGCACCTTTTCAACACCATCATAGAAGCCGCTAACATCTGGCGAATAAGCAAGGTTACCTATTCGAAATGCAAGTGATTCAATCTTTCCATGTCGTTGGGGAAGAGGTGTAACTTGTATGGTACCTGCATCGCCTGTAACAATAAATGGTTCCGGTGGGTAGATCGTGTTGGCTTCTAAAATAGGTGGATACTCTTTAATATTATTGTCAAAAAAGCAGTATCCAAAACGCTTTTGCAAACTGTCACAAGTTGACTTGTCAGCCCACATTTGTATCACAGTTCTCATACGATAGGATAGAAAGCGCAGATCATCGATTCCGTGTGTGTGATCAGCATGATCATGTGTAAACAGCACAGCATCCACTTTATTAATATTTGCCATAAGCATCTGAGCACGAATATCTGGACCAGCGTCAATTAGAATGGATGTAGTGCGTCCAGCTGGATCAAATTTTTCTATAAAAACTGCACACCTCTGACGACGATTTTTGGGATTATGCATATCGCATGCCCCCCAATCATTACCAATGCGGGGAACCCCGCCTGAAGCGCCGCAACCTAGGACGGTACATCGTAGAGTCATACTATTGTAACCTTAGTTGCAAGCTAGCGTTGAACTTTTTTAAATAGACGATAAAAATTATCTGTTGTTGCATTAGCGAGTTCATCAAAAGAAACTCCCTTGACCTCAGCAAGTATTTGAGCTGTATGTCGAACGAACGATGGCTCATTAACCTTACCACGATGTGGAACTGGAGCTAGATAAGGAGAATCTGTTTCAACAAGTAATTGATTGAGTGGAACCTTTGCTGCTATTATTTTAAGTTCGGTAGAATTTTTAAATGTTATGATACCCGAAAATGAGATGCACAAACCAAGGTCAATGGCACACTTAGCTAGTTCTTGACTTCCAGTAAAACAGTGTAAAATAGCTTTGAATGGCCCCTTAGCATACTCTTCTCTCAAAATACAGGCCGCATGATCATCCGCGTTACGAACATGAATTTCAATTGGCAATCCAGTTTTGCGAGCAACAGAAATATGTCGACGAAAACTTATTTCTTGGTTTTCATAAGAACTTTTTTTATAGAAAAAATCTAATCCCGATTCACCAATTGCAACAACTTTTGGGTGTTGGCTTAGCGCTAAGATTTCAGAAGTTTGAATTTCCAGCTCATCATCCGCGTAATGAGGATGTGTTCCAACAGAACAAAATACGTTCTCGTAGGCTTCTGCAATCTCTAAAATGGTGTTAATACTTCTGATCTTAGTCGAAATCGTAACCAAAACCTGAACGCCTGAAGCTTCTGCACGAGCAATAATTTCGTCACGTTGACCTGAAAATTGTGGAAAATCAAGGTGGCAATGATGATCGATTAGCATAATTATTTAGTCTTTTTTTTTATAGAGGATACGTAACGCGGAAATATACCTTGCGGCTTAGGGAGTACTGTTCCAGGCTTTAATCGCCCTTTAGGTCCTAGTGCTGAAAACATACGCTGTTCTTGCGGTATGGAAAGTAAATCAAGTAATTTCGCTGCTCCCGATGGAACTGCTGGTTGAGCTAGAATAGCAATTTGCCGGACTACTTCAGCCGTTACGTAAAGGATGGTATTCATTCTTGCAGGATCTGTTTTAGATTTAACCCATGGCTCTTCCCCTGCAAAATAACGATTTGCTTTAGCTACAACCTCCCAAACAACATCAAGGTATTTTTTAATTGCCTGTCGATCCATAGCTTCATACGCTTTTTGATAAATACCGTCTGCTGCAGCTAATATAGCTTGATCTTTAGGGCTTAGATTGGCTGGTTCAGGTATGACAGCTGCACAATTTTTCGCAATCATCGAAAGGGATCGCTGAGCTAAATTACCTATATCGTTAGAAAGGTCGGCATTAATTCGATTTTCAATCAACTCTGGTGAATAATTACCATCCTGACCGAAAGTTACTTCTCGTAAAAAATAATAACGGATCTGATCAACACCGAATTCACTTACCAAATTAAACGGGTTAATAGTATTACCTATAGACTTGGACATTTTTTCCCCCTTATTAAGCATGAAACCGTGGGCAAAAATTCGTTTAGGAAGAGGTAGGCCTGCAGACATAAGAATGGCTGGCCAATATACGGCATGAAATCGAACGATATCTTTCCCTATTACATGTAAGCTAGCCGGCCATAATTTCCAATTTTTAGCACCCTCGTCTGGAAATCCCAAACCTGTAAGATAACTGGTTAAAGCATCTATCCATACATACATGATATGATTGTGTGAATTCGGAACTGGTATACCCCAATTAAGAGTGCTGCGAGATATTGATAAATCCTGCAAACCGCCTTTTACGAAATTTATCACTTCATTTCTGCGCTCAAGAGGAAGAATGAAATCTGGATTATTATTATAATGCGTGAGAAGTGCCTGTTCGTAAGATGACAATCTGAAGAAGTAAGTATCCTCCTCCTGCCATTCAACTACCGTTTTTTGTGGTCCGTACCTTACTCCATTATTACAAATTGTTGTCTCCTTTTCACTGTAAAATGCCTCATCGCTCACTGAATACCAACCGGAATATTTGCCTGTGTAAATATCACCATTGGCCGACATACGTTTCCATATTTCTTTTGCAGAGCGATAATGTCTCTGTTCTGATGTCCGAATAAAATCATCATGGGATAAATTTAATAAATTCACCATTTTTTTAAAAAAACCTGAGTTTTTTTCGGCAAGTTCATGAGGAGACAAACTGTTTTTTGCTGCAGTTTGTTGCATTTTTAAACCATGCTCATCTGTCCCAGTTAAAAAATAAACGTTTTTTCCATTGTAACGCTCGAAACGTGCTAGCGTATCTGCAGCTATTGCTTCGTAAGCGTGTCCTATGTGCGGCTCACCATTAGGATAAGAGATTGCCGTTGTTATATAGAAGTCTAGACCATTGGTCATTCTTGAAGTCATATTTATTCCAACTTTGACGTTGCAACTGCTTTAAAAGTATATAGATATAATTACGCGTAGTTAGTTATTTAAGTTTGAATGGCATATTCAAGACGCGCAAGTATATCTAGTATAAAAGCACCACGATCTAAGTTAAGGTTTTTCACCTCACGCGCTTCGTGTTGAAATGTCTCCCAAAGCTCAGCCCAGCTTTCTAAATTATGAGATTTAATTTCTAAGGAATGATTTGAACTTGTTTCCTGATTAAAAGCTGCTTCTTTTATCGAGTGTGCTAATTTCTCAAAAAAAAGAGCCAGAAACAACTCGTAATCTTGTAGTGTCTGATTGCTTGCGAGTCGATCCGCCAATGTATGTTTAAATTCGAAACTTAAATTACTAGGTGATCTATAAATATGTTCGACTGAATTAGCAATTTCATTTCCATTTTTAGAAATTATGTCTAGGAGACGTCGTGGACTTCCACCTGCCATTTCTAAAATTTTTTTGCTAATAGAAGCTATATTAGTCTCATCTCTTCGCATATGCGCAAAAGCAGATTGTGATGCAGTAATGAGCTGTTCATCGTTTAGTGGTTTGAGCGATAAAAGTCTACATCTTGATCGGATTGTCGGCAGTAGTCTGGTAGCGTTTGTGGAAATTAAAAAGAAAACAGTTTGTATAGGAGGCTCTTCTAACAATTTGAGTAAAGCGTTGGCCGCACTTACATTCAATTCATCCGCACTGTCGATTATGACAATGCGCCAATGTCCTTCAGTATAACTGTGACTAAGAAAATCGCGCAATTTACGCACTTCATCAATACTAATGACAGTAGGAAAACGCTTTTTTTTAAAATCGAAATTTCGACGAATGACAAACAATCCAGGGTGAGATAATCTCTGAACTTGACATAATGCTGGAATTCCATGGGAAACATTAAGATCCTGCAAGCGTTCACTGGCTTTTGCAAAAGCGAAGATTGCAGCTTTGTAAGCAAGTGTTGCTTTGCCTATTCCCTCTCTACCGGTGAACAGCCAAGCATGATGCATATCACCATTTTTGATCGCTTCAGCAAGCTCTGCGCGAGCTGTAATATGTCCACATAAAGTGTTCGTGTGCCTAGGATGGGGATAGCCTCTAAGGCAATCAATTTCAGGAAAAATCTCAACATTAGCATCTTCAGTGCAATGTGCCATCACTTTTTTCCTAGCACTTAATTTAAAACAATAGCTTCGTCTTAACAGTATGCCACACAGTTTGTGATATGATCTCAGGATCATTCAGTGAGGCATCAATCACTACACATCGATCAGGGGCTTCCATTGTAATATTGAGAAAGTCTTGACGCAATTGTTCGTGAAAACACCTATGACGGCTTTCGTAACGATCTAAAAGTTCAACATTATTTTCTTTACTTGACAAACCACGTTTTGCTACTCGAGTAAGTGCTAAATCCGTAGGTAAATCAAGGATGATAGTTAGATCTGGCATAGTGGCTGCGACAACAATACTTTCAAGTTTTGCAATAGTCTCAGTTGCAAGTCCATTAGCTGCACCCTGATAAGCGCGTGTAGAATCTGTAAAGCGATCACACACAATCCAAGTACCATTATTAAGTGAAGGCCGGATCAAGGTTTCAAGGTGATCTGCGCGCGCTGAAAAAAATAATAGTGCTTCGGAAAGCGGGCTATGTTCCGGTGTGTCTGAATTTAGAACGAACTGGCGGACACATTCAGCAAATTTTGTGCCGCCGGGCTCTCTTGTAAGTTTTACGCGCTTACCAATCCTTAGTAATTTTTGAGAAAGTAAAAAAGCCTGAGTTGATTTACCAGATCCTTCACCTCCTTCGAAAGTTATGAATCGGCCACGCTCATTTGTTTTTGTCACGCCTAAGCAACCATCCAAAAGTAGATGCAGTGGTTTTGATGCCACGCTATTTTTTACTAGTAGGTTTGCAGTTCAAACCTGCTTAAGAAAACTAGTTAGTTGTTCTATTTACACTTCAAATTTTAATTATAACTACCTGTTCGTCTCTCCCCACTAGCTGCTTGAGTAGTGTATCGTAAATCATCTTTATACTTAATTTTATCTTCAATTTTTTACAACTAATAATAACCTAATTTTTAAAAGCATAATTAAGAACGCGATAGTTTCGTACCATCGTTTTTGTTATGTGGGTAGAGCTCAAAGTAAAGTAATCAAACGGCGTTCATATCGAACAGCAGAAACTACAATGCTATACCCGGAATCTGTTTCGTGTCTGTTTTTTGGGTTGCAATACGAGTAATTTTTGAATGGCAAGCTATTGCTGATGAGAAAGGTAGTAACTTTCTTGAATGGTTTCTCAGATAGTTGTTTGTAGCAGTCGGAATAATTTGATACTTATTATTACAAAGTCTTAAAAGTTCCAAGATAGTAATAGCTTTATCTAGATAAGTAAGGCTTCACGGTTCCAAGATGTGAATTTTGTTATGTTAATACAAAGTGTTTTTATACCATTGCATTAAATGCAAAGGCAAATGTCTATTATTAATTAAAACTAGAGGGTCTAAGATGTTAGACAGCACTTCTCGAATAGCACTGAGTTAGCTTTATACCCGATTAGATTTGCATGCTGATTCAGTTCAGTAGGTTTTATTATAAGATAATTTTTCGCAGCAAGCATGTAAGTAGAAAAGGATCGTATAGTTGAAAAAAACTTACATTAAAATGTATTTTTATGTTCACACTAATTTGCATATGTAATGCAAGCAGTACAACAATCTAATATTAAAGTCTAGAATAGAAGTTTTGTAATGAGGCTGGATCTTAAATATTCATCAGGATTTTTTTATGAAAACTATCTTAAAGCAATATTTTAAGACACAAAGAAATGTCTAGGATATCTATACTAACGCGATTTGAAATTTAGTAATGTATTTTAGTTAAAGAGCTTAATTAGTAAAATTTATAGAAGTGCTCAACTGTCTCTCTCATTAACTTTTAAAAATATGAAGTATGCATAATGACTGATTAAATGTTCGCGAAGTACTACTAATTTAATGAGACAATTGTTGCCGATAAAAATTTTCCATCTAATCCATTTAAATTGATTTAAATAACTACTTATCCATTGTGCTGGCTAACATTATAGATAATTTCGCGAAATTAATAAATTATTTTGAACAATTAGTGTCAGACTAACTGAATTATGTAATTAAATTAAATTTAAATTTAGCTTGTAATAAGGGCAATAGATTTTAGATTTTGTAAAGTTAATTTCAAAAGTACTAATACCATTATGCTAAAAAGTACTCTCAATATAAGCAACTAGTCTTAATGATCTAAATAATTATCTAGCATAGATATTCATGTTGTGCAGCTAATGTAAACTAGATATTTCGATTTTTATTTAAACCACGGAAATGGATTATAGTATATTAAGTCTTTTCGATGTAATATGATCAGAAATCATCTACAGTAGGCAAAAGCTTAATAACGTCTTATAAGACCAACCACACAACCTTGTAAACGAACTTTATTTGCGTCAAATGATTGTGTTTCAAATTTCGGGTTAGCTGCTTCAAGCTCGATTATATTGCCTCTTTTACGTAGACGTTTAAGTGTAGCTTGTTCATCTTCTATGAGAGCAACTACGATTGAGCCGTTATCTGCAAAGTTACAACGCTTTATAATTACGGTGTCATGATCATGAATGCCAGCGTCAACCATTGAATCACCACGGACTTCAAGTGCGTAGTATTCACCATTGCCTAGCAGATAGGGTGGGCAGGGTATATCGTGTGAGTAATTTTCTATCGCTGATATTGGCACTCCAGCAGCTATTTGTCCCATAACCGGTACTAAAGCTGTACTATCATTAATGACTGCAAAAGTTGGTGTGACTTGTTTTTTTTTATGTTGTAGCAATTCAACGAATCTTGGATATTCAAATCATCAGTATCTGATTTAGATTCAGGTAGTTTTAGGATCTCCAAGGCTCTTGCACGGTGTGGTATTCGACGAATATATCCACGCTCTTGCAGAGATGTAATGAGACGGTGAATTCCGGATTTAGATTTTAGATTCAGAGCATCTTTCATTTCATCGAAGGATGGTGGAATACCATAGTTTTGTAGGCGCATATTTATAAATACTAGTAATTTTTTCTGTTTCGGTGTCAGCAAGTGTCCCTCCTTGCAAGTTTTGATCAAAAATCGAGTGGCATAATACGAACTCTTTTCCCGGCATCAAGCGCTGGGGTGTATGGTGCTCTTACAACTAAAACATTTGATGAAGCAAATTGAGAAAGCTCAGAGCTATCTTGTGATTTGAATACAGTAACGTAAAGTTCACCGCTGCTATTAGCTTTCGTAATGGCACGCATATAACGTTGAAGTGGACCATTTTCTGGTAAGGGTGTAGTAGTTATAGCTGTTTGTAGACTAGCCGCCTGATATTGGTGACCAAGCATAGCTTCGATCAACGGAACAAGGAAAACCCGAGCACAAATGAGTGCCGAGACCGGATTACCTGGTAGGCCAATAACGTATGTGTTTTTAAAAGTACCGAACATCATTGGTTTACCAGGACGCATTGCAACTTGTCGTAAAACTAACGACATTCCTTGTGATTTTAAAACATCTACTACAAGGTCATAATCGCCAAATGATATTCCACCAATTGTTACTAAGATATCATATTGCAGACCCGTGGCGCAGAGCTTAGCCAAGTGAGATCGGCAGTCATCTGCAATACCAAGAAATTTTGCTTGTCCGCCAGTGCGTTCTATAATACTAGCAATACCAAATGGATTGGAGCAGATAATTTTGTTTTCTTCAGTGGGCTGTCCTGGTAGTATCAATTCATTTCCGTTAGCAAGCATAGCAACAGTAGGCTTACGCCGGACAGGAATATTAGCGTAACCCATAGCTGCGGCTAGTGTTATTGACCAAGGTGTTAGACGATGTCCGGCTAAGATAAGACGGTCGCCTTTTTTAAAATCCATACCTTGAGAACGGACATATTTTATTTCGGGTTGGTCATCTTTAATAGATACCAACGTTTTATCTATTAAAGTTGTGTTCTCTTGTAAAATGACACTATCGCTGCCTTGTGGCATCGGGGCGCCGGTAAAAATACGCACAGCCTCACCCACTCCAATTTTACCATTGAATGCGTGTCCAGCTAAAGATTCACCAATAACTTTCATTGAGGTTGGTAGGTTAGTAATGTCAGTTGCACGAACTGCATAGCCGTCCATGGCAGAGACATCGAAAGGAGGTTTGGTGATGCGTGCAAATAAGTGTTTAGCTAGAATTCTACGATCCGCTTTGAGTAATGAAATATACTCTTGTTGAACTGTTTTAACGTTCGCAGTTATGCGTTTTAAAGCTTGCTCAACATCTATCATAGCCCAAAATCCACATATCTTTTAAAACAAGTTTAAAGGTCATTACAAGTTATGCTTGCGTTATAGAATTGCCACCTAGTTTTTCTAATAATTTAATACCGTGTATTTCCATGCTAATATCTACTGCCTTGAGCATATCGTAAAGTGTCAGGCAGGTGACGGTGACAGCAGTTAGAGCCTCCATTTCCACACCAGTTTGGCCGTTTACTCGCACAGTGCTTGTTATATGTAAACCTGATCTAGTCTTAAGTTCATTAAATCTAATATTGATTTGGGAAAGGAGTAGGGGATGGCATAGTGGTATGAGTTCGTGAGTTTTTTTAGCCGCCATTATCCCCGCTATGCGCGCTGTAGCAATTACATCACCTTTAGGTACTTCCTTAGTTCGTATAAGGGACAATGTTTCTGATTGCATGCAAATACAACCCTCAGCTATAGCCATCCTTTGAGTCTGTCCTTTATTACTAATATCGACCATTTCGATTTCATTTTGATCATTAAGATGGGTAAGTTTTGACATTGCATTAGGATTTACTTAGTAAGAAGGGATTTGGTTGCAGCTATCACATTTGGTTGGCGCATTAAACTTTCTCCAACAAGAAATGTGTGTACACCTTGCCTAGCAAGGCGTCTTAGATCTGCATTTGTTTTAATTCCGCTCTCGCTGATAATTATACGATCACTACTAATACGTGGTGCAAGTAACTCTGTGGTGTTAAGATCAGTTTCGAATGTTCTTAAATTACGATTATTGATGCCGATCATAGAGGCATTTATGTTTAGAGCACGATCTAATTCTATTTCACTATGTACCTCCAAAATCGCATCCATATTCCAATCGCGAGCAACGGAAGCAAGCTCTGATGCTAGCGTATTATCAACCTGAGCCATAATAATTAGAATACAATCTGCTCCCCATGCTCGTGCCTGTAGAACTTGGTATGGTTCAATCATAAAATCTTTTCGAAGTACTGGTAAGTTTGTTTCCGATTTGGCAACTTTTAAAAATTCTGGGGCACCTTGAAAAGAAGGCTTATCTGTCAATACAGAAAGGCAACATGCACCTCCTAACTCGTAAGCACGAGCGAGGGCTTTTGGGTCAAAGTCTGAACGAATTAAACCTTTTGAAGGACTTGCTTTTTTGATCTCAGCAATTAATGAAAATTTGTCAGTTAATAGCCGCGCTCTAATCGCTTCAGCAAAAGGGCGCACAGGTGTTTGAGCGCGTGCTTCATCCTCTAACTGAGCTAACGTGACTTGAACTTTGGACGCTTCTATTTCATCACGCTTATAAGCTATGATTTTTTCTAAAATATCACTCATCTAAAACAAATAACCTAAGACAAGAGGAATTCAAAATGGAAAAGAAGATGAAAACTGAGTTTGACTAAAGAATCAAAATACTCATTGAAGAAATATCTATGTTTATTTTTCCACATCAGAAAATACGGAAGGCAGCTCTTCAGTCTTTCGCTCGAGCCAATCAGGAACGGGTAGATCATTGCTACGTAAAAAGTCAGACTGAAACAGAGTCGATTCATATCGGGTTCCGTAGTCACATAGTATTGTGACGATAGTATTTCCAGGTCCAAGTTCCTTAGCTAAATGTGTCGCGCCTGCAACGTTAACGCCGGAAGAGACGCCTAGACACAACCCCTCATCCTCCAGAAGTTGAAATGTATGTTGAACGGCCAAAGCATCCGGGATGAGATATGCATAATCTATCGCTGCACCTTTAAGGTTTGCTGTAATCCTAGTTTGTCCAATACCTTCAGCAATCGAGCTGCCGTAGGTAGTTAATTTACCTGTAGTATAATAGCTGTGTAGTGCAGCACCTGGAGGATCGGCAATAGCAACTTTTATATCAGGATTTAGAGATTTAAGACCCATAGAAACTCCGGCTAGTGTGCCACCTGAACCTACGGCACAGGAAAAACCGTTAACTTGACCACTGGTTTGTTCCCATATTTCGGCTGCAGTAGTTTCAATATGAGCTTGCCTGTTCGCAAGGTTATCAAACTGATTCGCCCAAATTGCACCGTTAGGCAATACGTTGTCTAAAACTGAAGCTAAACGTTCCGAATATCTCACGAAGTTATTAGGGTCGCTATAGGGTTTGGCAGGGACTTCTACAACTTGTGCGCCTAGTAAGCGTAGAGTAGCTTTTTTCTCTTGTGTCTGTGTATTTGGAATTACAACAACGCATTTATATCCAAGGGCAGCACTGACTACCGCTAGGCCGATGCCGGTATTTCCCGCCGTACCTTCTACAATAGTCCCTCCCTTTTTTAGCTTTCCAGACATCACAGCATCGTTAATAATGTAAAGTGCAGCTCGATCTTTTACAGACTGGCCAGGGTTTAAGAATTCCGCTTTACCAAGAATTGTGCAACCTGTTACTTCAGAAACTCTATGCAATTTAATTAGTGGTGTTTTGCCAATAGCTTGTGTGATATTTTGAGCAAACGACACATCAAAATCCTTGATTTAGAACTTTAAAATATTGTTATCTGTATAATACGTTGGAAATAAGTATATGTTAGTGATCTTAAAATTACATTTTGAAAAAGTCCTTTTGAGTAGCAATTAGACCAATATTGATTATTGTTACTATGGCAATTAAAAAGTTTAATTTCTCGTTTAAATTAATACCAGCTATTTGTAGTTAGGTGTGATTGCTAAGTTCGCAGCTTTAAGCTGACAATATTGCTTTTTAAAGCAAATAAAAGGAACAGCTCTAAAAAACCTTTCGATCATTCTTTACACGAATCTCAGACATTTGTAGATAAAGGTTGTAATGGCTCGTCAGTAAAATATTTAGAATTAAGGTTTAATGTAAAACAAGAGCCTAATGCTTAATTTAGATTTTTAATACTTAAATTAAATTATACTTTTGGATAATACCATTACTGTTTAATACAGTTAGATTTGTAGTGATTAATTTCGTATCTAATATATAAGCTTAACGTGAGGTGCAAGTTTAGTTTTAGTACTTAACTTTGGCTTTTAGCTTGTATTGTGATATGCATTAGTAATTATCAATAAAAACTTTAATAAGTTTGTATTACTGCGCGAATTAATCTACCTATTGCAAGAACACAATAGTTTGTATACAAAAGCTCTCTATTGCAGTTAGCAGTTGCCGGAAACGTACGAAGTAATGTTTCTAGAGATTTGTAAGGTCTCTAAAAAATAAAAGGTTGCTTTTTTGCCGGCGGGTAAAGAGAATTAGAGGGTTTTAGTATTTCATGCGGGCGTGGTGAAATTGGTAGACACGCTAGATTTAGGTTCTAGTGCCGTAAGGTGTGGGGGTTCGAGTCCCTCCGCCCGCACCAAAAATACTATTTTGCCTTTACATGTCTGAACAATATCCGACAGTTTTACTGGCAAAAGCTACAAACCAAAGACGCGCCATGTTGAGGATATATGCAGGTTAAACAAACACGTGCCGATGGGCTGATGCGGCAAATTGAAGTAGTTGTTCCTGTGCAGGAATTAAACGATCGTTGTAATAAGCGTCTAGATGATGTAGGCGGAACAGTTCAGATTCGCGGCTTTCGAAAAGGTAAAGTGCCTAAGGTACACTTAAAGAAAGTGTATGGTCGTCGCTTGATGGTTGAGATTTTGCAGGAAATTGTAGAAGAGAGTAGCAAAAAGATTATTGCAGAACGCAAGGAGAAACCTGCCGCGCAGCCAGAGATTAAGCTCTCTGAAGACCAATCCGAGATAGACGGTGTAGTGTCGGGTGTTAAAGATCTTTCGTATTCAATGAAATATGAAATTATACCAACGATTGATCTTGCTGATTTCTCTATGTTTCGCGTAGAGCGTCCTGTGATAGAGCTTGATGTAAATGATGTGGGTGAAAAACTTGAACAAATTGCCCAACGCAATACAAACTACCATTCTGATCATGAATTTATTGCAAAAGAGGGTAGTAAATTAAAAATTAGTTTCAGTGGTACTGTAGAAGGTAAGAAATTTGATGGTGGGTCTGCCGAAGATGTTGATTTGATTATCGGCCAGGGTAGCTTTCTTCTTGATTTTGAGAAGGGTCTCAAGGGTGCTAAAGCCGGGCAAAATCGCACTCTTAGAGTAGTTTTTCCTGATAACTATCCGGTTGAGGCATTTAGATTAAAAGAAGCCACTTTTGAAGTGGCAATTAAAGAGGTGTCCGAGCCTTCAGTTCCTGACATTGATGATGAGTTAGCCAAAAGTCTTGGTCTGAAAGATTTAGTTGAACTTAAGAACGCAATTGAGGTTCAGCTTCAAAACGAAAACAAGCATCTTGCGCGTGTAAGATTGAAACAACAGCTTTTAGATTTATTAGAAAAAAATCACTCTTTTCAATTACCAAGTTCACTTTGTGATTTAGAGTTTTTAAAGATTTGGAAAGAAGTTACGGATAATTTAGACAAAGATAAGAAAACTTTTAGTGATCTTGGTAAATCAGAGGACGAAGTTCGGGGTGAATATTTTAAGCTTGCAGAGCGCCGTGTTCAGTTGGGACTTTTATTTGGTAAAATTGGCGAGAGTTATAATATTCAGGTTAATCAAGAAGAGCTCAGAGAAGCTATAGTACGTCATGCACGGGCATATCCCGGTAAGGAGCAACAAGTTTACGATTACTTCGAGAAGCAACCAGGCGCTATTAATCAGCTTAGGGCTCCGATTTTCGAGGAAAAAGTGGTTGACTTTCTGCTTAGTAAAATTCGAGTAGATGATCATGCAATGTCTAAGGAAGAACTCTTAAACAAAATTGAAGAAGAAAATAGTAAAGATTTAGTAGATGTTTCTGACCAGGTATTACATCCTTAATGGTAATCATGCATAGCGTTTTAGTTTGCCTAACTGTTGATGCTAGATCGGTATTAATTAGCTGGAATCAAACCAGTAATGCATCTTAGTTTTATTGCTCTTTTGTACAATAAAATTACCTTTGTAGGCACAAATGATTTTTAAGAAATTAATTTTGGTCTGTAACAACCTCTGTTGATTGCTTCGATGTGTGTAACCAAGTTTAATTAAACTTTAGATGTGTAACTTAGTCACGTTTATTTACACTGCCATGCAGGGCGTGTGGTTTAAGTGCCATTAATAGAACTTGAAAGGTCTATCATGCACAACTCATTAAACACGATCACTAATACATTTTGGCCTATGGTGGTTGAACAGACTACAAGGGGTGAACGAGGATATGATCTGCCATCTCGACTTTTAAAAGAGCGGATTATTTTTGTGACAGGCCCTATTGAAGATCACATGGCAGCCTCGATTTGCATGCAGTTATTGTATTGTGAAGCGGAAAATCCAAGTAAAGAAATTTCTATGTATATTAATTCGCCAGGCGGAGTAGTTACAGCCGGGATGGCAATTTATGACACAATGCAATTTATAAAACCTTCTGTGGCTACTCTTTGTATTGGTCAAGCCGCCTCTATGGGGTCATTGTTGCTTTGCGCAGGTGAAAAGAAAATGCGATATGCTCTTCGCAATGCACGAATTATGGTGCATCAACCCTCGGGCGGTTTTTCCGGTCAAGCTTCCGATATCGAGCGTCATGCTCAGGATATTCTGAAAATGAAACGTCGTCTTAACGAAATATATGTTAAACACACAGATCAAGAATATGATACTGTTGAGCGCACTCTTGATCGTGACCATTTTATGACTGCAGAACAAGCGCTCGATTTTGGGCTTATTGACAAGGTTCTAGATAATCGTGATGATGTGCAAGGCTTAGTTGGAACGGGCAATATATAGAATTTCGCTCACCTGCAATATCTTTGAAAGTTTCGGCTTGCTTTCTTGTGGAATTGTATGCAGGTTTGTGTGTGCTGACGATATTGTTGTCAATTGGCATTAGTCAATTATCTCTCGAAAGACCTGGACTTGCATCGTTGAATAACTTTATCTACGATTTTTGCAAAGAGTGGGCTATCTTAATAGAAGGTTGACTAATTTCAGTTATACATGTCTGAGTATAGTTTATATGCTGAGCTAGATGGGTGAGCTCACCTATTGGCTAACAGGCCATTACTTTTGAGAGCGGACGGCCCTCACGTAGAGTCGGCGCGGAAGCGAAAAGGTCATATAACATGCCAAATCAAGAGAAAAACACACTCTATTGCTCATTTTGCGGTAAGAGTCAGCATGAAGTCAGAAAGCTTATTGCTGGACCTACGGTATTTATCTGTGACGAATGCGTCGAATTGTGCATGGACATTATACGCGAAGAAAATACCAACACCTTGGTAAAATCTCGAGAGGGTGTGCCTACTCCCGAAGAAATCAAGCAGGTCTTAGATAATTATGTTATTGGACAAAAACATGCTAAGCGGGTGCTTTCTGTTGCCGTACACAATCACTATAAACGTCTAAATCACGCAGTTAAAAACAATGATGTTGAGCTAGCAAAATCAAATATATTGTTAATTGGCCCAACAGGATGCGGTAAGACACTTTTAGCTCAAACCCTTGCGCGCATTTTAGATGTGCCGTTTACAATGGCAGATGCAACCACGCTTACAGAGGCCGGTTATGTAGGTGAGGACGTAGAGAACATAATATTAAAGCTACTTCAGGCCGCTGATTACAATGTTGAGCGTGCTCAGCGTGGTATCGTATATATTGACGAGGTCGATAAGATTAGCCGAAAATCTGACAACCCATCTATTACAAGGGATGTTTCCGGCGAAGGTGTTCAACAAGCCCTACTTAAAATAATGGAAGGTACTGTTGCGTCTGTCCCGCCCCAGGGGGGTAGAAAACATCCTCAGCAAGAGTTTCTTCAGGTTGATACAACAAATATACTTTTTGTCTGTGGTGGTGCCTTCGCTGGACTTGATAAAATCATTTCAGCTCGTGGTAAGGGAACATCAATTGGTTTTGGAGCTAGTATCGCGGACCCAGATGATCGCAGCACTGGCGATATTTTA
Organism: Candidatus Tectiglobus diatomicola; assembly: GCA_039583345.1. GTDB lineage: Bacteria > Pseudomonadota > Alphaproteobacteria > Rhizobiales > Hyphomicrobiaceae > Tectiglobus > Tectiglobus diatomicola. The sequence goes on along the minus strand of JAZDSJ010000003.1, from coordinate 7,356 downwards.
CGCGGAGTAGAACCCGAAGATCTCTTGCGTTTTGGTCTTATTCCGGAATTCATAGGTCGTATGCCAGTGCTTGCCACCTTAGAAGATCTTGATGAATCAGCTCTCGTGCAGATTTTAAGCGAGCCCAAAAATGCATTAATAAAGCAGTATCAGCGTTTGTTCGAGATGGAAAATATTAAACTTACTATAACCCCAGATGCGTTGAAGGCTATAGCACGAAAGGCAATTGAGCGAAAGACGGGAGCAAGAGGGCTGCGTTCTATCTTAGAAACAATTCTTCTTGACACCATGTTTGATCTTCCTAGCTTGAAAGGTGTTGAAGAGGTAGTCATAGGTCCGGAAGTCGTAGAAGGTGGGGCGCGGCCTTTGAAGATTTATACAGAGCGCGTTGAAGGTCAGGAAACATCAGCTTGAAATATCTTATAGTGTCATTGCAAGTGTGTATTAATAGGATTTTGTAGTTATAAGTTGTATTTGATCTACTCGAGAGACTTGTGGCTTTCACATCTTGTAATTATCTAGTTTATTACGTAACTAATCCTATTAACTAATATGCCACATGCAGAAGATCATAAGCATAGTCTGTTTTACGTTATAGTAACAAATTAGGTAGTCTGGGTGTTCAGATGGATTGGTTCAAAAAATTTGTTATATCAATCCTAATTCTTACAAAGAATTGATCAGTGGCTCCGTTGCTTGACTGGTCATTAACGGCGAGAAAGTGAATGAGTGAAATTCAAAAACAGGGACAAACCAACGACGGTGTGGAACTTTTCCCAGTCCTGCCACTTCGTGACATAGTCGTGTTTCCTCATATGATTGTTCCGCTATTCGTAGGGCGCGAAAAATCAATTAATGCCCTCGAAGAGGTCATGCGCTCAGATAAGCAAATATTACTTGTCTCCCAAAAAAATGCTGGTGATGATGAGCCATCACTTGAAGATATTTATAGCATTGGGACACTTGCTTCTGTTTTGCAGCTTCTTAAATTGCCAGATGGCACTGTTAAAGTGTTAGTTGAAGGTGTTTCACGAGCTAGTATTACAAGTTATACTAACAATGAAGAGCACTTTGAGGCTGTGATAGAAAGAATTGAGGAAGATGTTGGTGTTGATGAAGAGGTCGAAGCATTGTCGCGTTCGGCAATTTCTCAGTTCGAGCGCTACGTAAAGCTTAATAAAAAAATATCACCTGAGGTGCTAGGCACAATAAGCCAAATAGACGATTATTCCAAATTATCAGATACAATAGTATCTCACCTTGCTATTAAGATAGCAGACAAGCAGGAGATACTTGAGATCACATCCATAACAGAGCGGCTTGAACGAGTTTATGCACTCATGGAAAGTGAAATATCTGTACTGCAAGTTGAAAAAAAGATACGATCGCGAGTGAAACGTCAAATGGAGAAGACGCAGCGTGAGTATTATCTTAATGAACAAATGAAAGCTATTCAAAAAGAGCTTGGGGACGACGATGAGCGTGATGATATCTCAGAATTAGAAGAGAAAATTGAAAAAACTAAGCTTACGAAAGAGGCTCGAGATAAAGCGCAGGCTGAACTAAAGAAATTGCGCCAAATGAGTCCCATGTCAGCCGAAGCTACTGTGGTTCGTAACTACCTTGACTGGCTTCTAAGTATTCCTTGGGGAGTCATTGGAGAGGTGAAAAAAGATCTTGCTGAAGCGCAAGGTGTTTTAGATCTAGAGCACTACGGTCTCGATAAAGTTAAAGAGCGTATAATTGAGTACCTTGCAGTACAAAACCGGACTAATAAGTTAAAAGGTCCAATCCTGTGTTTAGTTGGTCCTCCAGGGGTAGGTAAGACGTCCTTAGGGAAATCAATTGCTAATGCTACTGGTCGTGAATTCGTACGTATGTCACTTGGTGGTGTGAGAGATGAAGCAGAGGTACGCGGACATCGTAGGACTTACATAGGATCAATGCCTGGTAAGGTAATACAGTCTATGCGTAAAGGAAAGAAAACTAATCCTCTATTTCTCTTGGATGAGATAGATAAAATGGGATCCGATTTTCGCGGCGACCCAGCTTCTGCCTTGTTAGAAGTTCTTGATCCTGAGCAGAATAGTACTTTTAATGACCACTATCTTGAAGTCGATTATGATCTCTCAAATGTCATGTTTGTTACTACTGCAAACAGCTTGAATATTCCATTAGCTCTCATGGATCGCATGGAAATAATACGAATTGCTGGTTACACCGAGGCTGAAAAAATAGAGATTGCTAAACGTCATTTAGTACCCAGTCAGCGTCAAGCACACGGGTTAACAGAAGATGAATGGCAGATTACAGATGATGGATTGCGACAGGTGATACGGTATTACACTCGCGAATCTGGTGTGCGAAATATGGAAAGAGAGATTGCTACTTTAGCTAGAAAAGCCGTTAAAGAAATCTTATCGAATGAAGCTACCAATATAGTAGTGTCAGAGAATAATGTAGAGCATTTCCTCAGCGTGCCTAAGTATCGCTTTGGAGAAACTGAACTTGAGGATTTAGTTGGCGTTGTTACTGGATTAGCCTGGACAGAGGTTGGTGGAGAGATATTAACCATAGAAGGTGTCATGATGCCTGGAAAGGGCAAAATGACGGTAACTGGCAATTTACGTGATGTTATGAAAGAGTCTATTCAGGCTGCCAGTGCTTACGTCCGCTCTCGTTCAATAGATTTTGGTATTGCACCACCATTATTTGAGAAATGTGATATTCATGTTCATGTTCCAGAGGGTGCAACACCAAAAGACGGTCCTTCTGCTGGTGTTGCAATGGTTACAGCAATAGTCTCAGTTCTTACAGGCATAGAGGTGCGTAAAGAAATTGCTATGACGGGCGAGATTACACTGCGTGGTCGGGTGCTACCTATTGGTGGATTGAAAGAAAAGTTGTTAGCAGCTTTGCGTGCAGGCATTAAGCGTGTGATTATTCCTGAGCAAAATGCCAAAGACTTGGTTGAAATTTCAGATGAAGTCAAGGCAGGTCTAGAAATAATACCTGTTTCCCGCATGGATGAAGTGTTGGAATTAGCACTAGTTCGTAAGACAGAAGCAATTACATGGAGCGATGAGGGTGCTTCTGGCGATGTTTCTTCTGGGAATAAAGGTGCCTCATCAAGAATTTTTACAACTCACTAATAGTTAATTAACTCTACTTTCGGCGGCAATTACAGATTGCCGTCGTTTATAATATTTTGCCTTCGTTTGAACTTTTTTGAGAGTAATGAAATTATATAACTTTTTACTTTATTTAGCCCTAGGAGTTTAGAATATTACGCTTGAAATGAAGCAGAATTTTTTGATACATAATAACAAGCATGTTCGGAACTCTAAATACGTTTCAAGTGAGGATAAGTGAGAATATAACTTAGGAAATCACAATGAGTAAGAAAGAAATAATCGATGCTATGGCCGATCATGCAGAAATCACTAAGGAAAAAGCTGGTATTGCCTTTGAGGCTTTAACAAGTTATGTTTCAGAGTGTCTAAAAAAAGGTTTAGAAGTTAATTTTGCACCCCTTGGTAAATTTAAAGTAGCAGATCGTGCTGCTCGTGAAGGTAGAAACCCAATGTCTGGCGAGAAGATCAAAATTCCTGCTTCTAAAGTCCTTAAGTTTATAGCCTCAAAACAACTTAAAGATGAACTGAATCCAGATAAAGATAAAAAGTAATTTAGGCAATGATTTTAACTAAATTTAAATTAAGTCCTTGCTTTTCATCATTAATTAGCTTAATTTTTATATCTGGATATTTTAAACTACATTTAGTGGGGCGGTTAGCTCAGTTGGTAGAGCATCTCGTTTACACCGAGAGGGTCGGCGGTTCGAGACCGTCACCGCCCACCATCTTATAATTTTTGTTGTTTGATTTTAATTTAGGTTTACTTTTCTTCTGTTGTCTAATATAATATTAGCATTATTTTTTTAATATTCTTATAAAGCGGGTGTAGCTCAGTTGGTTAGAGCGCCGGCCTGTCACGCCGGAGGTCGCGGGTTCGAGTCCCGTCACTCGCGCCAGTGATTCTGTATTAGTTCTATAATAAAAACTATTTTAGTCATTATTATTAAGTTTGTTCCTAAAAGTTTTGTTAAGTTAAAAATTAGGCAACAAGCTCTTTAATCATGGCTATTCAGAATAATGTTTTCTGTACAGATATTATTCAGAAATGCATCTTTATTTTAAATACACATCATTTTATATCTGTATTACAGGATTTATTAGGCATATTAAAATCATTACTAATATTACCATTGATTATTTTTTTAACTATAAATATACTGATTATATAAAAATGTATCTCTAGAAATACTTCTTTAGATAAAGTATCGGAAAACCCAAATACAAACATTAAAATTAATTTTTAATATTTTGGTTTATACTTTTTTTTGTTCTAATACTTAGGTTCCACTGCTGATTTATAGGGTATAGATACGTGTTAGATTACTAACAAGTGGATTATAGATTAGACACCATTTTATATTTAAAAACATCTTCGAATTATTGATTTAAAAGATATAAGATGTTTACTTTTTTCATGTACAATAACTCTTAAATTAAAACAGTCAGCTTAATACTCTTAGAGTAAAGGATACATAAGATTAAATACGGTATTAATACAAATTAAGATTTTTGAGTTTAATTAAGATGTTATGTTTAGTCACTTTGAAACTATAGTAGAAAAATTAATTTCCTAATTTTCCTTATAGAATCTAGTTTTTAGACTTCTTATGGAAGTCAAATAAGCTTTAGATAAATTCGGATTTTTGCATGCATTATAACAGTAATTGTACTGAGAACTTTATCTGTTAGACACTTACGACTCACAACTTATATATAGAATAAAGCTAGACTATTTAAAATAAAACTTGTAATTACGATCTATGATATCGAATTAAATTCGATGATTTTATATAAATAATAGTGTTTCATCACTATATTGATGATATCAAAATCACTGTGAATACATTAGAATTTAAGTAATTATGGTTATTATATTTTAAAAATAATAACCATAATTTTTTATGATCAACGTTAATAAACCTAATATTTAAGAAAAGAGCTTACAAAATACTTAAGACGAAGTTTGTTTATCTCCTAACATTCAAAATATAACTAGTGAAACATAAAAACTTTAACGTTCTTTTATGGAAAAGTTGTACTTTAATAAATCTTATTAAAATTAGATAATAAGATTTAAGCGTTTTAAAATAGTGTTTAATATTAACGTTAGTATATGTAATTTATCCTACTCGTCAGATTTACTCTGCTGTTCCAGAAGTTCGAGATCAGCAGTAATTGGTCTATAGATTTCCACTCTATTTCCATCTGTAACGACCTTGTCGAGTTTTGTAATTTGTCCAAAAATACCGACCTTGTGGATTTCTAAATCAATCTCTGGAAACTTTTTTAAAATTCCAGAATGCTCAATAACTTCAAGTACTGTACTGCCGTCAGGAACTTCTATATTCATCCAGACCTGTGTTTCTGGCTTAGCGAAAGCTACTCCTACGTTCATAATTAAATTACCTTTTGTTCTCTAGATTTATGGACACTACTCGGTTTAATACTGGCAGTAAACACCTGTTCAGTATACTCATCCTTGTCTTCATTTGTTTCCTGAGGCTTTACGGTCTTGCTATCAATAAGAGCCTTTAGCGCAAGAAGAAATCCTAAAACTATAAAGCCACCAGGTGGTAGCAAAAGTATTAGGAAGCCTCCATAATTGGGAATGACTGTTAATTCCAAAAATGATAATCCTTGACCTAATAGCAAAGGTGCATTGGCAAAAAGTGTACCTGCTCCAAGCACCTCGCGAACTGCTCCTAGTACGACTAACGCAGCCGTAAAACCTACTCCCATCACAAAACCGTCAAAAGTAGCTTTTAAGGGGGACTTGCGAGATGCAAAAGATTCTGCACGTCCAAGAATAGCGCAGTTTGTTACAATTAAAGGAATAAATAGACCCAAGACTTTATGAAGATCGTGGAGGTATGCGTTCATAGTCATATCAACTATTGTAACAATAGTGGCAATAATTAATACGAAAGCCGGAATGCGAATTTCTGGGGTGATAACATTCCTGAGAAGAGAAACCGATAGGCCGGCCATAACAAGTACGGCGGTTGAGGCAAGTCCCATACCAAGGCCGTTAGTTGCTGTTCCAGTGACAGCTAAAAGTGGACACAGCGCTAACAATTGTGCAAACACAATATTATTAGTCCATAAGCCATTTTGAGTAATAGCTTGATACTCTTTGGTCATTAGCTAATTTCCTTGTCAGACTTTTGGGTAATGTCCAGAAATTGATTACGATTTCTTTGGAATAGTTCAAGACCACGACGGATTGCTACAATGACAGCACGAGGTGTAATCGTTGCGCCTGAAAATTGATCGAAATGACCTCCATCCTTTTTTACCTTCCACATAGAAACTTTTGGATTATCGAGCGAAAGACCGTCAAAACCAAGGATCCAATCAGATTTCTGCTGCTCGATTTTATCACCAAGTCCGGGTGTTTCTGTGTGTGCAAGCACACGAACACCTAAGAGTTGACCTTCGGTGTTAATACCCAATAAAACTTTAATGCTACCTGAGTAACCCTGACTAATCATTTCAAAAGCAATGGCTGCTACATTGTTATTCATTCGAGCACGATAAAATGAAATTAGACCTTCAACAGAATCTTGCAGCTCTGCCATATCATTTGCAAGGTTATTATCGTGGTGCACAGATGGAACAACTTGTGATAGTGAATAACGCAAATCTTCTGCGGCACGCTCTGCAATGGCCTCTCGAGTTCCTAAATCAGCTGTTGCAAGAAAAAATGCAGATCCCATAGCGAATATGCCAAGAAGCATACCCTGCATTTCTGGCTTACCTTCGTATTTCTGTACAATTTTAGCAAAAGCTTGTGAAGCCTTGTAAAGTTGTTTGTCAGTACGCTTAATGACAATTATTGATACACGAAAACTACGCTTCAAGATTGGCCTAACATACAAGACGGCTGTATTAAAGTATTCTCTAATAAATTGGATATAGGGGCGCAGTCGTGTCAACGGTGTGGATGGACTGCTCATAACTGTGCCTAACCATCTGTCAGTGCGTATGATGGCAGCATACAATAAGCGGAAGCCATACTTTAGTGTTTTTTTCGTGTAAACTTTGAATGTTTGGACATGCGGACTAAGCTGCTTAAGTGGTGTAGTTGAACTGCCTAAAGCTATCCCTAGTCGTTTGTCAGCTCGCTTCACGATTATGCGTATTAGCCGCGTGTAACGATCTGACGTACGCCTTATTCGTTTATGAACCGAACGAATTGTTCGGTTCATTTGGGTTAGTGGAG
>JAZDSJ010000001.1:0-190848 GCA_039583345.1 Candidatus Tectiglobus diatomicola | reverse complement strand
GAGACAAGCTTCAGGTTTAAGTTTATAGTTAGAAACTTGTTTCCAAATCTCTAATATCATATTAGGTATAGTCGGCCAAGGTTCTCCTGAATTTGGATGGTGCGGCTGGTAACGATAACCTTGCTGTTTTGAAGAGACCCAGCCGAGGTTGCCACAATTTGTCATTTTAACAGAAAAGGATTTACCTGACCGCGGCATAGTGGGGCTGTAAAGTGGGGACTTAGAGATAACATCGTTAACAGAAACTAAAAGTTTTCTTTGAGCGTTGATGTCGAGATAATATGGTAGATATCTTAATCCAGCTATCAATTTTATTTTCCTTATAAAAATTTCGAATTTTAGCGTAACTGTTGATAATTGAACGTTGATGCGGCATCAATTCAATGATTCTCATGAATGTACTGTTGCAGTGCGGAATTGACACTCCTATATAGCACACAAATAACAAATCATCTTAACTTATAAGGGGGCTTGTACCCCTAGTTTAAATAATTAGCTAAAGCCTAACGAGTGCTGTTAAGGGCTCGTGTAGTCTGTCTTTAAAAAGAGGATAACAGTATGTCTAAAGTCATAGGTATAGATCTTGGCACAACAAACTCATGTGTTGCCGTGATGGATAGTGACAAACCTAAAGTCGTAGAAAATTCTGAAGGAATGCGTACAACTCCTTCAGTAGTCGCATTCACAGAAAACGGTAATGAAAAACTTGTCGGGATCGCAGCTAAACGTCAAGCTGTAACTAACCCTGAAAGTACTTTTTTTGCAATAAAACGTCTAATAGGGCGTCGTTATGATGATCCGACTGTAGCTAAAGATAAAAAACTTGTCCCCTACGAAATTGTTAGATCAGATAATGGTGATGCATGGGTTGAATCTTTTGGAAAAAAATATTCGCCATCACAAGTATCTGCCGATATTCTAATTAAAATGAAACAAACAGCGGAATCATTAATTGGAGAGAGTGTTTCTAAGGCTGTAATTACAGTACCTGCTTACTTTAATGACGCACAACGTCAAGCAACAAAAGATGCTGGCAAAATTGCTGGCCTTGAAGTTTTACGTATTATAAATGAACCAACTGCAGCGGCACTATCGTACGGTTTAGATAAAAAAAACGCTGCTAAAACAATAGCTGTATATGATTTAGGAGGCGGTACATTTGATGTTTCTATACTAGAGATAGGTGACGGTGTTTTTGAGGTAAAATCCACTAACGGCGATACTTTTTTGGGTGGAGAAGATTTTGATATGCGCTTAGTTGAATACTTAGCGTCCGAATTTAAGAAAGAAAACGGAATTGACCTTACAAACGATAAGCTTGCTCTACAACGACTTAAAGAAGCTGCAGAAAAAGCTAAGATAGAGTTGTCGTCTTCTGCTCAAACTGAGGTCAACCTACCTTTTATAACGGCTGACAAATCTGGACCCAAACACTTAGCAATGAAGTTTACTCGAGCGAAATTGGAAAACCTTGTTGATGACTTGATTAGACGAACTGTAGGACCGTGTGAAGCTGCTCTTAAAGATGCTGGTTTAAAAGCCTCTGAAATTGATGAGGTAGTCTTAGTCGGTGGCATGACGCGTATGCCGAAGGTGCAAGAAACTGTCAAAAACTTTTTTGGTAAAGAACCACATAAGGGCGTTAATCCAGATGAAGTAGTGGCCGTAGGTGCTGCTATACAGGCAGGTGTATTGTGCGGTGATGTTAAGGATGTACTTCTTCTTGATGTAACTCCTTTGTCCATAGGTATTGAGACACTTGGGGGTGTCTTTACACGACTAATAGAGCGTAATACGACAATACCTAGCAAAAAAAGTCAGATTTTTTCAACCGCAGAAGATGGTCAACAAGCTGTCACCATAAAGGTCTACCAGGGTGAGCGTGAGATGGCGAAAGACAACAAACATCTCGGGACCTTCGACTTGGTTGGGATTGCCTCTGCGCCTAGGGGTATACCTCAAATTGAAGTTACGTTCGATATTGACGCAAATGGGATTTTGAACGTCTCTGCAAAGGACAAGGCAACAAATAAAGAACAGTCAATTCGCATTCAAGCTTCAGGTGGCCTTTCTGATGGCGACATTGACCGTATGGTCCAGGAAGCTGAAAAACACGCGGGAGAGGATAAAAAACGTCGTGAATTGGTGGAAGCTCGAAATCAACTAGAAGCACTGGTACATTCGACTGAAAATCAGATTAGTGAGAACAGCGAAAAACTAGATTCAAGTGTTAAAGCCGATGTGGAGGGCTCCATTTCATCTGCTAAACAAGCGTTAGAATCCGAAAATGCAGAGGAAATAACTTCGGCGACACAGACACTCGCGCAGGCTGCCATGAGGATTGGTGAGGCTGTATATGGAAGCGGTGCTAAGCCTTCTGACACTGACTTCGAAAATAACTCTAATAAAAAAAGTAATAACGATAGTAGAGATGACAATGTAGTTGATGCTGATTTTGAAGAAGTCAAGGATAACGACAAAAAATCTGCTTAACTCTTAAGTTTTACCCCGGTTCTTGTGAGCCGGGGTCTTTTGCGAGTGCTTGTATTGACGTTTTATCGACTTTACATACCTTCATTGCACATATTCATATTTACCATGCGCTAAAATTTAGAAAATCTTAATATAGGTATTATTTAGAAAAATTTTGATAGCGCAGGTATTTAGCGCCATTTCAGGGATTAATTGAGATTTATGGTCAAACAGGATTATTATGATGTTCTTGGTGTTAATAAAAGAGCTAATGAAAAAGACCTAAAGACGGCCTATCGAAAGTTGGCCATGAAATATCATCCTGATCGAAATCCTGGAGATTCTGAGTCTGAGAAAAACTTCAAGGATGTTTGTGAAGCTTATGAGATCCTCAAAGATCCTCAAAAAAGAGCCGCATATGATCAATTCGGTCATGAAGCATTCGAAGGCGGGGGAGCCTCTGGGGGGTTTAATAGTGAATTTTCGATGGAGGATATATTCGAAAATTTTTTCGGTGATATAATGGGGGGTAGGCGACAAAAGCGCTCCAGTCAGGAGCGTGGATCTGACTTGCGCTATAATTTAGAAATATCCTTGCGCGATGCTTATACCGGCAAAACAGCTGAGATACGTGTTCCCACTACTGTAAGTTGCGAAAATTGCTTTGGTACCGGGGCTAAACCTGGCACTTCTGCTCGCACATGTCCGTCTTGTGGTGGGACTGGAAAAATGCGTGCGACACAGGGATTCTTCACTATTGAAAGAACCTGCAATACTTGCCAAGGCCGTGGCGAAGTTATAGACGATCCTTGCACCGTGTGTTCCGGAACTGGCCGAGTTACAAGCGAGCGCACACTATCTGTAAACATCCCTGCGGGTGTCGAGGATGGCACCCGCATCCGTTTGGCTGGAGAAGGTGAAGCAGGCATGCGTTCTGGTCCAGCTGGTGATCTTTATATATTTCTATCAATCCAGTCTGATCAATTTTTCCAGCGAGATGGGTCCGATGTTTTTTGTCGTGTACCTATTTCGATGGTTAATGCAGCCATTGGAGGTGAAATCGAAGTTCCAACAGTTGGAAGTTCGCTCTATAACGTAAAAATTCCTCCAGGTAGTCAGAGCGGTACACAGCTACGCTTGAGTGGCAAAGGCATGCCTATATTGCGTTCAAAAATGACCGGCGATATGTACGTACAATTAGACGTTGAGACACCAAAAAAGCTTACCAAACGCCAGCGTGAGTTGTTAAAAGAGTTTGAAGCAGAAAGCCGCAAGGAAACTTCTCCTGATACTCATAATTTTTTTGATCGTGTACGCCGTTTGTTTGGCGATGGGACGTAAAAATCCTTTCGAGATTATATAAACTACAATTTACAGATATCTAGTGTTTTTGTTATGTATATGACCCAATTTATTCGCTTTACTAGTGCCAGAAATATTAGCTAGTACTCAACTGAGTTGGGTCAATCTACTTGTTGTGTTTATTATGAAGCTCTTAATAACTGATCTATTCAACATTATAGAACATATTATTCCCAAAGCTTATATAAGCGCACAAAATCTGAAATTCTAACGAGGCTGAGCCCCAGTTATAAATCATATTCTTTAAATGTCACACGGGGCTAGTAATTAAATAAATAAAAGATTGCTTCTAAACAATAAAACCAATACGATGTAATCATAATAATGCTTAATTTATTCATTATTACTGGTTTTAAGTTTATTAGCCTAACACAAAGTGATTGGGCTTTTTTTAATTGGAGATATGCTATGGCTGAGGTAGGAGTTCAGGAACTCCGAGCCGAAGTGAGAGTTTCGGCTGGCACAGGTGCTTCAAGAGCTGTACGTCGCAAAGGAAATATTCCTGCTATAATCTACGGTAATAAACAAGCTCCAATAATGGTGTCTCTTAAACTTAATGAAATAAAAAAAGCCCTTAATAAGGGGGCTTTTCTCTCGCAGGTGTTCGATATTGAACATAACGGTAAGAAAATTAGAGCCCTAACACGTGAAGTGCAATTCGATCCAGTGAACGATCAGCCAATTCACGTAGACTTTCAGGTTATAGATAGTGAAAGTCGAGTTCGACTCATGGTACCAGTAGAAGTGATTAATGAGGAAAGTTCTCCCGGAATGAAAAGAGGTGGAGTTCTTAACATTGTTCGCCGTGAGGTTGAAGTCTTTTGCCCTGCGGATAACATACCAGAAAAGTTAGTAATTGACCTTGATGGAGTTGAGATCGGAACTTCCATCCACATTTCAGCTGTGGCCATGCCTCAGGGTGTTTCGCCAACTATAATCGATCGTGATTTTACGGTTGTAACCGTAGCTGGGTCCACTGCTTCTAAAACAGAAACTGATGTTAATGATGACTGAGATCATAAGGCGTCGGTTTTTTTTATAATATAAAGCATTTTTCAATAAACCAAAATTTCATCAAATTTCTAAAAAATAGTTTTTTTTGGATGCTAGTACAGATAGCAATAAACTTAGATCCGTAAGATCTGAGTTATTAGGGTGAGTTTTCATAATGAGGTGTGTTAAATAAAAGAAGTTGTTATACTTAGAAATCTACAATTTTCATTTTGAATTGAGAATAGTGCAGATATGAAAATCTTTGTTGGCCTCGGTAACCCGGGCCAGAAATATTATTTAAACCGACATAACGTTGGCTTTATGGCACTCGACAGAATTTCAGATTATTACGACTTTGGACCGTGGAGATCTCGTTTTAATTCCTTTGTGGTTGAAGGTAGAGTTTTAGGTGAACGGGTTCTTCTTATCAAACCGAACAGTTTTTATAACAAAATTGGCATTCCAGTTTTTGAGGTTGCCAATTTTTTTAAAATAGATGTTTGTAACATCTTCGTGTTCCATGATGAGATTGATCTGGCGCCTGGTAAGCTTCGTGTGAAGTTTGGTGGCGGTTTAGCAGGTAACAATGGCTTGCGTTCCATACATACTCAGTTTAAGAGCACAGATTTTTTTCGGATTAGGATTGGTGTTGGTCATCCTGGAGATAAAAGTAAAGTTGCTGGTTATGTCTTACATGATTTTTCTAAATTGGAACTGGTAAGACTTAATGTTGTATTAAATGCCTTATCGGCTGGAATTCAACTTTTGTTAGCGGGTGAGACACAGCGGCTTCAGTCGGACATTGCTCAAAAGCTAAAATATTCAGAATTGAATGATATAGAAAAGTATTGTTCGAAAAAGAATGATGCTATCTCCCAAACTTCGAGATTTTAGTCATTCTTTATGAGATCAAATTCAGTTGTTATGGTTTAATAAGTTTACTGAAGTCTATGTAAGCACATTAATTCATGATTAGACTGTCTAATCAAAGTCAGATTGAATAACCATCTTAAAGCTGCCATTATTAATGCAAATTACTTTTATCCTTATGATAAATTTTAAAGTTCATTTTCCTCACAGAAAAGTTAGAGTTTTTTGGAGTTAGTACTTTTGCATTGAAGCATAGCCTTGCATTAATTTTTGTGCATGTTTGAAATATTGACGTTAGAAACGGATATAAATATGGGCTTTAAATGTGGCATTGTAGGTATGCCAAATGTTGGGAAGTCGACACTTTTCAATGCTTTAATGCAAACCGTTGTGGCGGAAGCTGCTAATTATCCATTCTGTACTATAGAGCCAAATATTGGGGAAATATCAGTTCCTGATCAGCGGTTAACCAAACTTGCTAAAATTGCTAATTCTACTCAAATCATACCGGCACGACTGACATTTGTAGATATTGCGGGCTTGGTTCGCGGCGCATCAAATGGAGAAGGGCTTGGAAATCAGTTTCTTGCACATATCCGTGAGGTCGATGCTATCATTTATGTTTTAAGGTGCTTTGATAACGTTGATGTTACGCATATAGAGGGTCGTATTGATCCAACCGATGATGCGGATATAGTTGAAACAGAGCTTATGCTAGCCGATCTAGAAAGTCTTGAAAAGCGCCAATCGGCACTAGAAAAGAAAGCTAGGAATAATGATAAGGATGCTAAATTAACACTTGAACTTATTGACAAGGCACTAAGTTTACTCCGTGCTGGCAAACCAGCACGCATGGCTGAGTTGACACCAGATGAAGAAGGTCCATGGAAAAAACTACATTTGCTTACATCTAAACCTGTTCTTTACGTTTGTAATGTAGACGAAGATTCTGCTTTTAGAGGTAACGATTATACTAATAAAGTGGAAGCAAAAGCTTTAGCTGAAAATGCCGGTCATATTATTATATCGGCTAAGATTGAAGCTGAGCTTACTTTGTTAGATAATATAGAACGTGATGAGTTTCTAGAGACTATGGGTTTAAAAGAGCCAGGGCTTAATCGCTTGATTAGGAAGGGCTACGAAATTTTGGGTCTTCTAACATATTTTACTGTAGGTCCGAAGGAAACAAGAGCTTGGACCATAGTAACTGGAACTAAAGCGCCCCAAGCTGCAGGTATTATTCACACAGACTTTGAGAGGGGATTTATTCGTGCCGAGACTGTAAATTTTAAAGACTTCGTTTTACAAAATGGAGAAGCTGGCTGTAAAGAGAATGGCAAAATGCGTCTTGAAGGTAAAGACTATGTTATTCAAGATGGAGATGTAGTACACTATCGTTTCGCAACTTAATATTTCTTTAGCAAAGCACGAATAGCAAGAGTTAGAATTTCATTTATGGAGATTGAAGAGAGTTCTTAGCTTTTTAGAAATGTCAGTCTGGAGTTTAAGACTGAATTAGTAAGTTTTATCAAACCGAGTTAGGTGCTATTTCGTTAATAACGACTTGGATATTTTAGATGGGTTCAATTGCACTTTATTGCACAAATAAAGTTTATTAATTTTTTTTAAAGTTCAAACACAAAAAAATTTTTGATGTTATTAAAACCTAGAATTTAACGAATAAAATCATTTGCTCTTGCATAAATCATGCTCTGGAAGGCTGCGCACTTTAAAGAAATCCAGAAATTATCTATATATGATCAAAATCAAATAGCCTTAATAGATTTTATTTTCTCTGCAGAAACTAAGCAAAAAAGAAGCTTAAAATTTCAGGTGTTAATACTTTCATATGATATAGAGTTTAATGCAAGTAAACGAGTATTAATTACTACTGACAATGCATTCTTAATAAGATTAGTTATATCCACAATAGTTCTATTTTTGGGGTTCCTTTGAACGACCATTATTATTTGAAATACATGGAGAGAGCACTATCTCTCAATTTAAGACACATCATCAGTAAACATTTCCCCGGCCCGAACTTACGTCTTGTTGCACACTACCGTAAACACCATCAGCGCTCTGATAACCAAGAAATGAATTAGGCTCATCCGGTTCTTCATTTGATTTAAAGGCCTCTTCTATAGTGTCTTTTTCGCCGGCAATAGCTCTAAGCCCTGTCATACGATGGACGGGAATCAATTTGATTCCTGATGGTATTCTGAATGGTGTAGCTTGCTGGCCTGCCAAAGCCATTTTCATAAATTTTGCGAAGATAGGTGCGGCAATCTTCCCGCCAGTTGCAAACTTTCCCATTGGCTGGGGAATATCATATCCGATGTATACACCTGCAACTAGATCTGGTGAATACCCAACAAACCATATGTCTTTAGAGTCGTTTGTTGTTCCAGTTTTTCCAGCTAAAGGCATATTTTTTAAAATAGACCGAATTTTTTTTGCAGTACCTCTTTCGACGACACCCTGAAGCATAGACGTAATCTGATATGCAGTATGAGGGTCAATAACCTGTTTTCGATCATCGTAAAGATTTGGCTCTGGCTGATCCACCCAATCTAAAGCATTGCAATTTAAGCATTCGCGTTTGTCGTGCCGCCAAACAGTTTCTCCCCATCGGTTTTGAATCCGGTCTATTAGGGTAGCTTTTACCTTTCGTCCACCATTTGCCAAAACAGCATAAGCTGTAACCATCCGCATTAAAGTCGTTTCACCTGCTCCAAGAGACATTGATAAAACTGGTAATAAATTTGCGTAGACGCCGAATTTATTGATTGCGTACTCTTTGATAAGAGGCATGCCTATATCCTGAGCCAAGCGTACTGTCATCTGATTACGAGACTTTTCAATTCCAAGGCGAAGGGTAGAGGGACCGTAAGAGCGCTCTTTGTCATAATTCTCTGGGCGCCAAACTTCTTTATCAGGCCCCTGATCCACGGCTATCGGGGCATCTAGTACTATACTTGTTGATTTGTAGCCATTATCAATTGCTGCAGCATAAACGAGTGGTTTAAAGGCTGAGCCTGGCTGTCGCATTGCTTGAACCGACCGATCAAATTGACTTATCGAAAACGAAAATCCACCAACTACAGCCAGCACACGGCCCGTGTGAGGGTCCATAACTGCTATACCACCCCCAACTTCTGGAATTTGCATGAGCTGCCAAGGGCCGCTTGCATTATTGGGATTTTTAGGGGCAAGATAAATTACATCACCTACTGACAATATCTGAGAAGCTTTTCTCGGCGGCTCTCCTTTGGGCTTATCTGTGCCATTAAATTTACCTGCCCATTTCATGTTAGAAAGCGTTATCTCTACCTTTTTGTGAGATTCTAAAATTTTTTGATCTAAATTATTAGAAGGTCGAAGCCCCACAATTACCTTTTCTGTGCCAGTACGCAGAACTACACCTAATTCCCACGGCTTAAGATCTAGAGGAACGGCATTAACTGCCAGCAAATCACCCCAATTGCCAGTTACATCGATTTTCTGCACCGCACCTCGCCAACCTTTAGAGCGATCAAGCTTTATAAGCCCATCTATAAGTGCTTTGCGTGCGTATTTTTGCAATTGAGGATCTAGTGTTGTACGAACCGAAAACCCTCCACCATAAAGCCCTTCCTGCTCTATAATTTGTTTTCCATCCTTAGTATCGAGCCTAGTCTTCAGCATAGTACGACGTACTTGTTCAGCAAAGTATTCAGCTGCAAAATTATGGGTTCCAAACGGTCTAAAGTTTACGTTAATTGATATCTCTTGTGCTTTTTTTGCCTCTTCTAAGGTGATATAGCCATTCTCGGCCATCTCATCCAAAATCCAGTTTCTACGATAAATAGCACGTCTTTTGTGACGTATAGGATGATATTTACTAGGTGCCTTTGGAAGAACAGCTAAATAAGCAGCTTCTTCAATGGTCAGATCTTTAAGTTCCTTATTAAAGTAATTTAACGCAGCAGCTGCTATACCATAGGATCCGTTTCCAAGGTAGATCTCATTTAAGTAAAGCTCTAAGATTTTATCTTTTTCGAATGCTTGCTCAATACGTAGAGCGAGTATTGCCTCTTTAAGTTTACGACTAAAAGATCGTTCATTTGAAAGGAGAAAATTTTTTGCAACCTGCTGCGTGATAGTTGAAGCGCCAACGAGCCTTTGGCGCATAATTAGATACTTGTAAAGCGCAATTAATATGCCACGATAGTCTAGACCGGTATGGGTATAGAAGTTTTTATCTTCCGCAGAAAGAAATGCCCCTACTACTAATTTTGGAACTGTATTAATTGGCACAAAGATACGTCGCTCTTTTGCGTACTCAGCAAGTAAAGAGCCATTATTGGCATGTATACGTGTCATGACTGGTGGTTCGTATTTCGCCAAGTTCTGGTGACTAGGCAGATCTTGCGACACTTTCCAGATGATATAGCTAGCAACTACCAAAACACTAATGCTAGCAAAGAAACCAACTGATAAGAGGAAAGCAAAGGCACTGATAAAAGTGCTCTTTTTTTTGTGTTTTTTAAATTGATCGCGTTTTAAGGAGGGCGGTATATTCCGCGGCCTCATAGGCCGAAGTGACTGCATGGACTTCATTATCCAAAACTACTTAGCTAGCACTTTTCGCAATTAAGTATGCTTTAAGCCGAGCGTTAACTATTGTGTAAAAATTTACCTAATATATATGACATACATACATCAACAATCTGCACGATACAATACACACTAATTATGAAACTTGTTTACAACATTGCAAACCAGAGGAAATAATTTTCGCAGAGGATTTAGTGATAGGCAATTGTCATATGCAATGTCGCTGAATATTGCACAGCTGTTATATTACAATGTATCCCTCAACTTTCATGAGGATAAGACACTAAAGAGATTACTTTAAGTATAATTTATGATTACCTAAAATTTAAATTTCATATGCATAACACCCAAATCAAAAGTTGCAGTTCAGCTTGGTTGTTAGTAATAGATTGGTCGCACCTGATTAACTCATCATATAACATTCAAGGATTTATCGAAGCATATGATTTATTAACAATCCTGAATAACATAAAACATTAATTTAAAAATATAACCTTTGCGCTGTGACAAAAATAACACCCTTAACTACATATTGTACAGCTTAGTAAGTGCTGTTGCATATAGGTGGTGCGTTTCAATGGGCCATACGACATAGCCAAAAAACCTAGAAGGGATTGGAGATCACACTACAGGATATAAGTAGTCTTCGGCACCATGCCTGTATAAAATCATAAATTCTGAAAAAGAACTACATGGCGCAGTTAAGTTGTAAGTTCTAACTGCCATAAAAATTAACATCAATCTAAACAGCATAGTACTAATAATTATAGCTGCTATTTTTAGTATTTATTTCACCTAATGAAATAGTATGGACCTCATACAAGTCCAATATTTTATCAAAATAAACTAATACAAAATTTGGACAACTCTAAATCCATTTATATAGTCTATTTTTTTAGCTTTCTTATGATAAAATTGTCAACAAACCAGAAATACATAGGGTATGGAAGAATACGTGCTAGCTTAAGAAACAGTACAAACCGCCACGGGAAAGCAATTTCAAATTTACTTTTACGTAATCCTGAAATTATACGTTCAGATGCTTTTTCTGGTTTCATAATGAATGGCATAGGAAAATCATTTCCTTTTGTCATTCTTGTGTCAACAAAACCAAAATTTACTATGCTCAGTTTGACACCATATCGTGCTAAATCAGGGTAAAGGCTTTCTGCTAAATTTATTAATGCTGCTTTCGTAGAGCCATAAACAGAAGCATTAGGAAGACCACGGTATCCTGCTACTGAAGCAACTACAGCAATATGACCTTTGCCGCGTTCAATGAACTGTGGCAGAACAGAGCCAAGCACGTTATACACACCACCAACATTAATTTCGAAACTTTGCTTTGCTTTGAGTATATCGAAATCTTTTGCGCTCATAGGATGCCACACTGCAGCACACACAACAACTAAGTCAACTACACCTAATTTCATTTCAATTTTATTATTTATATCTGACATAGCATCGCAATCGCTTATGTCAACTTGGAAGGGTATCAACAATTTCGACTTTTTTCTGAGCTCTAAAAGTTTGCTATGAGATCGGGCACTGACCGCAACTTGGACCCCAGCATTTGAAAGATCTATGGATAGCTGCCTTCCAATCCCTGAACTTGCACCAATGATCCAAGCTGTTTTCCATGGCACTTTCATTCTGGGGCTGCAATTAATTTTTTTTCGTGATACTAACAAAATAATATATGTTCTACATGCTTTGTGATATCTAGTTATTCTATTTTTATATAGCTTTGAGCTTTAAAAATAATATTCAATTGTCATTATCATCTAGCTTTAAGGTAGATCTTTGTAAATATTCATTCAGCACAATAAATTAAATAATTCTTATTATGGCTTGTCAAATGTAATCAGCGCGAGATGTACTGTAATTATTTTTCAGACTCAAACCACTTTACTCATATTGCTACTAGCATATTCGTGAATTCCCTCTTAATCATACAAAGAGCTGGAACTTTTTAAGTATTTCCTTCACAACAACTCAATTAATGTAAACGGCGATTTTTAGTCTTATTGCTCAAGAACTATACTGAAATAAATTCAACAATTTACCAATTGTAGTTTTGTTAAATAATTTCAGGCCAGCTATCTGTTGCGACGTCCTCAACTACCGTGTAAACTAAAATTTCAGCTTTCAATCACTATGGTTGTTAACGTTTACGCCAACACCTGTTGTGACTATGGTAGTATATTCATTATTATTTATTTATCACAATAGCTTATGAACAAGGATGTTTCCTCAAATGCCATATTTTATATATATTAATCGTCAATAAGCCTCATACATTCGATATGCATGCGTCAAGTTGCGATCAAGCGGTAAAGCCCCTCGGACTGTTATAGTACCTAGGGATTTATATATCCATTAAACATTTGTATTTAGCGATACATTAATGATGCCACATTACGAGTTGGTTGAAATTACTCTCGTCGAGATAGAGTGAAGTAGGAGTTTCTCACAACTTCGTGACTTTCACTCCGGCCAAGCCTTAAATGGCCGTGATGAGGTTTAACAGCGCCAATCGTACCTGTGAACGGAAAGGCCGTGTTTTGGGCAAGTTTGACAATCACTTTAAAAAGGCAATTGACGCCCTTCACTCTGAAGGGCGATACCGAGTTTTCGCCAACCTTGAACGTCGCGGCGCTGCGTTTCCGTTATCTTGGCTACACGAGGGCGGTACGCGCCGAGAAGTTGTGATATGGTGTTCAAATGATTACTTGGGTATGGGAAAACATCCAAGTGTGGTTCATGCCATGCAGGACGCTGCAGAGCGCATTGGTGTTGGAGCCGGAGGGACACGCAATATTTCGGGGACACATCAGCCCATAATAGAATTAGAAAGTGAACTCGCAGACCTCCATAATAAAGAGAACGCACTAGTATTTACTTCAGGCTACATCTCAAACATTGCTGGAATATCTACGATCTCCAAAATGCTTCCAGACTGCATCATTTTCTCAGACGAGCTTAACCACGCTTCTATGATCGATGGCATGCGAAATTCCAGAGCCCCCAAGAAAATCTTTCGCCACAACGACACGGCTCATCTTAAAAAATTACTATCAGAAGTCCCCTTAGAGCGACCGAAGATTATTGCATTTGAAAGCGTTTACTCCATGGATGGTGACATTTCGCCCATTGCCGAGTTTTGTGATCTTGCTGATAGCTACAATGCGCTTACTTATGTCGATGAGGTTCATGCTGTTGGAATGTACGGACCTCGTGGTGGAGGTATTGCAGAACAAGAGGGCCTTTTAGATCGAGTTGATGTTATTGAAGGGACTTTAGCCAAGGCTTTCGGTACTCTCGGTGGGTACATAGCAGGGACTTCTAAGCTCGTTGATGCCGTTCGCTCGTATGCACCATCATTCATATTCACAACAGCACTTCCACCGCCCGTGGCTGCAGCAGCTACTGCTTCAATTCGTCATCTAAAAATTTCCACTTCTGAACGTCAAGGTCAACAGAGAGCAGTTTCCAGGACTAAACATTTACTTACATCAGCAGGGTTGCCTCTCATGCCCTCTAATACGCATATCATACCTCTATTTGTTGGAAATGCAGTTCTTTGTAAACAAGCAAGCGACAGGTTGCTAGAAAAACACAATGTTTATATTCAACCTATTAATTATCCTACTGTTCCTAAAGGGACCGAACGTTTGCGAATAACACCGACTCCTTACCACACCGAGGAAATGATTTCTGACCTATGTGACGCTTTAGTTGAAACCTGGCATACACTCTCATTACCGTGTGATGGAATAAAACATTCTTTTCATACACAACAAGTTTTAAACTTACAGCCTTTTCCAGCATCGGGTGGCTGAGGTTGCTGCAAAACTGTAAACTTTTTTTTTTTCAACGCGAAACTCTTTCCTCTCCGAGCTATACGCGTTACACATAGATTATGGGTGAGTTATGTGCGACGAAGAGGCGTGATCGCAATATGAAAAAGGAAGTGCACTTTAACAATCTCGAATGTTTGAACGAACGATCAAAAACTATTTTACGTCGTATTGTTGAGTCATATCTAGAAACTGGTGATCCTGTTGGTTCTAGGAACCTATCTAGGGATTTACCAATTACACTTTCTCCGGCATCTGTGCGCAATGTTATGTCTGACCTTGAGCATCTAGGCTTAATTGCGGCACCACATACCTCGGCTGGGCGCCTTCCTACAGAACTTGGATTGCGAATGTTCGTGGATGGGATGCTAGAAGTTGGCAACTTAAGTAATGAAGAGCGTGATCAAATAAGACGTGAAGTTGGATTATGTCCAGATAAGAGTGTTGAATATTTGTTGAGTGAGGCAACTCGTCTTATTTCTGGCTTATCTCATTGCGCTGGCCTAGTGCTAACTGAAAAACAAAATAATCGTCTAAAACATATCGAGTTTGTAGCTTTAGAGCCTGGTAAGGCCTTAGCAATCCTTGTTAGCGAAGATCAATCTATTGAAAACCGTGTTCTTGAAGTACCGGCAGGAATGCCAGCTTCAATTTTGGTTGAAGCGACTAATTTTCTTAATGCTTTTGTTAAGGGCGTGAACCTTAACGAAGCTAAAGAAAAAATAGAGTTAGAACTTTCAGAACGAAAAGCTGAGCTAGATGAGTTGACCCAAAGGGTTATTGCTCTAGGACTTGCCGAATGGTCTGGAATAAAAGATGAAGATCGGCGCAGTCTTATAGTTCGTGGTCGTGCTAATTTACTGAAGGAAGTAACTGCAGTTGACGACCTGGAACGTATCTGTCAACTTTTTGACGACTTGGAAAATAAGAAAAATGTAGTACAACTTCTTGATTTGGCAGAACAAGCTGAGGGAGTAAAAATTTTTATCGGTTCAGAAAATAATGTATTTTCACTTTCAGGCTCATCCTTGGTTGTAGCTCCTTTTCAGGAAAGTAACCAGAAGATAGTGGGTGTTCTAGGTGTAATTGGCCCTAAGCGCCTAAATTATGCTAGGGTCATACCCATAGTTGATTATACAGCCCGATTAATCAGCCGATTACTTACTTGATACTAAAGCCAAACTTCTGATATCCGGTACATAGACTTGCCTTAAACATTAAGTACTTAACTCTATTAGAGGTGTTTGCCTTGAGCCTGATGTTTTAGCAATAACGTAGATAGAAATAAGAATTATGAGCACAGAAACAAAATTTCAAGACAAAGAAATAGACAACATGCAACCTGACGAAAAAACGTCGGAAAAGTCATGTATTGAAAATCAAAATGGTACTGTAAACAGCTCTGCGCCAGAAGAACTCGAAATTGGAAGCAATAACACTCAAGCTCCTAAAGCATACGTTGATCCCAGTGTTGTTGAAGAAGACATGATCTCAGAAGCCGAAGCTCAGATTTCTGAGTTAAGGGATAAATATGTTAGAGCAGTTGCAGACAACGAAAACCTGCGCAAACGAACAGAACGTGAAAAATTAGATATTTCTAAGTACGCTATAACAAAATTTGCATCTGATATGCTTGCAATAGCCGATAATTTACGTCGTGCAATTGATGCTGCTTCAGAAGCTCCAGATTCAGAAAAAGAATCCGGTCCTCTTAAAGCACTCCTTGATGGAGTGCAGCTTACAGATCAGGAGTTACAAAAGTCTTTAGAAAAAAATGGCATACGTGAGATCCTTGCTAAAGCTGAAATATTTGATCCTCATAAACACCAAGCCGTTATGGAGCAGGATGACCCATCAGTGCCTGTTGGCACTATCCTAAAAGTTCTTCAAGACGGATACCAAATAGAGGATCGCGTTTTACGCCCATCCATGGTTATAGTTTCGAAAGGCGGATCAAAAATTTCTAAATCTAGAAAAACTGATAACATTGATACTATTACTAATAGTAACAATCCATCATCTGAAACTAGTAATCAGCAAAAAATGGATCGTGATGGTGAAACTAGAGAATCAGACAGTATGATAGATCCGGAGGATAAAACAGAGGAATAGATATATAATTGTATTTAAGTTTTTATATATCAGGGCATTAAGCTTCAGGAAGCGTGGAATTACCGCGCTCTTGGGGCTTATTAAGCTACCTCACATTTGTTAGAATTAACGAATTCAAAAGTAAATTTAGCTTTTAAATTATTCAATAAACATTCAAATTAAGTCTGTATACAGATCAGCGTATATAATCTTAGTAATTCATGTAATCTGTATATTTTTCAAATCTACAGCCTTTATAAACAAGTGAGGGTCTTATGTCGGCTAAAGATCCTTGTCATATTTAAAGAGCTATTCACAGAGTTACGAACCAGATGCTTTTAGATATTTCGCCTTTAAAACATTCGCTTATAACATAATCATTACAATCAAATGCGCAATTCTGTCGCGTAAAGAGAATTGTGTTAATTGTGTTCATTCTTAAGCGAACTAGTATTTTTTATTGGTAGAACTATCAAAACCTGGAAACTTTACTGTACACTCTATGGGTAATAATTTCATATGTCTCAGCTTTTATAATATCTTAGTATTATTTCTAAGTCTTCAGTGAAGATCATATATATGTAGTTATCTTAAAGTCTGTTTTTCTGATATTATTCTGTGAAAATGCCGTCGTTTTTCCTAGATATTAAAATAACTTACTTCTTTGGATGCCAGTACTTACTACAATTCTTCTAAAAAATAGTCCAAGCTTTTTATCTTCATTTTATTGAACATACATTAGTTATATCACACTTAAATGCGAGGCCGCTTGCTGTAATAAGTGATAGAGACCTACATTGGATAAAATATTGAATTACAGGATTTAGTATTGATTTACAATATGTAGAAAAGTACATAGGATAAAGTAAGGTAAGCTTCGAACCTGAAATCGAAACTGTATAGATTAACTAACTTAGACGCTTTATTAAATGCCTAATTTAATATAAACTATCATTATAGAAGAACACCTGGGATAATTCACCTGGCGTTTTGTAAATATTACTACACATCTCATAACTGACATCATTAAGTATGTTTTTACGATTGCAGCTTCACTTTTAGAAAGTGTTGTAATGGTCTTTGTAATTTGCAATTCTAACAAGTACAGGTATTAAGTTAATAAATATAACTGAGATTTTGATTTTCTATTTCTTATCAAAGCAATATTAGTCGTCTTAAATTTCAGTTTTGGTGTAATAAATATCTAACGATAATTAGCAGTGCATTTAAGATTGAGGGAAGCAATTTTGTAATTTCACTGAGTTTCTGGCACAATAAAATTAATCAACTCCACTCAATAACTTTTTTAAGACCAATACGCAATTGTATTCTAGAATCTGATGAGAATTCTCCGATTTTTGTAACCTTCACACGTCCAGAACGTGCCGAAGAAATAAATTTTTCACAGTTCTCTTGTGGTACTGCACATAAAATTTCGTAATCGTCACTTTTAGCTACTAAGGATATTGCCCGATTAAAATCCATAGCTGCTACATTCTGCATAGCTGCGCTAAAAGGCAGCTTTTCTGCATTAATGTAAGCTCCTAACCCTGATATACCACACATGCTTTTTAGGTCATTAGGCAAACCATCGGAAATGTCCGTAGCAGCCCGCGCGTAACTTCTAAGAGCTGAGCGTAAACCGAGACGCGGCTCCGGCCTTAAATAACGAGTTAGTGCCAAATCTGAATAATCCGTGATGTCATCTGCAGACACTCGCTTAGTGCGCAAATGTAATCCAAAAGCTGAATCCCCTAAAGTTCCAGAGACAAATATACTATCACCGGGCTGAGCATTACCACGTCTTAGCATTCGTCCCTTAGGTATTTCTCCAAACATTGTAACAGAGATGGATAGCGAGTCACTCTTCAAGTCTAAATCTCCGCCTATTAAAATACATCCAAATGCATCTTGAGCTTCTGCAAGCCCAGTAGAAAAAGATTCTAGCCAATTACGTTCAGGAGAATTAGGAAAAGACAGTGCAAGAGTATAAGCAATAGGCCTAGCAGCTTTGGCTGCTATATCAGATACGTTCGTCGCAAGAGCTTTCCAAGCAATATCACTAGGTTGATCATCAATAAAAAAATGAAGGCCGGAGCGTATTGGATCTGTTTTAACAATAATATCTTGTCCAGGTGCTGGTGTAATCGAAGCGCAATCATCAAGTAAGTCATAAGCGCCTGGCCATCCAATAGCTAAAGGTCTTAAGTAGGTTTGGACAATATCTTTTTCACTAACTGCAAGAGAGGTAACATCCATAACTAACTCCGTCTTGAAAATTATATACCGCTGATAAAGGCCTTACAATCTAACTTCAAGCTAATATGAAAGGCTAATTATTGGATTAATCTTTAAAATTCATACAACCAGCCATTGTTAGATGAGCTTCTTCAGGGACAACTTTATACTCTGCTCTACATTTATTTAGAACAGAAGCATAATCAGTGGTACTCATTTTGTATTTATAACCAATTATTATTAATCAAGATTTTTTTTACTTGGGGCAGGCCTTTATCACATGTGTGTGATTCAGATGTGCAGAATACAAAATCAGAGAATAGGTACTCGAAGAGTTCACAAAAAAGCCAAGCTTTTTGATTACTTTTAAGGAACTTTAAATTTGAAATAATGAGCCATTCACTACGCAACAATAGGTTGCCATCAAATGAGATCAGACTTTTAGCATCTAATTTAAAAGAAATTAATCATAAAAATATTATAATTATTCCAAAATAGCTTTTATTATAAAAATATATTCTCTTTCTACAATGACACGCATGTGGCCTAGAACACACAAAATAGCATCATAAAATCTGTTTTTATCCTGTTAGAGCAGTAATAGATTTTTGCGAATACGTCTAAATAATAATTTATGTTAAATTAGTATTGGTTTAGTACTTCTAAAAAATACTTCTTACACGTAAGGACCTAAATGAGTGTAAAGTGCTTTACGCATTTTGAACTTGATAATTATAACGTCCAAGTAGGTAAAGGTAGATCGTTTGCAATGCTGGCAGCCCGTACAGTATTGCCTAAAAGACATGCGATGGTCATAGGACCTACACCTCCTGGAACAGGCGTAATTGCACGTGCTACAAGATTGACTTCTTCGAAAGCAACGTCACCTACAAGGAGCGTTTGTTGGCCTTCTGCAGGAAGACGATTAATACCTACGTCAATTACAGTAGCTCCTGGCTTGATCCAAGCACCACGTACCATTTCCGGCTGTCCCACAGCTGCTATCAAAATATCCGCGGTCTTGCAAAGATTTGGTAAATCATTGGTTTTTGAGTGTGCAATTGTGACAGTGCAATCTTCTTGTAAAAGTAATGCTGACATAGGCTTTCCAACGATATTTGAACGACCAATTATGACAGCATTACGCCCGCGTATATCTTGCAAGCTATGTTTCAGCATTAAAATGCAGCCCAGCGGAGTACATGGAACAAAGCCACATTCCCTTTGACCAGTATTCAGCAAACCAATATTCAATGGATGGAACCCATCTACATCTTTATTTGGATCAATAGAGCTTAAAATATTACTGCTATTAATATGTTCGGGTAAGGGTAATTGCACAAGAACGCCGTGTATATTAACGTCGTGATTTAACCTATTAATTACTTCGAACAAATCACGTTCACTGGTGTGTGCTGGAAACTTCAAATCGACTACATTAATACCTACTTCATTAGCCTTTTTAGACTTATTTCTTACATAAATATGACTTGCGGGATCTTCACCAACATGTAACACCGCTAGACTAGGTTCGATGTTATAGTTTGACTTTAAAAAGTAAACTTTTTTAGCTACTGCTCCGTGTAGTCTTGCAGAAAGAAT
Source organism: Candidatus Tectiglobus diatomicola (assembly GCA_039583345.1). Taxonomy (GTDB): domain Bacteria; phylum Pseudomonadota; class Alphaproteobacteria; order Rhizobiales; family Hyphomicrobiaceae; genus Tectiglobus; species Tectiglobus diatomicola. The sequence continues at coordinate 170,761 of JAZDSJ010000001.1, read as the reverse complement.
CTTACCATCTATTAGTGTAGCACTCATCTACTCTCTCATTTTGATTATTCTGTAACCTACACTTATTAATTCTAGCTTACAATTACTTATTTCTTTAGTTAAGTGTAGCAAGTAATTTAATTTAGATTGTCATTTGGAATCTGTCTTGGAAATATTCTGTCAATAATATACTGCTTACGAAAAGAGTAGTGTCTGTGAATTTAAAATTATTTATTTATTTGATATTAATATTTTATAAAACAAATTTTTTTGAAATCTTCAGTAAATATGACTACGCCCGTAATGGTATATTTGTAGAAGTATTTACTGAATTTAGGGTATTGTAAATTTTATCGATATCATAATATCATTGTAGTAACAGTTTTTGCGCTATTAGATTTTTAAGATTATTAATCCCTTTTTCCATAAGGTTTACCTTAGAGATTTAATTATGAGAAATTTAACACTTAGCTAGTTATTATTACATAGGTTGGTTTTGAATTAGGCTTATATTATAAGCACATAAATAATGAACTTCTTAATGTAAAAAGTGTATTTATATGCTTTTGATTAATAGTTTTTTTAGTAAAAAAGTATTTAGCATTTTGAAAAAAATCTCACATATTTTAGTTTTTCATTTTTCTTATTTAATTACTGAATGTAGGTAGATCGATACAAAATAGAGATAAGACATGGCTATCCCAATTGTTGGAGTTATGGGCAATACACATATCCTAGAAGGAAACACAAATGTCCAGTTGACACCCGAACATAACCTCAATGCAATAGCTAACATTTGCAAAGCCTTACCACTAATTGTTCCTGCAACTTTACGTGCTTGGGAAATCAATACCTTACTTGATACAGTGGATGGCATTTTATTGACTGGCGGCCGCGCCAACGTACACCCCTCTCGTTTTGGCGCAGCGCCCGATTTAGTGTACGAACCATATGATGAGTGTCGTGATAGTGTAGCATTGTCTCTTGCGGTAGCGTGTGTTGAGCACCGTGTCCCAATTTTTGGTATTTGTCGGGGCATGCAAGAAATGAACGTTGCTTTTGGGGGAACGCTTCACCCAGAAGTTAGTGATATTCCAGGTCGACTGAATCATCGTGCGCCCCGATTAGAAAATGGTGAGATGCACCCCGATCCAAAGGTAATATTTGCTGATCGCCATAGTGTTGCGCTTACACCTAAAGGCATTTTAGCTACAATTACTAAGCAAAGAAACATTGTGGTGAACTCTCTTCACGGCCAAGCCATTCAAAATCTTGGTGAGCGTGTAGTTGTCGAGGGTGTTGCAGAAGATGGAACTATTGAGGCTATTTCAATTGCAGAAGCTCCAGCACTAACTTTTGGAGTGCAATGGCATGCTGAATATAATCCTCAAACCAATCCTATTAATAAAAGTTTGTTTGAAGCTTTCGGAAAGTCTCTATATTAAGATACACATAAGCATAAAAAGACTTTAATAATCTATTCTCTTAATGAATTGCAAAAATCATATCAGAATAAATGCTACATTAATTATTGAATGAAAGATTAAAGTGGTAGTTCAAAACTTCAACTTTAGTTTTCGTAGTGTTGAATAAGGAATACCAGTAATGTCATTAACAAGAGGATAAATATCCTAAAGCTACAAACATCAGATATAATTTATAATTAAATAAACTTATATTTTTTTTAGCCTAAAAGATAGGTCAAAACGGCGTAGAGAAATCGTCGTTTTATAATGATCTAATTGTTTTGATGTGAGTACGATTGGTTATATCATCATAGCTCGTTCAGGATTATGAGTTCCCATCAAACACGGTTTAAATATTATGAGCAAGAATTAAATCTCGCACTGCTTGACTGATGACGCCTTTAAGATTACTTCTACTGAGTTAGACTCGCATGCTAAATCAAGCACTTTCAGTTGTAGTGATTTCATCTGTTAGGCAGTCACTTTCAATGATTGTTGTCTTCGTCAGGCCTTTACATGATAGCCAATTGAGTATAAATCTAACATTATTTAGCTTTTAGATCATATTAATAGATTAGTTATTATTTTTATGGCTCACATCTACATTTTGAATACTCTACGTACTAAAGGTATGATAGGATTTATAAGTTTTTATAATTTGCTTTGAGTTATTTCAATTGCATGTTTTACCTTGAATAAGCATCTGATAATAGACGGCTGTGAGGATGTATGTTTGAAACGTTATCAGATAGACTTTCAGAAGTTTTTAACTCGCTTACTAACCGCGGTTCTCTAAAAGATAGCGATGTTACTGTTGCAATGCGAGAAGTGCGTCGGGCATTAATAGAGGCGGACGTGGCTCTTGAGGTGGTACGCGAGTTTATACTTCAAGTCAAAGAGAAAGCAATTGGTGCAGAGATTATCAAATCTGTGACGCCAGGCCAAATGGTAGTTAAGATTGTTCACGATGAGCTGGTGCGAGTTCTTGGTTCTGAAGCTCAGCCTATAAATTTAACAGCTTCACCACCTGTACCGATAATGATGATCGGCTTGCAAGGCTCAGGTAAGACCACGAGCACATCAAAAATCTCTAAGCGTCTGACTGATAGAGATAAAAAAAAGGTTCTTATGGTCTCTCTGGACACTCGTCGAGCTGCGGCTCAGGAGCAACTTAAAGTACTTGGCGAGCAATGTAATATCGCCACGTTACCAATAATTGATGGCCAAACTCCTATTCAAATCGCAGAAAGAGCGATGCAAGTTGCTAAACTTGGAAGCTATGATGTAGTAATATACGACACCTCAGGTCGCACAACAGTTGACGAGCGTTTGATGCGAGAGACTGCAGAAATAAAAGCATTGGTTCAACCACATGAAACGATACTTGTAGTTGACAGTCTGACGGGTCAGGATGCGCTTAAAACAGCAGAGGCTTTCGAGCGCTATGTTGGTATAACTGGAACCATGTTAACTCGGATTGATGGTGACGGGCGGGGCGGCGCCGCACTTTCAATGCGTGCTGTTACCGGCAAGCCTATTAAACTATTAGGTACTGGTGAGAAGTGGGATGCAATAGAAGATTTTCATCCTGAGCGCATAGCTGGTCGAATTCTAGGAATGGGTGATGTCGTTTCTCTGGTCGAGCGTGCTGCTGAAACTATTGACGCAAAAAAAGCTAAGAAAATAGCTGATAAAATCAAAAGAGGAGCTTTTGATCTGAATGATCTTGCAGATCAGATTAAACAAATGCAGCGTCTTGGTGGTATGGGCGGAGTTCTTGGTATGATGCCAGGAATTGGTAAAATTAAAAATAAAATTGCAGACGCAAACTTAAATGATAAATTACTTATGCATCAGCATGCTATAATTACATCTATGACTAAAAAGGAACGGTCTAACTCAAAAATTATTAATGGGAAACGGCGTCGACGAATTGCAGCAGGTTCTGGCACCAAAGTTCAGGATGTTAACCAACTACTTAAAATGCACCGCCAAATGGCAGAAATGATGAAAAAAATTGGAAAAAACAAAGGTGCAATGACGCAAATGCTCCAAAGTCTCGGCTTTGGAGGTGAGGGAGGAACAGGAGCCATTTCAGAAATGCAGATGGATATTGCTGCCAAAAAACAAATAACACAGAAATCTATACCAGAAATAAATTCAAATGATTTTCCGCAATTGCTCTCTGAAAATAATCTGAAACAGAAACCTCCAGTCTCTGAACCCGTCAGGCTTCCTGGGCTAGGCGGAAACCCTCTACCGAATCATTTGTTCGGTTTAGGTAAAACTCGTTCTATTTTAGAACGGAAAAATAAAAAACGCTAGATTTATTCCTAGCTATTAATTGCTATTAATTCTTTCAAACCAAATGCATGGAAATTGCAGCATTAAGTACAGGAGAAAATCAGATAATGTCAGTTGTTAAACTTCGCCTCACCCGCTCAGGTTCTAAAAAGCGTCCATATTATCACATTGTTGCAGCTTCCAATACAGCACCACGTGATGGGCGCTACATTGAGCGCGTTGGCAGCTATAATCCAATGGTTGCTAAGGACCATATTGAGCGCCTAACATTGAAAGAAGAGCGATGCAGACACTGGCTCTCCATTGGAGCTCAGCCAACTGATCGCGTGTCTCGCTTTTTAGAGTCTGCAGGTTTAATTGAAGCCAAAACACGTAATAATCCTAAAAAAGCACTTCCTGGCAAAAAACGTTTAGAACGTGAAGCTGCAGCATCCGAGGAAACTCAATAGGTTTTATTTTATATAAATTGAACTATACGAAATTATATTATCAGGCTATGCACGTACCTGAGCTTAGAACTGGGAGAAAGCCATTGCTTAGTAAATAAAAACTTTGCACAGCAAAAAATATAGTAGTTATTATAATATGAATTTAAGTTATTGGGAAAAAATACTCGGCACTTATATTTTAGGGTAAACTAAAAATGGGTGTATGAAATATACCGCTTTTAGTATTCGTTCAGCACTCCCATTATTGTGTGATGGTAGCCTTTGTGTTGTAACGCCATAACCAGACGAGTGTTTTTTGTTCCCACCAAAAGCCATAAACTTTTTTAAACACAGCACATAATTCATTTTAGAGAAAGGAAGCCATGTCTATACACCTTTGTAGCAAATAGATATCCAGTATTTTTACATAGTTACCTATATTATTCAGAGATAAATTACTATTGCTCCAAAATATAAGCACTGTATTGCTTGCCTTTTTTTATTTTACTATATCACGAGGTTCACTCACATAATAAATCAAATCAGATAGATAATAGATTAAGTCAATTGAGTAATATGACTGACCGCTTTTTATACTTAGATACTTTTTAATGCAGACTACAAAAAATAACTCTACTTACACATATATCACGTTGTAGCTTCTACTTCTCGTTAATCACAAACTATTAGACTATAGAAAATCTTACCAATTACACTACAGAGCTTGAATCTGTGACACAGCTTTATATGTCAGGTTTTTATGAATATGTGGTTTGCAGTTTTATTTTAGAAAAAAGAAACATAAATGGTCAGACTCAATTTTCATGTAAGGATGTCAATAATCTACGATACCTCCTCTAACCATAATGAGTAGAGTAAACCAACTTAAGTTAACGTTAACTAACTAGTACAGCAATGTCACGCAAGCGGGAGCGCAAAAAAATTTGATATAATCTCTGTTGTATAAGTGAACTATCTATTAGAAAGCGAGAATTGTGTAAGTTGAGCTGAGCTCAATTTTTCAAAATTTATCTTGCTTAACAAAATCACAGAAATACTAAATTCCCTGAGAGGCATTGCGCTTAATAAAGCTAAAAACGCTATTTAAGCTTGATCTATTCAGTCCAAAGTTTGGAAATAGAACAATAGTCGTACAGGGTAATGCCCCAACTTAAAATATTTTAAAGATACTATTAATATTTTAATATTTTTTAAATTATGATTTAACATATAAGGATAAAAGACTGCAAATGGTGGTTACAACTAACATTCAAGAATCAATGCTCATTAAGATGGCTAATACTATTCGAGCGCTTTCAATGGATGCCGTTGAGCAAGCAAAATCAGGTCACCCGGGCCTGCCTATGGGAATGGCCGATGTTGCCACCGTACTTTTCGCCCAATGCATGAAATATAGCCCGGCCAATCCTAATTGGCCAAATAGGGATCGTTTTGTATTGTCTGCTGGTCACGGGTCCATGCTTCTCTATTCGCTGCTACATCTGACCGGTTATCCCGATATGACAAGAGATGAACTCAGGAATTTCCGTCAATTCGGTTCAAAAACACCTGGGCACCCAGAGTTTAGCCACTCTGAGGGAGTTGAGACAACAACCGGTCCTCTCGGTCAAGGGCTTGCTAATGCAGTTGGTATGGCCATTGCTGAGCGTATATGGAATTCTAAATTTGGAGATCTAATTGACCATCATACTTTTGTAATCGCAGGAGACGGATGCTTAATGGAGGGCATTAGTCATGAAGCAATATCACTTGCTGGCCACCTTAAACTTGGCAAGCTTATTCTGTTGTTCGATGATAATAAAATCTCAATTGACGGCCCAACCAGCCTTACAGTATCAGATGATTATAAAAAACGCTTTGAAGCTTGCGGATGGAATACAGCGGATGTTGATGGCCATGATATTGGGGCTATTCGCTCTGTTATTGATAGATCTAGATCAGATTCATCTGCACCATGGATGATTGCATGTAAGACTGTGATTGGTAAAGGCGCTCCAAAAAAATCAGGCACATCTAGCATTCATGGTGCACCTCTTGGAAAGGAAGAAATTGCAGCAACGCGTTTAGAAATTAATTGGCCACACGACCCTTTTTTTATACCTGATGATATTTTATTTGCTTGGCGTGATGCTGGCGCGCGACATGAAAAAGAATATGCTGCGTGGAATGAAAAATGGTTAAAAATAGACAGAGATAAAAGAGAAGCATTCGAGAAGCCAGTCAATTCTGAATTAAAAAAAGCTTTAGCAATTAATGTGCTTAAAGCAAAAAAGTTGGCAGCGTCAAAAAAGGAGGAAAAAGCCACTCGCATATGGTCGCAAAAAGCAATCGAACACATTTTACCCGTGTTGCCAGGTCTAATTGGCGGATCAGCTGACCTTACCGGATCCAACAATACCAGATGTAAAGATCAGCCCGTTTTATCTTCCAAGGATTTCTCTGCCCGCTATATTCATTTTGGTGTGCGCGAACATGGTATGGCGGCAGCCATGAATGGTATGGCACTTTATGGTGGTCTTGTACCATATGGTGGAACGTTCCTTGTCTTTACAGATTACTGTCGTTCTTCAATACGTTTATCTTGTCTTATGCAACAACGCGTAATATATGTTATGACACATGATTCAATTGGGCTAGGTGAAGATGGTCCAACACACCAGCCTGTTGAGCACCTGGCTGCTCTTCGCACAGTACCCAACCTTTACGTTTTTCGTCCTGCAGATGGTGTTGAGACAGCTGAATGCTGGCAACTGGCATTAGAATCGGAAAATACACCAACTATACTTTCGCTCACACGTCAGACTGTTACTAATGTTCGTAAAAATCCAACTTCGGAAAATCTATGTGCTAGAGGTGCATACGTCTTGTTTGACACAAGCGGTAAAAGGGATGTGACGCTTATTGCAAGCGGATCAGAAGTTGGGCTGGCCTCAGAAGCAGCTGAAAGGCTTATGGATGAGAATATAAAAGCAGCTGTTGTTTCAATGCCTTCGATGGAATTATTCAGGAGCCAGAATTCTGACTACCGGGCCAAAGTTATGGGAGATGTTCCACGCGTTTTTATTGAAGCAGGAATTCAAGCACCTTGGTTTGAATGGATGGAAAAAGGAGATCGTTTTGTTGGTCTTAAAGAGTTCGGGGCCTCTGCACCGAAGGTCGCGTTACTCAATCATTTCAATCTTACCTCCAGTGCGGTGGTCACGGAAGCTAAGCTAGCGCTGGCATCATAGTATAATTCATCACGGATTTGCATTTTTGATCATTACGTAAAGTAGAATACATAAAAGATAAACTTATGAATCTAGATAATTTGCCCACTCTTAAAGGTGCCAATGTAACAGGTAAACGCGTTTTAGTCCGAGCTGATCTGAACGTACCGGTGCTAGATGGTAAAGTCAGGGATTCCACGCGTCTAAAGCGTCTTCTACCTTGTCTTAAGACACTGTCCGCAAACGGTGCAAGAGTAATTATACTATCTCATTTTGGCCGCCCTAAAGGTCAATATGATCCCAAAATGTCACTAAAAGCTATTGCCGATGAACTTACTCGCCTTTTCGGGAAACCAGTACAGTTTGTTTCAGATTGTACTGGTCCTAGTGTAAAGCAGGCTGTAAAAAGATTGCATGAGGGGTCTATACTTCTGTTAGAAAACCTAAGATTCAATACAGGAGAGGAAGAGAATAACCCTCATTTTGTTGAGGCTCTTGCTCAACTCGGCGATATCTACGTCAACAATGCGTTTTCTGCAGCGCATCGTGCCCACGCTTCAACTGAAGGTTTAGCTCATAAATTACCTAAATATGCTGGTCCTTTAATGTTAGAGGAAATCAATGCATTACGAATTGCGCTTGATAAACCACAACGCCCAACAGTTGCTATTGTAGGTGGTTCAAAAATTTCAAATAAGATACACCTGCTTACTAATATACTCAGAAAAGTCGATAACTTAATAATTGGTGGCGGAATGGCCAACACCTTTCTTCTAGCGAAAGGTTTTAATGTAGGTGTCTCGTTGGCTGAACTAAATCTTAAGAATATAGCTCTTGAGATCCTCTCAAATGCAGAAAGTTTTGGGTGTAGAGTTGTCCTACCGATCGATGTTGTTATTGCTAAAAGCTTTGAAGCTAGTACGGCCCACCGCGACGTTTCTATAAACAGTATTGGTGATGACGACATTATACTAGATGTTGGTCCTCAATCTGTTAAGTATATGAAAGAAATACTAAAAAATTCTCGGACATTACTTTGGAACGGCCCTCTAGGGGCGTTTGAAATTGATCCTTTTGGAGCTGGCACATTTGAATTAGCTCAGGTTGCTGCTGATCTTACAAAAGCGGGGTACCTAAACACTATAGCCGGTGGTGGAGACACAGTAGCTGCCCTTAATAAGGCTGGTGTTACAAGTGATTTCACATATGTATCGACTGCTGGGGGTGCTTTTCTCGAGTGGCTTGAAGGACGTGAACTTCCTGGCGTAGCAGCACTTATATAGAAATATGAAATACACAGGGAACAAGCTAAAACGTCCAAAATATATCTTAAATTTAATTTCATCAGAAGGACAGTATAGTAGAGCTGTACATATTCATCAAATAAGATACGTGAGATTCACTTCTAAACAGGGTTTTAATAATCATTAATTAAAGATGACCAAAACAAATTTCATTTTAAAAATAAGGAATACGTCCTGCGTAGACTTTAATTTCTGACTACCACTAAATTTTTTCTCCATTAATAACCTTATGATTTAGCGTACTAATTATAGCAAGTATAAAATATATATGTGGTGAGAAAATAAATATCAAAAGCTGTCTATATGTGTGATGTAAACATTTTTTAGATCTGAAAAAAAGATAGCTTTTATTATAACTTTTAAATTAAATATTATGGAAATAATAAAATATCGTAAAAAGAGATATATACTATATTTTAATATGTTGACTAAAAATCTAACTTTTTAAAGTATTGGTCGATAAAAGTACTAGAAGTTCTGCTCTCGAGCTAATTTATACAGCTTTGCGCTTCATAAATTAAGTAATATACAGAATTAAAGCTGCATTAGAGACAATTGAAAATTTCATGCTTAATTTGCAAACCTTATCCACATTAGTGTGATTTAAATATCACAATGTTTATCTAAACTATCACGAAGCCAGTACCATGATACAGTAAAATCACTGTATAGAATTTTTATGAAAGGTGAAAAGTTGGATACAATTAAAAATTTAATACGTACGATTCCGGATTATCCTAAAAAGGGTATTATGTTTCGAGACATCACTACATTGTTAGCAGATGCAACTGGGTTCAAAAAAACCATATCAGGACTTTGTGAACCCTATGTAGCAGATACTGTTGATGCTGTGGTGGCCATAGAGGCACGTGGATTTATACTTGGTGGGGCAGTTGCTGATCGCCTTGGGTGTAGCTTTATACCATTGAGAAAAAAAGGAAAACTTCCTTATAAAACTTTCAAGCAAGAATATGTACTTGAATATAATTCTGACACTATTGAAATACATGCTGACGCCATCAAGCAAGATGCACGTATCATTATTATTGATGATTTAATTGCAACTGGTGGCACAGCGGAAGCTGCGGTAAAACTTATAAAGTTGATTGGGGGGGAAATTATTGGTGCAGCTTTTGTGATTGATCTAGCCGAAATGGGTGGCCGTCAAAAGCTTGAATCCATCGGTGTTGGGTGTAATGTGCTAGTAACTTACTAAAAAGTTCATTTTTATAATCTAAGTATCATTTGAAGTTTATGTCTACTAGTAATCCTAGAAGGATGTTCCATATAATTTGCAGCATTACTAGAGTGAATGGGTATAAATCATGTTATGCTGCCTAAAAGATGTATCATCAACTATATGATACGCAGTCTACACCTAAGTATACATTCTGAAACGATGAATATTTGGCTTTATCAAAAAACTCATGTGACAATAGTATAGTAACTGTAATTAAGTTTGTAATCCCTAGTCACTTTTAAAAACTGTTATGATCATCTAACTGAGTTCTTTATTGCTTACTGAGCATAACATACAGCCTTATATACGTATATAACGGCTGACTTATTGCAGCATTGTCAAGTACAGGTATGTATCAGATAAATTCTGATAATTACTCTTACTTTGACGATGAAGAAATTCGTAGTTCGATTTTGTATGTATTTGCGATTTGGCTTCTTAAAAAAAGCTTGTCGGCATACGAATAGCCTTTTTGCTATTTATAGTTTTTGCGTATGAAGTCTTCTGAGAGCGGTATATTTAATCGCTACTACGTAATTAATAAGCAGAGGATACCTATGGCTGAAGCAATAAAATCCGGCAACGAGCGGGAGATAAATCCTATAGATCTGCTCGAGGAGACTGCCCACGATCAGGATTGGGGATATGACCGCGAGTGCGAAGATGAGCTTACTATGGTCGTGAGAGGGATATGGTCAGACTACAATATTTCCCTAAATTGGCGCGACGATAAAGAAACTTTGCATGTAGCTTGTGCATTTGAACTAAAAGTTCCAAACACCCGTCTAAATGAAATATTCCGTCTCATAGCTATAATTAACGAACAACTATGGATTGGACACTTTGATTACTGGCAACATGAAGGTCTTATGATGTTTCGCCATGGCTTGCTGCTGAATGATACAGTAGCAACACGAGCTCAATGCGATGCATTACTGAAGGCTGCACTTGAAGCTGGAGAACGTTATTATCAGGCATTTCAATTTGTAGTTTGGGCAGGTAAAAATAGCCGCGATGCCCTAGCTACAGCTATATTTGAAACTGAGGGATGTGCTTAGCTATGATAGCTACAACTGAACACTAAATTTTAAAATCATTTAAAGAATTAATTTTTGGCCACTATTAAGATAATTAACTAAAGGGCGTTTACTCTATGCAAAATTTGGTCAGCAGACCTTTAATATTAGCGGGAGCTGGAAAAATAGGAAGCATCATGTTGGCTGGCTGGCTTAGAGAAGGATTTCCTAAGTCACAATTGATTATACAAGATCCTTCTCCGTCTCCGATGGCTTTAGAACTTATCGAACAAAATGATATCCCAGTTATTACATCGCTTAATAAAGTGTCAGAAATACCATCTGTCATCTTTATGGCGGTTAAACCACAGATCATGGATGCTGTGTTTCCACCACTCGCTAAGATAGCTAATTCTGACACTTTAGTGATTTCAGTCGCTGCCGGACGCACAATGGAAAGCTTTGAGAAATACTTGCCTAAACACACTGCAGTAGTTCGCTCAATTCCTAATACTCCGGCCTCGATCGGAAGCGGTATAACGGTTTGTATATCTAATAGTAATACCAATGAGAAACAAAAATTAGTGTGTAATCGGCTTCTTTCACCAACTGGCAAGATTGTATGGATCGATGATGAAACGCTAATGGATGCAGTAACAGCCATATCTGGCTCTGGTCCTGCCTATGTTTTTCTTCTTGCTGAATGTTTAGCCCAGGCTGGCATGAGATTTGGACTTTCTAAGGAGCTATCAGAGAGACTTGCCAATGCAACAGTGTCAGGTGCTGGAGACCTGATACGAATGTCTAAAACCTCGCCACTAATTCTACGCGAAAACGTAACTTCAGCTGGAGGCACAACGCAAGCAGCATTAAATGTATTAATGGCAAAAAACGAACTCAGAAATTTAATTGAAAAAGCAGTTTCAGAGGCTTTTAAACGTAGCCTGGAGTTATCGAAGTAAATTATACTTTCGGAGAAAAAATATGAATCATGAAGGTGGCGGGTTAAGAAAATTACACACTGTTCTTTTCAAGGTCATTCTTAATAGATGTGATTAAATTTTGAAATACAGGAATAAACAAAATCACTAATTTTTTAGTGCGGTTTTTTCCCTCTTATAAAATTATTACTGAAAACTCTACAGCATAGCGTATTTTAAAAAATAATAAATTTAAGTCTTGGTAAAGAATTGCTTGCTAGGTTGCCTTTCATTTAGTAAATCAAGAAAAACCTAAAACATCAGCCATATTAAAGAGTCCTGGTCCCTTTCCTATAGCCCAGATCGCAGCTTTAACGGCACCTTGTGAGAAGATTTTACGATCAATAGCCTTGTGTGTAACTTCAATTATCTCATCGTCCCCCGCAAAAATGGCAGAGTGCTCGCCAATAACACTGCCTCCACGTAACACAGCAAAACCAATATCACCTTGATTCCGTTTGCCTATTTCACCGTCTCGACAGCACACTTTATGATTTTCAAAAGATATATTTCTTCCATCTGCTGCAGCCTTACCTAACATAAGTGCTGTTCCCGATGGAGAATCAATTTTTTGTCGGTGGTGCATCTCGAGAATTTCAATATCAAAATCTTCGCTTAGAATTGCTGCTACTTTTCGAGTAAGTTCTGCTACTAAATTAACACCAAGGCTCATGTTACTAGACTTAATTATTGTCGCATGTTTTGCGGCGGATGCAATAGCAGCTTCATCTTCCTGACAAAAACCTGTCGTTCCTATTACATGCACAATGCGTTGGTTGGCTGCTAAGCCTGCAAATGTAACAGAAGAAGCTGGCGTTGTGAAATCCAATATGGCATCGACCTTAGAAATTAAACTAGATGCATCTGATGTAACAAAAACACCAATCGGATCGAGGCCAGAAAGTACACCAACGTCATGTCCTATATATGAGGAACCTTCCTTTTCAGTACCTCCTGAAAACGTACAATTTTCTGTTTTCAAAACAGAGCGTACCAATTCGCATCCCATGCGCCCTGCGACACCCATTACGCCAATTTTAACTTTTCTCATAGTTTATTTCCGACTACGAATTTATGCTATTTGTATACGGAAAGTATATTTATTAGATGTAAATATACCTGCTTTCTGAAGCTATAAGTGGCATTAGCCGATTAATCCGTTCAACATTATCTATTTTATATCCTTTTACGATTGAGTGCTTCTATAATTTTTTCTCGAGCTATGCCGAAATCAGCCCAACCCTTTATTTTAACCCATTTATTTGGTTCGAGATCTTTGTAGTGTTCGAAAAAATATTCAACCTTCTGAGTTATGGTTTCAGGTAGGTCTGTATAATTCTTAATCATGTCATAATGGCTAGTAATACGGTTTGTAGGAACAGCAATAATTTTTTCATCCTCACCACCATCATCTTCCATAAGCAAGACACCAATAGGTCTACATGAGATTACAGCTCCGGGTAAAATCGCATGCATATTGCATATAAGCACATCGATTGGATCACCATCGTCAGAAAGTGTATGTGGCACGAAACCGTAATTACCAGGATATCTCATCGGTGTGTATAAAAAGCGATCGACAAACAGAGTACCTGACAATTTATCAAGCTCGTATTTGATAGGATCTCCACCGATAGGGACTTCTACGATCACATTAATGTCATCGGGCGGGTTTTGTCCTGGGCTAATGGCATCAATTACCACGATTTTCTACTCCGAATTTTAAGCTAGGTACCATTTTTTAGTAATATAATTTTATGTCCCGTTAAACAGAAATTATCTCGTAAAACTATTACATTTGAATATTATAACATAATACCTTGATCTAATAGACACCTAAAATACAGTATACTATATTAAAGGTTAGTTCTTGTCCTTTATTTATAGTACACTAAACATTTCTAAAAGGCTCTATAATTTTCAAAATACTTAATAATGATTCATAATATCATGTTTTAAATTCTGAACTTAACCTCTGAAGAGATGAAATAGCCTCGTATAATCAGACGCACGCGTATCTAATAAAATGTCTTTTGGCTCTAAAGGACGGGCAAGAACAATACTTTCAAGAGAGCGACATCTAGATAGAGCAACATAAGCCTGACCATGTACAAAAGTTTTTCGCCCAAAATCAATATACGCCTGATCAAGCGTCAAGCCTTGACTTTTATGAATAGTCAACGCCCAAGCTAAGCGAAGAGGAAACTGCTTGAACCTACCTGTAATTTTTTCAACCATTTTTTCTTGATTCTTGTCCAGAACATATCGACGATTTTCCCATGAAACTTTATCAATTTCGTGATCTTGACCAGAAATACGAACCCATACACGGTATGATTCTAATCGTACTATTTCTGCAATACTACCATTGACCCAACGTTGATCTGGATCGTTTCGTAACAGCATGACTTTTGCACCAACTTTCAAGCTTAATTTGGGTTCTGTAGGAAAAGTATTGGAACTAAAATCCCCAGAAATGCTTGCGTTAAAAACATTTAACGATCCAGGTAGCGCATTAAGGTAGGCATTATTAATACGATTTGCTGCAGCGTGAGTTGAAGTAAGAATTACGTAGGATTTAGATTCAGACAATCGCCTAATAGGCTGTACGCGAGCGTTAAGAATATCTAGGTACTTACTATTTATTTTGCCATGACGAATGGAATTAAGAATAGCTATAAGTAATTCGTCCGTTTGGCGAAACACTTGAGAAAGCTCTATGTACTGAGTACCTACCCCTTCAGTCAATCCAGGAATATAAAAAAAATACGGTCCCCCATATTGTTCCTCTAGAAACTTAAATTCTTCACTTCGAACAACAGGTGGTAGTTGATACAAATCTCCAAATAAAATTAAGCGTACACCTCCAAAAGCCTTAGTAAAACATTTTCTGTTAATTCTAAGACATTGATCTATCGCCCACATAATATCAGACCGCACCATAGACACTTCATCAATTATGATGTAATCAATTTTTTGCATTAGACGACTACTGTGGCATAGACGTATGTCGTCAGCCAAGATAAGACGAGGTGGAAGGCAAAAAAATGAGTGAATTGTTTGGCCACCAATGTTTACAGCCGATAATCCAGTTGGGGCAAGGACAACGGCCCTGTTACCAAGAAACTTTTTAATGATGCGTAGAAGTGTTGATTTTCCGGTGCCTGGACGTCCCGTTATAAAAAGGTGACCATCAGTATTATTACTAATAAAATTTACTACGGTTTGATATTCTTTAGTTGGGTTGATACCATATGGCCAACTTAACATCCTATACTAAAACTACCACTAAAATTAAATTAAAAGGATAAATTACAAAAATAACAGTATAAATTGTCATAAAAAAGAGTCAAAGAAAATTCAATAAATGAAAATAATTTTGAAGATCATATTTTCAGTACTAAAGTTGAAGACAGAAACTATAGATACATGATGAAATCTACTTCGCCTTAAGTAGCGCTGATATCATATACATTTAAAGCTTATACATGAAAAACTAATAATCGCTATTGTATAGTTTCATTCTGTTTTATTTAGAACTACGAAATTAAGTTTTAATCAACGTTTTAAATTGGATTAACAATTAATTTACCATAAAAATTTTTACAATACGATTTTCTTAGTTTGAAATACAGAATATTTCAAATATTTAATTAAGGCCTGTAATCAGCATAGTTGATACTCGCCTCTATTCTTTAGAGGGTATGACTCGCTTTGTCTGATCTTTATCATCACCTATTCTTGTTGCCATAATTTTACGGCTTAATAAAATTACTGGAATTAAACCAAATCCGACAAGTACCAATGATGGTGTAGATGCTTGAGCTAAACGCTCATCTGAAGCAAGTCTATAAGCTTGTGTTGCAAGTGTATCGAAATTAAAAGGCCTTAATAGCAATGTTGCAGGCAACTCCTTCATAACGTCTACAAAAACCATTAATGCAGCCGTAAGCAAACCGCTACGAATTAGTGGTAAATGTACACGCCTCAGCATGGTAAGCTTTCCTGACCCAAGCGTACGTGCCACGTTGTCCATAGATTGTGGGATTTGAGACAGACTAGTTTCTATTGAGTTTAGTGAAACTGCAATAAAACGTGTTGTATAAGCCATTATAAGAGCGACAACCGACCCTGTTAATAATGTTCCCGTTGTTATACCCAGAATTTTGAAGGATACTAGATCAACTAAATAATCTGCTCCTGCCACTACCAACATTATACCAATAGCTATAACAGAACCAGGAACAGCATATCCTAAGTGAGAAAGCTTTACTGAGACCTCACTAAGCCAGCTCGGAGATAGTCTCGAAGAGTACATGATTAGAAGAGCAAGCGCTGTAGCAAAAATGGCAGTTGCCGCACTTAAGCTAAAGGAATTAATAATCAAAGAAATATAGTTCGCTGAAAAAATATTATGACCATCAACAATATTGAGATTAATCAAGGTGGTAATTGGAATAAGAAATCCTAGCAATACGGGGATAAGACAGATTATGAATGCTATCCATGCCTTATATCCATATAAGACGTATCGAGGCAACCCACGCAACGTGTTTCCATGATCGAACCTAAAACGATTACGTTCTTGACGCTCAAAGATTGCTACAACAAAAACAAACGTGAGCAACATAGTCGCCAACTGGCCTGCAGCAATAAGGTCATCCATGGAATACCAAGCCTTATATATTCCAGTAGTAAAAGTTTGAACCCCGAAATGAGCTACAGTTCCATAATCTGCAAGCGTTTCCATGAGCGCTAGTGCGACACCGCCAGCAATTGCAGGTCTGGCTAAGGGAAGCCCAACACTCCAAAAAACTCCAAACGCGCTCCGTCCCAGTGTACGGCTCACAGCAATGTAATCTGCGGATTGTCTAAGAAAAGCTGTGCGTGCGAGTAGATACACGTAGGGGTAAAGAACCAAAATAAACATAGTTATAGCGCCGCCTACTGATCGTACATTAGGGAACCAATAGTCTAATGATCCCCAACCGGTAAGACTACGCAGTGCACTTTGGACTGCACCTGAATGAGACAGAAAATCTGTATATGCATATGCAATTATATATGCAGGCATAGCTAGTGGAACTACCAGTGCCCATTCAAAAAAACGTCTGCCAGGAAAATCACACATAACAACGAGCCAAGCGGTCACACTACCTATGGCGAGCACCCCGATTCCAACGCCAAAAACAAGTATTACTGAATTTGCCACATAGCCCGACATGGTAGTACGTAGCATATGCGAAATGGTACCATTATCCTTTTCTAAAATTGAGAGGATTACAGATATGATGGGCGAAATGAGGACTATAACGAGTAAAAATGTGATTAACGAAAGCTTACTTAGGTTAGCTACTGTTTTTTTACCTCTGAAGTATCTACCCTTCACTTAACTGAATCCTTATATCGAATTATTTATTACTACTAGCTTTAATAATTTAAAAGAGAATATATTTATCCAAAAGAGCTCTAAGTTAGACCGAAAATTATATATAACTTCCGATATTAACATCTCGCTAAGCAAAAATACTCTGAATCATAGAACTTTTATTTATATAGTTCTTATTCAAGAAATAAATTTAATATCAAATTTTTAATAAAGTTTTTTCTTAAATAGATAATTACTAACATTATCATTGATTTTAAAGTAAGATTTCTTTGTAATTTACAGATATGGTATTTTTAGATTTTTTAAAAGAATCCATGAATTTAATTTGAAATTTTCTAATTCTTACCTATATAATTTCTCAGTATCTCTCTGATAATCACTTCAAAAGCATGAAAGTCTTAAGATATATGTTAGATAGTAGATGTTGTATACTCGTATTTTTGTTACAGAAAGGTTCTAGCTATTCTAGTTTCAAGTAACAGTTACTTTCTATTAACAAAGTCTTTATTAACAACTGTATCTGGCAAATGTCTGCTAATAATGGAAAATACTTAATAAACGAGTATCAAAATAGCTTTTAATTAATCAAACTTTGCATCTTCACCAAGAAATGAATTAGTTTAACAACTAATTTAAAAGAATTTATATATTCTTAGAAAAGTTACTTAATAAAGTAAAGGTTTTCCGTTATTTACATTTTTTTAAAAGCATGTAGTGCTATGAAATTCTAACGAAATGTTGCTTGAGCAACTAAAAACCAAATGCTGTTAGTGTTAAGTAACAATATTCAAATTTATATATCTTACGCATAGAAGAATTCTTCCATAACCTATTATGAGGGTATTATATTGCACATTTAGGATGTTTTTATGGCTCTTAAATATATGCAGCCTTAAACTATTATAGCTATTTTTTAGAGCTTCTTCTCCGTGATACAACTAATTTGCCGTCTTGCATTAATAAAATAAACCGGTCTCTACCATCCGTATCTAAATATATTGGATAATCTGTCCTGCCAAAAATCCTCTCAGAACTATGGAATTGTAACTTTTTGGGATTACATGCTGTGATAAATTTTCTGGTACGCGCGAATAAATAACTTTTTCGGCCCGCTAAACTATAGCGTACATTGAATTTTGTAGTATTACGAATTTCAAATGTGTATCTGAAGGAATCTGGGCGTCCAAAGAGCTGAACTGATAGATAGTTATGGGTGCCAGGTGTTTTAGCCACACCTACACCAATTTCAGTCATACCAGGATGCATCATATTACGACGGTGAATAGGAGAATTCTTCCACCCATTTACGGCAATCTCTGCGAGATTGCCTGAATTAAAACCGTTAGCGCTACCTCTTAAAGATAGATTTTCGGAGATACGGCAATATTTATATCCAGTGGCTGAAATTCGTTCTGAAGGCTTCCTTCCGTCTGCAGTATGTGAAAACTTTCTTGTTTTTGCAAGGTAACGTGCAAACTGTCGAGCAGCGAGATCAAGTTGCCAGTTTCTTTTTACTAATCCTAAACTGTTTTTTGCACGGAATAAATTAGTTTGTTCAACAATTGCGATTTCTACTTTTGGCAAATCAGGTGTCATTTTAGATACCACTCGAAAAAACAAAATATTATTCCATTATAGAAAAGGATTTTATAATATCTAATTAAAATTTAAAAAATAGTTTCAGGCTAGACCGCAACTACTGTTCTACTAATTCATGTACTCGGTAGTCACAAGATTGGACTTGTTTGATCTTGTCTTATTACTACACATTGTGGTTATTGTAACTTTACAAGGATCAGTATCCTTCAATCCCAAACTAATTTTTGATATTTTTATAGCTTTTCTAATTAGTCATAATGCCAATCTAGATATGTCTTATCTCTGCCTAGTTTTATACTAGCCCAATAGCGTAGTTGACATATTACGCATGAGACTTACTTATATTTTTTGTGAAGCAATTATTTGTAAAACCTTACACATATAGAAATACGAGTTATTCGATATTTTATCCACATTTAAGGACCACTTTTTTCCAGAAAAATTTATGATAGGGTTTTAATTTATCTTTTAATTTGTTAATTTAATCTTAAAAGTTTAAATATTGCGTAGTGACAATAGAAAGTGCCAAAAATCCATAAAAAGTGGACAGATACAAATCAATCTGCGGGTAATAGGACAAAGGCAAAAATCTTCTCAATTAAACTCTGCTTTTTCATAAGCTGTCCAACGTTTACCATATTCCAGTATCGACGACTACCGCTTAGCTTAGTCATCCTGCTTTTCATGCATACAAAAATAATTTTAAAAATAAAACAATTATCAAATTCCCTAAAAAATGCTCTAAAGGCGATATCATTGTCAGTTTTAGAGATGGCCGTCTGTATTTTGTGAGACATCAAGGCTTTGCAATAAATACCCAATTACTTTCCCAAATTAAAAAAGCAGCTGGGTGGGTGGCTACAGGGTCACATTAAAAGTTGTAAATCTTTCCTGAAAACTAATTTCTTCCATGATTAGTAAGGATTCAGCTACCTAGTTTTGTTCTAGATGGGCACCCACACAATCCGATCGACACACGTGCGTTGTGCCTTAGCAAAACATTATACAGAATTCACGAGACGGGATAATACTTGGACTTACTGTAAATATGTTTCTAAAGCTTGTGTCCATATGCACTATGCTCACATCGTTTATATTATTATTATTTTTAAGTATAAGATATTATATCTTGGTGACTTTGGACAATTTTAAATTGATATCGATTAACCATTAAAGTTTGAAAGAAAACTTTGCTAGAGCTTATGAGAGCGATAATCATATTGTTTGATTAAATACACCGACTACAGGATAGCATCTTAAATGTAGGTGAATATCAGAGAAAATAGAGCGCATCATCTTTTCCGAAGTCGGGCTTTCAACTACTACGACTAACTCCGGATTATTTGAGGATGCACGCACTAGACCCCAAGTTCCATCGTCCAGGACTACTCGCACACCATTAACAGTAATAAGCTCCTTAATTTTTTGTCCTTCTATTTCATAGTTGTTTTCAAAAGCTTTCTCGTAGTGAAGTAAAATACTGTCTACAATAGAGTATTTCTCCTCGTCACTACAAAAAGCTGACATTGTTGGAGATTGCCAAGTTTTTGGTAACTTACGAAAAAGATCTGCTATGGTTTTTTTGGGATGAGCATCCAACATGTCGCATACAGCTAAAGCTGCAACGATCCCATCGTCATATCCCCGGCCTAGCGGCGGATTAAAGAAAAAATGTCCAGATTTTTCAAATCCTACCAAAGATTTAGTTTCATGACTGTAACGCTTTATGTAAGAATGACCTGTTTTCCAGTACGTTGTCTTAGCACCATTAGCCTGTAGAATGGGATCGGTCATAAAAAGACTGGTTGACTTCACATCTGCAACGAATTGAGCATTAACATACGATTTAGAAATGTCACGAGCCAGCATTACACCAATCTTATCGGCGAATATTTCATTACCTTCATTGTCAACAACACCGCAACGATCGCCATCTCCATCAAAACCAATTCCCAAGTCGGCTTTATTTAGACGAACATAACACCCTATAGCATGGAGCATTTGTAGATTCTCTGGATTAGGGTTATGAGCAGGAAAAGTATGATCTAATTTTACATCAAGAGGTATTACTTCACAGCCAACTGCTTCTAAAACCTGTGGTGCAAATGCTCCTGCCGTGCCGTTACCGCAGGCCACTACAACTTTTAATTTACGTGATAATTTTGGTCGATCCGTGAGAGATTCTATATAACGATCTGCCATATTGTGTACATATACATAGCTACCACCACTTGCCGGCTCTGACTCATTATTTAAAACAATAGACCTAAGCTCTTTCATTTCATCAAAACTGAAAGTCATAGGACGATCCATTCCCATCTTGATGCCGGTCCAGCCATTGTCATTATGACTCGCAGTCACCATAGCAACACCTTCAACATTTAGTGCAAACTGAGCAAAATAGGCCATTGGTGAAAGTGCTAAACCTATGTCGTATACTTCACCACCTCCAGCAAGTAGACCACAAATCAACGCTTGTTTTACTGACGTAGAGTATGAACGATAATCGTGGCCAACTATAAATCTTTTTGAAACTTGTCGTCGATTAAACAGGGTTGTCAATCCCAGGCCCACAGCCTGGAGACCCATCAAATTTATTTCCTCTGGAAAAAGCCAACGTGCGTCATACTCACGAAATCCAGTTGATTTTATTTGTGGAAAGCGTTCAAATTCGGCTGTATTTAACTTCAGATCTTCACGAGGAGTTGGAAGGAACATGATTGAATTTCTTTTTTGGATTTTCAGCTTTTTTGATGAGCAATGAACACCGATTAGACTAACAAAATGTATATGATAAGAATATTAAGTAAGAATCTTTATAGAGTGATCATTTGTTAGAAGGGTACAGCTAATTTTAGACGAGTTGTATTTTAGTTAAGGTACGAACACACACTATTATGGATTAAGGAAACAGCTTTAATAAAATAAAGCTACGTTTAATAGGCCTTTAAAGGCTATCTCCTAAGAATATACATTTATAGTAGCTGTTTACAGCTTGTATTTATTTTCTAGCCTTTATCTCAATACATACATAATAGTGAGAGTAAGTTATTTTTGTCAATTATCACCAAGAAATGCTAAAACTTTACGTAATTAGAGTTATATAAAAGATCCGTAATTATACAATAAACTTCAAGAGTTGTATATTTGATGTAATTTATAATTTTACTAAACTCAACTGATTTAATAATTAGAATTTGTTAATTCCGTAGTGTTAAAAAATCTTTAGAGAATTTAAAAGATTTAAGCCTGCTTAAAAAACTCATCCCAAGCAAACTTTCGCTTAAGGAAGTTGGACCTAGCACTAACGCATCAACATTGTACATAACTATTAAACCAATTTCTAGCATTTCTAGATTTATCGCTGCCGCATATTCACTTCCGTTAAAAGTATGTATGGCTATATCATATTGCAGTTCAGTTTTATTGATCCCGACTGCATTAGCATCTTTTGATGTCAAAATAACTGAATTTGCTCCTGTATCTACTATAAATTTTATAGCTTTGTTATTTATGCGTCCTGACGTTACATAGCGCCCATCCTTACGTTTTCGAATTCGTACAGCCTTACGGATATTATTATCAATTTCGGAGTTGGTTTCCTTATCAGGAAGTAAAAGCTTTAAAGTTGCATTGTCGGAGATGAAATTAAAACCATTATGAAAGCTATATATTAAAATAAAAAAAACTACGGCTGCACAAGCAACTATTTTTAATTTGCTTCTTCCTAAAGGAGCTCTAGCATAACTTAGAAGCAAACATACCATAGGAATAAGTATTAAGATTAAAGCTAAAATCTTAGAAATTATGTCACCTAAAACAAGCGAAAGCCTAATTTTATGTAATCCTCAAAAATTACCGCATCATTAAAAGTAAATAAAATTAGTTCGAAAACTATTATAAAAAAGGTAGTTTTCTTAAACTTTTTAAAGTATGCGTCGTTATAATCCCAAAAACGCTTGAGATGAAGGCAAAATTGCAAAAATTTGTTTTTCAAGATAATTTAACATATATCAATGTGATATGCCTTTTCAAAGCCTTTTAAATACGTAAAATTATAAATTTGATGAGTAACAAACTTTATTAACGAGTTCCATAAAGGAAAAACATTCCCTCTTTGAGAATAACAGGCCACTTTTTTTAGCATCCAGGAAGTTTGGATATACCGTTATAATAATCATAAGTTGAAGATCTATAAATATTGATCTAAAAAATTATCTTCTGAATAACAAGAAAACAAACGCTCAGGGCATTATTTGTTGTAGTAAAATCTATTTTTCTAACTAAATTTTAAATTCTACTTACCTACATTTAGAAACCAAAGGCTAATCTTTAAAAAGTTTTAGGATCTTTTATTATAAGGTATTTAGAATAATTCAAACTTAAAGTCACGCCTTATAAGCAGTTAGTCAGTGAACATCTGAGCTTTGTATCTATATATTTATTCAAAATAAATTTCAAAATATTTTATTATATCGTCTTTAAACTTAACTTTAATTCTAATAATAAAAGTTATTTTAATATATGATAATATCAGCGTAAGAGCTGCTTTCCAAAAGACTATAGGACCACACACGAATAAAGCCTATTTAATTACATGCCTGTTTTCTAGCAGTTAATCACTAGAATATTCTATATTAATGGCAAATCAAAAGTCTCTAAGAGCCTATTCATCAATACAATAGGT
Organism: Candidatus Tectiglobus diatomicola; assembly: GCA_039583345.1. GTDB lineage: Bacteria > Pseudomonadota > Alphaproteobacteria > Rhizobiales > Hyphomicrobiaceae > Tectiglobus > Tectiglobus diatomicola. Next base: position 147,139 of record JAZDSJ010000001.1, on the reverse strand, counting down.
AATTAAACTATAGGACCATTAACCTCATACTTATCAGCTGCATTCAATAGCAATGATGCTATTGCTCTATGTACAGAGACAGGAGGATATCCAAAAAAAATTCGAAATTTGTCCCATCTATTAAGATCTGCAGCATAAAATCTTTCAATTAACGGTTTTGGTAGGCGGTAAAAGCGCTCAAAAATACGACGTGGCTCATCTTTACGCGCAGCAATAAACAACATACGGTTAAGAAGCTGGAAATAGCTCTGTTTCTTCCAAACTCTTTTAGCTTCAGCTCGCAGATAAATAGCACTATTAAACGAATTTAGTACCTCTATGGTGGCTAAAGTATCGGCAACTGTAGCTGCAAAGCTCAGCGAATAACCAGTTGTGTGATGAAATAAACCGGTTCGCATGCCAGACCTTGGTAAAGGTTCTTCTGCTGGCCATATCATGTCAAGTTGCCCATCAAGAACAATGGGAAGAACACCACTCTCTTCACGTAAAATTGCTTTGATTTTCCAGTTTTTAGCCTCTGCGTAAGAATATAGACCTCTTGCAATTTTAGCTATATCAAGTCTAGGATTATCTGAGTAATATGTATCCTCAATGAGAATTAGTGTCGGTGAAAAAGGTAGACAATAAACGAAACGATAACCATCGGATTGCTCTACTCCGGCATCCATCAAAAGTGGTTCCGTAAGACCATGTGGCTCTAACATTTCACATTCAAGGCCGAAGAACTTTTGATAACCAATCTTTAAGCCATAAAGTGGTGGCACACCACGACCGTCAATAATACAAGTGCCATGTATTTTACGGCCGCCATCCAATGTAATGTAGTTTTTGTTTAAGCTTGTTACTTTCGTAGACAAAATAAACTTTAGATTGTCATGACTTGCTAAGCGCCGCTGAAGATTATCGCTTTTAATTGTACGATACCCGGTGTTCAGAACACGTTTGTAGGAAGGAAAATTGACAGCCTGGGATGGCCAAGTTACGGGACCTATTAAACTCAACCAACTGTCCTGATATGGTGTTACATCTTGCGCGTGATAAGACCATGTACTACCGTCTCCTATCAAGTCTTTAGCTTCGACTATTACTACACTTAGATTTCTACGTATCGTTGCAAGCCGCTCCGCTATCAAGCTATTTGCAAGACCTCCTCCAACTAATATAACATCAAAAAAATCCAATAGCTTATGCTTACAACCTCTACTTTTATTCATTTATGTATTAATTGAATAATTCTTATTGAGCTTTAAATTTGATTTATAATATTTCACATTATAATATCAAAATCGTTGATGTAGTAGCACAATGAAAAATTAGACGCGAATATTTTATTTATTGATTACTACGCCTTGCATAAAAAGGCTATAAGGAAGTAAATATCTAAGAAGTAAGGCAACCACAGTTTAAATAATTATACAGAAATTGGCTGACATATAAAATGAAAAACAACGGTCCTAACGCCTTAAGCAAAACCCAGTTCTAAAAATCAAATATATACAAGTAAGGCACACACTGAACAATGTAAAGCCAACAACAACACTTGACACTGGATTAACATCTGAGATTTCCATAATGCTCCATCGAAAGCCACTAGTTAAGTACAAGACAGGATTTAACAAGCTCATAGTCCTCCAAAATGGTGGCAACGTATCAATCGAGTAAAAACTACCACCCAGAAATACCAAAGGTGTGACCACAAGAAGCGGGATTATTTGTAACTGTTCAAAATTCTGTGCGCATATACCAATTATAAAGCCTAACATAGCAAACGTAACTGAAATTAATATTAGGTACAAAATCATAATTAATGGATGGGAAACAGTAATCTCGACAATAAAAGAAGACGTAAAAAGAATTATCAAGCAAAGCATGATTGATTTGGACGCTGCAGCACCTACGTATCCTATAACAATCTCTAATGGCGAAATTGGGGCCGATAGAATTTCGTATATAGTGCCCGTAAATTTAGGAAAATAAATACCAAAGGAAGCACTTGTGATGCTCTGCGTCACAAGTGTCAGCATAACAAGACCCGGGACAATGAATGTACTGTAGTTTACGTCATCCACCTTTAAGAGACGTAAACCAGACGCAGCACCAAAAACTACGAAATAAAGACACGTAGAAATTACTGGCGAAATAATATTTTGCATAATATTACGAAAAGCACGCGCCATTTCACTTTTATAGATTGCCCAAACGGCATGAGTGTTAAACGTATAATACATCATGCCTTCCCATTTTCAATTAGCTCGAGAAAAATATCTTCAAGTGAACTTTGCTCAGTATACAAATTACTAAAAGTTAACCCAACATCATTTAAAGCGTTTAGCAATTTACGAATATCAGCGCATTCTTTTGGCGTATTATAACTGTATGTTAACTCCATGCCACTTTCTGAAATGCAAAGCTCAAATGGGGATAAAATTTCAGGTATATTTATTGTTGGATAGTGCAATTGAAATATCAATTTTTTTTTACCGAGCTTGCGAATTAGCACTTGTGTTTGTTCGACAATAAGCAGTTTACCGTCGTTTATAACACCGACACGATCAGCCATTTCCTCGACTTCTTTGATATAATGCGTTGTTAGAACAATGGTAACACCACTTTCTCGCAAGTTGCGTACCATTCGCCACATATCATGCCGTAACTTCACATCAACCCCGGCAGTCGGTTCGTCAAGAAATAATACAGCAGGTTCATGGCTGAGAGCTTTCGCAATAAGCAAACGTCGCTTCATACCACCAGATAAGCTAGTAATAAGACAGTCCCTCTTATCCCAAAGGCTTAAATCTCGTAAGATTTTTTCTATATACTCATAATTAGAGGGTTTACCAAATAAGCCACGACTGAAACATACAGTGTTCTTTACTGTCTCAAAAGTATCAGTATTTAACTCCTGAGGAACCAGACCTATAATGGATCTAGTGTAGCGATACTTTCTAATAACATCTTGACCATCAACCATTACTGAACCAGACGAGGAATCCACAAGACCACAAATAATATTAATTAATGTTGACTTCCCAGCCCCATTGGGACCCAGTAATGCAAAAACTTCACCGCGTCTTATATCAAGATTAACTGAACTCAGAGCTTGAAAACCAGACGAATAAGTTTTTGACAGATTAGTGATGGAGATCATATCTGGCATGCTAAGCTGGCGTAAACCAATGTAGTGTTATTAAAGGATACACGTTATAATCTACGGAACATAAGACTTAGTCCATATTCTTTAGGTAACTGTTAAGCACACTAACAACACTATAGCTGTTTAAATTGTGACATGTGTAATTTAATAAGAACTTTAAAGCTAAGTCTTTATGCAAATTGGAAATTACAGGAATTTTATATAAACTGTTTTGCTATATTAGGAAGAATTACAGTTTGGACGAACATGCACCCTAAGCCTAAAACAACTGGCGAGAGATCAATTCCTCCCAAATTAGGTAATAGACTGCGAATAGGACGCAGTAAAGGTTCTGTAATTGCATAAAAAGCGCTACCTAGTGACCGTACAAAATCGTTTCTAGGATTCACTACATTAAACGTGACAAGCCAAGACAACACAACTGAAGCAACAATCACATACAAATAAAGTGTTATCAGATAACTGACGAATTGAAGAAGCTCGACCATTACTATCTATAAATCCCCTAAGACCCACAATTGATTGTGAATCATAACTGCTTTAACCTTTGACAGCAAGTAAGACTTCATACTTAAAAGAACAAAAATTATTCGCTTCCTATGATCTAAATACGTTCAGCTTATAAGAGTTTTTAATTAAATCAGCCAAATCTATACCCCTGAGAGTTATTCAGCATTAATGTTAATACTAAATTAAAGGCCGTCCGAAGCAGAACTAGGGACGGCCAAATCTCGCATCAAAGCGATACAGTCTAAGCAATAAGTGCGTATTACATCATACCGCCCATACCACCCATACCGCCCATGTCAGGCATACCAGCAGGTGCAGGAGCATCTTTTTTAGGAGACTCTGCAACGGCAGCTTCCGTCGTAATCAACAAACTTGCGATTGAAGCAGCGTCTTGAAGCGCAGTACGCACAACCTTGGCAGGATCAATGATACCCTTATCGAACATATCACAATATTCATCCATTTGAGCGTCGTACCCTTCAGAACTTCCAACTGTCTCAAGTACTTTACCACAGACAATGGAGCCCTCAACGCCAGCATTCTCCGCAATCTGTCGAATAGGAGCTTGTAAGGCTTTAGCAACAATAGCAATGCCAGCATCCTGATCATCGTTATCGCCCTTAGCATTGATCTTAGCACTAGCCTTCAATAAGGACACGCCACCACCTGCAACTATACCTTCCTCAACGGCTGCACGAGTTGCATTAAGTGCATCATCAACGCGATCCTTGCGTTCTTTTACCTCAACCTCAGTTGCTCCACCAACCTTAATTACAGCAACGCCGCCGGCAAGTTTGGCAAGACGCTCTTGTAATTTTTCTCGATCGTAGTCAGATGTAGTTTCTTCGATTTGAGCGCGGATCTGTGCTACACGAGCTTCTATGTCTTTGCTATCACCAGCACCATCTACAATGGTACTATCATCTTTAGTAATAGAAACACGCTTTGCGCGACCAAGCATATCTATAGAAACATTTTCAAGCTTGATGCCAAGATCCTCCGAAATCATCTGGCCGTGAGTGAGGACTGCTATGTCTTCCAACATGGCCTTACGACGATCCCCGAAACCAGGAGCTTTCACTGCAGCAACTTTAAGGCCGCCACGAAGTTTATTTACGACCAAGGTTGCGAGAGCCTCACCTTCCACATCTTCAGCTATAATTAATAGAGGTTTTCCGGTTTGAACCACTGCCTCTAAAACAGGAAGCATAGCTTGTAAATTGGATAACTTCTTCTCATGAATGAGAATATACGGATCTTCAAGCTCGGTTACCATCTTATCTGGATTGGTTATGAAGTATGGTGAGAGATAACCACGGTCAAACTGCATGCCCTCAACGACATCTAGCTCAGTTTCTAGACTTTTGGCCTCTTCAACAGTGATGACACCCTCATTTCCAACTTTTTGCATGGCCTCAGCGATCATGTCACCAATTTCGCGTTCACCATTCGCAGATATTGTTCCAACCTGAGAAATTTCATCCGAATTTTTTACTTTTTTAGAGTTAGATTCAATCTCAGAAACTACTTGAACAACTGCCTTGTCAATCCCACGCTTAAGGTCCATAGGATTCATTCCAGCAGCGACGGATTTAAGACCTTCTCGGACAATCGCCTGGGCTAATACTGTCGCAGTAGTGGTCCCGTCACCTGCAACATCGTTAGTTTTTGATGCAACTTCTCGAAGCATCTGCGCGCCCATGTTTTCAAACTTATCTTCAAGTTCAATTTCTTTAGCAACAGTCACGCCATCTTTGGTAGTCCTAGGTGCGCCGAAAGATTTATCTATGACTACATTACGACCTTTTGGCCCTAAAGTAACTTTAACAGCATTTGCTAGTATATCGACACCGCGAAGCATACGATCGCGAGCATCAACTGAAAATTTTACGTCCTTGGCAGCCATGTCGGCCTATCTCCTAAGTTCGCTTGATATAAATTAGATATAATGGGTATAAATTTTATTAGTAGTATTAGCTTTCTAGTATTCCCATTATGTCACTTTCCTTCATTATTAGAAGGTCTTTACCGTCTATTTTGACCTCGGTGCCTGACCATTTGCCAAACAAAATTAGGTCGTTGACTTTGACGTCTAAAGGAACAATTTCGCTATTATCGCCGCGTGCCCCAGGTCCAACGGCAATTACTCTGCCTTCCTGTGGTTTTTCAGCTGCGGTATCTGGAATAATTATGCCGCCAGCAGACTTTTGCTCGCTTTCAACGCGCTCCACGACAACGCGGTCGTGTAAAGGACGAAACTTCATGAAGAGTTGCTCCTTAAGTGGCTAGGTTCAATAAATTGTTACAAATAAAATGATAGCACTCAAATTGACGAGTGCTAACACAGATAATAAGTAGTTGTTGTTCTATGTTTTGTCAAGCTTAAACTAAAAAAAAGGAAATAAAAACGCGTAGTTAATGAAATTAGCGCAACGAAAAAACAATCACCGCAACCAACTTTGAGGTAAAAAATTTTCTTTTATTTTTTTATTCAAGCTGAAGTTTTACTTTGCAACCAATCGAACTAATCTCGATACTTCTGAACACGTGTCGCACGTAGTCCTGGCAAACCATGTTTTTCAATAGATCTTTGCCAACTTAGAAATTCATCAACGGTAAGCTTATACCTAAAGCAAGCCTCATGCATGCTCAGCAAACCACCTCGAACAGCCGCAACGACCTCAGCTTTACGACGAATAACCCATCTTTTAGTATCTGCTGGGGGCAAATCGGCTATGGTCAGAGGTCCTCCATCTGGGCCAACGACGTATCGGATATGGGATCTATACTGTTGATCAGTCATCATACTCTTACACTTAATAAATTGTTATAATTTAGAAACTAATAGTACTATGATAATTTTAGGTAAAATTTATTAATTTCTATATAAATCATAGCTTTAATATTAATTTTTATTATTTTTTTGGCTGTAATTATAAATTAAATTTCAATGTGAAAGTCTGAAGCGCAATTCTATCCAAATTTTATTTTAATCCCACACACACTATGTACGAAGCACAGAGCATAATGCAGGACATATTACCTGAATAATAATTCTAAAAATTAAGAATAAAGGCCTTTAACAATTAGGATAACTTGTTTTATTTACTTTGTATTAGCAACATAGACCTAATATTTTATTTTTTTATAGTTATGCTGTATAAATAGTAGTATAATTCATTACATGAAAAGCTTAATATTTTTAAAATAACAAAAGTAAACACTGCTAATATGAGCAAATGTAAGGTGTTAGTGGAGATGTTATATTTAGTATCTAGTACCCATGTAAGGTAGACTAATCTAAATCTTAGAACATGAAAACCTAACACTACATTGAAAATCATATCATATAATGTGCAAATATTTAAAAAGTTTATAGAATAAAGTATATCATACAGACATTACCTTCTTAAAGTTTAAAAGATATTAAGGATGCAACATGTTGAGTAAATCATGTAACATAAAGATATTTATAGTTTTGGTATAAACAATAATAATTATTAAAATCTAGAGCATCTTTTTTGCCTTTACGTATGATAATATGATCAGATGAAACTCGGTAATAGAGAGATATATTGATACTTTCTCCGCTCATTACATAGGGCTGTAAAAATTGAGATTTCCTAAGATCAATTACCGAGCTCTACTTGGTCATAAAATCATTATTGGGAGCTAGTAAACATACTCGGAAATTTTAAGCGTTTACCACATAATCACTAGTGTATAACTATTTGCATTGTAGTTCTTCAGAATGCTCGGTATAACTACCAACTATTTTATGTGCTAGAGCTGCTTCAATGAATATATCAATATTGCCGTCAAGCACCTTGTCAGGTTCAGTACTTTCAACACCTGTTCGCATGTCCTTTACCATCTTGTAAGGTTGCAAAATGTACGACCGTATCTGGTGACCCCAGCCAATGTCTGTTTTAGAAGCTTCTTGTGCACTTGTTTTTGCTTCGCGACAACGAAGTGCTTCCTCGTAAAGTCTAGCGCGTATCATCGTCCACGCTGTGGCACGGTTTTTGTGTTGAGAACGTTCTTGCTGACAAGCAACTACTATGCCAGTTGGAATGTGCGTAATTCGAACTGCGGAGTCAGTAGTATTGACGTGTTGTCCACCTGCACCAGATGAGCGGTACGTATCAATACGACAATCGCTTTCATTTAGCTCAATTTCTATGCTGTCGTCAATAACAGGATAAACCCAAGCTGATGCAAAGCTAGTGTGACGACGAGCATTCGAATCAAAAGGCGATATTCGAACTAGGCGATGAACACCGCTTTCAGTTTTCAACCAACCATAAGCATTAACACCTTTAATTTCGAGCGTGGCAGATTTTAACCCTGCTTCCTCACCAACACTTTCCTCAATTAATTTAACTTTAAACCCTCGCTGTTCAGCCCAGCGCATATACATACGTGTAAGCATCAATGCCCAATCCTGACTTTCAGTTCCACCGGCACCGGCGTGAATCTCAATGAAAGTGTCGTTGCTATCAGCTTCACCTGAAAGCAACGCATCAATTTGCTGTTTTTTTGTTAAATCGAAAAGTTCTCGTAAATTCAATTCACCTTCATTTATGATCTCTTCGTCGGCCTCAGCCTCGCCCAACTCGATCAGAGTAGTAGCATCCTCGAGTTGTCGTTCTAGATCAGAATATGTATTAACTCGCTTTTCTAAAATTTGGCGTTCACGCATCACCACTTGTGCTACACTTGGATTTGACCAAAAATCTGGAGCTTCAGTTCTTGCATTAAGTTCATTAAAACGATCTTCAACAGTATCCCAGTCAAAGATGCCTCCGTAAAATTGCGAGAGACTCTTGGATTTGAAGAACAAGTTTATTTACTTCTGCACGCATTAATTTCATCCTTACCATAAGAAATCGAGTAGAACCTTAAAGCAATTATTTTATAGTTTACGACTTTAATTAAAGCATAGTAGACGCTTTTGACATATAGAATATTAAGTTTTTTAATGTAACTTTTTCTTATGAATAATGTCATGAGTTTTTGTTTTTGATGTGTTATAAATTATTTAACCTAAACTTTTGTAGTAATATATTATATTTGCTTTATTTATATTTCATTGAGATTGAAACTTTTTCACAAATAGGCTTCAACTAGTGACAAAAGATAATGACGATTTTATAAAATGTCTTCACTCGGATGCTAATCTTGTTGAACAATTCATTAACAATGAAATTGAAGATATGCGATGTGTGCCTGAACGATTAAAAATTGCAATAAGATATGCGACACTTGGAGGTGGAAAACGTTTCCGACCATTTCTCGCTTTTGAATCCGCTGTAATGCTAGGTGCAGACCGCAAGAGTATACTACCTTTAGCTGTTGCTCTTGAATGTGTGCATTGTTATTCTCTTGTACATGACGACTTACCAGCTATGGATAATGCCCGATTACGACGTGGACGTCCAACTGTATGGGCAGCTTTCGACGAGTGGACAGCTATTTTATGCGGAGATGCATTGCTAACACTTGCATTTGAACTATTGGCACGCCAAGCTCAATCCAATAATGCAGAACTTTACAGCAAACTTTCACTAGAATTATCTCGTGCTTCTGGTGCCGCCGGAATGGTTGGCGGACAATGTCTAGATCTAGAAAGTGATAAACTTGGCATACCTAAAACGTTAGATGCACCTTACATACAACGTATGCAAGTCATGAAGACTGGTGCACTGGTTAGTTTTGCTTGCGAGGCCGGAGCTATACTAGCAGGTGCGTCTGAAAAAGATTGTAACACAATGCACAAATTTGGGTATTGTATCGGGTTTGCTTTCCAGATTGCCGATGATCTTCTTGATATAGATGGCACCCCTGAAGAACTCGGAAAGGCTACAGGTAAAGATGCTAGTGCTGGAAAAGCAACATTAGTAAAAATACTTGGTAAAGAAAACGCGCGTAAAACACTAGACGAGAATAAAGATGAGGCACTTTCCTTACTGAAACCTTATGGAACTCAAGCTAGGATGCTAAGAGAAGCAACACATTTTATAACAGCACGTAAGAATTAGTTAAAAGCATTATCAAAAGGATTTTTTTGTAAACATTGGGGAATAATTAGAGTGTTATATACATGTTTGTATTAAAATTAGATATTTGCGATCATTTCAGTTTTATTACGTACCAAATTCTTAAACTATGATTAAATATTTTTCTTTTTTAGAAAAAAGTTTATATAAAAAGAGCTTTCGAATTAAGAACTATATAAACCAGATATAATATATTAGATGTAATTTGTTAAATTTAAGCTGATTTATACTTCTGAAATAAAGGAACTGAAAGAACTATAATTTATTAAACTTTAGATTAGGATAGAATGCAGAAGTTGTTGGTGTTTGTATAACGTTTTATCATAAGTATGTGAACTTTAGGCAAAGCTTAAGACAAGATTTATAACTGATCAAATCATAGCATAATTAATTTTTAAAAATATCTCAATTACAAAACAGTAAATCAATTTGTAAAGTTTACCCAATTTTAAACTAATTATTCATTAATTTGTGCAATAAATACGTTTCAAACACATTATTGTATTTTAAATCTCTCAGGGGAATTAAAATGTTTTACCTGACCATTAAGAGATTGTACAACCTGGATCTAAGGTGTTTAAAAGACACTAGAGGTTCGGTAGCTATAGAGTTTTCAGCAATTATAATACCATTCCTTGCATTAATTTTTGGCTTAATTGCTACATGCTTATATTTTTTCACTACATTCTCTCTAGAATATGCCGTAAAGGAGTCGGCAAGAATAGTTCGTACAGGCCAGTTTAACGATGATGGCATGTCTAAAGAACAATTTATAAACGATGTTTGTCAAAAAGCCGTAGCATTGTATGACTGTCAAGAAAGAATTCGGGTTGATATTCTTGAATTCGATGATTTTAGAAATATTGAAGTTCCATCATGTTTGGATGAAAATGGAGCCCTTACTATCAGCTCTTTAAACGCAGATGAAGTACCTGGATCATCTGGCAAGATTATATACATTCAAGCATGTTATGAGTGGACTCTGCCAAAAATTATACCATTATTTGATTTTGGAAACATGAATAATGGGTCAGCTCTTATCCAGGCCTCTACAATTTTTGAAACTGAACCATTTTAACGACTTTTTAAGTAATACAATGTGATTTATGTTTCCATACGTTGAGGGTATGTTTGATGTTTTTTTTCTGTAAAATCAAAAATTTAGCTTATTTAATAAAAGATAGTTTTTTTTATTTTAGATCAAACAGAAATGGAATAGCTTCAATAGAATTTGCGATCATTCTTCCTTTAGTTACTATTTTATTTGTTAGCGTTATTGAGTTAAGCTGGGCTATTACTGTAAATCGGAGAGTTCACCAAATCACTAATTTAACCGCAGACCTAATAGCGCGTAGGGCTAATACCACCACATCTGAGCTTGATAGCATATTTAATGTTCACGCTATCTTGATGAAACCTTATGAAGTTGAACCTCTTGAATTGATAGCCACCCACGTAATTTCTGATACGTCTGGTTCTAAAGTGTGTTGGTCTCATTCTAATAAAGAAGGTTTGGTTGCATATGAAGCAGGTTCGCCCTACACGCTCCCTGTAGGAATTTTAGGATCAAATCAAGGTTTAGTTGTAGTAGAAACTGAGTATTTATACCAACCCATTTTATTTTCCGTGCTAACTGAAACCAATATACCATTTCGTGAAAAGCTATTTCTTGCACCGAGGACATCTTCAAAGATTTTATTGAATGATGAACAATGCTAACGCCGAGCTTGAATCTAGTTTATAAAATATTATACTTAGCATATGTCTCGACGAAAATTAAAATGAGTTTTAACAATGCTTGCCGTTAAACCTCAAAAACAATTAATTTTGACAATTGTTCTATTTTATATAGTACAGACTTAGTTAACTTTGAAGTCATACTATAGATTAATGTACTTATAACCGTAACTTACAAAGATATGAGGTTTAGATTGATTGGTGTCGTGTTAGAGATATATCTAAGTTAGTCTTTACCGTTTAAATCAAATATAATCAGGAAAATTTTTTCGACGTGTTATAAAGAATATTGTCTAAGTGTTCATTTTAAATCTAGTATAGCATATAAGCTGATACTGAGTTCTAAAAAATAAGTACCTACATTATAAGTCAGGAACAAATTACGATCTGGTCATAATCTTACTCGCTCATTATAGTAATTAAGGTATTCTATTTAAAAAATAGATGTAAAAAGCGCATAGCATGACTACAAAAAATATAAGCGGCCCGGAAATTCAGACTGTTATTCGTCTTTTGGGGCGCTTGCCGGGATATGGTAAACGTTCAGCACGTAAAGCGGCACTATCACTCATTAAGCATAGAAAAGATTTGCTTGTTCCGCTTGCTAATGCTTTGTATAAAGCAGCTGAGAATCTTGTTGACTGTCCCATCTGTGGTAATATTGATACAATCTCACCATGTACAATATGCTCTGATCCACGTCGAGATGCCGGACTTATTATAGTTGTTGAAGAAATCTCTGACCTTTGGGCTTTAGAACGCGCAAGCATTGTGAAAGGCGTCTTCCATGTTTTAGGTGGTCATCTTTCTCCATTAGACGGTATAGGTCCAGATCAGATCAGTGTAGCAAGACTTATAGAAAGGGCGCATGATCCTCTCGTTAAAGAAATAATATTAGCGCTTAACCTTACAGTAGAGGGACAATCCACGGTACACTATTTAGCAGACGCTCTAGAAAATACTGAGGTTAAGATCACTCGCCTTGCTCAAGGACTACCTATAGGTGGTGAGCTTGATTATATGGATGAGGGTACTATTGCTGCTGCGATAAAGTCAAGGCGTCAAATATAAAATAGACAGTAAAGGAAAAATAGGAATATTTGATTTGTAAGTTTGAAAAACTCTGCCCCACAGTTAAGATTAAGTAAACCAATCTACTCATTCCTCTAAATCAGAAAGAGATCAATCAAGAAATTGTAATATTCTAGGTCATTTTTTGAAAAATTTGTATTTTTATACAAAGTAAGGTGTATATTTTATAGGAAAGCTTATTTTGTTAATGTACAAATTCTATGCCTACCATTTTAGATCTCACCTCTAAAATAACATTAAGAAATCAAGGGTGATGCTATTTTAGCTCAAGTACAATGCTTTCTTCTACTTTCACATTTAAGAAAGGTGCTATCAGCATAATCCACAACAACATCCTTGGTTTTAAAATCTAATTTAATAACAAAATCTTTTGTCAAAGGTATAAACTCCGTTTGTTGGGACTTATTAAGTCGTAATTCTATCAAATCACCTGCTCCAAAATTCTGAACACTCACAATTACTCCAAGTTCAGTGCCCTCTAAACACCTAACTTTTAAACCAACGATGTCGGTATGGTAAAACTCATCATTTTCTAAAGTTGGTAGTTTTTCTCTAGCGACATAAAGCTTTACACCTCGCAACACCTCAGCAGCGTTACGACATGTAACACCATCGATGCTTGCAATAACACCTTTTCTTACCACTCGCAAATTTTCTAGTGTAAATTTTTCATTACCTTGTTCATCTGACAATCTTCCATAAATACCTATATTAACAGGATCAGATGTATAGGTCTTAATAACTACCTCTCCCTTGATACCATGGGGAGATGATATATGGCCAAGTAAAACAAGACCTTTCTTTGAATTGCACATCAAAATAATTCAATAAGTTTATTTCATTATTATTAATCTATACCCTTAATGTGACTAAACTTAGTACACAATAAGAATAACTAAAATATTAGTTAGAGTAATAGTTGTTATCATAACTTTTATTAAGTTATGTAACATATTTCCGTGCTCCTCGGATTAGAGACGCTAATCTTATATACCTATACATAGCAATTATACCGACTTCAGGATGACTTATTATTCTAATGCGCTCTCTGATTGACGTTCACTATTTGTTTTCAACTTGTCTTCTTTAAACTGATCCAGCATAAATAAAAATCACCACATTTTTATTCCTGGCGGGAGCGGAAGGCCACCAGTGACACCTTTCATTTTATCCTGAGTAATCTGGTCAGCCTTGACTTTAGCATCACGTGTAGCAGCCACAATCAAATCCTCAACTATTTCTACTTCACTTGGGTTCATTAATGTCGAGTCAATTTTAATGCTGCACATCTCACCTTTACCGTTAAGGGTTACAGTAACTAATCCAGCACCAGCTTCTCCTGTGACTTTAAGGTCAGCAAGGTCTTGCTGTATTTGTTGCATCTTCGCTTGCATGTTCTGAACTTGCTTCATCATACCCATGAAATCGTGCATTGATGTTCCTTTAAATTAGAGTTGGTTTTATAAGATATTAGCATCTTACTAATCAAAAGACCTTATAATTAAATTACTTTGAATTAAAAGATGACGTTGGCTTAATATCAGTAATTTCAGCATCGGGAAAAACCTCAAGAACGTTGGAAACGGCAGGATGTTTTTTAATCTCAGCAACTTCAGTTGCAAACAGTTCATCTCTAATCTGACCGACAGGTTTAAAACCATGCTTGTCCCCAACTACTACAATCCAGTGCTCTTTAGTCCACTTAATGAGTTTTTTCTCTAGCTCTCCCGCAAGACCCTGAGGAGCATTTTTCATGGGATAAAATTCAATTCGCCCCGGCTTAAAACTGATTAAGCTAACATGCTCTTCAAGATGCATTTTTAGCATTGCGTCCCTGTTCTGACCTATCAAGTCAAGGACGTCATCAAAACTATTAAGACGAACAGCGGTGGTCTTCTGAGCGGCCTGAGTAATATTCTTCGGATTATTAACGATATCAGTGTTCGTATTTTCTACTGATTTAAAGGTTTTATGTGATTCAGATTTTTTTTTACTTTTAAAAGATGAAGATGTAATTTTAGTAGAATTGATATTAGAACTTCCTAAAGCTTTTATGATCTCACCAGGAGTTGGCATATCAGCTGTGTAAGATATACGAATGAGTACCATTTCCGCAGCAGTTTCTGGGTTCGGGGCATTACCAACCTCTTCTATACCTTTAAGCAACATCTGCCAAACGCGTGATAATAAAGCTACTGAAACCTGCTCAGAAATACTGCAAATACGATGTTTTTCATCTTCAGATACTTCATTGCCTACACCTACTATATTTGAAACTTTATAACGGGTTACTGAATGGACAATTTCAGCGAGGTCTTTCAGCACTTGATTGGCACTAGTTCCATGATTATAGATAGTTATGAATTGATCGAGAACACTGGCTGTTTTACCACTAAGCATAGTCTCAAACATATCTAAAATACGATGTCGATCTGCCAGACCAAACATCAAATTCACTGTTTCGAGAGTTATGCTACCAGAACCTAAAGTAATGGCCTGATCTAGTAGAGATAAACCATCACGGACTGAGCCATCAGCTGCGCGCGCAATTAAATTTAGTGCTCTTTCTTCAGCTTTTGCGCCTTCATTTTCAAGAATTTTAGTAAAATGTTTGATAAGTAGTAAAGCCTCAACGCGCTGTAAATCAAATCTTTGGCAACGCGAAAGCACAGTTACAGGAACCTTCCGAATTTCGGTAGTAGCGAAAATAAATTTTACGTGTTGCGGCGGCTCTTCTAACGTTTTCAAAAGAGCATTGAAAGCTCCCTTTGATAGCATATGAACCTCGTCGATTATGTAAACTTTATAACGAGCTTCTATTGTATTGTAATTTGTATTTTGTATTATTTCTCTTATATTATCGACACCAGTATTAGATGCAGCATCAATCTCAAATACATCTGGGTGTCCAGACCTCAGTATCCGTTTACAATGAGGCCCATACCCATGGAAATTCACTGTCGCTTTGTTTACAAGGCCATCGTGAGAATAATTAAGTGCACGAGCAATTATTCTAGCTGTGGTTGTCTTGCCTACACCACGCACGCCAGTAAGCATATATCCTTGTGCAATTCGGCCTAATTCAAAGGCGTTGCACAATGTCTTAACCATCGGCTCTTGGCCGATAATATCTTCAAAAGTTTCTGGCCGATACTTACGAGCAAGTACTACATAATGGTCGTGCTCTACAACCGAATCGCTTAACTCACAGGTTCTATTACTTTCGCTCATGATATTGCCTCAGCCGATTAATTTTACTTACTATCAAATGCCTCAGTTGGAATTAGTAGAAGCACGTGACATAGAGGCTGGCATATTAGAATTAAAGTTTTTTCGGGTATATGTTACTAAGTATTAGGTGTCTACTAGTAAATAAGTTCCAATAAATCGGAAATACATGAAGATTTTAGTAAATTTACAGGAGACTGTGCAACGACCCACACCAAACCTGCTAGGGCTGCTTCCTTCCGGACCTGACCTAGTTAGCAGGGGACATGTCCGTGACAGCCTCCATGTGATAAATATACTAACTAAGTACTAAAAGAGCAAGAGGTCGTATAATATGATTTTGCGTATTATTTTCATTCTAATTGCAAATCTACTAAGCTTTGTTATCGGTATTTGGGTAGGCAATATAATTTGGCCAAGTAGTATCATCCTCGGCGCAATTATTGGTGCACTTTTTTTTGGTGGATTCGTGATTTATCTAACGCGTGATATTAGGCGGAAGTGATTTTCGAAAACGCCTTTAGTACGTAAAAAAGGATTTTGACCAATTTTGGTCCTAATCGATTTAATTTCATATAGTTAAGAAATATCCAGTCTGGATTATATTGTTTGTGTCTCTAAACAATTAAATAATACATATATCGAGCATATAGCATACATGAAATGTTCACATTATTTTTGTACGTGCTGTTTTTTTTAGCTTTCTAATAACTATATCCCTTCTGAGTTTTGACAAGAAGTCAATTATCAATCTGCCGTCGAGATGATCAATTTCGTGCTGTATTGCTGTTGCTAGCAGCCCGTGTGTTGTCAGTTTCTCTTTAGTACCATATTGATTGATATAGCGAACCGATATCTCCGTTGGGCGCTCGATCTCAACACGAACATCAGGCAAAGATAGACAACCTTCCTCGTAGATACGCTTCTCGTCGCTAAAGTATATAATTTCTGGATTAATCATACAGATCGGATTAGGAGACTGTGTATCATGGTCCGAAACATCTATGACAAGAACTCGTTTAGGTACAGCAACCTGAATACCCGCCAAACCAATTCCAGGTGCGTCATACATAGTTTCGAGCATATCGTCTAACAAAATGCGTAAGTCAGACCCTATATATTCCACGGGCTCGCTTATCTTTCGCAAGATGGGATCAGGCATAGTTATAATATCAAGTATAGTCATATCAACAGACAACTAAATTAGCACCAACATTAATTTACTACTTGTGTGTTACACTAGTAATATTTACTTACCATATTATTTACAAGTAATTACTCAAGACGACAACCGGAGTGGGGGGCTTAGCATTTACTTTTTCAAATTTACCTTATTTCAAATACAAGGTGTTGACACAGGTGGACCTCTTAAACCATGCAAATATGTTATAGTCGTCGTCGTACATTCGCTATTATTTCACATCCGGATGCTGGTAAAACCACGCTAACTGAAAAACTGTTGTTTTCTAGTGGCGCTATTCATCTAGCTGGGACGGTTAAGGCTCGTGGCGAAGCTCGTCGTGCTCGTTCAGACTGGATGAAGATCGAGCAAGAACGTGGAATCTCCGTTACTTCATCTGTAATGACTTTTAAGTATAAAGAGTTTTTATATAACCTGCTTGACACCCCAGGACACGAGGATTTTTCCGAAGACACGTACCGCACATTAACTGCAGTAGATTCGGCAATTATGGTAATTGACTCATCGCGCGGTATCGAAAGTCAAACTCGCAAATTATTTGAAGTCTGTCGATTACGAAATATTCCTATAATTACCTTTATTAATAAAGTAGATCGTGAAAGTCTTGATCCATTTGAAATACTTGACCAGATCCAGGACGAATTGCAACTAGAGATCTGCCCGCGCGTATGGCCAATAGGTATGGGTAGTTTGTTTTCTGGCTGCTATGATCTTCAGAATAATGAACTCACAACCTCTAGAAATGTGTCTGGTATTTGCGATACTACTATTCAAATGCATGGACTTAATGACGCGAAACTCGACAAAATCTTTGGAAAAGACTTACTGAGACATACCCGCGACAATATAGAACTTGCTGTTGGTGGCTATGCGAAGTTTAGACACGATCTTTATCTTGAGGGGCACCTTACACCAGTGATTTTTGGTAGTGCATTACGGGACTTTGGTGTTCTAAATTTGCTTAATATGATCTCTGACCATGCTCCAGAACCAAGGCCATCATCAACCAATATCCGGGTTGTGAGACCTAGCGAAAAATCAGTCAGCGGGTTTGTGTTCAAAGTACAAGCTAACATGGACAAAAAACATAGGGATCGAATTGCGTTTCTAAGACTATGTTCTGGCCGATTCAAACGAGGCATGAAACTCCATCAAGTTCGTTCAGGAAAAGATGTGCTCGTGCACAGCCCGATCATATTTATGGCCCAAGACCGGGAAATTGCAGAAACAGCCAGTGCCGGTGACGTTATCGGAATACCCAATCACGGTTCTATCCGTGTGGGCGACACTTTCACAGAAGGTGAGGTGATGCGGTTTACTAAAATTCCTGTTTTTGCTCCTGAAATTTTACGACTTGTTCATGTCACTGACACCAGACGAATTAAGCAATTACGTCAGGCATTACAGGATTTATCTGAAGAAGGTTTAATTCAGGTTTTTAAGTCGGATATTGGCGCTTCATGGTTGGTAGGAGCGATAGGACCCCTTCAACTAGATGTAGTAACAGATCGAGCAAAAAATGAATACAAGGTCCAGATCGCTTTTGAAAGCACACCTTATCAGACAGCACGTTGGATTAGCTCAGAAAATGATAAGGTGCTAGATAAGTTTATTGCTTTGAACAAAGAATCTATAATGTCCGATCGTGATGGGGATCCAGTTTTTATGTGTCGGAGCTCTTGGGAGCTTAAGTATAAAGAAGAAAACAATAATCAAATTTATTTTCAAAAGACCAAGGAGCTAGAATAAATTCTGTTATCCGTAACACTAAAATATTTCTAGATCCTCTAAAAATTTAGTTCGCGTGATTATTAGAAGCTGGTGAATTTTATACTTTAGATTCTAATGAATTGCTTATTTACTTTAGTGTGATTTGTTAGAAAACGCCATAACTTTAAAAGTTCTGCCAGCTTTACTAAATAATAAAATTAGAAGTCTTACTAATAGTGTAGTAGTTGAAATAACGCGGTAATTACAGCTTTTAAATTTGCGAATGTGAATAATTTTTTATTAAGAAAAACTGCACCAATTATTAGTTTACTTCCTAAAAAGCAGGCCAAATTCAGAGATAAGTATAGTCAAACAATTATTTCAAGCTTAGTACAAGAATTTGAAATTTATTAGAAACATTTAAAGCAATGGATCTAACAATCAACTTTAAAACTGTAATTAAAGTATAACGAGATATTTCAGTTAACAGATAATTGCGTTAAATTTGTATACCATATAGGTGAACTAAGTTATTCTTATAGAAGTTAAAAAGCGCACCACTTCCATTTTTAAACATCACTTTAAATAAGGAGTTATTTTTTCACCCTAAAAATTAGATTATTATAATAAAATAGACTAAAAGCGTGGAAGACTATCTAATTACGATTACCAAAAATAGCAGAGCCGACCCGAATATCTGTAGAGCCAAGAGAAATTGCAGCTTCGAAGTCTGCTGACATACCCATGGAGAGACCTGTCAGGTTCATTTCACTGGCAAGCTTATAAAGAAATGCAAAATGGACAGCAGGCTCTTCTTGGGCCGGCGGAATACACATAAGACCTGCAATATTCAGGTTTAGCTCAATACGGCACATTTTTATGAAGTTTTTTGCCATATCTGGATAGATACCAGCTTTTTGCCCTTCTTCACCAGTATTAATCTGGACGAATAGTTTGGTTCGCTTTGACTGTTTCTGCATTTCCGATGCAACTGCTCTAGCAATCTTCGGACGATCAATAGTATGAATTACATCAAATGTCGCAACAGCTTCTTTTACCTTATTAGATTGCAAAGGTCCAATTAGGTGCAATACTACGTCCGAGAAATCCTCTCGCAGCTTGGACCATTTTCTTACAGCTTCCTGAACTCGATTTTCTCCGAATTCGAGTTGGCCAGCCTCCAAAGCAGGAATTATAGCGGGTATATCAAACGTTTTAGAAACTGCAACTAAGTTAATATCATGAGTCTCTCGTCCTGTTTCTAGGGCTACTTTTTTAATTTTTGATTTAATATCTCTAAGGCGTGTGGCTATATCCATGTTAGACCCTTATCTAGACTATTTAACTTTACTTAAGATCAAAAAAGGATACGAACCTTCATTTTTGTGATTTCTATCAGCAAGACCTGGCTATTCATTTTAGCAATTATTATTAACTCGTTTCCATATAAAGTTACTTCGAGAACTCCAGATTTCTATATAATAGGCATGAGTTAGCTATATTGTACCAAGTAGGAGCTTTTTGACTAAACACAAAACTATGAGATTTGAAACTAAAAATAGTTTACTAAATCACACTATTCATCTTTGGCTTTCCTATAAACACTACCAGATCTTTTAAAAATAGGTTTCCACACAAATCTCAAGAACTTATGAGTGTTATCTTGGATATAGCGAAGTAAAAAAAAATCACTAATAGTTACTAACTACAATCCATAAAAGCTGCGTTGATAATAGGTAAGGTCCAGAACTATATAAAAGTTCTGTTTAATTATAGTGGAATATTTTCTAAAGGCGCTGAGATTTGCCAGCTTGCGTAACAATATCCTAAACTCTATCAGTGTTAGTTGTAACCTCTATTTTTAATTTTAGGAACTACGCTTTACTTAAAAGAAGTGGTGGGAAATCTCGAGTTCTATGACAATAAGCCTGAAGTATTTTTTAATTAAAATTATTATAGAGATCTTGTATGACTTCTATGTAGCAAGTACTTGTTAATCCGACAGCTTAAAATTTTAAAGTCAGGCCCTACGAACATGGCAAATAAACTTTACAGTGCGCCTAAGCGAGAAAAATATTGGCAAGATGTATGGGCTGATTCCAATATTTTTGCCACCAATAATTTACGCAACAAACCCAAATGCTACATACTTGAAATGTTTCCATATCCATCTGGTCGTATTCACATGGGCCATGTACGAAACTACGCTATGGGTGACATTTTGGCTCGTTACAAGCGTGCCAAAGGTTTTAATGTTTTACACCCTATGGGCTGGGATGCCTTTGGTATGCCGGCAGAAAATGCAGCTATTGAGCATAATACTAAACCTGATAAATGGACGTACAAAAACATTGAAGCAATGAAAATGCAACTGAAATCCATTGGTTTAGCGCTTGACTGGTCAAGAGAGTTTGCGACATGCAATATAAGCTACTACAAACATCAACAAAAACTTTTTCTAGATTTTTTTTCCCGAGGTCTAGCGTACAGAAAATCTTCAAAGGTAAATTGGGATCCAGTGGATCATACAGTTCTGGCAAATGAACAAGTGATCGAGGGCAGAGGTTGGCGATCGGGCGCTTTGGTTGAACAACGTGAATTGACGCAATGGTTCCTAAAAATCACTGAGTTTGCTGATGACCTTCTTGAAGGTTTAGCCGAGCTAAAAAATTGGCCGGAAAACGTACGGTTAATGCAAGCAAATTGGATCGGAAAATCTCACGGTCTGTTGATAAGATGGAAATTAAATTACGAAATTGAAGGCATTAAGGAACTGAAAGTCTACACTACACGTCCTGATACGATTTTTGGTGCTTCGTTCGTAGCTATTGCGCCAGATCATCCACTTTCTAGAGCTGCTGCCGCAACTAATTCAAAGTTGGCAGATTTTTGTGAGGAATGCCGTCAAGCCGGCACATCAATTATAGATTTAGAAAAAATCGAAAAAAAAGGCTTCGATATTGGTATTAAAGCAAAACACCCCTTAGACCACGAATGGGAGCTGCCAATTTACGTAGCGAATTTCATACTTTCAGAATACGGCACAGGTGCGGTGTTCGGTTGTCCTTCAGGAGATCAACGAGATCTTGATTTTGCTCGCAAATATAACTTGCCTGTTATTCCAGTTGTTGCGCCACGAGATGCGGATCCCGCTAATTTTACAATTGGTCAAAAAGCCTTCACTGATGATGGTGTTATAATTAATTCGAAATTTCTTAATGGCCTTGATACCAAGAGAGCATTTGATGCCGTAGCAAAAAAGCTTGAGGAAATGGATCTTGACGACGCTTCAGTTGTTGAGCGAGTAACATATTTCAGGCTACGCGACTGGGGAATATCACGCCAGAGATACTGGGGCTGTCCGATTCCAATTGTTCATTGTGATGATTGCGGTGCTGTGCCAGTACCTGAAAAAGATTTACCGATAGTTCTTCCCGGTGATGTGTCTTTTGACACTTTCGGAAACCCTTTAGACAGACACCCATCTTGGGCTTTAGTGTGTTGTCCAAAGTGTGGAAAGCTTGCGAGACGTGAGACAGATACCATGGATACTTTCGTTGACTCATCGTGGTATTACACACGATTCACATCACCTAACCACGATACACCCGTAGACCATGATTCGGCAAAATACTGGTTGCCGGTAGATCAATATATTGGAGGCATTGAGCATGCTATTCTGCATTTACTATATTCACGATTTTTCTCACGAGCGATGGGAGTAACAGGAAACTTACCTGCAGATATTAAAGAACCGTTCAATGCCCTACTTACACAAGGTATGGTTGTACACGAGTGCTATTTTCAGAAAACTACCAATGAAAGACGCATTTGGTTTGAGCCAAAGGAAGTTCGTACTGAAGGTGAAGGTAAAAATCGTATTGCAAAACTTGTAAAATCTGGTGAGACCGTCGAAATTGGTGACATCGTAAAAATGTCTAAATCAAAAAAGAACATTATAGATCCGGATGATATTATCTCAAAATATGGTGCTGATTGTGCACGTTGGTTTATGTTATCAGATAGTCCACCTGAGCGTGATATTATTTGGACGGAGGCTGGTATTGTTGGAGCGTCTAAATTCATACAACGAATTTGGCGTTTAATTGACACAACTGAGCAAAAGGTCTGCAAAATTCATACGCCCCAACCAGTTAATTTTGGCAGTGACGCTCTTTTTTTACGTCGCGCATCACATAAAGCAGTTTATTTAGTTGAAAAAAATATAGAGAATTTACGTTTCAACGTCGCGATAGCTCAGATTCATGATTTTGTTAATCATATTCAGCTTAGAGTTAACAAAAAGGGACAAGGACTTGACTGGGCTATTCGAGAGGCCTTTGAACTTTTAGTTCAATTAATTGGGCCTATTATGCCCCATCTAGCTGAGGAGTGTTGGTCTCGATTGGGATACCAAACATTACTGGCAGAGCAGCCTTGGCCAACTGTTGATAAAGAACTTATAGTTGACGATACAGTTACAATTGCCATACAGATAAATGGAAAGCGTAAAGATGAACTAAGAATAAAGAGGTCTACTAGTAGCGATGAAGTAAAGAGAAAAGTTTTTGAGCTAGATATAGTTTCTCGTGCTTTAAAGGGTAAAACACCAAGCAAGGTTATAGTAGTGCCAAATAAGATAGTTAATATTGTAATATAAGTCATCCTAGTGAGGCTTTTTCTGAGTGAAACTATGTTCGAGAAAAAATTATTTAATTCGGCTTGTTTAAGTCAGGCTGGCCTGGTTTTGGCTCTAACAATTTCAATATCACTTTCAGGATGTGGTGTTAATAGTCTTAGGCCAATATATGCAAGCTCCTATTTTGGTAAAGAAAGTTTAGCAGATAAATTAAGTTCAATTAAAATTTCTAACATACCTGGACGAGCCGGACAAATAATTAGAAATGAACTAAAGTTTCAGAATTCTGGTGGTAAAAATTCAAATTCTGTAAAATATAGACTCGACATAACCGTAACAGAACGAATAACATCAACACTAGTTAGCTCTACTGGTGACTCAGCTGGTCAGATATATCAAATTGATGCAAATTTTAAACTGATCGACATTTTAGATGATACAGTAATTATTGACAGTTTCAGCTACGGGCGTGCAGGATTTGAAAGATTTGGATCAATATTTTCTAATGTTCGAGCTCGTGAGGATGCCACGAGACGCGCTGCAACTACAGTTGCTCGCGACATTAAAAGTCAGTTAGAGCTTTCTATGTCTCGTATCAAGTCTAAACACTAGCCTATTAAGGTGTCGATGGTCGCTATAAAACCTACACAATCGAAGACCTTTATAATTAATCCACCAAAAAAATATAGAGCCATGCTCATATATGGCACAGATTTGGGGTTGGTCAATGAGCGGGCCAAAAAGCTCAGCCTAAGCTTAACTGAACAGTTTCAACAACGATCGGAAATCATTAACATTAGTGCTTCGGATATTGATGAGACACCCGAAAGGTTACTTGTTGAGCTTCAAACCATTCCCATGTTTGCAGAACACAAAGTTGTAAGAACATCTCTCAGTCGTCGTATTAGCCCAGCTTTAGTAAAGCAAATTTTAAACATAAAATTTCTTGATGCTACCCTCATAGTGGAGGGAGGAAGTCTTAAACCAAACGACGCAATCCGTAAATTATTTGAAGCATCAGAATCTGCAGCGGCATTACCTTGCTTCCCTGATACCCAAAATGAACTTAGTATACTTATTGATGAAATGTTATATAAAGAAGGATATATAATTACAGAAGATGCAAAACAAACACTGCAAGAGCGTCTGGGTGTTGACCGCGCACAATCGCGAAGTGAAATTGAAAAAATAATGCTCTATGCTGCAAATCATAAAGAAATTTCATGTGAAGATATTCTTACTATCATGGGTGATACTTGTGCTATAGCACTTGATGATGTTGTTAACTTTACTGCTCAAGGTGATGTGGAAAAAGCAAGCTTTGAACTGCTTCGCTTTTTAAGTTCAGGAGAAAATCCACATATAATAGTAAGTGCCTTGCAAAGACATTTTATACGCTTAAGTCGCTTGCGCGGCTCTCTTGATTCGGGAAAATCGTTTGATGAAGCAGCTCGCTTACTACGTCCACCCCTTTTTTTTAAACAAAGAGATAAAGTAGCTAAACAATGTAGAAGATGGACAAATAGCCATCTTAATGCTGCCCTGTCTCACATTTTCCATACAATTAAATTAATTAGGCGTAATCCAGATCTTGAAAATGAACTTACTGAGCGTTTAGTTCTTGAACTTGCTGCTATGTAAGCTAAAGATAAAAAGCTACAGTTCTTTGTGGCTTATATCCTTTCTTATCTAGTTATTTTTAATCCGTTCCCTGCTTAGGATTAACAATTAAGACCAAGGTTCAAATTACAAACCTTAATTGCGATTTTTAAAATACATACACAGGCTCTTACTGAGTTGAGTGGATGGGAGAAAATGAATGGCTAAAAACCATTACGACGTAGCTGGTGTTGGTAATGCTATTGTTGACATCATTGCTGAGTGCGACGACGAATTTCTTATCGAGAATAAACTTAAAAAAGGAAGCATGCAACTTCTTGATTCCAATGAAATTACAAAGCTTTATAGATCAATTAACCCTGTAGCTCAGGTTTCTGGTGGTTCTGCAGCTAATACCATGGTGGGTATTGCTTCGTTTGGTGGAAAGGCCGTATATTTTGGCAAGGTTGCAGATGACGAATTAGGTAAGACCTTTACATACGATATCAACTCAGCTGGGATAGTATATAACGTAAAGCCATTTTCTGGAGGGGCATCCACAGCCCGATCTATAGTTTTAGTAACCCCAGATGGTGAACGTACAATGAATACTTATTTAGGAATTAGCCCCAAACTTGAATCAGGGGATCTAAATAAAGAAATAATAGCTGCTAGTAAAATCTTATATCTAGAAGGCTATCTTTTCGATGCGAATTTAACAAAGGATACTTTTTATACAGCTGCAAAAATAGCAAAGCGTTCAGAACGCTATGTATCACTTACACTTTCTGATAGTTCTTGCGTTTGTCGACATCGAGAAGAATTTCTCGAATTTATAAAGTCTCACGTGGATATCTTATTTGCAAATGAAGATGAAATTAATTCATTGTATCAAGTTGAAGATTTTAATGTCGCCGCAGAATTAGTATGTTGCGACGTAAAGTTTGCAGCGCTTACTAGAGGTGAAAAAGGTTCTATAATTATTTCAAAAGAGGAGACAGTTGCAATACCTCCATATGCTGTAGAAAAAGTAATTGATACCACAGGTGCAGGAGATTTATATTCTGCGGGCTTTCTATTTGGGTTTTCAAATGGGTTAGATTTAGGATTATGTGGACGTTTTGGTAGTTATGCAGCTGGCAAAGTCATTACTGATGTTGGTGCACGACCGAAAGTTTCGTTGTCAGAAATTAATAAGACTGAAATTATCTTTTAAGGTTTTGATATATCCAGATAAAATTTGTTAAGAATCTTTAATAAAGAAATTTTCGTAAAAATCACATAAAGCTGCAGTAATTTTAATAGAGGTATTTTTATACATATTTTCCTCAATCTTAAATCGTCTTTTTTTAAAATATATCATATACCTTAGTAAGTTCTAGAAAAGCCTACAATTACTCAAAATGGTAAACAAATTTTAGACTAAGTTTTTCAAAGTAACATTTTTAAAATTTATATGATGAGTTACTTTAATTGGAATTTAAAAAATTAACTTATTAAAACTATATAAATTGAATGAACAATTTTCATTTTTAAATCTCATAGATATCTAAAATAATTGTAATTATACTTTAAAAGATTAATTTCCCTTTGTAAGTATTTAAAATCCTTTGAAAATTCTTTAAAAATCGGCATTATATAAGATATTGATTCTTAGATAGCGTGAATTATAAAATGCAAAAAAATTACATACAGCTACGAGGTCGACCTAAAGGCACTGGTATAGATGACTGGAAAAGTCTTGTATCAATTGCAGACTTGATAAGAAAAAACCCTGAATTGCGAGTTACAACAGCAATTAAAGAACTTGGGTTTGAAGAGCCTTCAACTATACGAAGATTACGCGACAAATTTAAAAGAGATAAGGGTTTACTTTTTAAGACTTTAAAGAATAAGTGGTGTAATGAGAACTATTGCAAATTAAGTGCTTCAGCTTCAATAAACATTAAGAACTTAGATAACATTTTTTTTAATACAAATACTAATATTGAGAAAACATCTAACAGATATATCTACTTTAAAAAAGCTCAGGACGCTCTAGAAGAGTATGCTTATATAGCCGATAGCCAAAGCTCATTGCTTTCTGGTTTTAAAGCTAATATTGCACGAACTGTTCTAAACCATAGACACGAATTAGAATTATCGCATTAAATAATATAGAATATATCAAAAGAACTAATATTCATGTATATGTATATAATTAACACTATTTATAAGAACTCTTGGATGATTTTATGATACAATTTTGATAGGAAGCTAAATTCGTAAAAACCTGTTAACATTATTATTTTTTTAAATATACCCTAGAGCCCAAAACTTGGCCATGCCTTCTCCCAAAAGGCATGGTTCTTTTAGCTTGTTATCTTGATAGAACCTACTACCCTATGATTAAGCCTAATTTTAAGTCTTAAGTATAGAACCACCTTA
Organism: Candidatus Tectiglobus diatomicola; assembly: GCA_039583345.1. Taxonomy (GTDB): domain Bacteria; phylum Pseudomonadota; class Alphaproteobacteria; order Rhizobiales; family Hyphomicrobiaceae; genus Tectiglobus; species Tectiglobus diatomicola. The sequence goes on along the minus strand of JAZDSJ010000001.1, from coordinate 119,783 downwards.
AATTTAAAGTTTACACTTTTCTTTTCTAAAACTTAGAGACTATTTATGGCATCACTATATCTTAATATTAAATAACGATATAGTTAGGCTCTAGAATTACTAAATGCAGTATACCGTAAAGAGAGAGTTTAGATATGCATCAAACTAAATTAAAAACTAAGGAGATCTAATAAATAGGTTTGTGTAGAGAAATATTTTAATATTACATTATGGCTCAGTTAGTAAAATATTTGTTTCTATAACAATAAAAACATCAGATTTTTCTGAGTTTCAGGCTCAAAAATATGAGACACCATAATTGAAGTCAAGTAAACTGAGTGTCGTTTTTTGAGATCCTGTTTGTATCTCAGAAAAAATTTACCAATTTTACAATATTAAAGCTTTCTGAAAAGCTCTTTAAGTACATTACTATACATCTTGTAATGTCTAAGTTAAAGTATAAATAATCTTAAGTCGTGTATAAGCTAACACTCCGATAATCAGGCCAGAAAGCATAAAGTACTAGTAAAAAACGCCCTGCAGAACTCTCATAAACAGCTGTTCCCTATTACAAACGATACATCAGGATCGTTTTTACCTAGAATTTTTTTTATACTTCTAGTAAGTCTTGTTCTGCCTGAACATAAAGATCAAGAAGTCTTGAGAGTGGATAGTGCGTTAATCAACACCGACAAACACATCCACTTATCACGGGTAAAAATAAGGTAAGGCAAATAGGAAATTACTTTATGTTTTTTAGTTATTTTAATTAGACCGTAATATATTGTAGTCTAAACAATTTATATTTAGTGGCAATCTAGGCATTATAAAAAAACTTTTTATAATTTAAGGATATCAAGGTAGTGTTTTCTTTTTGAAAATTAATTGTCGATTTGTATAAGGGCAGCTAATGTTGTTAATATGACTTCCTCTCCAAATTTTATTAGCATTAATTCAAAGATCTAAATCGAAAAGCTTTCGCGTTTAGGTTTCACATTCACTTTCTGAAAGTTTAGCGCATATTATATTTTCCAAAGTCTTAAATACATTAGTGGATATTTTACTATTGCTAATTGGAGTTTAGTTCAAATTAAAATATTTTAAATCCAAGGATTTTGATAAACTTTTTTTGAATATTATAAAAAAGTAAATCTGTCGTGCTCTAATAAGTAGGTACATTATACTTTATAAAAAGCATTATTCATTGATGCAGCAAAGTCTTTCACAAATATACTCAAGTTGTTCAAGATTAGCGTATTTTATTGCTAGCATTCCACTTTCACCCCCACCGCGTTTAATATCAACTCTCAAGCCGAGGGTTTCTGTTAACTTCTGTTCAAAGAACCGCAAGTCAGCATTCTTTTCTTTGCTTCGCCTTATTGATGGTTGTTGTTTATAAAGTTCTGAGCGTTGTACAAGAGCCTCAACATCACGAACTGTTAAATTTTTTTCAATAATTTGATGCGCAAGTATCTCGGCATCTCCTCGTCCTATTAAAGCGCGTGCATGCCCTGCGGTTAACTGGCTTTTGCGAATCATATTCTGCACTATAGGCGATAGTTTAAGAAGTCTTAATGTGTTGGCGAGGTGTGAGCGGCTCTTTCCTATAACTTCAGATAGCTTGTCTTGTGTGTAACCAAATCGTTCGATAAGTTCACTATAACCATTAGCTTCTTCAATAGCATTTAGATCGCTACGCTGTACGTTTTCAATAATTGCTATTTCTAGGACTTCTTGATCCGAAAGATAACGTATAATTACTGGTATACTATGGATACCAGCTTTTTGTGCAGCCCGCCAACGACGTTCGCCAGCTACTATTTCATAGCCACCATTTTTATACTTCCGCACAATAAGTGGTTGAATTAGACCATGTTGGCGAATTGAATCTGCTAACTCAATCAAATCATCTTCACGAAATTCCTGTCTTGGATTCAGTTCACTTGCCTGTAATTGGTCTAATGGTACGATTTTTTGGATACCTTCTCTAGGTAAATTGGACTGAGGAGCATCATTTTCACCAATTAGAGATCTCAGTCCTTTACCTAAACGTCCCCTATTAGGTACAGGTATTGCAGCCATTTACTTTATCCCCCAGAATTTTTTTCTATGGTCTATTGGCTCTACATTCATTCTTACAGCCAATCACATTTGCCTTAAAGCTTCCATTAGTTTGGCTTCCAAGATAGATAGAACATCAAGTACGAATTTGCTGGCTACAAAATGGAGTCTCAGCTTTTCTTACCTTACAAAAGATGAACGTCATAGACTTTTTCAACCAATCTAGTTGTGTACTTGCTCTAACTATTCTTTTAAACAATTAATTACTATTAATATGCATGTTAAATTCTACACCTTTAGTTCACAGCTCAGGATTCAAATTTTCGCTTATCTGATCAGTAGTTCTATAAAGTTTTCTAATGCCCTCTAAAGCATAAAACTCATATTGCAAGGGCATAATTAAGATACGCTCTGCCAATTGAGAGTTAAACCTAGGAAATGGTAAGGATGCGAGTAATCTATAAGGATAGAAGTAGAAATTTTTTTCTTACTTAGAGTCTCTTGTATTCCGATCGAATCACACGTAGCCTCTCGCAGGAAATGAGCTGGATTGTGTGCAACTAGATATTTGAACCCAATATCTACAAGGTCATGAAATACAGTAACACCTAAGAGGTTAGGTGCATGAGATTTTTTTGACAATTGAAACGGACTTGTACACTTTTTTAGGATATTTTCTTTGGTGTTATTTACAGAAAGTCCGATGTAGCAATTTACATTTTTTTGTAAACCTTCTTCAGTTGTAAGAACTTTCTCACTGCTTGATGTTAATGATGTAGCTAGTTTTTTAGCGGCGTTCGTTTTGTCTACACTTTTTTTATTAACTATTGTTAAAGTTCGGAATCTGCCACAATATTTCAATTTTCTCGTCACGATTCAAACCTCCAGTTTTCGTGCAAGATCCCATAAAATAACTACGCGAGCATTAGGCTCGGTTTTACTTTTCCGTAATTCATACTTATATTCCCAAGTTTTTTGAGCTAACTTGATTTCATAGTCAATATTACAACCTTTAAGAAAAATACCTTTGGTTCGATTTGAAAAAATTGGACTTACCATATTAAGAAGGCGATCGAGTGGTGCAAATGCTCGAGCAGTTACTATATCTACATCACTTAATTTAGTTACAGTTACATTGCTTTCGATTCGTGTCGACATGATCTCCACTGGAATTTCTAATTTACTGGCTGTTTCTCGAAGAAACGCAGTTTTCTTTTTATTGCTTTCAACAAGTGTTACCCTAAAATCACTTCTATCGCGAAAAAGAATTGCCAATACTAGCCCAGGAAAACCACCTCCAGATCCAGCGTCAACAAGATGTGAGGCCGTAGGTGGAATTAACTCTGCAATTTGCGCACTGTCAGTAAAGTGCCTATACCATAAGTGATTGAGGGTACTAGGCGCAACTATGTTAATAGCGTTCTGCCAACGCCTAAGCTGGCTCTCATAAAGTTTAAATTTTTCAAATGTTTCACGTGAATCATTAAAAACTGCAATTAAGGATTTAGGATTATTAGATTCTTGGTACAAAAGTCTTTTGCCTTTCAAAATCAACTTCACGTCAGTTCTTGTCTTTAATCATTGTTTGCAATTCAAAAATAGACTAAGGGATTTAGTAACAAACTTTCTATAATTTATGTTAAGTATAATTAGTAGCTACTTGATGCAACTAGATTTACAACATGCTGCAACACCTAAGTTGTTTTAGTAAGGTTTTAGTTTTCTATTGTTTCACGTGAATCATTAAAAACTAAATTGGGATCTAGGTGGAGTTAAATGCTTTGTGTAAAAGGCTCTTGCCTTTCAAGATTAACGTTTAAATCTTTATATTAATATTAGCTGATAAGAGAAATTAGTTATTCTGCAAAATTATGAAGCATAATAAATCAACTTTTTTCTGAGATTGTGTAGATTAAGTACACTGCAAGTTAGTAACTTGTCTCTTAACCAGAAACAGTTAACCGAGGTAAGAATTTCTGCAATCAACTTAATTTATTATTTTAAAGAGTTATAAGTAATGTAATTTTAAACTGAACAATTAGGTAATGATTTCTTTAAATGTACCCGTAGGAGAAGCAAAGCGGCTGGTGTTATTCCTTCAATAATTGCAGCCTGTGCAAGCGTTGAAGGTTGTTGTAACTGCAGTTTCTGACAAACTTCATTAGAAAGGCCTGAGATGCTATTAAAGTTGAAATCCGCAGGAATCTTTATGCCTTCATCTTTTCTCAAAGATTCAATGTCAATTTCCTGGCGGTAGATATATGTAGCGTAATGTGCATCAATCTCTACCTGCTTACGAATTGTATTCGGAATGTTAGTTAATTCTGGCCATATATTTTCAAGACATGTAAACTTAACATGCGTTTGACCTAAAAGCTCAAAGGCACTACGACGACGACCATCCTGATTAATTTTCAATCCAGCACATTTAGCAGCATTAGGAGTAATTGTTATTGATTTAAGTTTATCTATTGTTCTTTCAAGAGAGTACTCTTTTTTCTTATAAACGACTATGCGCTCTTTACTAATGCACCCCAGTGTCTGACCAATGGGAGTTAGACGCTGATCTGCATTGTCAGAACGAAGCTTTAATCGATATTCAGCACGTGATGTAAACATACGATAGGGTTCACTAACACCGCGAGTAACTAGATCGTTAATCATAACACCTATATATGCATCAGCTCTTGAGAGAACAAATGAATTAGGTTTGGTTTTTGAATTGCTACTAGATTTAAGCGCGGCATTGAGACCTGCCATTACCCCCTGTGCTCCAGCTTCTTCATAGCCCGTCGTACCATTAATTTGTCCGGCCAGAAATAAGCCTGATAGTTTTTTTACTTCAAGCGTTGGATGAAGCTCACGCGGGTCAACATAATCATATTCAATAGCATAACCTGGCTGCAATATTTGAGCATTTTCAAGTCCTGGTATAGTACGAATAAAATGTTTTTGAATATCTATCGGCAAAGATGTCGAAATACCGTTTGGATAGACTATATCACTCTGAAGACCCTCTGGTTCAAGGAAGATATTATGACAATCGCGATCTTTAAAGCGCATAACCTTATCTTCTATGGATGGGCAATAGCGCGGTCCAATACCTTTAATGCGACCACCATACATTGCTGATTCTAGAATATTATCTCGTATAATCCTATGAGTATCAGGCGTTGTATTAGTGATATAACATGCAATTTGGGGGGTCGTTATACGGTTTGTAAGAAATGAAAAGGGTACTGGTGGATTATCCGCAAGCTGCAGTTCTAAACCGCTCCAGTTTATTGATTTACTTAAAAGGCGAGCTGGTGTGCCTGTTTTCAGGCGGCCTAGCTTTAAGTTCATAGATAAAAGACGATCTGATAAATTTAAGACCGGTAATTCTCCAATGCGACCAGCAGATGTTTGTTTATTACCAACGTGTATAGTGCCGCGCAAAAATGTGCCAGCTGTCAAAACTACAGCAGCACTGTAATATTCTTCTCCAAGGCTTGTTCTAACCCCACAAGCTTTGTTATTCTTTAATATTAGATCTTCAATATTATCTTCTATTACAGTAAGGTTTTTAACTATAGAGATCTCTGCCTGCATCGCCTTACGGTATAGATTACGATCCACTTGAGTTCGCAACCCTTGTACTGCTGGTCCCTTTGACTTATTAAGAAGACGAAATTGGATACCTGCCTTATCAGCAACACGACCCATCAAACCATCAAGAGCGTCAATTTCATGAACCAAATGACCTTTTCCAAGCCCGCCAATTGCAGGATTACATGACATTTCCCCAATCGTAGAAATTTTATGGGTTATAAGTGCTGTATGAGCTCCTAATCTTGCAGAGGCTGCTGCAGCTTCTGTTCCGGCATGACCGCCACCAACAACAATGACATCATAACGTTTCAACATTTAGGGCTATCTTTCTATTCAAACCTATCAGATATAAACTATTTTGAATATAGTAGAAATTTTTAATTACTAGTTAAGAAGAGTGAAAATTTATACACACGTACTTATTATAAGCTATACGATTTAATAATATAAATTATATCCGCAGGAACATTAGTTAAATTACTATTTACCAATACAGAATCTTAAAAAAATTTGATCGAGTATATCTTCTGGATCTATTCGTCCAGTCAAACGACCGAGCTCAGTTGCTGCGATACGAAGATCTTCTGCTCTTAATTCTATCTCTAATATTTCAGCACTCAAAAAGTTTTGCAATTGATCAGCAGCATTAGATAAATGTTTCACATGTCGTAAGTTGGTTGGTATCAATCTATCAGTTGTATATACTTCCTTAAGAGCCATAGTTTTTATTAGTGATGTTAACTTATTAAGACCTTCTCCACTCTTTGCTGATAATGAAATTACATCTTCTTGTAAAACTTTTAATTTATTTTTATGGAACAAATCAGCCTTATTTAGTATCTTTATACTAGTTTTATCGAATAGTACCTTAGGAATGTCGTGTAGATTCTCCGTCGTACCATCGTTCATCCATAGAATTAAATCGGAGGCAAGTGCGCTACATAGGGCACGATTAATGCCTTCCTGCTCAACTCTCGAACAGGTTGGCCGAATTCCAGCAGTATCAGTTATCACGACCAAAATACCATCCAAATCTAGACGAACTTCAATCACATCGCGTGTAGTGCCCGCTTCGTCAGAGACAATTGCTATGTCACGTTTTGCCAATGCGTTGAGTAAGCTTGATTTACCTGCATTAGGAGGGCCTGCAATAACTACACGAAAACCTGTGCGTATTATTTCACCTACCCGTGCTCCTTGTAAATGTTTTGTAATAGTTTTAGCTAAGACTTCTACTATTTTAGTAGCACCATGATAAGCTTTTTCGCTAACATCACTCTCGTCTGAAAAATCAATGACTGCCTCTAAAAGTGCTTGAGCATGAAGCAATTGACTACGCCAGCTATCGTATAATCTCTCTAGAGCACCACCCGCCTGAACTTGTGCCTGACGGCGCTGCGACCGAGTTTCAGCATCAATGAGATCAGCAATCCCTTCTGCTTTAGTAAGATCAATTTTACCATTTTCAAAACTGCGTCGAGCAAACTCACCAGGTTCTGCAGGGCGGAGCCCATCTAAGCTGCTTAACGCGAAAAACATATCCTGGATAACAGCATGACTACCATGAACATGAAACTCGGCAAGATCTTCACCAGTTGCACTATACGGACCTTTAAAAAAAACTACCAAACCCTCATCTATTACATCATTAACTTTTAGGTCTTTAATTTTCCTAAGAACTGCCCGCCGTGAGGCTGGTACAGGTAAACCTGTGAGATTCTCTATAGAAGTTGACGCCTTTGGTCCAGAAACACGAATTATCGCAACTGCTGCCCTACCTGCGGCACTAGAAAGAGCGTAAATAGTATTTGACATATAATTCTTAGTATCTACATAACTTGTTTTTACAAAACATTAAATTTCAAGCTGAATACAAAATGAAGATTAAATTCTTTTAATTGCATTTTTAATCAATATTACAAACACATGTTCATCACAGAAAATCCAAACTTGTGTTATACGTGATATGTTAAACATTTTTATAACTTCGTCAAACTATCCTAAACTAATTAAATTATGATGACATTATTATAGCAATTGAGGTAAGTACGGAAGCAAGCTAAGTATTCATTGAATCGAAGAATTCTCCATTTGTCTTTGTTGAACGCAATTTATCAATTAAAAACTCTATTCCGTCCTGAGCACCCATCGGATTGAGTATTCTACGCAAAACGAACATCTTTTTTAGATTCTCTTGTGAAACAAGCAAGTCCTCCTTGCGTGTGCCCGATTTAGCAATATCAATAGCTGGAAATACTCTTTTGTCTGAAATTTTGCGATCTAAAACGATTTCTGAGTTACCAGTACCTTTAAACTCTTCGAATATAACCTCATCCATACGTGACCCAGTATCAATTAGTGCTGTTGCAATTATTGTCAATGAACCACCTTCTTCTATATTCCGTGCAGCGCCAAAAAAACGTTTTGGACGCTGCAAAGCATTTGAGTCTACACCACCTGTAAGTACTTTTCCGGATGACGGAACTACAGTATTAAAAGCTCGTCCGAGTCGTGTAATTGAATCCAAAAGTATAACAACATCACGCTTATGCTCTACAAGCCGCTTAGCCTTTTCAATTACCATTTCCGAAACCTGAACATGTCGAGATGGTGGCTCATCAAATGTTGATGAAATAACTTCACCTTGTACGGAACGCTGCATGTCGGTGACTTCTTCAGGCCGTTCATCAATAAGTAGAACTATAAGGTAACACTCAGGATGATTCGCTTTAATAGCATGAGCAATGTTTTGCAGTAGAACAGTTTTACCTGTCCGTGGTGGAGCAACAATTAATCCTCGTTGTCCCTTTCCCAAGGGAGAAACTATATCAATCACTCGTGCAGATGGGTCTTTAACGAGGTTATGCTCATTTTCCATGCGCAGCCATTGCGTAGGATAAAGCGGGGTTAGATTATCGAAATGAACTTTTTGACTCGTTGCATCAGGTTCTTCAAAATTTATACAATTAACTTTTAATAGTGCAAAATAACGTTCACCATCTTTAGGACTACGAATTGGTCCCTCAACTGTATCACCGGTTCTTAAGGCAAATTTTCGGATTTGTGACGGAGAAACATAGATATCATCTGGACCTGGTAAATAGTTAGCATCCGGGGAACGCAGAAACCCGAATCCATCCTGCAGAACCTCCATTACACCGATACCTGTGATTTCTATATCTTGTGCAGCTAGTTGTTTTAAAGTTGCAAACATTAACTCTTGCTTGCGCATGGTACTAGCATTTTCAACACCGTACTGCTCGGCAAATTCTAAAAGTTCTGTTGGTGTTTTGGTTTTCAAGTCTTGCAGCTTCATTTCAGTCATAGATGGACTCCGAACAGGTTACGGCTGCGTTGGTGAGCAAGAAGTCAAACGAACCTGTTATATATGTTGGGATAAGTTAAGGAAGATTCTTAAAGTTTTGTAGCGTTTAAAATGCTATGCAAAAATATGATACTTTATGATATCATAATCATAACTTTGTTAGCACAAGTTAAATCTTTGAAGAAACTTCAAAGCTAATAGTAAGTTCTATATAATAGCATTTCAGCAATTACGTCTGGAAGATGATAGATTAAGAGTTTAAAAAGGTTTAACTACCACTAATATAATAATAGTTATCATAAGTAATGTTGGTATTTCATTAACTAAACGCCAATAATTAGCGCTTTTTTTGTTATTGTTTTCAGCGTACGTACGAACCGTTATATAAAAATAACCATGCACAATAGACATTATGAACACAAGCATCAATTTTACAATAAACCAACCTGAATAATACCACTCTTGATGCCAAGTCATCCACCCTCCTAAAACCCAGGTAGCTATCATTGCTGGATTCATTATTATCAGTAACAACCTGCGCTCCATAATTTTAAAGGTTTCAGAAACCTCAGATTCTACTTGCGCGCCAGCGTGATAAACGAAGAGGCGTGGTAGATAAAGCAAACCAGCCATCCAGGCTATTACCGCAACAATGTGGACGGCTTTAACCCAAGGATAAGCTTTGTATCCAAAAGAGTTAAGTATCAATAAAAGTGAAGCGAAAATTATTGTAGTAAGAACTATTTTACGCGTATATTTGTGTAGCAATATTTACAACCTTACTTGAAAGATCTTATTGTCTCGACAAGTGATGTGACATTTTCAGTTGATGTTTGAGGTAGTATTCCGTGCCCGAGATTAAAAATGAATAACCTATTTCGCATTTTCTCTAAAATCTCGTTAATACGATTCTTCATTTTAAGTCCACCAACTAAAAGTAGAAGTGGATCTAGGTTTCCTTGCAGGACTAAACTTTCTTTGTTAATTGTATATCTCATGTAGTCTAATGGCAAACTAGTATCGCATCCGATAGCTTTAACCCCGGTTTCATTGATATAATCAAGAGTTTTTGGACCAGAGGCTCTTGGAAAACCAATAACTGGTATATTGGGGTGAAGTTCTTTGAGTGTAGATACTATCTTCTTTGTTGGCCTAATGACCCACTTTAAAAATTCATCTTCTGGCAGTGTGCCTGCCCAACTATCGAATAGCTGCACAACATCTGCGCCAGCTTTAATTTGTTTCGATAAATATTTTATAGAAGCTTCAGTAATCAATTCGATTAAACACGCAAATGTTTCTGGATCTTTATAAGCAAATAACCTAGCTGGGGCTTGGTCGACAGTACTACCACCTGCAATCATATAGGTTGCTACTGTCCATGGTCCACCACAAAAGCCAATCAAAGCTTTGTCCGAAGATAAACTTTGTCTTACTCTAGAAACCGTTTCACAAATTAAAGTAAATTTTTCGTTAGTTTTTTCTAAATCAAGTTTCGACAATTGATTCGCACTTATTATTGGATCAAGACAGGGCCCTTCTCCTTCAAGAAATTCAACATTCTGTCCTAATGCATGCGGTACAATAAGTATATCTGAAAACAATATAGCTGCGTCAAAATCATACCGCTTTATAGGTTGTAAAGTTACCTCTGTTGCAAGTTTAGGTGTATAACAAAGATTTAAAAAGCCATCTGCTTCAAGGCGGATTTTACGATATTCAGGTAGATAGCGACCAGCTTGACGCATAAGCCAAATAGGTGGAGTGCTGCTTTTTACACCCTTTAGTGTGTTAATGAACTTTCCACCTACATTATAAGTATTATCTTTTTGTTTGACTTTCATAAAGTACTAATTCCAAATTTTATTTTAATTATATTGTTTTTATCTTGTGAGTTACGGTAATTTTTATGTTCTTCAACGTTTATACATAAATTTTATGCGTTAGCATAAAAGTGTATTATATTCGAGATCTTCCATAATAATATTTAGCAGTCTTTCGAAAAGATCATATATCTCAAAGCTTTAACCGCATAATTATTGTTTAAGAGATTTGAAATATTTCCTATAAATGTTGTTCTCATGTAGCATATATCAACACACCTTGGATAATCCTTAAATCTAATCAAATGCTAGTTTAACTGTGGATGGTTATGCAATATTAAACATAGACAATACGCTAATTTTGAAATTAGGCTAGGTGCCAGTTGATATCATTTTAAAGAATGTATACCTGCCAACTCAAAATGTTAACAAAGCGCATAGCTTGAGTTTTTGCGAAAAGACCTGCTAATTCGTTACATGTTTCGCATTTGCTGTTTTTAATAATAAATTTTTTGGATACTTAGCGCTTAAGCTTTGGAATGACACAGACATAAAATATTTGCCTATGAAATAGTGTCTAGACGAAACTCAGGAAGAATATTCTAAACATTAGGATTAATGTTCATGTTATTATTTCTTTTTTTGTGTCGAAGCATCAACTTTTAAAAACCACTCACTTCATCATAACTAGGATTAATTTTCCGACGATTTAATACTACGATACTAGTATATTTCCGCTAAGGAAACTTAAAGGAATTAATATAGATCTACTTGTTGGAATAGAATAGTTGATCATTTTTTAGAGAATTAAATATCTTTATTTGAAATGAAAAGATGGCTGTAATGTGTAAAGAAACTCAGACGTCTCTGAATTATAATAATGTGCGGCAAATAATTCTTGCTTCGTCAAGCCTAGTACGTAAACGTTTACTTGAAAATGTTGGGATTAATGTCAAAGTTATGCCTGCTAATCTTGATGAGAATGCAATTCGAGAAAATCTAATCTCAGCGACAAAAAAACTAAATGCTGATGAGGTAGCAAAAAATCTTGCGTTAAAGAAAGCTGATTACATAGTTAAAATCGAACCTGAATCTGTGATTATTGCTGCCGATCAAGTGCTTCAGTTTAAGGGTAGGATTTATGATAAACCCCGGAATTTAGATCAGGCTAGAACTAATCTTCTGGAATTTAGTGGGCAGATGCACACTTTACACAGTGCCATTGTTGCCGTGAATCACAGTAATGTTGTTTGGTCTTATGTTGATGTAGTTCGGATATGGATCAGGGATCTCTCCCCAAATTTTGTTGATCGCTATTTAGCATTTGTTGGAAGTTCAGCGCTTACTAGCGTCGGCTGTTATGAACTTGAGGGATATGGTGCACATCTGATAGAAAAGATCGAGGGAGATTATTTTACTGCTCTAGGCCTACCACTTCTCCCCTTGCTTGATTTTATGCGAGAGTATTGTCTCATTGAGAGTTAATTCAGTATTTTATTTGTCATAAGTAATAGGAGATGCAGGTGCTGCTTGTCGGTTTAACTGGATCTATTGGTATGGGAAAATCAACTATTGCCAATCGCTTTCGAGCTAATGGGATGCCTACCTTCGATGCAGACAAAGTAGTTCATGATTTATATAATGCAGATGCAGTTCAATTTATAAAAGAAGCGTTTCCGGAGACTATTAGAAATGAAAAAGTCGACAGAAATCTTTTAAGTCAGAAGCTCTTGGCAGATCCAATGGGTCTTCAAAGATTGCAAAATATTATTCATCCAATAGTAGAAGAAAAACAGCGTCAATTTCTTAATTATCATTTTTTGGAAGGTGCACAAGTAGCCGTTTTAGAGATTCCTCTATTATTTGAAATTTATGGAGATGCTCGTTGTGATGTAACTGTGGTCGCATCCTCAACGTATGATATTCAAAGGATGCGGGTTCTTCAAAGGCCAGGGATGACAGAACTTAAATTTAAAAAAGTTCTCTCGCTTCAATTATCTAATACAAAAAAAAAACATAGAGCAGACTTTATTGTCAATACAGAGCAAAGCATAGAAAATAGCTATAATCAGGTTGATGAAATTGCTGAAGCGCTTATGATAAGAAAAGGTATAGCCTTTAAAAGGTACTGGCAGGTGTTTTAAACTGTATGTTCCCGGCATTTTAAGGTTAGAAAGGTTTGCAATGCGCGAAGTTGTTATGGATACGGAAACAACAGGTTTAGATGTGAAAGATGGCGATCGTATTATTGAACTTGGCTGTGTAGAAATCATCAATCGCATACCAACAGGTACTGAATATCACACCTTCATTAATCCAGATGGTCGTAATGTTCATCCAGATGCTGAGGCAATTCACGGAATATCAAATTCATTTTTAGCTGACAAACCACTTTTTAAAGATGTAGTGGCAAGTTTTTTAGATTTTATAGATGATTCGCCACTAGTAATTCACAATGCGAGTTTTGATGTAAGCTTTTTAAACGCTGAACTTTTTCGCCTGAAAATGTCACCCATAAATACGGAACGTGTTATAGACACTCTTATGCTTTCGCGCCGAAAACATCCAGCGGGGCCAAATAATCTTGATGCACTCTGTCGTCGCTATAACGTAAATAACTCTAAAAGGGACAAACACGGTGCCATATTGGACTCTCAGCTTCTAGCTGACATCTATGTTGAACTGTTGGGTGAGCGTCAAGCGGTACTGGGGCTTAGTGTGAAAAATGAGAACTCTCAGAAATTAGAAATGTTTAATGGATTTGATGAAAGTAAAAAACTTAAAACTAGGACCAGCCCGTTAGTAAAACGCTTAAGTAAGGAGGATGCTAAACGGCACGCTGACTTTATAGAGACGCTTGGTGTGAAATCACTATGGAAGATGCGTTTGAAAAATCATTCTTAATGCATCTTGTTTTCAGAATAACACTACTTAAGCTTCAACACTTGGACACTCAAAAGGAAGTAGATGATTAAATATAGGTTTCTTAAGCTTATCAATTAGCGAATGCACTTAGTGCTCTCATAAAGCCGACTATAACATTTTAAAATTCAGAATTAATTATTGTAAATAGTTATTTAGATCAGCACTTTTCAAAGTAATATATATAAAGGAGGCTAGTAGATTCTTTCGAGAACTTTGATGAGAGCACTTCATGTTACTAATATATTTATGATAATATGATAAATTCCCAATAAATTAGGTTTATCTTTTTGAAAACTGGAAACTACGACGAGCCTTTTTTCTACCATATTTTTTACGCTCAACAGTACGACTGTCACGTGTAATAAAGCCATTTTTTTTAAGGTCAGAACGCAATTCAGGTTCATGGTAAGTAAGAGCTTTTGATATTCCGTGACGTATAGCTCCTGCCTGTCCAGAAAGTCCCCCTCCTTTGACGGTAGCAACAATGTCATAATTATCTAGACGATCAACAAGTTGCAACGGTTGTTTGAGCAACATTTGCAAAACTGGACGCGCGAAATATTTACTAAAAGCTCTATTATTTATTTGAATTTTCCCATTTCCAGGTTTTAACCAAACTCGCGCAATTGACTCTTTTCGTTTACCAGTTGCATAAGCCCTACCTTGGTCGTCAAGTCGTTGTATGTGTGTAGTTTCGCCGTAGTAAGGTTGTGGAGAATCATCTGAAGTAATTGCTCCACTGATGTTCTTAAGAGACTTTAATTCTTCGTCAGGCATTAAGATCAAATCCTCGTATTCTTTTTATTCATTGATTTTACATTAAAAAGTTTTGGCTTTTGAGATTCGTGAGGGTGCTCTCCTCCTTTGTAAACACGAAGATTACGCATAAGCTTGTTTCGCAACTTACTTTTGTTGAGCATACGTTCAACGGCTTTTACTAAAACACGTTCTGGATGATTACCCTCTAGTAACATTTTGGGTGTCTGTTCTTTTATGCCACCTGGAAAGCCAGTATGGCGATAGTATTTTTTCTGATAGTACTTACGTCCAGTGAATACGACTTTGTCTGCATTGATTACTATGACATTATCACCCATATCAACGTGAGGCGTAAATGTCGGCATATGTTTACCTCGTAAACGAGTGGCTACTATTGATGCTAGACGACCAACTATGAGACCTTCAGCATCAATTAATATCCATTTCTTTTCTATTTCGCTAGGTTTGGCAGAAAATGTTGTCATTAAAGTCACCTAAACTAGAATGCTAAGCAAGCTAACTCGCAATATTAAGATATACTTTCGAAAAAGTACGTGCAACCGAAAAAATATTTTAAGTCAAAGGGATGGATAGTGAATTATTAATACGTAGGTAATAATTCTCTTAATGAAATTTTAAGCTTTAAAATTTTACTAAGGACTAATTAAATCTATTTTTTGCAAAAAATAAGCTTAAGTTTGCTTTAATAATCACATCACATAAATACACTAGCACATCTGACTTTCAAAGTTAAACATTTTAGTCATATCTAGCAATATAATTCGTTTCACTCACACAAGTCAGATGTGTTGTGTGAAGGAGATATGTAGTATTAAATATATAAAGCAAAATAATTTTTGATTATTTAAATCGTAATATTTAAGATTGTATTCAGAAATTCTAACTCGTATGGTTGTACATATTATGTGTTGATTGAAAATTTTGAGACGCTTTCAAATCAACATTATGAATTTAATAACAATCAATTTTAGAAGAGTATATTTTAATTCTTCTCTTAAGGCATTTAAGTACAGTGTTGTTACTTTTAACTACGTAAAGTATTGTTCTAAAGAGAGAGTAGAAATTGCTTAACGCAATTGATAACAGGCTAGACATCATTACATACAATGATATGAGGGCTTTAAAAGTCTATTATCCTGCCAAAAATTAAACATTTAGCATAAAATGTATATTACTTATTAGCTTGGTTAAAAACACATATTTAGTAGCAATATTGTAAAACACTGTGTTTTATGGCATACAATATAAAATTAATTACATATGACAATTATGTAGATTGTAAGTAATATCTTATTAAAACTTCATTTGCTTAAGAAATTTAGTACTACCTCAGACAATTTTGCTAATTAAAAATGTAGATATCTATTTCAAATATTACTAAGGATTTTTGTATGAAGCTTATCTGGTACGGACATTCTGCATTTCGCATCGAAATAGGCGGTAGTGTCCTCTTAATTGACCCTTTTTTAAAAGGAAATCCTACGTTTGAATCCTCCGGCATTTGCTGGGATCATGCTGTTGCAGGTGTAACCCATATTGCGCTTACACACGGTCATGATGACCATGTAGGTGATACAGTTAAAATTTCTAAAGCAACTGGCGCTACTGTGTTTGCGGTTTATGAGTTGGCACTGCATCTGGGTACTTTAGGCTTGAAAAAACTAGAGCCTATGGGGCAAGGTGGCACTATAGGTTTGAACGAATTCAGCATAACCATGACTCACGCACAACATTCATCATCGTCAAATGGTGTATATCTAGGAACTGCGTGTGGCTTGATTATAGATGCAAAAGAGGGCCCTACACTATATCATATGGGTGATACAGATATTTTCTCGGATATGGAGCTTATAAACACTCTTTACAAACCAGACATAGGAATTGTTCCTATAGGTGATCGCTTCACAATGGGAGGTCGTACTGCAGCCTATGCATGTAAAAAATACTTTTGTTTCAAAGAGGTAGTTCCTTGCCACTACGGAACTTTTTCTTTTCTTGAACAAAGTGCTGACTTCTTTGTTTCTGAAATGGTCGGTCAAAGTGTTCTTATCCCACAACTTGGGATCGGAATAGAGGTTTGATATTCAAAGTTGAAGTATTAGAAAGTTAACTTTATTCATTAAGCTATAACAAAAAATAACTTCACAAAATGAACTTTTAAATAGTTTGCAGTAAATTAGCGTTAATTTTAGTCCGAATCTGAGCGTGGTTTGATGAAAATTGAAAAAACAAAAATTAAGCAGATTTCTAATCTTGCTCGCATCAGCATAAATGAGGCCGAAGTACGTGATCTTCAGATTAAATTATCTAATTTCTTATTGTGGGTTGAGCAGCTTAATTTGATAGATACTAGTGCTGTAGAGCCAATGACTAAGGTCTGTGATTCAGAATTGCTGCAACGTAATGATGAAGTTTTAGATGATGTAAATAAATCAGTCGTCGTTGAAAATGCTCCCCTCAGCGAAGGAAACTATTACGTTGTACCGAAGGTTATTCAATAAACATTAAGTTTATAATTTGATTTCTTTAAAGTATTAGCTTTATTTATTATTAGGGTAGCAAACGCTAATACAAATTTTACAAATAGTTACAATAGAGAAGAAAATGGCAAAAAAAACTCCGGTTGAATGCCAAAATATGAGCGATGTTCGAGTAGAGATTGATCGTCTTGACTCAGAGTTAGTCGAGTTAATAGGAGAACGTTTCCTTTATGTAGAGCGCGCATGGCAGATTAAACTTTTAGAAAATTCGGAAGCAAATGTTCCATGGCGTAATCAGCAAGTTGTAGACCGGGTTCGCCAGAAGGCAGATAAGGTTGGTGTTCCTTCAGATCTATGTGAAGCTCTGTGGCGGCAGATGATTGGCTGGTTTATACAGTATGAAGAGGAAAAACTGCAGAAATCTGAGTGAATAATATGGTGATTAAATTTTTTTATTGCATAAATTAGAAATTTTATTGTGATCCAGTATAGTTCGTTTTAGAGAAATTAGGAAAACGTACTAATCTAGAGTAATACATTAGGTTTCTTTTAAATTCTTTTTAAAAAATAATCTTTAGCTTTTTTTTCGACGCTATATTTGATTTTAATAGTTTTATGTAGCTAGAATTTAGAGTTTGCAACCAGTTTACAACTAACTAATCACTATTCCTGATTTTCCAGAAAAGGTCTCTCTACAGATAAAATTTTATTACATAATTCTCCTAAATTGTTTCTTATGTATTTAAAGTGTTGGCAGAAAAATTAATAATTTTTGTGTTAAGTGATTATTACTCCGTAATTTGTATTTTGATTTTAAGTAAGCTTCTCCTCTGAAAGTTACTTATGTATCCTAGATAGCAAAAGTTTTAAACGTTAAAGTATCTTAATGTTATAAAACTTAAATCGATGAAGATGAAGAATCGAGAAATAGTACCTATTAGGCTATATAAGTTAGCGAACAGAGATACATGATTAAAGATAACTTATAAATTAAAACAGCAATAGATACTTTGATTCTTTCTATTTCACAGTGTATAGGCATTGAAGGAAGGCTTGCTCTGCTACTGTAAATGATTTCTGACATAGTCAAGTCAGAGATTATAATAGTAGTATTTTTGAAAGCACTTATATAGTTTCTGTATGATTGTCTCAATGCCAATTTGTGATTTTTTATATTTCCTGAAATTACAACATCTTGACCAGACGTAAATAGAAAATTATCTCCTGCGGCAACAACACCAGATAGGTCATATTCACGAATAATACTTATTACTTTTCCTTTTTCTAGTTCTATAAGAGTAGCTATTCCACCACGTGAGCTTGTTAAAGCAGCTATGTCGCCAAGCCGGTTTGCCGCAATGGAACTGATGTTACCATGTAAAGATTTAGTTAATTCAATGGGTAGTTGAATTAGCTCGGGTAGTGTTCCCGATATATAACGCAGAACTAAGGGGGGTTTAATCGGAGCACCTTCTTGTAACTGTCCACCTACAATAACAGTACCAGATATTTCTACATCCAAGTGTCGAAGAGATAATTTGTGTTTATCAGAAGATAATTGTTGTTTTTCAATTAGTTCTCTAGATATTGCATTAATGTAAACTAAAGCTGGTTTCATTGTCTTATGATTAAGCTTGGTTCGGCAGTAGCCAATATCTGGGTGTGTTTTAATACCGCCTTGTTGCTACTACCAATACTTTCCCATCAGGCATCATAGCTAGGTCGTGCGGTCCTATACTAAAGTAATCAAATTGTCCCAAATACTTGTAATCAACTGTTGCGTCGTAAATTCCTATGCAGCCTGTACCTATCTAAAAGTCATTTTCTGAAGCAAAAAGAAGACCACTATCTAGTGAAAGGGTACCATGACCATAAAAATGACGGTTAGGTTGTGATTTAAATCGTATTAGCCTACTTGTACGGTCTCCAGAAAGTGCAACTGCAAAATTTCCAGGGAGACGCGCGAAGGCAACTACAGTTCGCGATATGGGGCAAACAGGCTACATCATGACCTCGCTCTGATAGGCTCACAGTATTAACTTCTGTGCCATCCCGTTAAAAATTTGCAGCAAAAAAACTGCCTCTATGTGATTTAAGTGTTGCTGCATAAAGTTTTTGATTTTTATGAACCGAAGTTATTTTTAAGGGAGTATGTATGCCAAAGAGGTTGCACCAGCTTCCTTAATTACATCTCTACGATTCATCGTCATTTGTAAGCTTTGATCCTATCAAATTAATTTAGGTATTATGACTCAGACTTAAATTTGAACTATCAATAGTAATGTTATTAGTCGCTTTATATTTATACTAGTTTAAACATGATAATGTAGTACACTTGCTTTCGAACTAATATAATGCAGACTTAATTATTAATTTTTATTATCTCAAGGTCCTATTACTCTTCTTTAATTCTGACAGTTTTAAAAGTCCATAATATTCACATATAGCTTATTCTGTAGTGCAATTAGATTATTCTTATCTAATTTGCAAATAAATTTTAATTTTAGGACTTGTCAATCACAGAGTTTAGGAAGGTATTACTTATAAGTTTACAAACAAAAGACTGGATACTTTTGTAAGTTTTACTTTTAAAACAGGATCTCATCGATTGATTAAGGATATGCTTTTAGATCCTTTTAGTTATATGACAAAACTATAGAAAACTTATCTGTCCTCATTCTTTTGTCATGTTTGGGTAACTATTTAAATAGTCCATTGATAAAGAGACTGTAAATCAATTTTTCTAGATACTTAGTTAGAATAATTATCAGAATTATTAGACTTTGCTGTAAGTGTAGTTTAGGTTTTCAGGCTAATTCTAACGCAAAAATTGACGGTTAAAATATGTTGGTGATGGCAAAGTCGGTCCCATTTTTCTTTGTTTATCCTTTGGATATTCAACTTTGATGTTTGGCTTACTGCAACGTGTTAGCCAAACATCAAAAACTGGATGCTCTACTGCGTTTAATGCAGGGCTTTCTGCAAACATCCAGCCAGAAAAAATTCGTTTTTCACTTCCGTTAAGAAGTACCTCATCTACTTGTACAAACGTACTAGTCCTAGGTCGAGCTTCCGGCGGACTTGAATAACATACTCGCGGTGTAATCTTTAAAGAGCCAAAATTAACAGTTTTGTTTATAGGTATCTCTAAATTTTTTATACGTGCAGTTATTTTATCTAACGCTGAAAATACTACTATCCCATTAGATACGCGCTGTGCTTTTGCAAAAGAGTTCCAAGTTAGAAACAAACAGTGACTTAATAAAATTCCAAACAAGAATCTGATTATTAGATATTTCGTAAAAGTATGAATGTACTTCATTAAATAATAGAGTATTGCTTTAAAGGTTTTTTTAATTGGTAGAGTTTAAATCCAATACGAGTTATGTGCCAATCCAATATTTGATTTAGTGTCCTTACTTCGGCTTCCATGCATGATAACTGCCAACGTTTTTTGGGCGGCCTGAGCTATTCAAAATCGAGCCCTCGGGTCTGTAAGCACCTGGAGTTCCGGTCATATTCATTTGATGAGTTTTTTGCCAGAATTTATATACATATGTCTCATTAATTGGTGGTTCTTTGAATGTATGGTGCAGCCACCCGTGCCA
Organism: Candidatus Tectiglobus diatomicola; assembly: GCA_039583345.1. Classification (GTDB taxonomy): domain Bacteria; phylum Pseudomonadota; class Alphaproteobacteria; order Rhizobiales; family Hyphomicrobiaceae; genus Tectiglobus; species Tectiglobus diatomicola. The sequence goes on along the minus strand of JAZDSJ010000001.1, from coordinate 99,211 downwards.
TTCTGGTGGAACCTGTGATGCCTCGGCCTGATCCCTGTAGATTACCCAGCGTCTAGGTTTGCCATGGGGACCTACTCCTGAAATTTGTTCGTAATAGTGATTTCCATAGTCGTCGGAACCTACAAAGCCGCCGTTTTTAAATATAGTCCAGCTAGTACCCCAGGTACTAGGTCCCCACCAACAAAAAATTTTTCCAATTAAGCCCATTGCTGTACTTTCCAATAATGACATTATTAATTAATAGCGAATTATTATTATTTTGTAAAATGATTGTGTTAGTAGCAATGTTTTTTTCGCAAAGACGCTTCATAAGTTATATGAATGTGATTGAAAGGTTAAGCAGCTTGGAAAAGCATACTTGACTTTTATATTTTTTTGTAACGAGCAATATTAGTGATCGAACTATAACTATTTTATTGAATTTTAGTAATGAATTTAAATTTGAGTTCATATCAAGCATTTTTAGAAACTAATTACAATTACGGTAGAACGCATCTTATGCGAAACTTTACATCGATTACATAAGGTTGTGAAACTTATAACGCCATTTACTTCTAATTGATAATTTTTAGCTCTAATGGCTTAGAATGATAAGTCAGAGGCTTAAATTTATACCATGACCATGGTTTAAATTAATATCGTTTTGAATTCAGCTTATTTTATAAACTTAGTATTAAAGTCTTTTTTACCCAAGACTTCATTGAAGTAAAGACTATTAACTTCCGTGGCAATGTTTGTATTTTTTTCCGGAGCCGCAAGGACATGGTGCGTTGCGCGGAACCTTACCCCATGTATTAGGTTTATTTGGATCTAACTTCATGCTTGCTTGGCGGGTGCGAAGGGGCTCTACACGAGAGTTTTTGTTAAATTCCTTAGTTAGTAAGTAATCTTCATTAGCTATTACTGCTTCTGCTTTAGCATAGTCTCCAATTAGCAATTCTTGTTCAGGATATGCTTCTATTTCAGATAGCACATGATTATTATCTCCAATATTAATAGTCATAAGGTGATAGGTTACGGATTCACGCAGTTTGATTAGAAGGTTGTCAAACAGTGTGAAAGCTTCAGATTTATACTCATTAAGTGGATCTCTTTGACCGTAAGCGCGAAATCCAACAACTTCACGCAAATGCTCAAGTGCTACGAGATGCTCACGCCAAAGGTTGTCGAGTGTTTGTAAAAGAATAGATTTCTCAACATAACGCATGCGCTCGCGTCCTAGAACTTCTGGCGTTTTTTCCCTCTCTGAATTTATTTTAGTGATAAGCAGTCGTGCTTCGATTAGATTTGTCATAAATTGGTAGCCTATCATACCAGCTTGATTTCGCGCCTCTTTCTGAGATATCCCATCTATATAAATTTTACTTTCATCAGAATTTAGAAGATAATGTCCTATGTTTTCGAAATTTTCTTCAGGTTTCTCTAACATCTTATCAAGCTTAGGATCTGTCTTGACGAAAGCTACAAGTTGTTCGGCATTTTTGTAATTAGCTAGAATTACTTCACCGACTTCCTTTAATTTTACTGTAGTTTGATTGTCCGCAAGTTCTGTAAGTCGGGCTTGAATTTTATCACTAGTAATACCTTCTTCTGCAATCCAGTTTTGAAGTTTTGCATCTATACCAGTAAGATTCTGAAATGCGTCATTAAGCCCATTTTGATCCCATTGTTCGATATAAGATTTATCTGGAATGTAAAGTGAAACAAGTGCAACGATTGCATCGTTACGCATGTCAGTGACAATTTCACTGACGTCGTCAGTAGACATAAACTCAAGACGTTGTTCGAAAACTACCTTGCGCTGATCATTCATCACATCGTCGTATTTGAGTATGTGTTTGCGCATATCGAAATTGCGTGCTTCAACTTTTTTTTGAGCCATTTCAAGCGTTTTGCTCATGATTGGATGAATGATTGCTTCACCATGCTTGAGGCCAAGAGTTTTAAGAACACTGTCCATTTTGTTTGACCCAAATATTCGCATAAGGTCATCCTGTAGCGAAAGGTAGAATTTCGAACGTCCCGGATCTCCCTGACGACCGGATCGGCCACGCAGTTGGTTGTCGATACGTCGGCTTTCATGGCGTTCTGTGCCAATAACATAGAGGCCACCTGGCTTTTGGACAGTTCTTGCAGGTTTCTTTCCCTTGGCAGGTTCAATTTCTAATATAGCTGATGCTGCTAAAACTTTTTCGCGTGCATCTGAATTGTTTTTTGTATTACCTCCAAGCTGGATATCTGTACCGCGACCTGCCATATTAGTTGCTATTGTTACAGCTCCTGGTGTTCCGGCCTGTGAAATGATCTTAGCTTCCTGCTCATGGTATCTGGCATTGAGAACTTGATGCTCAACTCCACTTTTTTTTAAGAGTTCAGAAAGATGTTCACTTTTTTCAATTGAAGCAGTGCCCACAAGGCAAGGCTGATGACGCTCCTGTGCAGCTTTTATCTCCAAAATAATGGCCTGCCACTTTTCGTTTTCTGTACGATAGATTTCATCATCCTCATCTAGTCGGGCAATTGGACGGTGTGTCGGGATTTCGAGAACTTCAAGACCATAAATATCAAGGAATTCTGTGGCTTCGGTAGCAGCAGTTCCAGTCATGCCGGCTAATTTCGTATATAGGCGGAAATAGTTTTGAAATGTTATTGATGCTAGTGTCTGATTTTCTGGCTGAATTGAGACATTTTCTTTTGCCTCTAGTGCTTGATGAAGGCCTTCAGAATAACGACGACCTGGCATCATACGTCCGGTGTGCTCATCAATAATTACGACTTCATCATTTTTTATGATGTAGTCTTTGTCTATTGTAAAAAGCTTGTGGGCTTTCAGTGCTTGGTTTATGTGGTGAACAACTGTAATATTCTCTGCATCGTACATGGTGCCAGAGAGCAGCTTGGCTTCACCAAGTTTGTCTTCGATCCACTGATTACCACTCTCTGTTAGTGACACCTGTCGTTGCTTTTCGTCAAGTTCAAAATTTCTCTTGTCTGATATCAGATCTGGGATATATGAGTTAATTGTGTTATAGAGTACTGTGCGATCTTCGACTGGACCGGAAATTACAAGAGGTGTTCGCGCCTCATCGATTAGAATTGAGTCAACTTCATCAACAATTGCAAAGTGGTGACCCCGCTGAACCATTTCTCCCCTTGTCATCTTCATGTTATCACGAAGGTAGTCGAAGCCGTATTCGTTATTCGTCCCGTAAGTAATATCTGCCGAGTAAGCAGCTCGACGCTGGTCATCGTTCATATCATTAGTGATACAATCGACTGTTAGGCCCAGAAAAACATAAATCTGTCCCATCCATTCAGAATCGCGTTTAGCTAAATAGTCATTCACAGTAACAACATGTACACCCTTTTGTGTAAGAGCATTGAGATAAATAGGCAGGGTTGAGACTAGTGTCTTACCTTCTCCGGTCTTCATTTCAGCAATTTTACCCTCGTGCAGCGTCATACCGCCTATTAACTGTACATCATAGTGCCGTTGTCCTAGGGTACGCTTTGCTGCTTCACGGACTGTTGCAAATGCTGGTATGAGTAGGTCATTTAAGCTAATACCATCGCTTACTTGTCTGCGAAAATTAGTTGTGCGCAGTCGAAGTTCATCGTTAGACAAAGCTTCGACTTCTGTTTCAAGTGCATTTATTGCTTCTACTTGAGGTCTGAAGTTGCGAATGCAACGTTCATTAGATGAGCCAAAAAATTTCGATACAAACCGTTCGAGCGAAATCATAACCGTTTCAATCCTCTCCGTTGATGTCTTTTGCGGAGTTGCTATGGCCAATATTTAGTCTAGAGGCGAACACACATATTAACTGTGCACTTAATCGTTTAGTACAAAGCACGCGCAAATACCTCATGTATCTAGTTGGAAAAAATAAGACTCTGGGAGGAACATTGTCTATTCATTTGTGTATCAGGCCTTGATCCTAATGATTTTTAAAATGCGCAAAAGTGACTATGAATGCCTGCAACTACTCACTTGCCGGATGTAGTGATATTTAAGTTAGTACGGCTTATGAATCACCCCTAATAGATTAATAGTTCAAAAAATGAAATCAAGAGGCTAAAAATATGACTTTATTAGAATGTAAGCGTACAACTTGTTTTTCCTTTCAGAAATAACAACAGTATTTTTCATCTTTCTAAGTTTAAATACTTTTCTTCAAGCAGAAGAAGTTACTGCAGCGATAATAAATGGCCGTTCTATAATTGAAAATGATGTACGTTTTGCTGAATCGGATGTTGGCAAATACTTTCTAAATTATAAGCTTAAGGTACGTCGTACTATTCGCGATACTTAATTTGATATGCAGATTCGCTGTAAAATTACCACCGCCGAAGATCGTGATTACTACGATAAACATATTAAAAATTATCTGACTGGTGAACAAATTTATTTAAGTCAGATAATGCTTGGATCATACGATAGGGCAAAAGCTGTTTTTGAACTTCTTGAGTAAAGAAATAGTTCTGCAGATTCGGCAAGAATACATTTATTCTTCTTTCAAATAAGGTGAGTAAACCGATTGAAATGAACTTATACAGGTATATACTAAAGCAATTTAAAAGAGAAAAGTTAAAGTTCCTGTTTTTAAGGTTATTTAAGATAATATTATTATGCAGCTTTAGCATGACAGAGCTAGAGATCTTAATATCATTACGAAATTCTGCGCACATAGAACATCTAGATCCGTCTATTACGAAGTAATGGTTTACTAAGGCTGCAGATGAACATGAAAGTTAAATAAGGAAATGTCTAGCTCTCAAAAAATTTCACCCTTCGCTCCTTCATTGTTGCCTATGATTCAACATGTACAGGGAGTGCGCCTTGCGGCTGTTGAAGCAAAGATTAAGTATCATGGTCGAAAAGATCTTATGTTAGCGGTTCTACGAGAAGGAACAATAGCTGCAGGCGTTTTTACAAATTCTAAAACTTGCTCTGCAGCAGTATTATGGTGTCGTGAACAATTAAAACATAACCGTGCGCGAGCTCTTGTCGTAAATTCCGGTAATGCAAATGCTTTTACAGGTTCTCTTGGCGATAGTGCTGTGAAATTAGTGACCAAAGCTACGGCAGATGCGATTGGCTGTTTGCAAGATGATGTCTATATTGCTTCAACCGGTGTTATAGGAGAACCTCTAGAGGCAAAACTATTTACACACCTTTTAGACGGAATGGTTAAAACTGCTTCGACAGTTGTTGATTCTTGGTATGATGCTGCACGTGCCATAATGACAACCGATACATTTCCTAAAATGGCTTCAACAAATATTATACTTGACGGAGTTAACGTGAACATAACTGGCTTTGTTAAGGGCTCTGGTATGGTTGCGCCAGATATGGCAACTATGTTAGCCTTTATCTTTACAGATGCAAAAATTAACTCTTCTTTATTACAAGATATAACATCAGAATTATCTTATAAGACATTTAATTGCATTACGGTTGATGGTGACACATCCACTAGTGACACGGTGCTTGTGTTCGCTACTGGTGCTTGTGATAATCAAGAAATAACAGATAGAAAAAGTGATAGTGCATTAGTGCTTATGTCAGCTCTTCATCAGGTCATGCATGATCTAGCTTTACAAGTGGTAAAAGATGGCGAAGGTCTCTCTAAGTTTATAACAATCCATATTTCGGGTGCTGAGAACGATACTGCGGCCCATCGTATTGGAATGTCACTAGCAAATTCACCACTGCTTAAAACGGCAATTTCAGGCGAAGATCCAAATTGGGGCCGAGTGGTGATGGCAGTTGGTAAAGCGGGTGAAGCTGCTAATCGTGATAAACTTAAGATTTGCTTTGGACCTAATATTCTTGCAGAAGATGGTATAAGGTCTCCACATTATAATGAAGACACTGTATCGGACTATATGAAAAATTCTGAAATAGATATTAAAGTCGATGTTGGTGTTGGTGTTGGACGAGCCACAGTATGGACGTGTGACTTAACACATGACTATATCTCAATAAATTCTGATTATAGAAGTTGAACTGTATCTTCGTATTTAAATATTCAACAAAAGAAATCTATAAAAAACTAAGTTTTTTCTCGAAACCAAACACCTGTTCCATAAACTGTTACCTCAACTGCACCCTCGGTAATATGTGGATGAACAATGCGAAGACTTACAACGCCATCGTATCCGTGTTTGACAACAAGTTGTCTTAAGTTAAATAGAGCTCTGTCGATAGTTTTATCAAGAACATGCTCGTAACGTATCATTGTTCCGCCAGTAATATTTGTTACTGTTTCTCTAAAGTCTCTTAAAATATTAGTACCGGTAACAGCCGTAGCATAAACTAAATCTCCATGCTCCAAACGGTTGCCGCTGATTGTTTCGCTTGAAACGCATTTTATTTTTTCATGCATAAATTTCGATATAGCTCTCGCATATTTTTGATGTATTAGGTTATTTTCATTGCTGCTAATTATAATTAGAACTGCAAAAAATTAGCTTAAATTTTTCACAGCATTACGTTTTTTATGCATGCATCCCTTTTTCTATCGACCTGGTTTCGTTAAAATACGTCGTAATACAAGAAAGAAGAATAAAAAACAAAATCCAGATAATATTAATACTATAAAATATTTGTGCACTAACAATACAGGATTTACTTTTTGCAGCCAAAGTGACTGCAAGTCAATTGCTATATTTTTAAAATTGATCTTGTTATCTCTTCTAAAAATGATTTTTATCGCTGCCAATTGATCATTACTATTTTTGATAGCCCAACGCACATGGTATGTTGCTATTGAATGTATTATTTCTGGTGATTTTACTAAAATGTTAAGTAGCTCTTCTCTTGCTGGCTTTTTTAAATTAATTAAATAATCATACAGTATCATTAAATATTTGCCTTTCATTCCGCGAGTGATAGGTGCTATTTGAGAAAAACTAATATCCATTAAGATAACTCGCGGTTTTTGAGGCAGTCCTGCTAGTCTTGAGATAATAATATGGTCATTAAAGTCTAGTAATTTTTGTAGCATCAAAGGCGTGAATGTGTCCGGCTCTGTTTTTTTATGTACGCCAAAATCTACAACCTGATGGAGTCTTTTTCCAGCAATATCCCACCAAGATAAAGCAATCTGGATAGATTTTTTTTCACGTGCGATTTGAAGTCCGATTTCAGGAAGTTTGCTAACCGCACGATGTAAGGAGCCATTTACCATCAGTTGGCCTATTGATGTCTTGTCACCTTTGATCAAACTGATTGAAACGATTTCATCGATTCGTGCTAATTGATCAGGCGGTGCTGCTTCAACAAATTCTCTAAATTTTGGAATTGTTTCAATAAGTTTTAAAACTTCTAGGTGTGCTATTTTAAAGTCGTGCCATATTTTCATAATACGAATAGAAGCTTCATTCGACAGCATTTCTAGCTGACCATAAATTTGCGCTTTAATGAGTTTTTCTAATTCATTTTTAACTCTGAGTTTAGTGCTACTTGATTTCATTTTCTCGCTTATCATAGGCAGTACGCCATATCGAAGATCCCAAACATCTTTTGTTATAAGAGCAAGACCAATTCCTCCTGCGACAGCTGTAACTAAGCGTCCTAGAATTGCTCCAACCATTCGATGCCCCAAGTTTTTGGTTATGCGAGAAAGTTGTCTTCGAAATAACAATACAACTGCACCAGAAATGGCACCGGTTGTATGAGAAGTTATATTTGTTTGAGCTATTAAATTTTTAAAAGGCATATTAAATGCTAAAATTGTACGATCAACAATTGCGGTTGTAACTGTCTGACCATAGCGTCTTCCTAGAAACGCGTGTAGACAGGATTCTGAAGGCTGCTTTGCATCATACGCCGTAAATTCTAATGAATCACCTATTTCACGCCTAACATCAACTACAATTTCTATCAAAGCTTTTTTTATTTTACGTGATAGGTAAACACGCTCAGCCATATCTATGGCAAGTTCTGTAGCCTTTTGGTGATTAGTGAGTGATTGCAAAAGCTGTTTCCAGCTTGTCTCACTTTTTATTTGCAACATTGTAGAATCAATCTGAGCATCAAGAACATCATCGAGCTTATGCGCTCGCCATTGCTCGTGAACCAAAGTTTTGTAATCGATATTAGAGGTGCCCCTCATTAAAGCTTTGTGAATGATAGACCTTATTGCTATTTTGAATTCTTTTTCATCTTTGGTGTAGCAGGCATCATATTGTTTGCGATTCATATGTTGTGTTTGTGCAAAGCTTGGTAGTATTATTTGATTCAGAACGGCTATCAGAAAAAAAATACTTATTCTTTTCTGAACTACGCTATTCATGATTTTCAATGCTCTTTAGAAAAAGATCTACAATTTTTACATTTACTAAAAAATTTATTTAATTGAATTATAATCCATGATTTAAGTCGATATGGGACTTTGATGATATGCCGATAAAATTTTCTTGTCTTAATTTTCTGTTATTTTTTTGTTTTAGTCGAAAGCCTTAACAGGCACACACATAAAGTGATTTAGTACTAGCATCATCACTTTCATTAAAAAGTGGTTTTTGATTTTAGATACAAACTATAAATTTATTACGATAAATCTCGGCAGTGTTCCTTCCAATTAGAAGCCTTGCTATGGCATGCTTCATAAGCATGTTTTTGATTAACAAATACACATACGAATATATGGGTGTGTTTTGAGTTGTATAGTTTGGATGACCGATAGTTATAATTAACAATATGAAAAGTATAATAATTGATAAAAGTAAAAAGTTGCGTTAGAGGTAATCTTGCCGCTTGCTTTCATTGAGGCGACCCAAAACTAGCTACGAGTATGCTGGCCTTAATTGTTCTTTAAGTAGCGTTTATATCTTTATTAATGCCAATATTTACTGGACCTCTTTACCTTTACAAGTTCAATGCTTAAATGCAATACATTTAGTATATAAGGACAATTATGTCATTTTATAGTAAATTTCTTATTTCTGTAATTAGGTTGGACTATAAGTTAGCTTCAATTCTGCCTCACAATTAAGAATAGGTGTAAGTAAAGTTTATGGGTTACATATTTTATAACGTTAAATTTGCATTATGTGGAGGGTTAGCTGCAATTTGCGGATAACCACGAATTAATGTAAGAAAGGAGTGGATTCCATTTTAGGTGTTGCGTAATCTTTGGATTTTTCTCTAAGTTTTTGTAAAAAATACAATCCACTATTTTACATTTAAAGCTAGTTTTACAATAATAATGATTATTTAGATAAAGTGCTAACACTTTCTTGTGAAAACTATTTTATCTGAATAAGGTTTTTAGAATCTAATTTTCATGATCTCATAAAGATACATTAATTATATAAGTTACTTGAAGCACATTTCAGGCAGCTTTTGGTTCTCTTTGAGAGTTCTGGAGTTGTTTTTCTTATTTTTATAATTAGTAATATCTATAATTAAACCCGTATCGATATGATAAATCTGATTGTTAAGGGTATAGCTTTCTCTAATAAGCTTTTGCAGACCTTTGGGAAGATCATCTAGATATCTGATATGTGAAATATTCCCAAAAGGTTTAATCTTAATATTGTTACGTTTACGAATTGCGTCCTGGATGGATATTTCATTCCTTTTTAGAGAATTTAGTAAGAGTAGCCACGATGATAGATTAAGTAGTCGTGTTGTAAGTCTCATGCTTTCTGTAGCGTATATGACATTAAGTGGGGACTTAAGTAATTTCGCTTCTTTTCTGCCTTCACCGTCAAGATATCGGGATGCTCTGTCAGTTAACGACATTCCTTTGTTGAATATTGCATCAAATCTATCAGAGTAAGTAAATTGTTGAGAAAAGTTAATTAATACATTCTTCTTATCAACTGTACTTGACATAATTTACCACCAATTAAACTTAATAACTCAATACATGCCACCATATGCTCAAAAAGTTAATTTTTTATCGATACTTTGATATTTTGCAATAGATCCAATAATTAAAAGGTTTAGATTATAATCTTAACTATACTATCCTACAGCGTTTAAAATTTAAATTATCATGTTAAAACTTTCTTTCATTAATTGATATGGTTATTGAATTTTTTTATTAAAGTTACAGTCTGCTGCTGGGTAAGGCTTCCAATTTCACAGCACATTTTTCGAATTCATAAGTCGCGAGGATAGAGATTTTATAAAAATTTAGGTCTTATTTGTTTTTTTTGAAAAAAAATTGCATTCCCATCTAAAGGACTTTAAATATATTGATACAAAAGTTGTATTGTACTTAAAATATATTTTTAGGATACTTCTACGGGGTTAAAGATAATTTTACATATTATTCTTTTCATTAGGATTATAGTGTGGATCAATAGGTTCGTACCTACTTACTATAACACAGATCCTAGAAATGCGTAGATGTGGAAATGAACTCAAGATTTCTTGTTTCAATAGCTGAGACTTAGGGCATGATATTAATTTGTGAATTATCAATAATTAGGTATGTATAAATAAGGTCAACTTACATTGAACAAATAGCTTAATGGCTTCCTAATTAAATTTCATCTAATTCAGATAAGTTCGTGACAATGTTGATTTTATTTTAGACGAGCATGCGAAAATAATACTAAGTTAATTAACGAATTAACATTTATGCAAATAATAACGTCAATTATAATCCAGGTAAGTATCATAAAATTTAACTATAATAATTAGGTAGTTACGACAAATATTTACTATCCTTTTAAAGACATTATAAAAACTTAATTTTTTATCAGTAGAAAGTTAATTTAAAAAATAAAAATATAGATATGAAAATTTCGTAATTTATACCATTCGTAACATTATTAACTATGTTCTGTCTATTCATTCAAATGATCTGTTATTTCCTAGAAAGATAGGGATTAAGGTAAGTATTGTTCCGCCAGCGGAACAACATTTCTATTATTCAGTTTGTTTAAGTTTTTTTTATCCTTTAAATTATATTTTTTAGTTTGGAATTTTATAAACTATTTTAAATTCGAGTATTAAATAAAGTGTAACCTTTAGATTTTCGTATTTAAAATATTAAATTTTTTTAAAAAACTTAATGCACTCAAGTTTTTTTAATAGTAATTGATAATATCAATATTCAACCTTGATAAGGACATCAGATCTGTTGCCCAAAAAATTTATAATTAAGCTATTTTCAATAGCCTTCTAATACTAATTTTGGATAACTCTTCTTAATGTGATATGCTTTTGGGTCTTAGTACACTTTCTGTACCTCATGCTCTAAACTGGCTTGGTTAGCGACATATTTTAATAAATAATTAAACAATATCTCATAATTTATTAATAATTAATTTTCTACAGGGTTAAGTGTATCAATGGAATGGCATATTATTTTTGCGACCACTATGGCCACACCTGCTAAAATAGTCACTCTTGTATGTGTTCTCGCGACACTGGCGACTTATTGCATTTTTTTTTTTACAATTCTGGTGCAATCTTAAGCGTAACTGTGTTTTCAGTAATGTTTTCATCTGGATTATTAGGCCACAGCTATTTTATCGCGAACAATATCTCTTTTGATTATGATGATGTAGGCAGGATAGCTATCATAGGCGCTTCGGTATCGATGATAATTTGCCTTATTCTCTTTGTTATTATAATTCGAGCTATTACCGACTTGTACTTTCACAGGAGAAGTATGCACTCTAAAGTTATTTCAAAACATTTTAATCCTAAAAAATTTAGTATGAAATAATCTCGACCATTAGTTTTTAAAGTATATTAATTTTAGGATTTTTTATTTGTGACTTTAATTATAATCCGGCTTAGGAAAATGTAAGTAAATAGATGACAGAAAAATTTCTAGACAATTTCGGAAGTTTACTAGGTAACATTTGCTAGAAGTTCATCCTTAAAAGCTAGTAGATCAGGGATCACTACCCTGTTAGATGACAGCAAGTTTATTCTATTTTCGCGCTTTAGTTTACTAAACACGCGACTAACAGTTTCAATAGTTAAACCAAGGTAATCTGCAATATCTTGACGCTGCATAGGAAGATGAAATGTACCTTCATTATCAATACTGCTTCGTAAATAGATGTTATAAAGGAATTGAGCAACACGTTCCTGGGCTGTGAGTCGGGCTAGCGCCGTAATTCTGTTTTGAGTTTCATACAGCTCGTTTAATACAGAGTTCATAACAAATTGTCTTAGTATGTGGTCTGAGCTAATTGTTTCGTTGAAAGATTGTATAGAAATTATGCGCGCCTCAACACCTGTCACGGCCTCAGCTGTGTATGAAACTTGAGGCAAATGAGCGTATTCTAAAAATTCACCAGCGAAAGCAAAACGGGTAACCTGTCGGCGTCCATCACAAAGCAGCTTAGCACCTCTTACAACACCCGAAACTATGAAATACACAGCCCTGCTTACCTCTCCATCCCAGAAAATAACTTCATTTTTCTTAAATGCCTGTAGTTTTCCGACCTCACTAAGGAATGAGTCTTCCAGTGTTTTGTGCGACGCTGGTTTTTTTGTGCCTTTAGGGTAGCAAGAGCCATGGGAAGGTGAGAGGCAGCCTCCTTTATGAGATCGTTCTTTTTGAATGAGAAGGTTTAGCATTGTGATAATCTTTCTACCATTAAGCATATATGTGTTTAAACATTGCATAAGAAGCATTTCTAAACTTTGTAGCTTAGGAAAAACTGGTATACATTGTATCACCTACTCGCATTTCTCGACTCGTAAGATATAGTCACGGATATATTGTTATACGAGAGTAATAACAAGTTAGTTAGTGTTTAGCTTTGGCTAAATAGTAACTTCTATAAAATAGTAAGATACTAAAAAAAGATATCGTAATTGCAATATTTCTATAAATCCATGGCTACAATACCACATGATTGAATGCCATATATAACAAATTTTTTATTGGATCACTACTAGTATGAATAGTATTGGATAAGGGTTATCACCTAAGTGCCACTAGTATATTGTAAAGTATTATAGTTCTTATAATTCAGCAAACAAAGAACACTCAAATAAATAATATCTAAAAATATTATGTAGTATTTAAACTATTTCCACTATTCCTATAGTGGGTACTGATAAAGCGTTATTCTTAATAAGTTAAAATTTTTAGAACGAATAACAAATATATAACTAAGGTTCATGATCTAAATAAAAGAAAACTTAATGCAAACTCGAAGTTAGTTTGATTTATCTACTTATTTAAAATATATCATAAGTTCGCATGGAAAAAACTGATTAAACCTTAACTGGTAAACTAAAGTCTGATGATTGTGATAGCTGTGCTAACAGAGTAACTGTCTGTGACAGAACAAGGATTTAAACTTTCTTTAGTATTTATCAGTTCCATTTTTACAGTTATCGAATACTAAACTTGTTTTCATATCTTAAAAAATATAAAATTATACTTAGGAGTATGCATTCAGTATTTTGTCTATAATACAGTGAAATTTAATCTTTTAAGAAGATTTTATTCAGAAAATTTCGTTCTTCATCAACATTGTAATTTCTTTAGCTGTCAGCTCTATAATTAGTTTGTCGAATTGCTATTTCATATTTTACCTGTGTAATAAAAAAATGTACAAACTATCAAACAAGGCAAATTTGCATTCGTAGTTTAGCTTGACAAGCGTTCTGATATCAAATCGTGTAATGTATATAACTGCTATGTGATATTTTATTAAAGCACTTTCTTTGAGAACTTCTCAATTTGAGCTGAACTATTATTAGGCTCCTGTTTAACTTTAATTGTTTTAACCTTAATGTGTCGTACGTTAAGAACGTTGTATCAGCAAGTAAGATAAAGCAATTCGCTTTTTATAATGAATCTACTTAGAGAATAAAGTTACTTTAATCAATAATGTTAATATTGACACCTTATTATGTAAGGGTCTGATTACATGATTATTAATTTAATATGTAAGTTGTTTTAAAAATGAGTTGTACTAAGCCAATAAATCTTTAATTCAGGTTAAAATATAATATTTTCATGAATTGTATTGTTTAGTTTCACTCTTCAAAGTGAATGGAGTCTAAAGACTTTGTTTCTTTTTTAATTGTATATTTAAATTATACAACATTAGTCCACTAACAGATAGTAAATAGGATGCTTCACGTTCTAAATAGTGTTTGGGCTCTTTTGCTTGGTATTGTGCTCATTTTGATGGGTATGGGAATGCAAACGACACTCATCAGTGTCAGAGGAACAATTGAAAATTTTTCACCTAATACTTTAGCAATTATAATAGCTGCTTATTTTTTCGGTTATTTGCTTGGCGCGCGCTTAGCGCCGAAGCTTATTCGTAAAGTAGGACACGTACGCGTATTTGCTGCTATGGGGTCAATCATTTCAGCGAGTCTAATTGCCTTTGAAATTTTGGTGAGTCCATTTGCCTGGATAATAATAAGATTTTGCTTAGGTTTTTGTATGTCTGGTGTTTATGTTACTTCAGAAAGCTGGCTAAATAACATCGCCTCCAATACTACAAGAGGACAGTTATTATCAGCTTACATGCTATCGCAAACTACAGGGGTTGTACTAGCGCAAGGTTTATTAACTTTTGGAGACGCGCAGCAAGCGACACTTTTCATTGTAGCTTCCATACTTGTCTCTTTGTCTTTCGCTCCAATATTGCTCTCAGTGACGCCTGCACCGTCTGCAAATATCATCAAACCTATGAGCCTTTTCGAGTTATATAAGAAATCTCCATTAGGAACTATTGGCATACTACTTCTTGGTATTGTATATTCCGCAAAAGCTGGAATAGGTGCTGTTTACGCTATACAAGCTGGCTTTTCAATCGAGCAAACTGCTCTTTTTGTAGCGATAATGTGGATTGGTAGTCTTATATTACAATACCCAATAGGTTGGTTGTCAGATCAAATTGATCGACGCACGCTTATTGCATTTCTTGCCTTAATAGGTGTAACAGCTAGCTTGATTGGCTATACATCGGAGTATATGATCTCTTTACTAATGGTTGCTGCTTTTTTTGTTGGTGGTATAGCTAGCCCACTTTATTCTATGTTCATTGCTCACACTAATGATTTTCTCAGAACGGATGAAATGGCATCTGCGTCAGGGGGATTAATTTTTGTTTTTGGTCTTGGTGCTATAACAGGGCCGATCATAACTGGGCAAATGATGCACTTAATTGGTCCCCAAGGTTTTTGGCTAATGCTTCTTATAGTGCTTATATCAATGGCTCTGTATACTATCTGGCGGATCATAAGTCGTTCTGCTCCATCATTAGAGGATGCAGGTCCTTACGTTACGATTTTACCAATCTCTTCACCTGTTGCGCTTGAAGCTGTTCAGGAATGGTCTCAAGAACTTTCAGAGCAAGACGGTGGTGCAGATGAGATCGGTGATAATAGGCATAAATTGTAGAGGTATTATCGGCTGTTATAAGTTTTTTAGTTATTAGATTGTGACTATTCAGGATCATAAGTAATAAACTTGTATGTTTTAGAACTCAGAGCAATGCTACTAATGTATCAGCCTAATCATTCTAAAGGAGTAACATGAATATATGCATGATTGGTGCAGGCTACGTTGGTCTAGTATCAGCAGCTTGTTTTTCTGAATTTGGATGGAAAGTCACATGTATTGACAAAGATAAGGATCGTGTTGCCGCTCTTAAATGTAGCAATGTGCCCATCTACGAACCGGGACTAGATGCTTTGTTAGGACGCAATATTGCCGCAGGTCGTATTACATTTTCAGATGAAATAGGCCCTGCTGTAGAAAGTGCAGATTTAGTTTTCTTAGCAGTTGGTACGCCGATGAGGCGTGGAGACGGTTACGCTGATCTTTCTTATATATATGATGCTGTGACAGAGCTAATTCCACATTTAAATAGTTTTAAAGTAATAGCAACTAAGTCTACTGTGCCGGTTGGAACAAGCCGTGAGATTGAGCGGCGTATACGCAAACTACGCCCTAATGCTGACTTTTCTATATGTTCCAATCCAGAGTTTTTGAGAGAAGGTTCAGCGATACAGGATTTTATGCATCCAGATCGTGTGCTTGTTGGTGTTGACGATGATCGTGCAAAATCGCTCATGGAGCGTCTCTACAAGCCACTTGCTTTACGAAACGCACCACTAATTTTTGTAAAAAGGGAATCTGCTGAACTAGCTAAATATACAGCTAATGCATTTCTTGCGCTCAAGATAAGTTTTATAAATGAAATTTCAGATTTGTGCGAGGAAGTTGGTGCAGATGTACAGGAAATCGCCACTGCCATTGGCAGGGACCGTCGTATTGGTGACAAATTTTTGCATCCAGGACCGGGCTACGGTGGCTCATGCTTTCCTAAAGATGTTTCTGCGTTAGTTCGTACAGCAAGGGAAGCCCGTGCACCACTTTCAATCATTGAGCAAGTTCAAGTTGTGAATGATGAACGTAAGATTGCCTTGGGAATGCGTATTGAACGGGCAGCTGGGGGATCAGTTCGAGATAAAACGATTTCAGTCTTAGGCGTAACTTTTAAACCGAACACAGATGATATGCGAGAATCACCAAGCTTGACTATAATTCCTCTTCTACAAGAAAGAGGAGCAGTTATACATGTTTGTGATCCAAAAGGGAAGTTGCAAGGTGAGGTGTTGCTTCCAGGCGTTAAATGGTTTGAAAAAGTTATGGCAGCATGTCTTAATGCCGATATTGTAGTCGTGCTCACAGAGTGGAACGAGTTTCGAGCAATAGACCTTAAAGTGCTAAAAGAGCATATGCGTGGTGATGTCCTCTTAGACTTTCGTAACATTTTTAATCCTAGCGATGTGCACAGAGCTGGGCTGATATATTTCGGACTAGGTAGAGCATGATACCCTTCCATTCGTCTTAAGAATAATTTTAATTTGTCATCATTATCCAATTACTAATTGTATTTATACGTCTTTTTGAAAGATAATTATAATTTCGACTACACAGTCAAGATCGTTTAAAAATCTTAAAATTCGCATTTTCTGCGATTAGGCTTAAATTATGTATAATGTTGCGCCCTTACAATTTAATGATCTGGCTAAGTTATATGTATTTTTTGGTTAGGTAATTAGAAACCCTTTAAATCTCCTCATGAAAGTAATTTCCACTAAAAAGAGTTTGTATCTACGCGATATATTTAAGACACTACGCAGCATTACCCAAAGTCATTGGAATATTAAACTATTTGCTTTTCAGTTTTAAATTTTGTTTAAGAGAATTATTGGTTTGAAAATTAATTTGTCTAGTAAACTATAAATGACATTTAAAAAAACAATCGGGCAAGCTTAGTAAAAAAGTTTTTACCAATGAAATCAATCAAAGAGGTTTTGCAGGTTTTACCTTAAATTATTGGTTTTTGTTAGTAACATTGCTTTATAACGCAATGAAAATCGACTCGTAAAACATAGCTGAATTATTAAATAACAAACTTAATTATCACCACTTTATTGATGTGATTTAGCTGCAAACTAGGAAGTGTTAGAATAAATCTATAGTGATAATTTTGATTAAAAGAGACTTTGTGTTGCTATTAAATAAAAGATGAAAGCGCAAGGCTCAAGCTTTTAAATTTTACGTCTCTTTTTTTCTTGTAAAGCACGATATATAGTAGGCAGACTAGATTTACGAATTTAAGCTTTAGAGTGGTCACTTTACAGTTAAAATATTAACATATAACATATTGTTCGAAGTTGACTTTTCTAAAGTAGGTTCTTTTAATGTTTGCGAGAGATGTTGAAGTTAAACAAGAGCAGAAGTTATCTCCAGATAGATCTCTGAGATCTAGGCTATTTGAGGTACGTGCGTATACTGAGAAACTTACGGAACCATTGAGTTCCGAGGATCAAACAGTGCAAGCTATGAGCGATGCAAGTCCTACAAAATGGCATCTTGGACATACTACATGGTTTTTTGAAGCTTTTCTTTTAGAGAAATATATTGAATCCTATAGAAGATTTGATGAAACTTTCCATTTTTGCTTTAACTCTTATTATGAGCACGCAGGTCCTCGTCATCCACGACCATTACGGGGTATGCTTACTAGACCTTCAGCCGAGAAAGTGAGCGACTATCGTAGGCATGTTGATGAGGGACTGACATACTTATTTGATTACTATAGACTAGAACTGCCTAAAGATGTTATTGAGATAATAGAGCTAGGTATAAACCACGAACAACAACATCAAGAGCTTATTCTTACAGACATACTTAGCTTGTTTGCTTCTAATCCACTGCGTCCCGCGTACGACAAGGGTTATGTTTCACACCATGAGATAGATAGCTTCACTAAACCAGATTGGCTAATGCCGAAAGTAGGTATAGTTGAGATTGGACATGATGGGGAAGGTTTTTACTATGACAATGAGTGTCCATCACATGTTACTTTGTTACAACCCTTTAAATTGTGCGATCAACTAGTCACCAATGGAGATTGGCTTGAATTTATAAATGATGGCGCGTATAAAACACCTACCTTATGGTTATCTGATGGTTGGTACGCTGTACGTTCTCAAAATTGGGAGGCTCCAGGATATTGGGAGAAAATTGGTGATTTTTGGTACCAAATGACACTAGCTGGTATGAATCCTGTTCATAAAAGAGCTCCTGTTTCAAACATTAGCTATTATGAAGCTGAAGCATTTGCTCGTTGGGTTGGTAAACGTTTACCAACAGAATTCGAGTGGGAGGTGGCAGCCAAAGCGTATCCATATGAGTTAAAGCAATTGTATTCCCACGTCTGGCAGTGGACCACAAGTTCTTATGCAGCATACCCTGGATTTGTTCCTGAGAAAGGTGCTGTAGGTGAGTATAATGGTAAATTCATGTGCAATCAGTATGTTTTGCGTGGGGCATCCCATGCAACAACTCTAGGACATAGCCGTGCTACATATCGTAACTTCTTTTACGCCGACTCTCGCTGGCAATTTACTGGGCTAAGGCTTGCGGAGAATATTACATGAATGAAACATCTTCTAAATTGCAAGAAAGTATTGAGCAAGGACTTTTTCTTAAGGCAGTAAAAGAAGGGCTCTCTGAGAAACAAAAGAGTCTGCCCACATCATATCTTTATGATGCTCGCGGTAGCGAGTTGTTTGAAGAAATTACTATGCTTGACGAATACTATCAAGCACGTACGGAAATCGGTATTTTGAATAATTGTATTAGTGATTGGGCTGAGTCTTTGCCTTCGGGAACAATGCTTGTTGAGTTTGGCTCAGGCTCTAGTACAAAGACAGAGATTATTTTGTCTGCAACTCAAAAAATTTCTACTTATGTTCCAATCGATGTTTCAGAGCCGGCTTTAGCAAATGCAGAAAATCGTCTTAAAACGCTTTTTCCAAGTATTAAGATTATACCACTTGTTGGTGATTTCAGCACCAATATTACTTCATTAGCATCAGAGCAATCACCACGGGTCGGATTTTTTCCTGGCTCAACTATTGGAAATTGGAGACCTGATCAGGCTAAAGAACTATTACGGTCGTTTGCTAGCATTCTGGGGCGTGGGAGTCAGCTTTTGATTGGGGTAGATTTGGTAAAAGATCCTGATCTCTTAATTGCAGCCTATGATGATGCTAATAAAGTAACTGCATCTTTCAATCTCAATATTTTAAAGCGGATCAACCGTGAACTTAACGGTAACTTTAACCTTGAATTTTTTAAGCACTCGCCAAGATATAACTCTAATTTGCAACGGATTGAAATGCACCTTCAATGTCTAGACAAACAGTTAGTAAGAGTAGGAGATAAGAACTTTAGCTTTTATAAAGGTGAAACTATCCATACCGAGAATTCGTACAAGTATACTGTAGAAAAATTTCGTAAGCTGGTTAGAGAAGCTGGCTGGAGTCCAGTTAATGTATGGACGGATGCGGACAATCTTTTTTCTGTCCACAGCCTTATTTCTGAATAAAAAATATTCCGCTTAATCTAGGAAATTGATTTTAGTATTTTTTGATCAGTTTCCTTTTATGTAGTTTTCTAAATGCTTTATGACTTGTTTTTGGCTTTCAATCACTGTCTTAACAAGATCGCCTATCGATACTATCCCGACCAACCGGTCATCTTCGTCTATTACAGGTAAGTGGCGAATATTTTTGTTAGTCATCATCAACATGGCCTCATCTACAGTTTGCTCGGGTGATATTGTTAAGATTTTGGACGACATAATTTCTGAGACTTTTGTTTCCGGGGATGATTTTTGTTGTAAAATAATTTTACGCGCGTAATCACGCTCACTTATTATCCCTACAACCCTATCGTTCACTTTTACTAACAAAGCCCCTATATTTGCTTCAGCCATAAGCTTTAATGCATCATATACAGTGTTGTCGGGTGATACCGAGTAGATAGTAGATGCTTTTTCATTTATAATTGCTTTAATTTTTAATTTCATAGTTAATTTCTCCTTTATTTTTGAGAACGGATATAGATAGATTTAAATTTATAGGCAAGTTTTCACACCTAGCCCTTTTACAAGCTTAAATATGCTGAATGACTTTTAAGAATTTAACAGCTAAGAAGTTTGTATCTATATATACTACCTAAGTTCATCAAAATAAGCTTCATAAGATTTCGTTAATGCTGCATTAGAAATAACATCGACAAGGTAAATATTTAAATATGAAAAAGAGAATGTTTCTAGAGATTCAGTAGATACAACTATTTTTACTGAGAAGTGTAAACTTCTTACAGATTGGCACGCTAGTTTGGTAGTACCACTACAACTTTACTACCTCTATAGTTAGTAAATACTAGATAGTGGGCAGGGTGATTTAGAAGAATTTTGTTGTTATGTAGTAGATAACTATGATTTTTTCTCCCAATGAATGTTGAAAACTCTATCTCAGTCGCATCTGTTTTTAGGTAAGAATGAGAGGCTATACTAAAAGGTCCGTGCAGCTCTCACTAGAGACATCATGTAATTATTCGTATGCAGCTTTTAAATAACTTTTTTATGCTGACTATACTTATTAGAACAGGCTTATTGAGAGGACCTATAGTGAGTAATGATAATTTAGAAATTACCTTGATGCTAAGAAATATGTATAATTTTCGCGTTCTTCGAGATTAGTTTAAGAGTTGTTAAGAAAATCCATAAATATTACTATATCTTAGTTGTAAGGATGTAAGTTATTCTCAGGGCAATTTGTAAAAAAACATAAAATTGCTTTTAATTTCTGTCTATTTACATTTGTACTAAAGCTTCATTTCTCGTAGTTTTAATGTCTATTAGTTTTTTCAGCTGGTTTATAATAACGATTATAGCAATAATGAATTATGCTCTGAAGTTTTTTGCTCTTTTTACATTTATTTTAATGTAAAAGTAAAGCTAGATATATTATGTCATTTGAGCATTTTTCTATGTGGAGTTCGTAAAATTTTATTCTCAATTTTGAGCTGGTATCGTAAGATTTTGTATTTCACCAGTTATTTATAGGCAAAAAAAGTCGGTACATTCAGTTTGTATTAGGAGATAGGTACTTTAACTCAAGCTAAGGTTCGATCTATTTTAACTGGCCCATGATTTTATCATACCTCTAGCCTTATGAAAGTTTAATTTGATTTGAATGATTGGGCACAAAATAATATTTCAATATTCTGGTAATATTTTGCATTAGTACAATATCGCAATAAGCCTCTGCTAAATTTTTTCCGATATAATTAATGTTTTACGGTCTACTAGCGTTAAGTGTTTCTGTGTCATTTACCAAACCTAAAAAAGCATCTGCATTTGAGATATAAATATTCACCGAAAAAGTTTAGAGCTATTACAGCTTTTATTATTGTAAAGATGTTTTTCTAAAGCGACTTTTGAAGTCGTACAAGCACTAATATCATTACCATTAATATAAACTTACTTAAACAGGATAGAGTGTTTACTTGATTGAAGTCAAAAACGAGAGAGCAGTCTGATTCAAAACATGATGTTAAGTGCAGACCGTCGAAGTTAATTATGCTTTATATCTTAAATGAGGAGAAATCTCTATGATCTTATATTGAATAGTTGGCTTAAGATTATTAAACAAGCTTATTGCAGAGCTTGTCCATGTTTAATGTATAAATTTATATAATAATTAACTCTATATTCAAGTATCTTGGAATTATGCAGACTTTCCTATTAGATAGCTTACAAAAAAACTGAAAACAAGCGTGAACCCAAATTATAAGCATAGTTTAATGCTTATAATTTGGGTTATAAGAACGCAGAGCATGTATACATACATAAGCTCTGACTAATATGAGAACAAATAAGCCTAAGGAGAAGAATATGGCGGCTGCCTGGAGCCCCGATAGCTGGAGATCGAAACCGATTGTCCAGATTCCTGAATATCGTGATCAAGATGCACTAGCGAATGTTGAAAAAAAACTAACGAGCTTTGCTCCTTTAGTTTTTGCGGGTGAGGCTAGAAAACTTAAAAATACACTTGCTCAAGTATCTGAGGGAAAAGGTTTTTTATTACAAGGCGGTGACTGCGCAGAAAGTTTTGTAGAGCATCATGCCGATAATATTCGTGATTTTTTTCGTATCTTTTTACAAATGGCAGTTGTTCTTACTTACGCGGGTGGAGTGCCAGTAGTGAAGGTCGGTCGAATCGCAGGACAATTTGCTAAACCGCGTTCATCTCCTTTTGAGAAAAAAGGTGATATTGAGTTACCTAGTTATCGTGGTGATATAATTAATGGTTCAGAATTTAATGCTGAGATTCGCGAACCGGAACCTGATCGTCAATTGCAGGCCTATCGTCAGTCAGCTTCTACTTTGAATCTGATTCGTGCTTTTTCAATAGGTGGTTTTGCTGATTTGGATCGCGTTCATCAATGGACACTGAGTTTTCTTGCAGATAGCCCGCAAAGTTATCATTATCAGGAGCTGGCAGATCGTATTACTGAAGCTTTAGATTTCATTTATGCGTGTGGTCTAACCTCAAACAACACACAGGCCTTAAGCCAAATTCCATTTTATACAAGTCATGAAGCTCTTCTATTGGGTTATGAACAAGCACTGACCCGTGTTGATTCACTTTCAGGTGATTACTATTCAACTTCCGGACATTTTGTTTGGATCGGCGAACGAACTAGACAACTGGATCACGCTCATATTGAATATTGTCGCGGTATAAAGAATCCGATTGGGTTAAAATGTGGCCCTAATCTGGAACCAGATAACCTGATTAAACTTATTTCTACTCTTAATTCAGAAAACGAACCAGGCCGCCTAACTCTTATCTGTCGTTTTGGTTACGATAAGGTAAGAAGTCTTCTTCCAAGATTGATCCAGGCTGTGAAAAAAGAAAATAAAAAAGTAATCTGGTCATGTGATCCGATGCATGGTAATACTCTAACATCTAGAACCGGCTACAAGACACGTCCATTCGAGCACATCCTTGACGAAGTCAACGGCTTTTTTGATGTGCACGCTGCAGAAGGAACACATGCTGGCGGTATTCATGTGGAAATGACCGGTAAAGATGTAACGGAATGCACAGGTGGAGCACAGTTGATAACTGATGGTGATTTGCACAATCGCTACCATACACATTGCGATCCAAGGTTGAATGCTGGTCAGGCTCTAGAGCTTGCGTTTCTAATAGCCGAACGCTTAAAGCAAACACGCACTAGACGAATATCACCAGATTGCAATTTCACAGAAATAATTTGCTAAGCTATTAAAAATTAATATTCAAGCGTTCAGAACGCAACATTTTCGGAAGGTAATTAATAATTTAATTTCAGGTTACGACAGAAATCATAAAGTTTTGATAAATCACCATATTTAGTAAGCTTTGTCCAAGGGCATCAAATTAGACGTTTTTTGCTCTTGGTACATATGAATTTTCTAAGTGATTGTGAATTCCAAATATTGTTCTATGTTCAAATACATACCAAATTGATGGCAACGAATATATGTTGAATAAACGACTAACTATTTTAACTAGACAAATTTGTCTGTTTAGTTAATTGGCTATTGCGAGATTTTTTCTCTAGAGCTTTCTAGTATTTGGTCACGCGCATCTCAAACTCTCTCACTTTTTTTAAAAAATAAAATGTCACCTAATATACTATTTTGTTATTAGGCCTGTGATTGTGACCAGTAAGTCATTTTCCATTCATCAATTTAAAAAGTTTTTAGTATTCAATTTTAAACCAATTATGGAGATTATTTTGAGGTCTGAATTGCTTCAACAAGGATTTTGAATAATCAAGTATCACATTTAAAAACAGAACGTGCTAGGAAAACTCTAGATGCTTGCTCACAGAAGTATGATGCACAAATAACGTTTAAAGTTAGAACTACGAGTAATGAGGACCTGCTAAGATTTCTTAAATAATTTAGAATGTACACTTCTTTTTAAAGAAGCATAATTTGTTAATAAATAATCGTATAAATAGCCTACCTATATCTATGACATTTAAAATAGTCATTTTTATGATTGTAATCATGGTTAAAAACCAAACTATACCTTAGAGGACAATCGAATTTGTCTCTAGGATCTCAGCAGACTAAGTTACACTAAGGATTTGAAACACATGTAATTGTATAAGTCTGTTAGACTGCTGAAATTTACTTAATACAAAAGCCATTGTTAAAGTAGGTGATCTTAATTTAGCCTTTTGTATAATTTTACCCGTTTATGGAAAGGAAAGTATTACAAGGGTGCCTCCAAACTGATTAATGGTAATGAGTAGTATTCAAATATGTAGAATTGATTGAAATAGCATCTTCCTTCCATATTTCTTATAGCTCATAAGAAAATTACTAGACGACTTCTTCAGAGGCTTGCAATAATTATCCTAGTATTATTTAGCAAGCCTAATTAAGTCGTACACAATCGAAGAAAGTCAATAAATTCTTTTTTAAAGAAAACTATTTCTAATTATTTCGCAAAAGCAATATTTTCAATAAACTCTGATTTATTTTGGCTTTTTTGAGATTTGGATGTTTGCTTTGAAGTATTCGATTTCATATTCGTGGGTTTATCAGATTTTGTTTCAGCCGTGGATTTTGATTGCGAACGGACTTTACGCTTGGAGAAATTACGTTGAGAATCTGAAAAATTTCGCCTATATAATTTATCTTTGTTCAAATCTGGGGCGGACAAAAGAGGTCTAATACGAATATTTTTTTGTAGCGTTCTAGTCGGTCCTAAATTCTTCAAAAATAAATCTACACGGGTAGCATTAATCTCAACAAAAGTTTCTTCTTGTTGTATTTTTATTGCACCTATGTCAGACTTTGTGAGTTGACCCGCCTTGCACAAAAGTGGCAAAAGCCACCCGGGCTCAGCGCTTTGTTTTCGCCCTATTGAAAGTGCGAACCACGCACTGTTAGAGAAATTTTCTCTTGATTTACGTGGGCGCTGTTCTGGAATATCCACAACTTGTAATTCTTCAGGGGATGATTGTCCTTGACGAATGGTAGATATGAAAGCTCTGGCAACTTCTTCAGCACTGTATCGGGACAAAAGTTTCTGAACGAGTTCACAATCGTCGTTTTGATTTTTTTTCTCAAATGATTTATGAGATAACAAACGCTCGTTATCCCGCTCTATAATGTCTTGAGCTGAAGGTGGGCGTCCCCATGTTGCAGATATTTTTGTGTTAGAAAGCAAGCGTTCTGCAACCCTGTGTTTATTTCGTGGAACGACTAAAATACTCACTCCCTTACGTCCAGCCCGCCCTGTTCGACCACTACGATGTAAAAGAGTTTCCGCATTTGTAGGTAGGTCCGCATGAATAACTAGCTCAAGGTTTGGCAGATCGATTCCACGAGCCGCTACATCCGTAGCAACACAAATGCGAGCACGTCCATCACGCATAGCTTGTAATGCGTGAGAGCGCTCGGTTTGAGTTAACTCGCCTGATAACGCTACTACGGAAAAGCCTCTATTCCTAAAGCGTGATGTAATGTGGCTTACGGTAGCACGGGTAGCGCAAAAGATAATAGTATTTTGAGCCTCATAGAATCGTAGTACGTTCACGATAGCGTTTTCTCGATCACTCGCTGCAGCAACCAGAATTCTGTATTCAATGTCACTATGGGGTTCTTTATCTGTTGTAGTTGAGATGCGAACAGCATCGCGTTGATACTTTCGTGCGAGTTGTGCAATGCCATGAGATACTGTAGCAGAAAATAAAAGTGTACGTCTATCCGTTGGTGTTGCTGCTAGTATGAACTCTAAATCATCTCGGAAGCCCAGGTCTAGCATTTCATCAGCTTCATCAAGTACAACAGCATTAATGTTGGATATATCTAGAGAACAACGTTGAATATGATCTTTCAAACGTCCTGGTGTTCCTACAACAATATGTGTACCTTTTTCTAGCAGACGCCTTTCTGCACGCATATCCATACCTCCGACACATGAGCCGATCACGGCTCCAGTCCTAGCATATAACCAATCAAATTCTCGCTTGATTTGTAAAGCTAATTCTCTCGTAGGTGCCACTATAAGTGCTAATGGTGCATTCGCTTTTTGAAATGAGTTGTTTCCTGAAAGGAGTGTTTCTGAAATGGCAAGTCCAAATGCAATTGTTTTTCCGGAACCTGTTTGTGCCGATACTAATACATCAGAATTTCCTAGTTTCGGCTCGAGAACAGCCTTTTGTACAGGTGTTAATTTGTTATAGTTACGCGCAATCATCGCGTCACGTAGCGCCGGAACGACGCCATCAAATTCGATCATTAAGTTTCTGCCTTCTAACGCCCCAGGCACAACGGAAAGATTTCGGTGTCATTATTTAAGGGATACCGTATTTCTTAAATAGTCATGCCAATTAATTTAGACTTGAGCCAGATCATGGTTACATACCACAAATCAAGATTTAAGTGGTGACAAAGCCTAAATCTTCAGTTTATAGGGATTTTAAATATTAAACTATTGTAAAATTGTTTGGTTGTGTAATGCAAAGATTTTTTTGGAGCAGTCTCCCCGATATGCTTTGGTTATTTACTTTACACATCAGCTAAACTGAACTCATCCATAGCTAATGCATTTAATTGAAAGTAGTTTTTAAGCAGATATCATTATAATGAATTGGATTTCATAGATAAGGTAATCCTTTTACGTTCAACATCTATTTTTTTTGCTCTAACCTTAATAATATCTCCAGCCTTAATAACCTCACGAGGGTCTTTTATGTATTTCACGTCTATTTCAGATACATGCACAAGGCCATCATGATGAACGCCAATGTCAACGAATGCACCAAAAGAGGTGACATTTGTTACAACACCCTCAAGTATCATACCATCGCGAAGATCCGAGATTTTTTCGACACCTTCAGCAAATTTTGCCGATTTAAAATTTGGTCTCGGATCCGAGCCCGGCTTTTCAAGTTCCTTTAGGATATCGCATACAGTTGGTAATCCAAAATCTTTCGTTACAAACTTAATAGGGTTCAATGATTTTAAAAAATGTTCATTCCCTATCATTGATTTAATGGATCTCCCTGAGACTTTTGCAATTTGTTTAACTACCTTATAGGCCTCTGGATGAACTGCTGAAGCATCAAGTACATCTTGTCCATTTAAAACACGTAAAAAGCCTGCGGATTGCTCAAATAATTTTGGGCCTAGGCGTGGTACTTTTTTTATTTCATTTCGATTTTTAAAAGCTCCATTTTTATTCCGATAACTGACAATGTTGCGAGCTACTGTTGCATTAAGACCAGAAACACGGGTAAGCAAAGACTCTGATGCAGTATTGATGTTTACACCAACTAAATTGACACAGTCTTCTAAAACAGAAATTAGAGACTGTGAAAGTTCTTTCTGGTCAACATCGTGTTGATACTGGCCAACCCCTATAGACTTTGGAGCTATTTTTACAAGTTCAGCGAGAGGGTCTTGCAACCTTCGGGCTATTGAAACTGCACCGCGTAAGCACACATCGAGGTGAGGAAACTCTTCAGATGCAATTTTTGATGCGGAGTATACGGAAGCACCTGCCTCCGAAACAATAACCTTATTTAGTTTTAGGTGTGTCTCGTTGTTAATCAACTCACTAACAAGCCTATCAGTTTCACGGCTAGCGGTCCCGTTGCCTATTGCTATTAGCTCGACTCTATGGCGAGAACACAACTCAGATAATACACGCATTGCCATGTGCCACTCATTGCGAGGAGCGTGAGGAAATACTAATCCAGTATCAAGAAGTTTTCCAGTACAATCTACAACTGCAACTTTTACACCGTTTTTTATTCCGGGATCTATACCCATAGTAACTTTGGGTCCCGCAGGAGCAGCTAACAACAACTCTCTTAAATTAGATTTGAAGATATTGATTGAGTCTATGTCAGCAAGTTCTTTCACTCGAGATAGTAAATTTGTTATTAAAGATGGGTGAAGTTTCTTTTCCCAGGCTATAATGGCTGTTTTTATTAACCAGTCATCAGCCTTACGCCCTAGATTCGCGATTCTAAAATGTGACATAATTTTGAATACAAAAGGATGTATAACACCTTCTTCAAAGTTTACATCGATTGTGAGTTTGAGTACGCCTTCTTTGCGCCCACGCATTAAAGCCAAGGCACGATGAGAGGGTAATTTAATTATACTTTGGTGGAAGTTGTAGTAATTTTCAAACTTTTTGGAGCTATCTCTCTTGATTTTAAAGGGTTTGGCTATTATGTATCCATCGGTCCAGAGAATTTCACGAAGTTTGCCGACTAAATGAGAATCGTTGCATATTCTTTCAATAAGAATCGAGCGCGCTCCATCCAAAACTGCTTGAGTACTTGTAAAGAATTTTGCTTTACCTTGGTATCTTGCTGCTTCCTCTGTAGGATCAAGCATTGGTTTAAAAAGCAAAGCATCAGCTAAATGCGTAAGACCAGAATCACGCGCTACTTGCGCCTTATTAAACCTCTTTTGTTTGAATGGTGCATATAAGTCTTCGAGACTAACTTTATCCTTTGCTGTTGAGATATCATGCTTAAGATTCGAAGAAAGTTTTCCTTGATCATCTATAATTTTTAGAATTGTTGCTTTGCGTTCATTTAACTGTTGAAGATACATAAGACGTTGCTCAAGCTTACGCAACTGTGTGTCATTTAAGCCACCGGTAATTTCTTTACGGTATCGCGCAATGAACGGTACAGTTGCACCTTGATTCAAAAGCGCTATTGTTGCAGCAACCTGGCAGCTTCGAATTTTAAGCTCTTCAGCAATACGTAGTTCTAATGATTCCATAATATATTCCGCATTTAACCATGGCGGTTTGTAATATTACATTACATCAGATTAAGATTTCATTCACTAGCTAAGAGTAGTTAGGCGTACATATTTCATAAATTAAAAGGGTGTTGTATAACTGAATCTATGAACTGCAGTTTCGTTTTGATGTAGCAAACTTAGCAATGCTTAATTTTCTAAGATTTTTAGGTTAAGCAATACTCATTTGTTGTAAAACTTACTGTATACCAGATGCGTTTATCTTACAGGATTTTTCGACTTAGATTTATTAGTTATTTGAATACTTTCACTCATATTATTATACTCTATACTTTAAAACATTCTTAGCTACAAAGGGAAAAAAATGACAACACTTCAGGGATCTTCACAATCTCAATTGCGTCAGTTTATTGAACAAATTGAGCGTTTGGAAGAAGAAAAAAAAGAGATTTCGGATAATATTCGTGACAAGCTTGCGGAGGCAAAAGCTGCAGGGTTTGATCTAAAAATTATTCGCGAGATTTTAAAGATAAGAAAAAAATCCAAAAACGACCGTGAAGAGGAAGAGGCTTTGTTAGCTACTTATCTTAATGCTCTTGAAATGGTAAATTAAAAATTAAATAGCAACCCAAAATTAGCATAAATAAATTGGTATGGATCATTTCTTTGGGGTCTAACCGCATTTGATCTAATGCAATTAGTTAGGCTCTTAAAATTTAAAAAAGTAAATTAGCTGATTTAGCAGTTTACACTTTAGATTTTAAGGCAACCCTTTCATTACACATTCGTATATCCTTATTGCCTATGTTAATACTTGGTAAAAGTCAAAAACTGTAACGCCATTAATTTTTAAAACAATGCGTTTTTGTATGAATTGGCTTCAGAACATATAAAACATTAATTCACACTAAATGTTTCAAAATATCTCGTTGATATCATCCCAATATTTCTTGTTAAAAATTCAAATGTCAATTTGACTAATAATTAATTTGAATTCTATATGAAATGTTCTTTTAGCTCTCTTAAATTAGAGGTATATAAACATCTCTTTTATTAGTCGCAGTCTTAAATAGTAATTTTAGATATTTATAAGTTGCGGCCTTTTTAGAACTGAACTAAGCTATGTAAATTATTATAAGGTGATATTATAGTCACTTCTCAATTGCAATATTAAATTGATGAAAGTGAGCCTTACTTAGGTTATTGGAAAGCATATCTATTGAGTAGTATAACTTTCGCCGAGCTCGGATTGAGTGATAAGTTGCAATTTTCTGTAGAATCTGCAGGGTATATTAAGCCTACGCCTATTCAAATCAAAACCATACCATCAATACTTAGTGGAAAAGATATTTTGGGCTTGGCGCAAACCGGCACTGGGAAAACCGCATCTTTTGCCTTACCCATGATAGATCTTCTAGAAATGGGTCGCGCAAGGGCACGGATGCCTCGCTCTCTTATCTTGGCACCTACACGAGAATTAGCCGCCCAAGTTGAGCAAGCATTTGAAAAATATGGAGTAAATCATAAACTTAATGTTGTCTTGTTGATCGGGGGTATGTCATTTGAAGAACAGGAAAAAAAGCTGGATCGAGGTGCTGATGTACTCATAGCGACACCTGGTCGCTTACTTGATCATTTTCAACGTGGAAAATTACTCTTAACTGGCGTTGAAATTCTTGTGGTCGACGAGGCAGATCGTATGCTTGACATGGGCTTTGTTCCAGATCTAGCAAAGATTTTTAAGTTGTTACCGCCGCGACGACAGACGCTATTTTTTTCTGCAACAATGCCGTTTGAGATTCAGTCCTTAGTCAATCAATTTCTTCAGGACCCAGTTTATGTTGAGGTTTCTCGACCTGAATCTACTGCTACAACTATAACACAAACATTTAAACTATGCTTGGATAATAATAGTTGGTCAAAACGTGAAATTCTACGTGAATTAATCCGTAGTTACGATGTGAAGAATTCCATAGTTTTTTGCAATCGTAAACGCGATGTTGGTATCCTGCACAGATCACTTTTAAAGCATGGTTTTAACGCGGGATCGCTCCATGGTGATATGGATCAAAACTTTCGAATGGCTACTTTAGATAAATTTCGCGGAGGTGAGTTAGAGATTTTAGTAGCAAGTGATGTAGCCGCACGGGGGCTTGACATACCACAGGTTAGTCATGTCTTCAATTTTGATGTTCCTTTGTCTGTTGACGGCTACATCCACAGGATAGGTAGAACTGGTCGTGCTGGTCGTGAAGGGTTAGCATTGACTTTGGTTACATTAGATGAATTACACCTAGTCAAACAGATTGAAAAAGTTACTGCTCAAGATTTGACATGGTGTGGTGTGGCTCCTTCGGAAAATGATTTAAAACAAATACACAAGAAAAAGCGTAGTCGTGGGCGTGCACGACAAGTAAATAATAAAAGCCAGTCTGTTCGAAATAATAGGGATAATAATTGTGGTCAAATAAGGGATTTTTCTGAAAGACTAACGGAGGGGGGGCTCCTGTCTGGAGCATTGAATAATGATGATTTCTCTGCTGATTGTTTCACACAAGAATCCTTACCTGAATTTCTACGCCGCCCCGTAAAGCGATTGCTTAGAAAGCGAGCTGAGAGAAAGTCACTAAACTTAACATCAGAAGATATTTCTAACAAATAGCAGGTACTTTCTAGTTTTTTTTTATGCCTAGATGGTTTAAGTAGCTACCTTCTAGGCTTTGGGAGTAGTGATGCTAAACTCACAACCAGACATCCAATCATTACGTTGTTTTTATAAGTGCCGGATATTGCATTATTGATAACTCTGAAACGAGTTTCGTATATAGTATAATTTTGAAAAGGAACCTTTAATTTAGAGGTTTAAGTTGCATCTTAAACAGCGGTTGCTGATAATAATTTGAGGTGTTTATTAAAAATGGCAAGTTGCTACTACTTCTAGTAATCATCTAATACTATTCGTTTTCTTTGTAGGTTAGTACAGTCTTGCCATTAAGATGGTATCCAATAGATATTTTAGCGCTTCCATCTACGAAGTAGAGAACCTTACTTGACGATTTAGTTTTCATGGTGCCAGTTATCCATACCGCTGTGTATAAATCGTTGACTTTGAATTTTTTGGATAGACGTACGAAAACTATCTGATTAACAGGTGGTGGTGGTACATGAATACAAGCCCCAACATAAGGTACGAGTAGAAAGTCAGTTTCGCCGTCTTCTGAAAATTCCAGAGGCAATAGATACCCTGGCATCTGAATTTCTTTACCATCTAGACTTTCATTTACAAGTTTTTGGCGCGACTCTACTTCTTTTATCCATTTCTTGTATTTATTAAGCATATCATCTACGTCTATTCCAGCTGCTCTAAATTGTTCCTCATAAATTTGAGCATCCTTGATTCCTTGCTGGTTTTGTACCAGTTCAAGATCTTCTCCTTTGAGATTTCGTGCCCAGTCAATTGTTTCAATATCAAAGCGTTGATCTTGTGTTAAGCCTTTAAGAGGGTCTTTCAGTGGTGGCAAAATGGGCACAAGGCTTCCCCAGTCAATTTTTTTCACACCACTGGCATGACTAATTGCTAAACTCACCAGAACCATACTAATAAAAATTTTACATGGTATGATTAATTTGGTTAATTGTATAATTTTGCTCATGGCATTGTTCATTAATAGGATTTAGCTTTGTAAGTGTACTGAATGCTAAAACTGTTACGGTAGCATTTCGATAAAATAATACTATTTCTTCATAATTATGTATGACACTTATTAAGACAAACCTGGAGATTTAAAATTTGTGCCTAATTCTGTTGTATAGTTTGTATCTTATTACATTTCACTTATATTAATTCATGACAATATAGCAGATATAAATGTAATTAATTTTTTGTCCAATTAAACGTAAAATAATTTATGCATAACTGATGTTTTTTGCCTATATCAATTACTACCAACCATTTTCTAAAATTCAGGCTATATGATGTCGAATGTTAAAATCTCATGACGTCAATCTCAATTAAAGAACGCAGTCATATTGCTAAATTAAGGTTAGATGACACCAGACGTCAGATTATCTCACGTTTGTTGCTTTCTCCGATTTATCGTTGGGCTATCGCTGAACCTGAGGCAGAACATCTTCTACTTGTACCACGAGAGCTGCGAGCTTTGGATGCTAGCTTCGTTAGTGAAATAAGACAAGGTATGTTTGGTCTTGGAGGGACAGTTGCATCGATGGGTGACAGCTCCATTTTTGATATCAAACCTCCTAATCCGATCTGGGATCGTAATTTACACGGTTTTAGCTGGCTAAGACATTTATCAGGAATTTACTCTGCAACTACAACTTTAGTAGCACGCCGGTTAATAGAAGAATGGCTTGAACGTTTTCACAGATGGGAAGGTCTAGCATGGCAACCGGAGGTAGTGGGGCGTCGTATATTTTCTTGGATTGCAAATGCGGATTTTTTACTGCAAGGCTGCACTCCCGAATTTTACGACAAATTTTTGGATAGTCTTTCAATTCAAATGAAGTTTCTTTCCGTGAGTTGGTTTCGTGCTTCTGCCGGGTTGCCTCGGCTTAGTGCAGTTACTGGTTTGACGTTAGGTGACTTTTGTATTGATGGGCGCCAAGAGTTACTTAAGAAGTCTGAGTATTATCTTGCGTTAGAGATTGAACGTCAGTTTTACAAAGACGGGGGGCATATAAGTCGTAATCCTGATTTTGTAGTTGAAGCTTTGCTTGATCTGATTCCTCTTCGTAGCTGTTACCAATCATATGGTCGATCTTTACCGAAAAATATCTCAGAAGCTATACCGAGAATGTTACGTTTCGTGCAATTTATGCGTCTCGGTGATGGTAATTTAGCACATTTTCATGGTGCGGGTGCCTCTTCATTCCATACGCTTTCGATGTTGTCGACATATGCTGACAATAATCAATTTTTGAAATCTGACTTATATAATTTAGCAGATAATTCAGGTTACGTTCGTTTAACGGGGGGGGATACAGTATTAATATTTGATGGAAGTAAGCCACCTCCATTGCAATTTGCAGCAAATGCAACGTCGTGCTGTCTTTCTTTTGAGTTTTCGGTTGGCGCTTACCCAATGCTTGTAAATGGTGGAACACCTAGTGAGACAAAAAGAGAGTGGCTTGCTAGATCTCGATCAACGGCTAGTCATAATACGCTTGTTCTCGGGGCGCAATCGTCATCTGAAATCATTAACCATAAGGCACTGCTAAAGCTTATTGGGAATGCCCCCTTAAGGCTTCCCAAAAAAGTATTAATAAGTGTCGAATGCAATGATAAGGCCTCTATTTTAGATTCACAGCATGATGGATATCTGAGCCGTTTAGGTTTATTACATAAACGTCAACTTAAGCTTTCTAGTAGTGGATATTGGCTTGAGGGTATAGATCAAATTATTTCGGCTGAACAAACAATTCTGCCACCACGTGATATTTCATTTTCAATTCATTTTCATTTGCATCCGATGGCTAGGTGTCTTCCTGAAACTTCCTCAGTAATGCTTGAGATTAGTTTGCCTAATAATTCACTTTGGAGATTTACAGCCCATGGTGCCACCCTATCTTTAGAAGAAAGCATATACTACGCAGATCTTATCGGTCCAACAAGTTCTCAGCAAATCGTTCTGCGAGGGTCCTGTTTTAATAATAAGACAGTACGATGGCGTTTAGAAAAATTGAAATAATCTTATTTCATATCAGTTCAAATGATTAAATATAATAATTTAAAGAATTTTTTATGGTTACATCTGAAAAGGAATTGTTAAATTCACTATTATAAAAAAGTGTTTCTAACATTTACTCAAAAAAATATAGAATCTTAAAAAGACTATAAAGAAAATGTTACTAAGGATAAATTTACTAATGCATCTGTCTGATCAACATTCAACTCATATCAGTCGGGTTCTTATCTCAGTATCCGACAAAACCGGACTTCTAAATCAAGCATCCGCTTTAAAGATCATTGATGTGGAAACTCTCTCTGCAGGTGTTAAAGAAAAAACTCTAAGGGAGTCAGGTGTAAATGCTAGATATATTACCTAGCATACAGGATTTCCAGAAATAATGGGAGGTCGTGTAAAAATGTTACCTAGCTATATGGCTTTGAACCAATTGATTTATTTGTAGTTAATCTCTATCACTTTTGAAAGTGGGCTATCTAGCAGAGCTAAGTTTGTAGACTGTATTGAGAAAATCGATATCGGACTCCCGCTATGATGCACTCTACTGCTAAAAATCACGCATCCGTTCACCGTCTTAGTTGATAAGGAATATTATGAAGTTTTAATCAAACAATTTAATGAGCGAGGGTTATATGTGAGAAGTAAACTTTGCCGTTACCTTACAAATGGAACTAATAGTCTAACAGCTGCCTATGACATTGCAATAAGCTATTGTTCTCAGAACAATTAAGTCTTAACTTAAGGTATGTCAATCTATTCGCTGATGGCCTTTATGAAGCTGTAAAAGTTGGTATCGCTACTGTTATTCAACCAGGTGGATCTATACGAGATGAAGAAGTAATTTCTGCAGCTAATTTTATAATTTAGCTATGGTGTTTACAGGGTATCGCCACTTTCGACATTAGGTTGCCCTTCAATCATTTTACTTCAATCAGCTCATATTATGATTTCAGGCTTACTAATGATCCATGATGGGAGGTGAATTGTATAGCTTAGTTATAGGCGTACCCTATGGCGTAGGCACTCTAACTTTTTTCTTCCTGAACTTTAATTGAGAAGTTCACAAATAAGCCCAAGACATATCATAAATTAAAGGCCAATCTTAAAATGTTCTACTAGGTTATTTAACGTGTCGTGGATTATAATACAAAAACTAAAAACCTAACAGCTTCGAGCTTATGACTGATAACTTTTAGGAGATTTGTGTTCTAAACTAAGACGGCCATCGGATCAGATGATAAATCACATGTCTATGAAGTTTATATTGTAAATGTTTTAGATAAGAAGAAGATTTTAGAAGTCTATTAAAGTTTCAATGATTTTGGAGTGTTTCATTAAAATAGCTCATTCGTAAAGTACTAATTGGCATTATAGCATGCAAACTTATTGTTTTGAACAATGCAACTTTTTTCTAATTTCGGGTGCTATAAGTTCAGGCATTTGTAAGTAAAGCACGAGAATAATAACTAAAGTGACTGCGCTCCAGAGAATTATCGATTAACTGTGAAAATGTCAAAGTTATCCAAAAAAGTAAGAAGCATCTGATAATAAGCCAGGTGAATAGAAAAGGGTTATAATAGACTGAAGGATTGCTTTCGTTGTGCTAACTTCTAAGGATAAGTAATATTATATTGGGGCTAGAAAGATGTTCTACTGCACGATTTAGATCCTAATCTAGGTGGCCACCAAACTTTGGAATCGAAACCCTAATAATATTCATATGCACCAGGCATCTACTAGCAGAGAATAATCAGTTTGCAATTTTATTTCAGTTATAAAAACGTAATCATGCTCTATTCTAACATTAAAACTTATCTTAAACCTTTCTTAGAGAAAATGTTGTGTATGCGCACAGACGTGGAAGCATTAGATTGAAGCTAAGTTAATATCAATCAGGCGCGGCTATATGCTCCACGATTAATTACATTTAGTTTCGATTAGATTTTTTACAGTCTATCGCGGTATGTTGTAAGACTACCATTTTTAAGTCTAATGTTGTAGAGACCTTGCCTAAGACAAATTACATTCTTAGATGATATATGGACTTTTCCAATGCCACCAGGGACATCAAGAATATATGATGGTATTTGTTTTGAAGGTAAACACTGTTTTAATATACTCATCAGCTGAATACCTTTGGCAAGCGTAGTACGGAAGTGAGCTGTACCACGAGCTAGGTCGCAATGGTGCAAATAATAAGGTGCTGCATCAATACTTTCGTAGGCATGAAATAGATCTATTAAAGTTTGAACATCATCATTAATACCACGCAGCAGTACTGACTGGCTGAGAAGTTCGATTCCTACTTTACGAAGTTTTTGACATGCAGTACGAGTTTGATTAGAAAATTCATTTGCGTGGTTAGCATGAATAGCTACTCTTACTTTACAATCTGTAAATTTCAAAGCCTTAACAAGTTCCTGAGATACACATTCAGGCTTCACAATTGGAATACGTGTATGCCAACGTATGTTTTTGATATGTGGGATATTCGTAAGTTGTATTGTTAAATTTTTTATCTGCTCCGGTGATAGAATAAAAGGATCTCCTCCAGTTAGGATGATCTCTGTTAATTGCGGAGTATTTGCAATGTACGCTAGTGCGCGCGTAAGCGTTTTAATGTCAAGGACACCACCCTTTTCGTGGCCAACCGTCTCTCTACGAAAGCAAAACCGGCAATAGACTGCGCATAAATTAACAACTTTAAGAATCGCGCGATTTTTATAACGATGTACAATACCCAGTACGGGAGAATGTATCTTATCTCCTATAGGATCAGCCAGCTCCTCGTCGAGGTGGTAAGTTTCTGAAATATGGGGAACAAATTGCTGACGTATCGGATCGTTCTTGTCAGTCGGATCTATTCTTGTACGCATATATGGAGTTATAGCTATTGCATAATTTTCTGCGACAGGTCGTAATGCTTTCATATCCTTTACATTAATTAAACCCGCTTTTTTAAGATCTTTTAGTGTTATCAAATTCTCCATTTCACTACCTAAATTTAGGTTGTGGCGTCCATATTACCTGATCTATACGTTGTGCGCCAGTTGCAAGCATCACAAGCCGATCAAATCCAATCGCACATCCTGAAGTTGGTGGCATCTCAGAAAGCGCTAAAAGAAGTTCTTCGTCAATCGGATAACTTTCGCCATAAATGTAAAGCTTTTGAGCCATATTGATCTCAAATCGCTGGCGTTGAACAACAGGATCAGTTAATTCGCCAAACGCATTTGCTAGCTCTACACCACAACAATAAAGCTCAAAACGTTCTGCAATGCTGTTATTATTAGGGCTAGCCCTGGAAAGTGCTGCCTCGCATATAGGAAAAGAATCTAATATAACTGGACGACCATTGTTTAGCTTCGGTTCAATTCGCTCTACGATAATCCGTGAAAAAATATCAGACCACGTATCATCTTTTGCTACACGAATACCCCGTGATCGTGCTGCAGCTGCTAATAGATGGCGTTGTGGATTGTTCTTGTGTATAGTACTCATTATATCTATACCTGAATAGGACAAAAAAGCATCCGCTACTTTTATGCGTTCGGGTTCATCAGCTGCCATTACTGTATTACCCTCGAAAGACCATTTCTGACTTCCAGTTGTTTCGGATGTAATCTTAAGTATCTGATGACAGTGGTCCATTAGATCTTCATAGTCAATATTTGCCGCATACCACTCTAACATGGTAAATTCTGGATGATGCAATTTAGATCGTTCCATATTACGGAAAACAGTTGCGAAGGTGAATATCTTAAGCTCGCCGGCAGCGATTAGCTTTTTACA
This sequence comes from Candidatus Tectiglobus diatomicola, assembly GCA_039583345.1. Taxonomy (GTDB): domain Bacteria; phylum Pseudomonadota; class Alphaproteobacteria; order Rhizobiales; family Hyphomicrobiaceae; genus Tectiglobus; species Tectiglobus diatomicola. The sequence goes on along the minus strand of JAZDSJ010000001.1, from coordinate 60,581 downwards.
AGCAAATTCAGGTGATGTATGAAGATATAAAGGATGGAAAGCACCTGATGCTGTTCTTATCTGAGTGGCAAAAGCATGAAGGTGTGTCTCGTTTCCTGGTGAAGTTTGTAAACAGGAAGTTTCAACCTCTATAAAACCATGATCTAAAAACCATTTGCGAAGTGCTGATTTTATGCGCATACGCTTTAGTAAAAACAACCTTCGATCTTGATGGCGGTGGCGCTCCCACCAAGCCGATTCAGCATTTTTTCTTGTAAATAGCATATTTAAGATCTCAAGTTACTCACCAAGATCAACATAAAAACTTGGCTATCACTAACTTATAACTATGTAAGTTGCCATAAAATTTTAACTAAGTTTTCTGGAACTGTATGTTCTTAATGACTTCTACTCTGAAGCTTCGATAAGTTTTCAGTTGTCGTAATTCCTTTTAGAAAAGAAAGAATGTGAAAAACTAGTTTTTCACATTCTTTCTTCTTATACATTCCTCGTGAAACAAAAACATTCGAAACAAACGTTCCTGCGAGTATAAATATGGCAAATATATCACCCAGGTCTGCCATTTCAGTAAGAATTACATCCACATGTGAAATGTTACTCTCTTTAAGGGCTTCATATACAGTTTGCATGTTTTATTCAGCACATGATTTTAAGTTAACATTAGAAACCGGAAAGTACAAATGTCAGGTGCTTTTTCTTTAAGACAGCTCAAGGTTTAATATTACCCTTTTTATTTGATTTCGGCTCAAAGCTATCAAACGGTACTTGTTTGATATTAATCGACATAAATGAAATTTTGCCCGGCTAATGAGTTTGTAAACATATTTTTTATATCATGATACCAGTTTTTGGAATACTGAAGGGTTTTAAGCATTTGGTTCAGGCATTTAATCGAAGCCCGAAGGTTTAAAAAATCGAATTAAGGGATAGTGAAAAGAAGCAGTAAAAATTTAGTAAAACGGATAATAATCATTCAAACAAAGCACAAGTTGAAAATTTAACTTGCTTGACAGATCTACTAGATCTAATAATCCATTATTTGTGATTTCTATGCTCAGTATCCGTCTTCTAATCAGGTGAATCTGTATTGTAATCATGAGCTTTTTGGAAATTAAGATTATTTATAAATATTTGACTGCTCGTTGAATTGAAAAGCTTAGTGTAATTTATGATCGAATATTGAGGAATATTAATGAATTATGTTGTGCGCACAACTTTTCAGCGTAAAATTTTGACTTCTGCCCTATCTGAATCACATTAATAAATATAACAAAATATGACTAATCACAGCACTAGTTGTTCATAATATTTCTTTATTTAAATATTAAAGACAAAAGAAGTATTATATTATTAAATTTATCACATTTAAAATACTTATATCATCATGTCATGCTAAGCTTCAACTTTTGAGATGCGTAATGGAAATTTTTATTATTGGACTTGTAATATTTTTTTCAATTCATTCAATCGCTATCCTTGGTTCGCTAAAAGAAATTTTAATTGATAAAATAGGTGATTTAATTTATAAAGTTGTATTTTCGATTGGATCTGCAATCGGTTTATTACTTGTTATTTACGGTTATGCTGAGCTTCGATCTAACGGTACTGGTAACGAAATTTTTTGGGTTACATCAACTTGGATGAAGCATTTTGTTTTATTATCCATGTTACCATCGTCAATTTTTATTGTTGCGGCCTACATTCCCAGCCGTATCACCAAGTTCGTCCGCCATCCAATGTTGGTTGCCATCAAGATCTGGGCATCTTCACATCTTATTGTTAATGGTGACCTTGCTTCAATAATTTTGTTTAGTAGTTTTTTATGCTTTGCAGTTATTGATATAATGTCCCTTAAAAAGCGTTCTGGTGGCGTCTTTCCTACAACAAATTTTCTTTGCAATAAATACTCTGGGCTAATTGGGGATGTAGCAGTTATTTCTACTGGTCTTATTTTATATATGTTTATGCTATTTTATGGCCATTATTGGCTTGTTGGTGTTACTTTGCTTAATGGATAAAGCATTACTTTTTATTTCTTGACTCATAAATTCATATAGTAGATTCAAAAATTTGCAGATACTTGAGTGCATTTGAATTTGTACATCAAATTGAGGTTTGGAACCTAGGCATGAAGAGAGTACTGTTAAATACTATAGATTAGATTACGAATTTTCAGAGTAGCCACCTATAAGATGGAAGTTCTTTTGTATAGTAACATTTCCGAAGAATTCGAGGCGCAACTCTTCTTTGTAAGTTTCCTCTAGTAAATGAGTACTCAATATGTTATTTAAAAGCATGTTACACATGACAAACTTACTTCACTTTATAGAGTATTTATCAGGTGTTTCTAACCTAGATACAATAAGGTGGTACTGGAATTAAGATTTAGAAGCTTAATCATTCACCTGAATGAAATAAACCGACACCGTAAGGTAGTGAGATTTATATAGGTGTAAAGTAGCATGTGAGATGGGCGTTTTCCTGGTACGAGACGATGGAAATGGCATAAAATCTACTCAATTATAGCTAATTAAGATATTAGTAAGTTAGTTTTGTAGCGATAGCCTAATTATTTGTTTAGGTGAATTTGAAAAGCTAGTCTCTTTCGAGTAATTCCCGGTTGGAATCAGCTAAAGACCTCTTAAACTCACATTTAATCACATTACACTAGTGAAAAAAGCTTTATGTAATAGCTATTTAGTGTTATTTTGATCCGATTAACTAGATATTAATTTTGCGCAGGCGTGTTACTTGTATTGTTTAAATATATATGCTGTGTCTTAAGGACTTGATATGAATAAGTTTCATCTCAGACTTTTTTAAGAGCTGCAATTTTCTTTTAATAAATTTCAGGTTCTTTAATTACTCCCCAAAGGACGTACAACATGAACAGGCGTCGCCGCGTTTACGAAGGCAAAGCAAAAATTTTATATGAAGGTCCCGAGCCGGGGACACTTATACAGCACTTCAAAGATGATGCAACAGCATTTAATAATAAAAAGCATGATAAAATTGAAGGCAAAGGTGTAATCAACAACCGTATCTCTGAATACGTGTTTGAGCGACTTATTGAAATAGGTGTTCAAACTCACTTCATTAGGCGCATTAATATGCGTGAGCAACTTATTCGTGAAGTTGAAATTATCCCAGTAGAAGTAGTTGTGAGGAACGTAGCAGCAGGATCATTTTGTAAGCGTCTTGGTCTTGAAGAAGGAACACAGCTTTCACGGTCAATATTAGAATTTTATTATAAAAGTGATGAACTCGGTGACCCTCTTGTAACTGAAGAACATATAACATCCTTTGGTTGGTCAAACCCGGCCGAACTAGATGAGATAATGCAAACAGCGTTACGGATCAATGACTTTTTATCAGGTCTTTTTGTCGGGCACGGTATTCGTTTAATTGATTTTAAACTAGAATTTGGGAAGTTTTGGGAGAATGACCAATTAAAAGTTATCGTTGCTGATGAGATTAGTCCTGATAATTGCCGCCTATGGGATATTGAGACTAACCATAAGATGGATAAAGATCGCTTTCGTAGAGATCTAGGCGGTGTTTTAGAGGCTTACCAAGAGGTTGCACGACGGCTGGGCGTTTTAGTCGAAGCTCGTCCTCCGCATGGAACTGTACCTGTCTTAGTGTCATCTAACGCAAATAATAATTATGATTAAATTTTACATAAGACACTTAGTAAGTAAATGAATTGCTACTTTAATCAGATAAGCTATTAGTATCGTTCAAATTATTTGCGTGACATTATTGATGTATTACAATTGTTTTGCAATTCATGATAGAGAAAACGACTTTTTTAAAAGAATATGTTACTGCCCATTATGGGTTGACTTTGATTTATGTAGGTTTGGCTTATAAAGCTTTAATGTTATGTGTTCAGCAAATAGAAGTGTGTAAACTCTAGTTCTTGAGTAATTATGAAGTCACGAATTCGAATATCTTTGAAAGCTTAGAAAATAGCATTAGAAGTTAAACTACCTATTCTTAGCTACAGAGAGTGAAGTTAAGGGCATTATAAAGACTACTTTTATTACTTCGAAATTCATTGCATATCATGGTTTCAGAACGGATTAATACGAACGTCTACTTGTAATGATGAAAAGAGAACAAATAATTATTGAGCTTGGAATGTCTTCTGTAATGTGGTAGTGCATCGTCTTTAAAAATAATCGCGTGTATGGTGTGAAGACAACACTGACTAAGGGTTCACAAATTATAAAAGGGCCTGGCGAAAATGCTGGTGTTGCCGGCAAAACTAATTTTGATGAAACTTAATAAAAACACTATTTTAGTTGATGTAATGTTTTGTGCTAGCTCATAAGGTGAAATTTTTTTCACTTGGCAGAAAAAGGGTCTGGTTCTCCATTGTTTCCTTTGCTTCAAAAACTGAACGCGATGTAACCCACGGTGCAATTATGACCTCTGGTGAGTTTAGTTCTGATATTCAAGAGAAACGTTTGACTGGTACAGGTAGGCGACCCGTTTACAGAGAAGCTGCTGATGGGGGTCTGCCTCGAGTTAATGCTAATAGTGTCAAAGTATGAATACGGGATGTGGGAGCAGCTGGTTTAACTTCATCTACAGTTAAAATGGCGAGTAAAGTTGGCGTTAGCATTGAGTTAAATCTTAATCGCGTACAGAAACGCGTTAAAATATGACGTATATGAAATGATGCTCTAAGAGAGTCGGAAATGCATTCTAATGGTTATAAAGCCTGAAAAGTGGGGATTGAATTCTACCGTGATTGGGCACACAACTAGTTTTATATGTATTGCTATCAAGCATAGGGGCGAGTTTTAAGCTAAATACTCCTGTATACATGCTTGTTGATTCCGCGGCCTTGGGGTGAAGTACCCAAACCAATGGGTATACCAGAAGTAGTAATTTCAGAGCAGTGTAGCATTGTCGAATGTCTAAAATCTGTTATTACTCACCTTCAGGGATGTTTTCGACGCTGGATCTGGGAGTGTATAACCATATGATTATGAGTGACACAATTGCTATTCCATAGGGGTGTTGTAATAATTCGTATTCATGGAAAAGATAAAGCGATAGCTGCATGATGCGATGTAACGCCCCCGATATGTCTTAGCAGATCCTGAAATAGGTACCAAACAAGCAGTAGCTGAATGCTGGCGTAAACTTGTTTCAGTAGGAGCTGATCCTTTGGCTATTACTAAAAATCTTAATTTTGATAATCTGGAACGCCCGGACATCATAGTTCAAATCGTAGCTAGTATCCGTGGTATGAAAGAGGCCTGCTGTGAACTCAGCTTTCCTGTGGTTTCATGAAACATTTTCCTATAAAATTTAAGAAATGGTGTGACTTTCCCACCAACTCCAACGATTGGTGGGAAAGGAATTCTAAAACGCATTTTTAAATGGTTGATCTTTCTTTTAGAAAAGATAAAGATATCCAAATTCATATCTCTCAAATAAAATGTTTTCCTGGATTTGTAGTCCGAATTTTCCATTAGTCCTGTTTTAAACATTTAATAGTGTAAGCTGCTTTTCCTAATCTAAGATACTTTCAGCAATAAGCTAAATTTTTAATTTCCTTAAGGATCGCGGAACCCATCTCATGGGTTCCAACTTCGTACATCCCGGGTTGCATTATGTCAACCGTGCGATAACCCTGAGCTAGCACATTTGATATGGATTTTTCTACTATCTTAGCCTCTTCAATAAGTCCAAAAGAGTACCGTAGTGCCATGGCAAAAGAAGAAATTGTTGCAATTGGATTAGCCTTATCATGACCGGCTATATCTGGAGCTGAGCCGTGAACAGGTTCATAAAGTGCCTTGGGTCTATTGTTTCTTGAATCCTTAGCTCCTAGTGAGGCGGAGGGTAACATACCGAGCGAACCTGTTAGCATAGCTGCTGCATCTGATAATATATCTCCAAATAAATTATCACAAACAATAACATCAAACTGTTTCGGTTTTCTTATTAATTGCATCACGCAATTGTCTGCAAGGATGTGTTGAAGTTCTATTTTATTTGTAAAGTTTTCACAAACTTCACTAATTACCTCATGCCAAAGTACACCAGTCATCATAACGTTACGTTTCTCAACTGAGTGCACTCTATTTTTGCGTTTGCTTGCAAGGTCAAAAGACATTCTGGCAATGCGATCGATCTCGAAAGTAGTATAGCTTGTAGTGTCAACAGCACGCTTTTGTCCGTTCTCTAATGTAACAATTTCTTTTGGTTGACCGAAATAGGTTCCGCCTGTCAGCTCTCGTACTATTAGAATATCTAGATCTTCGACTAACTGGCGTCTTAGTGGGGATGCCTCCGCCAATGCTGGATAGCAAATTGCCGGGCGCAAGTTTGCAAAAAGGTCCATTTCTTTACGCAATTTTAAGAGACCAGCTTCAGGACGCAACTGAAAACTAAGATTATCCCATTTAGATCCGCCTACAGCCCCGAAAATTATAGCATCGCATGCTTGTGCCTTGTCCATAGCAGATTTGGTCAGTGGCACACCGTGAGCATCAAGTGCTGCTCCACCTACTAGCTCAGTTTCTAATGCAAAGTTTGCTTTGTTTGAAGAAGCGTTAAAAAATTCTAATACTCGCTCGACTTGAAACACTACTTCGGGTCCGATCCCATCTCCTGGAAATAAAACAAGATTATATGTCATTTTGAGTTATACTCTACTCTATTCTATTTACATTACTTTCTTAAAGTAGCCTGGTGTTCTAGGTTTAATGAAATTAAACTAATTCATAAAATATTAATCTAGAAATAGCTCGATCAAGGGGTGTTTACAATTAGAGATTTTCCATTCATTTCATAGGGCGCTTGAATTCCCAGAATCTGTAAAACTGTAGGTGCCACATCAGCAAGTTTACCGTTTTCGATCTTTATATCAGTATCTTCATGGTTAATTAAGACGACAGGTACTGGGTTAAGTGTGTGCGATGTGTGTGGTGTATTTTCAATGTAATCAAACATACTTTCACAATTACCATGGTCTGAAACAACGACCATAACCCCGTTCATCTTGCAAACAAGATCTTCAAGTTGGCCAATACATGTATCAACACATTCAACTGCTTTGACTGCTGCGACTAGATCTCCTGTATGGCCAACCATGTCACCGTTAGCGTAATTAACAACTATAAAGTCAAACTTTTGAGTTTTTATTTGCTTTATGAGTTGGTTAGTTAATTCTTGGGCGGACATCTCCGGGTTTAGATCATACGTAGAAACTTTAGGTGATTGTATGAGAAGACGTGTTTCTCCCTCATTAGGTCTTTCTTTTCCGCCATTAAAAAAATATGTAATGTGAGGGTACTTTTCCGTTTCTGCAGCTCGTAGTTGTTTCATACCTGCTGCTGCAACAACCTCTCCTAGAGTTTTAGAAATATGCTCACTTGAAAAAATCGACTTGCATCTAAGGGAAAGCTTATCTGAATAGGAAACCATTCCAAGCGAAGAGGTTAGAGATACGCGTCTATTGCGAGTGAAACTATTAAATTCAGGCGTTAATATCGCATCTAACAACTGACGAACTCGATCACTTCGAAAGTTTGCGCAAAGAAGGCCATCTCTATCTTTAATACCTTTATAACTAGCATGACAGGCCGGTTCGATGAACTCGTCAGTCTTTCCATTAGCATAAGCATCTTTAATTATATCTAGTGTATCCGTATAAGCTTTTCCGTTACCCGTCACGATTAGATCGTAAGCGCGTTGAACACGGTCCCATCTATTATCTCGATCCATCGCAAAATAGCGTCCACAGATAGTTCCGATCACAATGTTTCCAACTCCGGAAACAGCTTTTTCTAGTTGCTCTATGTAGATTTTAGCACTTTTAGGGGCGGTATCCCGTCCATCAGTTATTGCATGGATGCATACAGGCACGCCAGTTTTAGCTATGATTTTTGCTAAAGCTATGACATGATTTTGATGGCAATGAACTCCACCGGGTGAAATCAATCCAATTATATGGCTAGTACCACCTGTTGCTATTAACGAGCTTATAAACTCATTGAGATCAGAAGATTTAGCAAGACTTCCATTCTCGATAGCTCTGTCGATTCGCGGCAAGTCCTGCAAGACGACACGTCCCGAACCTAAATTCAAATGCCCAACTTCAGAATTACCCATCTGCCCTTCTGGGAGACCTACATTCGCACCACAACACTCAAGTTGGGCTGTTGGCCAGGTCTTTGTAATTCGGTTCCAGTTAGGACTTGACGCTATAGCAATTGCATTATCCATTTGGTCATTTCGTAGCCCCCAGCCATCTAAAATACAGAGAATCACTGGTCTTTTGGAAGTAGGAAAATCATTTTTTTTTAACATTGGTAAAGCAATTCAAAGATTTAAATTTGATGCATTTAATTTATATGAATACGAAGTTTTGTCTTAAAATGAATTCTATTTCTTGTATATGAAGGTCTCTGAGGCCCAGCTTTTGTCAATCTTGGGCTTTTTCAGAAGTTTTTGATTATTGTGCGATTGGTCATAGACGAATTTGGAATCGGGACATGCAACTTTAAAAAGTTCTCGAAATATTCCAGGTGTAACAACAGATAGTGGATTAATAATAACTTTTGGTTGTTTCATTGTACCACGAACTTCAAAATTTATACCTATTATTCCTTCCCCTTTTGTACCGGCTAAAAGACTACCAATTCCTGGAATAGAGCCAACAACTGAACTTAGTCCTTGCAATGGAATGTATGTACCATCTACCTGCATTTGATGCTTTCTAAAGTCTGCTTTGCCACATAGCATAACGCCGAGAAGTGGCCCGCGTAATTCTGTGTCGCGCAAAACAAAACGCCCGCTACCAACAACAAAAGGAGCTTTCATCCAATCAAACTGTATTATTTCGCGCTCTATCTCATTGTCTCTATTATGTTTTTCCGTCCTCTGATTAAGAACTTCAGATAGAATGCGGTCACCAAGAACGCTAAATTGGCTTATGGTAAGTAAGCCTTGGCGTGCGCCAGACTTATTATTTTCCAAATCTATTATAGACATGAGCTCACCATTACGAATGTTTGGATAAAAGCCTACTAGCTTAAATACCTGACCGGAATCATTGGAACTTATTATGATCTGAGCCAAATCATTCTCTTCTCTAAGTGATGCTTTAAGTACGTTTCCATTTTTAAAATTACCGGAGGCACTCAAGAAATGTGTTTTTCCATTCCGCCTTGATAGGTCTATTTGTAAATTTCGGAGTGATGTATCCCAATAGCCTAAAACATTGTTAATTTTAACATTAAGGTCTAAGTTGGCTATGAGCATAGCGCTGTTTTCGTCTTTGGAACCTTGTGGTGAGAATAAAGCTCGAAAAAAATTTCGTCCTTCGAATGATTTTCCGTGGACTAATATACGCCATACATCTCCTTTAATTAGTTCGCCTTTAATTCTTAGCCTAGTAACTACATCTATCGCGAAATCTTCAATATCAAATGATGAGAGCTTCCCATTTGAATTTATTCGAGCCTTTCCCTTTGCAGCAATACTATCACCGGTAACCCTAAGATTGGATAGTCTCCATCCTGTTCCTTTATCAGCCTGAATTTGGAAGTCCATAATAGCTTTACGTCCAATTGGTTTTTGCCAGGAAATACTTGATATGTTCAATTTAGCACTTGTTAAATCAACCCTAATATTAATCCGTCTGTTGTTGATGTCGGATTTTGTTTGCCGTATAGGAATAAGCGCATTAACACTAATTGGACCTTTAATGAAATGATTGACATATAGTCCCAGGGCATTGCGGTCCGCATCGTCAAATGTGGCGCTAATCGACAAGGGTAGATTGTTATGGTTTCCACGAAGATTTTTCCGCCAATTAATATTTATCGGTATACCTCTGAGTAATAGATCACCCCGCGCAATGATATCATTTTCAGTAAGGTCAAGCTTTATGTTTGAACCATTAATATTAAATTTATTCCAGATATTTTTTGCCTGCCCATCCAATATACGTATTTGTCCCTGAACTTTTGGTGATGGATATTCTTTACGACGATGTATTGGAAAAGTGATCTCTAAATCACCCTCTACATGGCCTGAGACTTGTTCACTTAATTTTGTTAACGTTTCTGCGCTTTCAGTGTGAACCATACTCACCATTTCAAGAGCCTCATCAACATTTCCATTAATCTTGAATACAGCATTTCCATCAATTTTAGATGAAAAAATGTTTGTTGTATTGAAAACTAAGTCAGAAACAACTGGAGATTGGTCATTACTTAAGATAAGAGCACACTGAGGAATTCGTACACTGAACTGATTGTCTTTGAAGTCGAGGTAAGCTTTAGATGCAGAAATAACTGGAAGTTTATCACGGAGCTTTAAACGAACATCAGCTAATTTAGCAGTTGTTGATATAGAATAAATATTATTTTTTCTATTAGTGGAGTTAAACGAATGTCGGAGGTTTGCCGAAAATGTGCCATCAAGTATCTTGCCGGTGTAAACATTCTTTAGAACCCATTTACGTGCGCCTGCATTAAAATATCTCGGCCAATATGCCAGTAAGTTTTGTGCTGATATTGAATTAAAGCTTCCATTGATCGAAATGCCTGGCAAGTCATTAGTGTATACAACTCCATCCATCTGCAAAATTCCGCCTCCTGCTTCTACAGTGGCTTTGTCTACATTTATGATACCCTGATATGGAAGCAGTGTCCCATTTGCAGCCCATCGTTTTACATCAATAAACGCTCCATCGGATGTAGTTGCAAGATATCCACTAGAAGACTCAAGTTGAAAATCCCAAGCAGATCTTACAGAGTTCACCAAGCGATGCTTAATAAGGCCGGTTAAAGTCAAGTTGCTTTGCGCCCAACTCAAGGTTGCTGTTTCAAGCTTTATGTGTTTTCTATTTGGAACATAAATAAACAACGCACGACCAGAATTTAAATATGGTGAATTCTGACCAACTGATGGTATCTTCAATCTTCCTGATCCTAAAGAAATTTCAAAGGTCCCGGCCAGAGTTTCACCCTTGGAAGATAGTGAGTAATCTGCTTTTGCTGATATTGGAAGTTGTAGTTGATCTAATATCTTTAACCTAGGCATTAAATCGGCTATAGCTTGCGGATATAGATCCTTTACTTCAGTAGAGAGGTGAATTTGGTTCTTGTCTAGTGCATCTTCAACTCGAAGACCTACCTTCCACGTTCCTCGTTTGGATGCAAACGCAATATTTCCTGAAAGAACACTCCCTAAGTTCGAGTGTGCCAAGTCAAAATTTGCTATTTGAACCCTGAGAACTGTGCGAACACTCTCGTAGTCTATGATAACTGTGGCGTTTCTAAGGCCAATACGGTTTAGATACGAGGTTGCTTTTGCTTGTTGGCGAGCCCTTTCGGCAAGGCTGCTTATAGTTCGTGCTAAGTTGAATTTTTCGTGTGTTTCTGGGGGAGAAAGTCGTGAAACTACTATTTGTGTATTTTTGCGATTCTTTATTGTTGTAGATCTTCTTGGTTCCAAGCTTGATCTTATAGGAAGAATATTACGTTTCTTTGTATCAATAGTTAGAGATATACCGTCATTTTGAGTGTAGAAGACAAGTAACCGGGGTTCAATTAGTATAATTTGGGATGGTGAAATCATACCTCTAAATAAAGCCCACACACTAATTTTTACAGCAGCTAAGGGTGCAACTGCCACGGTTTTGTTTGTTTTATCAGATAAACGAACATCAGTCAGCTGTAGTTCAAAGCCATGATCTTTTAAGGTGATTAAAGGCTGACCAATTCTAATCTTAAAGTTAGGAAACTCATCGGAAATGCTTCGTTCTATAGGATCTTTAAGAAATGTTAGAGAAATAGCGCCATTCAGTAACCGCACATAAAGTAATCCAACTCCTATGGAAAGAAGAAGCAGGACAGGAATGAGTACTTTTCCAAAAAGAATACAAACACGACTAATTGTTAAACCTACATGGCTTTCACGAACTTTCGATTTCGTAGAAACGGTTTTTCTCCACCAAAATCTTTTTATTGCGTTGGACAACGCAAGTCCCTTTCCTGGAATTGATTTTGAGTTGTAAATATCTATTTAGCACGTTGTCATTACTAAAAACTAATGTGCTGAATATAGTACTCAAGGCTCTTGATTATTTTCATTCTATCCTGATGCTGATTTGAATTTAACCTAATTTATGTATTGAAAAAAATATTCTCTTTTCATTACTAAAACATATGCACAACTACTACAAATTCAGTTCTGTATTCAACCCTGATATCCTTAAAACATGTCTTCTCCTTAAGGTGAGTATTGACTACACTAAGTAAAGACCTAATGCTTTGATCACGTTTTAGTTGGAAAATGGCTATATATCGCCATTAATTATTTAAATTTTAGAGTCAATACTATTGGTAATGCTGAAGAGATTGATCGCTTGCTTCGTATAGGCTAAGGCATGTTGCAAAACTTGAGTTCCGCACGGAACTTTTATTAAGTCGTATATAGTTTGGATAATTTAAATCATGTAAAGCTTTTTTTGGGTCAGAGTGTACCTATGCTATGTCTTGATATATATATAAATAAAATTTCTAACTGATTGTTAGAGCCTCTGACTAGATAAATTTATGGAAGCAAAAGCAATTATTTGAATTAGGATTCGAGCTACAGAGATTAATATCTTAGGGTTTATAGCTTTTGAGTCTTTAAATAGTTTTCCATCCAATGAATATCATACATAGCATTCGCAATGTCAGGATGTTCAACAAGTTCAGAAAAAAGAGGGATTGTTGTGTTAATTCCATCAATCACAAACTCTGAAAGGCAACGTCGCAAGCGCATAAGACATTCGTTACGAGTTTGTCCATGCACTATCAACTTGCCAATCAAGCTGTCATAATAAGGTGGTATCGTGTAGCCTTGGTACGCACCTGAATCTACACGTACTCCAAGACCTCCCGGCGGATGCCAATATGTTATTTTTCCTGGTGAGGGAGCGAAGGTGTGTGGATGCTCAGCATTTATACGGCACTCGATTGCATGTCCAATAAACTTCAATTCTTCCTGTTTTAAGCTCAATTCAGCTCCTGCTGCAATTCGTAATTGCTCTATAACAAGATCGACACCTGTGATCATTTCTGTAATAGGATGCTCGACTTGCAATCGTGTATTCATTTCAATGAAATAAAAGTTTGAATTTTCATAGAGAAACTCAACAGTACCCGCGCCTCTGTATTGCATTTTTCGCATAGCTTCTGCAACGGTAATACCGATTTTAGCACGCGCTTCATCGTTCAGAGCTGGTGATGGAGCCTCCTCTAGTATCTTCTGGTGACGACGCTGAAGAGAACAGTCTCGTTCACCTAGATGTATTGCGTTACCGCGACCGTCACCGAAAATTTGTATTTCGATGTGACGCGGTTGGGTAAGAAATTTTTCAATGTAAACGTTATCGTTTCCAAAACAAGCTTTAGCCTCCGCACGTGCAGTCGATAGAGCTATTGATAATTCGCTTGGATCATGAGCAATTTTCATTCCACGTCCGCCACCGCCGGATGCAGCCTTAATTAGAACTGGAAAACCTATTTCCTTCGATATAACCAAAGCGTCACGTTCTGATTGTATAGCTTTATCAGATCCAGGAATGACAGGTATCCCCAGCTTCTTAACAGTTCTCTTAGCGGCGATTTTGTCCCCCATAGTTCGAATATGTTCAGACGAGGGACCAATAAATGTAATATTATAGTTTTCAAGAATTTCAGCAAACTTAGCATTTTCTGAAAGAAAACCATATCCTGGATGAATCGCATCCGCACCTGTTATTTCACATGCCACAAGTAAACTTGGGATATTGAGATAACTATCGGAGGCAGTAGGCGGACCAATACACACGCTTTCATCTGCAAGTCGAACGTGCATTGCATCTGCGTCGGCAGTTGAGTGTACGGCAACAGTAGCAATACCAAGCTCTTTACATGCTCGTTGTATTCGAAGGGCAATCTCACCCCGATTTGCGATCAGAACCTTGTCAAACATCTGGGTCTTATCTTAAAAAAGAAAAAAAGCATTTGATATCAGAAAGCTATTCAATTATTAGCAGTAGCTCCCCGAACTCTACGGGATGCTTGTTTTTCACAAGCACAGTTTTAACCACCCCAGCTTTTGGAGCAGGAATATGATTCATAGTTTTCATTGCTTCTATAATTAGTAATGTTTGACCTTTGGTGACTCTAGAGCCCACGTCCACGAAACTAGCAGCACTTGGCTCTGGTGAAAGGTAGGCAGTACCAACCATAGGTGACTTTACAGCGCCTGGATGTGATAGAAGATCTGTATTTCCTATACCCGTTTGTTCTATCTGGGGAGATGCTTTGGCCTCGTTCATATTAACAAATGATTGACTTGTGAGTTTATCACTAAAGCCTTGCATTTTGCTTGCAATGCGTATTTTAAGGTCTCCGCGTTCAAATTCTATTTCCGAGAGTCCCGTCTCGTTCAGTATTAAAGCCAAGTCGCGAATGAACTGTTGTTCATCTAAACGGCTTTTTTTATTTTTATCCAGCGCCATATAATCGAGCCTTCATGTATCACTTGCAGTATAACGCGCCAGCGCAGAATTAATCCACACTTTAAGTCTTATATCTTTTTATTTGTTTATCAGGTTTAATCAAGCAGGGAAAGAGGTGCAAAAGTAAAGATTAATATATTAGACCTTCTTAAGGGTTAAATTCAACAAAACTTACAGCCAGTTTTCCGAATCTCAGAAACTATAGACATGAGCTGATTAGCGGTTAGAAAACCTGGATTGATTCTATTATCAATGATGAACCCAGGTGTGCCTTCAATACCTAGTTCCGTTGCTAAGCGTTGTGTTCGTTTTATAGCTGCAGCGTACTTTGGATTTTCCATTTCAGCTTTGAGCTTTTTAATATCAATGCCGATATTCTTAGCTATCTTAAGTACATTATCTTGTCGAACTTGATCTTCTTTCATTAATGCAAGGTGATAATCCCAATATTTACCCTGAGCCTTAGACGCCATAGCCGCACGAGCGGCAAATTCTGAGTGTTTACCAAAGATAGGTAGTTCCTTCATAATAATACGCACTTTAGAATCTGTTTCAGCAAGCTTCGTGACTTCGTTTAGTGCTCGCTTGCACCATCCACAATTATAATCGAAATATTCTACAATTAAAACATCAGCGTCTTTATCACCTAATGTGAAATCTAGAGGTGATTTTAAAATTTCATTCTTATTCTTATTCATCGTTACTATACGATTTTTTTCAAGATTTTCTTGTCGCCGCAAAGCCAGTTTTTCTGCGGCTTCTTGTATTATTGTTGGATTTTCTAAAAGATAACTTCGAACTACAGTACCAATTTCTGCTTTTTGCCTTTCAGAAAAAAAAACCTTTTCAGACAAGTTAAAGTTATGTGAAGGAGAAGGCTCTTTTATTTGATTCTGAGAAATTTCCAATGTGGACTTTACCTTAGTATTTTTTTCAACTACTTGTTGATAACCTAATAGAATAAGTAGGCCGATTATGAAAACTAGCAGAATTGAAAATGATGCACCTTTAATTAATTTTGAGTTTAACATGGACTATAACTCCAATTACAAGTGAAAACATTAGTGGTATTAGATTAGATTTAATGTTCTTTAAAGCCTTAATTCGTAATTAAGTATTACGCTAATATAAAATTCAACTAAGCGTAAAATTAAAATAATTAGGCTATCTCACTTTGAAAATTTATTTAGGTTATGCTTATAAGTATCACAAAAACCAAACCTAATGATTAAGGCAGGAATGTGCGTGATTAACTTAACTAAGCATTAACTTTTCTATAAGAACTTCATTAAGATCTCGAAGTGAACTGTTCGATTTCATCCATGCGCCACCAAATTGGAGAGCCCTTTTTTATTCCAGGTTTTGCGCGTTGGGCGAAAATACGGGCTTGTTTAAAGTTGCCTTCTAAAAAATACGCTTCTGCTGTAGCGGCATAAGAGCGAGGGAAATTGCCTTTTATGTAATAAGCTTTTCCAAGAACCCTATAAGATTTTGGCTGTTCATTCTCATATTTTGCATCGGTCTGAATAGCGTTACTGACTAGTACTATGACTTCATCTGCCGCTGCTTTTCCAGCACTTTCTAAAAGCACACTACCAAGACGTACTTTCAATAAAGTTGAATTCGGATCCAGTCGTATAGCCTTCCGCAAATACCGTGCAGCTTTAGAAGGTTGGCCAGAGCGTTGTAGAAAATCAGCTTTTAATTCGTAGAAATAAGGATACTTGGGCTTGCTTTTAATAAGCTCATCAACGGCAGAAAGTGCATTTAGTAGCCCTTTGTCACCACCTTGAAAAAAAGTTGCAATGGCACGAGCATATTTCGCGGGTACTGTATTATTTTGTTTTGGATATCGATTGAAAACTATGGAAGGTTGTTCTAGATAACCATAAAGCTTGGCACGCATCATATCATGGCGCAACTGCATACTCGGACTATCGCGTTTGTCATAGTATGGACTCTGGCGAATTCTATTGCGCAACAGAGCTAGGCGTTCAGTTGCCACAGGATGGCTGCGAACGAAAGGATCTTTTTGCCGATCAGAGATATATTCTTGCCTTTGAAAACGCTGGAAAGTTTCCAGCATTCCTAGTCCTGATTGTTTAGTTTGAGAAAGGTATATTAGTGCTCGTTGATCGGCAGAGGCCTCTTGAACACGTCGCTCTGCGAGTAGTGAATGCATCACTAAACTATCACCTGCAGTTACTGCACGCCCGTCACCTGAGGCAATTGCTGCACCAACACCTAGAATTCGTAGTAAAATAAGTTTGGTTCGGTCTCTTTTAATGCGAGCTCTTAGTGCGGCTAAATCACCACCTGCAATATGTCCAGCCTCGTGGGCGATAACACCTACAATTTGATTTGGTGTATCGCTTTGCATTAGAGTACCTGTATTGATAAATACATTTCTCCCATCTACTACGAATGCATTAAAAACACGACTGTTTACTATTTTTATTGCAATTCGACTCCCACCCAGGCCAGCTGCCTTAAAAATTGGCTGAGCGTACTCGTTGAGTAGAAGTTCTATTTCAGTATCTCTGATTAGGGGTAATCCACGAGCATTTACTATCCTCGTATTTCCAGCTAATATCACCGTAGTAGTTAGTGCAACCAACATAAAAATATGGTGCAAATAATTCTTGTTTTGGTTAGCCATTCTAAATTTCTGTTGCAAAACACAAAACATATATTGCCCCTGTCGCATATTAGTTTTCTAGCGATCGCAAGGTTGCTAATTGTTTAAACGGTATACTGTTTTTTAGGTCGACATAAGCGACGAAGCCGACGATAGTATGAAAAAAGTTTCACATGAATTATGCATAATGTACAATAGTATTTCTCTTGTTCTATTGATTGGACTGAAAACTTGATTTAGGTTTTTTTATTTAAATATGGATCTAATAACTACAGAAATGTACAGCTCTTTTGAGCAACATGCTGTTTAGTTACTAAGGCAAATTATAATCTTTAGTGTTATCTTACAATAGTGTTCCCGATAGAGAAAAACTACGTTTTCGATGTTACAACTGCGGCTAAACTCATTCTCCATTCTGAGTGGGATTTAAAGTTTTTTGTGTATGTCTATAAAGACATTACATACATGTCCTCAAGTCACAATACTTTTAATTTCTTTGTTGCAGAATTGAAAATTCTGAAATTTATGAAGTGTTTATAACAAACTAAAAGTCCTAGCTACTAACCGGAAAAGAGATATTCCAGTTGATTTTCAAAATTAAAATCTTCTGTTACTTCACATTTGATGTAGTCGGCATAAATTTTTGACAAATGATATGATCTTTCATAAGGGTAACCATTAAGTATTTTAAACCGCATAATCTTTGGTTAATTACTAAAGAGCCCAGCTGCGCGTCTCTTTTTGTAAATAAAAACTAGAACTTTCTCCTGTAATGAGAGCATTCATAAATAAAAGCGACCTGAATCCTATTATAGAAGCAGGCCGCTGTAAAAAAGCTTTAAGAGCTTCCAAAACGTTGTTGCCACCATCCTTTTCGAACCGGTTTTTTTTGTGGCAAATCCTTCAAAGCATTCTGCTGTGGCTTGATTACAATGCGCTCTAAAACAGGTGGTGTTGAAATTGGCTCACCACGATGAGCGCGTGATGACTTTTCTACTTCTTGCTGATTTCCAGAATTATCTATGTAAGCCTCATTTATATCAGTATAAGTAGTAGCTATATTACAGTCCGAGCTAATGTTTCTGTCTTCTTGAAGAGTACTAAGAGTGTCGGAAAAGGTTACTTTTTCGCTTTCTGATTCTAGGTTTTTAAATTCTTTTTTTCGTACAGGTGTGTCTTGCTCAATATTGCGCTGTGAACTACTTTTAATTCTCAGCATATCTTGCGAAGCATACAATTTCTGAGGAACACGAGAATCGTCTATAGAATGAGCCTCTTGTGTATTAGTACCTTTAGAATTTTTAATAGTTGGAAGAGATTTTTCACTTTTTTCAGATAACGGTGCTGCGTTAATTTCTGAAAGTGAATCATCATCAAACGAATCTATAGGTGTTTCAGTTTGAGAAAAATCCGCCTGTTGAGTTTCTTTATAAGAAACACTATTTGAATTCGAACGCTCTAACCGATTTCGTCGCCCCCCTCGTCTGCCACGACGCCGTCGGCTTGAATTTTCATCTGATCTTTCAGAGAGCTTGTCAGAGACATAAGCACTAACCTTAGTTGGGTCAATCTGATTAAGGTTAGCCTGACTTAAAATCTCCCCATCATCATCTGTGGAAATTTCACCCTCGATGCGTTTACCACGTCGCCGTCTCTTCCGCCGATTGCGCCTCTCACTATCATCGCTAATCACCTCACGAGATTTCTCCTCTTCCACGTCTATATCAATTAACTTGGAATCCACGTTTAGTGCAAGTCGCTCGGCCCGGCGCGCCTTTGGAGACATATAATCTATACCGTTCATATTTTCAATTAAATAATCTGATCCTTTTTGTTCTTTGCTAGATTCAATGTGTATAGTTACGTTGTAGCGAGTCTCCATATCCACTACGAAATTGCGTTTATTGTTAAGTAAATACATTGCAACATTATCTTCACAGTAAACGATAGGAGATCTATGGGGTTTAGCACCCATTAGATGGTCTTCGAGCGAGCGCAGTACAGCAAGTGCAACAGATTCGGTAGATCTTATTATCCCAGTACCTGAACAGCATTTGCATTGCATTGTTGAACCTTCTAACACGCCCGTTCGAAGTCTCTGTCTTGACATTTCAAGTAGCCCAAAGTGGCTTATCCTACCAACTTGAATTCTGGCGCGATCATACCGTAGGCACTCTTTAAACTTCCGTTCAACAGCACGATTATTACACTTCTCCTCCATGTCAATGAAATCAATAACAACTAGGCCGGCAAGGTCACGAAGTTTTAATTGCCTGGCAAGTTCTTCAGAAGCTTCTAAATTTGTATTTAAAGCTGTTTCCTCAATAGAAAATTTCTTAGTTGCTTTACCAGAGTTCACATCAACAGCAACGAGAGCCTCGGTCTGATTTATGACGAGATAGCCCCCAGATTTAAGCTGAACCAACGGACTAAACATTTCATCAAGTTGTGGTTCAATCCTGTGTTTTGCAAATAGTGGAGTCTTATCATCATATTTCACTATATTCTTCGAATGACTAGGCATAAGCATACGCATAAAGTTTTTTGCTTCTTTATATGCATCGTCACCTGCAACCCATACCTCATCTATCTCTTTTGAATACAGATCGCGTATTGATCTTTTTATTAAATTACCTTCTTCATACACAAGAGATGGCGCTGTTGATTGTAAAGTAAGGTCTCGAACATTCTCCCATAGTCGTAAGAGATGTTCAAAGTCCCTTCTTATTTCTTGCTTCGTGCGTGAGGCACCAGCGGTTCTAATAATAAGACCCATTCCTTGAGGGACATCTAACTCATGTACAATAGACTTCAGTCTTTTACGATCTTGTAGGCTTGTAATTTTTCGTGAAATACCGCCCCCCCGAGCTGTGTTAGGCATGAGAACGGTGTAGCGCCCGGCAAGCGACAAGAATGTTGTTAAGGCCGCCCCTTTGTTACCACGTTCTTCTTTGACAACCTGAACTAAAACGACCTGGCGACGCTTTATGACCTCTTGAATTTTATAAGATTGTGCCCGCGACTGTCGACATAAAGATAACTCTTCACAAGTTCCATTATTATCACTGGTTTCATCAACCGTGTCTTCAGAACCTGAAGTTTCAACGTTTCGTTCATTGCAATGTATCACACTGCCTTGAGAAGCAGCTTGTACATCATGAACTTTTCTAACATCTACGCTGGTAGGTTTGTCGACCTCATCTACAGCTGAATCTACAACTGACTTCTTATTGCTTTCAAAAGTTGATAAAGTGTTTACAGTCGAATTGCAAGGTGTGCTATACACCTTATCTGAAACTAAGGAGGTAGATCCTTGTTCTGTTTTTTTAGGGCCGTCTAAACAAACTAAACTATCGGAGGAAACATCTGTGAATCCACCTACAACATGCTTGCAAGAAGATACGGAAGCTGAGATTGTGTGGTGAGATTTAGAATCATTTGAGCTACAAACATTCAAATCAGCGGAATCTTTAGACCCTATTGCACTAGAATCTAATTTACGCTCACCGTCACTGACTACAGCCAAAGGTATATTTTGAACCGATTGAGCAATTTTCTCTACTGAAGTTGTTGTGTTTTTTTTACACTCAGCAGAAACACTTTCTGAAGGAGTATCTAGAATTAATGATTCTGAATGGCGAGGGAGATTTTCAACTTTAGGCGCATCTAATCCTAATGTCTCCTGTTCTTTTGAGGTTATATCACAATCTTGGTCATAACCACCTACTGAACTTATTGTATTTAACGTTTTAACATCACTATCCTCCGGATTTAAACTGGTGTAATTAGAAATGTCTATTTTATCATTATTAATTTGAGAATCGCTGATATTTTCAACGCAGTGTTCTTGTGTGTATTTGTGAGAGCAGACTTCTGAATTTTCTTTGCATATATACTCACCATCGTCTAGATACTCATCATCTACATCGAAACAGTTATTAGCCATTTGTTGTTCTAACAAAAACTGTCGATCGGAATGTGGTATCTGATAATAATCTGGATGAATTTCGTTGAATGCTAAAAATCCATGGCGATTCCCACCATATTCGACAAATGTTGCCTGTAGTGAAGGCTCTACGCGAGTTATTTTCGCTAGAAAAATGTTCCCTCTTAAAAGTTTTTTAGCAGCAGATTCGTAATCAAACTCTTCTACACGATCACCTCGAAGGACCACCACTCTCGTTTCTTCAGGATGAGTAGCGTCGATAAGCATCTTGTTTTCGGCCATAGCCAACGTTCCTTGATGCGCTGCGTTGATTGGGTGCCTTCAAACTGACTGCCATCAGTTCGGAAGGCAGAAAACTGTCGCGCGCTTTTAATGGGTTGTTCATATCTGTTTATCTTGTAAGGGGGCCCATATCCAACTCGTATGTAGCTCAGGACGGCAAGAAACTGCATTAGAGAGCTCACTGCAAAATGCACCCAGGCGAGCCAGTAAGCTTTGTAAGATGTGCCATTTAAACCCGTTATAAACAGTGTTTTCTCTTTCGGTTTTTAGTTTCTATATAAGGCTATCGTCTGGATTGAATACCAAGTCAAATTCATAATTAAGGCAGATGCACATGATTTAAAGTCTACCATGTTTTGCCGTATGAACTATATTTTAAGCTTTCCGCACAAAGCTAATAAAAAGTCTGCGGATTTGAACCGTGGAATACCGCAATCGTACTAAACACGTATACTGCTATTAGAGTATGCACGTATGTAAGTAGTAAAGCACTAAACACGTGAATTTAAAATAATTAAATCTTTTACGGCTATTCTTAATTTTTATTAAATTTATACTTTATTCCACTCCTAATTACTAATAAGGATTATTTCAATCTATATATATTCTAATAGCCCTATTTTTAGGATTATGATAGCTTATAATACTTGACATAAACACGATATACAATCGTGAATCTTCATGTATTCATGAAGAAATTTTATAAAGTAAAAAACGTCTAAATTTTAATTTACATCTAGACTAATCTCATTGCTTTGTTCTTCGAACTCGAGACCTCTTATAAATATGGTTTAGAACGCGGATTTTGACTTCCTGATTCTGGATTTTATCCCAGTGAGTTTCAAAAAATTGGACAGAAGTTCGTAGCCGTATTCAGAAGCAATACTTTCAGGGTGGAACTGCACACCATGAGCTGGATAAATTTTATGTTGTATTCCCATTAGCACTCCATCAACTGTCTCAGCTGTTGTTTCTAGATCGCTTGGTAGAGTTTGCTTATCAATAGACAATGAGTGATAGCGAGTGACAGAAAACCTGCTAGGCAAACCATCAAAAATGCCTTGTCTTGTAGTTTTTATCTTAGAAATTTTCCCGTGCATAGGCGTACTACGTTTAATCTTTCCACCATAGGCTTGTCCAATAGCTTGGTGTCCTAAACATACACCTAAGATTGGTGTGGAGTCTCCGACTTTTTTTATAAGTTCTAGACAGATGCCTGCTTTGTTAGGGGTGCATGGACCAGGAGAAAGTACTATGCCTTTAGGTTGATTTAATAAAATTTCCTCTGCTGTCATCTTATCATTACGTATCACGTCACAATGAGCTCCAAGTTTTCCAAAAATATGAGCTAGATTATAAGTAAAGCTGTCATAATTATCAATTAGTAGTAACATAAGGGGTAAATCCACTTTTTAAAATAAGTTGAATTTTACTCTGTTTAAAATTTAACACTCGAAATTTAGGATATCTTTTAAGGGTGTGGTCAATTTAATTTTGTGTCGGAAAATATGACTGCCTCTTCCGCGGCTCGCATTAAAGCTTTAGCTTTGCTAATACATTCTTGCTGTTCATTTTCCGGAACCGAATCATGAACCAGGCCTGCTCCTGCTTGCACATGCATGATCCCATCTTTTACTATTGCAGTTCGTAAAACAATGCATGTATCCATATCGCCATCGGCTGAAAAATAACCAACGCATCCGGCATATGGTCCGCGCTTATCTTGTTCTAACTCCTGGATAATTTCCATCGCTCGCACTTTTGGTGCCCCCGTGACTGTTCCGGCAGGAAAGCCAGCCATCAAAGCATCTATAACGTCATACTTTTTATCGAGAGTTCCTATTACATTTGAAACGATATGCATCACATGGCTGTAACGTTCTATAACAAATTGATCAGTCACGCGAACACTTCCGATTTCAGATATTCGACCAACATCATTGCGGCCGAGATCAAGAAGCATCAAGTGCTCAGCCCGTTCTTTGGGATCAGAAAGAAGCTGCTCAGCCATAATTTGATCATCACGCCTGTTAACTCCGCGCTTGGCCGTGCCGGCAATTGGACGAATTGTGATATTACCATCGCGAGCACGAACTAGAATTTCAGGGCTCGATCCCACCAGTGAAAAGTGCTTAAAATCAAGAAAAAAGAGAAAGGGCGAAGGATTTGTACGGCGCAATGCACGATATAATGCAAACGGCGGCAGATCGAATGGCATAGAGAAACGCTGAGATAAAACAACTTGGAAGATATCACCAGCACGAATATAGCTTTTCGCTTTATCTACCATGGCCATATAATCTTCTGACTTGATGTTAGATACTGGTTCTTTTTTGCTAGAACTAACTGGCCTAGTCCTTATGTTTGATGCAATGTCAAGTGGTATTTCCAGAGCATCTACAGCAGCATTTAGTCTGAGCCTAGAGTCTTCGTAAGCTTTCTCAGCTATGTTTTTCTCTTTCGGACGTACTGGAGTTACTATTATAAGTTCGTCTGTCAAAGAATCGAAGATCACCATTACGGTTGGTCGTATAAGAAGTGAATCAGGCACGCCAAGTACATCGAGACTTTCATTGGGTAGATTTTCAATAAGTTGAACCGTATCATAGCCCATATAACCGAAGATACCAGCTGCCATAGGTGGTAGATTTTCTGGTATCTCTATACTTGATTCTTTAAATAAACTACGCAAGGAAGTTAATGTATCTTGATATTCAGGTTTGAATGCACTAATTCCAAGGTCTGGCTGACGGTTGATTTCCGCAACATTCCCGTTAGCTCTCCAAATAATATCAGGTGCCAATCCAATTATCGAGTATCGTCCACGAGCGGTTCCTCCTTCAACAGATTCTAAGAGAAAGGACATAGGTTGCCGTACTGAAAGTTTTAAGTAGGCAGATACTGGTGTTTCTAGGTCTGCTACTAGCCGTGTGCTGACTAACTGTGGCTTCCCAGTATTATAAATTCTAGAAAATCGTTCTAAGGATGGTGTAATTTCAACAGATTGTTGACGCTTTGGTCCCACGTGAAGATCCTCAGTTAAACGCGATGTAGAAATTAGCGCAAAAGTATAAGCATATATGTTGCACTCTGATGTCCGAATTCTGAAATAGGGTCCCGCACATTAGCGAGTATTCGTACCAATAGTTTGGTTTATTAAAGTTTGATTGATAGTTACGCCAAGACGATTACGCAAATGGAGCATGTACTGATCAATCACATTAGCCTTCAAATTTTGCAAAAGACGTTCTTTAAGCTGTTTTTCTTGTTCGTCACTAGCCTTCTGGGGAGGAATGATTTCTGCTACTTCGAAAACTACGTGTGTTTTTTTATCAGCTAGTGGAACAGATTCCACGAACCCTGTTGCCAGTGTGAAAGCCTTATCGACAAAAGTTGGACCTAAATTGGGCAATCTATCATGGCGTTTGAAAGCTGGCGTAAGTATAATTTTATGATTTTGTATACTCGCAACTTCTTTAAAAGTCATGCCATTGTTAAGCTTCTTTACGTAGTTTTGAGCAAGCTTCGCAATTGCGTTGCGTTTTTGTTTCTTCAGCCACAAATCTTTGACATCTGCCTTAGCTTTATCAAATGGTGTTTGTTGTGCTTTAATAATTTTCGTAACGTTTGTCCACGCATAGCCTCCGTCCGATAGTTCTGTTAAATCATTCTCGAAACCAAGATTGCTTTTAAAAGCATTAGACACAACTTCACTAAGGTCAGTTGATGCTATAGAAGGCTTACCATCTGTACCATAACCTAAATGGTTTATGTCCTTTAAAGAATAAAAAGTAAGGCCTAAAAGATTGGAAATTTCTTGAAGAGATTTACCTGCCAATCTGTGATCGTCAACAAGATCGTGTAATTCGTTTATTTTTTCTGGCACTTGGCTTTTGGCTATACTTTTAAGTATCTCCTTCTTCGCGACCTCGAATGGAATAGTTTTGTTGGGTGAGATATTTGTAACCATGAGAAGTGCAATCGTAAGGCTACCTTCTACGACTTCAGAGATTTCGTTTTTTTTGATCCTAAATGCTATTTCTGCGATTTTGGGATCAATAATTTCACTCTTAGAAACATTGCCAAGGTTAAGGTCCTCTTCTTTGATACCATTTTCTTTTGCTACATCAGTAAACTTTTTACCGTTGATAATATCTTTTCGTGCTTCTTCAGCGGCTTTAATAGATTTGAATGGTATTTGCAAAATCTTCCGCAATTCAGGAACCGTATATTGATCCCTGTCGCGCACATATTGCTCCATAAGCCTATCCTGAGTAACCTCTATTTTTTCTCTCGCCTCTGCACTTGAAAGTACCATTATTTCAATATCACGCTTTTCTTTTGTCATGAAAAGTGATTTGTTTGCGTCAAAAAAATTCCTTAAGATCTTATCGTCATAACCTTTTGAAAGGTTGCTAACTGCTTTATCATTAATCACAAAATAGCGTACTTTACGCTGCTCAAAATTAAATGTTCGATAGGAGTCTAACAAAGTATGTGAAACCTCGACGTTCTCTGACAAAGAATCGATCAAATGGTTGCGCAACATATTTGTTCGCCGCGCCTCGATGAATTCCTTTTCACTCATTTTGAGACTGGTTAGTACTTCCTTTAATCGTTTTGAGCTGAATTGACCGTCTAATTCATTGAATAACGGATCGTGCCGAATGCTTTCCACTACCGCATCATCGGTGACGGAAAGCTCAAGCTGTTGTACGTGCGTGTTTGAGGCAAGTTCATTGATCATGGTTGAAAGCACGCTTGTACCAATGCCTAATTCCTTTGACTGTTCTGGTGTTATGTACTGTCCAAAGCGCGCTAATATAAGGTTCATTTGTTCTTGATATCTTTTTCTGAATTCTGTTGTATTAATTGTTTTGTCACCGACGCTTGCTATTATTGGACTACTTACATTAGTAAGTATATCTGCTATGCCCCAAGCAGCAAAGCTTAAAACAAGAAGTCCCACAAGAGCCTTAATGAAAAATTCAGTTGCAGCTTTACGGATCATTTTAAGCATGGTGACTTTTGTCCTTTCTTTACAAGCGCGCAATTACATGACTAAATCAGATATAGTGTAAAACATTTCTTACGAATGAATCATACTTATGACACTATAAATCAAGCTCTTTTAAAAACTCTGATTATGTTTGTCGACACAATCAAACTATTTAGTATTTTTGTATGTCAATAAAATTTCGATTGAGAGGACACAGTGATCAAACCATTAGTCGTTGGTAATTGGAAGATGAATGGTCTCAGAGCAACCTCCTTTGAGGTGATAAAATTTTCAAGTGCATTAAATAAAGCTCGTACTATGTGCGATGTCATTTTGTGTCCACCTGCTACTTTAATAGCAGAATTAGCAGATAAACTAAATAATTCCAAAATTTTACTTGGAGGGCAAGATTGTCATAAGCTAGAAAACGGTCCTTACACTGGTGACATATCAGCAAAAATGCTTAAAGATGCTGGAGCTGAATTCGTAATTTTAGGTCATTCAGAGCGTCGCATAGAGCATCGCGAGACAAATTGCCTTGTGAAAGAAAAAACTTCCGCAGCACATCGTGTAGGTCTTAATGCAATAGTTTGCATTGGTGAAACACTTAGTGAGCGTCGAGATGGTTTGACTGCTCAGGTAATCGATTGTCAGTTAAAAGAGTCTTTACCTGACAGTTGTACGAAGAATAATGTGATTATTGCATATGAGCCTGTTTGGGCAATAGGTACTAGTTTAACACCATCACCATCTGATGTCAGTAAAATACATGCTAGGATACGTCAGAATCTTTCAAAGTTCTTTAAAGATGGATATCAAATCCGACTTCTATATGGTGGGTCAGTCAAACCTGAAAATGCTGAGCAATTTATTTCAGAAGATAATGTTAACGGTGTTCTTGTTGGCGGAGCGAGCCTTGAGATGGAAGAATTTATAAAAATAATTAGTTGTTACAGCCATTGACTGGAGTAATCCGTATATATGCCAAGTAAATGTGTCTTTAGTTAATCAAATAAAGTCAATTTGATTTGACTTTATTTGATTTATATTTATTATTTAAAGCATGTTAAATTTATTCATATAATGAAATTAGTTCTTAAGCATTAAACTATTTGATCTACCTAGTTTTAAAACATTACTCATGGTTTGCATTTAGAAGTTCTGTTAATCTCGCTGCATGTATGTTTGTATTCTGTCTTACATCTTACATAGAATTTATTTGAAATCTGAGCTCTCTACTGCCTAGCACCTGATTCAAGCCAAAAAAGCGCTACATATTACTTAGTATTTTTGTTTTCGAGTTTTCTATATTTATTACAAAACGCTTTTAATGAATAAAGGTTATACGATGACTGAGGTTGTTTTAATATTACACCTTATGATAGCTGTGGCTATGGTGGGCGTTGTGCTTCTACAAAAATCGGAAGGTGGGGCGCTTGGTATTGGCGGGGGAGGTGGAGGCGTTGACGGTCTGTTGACGGGTCGTGGCGCTGATAACCTATTATCAAGAGCTACCGCCGGTCTAGCCCTTGCATTTTTTGTAACCAGCTTGATCTTGTCAGTTTTACCTAACATTAATGAGGCACCTCTAGGATCTCGATTTGAAGATAATTCGGTGCCCATCACAAATTCTCAATCGAACCAGAATAATAACGGTGTAGATGAGGGGGAATTTAGTGGTGTGCTTGATGCCTTGAAAAGCGGTAGGGGAAGTCAATCTTTACCTAGCATACCTAGAAATCAATAGTCTCATACTTAATTATATAAAAAATATTAATAATTACAGGCAAAATTAGGCTTCTTTACAATTCTCTCTAGAGCAAAAATCTCTCTAGAGCAAAAATTATGTGTTATTTTTAAAAGATGCAAAGGTTTATTTTTATTACTGGTGGTGTGGTGTCTTCTCTTGGTAAAGGACTCACAGCTGCTTCACTCGGTGCGCTATTGCAGGCCCGCGGTTATTCCGTTCGTTTGCGTAAATTAGATCCTTATCTAAATGTTGATCCAGGTACTATGAACCCAAACCAACATGGAGAGGTGTTTGTAACTGATGATAGTGCTGAGACTGATCTTGATCTTGGCCATTATGAACGTTTTACAGGAGTGCCCGCTCGCAGGACAGACAACATCACTGCAGGTAGAATATACCAAAATATCATAAGACAGGAACGCAAGGGTGAGTTTGAAGGCGGCACTGTGCAGGTTATTCCTCACGTAACCGATGCTATTAAATGCTTTGTTAAAGCTGACAATGAGGGTGTTGATTTCATCCTAGTTGAGATTGGTGGCACTATAGGTGACATAGAGGGCTTACCTTTTTTTGAGGCTATACGCCAATTAAATAATGAGATGCCGCGTGGCTCATCTATATTTATTCATCTTACTTTGGTACCTTTTATTCCTTCAGCAGGTGAAATCAAGACTAAACCCACCCAACACTCTGTTAAGGAATTGCGTTCTATTGGTATACAACCAGATATTTTGGTGTGTCGTTGCGACCGGGAAATCCCAAAAGTAGAGCGTAGTAAAATAGCCCTCTTTTGCAATGTAAGGGAAAGTGCTATTATACAAGCCTTGGACTCACCTTCGATATATGAGGTTCCGTTAGCGTATCATAACCAAGGCTTAGATCATGAAGTACTTCACTCATTTGGGATTACCAGTGCGTCTTCTCCTGATCTTAGTCGTTGGCATCAAATTTCAAAAGCTTTGTCTTCATCAGAAGGCGAAGTTACTGTTGCCATAGTTGCAAAATATACTCTAAAGGATGCTTATAAATCTTTAAACGAAGCGCTTGTACATGGCGGTTTGGCTAATAAGGTGCGTATTAATTTGCGTTGGGTAGAGGCTGAGGCGTTGGAGTGTAATGATCCAGATTTTTCTTTTCAAAAAGTAAATGCGATAATAGTACCTGGGGCTTTTGGTGAACGAGGGGCAGAGGGAAAAATTTCTGCCATTCGCTATGCTCGTGAAAGAAAAGTTCCTTATCTTGGTATTTGTTTCGGCATGCAAATGGCTTGCATTGAAGCTGCACGTAATTTAGCTGGTGTCATGGGAGCAAGCTCTTCTGAGTTTGGCCTAACAAATGAACCTGTTATAGGGTTGATGAGCGAATGGAAATGTGGCGACAAAATAGAACGTAGGTTCGGAGCCGGTGACTTAGGTGGAACCATGAGACTCGGTTCCTACACTGCAATATTATCCAAAGATAGTTTGATAGCTCATATTTATGGTGGCACCCGAATTTCTGAGCGCCATCGTCATCGTTATGAGGTTAACATGGCTTATCGTAAAAAATTAGAGGAGGTGGGCCTAAGATTCTCAGGTGTATCGTTAGATGGACAACTGCCTGAAACTGTAGAATATTCTGATCATCCCTGGTTTATAGGGGTTCAATTTCACCCTGAGCTAAAGAGCCGACCATTTAAGCCTCACCCTTTATTTAGAAGCTTTATTGCTGCTGCGGTAGAGCAGAGTAGACTTTTTTAACTTTACTATTAAACTGCCTATTACGGCCTAGTTGATGTTTGGCCCGGCGAACGCGTGGTTCGTCCGGGCGTACACTGCTTTAAAATTTATACAACAGTTGATTTTGTTGATAAGCCTTTTTGTTGAAAAAGCTCTTGTAATTCTCCTTGCTCGTACATCTCACGAACAATATCGCAACCTCCTACAAATTCGCCTTTGACATATAGTTGGGGAATAGTTGGCCATTTTGCGAAGTTTTTAATTCCTTCGCGTATATCAGTGTCTTCCAATACATTAATATCTTTATATTTGACTCCGATTTGATCAAGAATCTGGGCTACTTGTGCAGAGAATCCACATTGGGGAATTTTTGCAACTCCTTTCATAAATAGAACAACATCGTTAGAATCCAAAGTCTGGCGTATCCAATCATTAACTGGTTTTTTATCATTCATGATCTGCTTCCATCTTGATTAATTTACAACTGAGAACTAGTGAAGATATTTTATCAATCTTTAACTATGGTTGTTAGTGCAAGCGCATGTAAACCATCACCCATGCGCCCATCAAAAGCATTATAAACAAGTTGATGTTGTTGAACACGATTCTTGCCTTTAAAGGCACTTGATGTTATTTTTGCAGCATAGTGGTCTCCATCACCAGCTAAGTCTTCAATGATGACTTCTGCATCCGGGATGGCTTTTTTAATCAACTTCTCAATTTCACCTATGTTCATAGGCATGTCGAATATCCTTTATTGTAATATCTTAAACTAAAGCCGTTATTTCAAGCTGGCTTTAAACCTACTCTACTAACTGTCACATAATAGTATAACAAGACCACATTAATTTTGATATAATTGCCAATTTTTGCTAAATGAATTAAATCTTACTTTAAAATGACCTGGTATAGAGACTGTTTAATTAAATTAGGAGGGTTCTAGTTTGGGAAATTCAGCATGATGCTAGTAATTTGTACTAATGAAAAATCCCCAAAAAAATTTTTATTAATATTAAACAGAAAGAATTACGCGATTTATTTATCGACATACTAATAGTAATTGGAATACATAGTCTTATATAAAAGCATGTACCACTTCATTGCTTAAGAGCAAATAATCATAACCTATACTACCATGAGGTATCATAGAAAGCTGGTATCGCTGAATTCAGCTTACATGTTTAAAAATACCATATATATTTATGTGCTATAAAAGTCACTGTTACAATCTAAGTCCCTGATGTAAACTTAAACAATGGAATAATCCTAAAATTTTAAATACTAATTTGTAGAATTAAAATAATCCGCTATTAACACTAACTTTCTTTTTTATAGCCAGTAAGTTTTATTGTATTCCCTAACGTTAGATGATTAAGTTCATTAAATCATCATGTTTAAGAAAATCTACAATATGAAATATATTGTTTATATTCTGTAAATTATTTGCGGTAATTACGAGGATGATGATGGCGTATTTTCTAGCAGTTGCTAATCGTAAAGGTGGTGTGGGTAAATCAACAGTTTCTGTTATGCTAACATACGCTTTTGCACTCTGGTCTAATAAAAAAGTCTTGCTTATTGATCTCGATGCGCAGTCAAATTCTTCGCTAATTCTCATGGGTGGGGAACGTTGGATTAGTGCACAACGCAAGTCAAAGAACATTGCTGCATATATAGAAGATCGTCTTTATTCTATAGAGCAAACAAAGATATATGACTATATCGAGCATAATGTCGGAGACATTGAAGTCGCCCCAAATAAGCTCCCAGAGATATCAATTTTACCTGGATCTTTAAACTTTGAAGATCTTCAAGACGAGTTGATTACTTATTATTCAAGAAATCAAACGCCTTTTATACAGGCAAAGATTAAGTGTGCCGAGCACTTTCGAGCCGCATTAAGTTTCGCCAGTCCATATTCTGATATTGTGATATTAGATTGCGCACCAGGTTTATCAAATGCAACGGCTGCGGCACTAAAACTTGCCAACAAGGTAATAGTTCCCTTTCGTCCTGATGCTGTATCACAATTTGCTGTGGATAGAATATCTAGGATTATTGAAGGGGGTAGAAAATTCGAGGATGTCCTTGCTATACCTTTTAACAAAAGACGATACATATGTCTAGCCAATTATGTGCGCAGTAATGGACGTGATGGAATTTACGTTGATAACATTTCTGTTGATCATCCGATGCTAAAGACTAGCATACCCGCTATGTCTGCAGTGTCTGACGCTTTTGATTTTTTAGGGGAATATCAGAACATAGAAGAAAAATACGGCGAGGCTTTAAACCCCTTACGCGCTTTGCATCGGGAATTGGTTGCTATGCTTCCTTCTTGAATTATACTTTGAGTATCATAAGATTTTAGGATGACGCCTATGAATGAGCTTGGGAAAAAACTATCAGGCAGGCAGTTGCGTCAATTTTTAATTACTTTTTTTCAAACGCAGGATGATATTGATCCGGTGATATCACAGCGTGTAGTGCGTATTCTTATTGCAACTTTTTCATCTGTTATATTAAAGCGTTATGACCCATTTTTTATAAACGGGCGATTGCGTGGATCGTTTACTTCGTCTAATGCTCAAAAACAGAGCTTTCAGCCAATGAAAAAGAGTTTGGTTGACGAATCAAGAAATTGGTCCAGACAGTCATGTTCTACGCCTTCAGAGATTATTGTTTCTCATGATGAAGAGGAATTTGACCCTTATGCTTTTGCACTTGTCTCTGTTTTTGTACGTGAAGGTCCCGACGGTCTTATGAAACGTCTTAACACCATCAAAGGGCTTGAGAATTTACGTAGTATGGCCCGTCTTCAGCAAATAGCTTTGCCTCCTGAATTCCGTTATGGCGACGTCTCTATTTGTGAGGTGAAGTCCGCAATTGTGTCTGCTGTTTGTAGGCGGGTTGCTGATCGTCGTGCTGCTGCAGGCTAAATTCGTTTTATTCCTATGGTATTGGTCATGAAAATTAAGATAATAACACCGAAACCTGCAATTCCAGCCATTATTATGTAACTTGATACATGAATCATCTCGTAGAGCAGCCCTGACAGCAATGTCATAATCCCCATTAGTGCACCTGACCCTAGTGCAGTGTTGATTGATTGTGCAGTTCCACTTTGAGTAGCAGGTATGTGAATATTTATTATGTTTACTGTACCGAGGTGAGTAGCCGCAAACGTTAACGCATGAAGGCATTGAAGTGGGAAAAGTGCCCAGAAGGGAGGATCTAGGGCCATAATCGTCCAGCGCGCAATAGCGCTAAGACCACCTATAACAATTAAGCCTATTGAGCTATATCGTTCTAAGAGACGATTTGAGATAAAAAATAAGCCAGCCTCCATAATAACTCCAAGTGCCCAAAGTATTCCAATCCACTCATCTGAGATTCCTTTTGAACGCCAGTGAAGAGTTCCTAATACATAATATGTGGCGTGTGAACTTTGGATCATACCGGTTGATATTAACAGTAAAAGAAACCATTTCTCCGAAAGAAGTATCTTGATGCTCCGAAGACCAGCTTGAAAATTAGATGGTTGTGTTCTCCCACATTCAGGATTGTTAGGAAGTAAATATGCAGCGAATAAAATAGAAATGGAGGTTGCTACTAACATCGCTGAAATGCTTTCATTACCGCATACTTTAATTACAAGACCACCGATAATATTTGCTGAAATAAATGAAAGAGATCCCCAAAGGCGCATGCTTCCATAATTAACTCCTAGCTTTTGTGCACCCGCAAGTGATTTCGCTTCTGTGATTGGTATTAGTGAGTGTGTGGCTAGTTGTAGTATAATGATGAGTAATAAGAATGATAAAAACTCTCCTGCGAAGGGTAGAATGATTGAAGCTAATACAGCTATCCAGCTTCCCCAGAGTAGTGCTATACGGTGATCTGCCTTGGTGTCAGACCAAAGTCCAATAATTGGTGTGGCTAAGAACCGAATGAATGATGGAGCAGATAGAAGTATTGTGATTTCTAGTGTTGTCATCCCGCGCCAAGATAACCAAATCGACATGAAAGGTAGAAAAACACCCAAGTTGGCAAAAATAGATCCGAAATAGATCGATGTGTAAAAAACAAAATTGCTCGCCACAATATCTACTTTCGGACTAATAAATACTTTATAATAGTTATTGATATAGAAATTTGTTGAATTACTTTGAAGAAGTTAAACTTAATTAAAAAGTTGCTTTGCTAATTATTTTCTAGACTATATGAAGTAAGCTAATCATAGCTAAAGTAATTAAGTCCATTGCTGATTAGATATTAAGGCCTTTCGTAATTCGTCTAAAAGGCTTATGACACTAAGCTTACGAATGTTTTCACGGATGGGGTGAAAAACCAATTTATTTGAATACTTATACTTATTAGTTGTTATTGCTGTAATCACCGTACCAGCTGGTTCCATGTCATTGGATGTAGGTTCCAACGCAGATATGCTTACATCTGCACCAAGGCTTTTTCTAGCGTACTCAGCACAGTTAATTGCACGCGACTTTATTTCCATTTGTTGAGCACAGTCCGGTAACTGTATGTTTGATAGAATACAACCGCCAATAAATGTCTTCATTTTAGGATCTGCATGTGTCATGCGGGCGGAGAGGAGACCGCCAGTTAAAGTTTCAGCAACCGCTAAGGTGAGCCCTTTTTTTTGCAGTAATTTTAAAACTGCGCATTCCATAGTTTCATTATCAATGCCGAAGACACTGCTACCTAGTATGGGACGTATTTTGCTATCTTGGACTTCTAACTTTGCAATAGCCTCTGATTCGCAGTTAGCTTTTGTCGTTATACGAATCTTTATACCGTCAATTCCGCTTGCCTGAAAAGCCAGAGTTGCATCATTTGTTCGGTCAAGGTCATCAATACGTTCTTGTAAAAGTTCGGCCAATCTAGATTCGCTTATTCCCCACGTTCTTAGGGTCCTTGAGCGAATGATGCCGTTTGTGACGGTGTGTTTGCGCATGTCAGGAAGTACTGTGCCCTCTACCATGGCACGCATTTCGTGGGGTACTCCAGGAACTGCGTAAATAATCTTATTTTTGATCGGGCATATAAGACCTGGAGCGGTGCCAGGCATCTGACCCATAATGCTCGCACCGATTGGAATGTCAGCCTGGCATAGATTATTTATCGGCATTTCTTGCCCTTTAGCTGCAAAGCGCTTCTTGAGTTCAGCTACAATTGTTTCATCTTGGCGCATTTCAGCACCCATTATTTTGGCCAGCACATTTCGCGTTATGTCATCCTGTGTTGGTCCTAATCCGCCGCAGCAGATAACAACATCTGATCGTTCAAGAGCTATCCTAAGGCAAGCCTCAATGCGTTCGGGGTTGTCACCAACTTTAGCCTGAAAATGTGAATCAATACCGTTTAGAGCTAATTGTTCGCTTATCCAAGAAGAGTTGGTATCAGGGATAATACCAAGTAAAAGCTCTGTACCAATTGCAACTATTTCACAGCGCACGGTGATTTGTCTCCTGTCTCAAACTTTGATGCCATGTATTATTTTAATTCCAGATGATTGTCATCCTTGTAAGCAGATTTATGTACTTTATATTTTATAGATGTCTAATCGAGCAACAATTATCACAGTCATACCATACATAATAAATCAGGTTAACCTACTTCAGAGCGTAACTGCTTGGCCAGAGTTGAATTCTAATCCCTATCTTTGAGCTATAGCTCTAGATCAGTTAATCCATAGATCTCAGCTTTTCAACGAACATATGATTTCTAGCTTACGATAAATGATCAGCAAGGTCTTAGATAAAACTAATGCTGAATTACAGATTACACGCGTGGTTATATTTCTAATTAAGTTGTAATGTGAGTTCTCTAAGACGACTTGATGTGTCAAGGTTAGAATAAATAAAAGTTTCCCGAACTGTAAAAATCATCAAGGGACGTGACGCATTACTATGAAGCTATTTTTATCAAATGCATTTAAGTTGCCTCAGTAAACAACTATAGAAAAGTCATTTTGAATGTAAGGGGAGTGAGGAATACCAAAATAAATAGTAATAATTTTTTACAGATTAGTGGTATGATATTATTGTAAAAG
Organism: Candidatus Tectiglobus diatomicola; assembly: GCA_039583345.1. Lineage (GTDB taxonomy): Bacteria > Pseudomonadota > Alphaproteobacteria > Rhizobiales > Hyphomicrobiaceae > Tectiglobus > Tectiglobus diatomicola. The sequence continues at coordinate 24,642 of JAZDSJ010000001.1, read as the reverse complement.
TAATTGCTTATATGTATCACCAAAAACCTTTTGCGAACATTACTCCTGCGCTTTTTTACGCGCGCTGCGTGATTTAAGAGCAAGCGTTAAGCCGGAGACAGTGCCCCCAAACTTGGTGATTCCATTTGTACTAATCTTCTTGTCCCAGGCGTGGGAGCCACGGCGACGTACTTCCAAGCCTATTGTGCGATACACTTTGAGCGCTGTACCTACTGCCCAGGCTGAACGGAAAGGAAGATGTGCTAAACCACATTTAGCTGATTGATAATAAATCTCAGAAGTATCCAACAAACGTCGAACAACTTTTGCCAGTAAAACTCTATTTTGTGGTTCAATCATTGAAGTTTGCATTAAGCCAGCTTCCTCTAACCAATTTTGAGGAATATAGATACGGTTTCGCATGTGATCTTGAACAATATCACGGGCTATATTAGTGAGCTGGAACCCTATGCCTAGGTCGCATGCGCGTTCGAGTGCTACGCGCTCCTTAGTCCCTATTATCATAGCTATGATGATACCAACAACTCCGGCTACATGATAACAATATTTCAGCGTGTCATTGATTGTCACATAACGGTATCCCTCAGTATCCATTTTAAATCCTGCAATAAGATCTAGTGGATATTTTTCCGGTATGCTGTGCTTTTCAGTGATTGCTGCTAGTCCACGAAAAACCGGTTCATCGGCATAACCTGCGCAAGCGCGTTGTGTTTTATATGCAAGAGCTTCAACTGCCGCTTGCGCATCTATGCCTATTGGTACTTCTCTGTAGGTATCTTCGTGACCTAGATACTGACCATCAATGATATCATCGCAATGCCTGCACCACGCATAAAGCATATACACGCTAGAACGTGTTTCTTGAGGAAATAATCTGGCAGCAGCAGTAAAACTTTTAGAGCCCTTTTCAATTCTCTCTTGGCTAAATTTAACGAGATATTCAAATGAATTTGGGTTTAAATACGGCATCAAATCTACTTCATAAGAAAATTTCACTTTAGCGCTGTAAGCTCTCAGCAGAGTAAATTATTTTTAGTTTTTTAATAAGTCTAAATGTTAACTGCATTGAAGTTTGGTAAATACCATGCTGGTAGTTTTTTAAGTAACCCTTTTTCCAGTTTATATTTAATAACTGTCATGCAGGTGGTTTTTTAGGATCTCACCAGTGTAGTATCTTCATATACAAACTATAATAACTTTATTCCAAATTCCTAATGAATTTTTGTCATATAAATTACAATAATAGCCAAAACGAAAGAAGAGCTAGCACATCTTAAAACATACTATAATGGTTGTTGGTAAATTACGTTAATTACGTCTATGCCTAAAATTAATATTATCCCAATATTGAAAGTAGAAATAGTATGTGTATTTTTTCTAATGCGTAGTGGTAAAATTCTATTAAAAAAATGGACTTTAAGGGTCAAGTCCAATGTTGGATGGGTCTTAAATTGTTACAAAACTTTTGAAAAAATATTTATCCAAATCGAAGCATGTCGCTAACTAAAAATCAAGATTAACATAATAATATATTTAGCATATGCGCTGATTAAGGCGTGCCATTGTAATATTTTATAGAACTGTTTAGTTGGTCCTGCGTTATGTCAAATGAGCTTTCTAATCAAAATTCGCAGCAATTTTTGCCGAGTAAAGTAAAAAAAATACTTATTTGTTGGTCATTACAACTATGTGGCATCTTTGTTGTTTCTGCTGCAATTTTATTATGGCTGTCGCTTCTGACTTGGTCTGTTGAAGACCCTAGTTTAAGTACAATTGGTAGTATCAAGCCTGCTAATTTAATAGGACCGTTTGGTGCGACAATAGCTGATCTATTGCTGCAGATTTTTGGTCTCAGCTCAGTGGTTATTTTAACTTTTCTCACAATTTGGGGTGCAGAACTTTCTGTAGCAGAACAAGTTGATAGATTTCGTGTAAGAAGCATTTTAGCAATCTTATCACTTATAACAATTTCTGGTAGTCTATCTTCTATATATGTCAACAGTCGCTGGGTATTTTCGCATGGTTATGGTGGAGCTTTAGGCGATGTTAGCTATAATTTGTTGGCTAGTATCATTACGGCTTGGATAGGTCAGACAGGTGGTCTTACAGCAGGGCTGAGCATGCTGATACTTGGCAGTTTATCTTTTATTTGTGCAGTGGGATTTAACTATGGGAATTATTTTAAGAAAGTACAATCTACTTATAAAAAAATCCCAACTTGTCCAAAATTCAACATTGAGGATGAATCACGACAATTATTAAAAAATTCATCGCAACTCAATTTCGACTTAACTAATTTAAAGACCTCAAGAACTAAGGTTGCAAATTTCAATAAATTCGACACTAACCCTCCAAATCCAAATAAATTACTTTTCGACCTCGGAGAGAGTTGTTTTGATAATTCTTTAAAAAATAACGTTAATCAAACACAGGGACTTCCTTCAGAGTGCGAGAGATTATCAACCCGAAAAATAGCGCAACGTTTTTCACCAAATAACGGGTTATCTTTTAAGTTTCTTGATCACACTTCGTTGCAGCTAAATGGGGGTATAAGTAAAAAATCAGATTACAAGAGCAGAACAACAAATCGAGTTTTTTCTAGCGATAAAGAAAAATATAAAAGAAATAATCAATGTCCCGTAGAGTACCAAAGGCCAAGTCTAGATGATTTGCAATCGCCTTTAGCACTAACGGATAGTAATTCTGTGACAGACCAAAAAGTTGAGCTAAACCAAATCGCGGAGAGCTTGACATTAGTACTAAAAGATTTTCGCGTTAAAGGTAAAATATTAAATATTCAGCCAGGTCCTGTGGTTACATTATTTGAATTTGAACCTGCACCTGGCACTAAGTCATCTCGTGTTATTTCACTCGCAGATGATATTGCTCGCTCAATGAGTTGCGAAAGTACACGCATTGCGGTGATCCCAGGACGTAATGCGATTGGTATCGAATTGCCAAATGAAATTAGAGAAAAAGTTTTCTTACGAGATGTTTTCGAGAGTCAAGATTACAACAACTGTGATGCACGGCTGCCTTTGGCTCTTGGTAAAGGTATAGATGACAGGCCGGTGCTTGCGGATCTAACGCGAATGCCTCACCTGCTTGTTGCAGGAACAACAGGTTCGGGAAAATCTGTTGGTATAAATGCAATGATACTATCTCTGCTATACCAAAAATCTCCTGATGATTGTAGACTGCTTATGATTGACCCTAAAATGCTAGAGCTTTCCGCTTATAATGGAATTCCACATTTGTTATCACCGGTGATAACGGATCCTTCTGTTGCGGTGCTTGCATTACAATGGGCTATTAGGCAGATGGAAGATCGTTACAGAAAAATGACTGAGATTGGCGCTCGCTCAATTGAAGTCTTTAATAACCGTGTCCGAGAGGCAAATAGGACTGGGACACCTCTTAAACAAAAAATTCATGTGGGATTTGACCAAGATACTGGAGAGACACAGTTTCGAGACAAGTTGCTTAATTTCGAGCCAATGCCATACATCGTGATCATCGTCGATGAATTTGCCGACCTAATGGCTGTTGCTGGTAAAGAAGTTGACATTTTGATCAAGCGCTTGTCGCAAATGGCTCGTGCTGCAGGTCTGCATCTCATCATGGCAACACAGCGCCCTTCAGTAGATGTAGTTACAGGCACGATTAAAGCTAATTTTCCTACGCGCTTGGCCTATAAGGTAGCCTCAAAAATTGATAGTCGAACAATTGTCAACTGTTCAGGGGCTGAACAACTTCTTGGACAAGGTGACCTTCTTTTTGCCAATGGTAGTAATTCAATGATACGTGCACACGGACCTTTTGTTTCCGATGATGAAGTCGAGGCTGTTGTTCATACGCTAAGCAAGCAAGGGCGACAAAATTACGATTCTGATTTGATGATGTTGATAGAGCCAAAAACAAATAATTACGAAATTGAGAGTTCACCAAAAAAATCATTTATCTCAACTCAAGAAAAAGGATCTCCATCTTCAGTAGATCTACAAAAAAAAATATCACAAGATAATAAGTTAGGATTAGATTTACTGAAAAGTTTAGATGGTACAGATAACTTATCAAATATTAACTATGAAAATTCATCTTGAAAAATCGCTTGGACATCATTCGTAGATTCTAACAAGCTATGTTGTCAGTCTATTAAATTATAATTAATCTTTTATACTTGTATTAAGAACAAGACTGGTATAGAGCAACGAATAATATAGAATTATTATGTACTAGTATGTGTCAATTTTAACGCGTATGTGCTCTGGCACAAAGGCTCTGTTCCCAGGTGAGATCAAACTGATAAGTAGTGTCAACTTAATGTAGTGAGTGCTATATGAAACATCTAGCAAATAGTTTCTATTTATTTTTATCAACTATGTCATTAAAAAAGTCTGGTTTTTTTATCCTGGCTTCGTTATTAGGATTTTCAGTTTATGCACATAGTAAAGAAGTCTCATCTTCTAGTCCTGTGGGTGGTAATTGGGAAAGTCAAGTAAAAACATACACCAAGATCGACCCTTCTGAGTCACTTACACAAGAACAAATTAATGCTGTTAATGTAATTGATAATTATTTTAATGGACTTACTAATCTACAAGGAAGATTTGTACAGATTGATCCTAACTCGAATACGACTAAAGGAAAGTTTTTTGTTCAAAAGCCAGGAAAGTTTCGTTTCGATTATTCTGCTCCGAGCAAGAAAGTAATAATTTCGGATGGTAGGTTTTTAGCAATCCAAGACCTTGACTTACGTAATGAGGATGTCTATGAGCTAAGCAATACTCCTTTTCGTATTTTATTAAGAGATAATGTTGACCTTTTAAAAGATGCTAGAATATTAAACGTCGAAGTAAATGAGGTTCAAATTTCAGTTCAAATCGCAGAAAAAAGCGCAAAAAATGTAGGTAGGATTAAAGTGATAATGTCGCTTCATCCGAAAATTTCGCTACTTGGTTGGGTCACTACAGATGGTCAAGGACAGAATACAAGCGTGTCTGTCTCTGAGCTATTAAGGCCTGACGTAATCAGTAGTGACCTATTTAAGCGCAAGGCATTGTTTCATGATGCTGCAAACTCTGATGCTAGATGAAACAAAATATGTGCTCACTACCTTTCTTTTTTGCGCTTTTTTTGTTTTCAGCAGTCGATCTATCGTATTTTTTGGCTTAACAGTGGCTATTCTAAGAAATTAGGATCTCCTCTAATTTAAATGCAGCCTCTTTTATATATCTTGCTAACACGCATATTAATTTGCGATGATAGTCTTGAAATTTTAATTGGGTCCAAATATTCTTTGGTGATGTTGAAACCTTTTCTTTTAAATTTTATGGATATTCTACAATGTTATCAACTTTACTAAGATTTATCAATTTGTAGATACGCATACTGTTTTATTTCTCTGGAAGTCTTAATATAAATCTTCTTGATAAAAGCATATTTTAAAATTCTGAAGGCTGATCTCCATATTTGATACTTTACTATAAGACATAGTTGTGTCAGATACATTATTTTGATCTCTAGTCTAGTCAACACGAAATAAATTAAAATTTAAGCTGCCGTGATTAACGGCTTTTTGGTAAGTAAGCATCCAATGAAGCGAAACGTAACACTCGAGCTATTCTGCAAGGGTAGAGAAGAATGGAATGCCTGGGCAGAGGAAATGTTCGCCAAGCGTAAGAGATTGGAGGATACGGGCCTTTGGTCTTTAGATCTTGGTATAGATCCTAAGAATGACCAGACAAGGGATTGGGTGAATGAAGCTTCAATAGAGTTCTCAAGTAAGGAAGAGCCCTACAACTTTAACGAAGACATAGACTTCAGTGGTTGGATATTCCCTTGGAATGCTAACTTTACTCGTGTTACTTTTAGTAAGACAGCTAATTTTAGGAATGCCCATTTTGGTGGAGCTGCTAACTTTAGGAGCGTATCGTTCAGTGAGCCTTGTGATTTCAGGGTAGCTACATTCGATGGTGCTGCTAACTTTACCCGAGTTTCGTTCAAAGGGACATCAGATTTTAGAGGAACGAAATTTAAACGGGATGCATATTTTACTGGTACAGTATTTAATGGAGCTGCTAAGTTCAGAGGCGCTTTGTTTAATGAGGCTGCGTTTTTTAGTAGCTCATTATTTAATGGAGCAGCTTTCTTTGGTAGCGTAGCCTTCAATGGTGCTGCTGATTTTAAGAGCGTAGAATTTGATGTAGGTGCTAACTTTAAAAGTGCAGTTTTTAGTGCGGCAGTCGATTTTACTGGCGCCGTGTGTAGTGGTTCTGCTGATTTTTGTGGTGCGTTATTAACCGGGGATACCTCATTCAGAACCGCTTCATTTAATCGGGGTGCTGGCTTTAGAAGTGCAAATTTTTCCGGTGCTACTGACTTTAGAAGCATAGCATTCAATGGAGATGCAGACTTTAGAGACGCCAATTTTATTACAGCTGCGGATTTTAGTAGTACAATATTTAGCGGTGCCGCAGATTTTAGAACTACTACATTTGAAGGTGCTGCTGACTTTCGCAGAGCAGTTTTTGGCGGAGCTGCAAAATTTAGGACTGTGGTGTTTAGCAGCTCAGCCTCTTTTAGAAGTGCAGCATTTAGTGGATCTGCTTCTTTTAGAAGTGCTACTTTTAAAGGAGACACCTATTTCAGAAGCGCTAAATTCAGTAGAGAAGCTGATTTTAAAAGTGCTAAATTTGAAGGTGATGCTTGGTTTAACAGAGCTTCAGCAGATAGAGATCTTACTGTTTTTGAAAAACGGGTTACTTTTGACCAAGCTACGTTTCATGAATATGTAACTTTTGAGGAGACCCATTTCAAAGATCTAGCTAGCTTTGCTGCAATTCATGCTAGTCGTGGGTTCACACTAGCAGGTGCTAAATTCTGGCGAGCACCTGATTTTATTCAGGCGCACTTTGAAGAAGCCCCACGTTTGGATAATTTATACGTGGAACCTGAGGGTGCTAATTGGCGTGAAAGGTGGTCAAACCAGTCTAAAAGTTTTTCCGAAGGTGACCCTGATGTGCCAGCAAGGTGGCGCGCTCTTAAACGCCTTGCTATACAAGGTCATGATCATGAGCGGGAACAAATATTCTTTCCGATGGAGATTTGTTCTGCACGGTTCGCAAGTGACTGGTATTTTCCAAAACCATTAAACACTCAGGCAGGGTGGCGAAGTTTTTTCAGGTTTTGGTTTGGCGTTGCCTACGGTTTAACATCAAACTACGGGCGCTCAGCTGTACTTCCCTTAATTTGGCTATTGGCACTAACCTTCATTTCAGCAGCAGTTTATTTTGGTGAGAGTCGCACAGTCGAGCAGAAGAAAAACGAGTGGTTTGTCACTTGGATGGCCTATGTAACACCCGGCTTAGGTACCGCTGTGCCTTGTACTAATGTAACAAGAGGTAATAGAAAACCGGTCGACTTAGAAATGCAAGCTGGAACCAATGTTACATCCGAAGCATGGCATCTTGCAACTGTCAATGGTTCTGTGCTTGGTGGTATTAACGGTCCTGAAAGTCCCCGTAGAACTTACGGTTGTCTTTTCGGAATTGTAGAGGATAATGTAGGGAACCAGACACCTATAATACCTCTTTGGGTTTCAAGCTGGTCAATGATACAAAAAACATTATCATTGATATTAATTTTTTTGATTGGCCTTGCTGTCCGTAACATGCTGAGGATGAAGTAAGTGTGCACAAAACTACATTATGAAATAAGAGCACAATTTAAAGTGAAATTTGTATACGGTAAGTTTTAAATTAATTACCTTCTAATTTCGTAGATATATAAGGCAAATATTTCTTTACCTAAACCAGAAACGGATATAATGATATCTCTGCATTTTTATTATGAAAAAGTAGATTTGACTTAAAAAAGTCTCATCTATACAGCGACCCTAAAAGCTACTCTAATTGTGAATACATACATAGCATATCTATAACATATTTTTTCAGGTGAATACTATATTCTTAATAAATAACTAGTATTTATACTCATGTAAAGTAAACATGCACTCAAATTATTAATTAAATTAAATTATAAATTTGTAATCAGCGTTTGGTTTTTTGTGCTAATAACCTTACCTCATGGAAGAATGTAAATTTAGTATACTAGTTATAACTAATGAAAATTTATTCACTCAGATCCGCAACCGATCAGTTGAAATTTCCCTAGGATTTTTCATCTTAAGCTCTGGCTCCTAAGCTCATATGACTATAATAATAAAAGGTAGACTTGTTCAAGTATGACTAGGAGAAAAACAAAAAAAGTTAAAGTATCTATGTAAAACCAGAATAGCCTTTAAAGTGAGTCACGATTCTAATAGCTATCTATTAGTCAACGAAGTAGCAGACTGTTTATTAGATTGGTTTAAATTAACTGCTCTTCAGTTAAAATAGTTTTAATACTCAGCGAATGAAGACAGGATGCTCGCCTCTGTAATCATAAAAACCTCGCTTTTTTAAAGCCCATGACAGCCATCCTAGAAAGTAAATTATATGGACGGCATTTTCTATCGCTCATGCCTTGAAAAGAACCCTTATTACAGAAAGATAGGCAACAAGGTCAGTAAAATCTACAGGATCTAGAGATCCTATTTTTTGGTTAAGATTTAATTGTATTGCCGACACTGGATTCTTAAAATTAATTCTAATAAATTTATTGGGTAATCTATTTTCGCTTCAAGCTTGGTAATTGATCTATGGTGTGTTAGATGCAAGAATTATTTGATTTTAAAATAGGTGCATAAGTCTTAGAAAATCTTGTATTGAAATTTTTTTGTCACTGCCTCAATTACTAAGCCAACACCTCTAAAATAGTCATACTTCGAAGAAAATAATATTCAATGCATTCAGGTATCATGTAGTCCCCGCAAACTAAGCCTAGCATGCTCTGGAGGGTGATATTCTTTTGAATAATTTCAAATAAGAAATAGAATTTAGCTTTATTTATATCGCTCAATAAAACTGGATAACCTACCAGGGCAGAAACTTATACAATTCCGTTATAACCTTTATGACGCCAATAATATGAATGATTCTTACTAGGTCATGTGAACCTAGAATATTATTATGTATCATCCGATTATTCATTCCAAAAACATTTAATTCACAATTCGGGTTCTGCTTTGTAGATCATATTTTATAAATTTAATTTTAGGCTGGTTTCTTTGCTAATTCTTTTTCTAACGCAGGTAGAACCTCAAATAGATCAGCAACCAAGCCATAATCAGCTATTTGAAATATTGGGGCATCAGAATCTTTGTTTATTGCAACAATGACTTTTGAATCTCTCATGCCAGCAAGGTGTTGTATTGCCCCTGATATTCCAACAGCCAGATAAAGTTCCGGAGCAACTACTTTACCTGTCTGTCCTACTTGGTAATCATTAGGAACATATCCCGCGTCCACTGCAGCCCGGCTTGCTCCAATAGCTGCACCAAGCCTATCTGCCAAAGGTTCAATGTATTTTGTAAAATTTTCAGACGATCTTAATCCACGACCACCTGATATAACAACATTTGCAGAAGTTAATTCGGGACGATTTGCTTCTGCGAGTTGAGAACTGTGAAATGATGTATTACCGAAAGGCGTTGGTGCTGAAATATATTCGATTTTAGCTGTACCATTCATTTCTGGCGATCTAAAAGAGGATGTGCGAACGGTAATGACTTTTTTAAAATCAGTTGACTGAACAGTCTGCATCGCACTTCCTGCATATATTGGACGTACAAATGTATCTGGTGATTTGATTTCTGTTATGTCCGAAATCTGCATTACATCTAATAATGCAGCAACACGGGGAAGCGTGTTTTTACCACGAGTAGTTGCGGGTGATATTAGCGTATCATAGGTCTCCATCAATTGAAGTAAAAGTGCTGAAACTTCCTCTGCAAGTTGGTGCTCTAGGTGGATTTCATCAGCTATCAGAACCTTACTGACTCCTTCAAGTTTTGCAGCGTCTTCCGCCACGGAGCGACAGTTTAAACCAGCGACTAGAATATGAACATTATCTCCAAGTTCTAGTGCCGCTGATAATGCCTTGCCTGTTGCTATATTAAGCTCATTATTATTGTGCTCTGAAACTAAAAGTGTCGTCATTATGATATAGCCTCTACTTTATCTTTAAGTTTCGATACTAGTTCTGAAACGCTTTCTAAAATTAATCCTGCCTGTCGTTGAGGAGGTTCAAAAGTATCTAACACTCTAAGCCGAGGTTCGATGCATATATCGTAGTCAGTAGGCGTCTTGATATCTATGGGTTTCTTCTTAGCTTTCATTATATTAGGTAGTGATGCGTATCTCGGCTCGTTTAATCTCAGATCGGTAGTAATGATCGCTGGCAGTGTAACTCTTAACTTTTCTAAGCCACCGTCAACTTCACGTGTAACAATTGCACTTCCATCATTAATTGTAATTTCCGAAGCAAAGGTTGCCTGAGACCACCCAAGAATGGCAGCAAGCATCTGACCTGTCTGATTATAATCATCGTCAATAGCTTGTTTACCAAGGATTACGAGGTCAGGGATCTCGTCTTTGACAATGCGTTTAAGAATTTTTGCGACTGCGAGGGGCTCAACACTAATTCCATCATTAACTTGTACATGAATTCCTCGATCAGCACCCATAGACAAAGCAGTTCGTATTGTTTCCTGAGCTTTTAAAGGGCCTATTGATATGGCGATAACTTCGCTAGCAATTTTTGCATCTTTCAAACGAAGAGCTTCCTCAACAGCAATCTCATCAAATGGATTCATTGACATCTTGACATTATCTAATTCAATGCCTGATCTATCTGGCTTAACGCGTATCCTAATATTATAATCGACTACACGCTTAACCGGGACAAGAATTTTCATAGCTGTGTATCCCCTGGTCAAGTTAAAGTAATTTTTCTATAATTAAGTTGCATATATATATATATGCACGTTTGTTAGCTATATCTTATCAACTTTACTAGTCTGAGAAGTAAAGATAGAATTTTCATTCTATGATGAAAAGCGTAATAATTTTTAGTTTTCTGCTTCAATAACGCAGAGACTTTTTCTCAGGCGCTCACTTTCAGACTTCAGTTGACCACATGCCGCAAAAATATCACGCCCACGCGGAGTTCTTATTGGGCAAGCATACCCTGACTTGTTGATGACTTCGATGAAACGTTTGATTTGTCTTAAATCTGAACATTGATAGGCACATCCAGGCCATGGATTGAAGGGAATAATATTAACTTTAGCCGGAATACCTGAAAGCAATTTTATTAGTGCGTGAGCTTCTGGGATTGAGTCGTTAACATCTTTTATCATGACATATTCAAATGTAATTTTGCGAGCATTCGACAAGCTTGGATAAGCACGGCAGGTTTTCATAAGATCGGCAATTGGCCATCGTCGGTTGATAGGTACGAGTTTATTCCGTAAATCATCACGCGTTGCGTGCAGAGAGATCGCTAGCATGGTATTTGCTGTGCTACCCCAACGTTCAATTTCTGGAACAACACCTGAAGTTGATAATGTAATTCGCCTTCTGGATAGTGATATGCCTTCATTGTCCGATGCGATAGAGACAGCATTTTTGACGTTTTCAAAATTATAAAGAGGCTCACCCATTCCCATAAAAACAACGTTAGTTACTTTTCTTTCGCTCTGTGGCAATAGCCCTCCGTCTACTTCAACTTTCTTATCTGGCCAATCACCGATACGATCACGTGCGACGAGTATCTGTGCTACGATTTCTTGAGTTGTAAGATTTCGAACAAAACTCTGCGTTCCAGTATAGCAGAATGAACAATTTAAAGTGCAGCCAACTTGGCTTGAAATACACAAAGTTCCACGATCTGTTTCAGGAATGTAAACGCATTCTATTTCGGGTGCATTCAGGTCCGTCCTATTACGCGTAAAACGTAAAAGCCATTTGCGCGTGCCATCTTTAGAAGTCTGCTCAGATATAATTTGAGGTCGATCTAGCGAAAATTTTCTTTTTAGCTGAGTTCGCAAATTCTTTGAAATGTCTGTCATCTCATCAAAAGAACGTGCGCCGCGTACATATATCCACCTCCACAGTTGCGCAACGCGCATACGGAGTTGCTTGCCCTCTATTCCTATTTCGCTCAGTGCAGTAGCTAAGACCTCTTTGTCTTGCCCTGCAAGCGGCTTTCTAATCTCATTCGGCGACTGTATATGATGTCGTCTGTCTGCCCGCTCTCTAATGATGGAAGTATCCGCCATTTTGTATAAAAATATCTATGAATTACTATCTGTTAAATGTTTACCAAAGTTACCTCAGTGAGGATATATCATCGTAAACGATTATTCAAAAATTCTAATACATTTAGCATTTATGATAAATAATAATCACCATTAACTTATGCAAAGTTTCAAACAATATCCGATAATTTTTTGTAGTAATTTTTCTTTTTGGATAGTTAGGATTTATTTGTTAAAGTAAAGACTTTTATAAATTAGCGTAATAACGAACGAATGTAAATTCATGACTTTATCGCAACTTAAAGCTTTTTAGAAAATAAGAAAGTTCAAATAATGCTTGAAGAAGAAAACGTCGTTCCTGACTTTAAATTACCAGAAGACAACGGCAAAGAATTCCATTTGCGTGCCAATAAAAGCAAGATGATTGTGTTATTTTTTTATCCTAAAGCTGATACAACTGGTTGCACTAAGGAAGCGATTGCATTTAGTGATTTGATAACTGAATTTGAAACAGCTGGCGTAAAAGTTATAGGTATCTCTCCTGATAGCATTGATAAACTTTTAAAATTTAAGAAAAAGCATGATTTAAAAGTATTACTGCTTTCAGATATTGAAAAGGAAGTATCTATGAGATATGCCGTATGGGTAGAAAAATCTATGTATGGTAAAAAGTATATGGGTGTTGAACGGACAACATATCTAATAAATGCAAATATGAAACTTTTAAAAGTGTGGCGGAAAGTAAAGGTTTCGGGTCATGCAGAAGCAGTTTATAAGACGGCACTTAAATTGTTAGGAGAAGATTGTTTATCTCATTGATTTCAAATGAATTTATACAACTCAAGGCATGTGCCGGTGTGCCAAATCTAAATAAGTGTCATGACAAAATGTTCTAGGTAGCTAATCTCTAGTTAATTACGTTTTGGCGATAAATCATTTGAAATGGATTACTCGCTAACTTAGAGCGCTTATTGCCAATAGTGAATGCCTTACATACGCTTAAATAGCACATATTATTGTTAAGCTTTACTAAAGTTAAATTGTAGATGTTAGTTTTTCTTCATGTTAAATTATTATGTAATTTATGGCCTATAAGTGTCATTTCATCAATCAAGTGCCATTTACATTTAATTTTGATAAATCTTTAATAGAATTTAGACATTTTATTGATTATTTAATAGTCACGTTGTTGAATCATAAAGTTAGTAGGTAACTATCTAGTTCCAATTATACATTACAATTACGGTTAGATAACTGATGAGGGAGCTATAGTATTGCAAGCTTACATTTGCGAAAGCAAAAATAATCTTTGTATCTCATATTAAGATCATCACTCAGTTTTTTATTATAAATACGGCTGATAAACAGGAACATTAAGCGATGATACAGGAATTATGGTATGAGTGTTACTGACTTTGATCCATACGAGTGAAGTGAGTGAGTGCTAGAAGGATTCAAAAAATGTTGTCGAATTTTGGAAGTAAAAAGCTGGAACAGGATGTGGAAAAGGCAGTTGGTTTGCCTCAGCATGGGTCTTTAAATCCCAGTGTTCAAAAAAAGTCACCATTGAGAGCCTCGTCCTCAATGCTTAATGGGGAGCGAGATGATCCTTCCATAATTGGTCCAGATCTAAAAATCCAGGGGAATATTATCTCTACCGGCGAGGTCCAGGTGGACGGTGAAGTTGAGGGTGATCTTCACGCGCTTCATGTGCTTATTGGAGAAAAGGCTCGTATTCAAGGGGCTGTTAATGCTGAAGAAGTTATCGTTCGTGGCCAAGTAATGGGGTCGATCCGTGGTGGTAAAGTGATGTTACAATCAACCTGCCATGTTGAAGGCGACGTGCACCATAAGTCGCTTTCTATTGAGCAAGGAGGATATTTTGAAGGTAAATCTAGGCATTCAGATGATCCTCTTGCGGGTGTACAACGCCCACAGATGACTGCATCTCCGCATTCTTCACTAACTCCTTCAAATCTTCTACCGGTATACAAAAACTCAGACGGAACGGCATAATAATAGCGTATACAACTTATTTTACCTTCGATTGGAAACTAAGGTTTCTCTCATACAGGGTTGTAAAGAATTGGTCTAAATCCAAATCATGACCCCCTTTGATTGCATCATAAATTATCCACTTCAATAGATAGGTTCGCACATATGTGCGAACCCAGTTATTGTGGTGATAAGCTTGTAAAATCACATGTGATTAAAGTATTTACAATTCAATTCTTTTTAATAAAGCATATAGTTTATTTAGATTTTGATTCCGATTATGATATTAGACACAATATTTTTAAAATCAAATGTAAGTTTCTTGCAATAGGCTATATTAACTACGAGATCGTAAGTTTTACTAAAATATCAAAGAATTGATTGTTAAATTATCTGCTTAATCTATTCGTAATTTTCCACGTAGTACTGCTGTTACTTCTGCAAGTATTGATATTGCAATTTCTACAGGCCCTATGGCACCAATATCAAGACCAATTGGCCCATTAATTCGCGCAAGGTCCTGCTCGCTAAAACCCGAAGTAGTTAAACGTTCAAGACGTTTTGAATGGGATCGTTTGCTACCTAAGGCACCGATGTAGAAAACATTTGACTTAAGCGCAATCTTTAACGCTAGGTCATCAATTTTAGTGTCATGGGTAAGTGCTATAAACGCAGTGCGTTCGTCTAAATCTATATGCGACAAAGCTTCGTCTGGCCAACGGACATCACAATTTAACTTGGAAAAGCGTTCTCTGCTGGCAAATGAAGTACGTGGCTCTATGATTTTTACGTCATAGCAGGCTTGTAGTGCCAAGGGAACTAGTTCTTGCGTAATGTGTACTGCACCAATTATTATCATACGCAATTTAGGATTAAAAATATTTACGAATACCTCTTCTTCGTCCATTCGAACGGTAATGCTTCTATCAGTTAAGAATCCATTATTAACTACATGTCTAAGTTTATCATGATCTAAATTATCACCACTGCAAATTATCTTCTGACGTCCTGAAGTCAGCCAGGTTACAAGAGCGACAGGTGTCCTGTTTTTAATATGAGTTATGATCTGATCAAGGATTAAACGCTCCATAGTTTTTGACCTAAAACATACCTACTGGTTCTATGTAAATTCGGATGCGTCCTCCACAGGAAAGTCCAGCCTGAAATCCAATTTCATCCTCAACACCAAATTCTACCAATTTAGGTATTCCGCTTGCGATTACATCAACCGCCTCTATTATAACCGCGACTTCAACACAACCACCAGACACAGAGCCCTCAAAGTTTCCGTCAGCATCTATAAGCAACTGACTTCCTACTGGTTGCGGAGCGGATCCCCACGTTTCGATGACAGTGGCAATAGAAATCTGTTTCTCACAATTTAACCAACTCTGTGCTGTCTGTAGCAGATATTGATCTGATACTGGCATTATGTTTACCTTTTATACTAAATAAGTGTTTAGAGCTTCAAAAATCAATTTAAAGCTCAGAACTCTAAAGGTTTTACTGAGGAGAAAAGTTCGAATAAAAGTTTATTATAATTGGGCCATCGGTGGAGTAGGTAGTTTGCCAAAATCTCGCTCAAATGCTGCAGCTATACGTAGAGCCATTGCCTCGTCATTACCCCTGGCATTTATTTGTAGTCCCATCGGTCCTTCCCCCTTTATTAATCCCATAGGTACACTAATAGAGCAGAGAGCCAAGTAATTTGCAATCCGTGTAAACCGGGCAGGTGTTTGTGTCTGATCAACATCTACAATCGGGCGTGGTGTCGACGTAAGAGTTGGGGTGATGTAAGCATCAATGCCGTGTAATTTTTTCAATACTCTGGCTTGGTTTTTTTTGCGCCGCTTAAGTGAAGCGAAAAATTTAGTAGCTTTAATTTCGCGACCCATTAGGATACGTTTTTTAACATCTTCATCAACTCTGTTTGAAGATTCTTCGTACATTGAGCCGTGGTGATGGTATCCCTCATATGAGATAATAATACCAGTATCATCACGCATATCCTGGGAGCTAACTGCGAGTTCAACTGGGACTATCTGAGCACCGAGTTTACCTAACCTTAAGAGTGCAGAATCATAATGTTCAAGTATATCGTTATCAATTCCTTCACGTTCCTTTTCGCTAAGGGCGGCAAAAGTTAAGCCGGTAACACCACGCTGCAACTCACCATAAAGCCCGGTCTCCTTCTCAATGCAATTAGCAATTACTTTCGGATGTTGCCCGTCCATTGTCTCGAACATAATTGTGACATCACGCACTGAGCGTGCTAGTACTCCAGGCGTATCTAAAGTATGGGATAGTGGCAGAATACCTTCTGTTGGCAAGCGCCCTTCTGTAACCTTCAGCCCAACAAGACCGCACCAGGAAGCAGGAATACGTACTGAACCACCAGTATCTGTGCCTACTGCACAACCAACCATGCCTGATGCTACAGCAACAGCGGAGCCACTTGAGGAGCCCCCAGGTGTGCGTTGTGTATTCTCATCCCAAGGGTTCCAAGGTGTTCCACGTACGCTATTTGTGCCCCAAGCACCGTAGGCAACCTCTACGGTTTTTGTCTTACCCATAAGTATACCACCCCCTGCTAGCAAGCGCTTGGCAAGCCGTGCTGTATTGGTTGCAACACGATCCGCATGAACAACTGTACCGCCAGCTGTTACGTATCCTTTAACATCAACTAGATCCTTGAGGGCAAATGGCACCCCATGAAAAGGTCCGATTTTAAAGCCATGCTTTATCGCTTTCGTAGCCTTATCCGCTTCTTGTCTCGCAGTATCTGTTAAAATAAGATCGAAAGCATTAAGCTTAGGCTCTAATTTTTCAATTCGCCGTAATGTATCCTCTATGACCATGCTTGGGGTATATGTTCCTTCACTATAGCCTGAAGACATTTCTGATATCGATATCAGCGTTTTATAATTCATTATTATAATTTCACCCCACACACGCTATTCGAACGTAATATTATATACTATGTAAGTCTTAAAGTGGGAGAAAGACTCTGTAATATTGCTAATATTCAATACTGACTATTATTTTATACTTCGATAAAGATCATACGGTTCTAGTAACAAAAGCCTATAAGCCCAACAATTATCAAAATAAAAGTTCGAAAGAAGGTTTGTTTAAGTTTGTCTCTGAAAAAAACTTTAGTCCACTTCACAATAACAGGTTTTGTATTAAAGTTAGCAAAAGGTAAATAATCTTATATTCGATACAGGTAAGCTCATGCTGATAACTAACTATTTATGTTAAATAGTGTCGGTGGACATAACTAATTAGATCGCCTAACACTAACATAAGCAAGAGATTGTGTCGGCAACTATTTGATCAATATTCTTATATGGGAAAATATCATTCATAACCAGGTCAGAAGATACATTGCAACTGTTATCCGTCATTCCGAGATCTGATTGTTATTTGCAAACCGTACTTTTATATAATTGAGCCTGATTTTTTTCATAACTGAATACTGTGCTGAAAATTTTGGATGAGGTCTATATTGCCCGTAAAAACTTTTAAAAGCTGCTCAGAAATAGAGAATAGAGTGTAAATTTAATCTTTTAAGTATGGCTCATGGTAAACGGATAGTCTTGATCTTAGATTCCCTTGATAATCCCGTATATGTTGCAGACTAATAATTTACTAACTCGGGATCAAAAAACTGGTGACTGTAGTGGTACTATTCTAAATTTTGAGTAGCGTTCTCTGCGAAATCTAAGACATAACGTACTATCAATTACAACCTTCTTTATAACTTTTAAAAGGTGTTTGTTTATAGCATGCTAGGTCATATAAGAAGTTAGATTATACAACTAGACTTCTAAAGACATAAAATGGGGTTGAGTTATGTTTTTCTATGCTTAAAGATTATATCTCTTATGCACAAGACCACCAGCTGAATATACATTCTATAGAATGCCCATTTATAGTATGTGTTTTAAGATTTATATAATTTCATATATGAACTTAAATCTTACTGATAGGGTTACTATTAGCTGCTGTAATGACCTCTCTTCCTTAAGCGACTTATGAAGAAGCCGTCTAGCCCGGATAGTTTAGGATTACTGAGTTGCAAATGATATGGCAGAATACGGACATCACCTTTTAGTGTTAAACATTCATCTAACCCAGCTATTTCATTAGCATAGATTGGGACGCGATTAAATTCTTTGTAACTCTTAAGAAACATTTCGATCTGCTCTTCGCCCTCCTCTGGTTCTAAGGAACATGTACAATATATAAGTATACCGTTAGGGCGTAGAAGCTTCAGGGCAACATTTTCTAGAATAGCCTTCTGTATCCGGCTAAGTTTATCTATATCTTGCAACTTCTTAATATGAAGTATGTCAGGGTGTCGACGTATCGTTCCTGTTGCACTGCATGGGGCATCAAGAAGTATGGCGTCAAACATTGTCTTGCTACTCCATTTAGCAGCGTCTGCAACAATATATGAAGCTGCTGACAACCGTAAGCGCTTAAGATTTTCTCTGACACGTAGCAATTTTTTTTCCGAAATGTCGATTGCTGTTACATGAGCATTAGAGCTAACTAGTTGTGCTGTTTTACCACCAGGAGCGGCGCAAATATCTGCTACTCGGCGACCAGCTATCTTACCTAATAGACGGGCAGGAAGCGCAGCAGCAGCATCCTGTATCAACCATTGACCATCTGTATAACCTGGTAGTTCGTTTATACGGCCACATCCATAACATCGTACAGATCCAGTTGGAAGAACAATGCCATTTACTCTATTTGCCAATTCCTGTGACTTTCCAAGTACCGTAATATCCAGTGCAGCCTCCTTTAGTGAGGCGGTAACTATTTCACGTGTAGTTTTCTTATCGTAAGCCGTTATCCAACGATTTAGCATCCATTTAGGCACATTCAAAAAATCATTAGTCTGTTCAAGCAAATGTGCTGGATCTCGCTCACTAATACGGCGAAGAACTGCATTAATAAGCCCAGCAAAACGCATTGAAGAGTGTTGCATACGGCATAGTTCAACAGCCGTGTCAATGACTGAGTGAGGTGTTCCTTTTAGAAATATAAGCTGAGCAGCACCTAGAAGTAGGATTAATTGGGCATACTGACCACTATTTGGTAGAGGTTTTTTTAGATAATTTGAGACAATTTTTGTAAGTTGTCCGTGACGCCGAAGCATCGTAGTTGCTAATAGGCGTGTAAAGTTTCGATCTCTATAATCAAATAAAATAGAACCGTTATTTGATTCTCGTGAATAAGAGTTCTTTAGACATTCATCTAGAGATATCTTTTGATGTAACACTGAATCAACAATTTCCAGGGCAACTTTCCTGGCTCCGAGCCCTACCTTCAAATTCACTTCATTATTTTTTTTGTGAGATATTCGTTTTTTTTGCGTCACTTATAAAATACCTTCATGCAATGCGATTATATTAGTTTAAAAAATTATAGACATTTTATTAGAATTTGCGATTTGGTGTTGTTAATTTATAACCTATACATTGCTGTTATCCTATGTAACTGCTTAATGTTGTAGAGTTTTTTCGAAAGCATCAGCCAAAAAAGTGCAATAGTTTTCGCTGCGTTAAATAGAAGTTAGGTCACTCGTTAAGCACAAGCGTATTTGGGTACTGGGTTTTATTTTGTAGTAAGTATTAATTGGCAAACTATTCCTTCAGTAAATTTAATATTTGTTTTAACCAACATACCGCCTCATTTTTCAATTATTTATAACACCAGTGTTGCTGTAGTGATTAAAGCTGACAGCAATAAGATTTTTAGCTATCACTACTATGTAGAATGCTCCATCAAAGAGTTGATTAGCTTTAATTAAGCTTTTTAGTAATACTGTGTATGGTAAGAGCAAACTCTAATATACTGTTTTAATGTCGATAATCTTAGACAACTTGATCAAATATCAACATTCCACACGAGGTGTATCGATGCGAATTGAACGGCCTAAAACTGACGCCCCCTTGGCTGATACTTCCCAGAAAATTGAGCATGATTTAAACTCTGATAATAATTTGGTTGAAAAGCGTCGTCCTCTGACACCTGCTGCTAAGCGTGCGTTAGCTGAAGCAAAAGAGCGTAGGCGTCTGGCCCAAACAACTCAAAAAAGTGAAAATATTAAGGAGCTTGGCGGGCGTGCTGGTCCTGATCCCGTACGGTATGGAGATTGGGAAAACTCTGGCATAGCTTCAGATTTTTAGTTTGGCTTTTAAACATCGGCAGTTTTCTTACGTTGACAAGGTGAAAGTAGTGTTTAGGCAGCTGCCGATATCTTCCTAAATTTCAGGCTTTTGTGTACCGGGTGGTAAAGATAGCAGATGAATTGCAATCAAACTTAAATGGTTAAGATTGGGGTCTGGTATATTTGTCGTTGGTATTATTATAATTACTTATCATAAAACACTGTCTAGCTTAGTAGTATTTTATCTGGTTCTATGAAAAAGCGGTCATAATTATTTTTTAGGAAACATTTCGATTTT
The DNA here is from genome assembly GCA_039583345.1 of Candidatus Tectiglobus diatomicola. Taxonomy (GTDB): domain Bacteria; phylum Pseudomonadota; class Alphaproteobacteria; order Rhizobiales; family Hyphomicrobiaceae; genus Tectiglobus; species Tectiglobus diatomicola. The sequence continues at coordinate 3,963 of JAZDSJ010000001.1, read as the reverse complement.
ATGACATAAGCATAAAACTTTGATACAGCAATATCATCATAACACTGAAGTGAGAATAGAATTTGAGTGCAATAAGTGTTCTATAACATTTAAATAATTTGACATTTGGTTATTACTCTAAGCCACTAATGACATGATATAACCCAAATGAAATGTCATGTGAATTAACTTGTTATGAGAAAGTTCACGATAATGTTCAGTGTAAATACAATCAAAAAAATCTAATGTAGTTTTTTGTCAATGTCCTTCAATCAATTGCTACTTCGTAAGGTGGACAATGAAAGCCTGCAGGCGAATAGGTAAAAACTTCGCATCCGTCTTCCGTTACTCCTACTGTATGCTCAAACTGCGCAGATAGCTCACGGTCCCGAGTTACTGAAGTCCAACCATCTGAAAGGATCTTTACATGTGAGCGTCCCAGGTTAATCATAGGCTCTATAGTAAAAAGCATCCCGGGTATTAACTTAGTACCTTCGCCTGCTTTTCCATAATGTAAAATATTAGGTTTGCAGTGAAAAACACGCCCAAGACCATGGCCACAAAAATCTCTTACAACACTAAAGTTTTCTGCTTCTGCATAAGTCTGAATTGCTTCACCAATATCACCTGTTGTATGCCCTGGTTTTACAGCATTAAGGCCACGCTGCAAGCATTCATAAGTTGTTTTAATAAGTCGCTCTGCTTTACGTGAAATGGGCCCAACCGCATACATTCTACTAGTATCTCCGTGCCAACCATCAACAATGAGTGTAACGTCAATATTGATGATATCACCTCTCCGTAAAGGTTTGGAACCAGGAATGCCATGGCATACAACATGATTAATTGATGTACAACAAGATTTTGGATAACCGCGATAGTTAAGTGTTGCAGGTATAGCAGAATGATCCATCGCAAAATTGAAAATTAGATTATCGATGAACCTGGTAGTTATACCAGGTTTAATGTACGATACTAGCATATCAAGAACTTCAGCAGCCAGTTTCCCAGCCTTTCGCATTCCAACGAAAGCTTCAGTTTCGTTTAGAGGTAATTCACAATTACTTATATGTGCCATAGTACGGCTTAAATCCAGATCAGACATTGCTAGGAGTGTAGCTCCATTTTAATTTGTAGCTGTAGTTATTGGAGGTAATCTTTCTAGAAACCGCTTAATGATAAAGAGCGTGTTATAATTATCTAGCTTTATTAAGATTTTGTAAATATGAAATCCTGCTTAGACTAGAACAAGAGGAAGGCCCAAGACTAGTCACTGAGCCCATAATTATGTAAACTATAGTTGCATTTTGGTTTATCTTCTAATCGCTAGCTTCCTCGGGCTCAATTTTGTCTTGTTTCTGATTAGCCTCATTTACTTCACTGTCTGAGATTAGAAGTTGAGCTTGTGTAATCCAGTTTTCTACTTTTATTTGTCCTTTAAGGCATAGTATGTCGTTAATATTTGAAATTTCATCATCAGATAAAGCAGCAATTTGCTCAAATTTTGTGATATTTAATTTATTAAGCATTGTTTCTAAATCTGGAGCTATATTGTCAATAAGCTTTAAATCATCTTTCTCACCTTTTGGTTTTCGGAAACCTTTGAATACCGCGTTAAGGCGCTTTGCACGAACATCAGTTCTTTCAACAATTCGAGCGGAACGCCCACGACGACTACGTAGATAATAAAGCTTAGCACGCCGAACACGACCACGCCGAACAACCTCGATATCTGTAATTAATGGTGAATAAATTGGAAAAACACGTTCAACTCCTTCACCATAGGATATTTTTCTTACGGTAAAATTTTCGTGTAACCCTCTTCCTGACTTAGCTATGCAGACACCCTCATAAGCCTGATTACGGATATTTTTACCTTCAACAACTTTAACCATTACACGAACAGTATCGCCTGGGCTAAATTCTGGAATAGCCCTTAAAGTAGAGATTTTTTTTATCTGCTCTTTTTCTAATTCTTCTATAATATCCATTATTGTACGATCCTCATGATGCTTAGGTTGGTCAATGGGCAAGCTATATCCAATTGAAGTTTACAACTCTCATTTTAAAGACTCTTTATTTTTCTCTAAAAATGTCTTCGGTTATTATAAATATCGCATATAGCTTCTAATGCAAACTGTATTTAAAATTTACTAGAATCATCGCTATTATTTGAAGTTTTACGAGTTGTACAATTCAATAAATCCGGTCTTCTTACACGCGTTAATTCTTCAGACTGTGTCCTGCGCCATGTTGCAATTGCAGCATGATTACCTGACAATAAAACATCAGGTATTTTGCGTCTTTCCCATTCACGCGGCCGCGTGAAATGAGGGTGTTCTAATAAACCTTCTTCAAAACTCTCTTTTACTAAACTTTCTTCCGCCCCAAGTACTCCTGATATTTGCCGCACACAAGCATCAATTAGAACAATTGCAGCAGGTTCACCTCCCGAAAGTACATAATCTCCAATAGAGATCTCACGCAATTGTCGGCTATCAATTACACGTTGATCGATACCTTCATATCTACCAGCAACTATACATAGGCCGGGACCATTAGCTAATTCCTTGACAGTTTCTTGTTTTAGACATTCGCCTCTTGGTGAAAGATATATTCCTGGAAGATGTGGTTTTGTTTCGCGTGCATGGTCAATTGCAGCAGCTAGTACATCACACCTCATAACCATTCCAGGTCCTCCTCCTGCAGGGGTGTCGTCGACAGAACGATGACGGCCTAGTCCAAAATTACGAATGTCTGAAGTAGTTAACTGCCAATATCCTTTTGATAGTGCACAGCCAATTACAGATTGAGATAATGGTCCGGGAAACATGTCTGGAAACAGAGTTATGATATGTGCATGCCAGATAGCTTTATCCTCATAATTATTCTTTAATTGTATCGAAAATTCTGAATTAGTCGCTATTATATGTTTTTATTTAAATAATTAGATAATAAAGTCTAACTAATTTATTATTTTTAGAAAGTTTTCTGCTGAAGCTTTTATATCTTTCGCCTGAGTTATTGGGCGCCCAACTACGATATAGTTGGCACCATTTAAAAGTGCTGTTTGTGGAGTTGTAATCCGCTCTTGATCATCCATAAGATTGCCTGGGAGTCGAATTCCTGGAGTAACGATAATAAAATTTGGATTAGTCAGTTTTCGTATTATGCTTGCTTCAATACCAGAGCTTACTGCGCCGTGACAACCTGTTCTATGCGCAATTTCTGAACGATACGCGACTACCTTAGTTGAAGAATTTTCTCTTAGTCCCTGCTCAACTAGATCGTTACGTGTAAGATTGGTTAAAACGGTTATGGAGAGAATTTTTAAGTCTGATCCCTTTGCTCCTTGCATTGCAGCATTTAACGTTTTGGAATCCATCCCGTGAACACTTAAAAAAGTAATTCCTGAATCGGCAATATTCGATACTGCTTTCCGTACTGTATTCTCAATGTCTAATAATTTCATATCAAGAAAAACACGATAGTTTGAACACGCAAGCTCTTTAGCAAAATCAAGCCCACCATTCATTGCTAATTCAAGACCTATTTTGTAGAAATTAACACTACCTTCTAGACATTTTACTATATGGGAAGCCTGATTCACATTTCGTGTATCAAGAGCAACTATAAGTTGATCTCTAGACATCTAGTTTTCCTGATTTTTTCAAACTAACACATTAGAAAGTCTTTGAGGCAATCTCATCATTAATATTAGTTTTCTGACGATAATTATAATAAATTTTAAAAGAAATAATGATTTTGCATATGCAACTATTTTTCTAGAGTGTATTTCATTCTACCCTAAGCCATCTCAGATCATACTTCAGTATAAAAAGACCGACATGGAACTTCACGGTAATTATTTTGTCAAATTGCAATAGTCCGGCATTGTAAACCTACATGATATTATTGCTTAAATTCGAATAAATTTGTTTTGGACATGAAGAGAGGAGATAGACTACACGTAAAAAAAATACT
>JAZDSJ010000002.1:0-128049 GCA_039583345.1 Candidatus Tectiglobus diatomicola | reverse complement strand
ATGCTAAACGAGCCGTCTGCTGTAACTGCATAAAACATTGGCTTTTAAACTCGGCATGTAAGCGTGTTCGCCGGAACATAAAATCAAAATTTTGGTGCGGTTTCGGCTTCATAAGTTACATAAGCCAGTTTAACTGAGAAAGTTACATGTCGCGCAACATTGTGATTTAGGTAAAAAATAGGAAAATTCAATCAGTAGAAGAGTGAATTGATTTCTAGGAGTGGACTAAATATACTGCCAGATCTAAGCGATAATATGTTTTAATATAAAGATATGACTATTTTTTTCTGATGTTTAAAAGGACTGTTTAATATCCAGGGTTGTTTTCTTATGACCTGTTACTTGATATACACTAAACTTCAGATTATCGCTTTTCGGCGCGAGAGTTATAGCATGATAACGTGTACTAGTAACAAAAACAAAAGAACTACCACTTTTAATCCTTTTATACGAGTTCTTATTCTTGGTGGTACATGGGACGCCAACTATTTAGCTAACCAACTTTATAAAGATTGCCGCTTTAGAATCATAACATCTTTTGCCGGTTGCACCCGATATCCGATCCGACCTAACGGAGACGTGCGTTTTGGTAGTTTTGGAGGAAGCTTAGGGCTTCAAACCTTTCTTAAGGACAATCAAATAGATGTTCTTGTCAATGCGACCCACCCTTTTTCAGAACGGATATCTCAAGATGCTATTACCGCAGCAAATGAAGTACAATGCCTCTATTTCCGTCTATGTCGGCCACCTTGGATTCCCAGTGTTGACGATAAGTGGTTTGACGCCATTAACTCCACCCATGCAGCTCAAAAAATCATGTCTGGCTCAGTTGTCCTTTTGACGGTTGGAAAGCAGCAGCTTGCACCATTTATTAAACGCCGAGATGTGCAAAGTATTGTTCGCGTGATAGAGCAGCCGGCAGAACCACTCCCTGACAACATCAGAGTTATATGTCAGCGCCCACCTTTTAGTGTCGCTCATGAAAGGCAAATTTTAAACTACTATAGTGTGGATACAATTGTTACAAAAAACTCTGGTAGTCATGCAGTAGCCGCTAAGCTCATAGCAGCACGTGAGCTTGATGTTCCTGTTATTATGATACGTCGCCCTTTTCCTCAGAAGAAAACAGATTTTACCTGTGTTGCTGATATAATTACCAAACTACAATATCAGATTGTATTAAGTAATTAGAGTCAATATAACGCTTTTTGTTTTTTATTAGACATGCCCGTTATATATTTTTACGTCTAGCTTATCGCACAGACTACATTTCAATTATAAATCATTAGTATGATCATTTACACAGAGATACAGTCCTCAATAGATTGTGAAGTAAAAAATTTTATATTAGTTAGTTAAAACTTTCGGTTAAGATTTCACTAATTTGGTATATACAAGAATTACACGGACTCTTTTATAGACCTTGAGGTAAACACATCTTTTTTTATCGAACTGAATTTTATTTTCAAATTCACCTGAAAGGCAACGACCAAATTAGTACAAAGTAAAATTAAAACCCAAACTTGCCCTTTAACTAAGCCTATAGGGTGGAGGTATGCTTTACTTGCTATGGTCAATAGTGTATAAGTTTTAATATAACAGTCATAAAAGAACCTTGTGCCGGAGTGCTAATGTACTAGCTACTTGTAAAAAGCTACAGTAACAATTTTAACTTGTAATGCAGAACTCAGCGATGTTAGATATAAGCCCTGCATAAAAGCCATTTTTAGTCAGTGTATAAAAAGTTTTCAGCAGCCCAATATTCTTTACCTAAACATTCTGCAACTGCCGCATGTGTTACACGTCCAGCATGCACATTTAGACCTGCACGCAAGTGTTTGTCGCGAGCTAATGCTTCGCGGAATCCTCTATTGGCGATAGTTAATATGTATGGTAGTGTTGCATTGTTTAAAGCCTCGGCTGAGGTGCGCGGTACAGCTCCTGGCATATTGGCGACGCAGTAATGAATTACATCATCGATTACGAATATTGGCTTATCATGGGTTGTAGGCTGCGATGTTTCAAAGCAGCCTCCTTGGTCTACTGCAACGTCTACAATAACGGAACCGGGTTTCATTTTTTTTAGAAGATCAGCAGTAATTAGCTTAGGTGCAGAAGCTCCTGGAATAAGAACACTACCAACTACCAAGTCAGCTTCAACACAATGACGCTCTATAGTATCAATAGTGGAAAAAACAGTGTGTAGCCTGCTACCATACTGCTTCCACAGACTACGAAGCACTTCAACATTTTGGTCTAATACCCATACATCTGCCCCCATACCTAGTGCAATATGAAGAGCATGAGTTCCTACAACTCCGCCACCTAAAATAACTACTTTTCCAATATCGACTCCGGGTACGCCGCCTAGTAAAATACCCATTCCGCCATGGGTTCGTTCTAGATAATGCGCACCAACTTGTATCGACATTCGTCCAGCGATCTCCGACATGGGTGCTAATAAAGGCAAACCTCCAGAGGCCGATGTTACAGTTTCGTATGCGATGCATGATGCACCGCTTTCGATAAGGTCGTTGGCCTGGTCTGGATCCGGTGCAAGGTGCAGATAAGTAAAAATTATCTGGTTTTTGCGAAGCATTTTTCGCTCAGTCTTTAAAGGCTCTTTTACTTTAACAATCATATCTGCGATTGAAAATATATCTGAGGCCGTAGGTAAGATCTCAGCACCAACAGCCTGGTAGTGATTATCCATTATACCAATGTCTGCACCGGCACCTGTCTGCACACTTACTGTATGGCCATGAGAAATAAGCTCTCGAACACTCGCAGGAATCAAACCAACACGATATTCATGAGCTTTGATTTCTTTCGGCACTCCGATATGCATAGATCCTCCTAATTATTTAGACGATTGCGCAACAGATCCTTAAAAGTAATTTTCAATCAATCACTACTTACACTTCTCTTGATGTTCTTTGAACCTCAATGTTATCTGGGAACGTCAACATCTAAATTTAGATGTGCCTTTTTACTGCTGCGCGCATGTAGGTTTATAAATGTCAGCTAAAATTATATGGTAACGATTGTACATGATGCTGATTTTTTTATAAGTTAATGAGATTAGTTGTTTTATCTTATTCCTCACCCTTTCAACTAAGTTCATGTAATATTCATGATAACAATTTTAGTATATTTTTTTTTTACCTGTTGAATCTATTTCCTGAACAGCAGAGAAACCCTCAAATTCAGGTGCACCTTTGTATAATGATTGAATGCTTCCATCCCCAGCCCGGGTGTGCGCTTTTTTGAATTGTTCGGATTTAGTCCAGGCGTGGAAATTGTCGTAGCTTTGCCAAACAGTATGGGAAGCATAGATTATATGGTCGTTGCGCTCTGGTCCACGCAGAAGATAAAATCCTTTAAATCCCTCTAACTCGTGCAGATAACTTTCACGTTGATTCCAAAGATTTTCAAATGAACTCGTACTGTTCTTAGCTACTTTGAAGCGGTTCATTGCGACATACATATTTATCTCCTAAGCAGTAATACAGTTTAAGCCCAACAATCTGGAGCATAAGGCTATACATCAGTAATTTGAGCAAGACTAATTTTGACGTCGATTTAAAAAATTTAGTCAATTTAATACTTATACTAAGCGCTAAAATTGTAATTGTTTATAACATTATATTAATAGCTAATTACAATTTGCACATGATTAGCTCGAAGTTATAAAGAAGAATTTTTGCGCATCAAGCTATGAGAATAGAGAGCTATAGAAGCTGCATTTGAAACATTCAGACTTGCAATCGAGCCTCTCGTATGAATAGAAGCAACAAATGTACATACTCTTTGTGTTGTCTTGCGTAATCCGCGTCCTTCTGCCCCAAGTACAATTGCGATCGGTCGGTGGGAAAATGCTGTTTCAAATTCTTGTGACCCCGTGCTATCTAGCCCTATGATTTCCAATCCTTCATTTGCAATTGTTTCTAGTCCTCTTGCGAGATTTTGTACTAATAATACCGGTATACATTCTAAGGCACCTGAAGCGGACTTAGCCAATGCCCCTTTTAAAGGTGGGCTATGTCGACGAGTTGCCATAACTCCAGAACATCCAAATGCGGCACAAGATCGTAAAATTGCACCAAAATTGTGAGGATCTGTAATTTGATCCAGAACAACGATAGGACCGTTTTGGGCGTGAGCTGCAGTTATAAGATCGTTAAGCTTAGGCTCTAAAAGAGCTTCGCATTTAACCATAGCGCCCTGATGCACTGTATTATGGCCCAGGTAGCGATCTAAATATTTAGGTTCAATTTGAACTACGTCAAAATTTGTATTAGCTATAGTTTTAGAAAGCTTATACTGTGCATTACGCGTAAGGTAAACGGCATGAACATGACGTGCTTTATTAGCTAATACGGCTTCAACTGCATGGATTCCATAAATGATAATTTGATTATCATTATCATTAGATCGCCGCCCTCGCTGGGATCCACTCTTTAATACGAAACTTTGCCTACCTGGTGCATAGTGTTTTTTTAGCACTGAAGGTAATGAGGGTTTAGACATGAGCTACATTCTTCAAAAATTAATTTTGAGTTATTTAAGTATAAGCTGGCATTTGAATGTGTATTAAATTTTATTAGATCTCACAAGATAGATATCAGGCGACTATTATATAGATACGATAATTTCCCATATAGAATAGTGCAATGATATTTGAATCAATTTCACTGTTGACAATATTGACCACAAGATAGATATATATGTCAGTAGTCATGTACCTAAGATGATAGCAAATGTTTTTGGAGGGGTGCCCGAGTGGCTAAAGGGGACGGGCTGTAAACCCGTTGGCTATGCCTACGTTGGTTCGAATCCAACTCCCTCCACCACATTTTTGCTTTAATGTGTCGTGTTTTCTTTAATTTTAACATCCGTTTATATTATAACATCTAAATAAGTATCTATGGATTTGTATGTTACGCGTTGGATATCTTGCAAGATTTATGTTGAACGCTGCTTAATCTTATCTATTATTTCGTGAGTATGTATTTTTTAATTTTTGAAAATACAATACCTTACCTCACCTCACTTCTTCTACAGTAAAATTATATTTTACTGCCACTAACTTCCATTAAATGTTTTTTATACTTAAAATTTGATTTTTTTAATTTTGCACAAACATAATCTTGTGGATTCAGTCTAAACACTGCCCTGATTCTTGTTAATTGAACATCCGTCTGAGCTGGATTAGAGTTACTTATTGAAAATACTAAAAATTTGTAGTGAGATTTTAATAAGAAAGTCTTACATTATTTTCTTTGGTACAGGACAAGTTTGTTGGTTAGTGTCACGGTAATTACTTTGCATAAAAAGTATATTTCCAAGCGAGTTTTGTATTCCTTACCTGATTTTTTATGAAAAGATTTAACTTTCTTAAAGTAATTTACATAACAGTCATGCATTAGTAATCCAAAAGTGAGTAGAATGTAAGTAAAATAGCTTCTATTTTAGAAATAGTTAAGATAGATTGAAACAAAAGGGATGAAAATGTATTTTTCAAGGTCTTTATATGCATGATGACCCTACTGCCCCACTGAAGCTAGTCGTAAACTCAGAATACTCTGGTATGCGTGTCGATCGCTTTATAGCCGGAGCTATAGAGCGGCTTAGCCGACAAACGGTAAAAAATTTGATTAAAACAGGTGCCGTCGAGATTAACGGCGATGTGTGTTGTGCTTCAAAATACAAGTTGTGTGAAGGGCAAAAAATAAGTGTCAGTGTTGCTCCAAATAAAGCGGCAAAAATAAATGCAGAAACAATTCCTTTGAATATAACTTATGAAGATTGTGACATCATCGTAGTTGACAAACCTGCAGGACTTGTCACGCACCCGTCCCCGGGGCACACAAATGGAACTCTTGTAAATGCTCTTCTTGCTCATGCAGGTGAAAAATTATCAGGACTAAATGGTATAACACGGCCCGGAATCGTGCACAGGCTGGATAAAGATACATCGGGCTTAATTGTAATTGCGAAAAATGATAGCGCTCATAAGGGGCTAGCCGATCAGTTTGCTTCTCACGGTAAAGATGGTCGCATGCAACGCGTATATGCTGCTCTATGTTGGGGTAAGTTTGACCTTCCTTATGGAACGATAAATGCACCGCTCTCTCGAAGCACATTTAACAGACGTAAAATAGGAGTTGTTACCGCTGATAAAGGACGACATGCTGTTACCCATTACAAGGTAAAAAAAATATATTCATTAAGTGACTCTGAAAGCATAAGCCTATTGCTTTTGCAACTTGAAACAGGACGCACTCATCAGATACGAGTACACATGGCCTCAATAAGACATCCAATTCTCGGAGATAAATTATACGGCAAGGGTTTTAAATCGTCTGCTATCAAACTTCCTGAAAGTGTTAAAAGTTCTCTAGACTTGCTGAATAGGCAGGCATTACACGCTATTTCATTGGACTTTGAACATCCCCGCACTGGTCGGCGCTTGCATTTTAAAAGCCCACTTCCAAAAGAGATACGCAATTTATTAAATTCGTTAAGCTCACTGTCAATTTAGTGGTAAGTTAAGCTTAGTTAAAGGCATTAATGCTGTGTAATATCACAAACATATTTGTTTACACAGTTATATTATATAAAAATCCTAAATTTTCAAATCCAGCCAATTAACCTTGGCGAGCTTTAAACCTACGCTGCGTCTTGTTAATCACGTAAAGACGGCCACGACGACGCACTACACGGTTGTCACGATGTCTCAGCTTCAAGGCTTTGATAGAGTTTTTAATCTTCATACACGTTAATCCTTAGTTTAAGATAATGAGAATTCTTTTCTAACGCTTCATTTATAAATTTCAATATTGTTAGTATTCGCTTTTTTTCTAGATAAGTCAACTATATACCTTGTAATATAATCAGTCGACAGAGTATTTCAGAAATGTATATGGAGAGTGCTATTCAAAGATAGCTATGAACTAGTCATTTCTTCTCAGCTTAAAATTCACAAAATCTGATATTAAAAACTATCAAGTGAGATCGTGCTATTAGCAAGCTCTAAGCCTCTTAGATATTTTTTTGGTATATCAGTATCATTTATATTTTGCAAGAACGCACGAAATGGCTGCGCCGTAATTTGCTATTTTTCTACCCAACCCATTTATGTAACCTAGGTCCTTGATGATCTCAGGTCGTGTTCTAGTAATTTCGATCAATGTACAATCGTGAAAAATTACATACGGCGGTACTACTTTTTAGCTGCATGTTTTTACGAAGGTCCTTAAGTGGGTTATATAAAAATAGTTCTTTTTAAGAGAATTTTTAATTTTCCAGGAACTAAGTGACTTTTTGGGTGGGTCTAAAATTGCATTCGTGCTTACGTATATCTACGTCGACTTCACCACGTAAGACTGGTCTAGAGTTCAGGGTTAACTGTAAAGTTCCGTAACCCTTCGTGTCATACTCTAAACAGCCTGTAGCTATAAGTCGTCTAAATACGCTTTGCCATGAATAATGATCAAGACCTTTCCCTATCCCAAAAACTGATAAATGGTGGTGCCCGTTTTCTCTTATACGCTTGTTACACTTACCATGTAAAACATTAATAATATATTTACAACCAAACCTTTGCCTCGTTCGGTATACAGCAGATAATGCTTTTTGAGCTAAGACTGTAACATTTATAGTTGTGGGAGGGGAAATGCAGTTGTCACAATTACCGCATTTTTCATATCGATGTTCCCCAAAATAAGCTAGAAGTGCCCGACGACGACAAGTCGTACCCTCGCAAAAGTAAATAAGGGCGTCTAAGCGCTGGCGTTGATACTTCTTAAACTCTTCATTTCCATCAGATTTCGCGATCCATTTTATTTGTTTAATAAGATCATGTATATTATAGGACATCCATGCATCGGCAGGCCTACCGTCGCGACCTGCACGTCCAGTTTCTTGATAGTAAGATTCAATTGACTTCGGGAGACTTAGATGAGCTACAAAACGAACATCAGGCTTGTCAATACCCATTCCGAAGGCAGTCGTTGCTACAATTATAAGTTTATTTTCGGTCAAAAACCGATTTTGTACATTACGTCGTATATCTGCAGGCAAACCTGCGTGGTAGGCTAATGATTGTCTTCCGCGGTTATTCAGCCAGGCTGCTACTTCCTCAGTTGATTTTCTTGTAAGGCAATATACAATGCCAGTGCTTGATTTATGCCTGGTCTCAATAAATTCCCATAGTTTTTCAAGTGGGTCAGAATTTCCAGTCTCAGCTATAGAGTAGTGAATATTCGGGCGATCAAAACTCGATATGAATCGCGGTGCGCTAGTAAGTGATAGTTCAGTTGCAATATCTTCACGAGTCTTGGCATCTGCTGTTGCTGTTAGCGCAAGCCGTGGAATACCTGAGAATTTATCTGCTAGAATTCGTAATTGACGATATTCAGGTCTGAAATCATGCCCCCATTGCGAGACACAATGGGCTTCGTCAATGGCGAATAGTGAAATTTTACACCGTGACAATAGATTTAAAGTACGCGGCTGTACTAAACGCTCTGGTGCAATGTAAAGTATATCTAATGCACCTGAAATTAATTCTGTTTCAATTACAGATTGCTCCTTCCATTCTTGACTTGAATTAAGGTAAGCAGCACGGACATCTGCCTGCTCGAGTGCATTAACTTGATCATGCATAAGTGCGATAAGAGGAGAAACTACAATCCCAGTGCCGTCACGAACAAGTGCAGGGATTTGATAACATAATGATTTACCTCCGCCGGTTGGCATGAGTACAAGTGCATCTTGACCACGCAAAACTGTTTCGATAATTTCTTTTTGTTGTCCTCTGAAATTCTTGTAGCTAAAGATGTTTTCGAGAACAAATAATGCCTCGGAAATTGATTGTTTTATTAATGGTGTGTTTATCATCTAGGCTTATCTTTTAGTATGGGGAAGATAATAACCAGTTCTGTTGTGCATAACACTACACGGCTCACTATAAGCAAGTAGGCTTTTAACTCATAGCTCTTAATGTCCGGTATGTGTAGCTATGGTTGAGGCAATGATTGGACATATTTCGTAGTGCTTGTTTCGATTAGATGATGTCTATAATTGATTCAGTGCGTAATTAATCAAATACCTAATTTAAAATTATGTGGATAGACTTAACTCTTAATGATAAGTGGGTGAGTTATAAAGCCTGTCATGTAAACTGTTTTTAGTAACAATCTCACTTCAATAATCGGGTTACATTATAGTTGTGCACGCCAAAGGTTGACTTTATGAGGGTGAAGCTATAGAAAGTTTGAATGCATTAATTAATTTAGTAAATAAAGAAAATGGAACTTATACAAACTTTTGTATGCAATTGGTAAGACTTTCACTCAGGAAGCGTATCTGGGGTGTAGTATAGTAAGATTTAGTACCTGAGGATGTATTTGGACTTGAAGGCTAATGTTTATTGTGTTGATAACATCTTTTATTTTTAATTTTTTTATAAGTTACAACACATAGCGTAACCCGTAATTAGAGACCCCCACATTTTATCTTGAATGCAAAAGCAACCTATTATTTAAAGAAGTCATAACATAGTTACGCCTGTAGAAGTGGAGACCTTCAAAAGCTGGAAGTTATTGAAAGCTATTACAATCAGAAAGTACTTTACCTTATCACCTCTTGATCACTAAAAGAATTTAGGTGCTAAATCATTTTAAATTATTTTTTATATAACTCAAGCAGTCCGTTTTTGGTAGCTTTGGTAATACCGCGCTCTGTAATTAGCCCGGTAACAAGCCGCCCAGGTGTTATATCGAATGCTGGATTTCTAGCTGACGAATTTGAGGCAGCGATATCTATTTTAACTATTTCGTTATGAGTTTTCCCAATCGTTCGACCTGAGATTTTGAGAACTTCATCCTCGGGGCGCTCTTCAATCGGAATTGTCATTCCATCTTCTATTGTCCAGTCAATGGTCGAGTAGGGTAGTGCTACATAAAAGGGAACACCGTTATCTTTTGCTGCAAGAGCTTTGAGATAAGTACCAATCTTATTCGCAACATCCCCCGTGGAAGTTGTACGATCTGTGCCTACAATACATAAATCTACTAGACCATGTTGCATAAGGTGGCCACCGGCATTATCAACGATAATGGTGTGTGGCACTCCATGGCATCCCAGTTCGAAGGCCGTCAATGACGCGCCCTGATTTCGTGGTCGCGTTTCATCAACCCAAACATGCATTTTGAATCCTGCATCAAATGCTTGATAAATAGGTGAGGTTGCAGTACCCCAATCAACGGCTGCAAGCCATCCGGCATTGCAGTGAGTAAGAATATTTATAGGCTCACCAAAAGGTTTTCGCTCAGCAATTTCTTCCAAGATTTTAAGCCCGTGTACACCAATCTTGCGGCAGGTTTCAACGTCATCATCACAGATTTCTGCTGCGCGCAGATAGGCCACAGTAGCCCGTTTATTTTCGGGAACATTTTTGAGTGAATTTCGCATTTGTTCTAGAGCCCAGCTTAGGTTAACAGCAGTAGGACGTTGCTTAGCCAAGTATTCTATAGCTGCACTAAGCGAAATACTAGAGGGGTTCTTCCGCATTTGAAGACATATACCATAAGCAGCTGTGGCACCAATTAACGGCGCACCGCGCACCTGCATCGATTTTATAGCGTGGGCGACGTCCTTAATTGTTGTAAGCTTAATGATTTCAGTACTATGAGGTAGCAAAGTCTGATCAAAGGTACTTACTGACCATCCATCAGAATTAACCCATATTGTGCGAAAGTGTTTGCCGTTGATTTTCATTACGAACCTCGGTCAGGTGCAGTTCGCACCATGGGGATGTTTTAGGTTTTGGTTTAGTTGAATGATCGTGTATGATCTTATAATATTTCGTGTGTAGACATATTAATAAATTTCGATCTAGTTTCTAAAACATGGTAAAAAGAAAAGTCTGGAACGTTTTAAATGTCTGAATAACACCAACTATTATTAGTAGTAGCAAGTGAGGTTCAATAATTGAAGTCATTTGTAAAACTTTCAGCCTCAGTGCCGTGATGCGGAGCCATTCTGTTTAAAAAGCTTAAACAAAAACTAGGTTTACTATCTTATAACAATAAAAAAACGTACTTATGTGTTAAATTTTCTTAATATTTTCGTTAAAATAATTTAGATCACTTTAACATTCTACATATATTTGTTAGTCATTTATACTTAACCTATCTAAGTAAAGTAGAAAATTGTTATTATGCGCTATAGGATTAAGTACTTGTTATTCGAAACTATATTGAATCATAGAATACTAATGCTACACATATACACTCTCATCCAAATTTTCAGGATTTAATTAGTTGCGATATGCATAATATTAGCAAACTTAGAATTAACACCGCGCGTCTGAACATGAGACCTTGGCACAACAACGACAGAGAAGAGTTTATTACTCTTCATACCGATCCAGTTGTGATGTCAGATTTAGGCGGAGTTATTGATGTAGACGAAGCGCACGATAGATTCGATCGTTACGGAATGGCCTGGGTTACCAATGGATTTGGATGGTGGGTTGTGCAATGTAATCAAAGATTTTTGGGTTATGTTGGGGTGATGTCACATAGCGGCGAACATCCTCTTGGCAGCCACAATGAAATCGGTTGGCGCATGCACCGTGATGCCTGGGGTTATGGTTTTACGACGGAAGCAGTAGCGGCCGCACTACATGACGTCTTTACGCGCGCTGGTTTGACTGAAGTACTTACTTATACAGAAGCTAAAAATGAGCGTTCTCAGGTGGTTATGGAGCGACTTAATTTGAAACGCGATCCGAAGCGCGATTTTTCTATTCCACACAGTAAACAGGGTGTTTGGGAAGGATTAGTATGGGTAATCACAGCTAGAGACTGGAATGAACGTAATATTTATGAAACATCTCTAAATGGTGCTTGGATCGGAAGTTGAGATAGAAGCATTTTTAAATTCGTTAGAAACCAAAACAAGAATATCCAAAATGTCGTCTAAATCAGGCATCGATTGACAACCTAGATCAGAGAGTACTTCGATAAGTCTGATATTGTAATCTGAAATGAACTGTTTATGAATTGTGAAAAATTAATCATCTCATCAATTTCTGAGCTGGCTATGACATCTGATGTTTGGTTTTTAGATGTTTGGGGAGTTATGCACAACGGTGAAACCCCTTTTACAAGCTCTATAATAGCCTGCCAGTCTTTTCGAGAGCGCGGTGGTTATGTTTTATTATTAACAAATTCACCACGCTCGTCTTTCGCTGTTACTGCACAATTAGACCTCATGGGCATCCCTCGCACTGCCTACGATAATTTAGTGACGTCTGGAGATGTTACACGTAATATCATACGCGACTGGGATGAAAATATAATATATCACTTAGGTCCAGAACGTAATCGTGAAATTTTTCAAGATCTTGAAATTTCTTTCGGTACCCCCTTAACATCTAACAGAATTGTTTGCACTGGTTTATTAAATGACATTGAGGACACTCCCGAGGACTATATGACTATACTCAAAACTTTTCTGAATCGCGATGTTAAAATGCTCTGTGTTAACCCCGATCTAAGAGTTGAGCGAGGTAGGACAATTGTTCACTGTGCTGGAGCGATTGCGAAGACTTATGAAGATCTTGGGGGTGAAGTTATATACAGCGGCAAGCCTTTTGCTCCTATATATGAGCTGGCTTTACTAAAAGTAACAAGGGATTTTAACAAAGAGTTTGCTAAAGAACGGATTTTGGCAATTGGTGATGGTGTATTTACCGACATACGCGGCGCCTCAGCTTTCGGTATTCGTTCTGTTTTCATAGCTTCTGGTATCCACGTGGATCGTACAAAGCCTATTGATTTTAAAACTTTGTCTAAATTGTTTGAAACATCTTTGAACGGCCAGCCTGTCGCCGTTATGTCAGAACTCCGTTGGTGATAAAAATATTTGATGATTACTAAAAAACTAAAATAAATTAAGTCAATAGCATGTTTAGAGCGCTTATTAAAAATTAACGTTGAAACCTTTTTAAATTAGGCAAATACTACATTAGCAAAACCGAGTATTTTCTATCGCATAATAGAGAGATTTGCGTCTTTTTATTGAAATATTTTAAAGTGTTATCTACCGTATTGGCTGAGGCTAGTTCTGATAGATAATAATGCAGTTTCTTTCACAGACAATTAGCTAGTAATTGAAAATGAATGACCAATATAAATTCACTGTTGTGTTTCGTTATTCCAATGAGTTAAAAATATTTCATAACACAGTAACGATTTGTTAGCCTAAGAATTAAAATGCCATCGAATAATATTTTTAAAATACTTTAATAATAATGAGCTAACTAAGCTTGATTTTGTTCCATTGGAGACTTTCAAGATGAATAAGACTTATAAATCCACTTCTGTTGAACGGCCTTTTCAGGCTGAAGTTTCCCAGTTGCTTAAACTTATGATCAATTCAGTATACTCTGAAACTGAAATCTTTTTACGCGAACTTATCTCCAATGCTTCTGACGCCTGCGACAAGCTACGCTATGAAGCCATCGCTACCCCAACCCTTTTAGGGGAGGCTGATCCGCCTTGTATCCGTATCATTCCGAACAAGGATTCTAGCACTCTAACAATTTCTGATACTGGTATTGGTATGTACCACGATGAACTTATAGAAAACCTTGGCACAATTGCACGCTCTGGTACAAAAGCCTTTGTTGAGCAGCTGAAAGAGATTAAGGACGGAAACGGATTAATTGGTCAGTTTGGCGTAGGATTTTATTCAGCTTTTATGGTTGCAGATCGCATTAGCG
This sequence comes from Candidatus Tectiglobus diatomicola, assembly GCA_039583345.1. GTDB lineage: Bacteria > Pseudomonadota > Alphaproteobacteria > Rhizobiales > Hyphomicrobiaceae > Tectiglobus > Tectiglobus diatomicola. The sequence continues at coordinate 114,251 of JAZDSJ010000002.1, read as the reverse complement.
TTGTAAGTAGACGAGCAGGCGATGAATCAGTTTGGATGTGGACATCGACTGGCGATACTGGCTTTAATATTGAACCTGCAGATGATGAAAGTGCTTGTCGCGTCAATCGCGGAACTGAAATTACTCTTTATCTTAAGCCCGATTGTCAGGAATACCTTGAGGCTGATACTATCAAGCGAATAGTTCAAACATATTCAGATCATATTCAATTTCCGATAGAACTGAGCGATGGAGCAAACGAACATAATAGAATTAATACAGCTTCTGCTATTTGGCAATGCCCGAAGTCAGAACTAGATGATCAAAAATACATTGAAGCGTATAGGGCCATTACCCATGCTTTTGATGAGCCTGCAGTTACAATTCATTATAAGGCCGAGGGACGTCAACTTTTTACTGTTCTTTTATTCGTTCCGACACAACAGCCTTTCAATCTTTTTGATCAGGCCCGTAAAGGTCGAATCAAGCTCTATGTGCGTCGCGTTTATATTACAGATGATGCCGAATTGTTACCGCCATATCTACGTTTTGTTCGTGGAGTTGTAGATAGTGAAGATCTTCCGCTCAATATCTCGAGGGAGGTACTACAAAACAACATAAATGTTGCTTCTATTCGTAATGTTGTTACAGGTCGTGTTTTAACTGAACTTGAATGCCTTGCGGAAAATGATAAAGAGAAGTTTTCTAAAGTATGGAGTGCATTTGGTGCGGTTTTAAAAGAAGGTATCTATGAAGACCACGACCGACGCGAGCGGCTAATTAAGCTTTCGCGATTTGCGTCAACTAAGTCTAATGAGATGCGTTCTTTAAGGCAATATGTCGAAGATTTCAGACCTAATCAAACAGAGATTTACTATCTTATAGGAAACAATATAGATCATTTGAAATCGAATCCAGTCCTGGAAGCCGCACAAGCCCGCGGTATTGAAGTATTGTTTCTAACAGATCACATTGATGCTTTTTGGACAACTATTCAACCTGATTATGAAGGTAAACCTTTGAAATCTCTGAGTCAGGGCGATGTGAATTTCGACCTGGTACCTATTTTGAGCGAAAATAACACAAAAGAAGACAATACTAATAAGGTTGATGATGCTGTTATAATTTCGGCAGTCAGGGCTTCCCTCCAGGATTTTGTTTCCGATGTTCGTGTTTCGAAACGTCTCGTCAATAGTCCTTCATGCCTAGTAGCAAGTCATTCTGCTCTAGATCGTCGTCTCTCTAAAATCCTTGTTACTAGCGATCGTTCTCCGCCATCGGCTCCGATCTTAGAGCTTAACATGAATCACGATATTGTACGTGCAATTGCAGATTCTAAGGCATCAGGTAATGAAAAAATAATAAAAGATCTTGCCTACTTTCTTTTTGAGCAGGCTCAAATTCTTGATGGTGAGATACCAAAAGATCCGACAGCATTTACACAACGCCTAAATAGGCTTGTTACGAAAGGCTTGCCAATATATGACAGCTGAAATGATTTATGATATTGCTGTGAGCTAAATATTTCTGCATTGGTGTGTTGATTACACTAGACAAGTAATTATCACCTCTAAAAAAGTTGTCATACTTACTTCAGACTTTCTTACATGATGTTGTCTTTATCTTTTTTAAATTCTTCAGATATACGCTAACTTAGTTGGAAATTAATTATGTCGAATCAAATGGAACGAGAAGACGCGATTCGTCAGCAGAAGCAAGTTCACCAAACTTCTGTAGAACCGTTATCCCCTGCAGGTATTAAAGCTCTGAAAGTTGCTATTGCTGTCATGGGAGCCATGATATTGATTTGTGTAATAGTTATCATTGGCCGGATAATTCATATTTCTTCAGAGTCAAAAACAATAGAGTCTGCCCAGCTTGATCCACTTATACCGCCATCTATTGAATTTATTTTACCCGCTGGAACACGTGTGCAGCATGTTTCGTTAGACGGTCCACGTGCCGTGGTAACATTTCAGATTGAAGGACAAACAAAAGTAGGGATCTTTGATTTATACACCGGGAAAAGATTGACTGAAATTAGTTTTCTGGCGCAATTGCCTTTCGAAAGTCAACAATAAAATACGACATAGGTGCGGTAATAAACGTTATAGTTTCATGCTAGTTTATGTGGAAGTCCGAATAAATATTTAGTTTTCAATTTAATTTAACCTACACAATAATTACATTATATTGAGATCTTACATAGATAGGTTCTATGATAATTATACCTTTTAAATTATAAATGTGGATGATTTAGCACTTTCAAATACACATCAAATAATTGATACGAGCTTTATTACGATATGAGCTAAGATATTGAGTAATAATGATTATAACATTACGAACGTGCCTGATTTTATGCTCATGCTCAAACGGCTTGCCCGGCCCAACAATGTTACAGAATGCACTCATAATAGAAAATAATGGGTAAAGTAGTTCTGTACGCCTGTAATAGGCGAAAGATTTCACCCATCTGAAATGCTCACAGTTATTCCTATTGAGAGTATTACTAGTAAACAAAGAAATATTGAGTTTTCAAAACTAAGAATAACATCTATTTTATTAAAACTACCTAAATGATGTAATTGGCCTTAGCAGTAATTATAGGAGCTATTAAGTTGTCTTTGGGATCCAAACCTTACCATTCCAAAACTTAATCCCTAAATAATCAGAAAATACATCATCCAGTCGTCGTAATGAGACACATGTGCCTAACATATGCATTATCAATACATAGAAAAACTGGAAAATCAGGCCTCACCCGTCTAATATCCAACATAATTCAGAAATCAAACTCAAGTGCTAAAATTTGTTGAGTTTGATTACGCAGAACTATTAGGAATATTACTTGGCATGAAAATTATTACTGTTGGACCTGGAATAAACAATAAGTATGCAAGATTTTTTTATGCCATGGATAGAAAAATACGAAATGGACTTATTCGTTTAGGTCATGATGTCACTCATGTCTCAGATCGTGACATTGCCTCTAACGCACTAGGCCCTCGTCTTTTAGGAAAAAGACTTGCTAATAATAAACTACTTGAAGTTGCAGATGCTATTCATCCTGATTACCTGATCTTATTCCAAGCGCATATCATTAATCCCAAAACGCTCTTCACTCTTAAAAAGAAACTTCCTAATTGCAAAATAGCAAATATAGATAATGATTTAATGTATACAGAAGCAAGATTTCAGAGACTGTTAAACCTTAAGAAGTCCATTGATGTAACGTTTATTACAAGTGCTGGTGAACATTTAGCAAGATTACGAAGGGAAGGCTTGCACATATTTTATCTTCCAAATTGTACTGACTCTTCTATTGAGGAAGGAAACCCTCTTGACGATATTAATTTATCCTACGACTTCGTATATTTTGCAGGCGATGTTATTCAGTCACCACGATGGAAATTGCCATTGGAGATCGCTTCAATCGCGCCGGACATAAAATGCGGTTTTTTTGGATACGGAAAAACAAGAATATTTGGGAGTAATTATTTCCAAATATTAAAGACTTCAAAAATAGCACTTAACTGGAGTATGATTAATGATCTTCATCTTTATTCGTCAGATAGAATATCCCAATTGTTCGGAACTGGTAGATGTGTATGCCTTTATGCAGGTTCTGGATTCCAACGCTTCATTAACGAAGGGGAAGCGATTTTTTTTACGGACGCAAACGATTTAGTAAGAAAAATTCGAACTGCTCTTCATGAAGATAAATGGCGACAAATTGCCCAAAAAGGTCAACAATGCTACAGGATACTCTTTAATGAAAAACGTGTTGCGCAGTATATAATAAATGTTGCATTCGATATAGACATATCAAAATACGAATGGTGTGATATTTAATGCGTAATATCTATTAAATTAATAATATATGAATTGATCTATTTGTTTATATTTTTAACGGAAACTAAACATTCTCAAAAATATAAATTTCTGCTTATTCATTATACGTATTTATATTATAGTTATAGGTTAAAGTTCTGTAGCAACTCTTCTGTAATAATAAGTTGTAAATGACATTATAATTAATATCTACAATATTTGATAAATAGGTACTCCTTTCGCCCGACCGGCTGTCAATATATGATTATCGAACATCTCTCAACATTTACGCATTTTGCCCGAAGTAGAAGATTGAGATCTAAAGTTAGATCCATACTTAATTCAATTATTTACGCTTGTATCTGATAAGTTATAAATAGACTAAACTTGTGCTGCATAAATCACTATCTAATGCTAAAAATATCTCTAATTTGTAGACTATAGTCTATGATTAGGATGTGAAATTTTGCAAAAAGTAAAAAATCTTTTATAATAAGACTAAAGATCTTCGATCATTGCTAACAACCATTAAACTAATTTTTTATGCTTTAGCCAGCTGGCAAATAACTATCGCTACAGCTTGTAGAGTGTAAGTGTGTATCAATTCCACGCTTTATAAATAAAGGATGTTAATACACAATAATACTATTATGTAATAGTTATTATGGTCGATTTTCTTTTGGGAACTGTTAAGAAAAAGCATAAGTGTCAAAATGGTAATATTACATAAAGCTCAGAACGAACATTATGAAGTAATAATAAAATTAACTATTATAGACAATTCCTCACAACCTACGTCAGTATTATTTATAGTCAATTATGTAATATGATTAACTATTTGGTTATATTTGGATTGCACATCGAATACAGCGGTTGTACTTCGCCTAAGTCTGTCGTGTTCAGACGCAAAACCTCGAATAGTTTTCAAACAATCCGCAAGTGAGGTATACCACGTGTCTGAATTTAAAAAAAATTTTGAAGATTATCGTCCATGTGTTGGTGCTATGATTATTAACAAGAAAGGTCATATATGGATGGGTTTACGAGTAGATATACCCGAAAATGTTGAAGGTCCAGGAAACTGGTGGCAGATGCCACAGGGAGGTGTAGATCCGGGCGAGAACCTTGAGGTTGCTGTTGTACGCGAACTTTTCGAAGAAACCGGTATCAAATCAATTGAAATTCTTGGCAGAACAAGGGATTGGTTATATTATGATCTTCCGTCAGATTTGCAGAATAATATCTGGAGTGGGAAATACAAAGGACAAAAACAAATTTGGTTTGCTGTTCGCTTTACTGGAAATGAAAGCGAAATCAATATTGATCCACCAAAAGGTTTAAATTATAAGAAAGAGTTTCTTGCATGGAAATGGATGCCAATTTATCAAATAGCTGATAGTGTTGTTCCTTTCAAACACGATCTATATGTACAGGTCGTAAAGCAACTTAAAGTTTACGCTTTATCGATTAAATAAATGTATAGTATGTTATAGACAACCTTTCCGCTTTAATGAACAATCCTTAACTTACTATAGCGTTTATAGATTGCTATTATGGTGATCTATTGCGAAATATATAGATTGTAAATAGTTATCAAATGTAAATTAGGCAGACTTAATGTTTTAAAATAGTTAACTTCGCCAAAATTCCGGCCTTAAAAGCACAAGAACTGTGAATAATTCAAGTCGACCTAAAAGCATTGCGAATGATAATACCCACTTAGCTGTAGCTGGTAAATTTGAATAATTACCTGATGGACCGATATTGTTACCAAGGCCAGGTCCAACATTACCAAGCGCGCTCGCAGATGCTGAAAGTGAGGTGATTAGATCAAGTCCTAACGCACTCAGTAAAACTGTGAAGAATCCAACAGTTGACATATAAATTGCTAGAAAGGCTACAACTGAAAACGGAACATCCGCTGGTAGACGGCGTCCATTATAAGTCATAGTAATAACCCTGTTTGGACTAATAAGGTGAAGGAAATGACTTCGCGAAAGCATTTCTGCTACTTGTAACCTGTAGAGCTTAATTCCTCCTGAAGTCGAGCCAGAGCATCCACCGACAAACATTAGAATGAAAAACAATCCAACAGCAAATGCACCCCACCCGGCATAATCGTCAGATGAAAAACCAGTTGTAGTAATGATAGAAGTAACATTGAACGCAGCTAAACGGATCGCTTCTTCGAAAGATTTATTTTGAGCGGTCATAAGCCAAAATGCTACTAAAGTACACATGATTAACAAGAAAAATGTAAAGCCGCGAACTTGCGTATCTTTCCAAAGTGCTGATGGTTCACCACGAAGCATTTGAATGAATGTTACAAAAGGCAACGCACCTAAAATCATGAATAAAATACAAATCCATTCAAGAGTAGGAGAGGCGAAGAAGCCAAAACTTTTGTCATGTGTTGAGAAGCCTGCAGTAGACACTGTGGTCAGAGCATGACAAATAGCGTCGAATGGATCCATACCGAATGCCATATAAGCTGCAATACATAAAACCATCAAAACTGCATATATTGCGGCGGTTGCTGTAATGAGTGCTAAAGCACGCGGTAAGACTTTTTCAGATCGGTCTGAACTTTCTGTTTGAAATAATTGCATACCACCTACACGTAAGAATGGCAACATTATCAAGGCCGTTACAACTATGCCAAGTCCCCCTAGCCCTTGTAGTAGAGAGCGCCATAAAAGAACACCGTGTGGTAAGTCATCAAGTTTGATAAGAACTGTTGAACCGGTTGTAGTTAAACCTGACATTGCTTCAAAAAAAGCGTCTGTGTAGGGAAGTCCCATTCCGACGAAAGGCATAGCGGCGAAGGCTGCGACACAAACCCAAGTTATGGTCGTCAGAACAAATCCCTCCTTTATACCGAGCTGCATTGGCTCGTTACTATATCCAGAAAGCAGTAAGAGTCCGCCTACAAAAAATGTTATAATGGACGATGTAAAGAAAACACTCCAGGCTTGATGGCCGTCTGCTAGATCAACAATGGCAGGTAAAATCATAGTAGCTGCGATGGTGCACAGAATAAGGCCCAGAGTCATAATAATTGGTCTGATTTGAACCACAGTCTATCCAATAATTTTTCTAAGATTATTACACAAATCTCAATGGCATAATATACTACTTATCATTTACAAATAGCACGGTGAAAATCTATCTAGTATCTTCTTGATAAGATATAAGTTTTTATTCTAAAATAATTCAAACGTTAATAAAAAATATTATCATCTAATCCAAAACTCCATAGTTACAGCAAGGTTTATTCTGGGCTGAAATCTAATTTAATCGTAAGTTATGTGACCAAGTGTATCGAACTGTGAAGTAGATTGTTTCTACTTAATACTATTAATGATAAATAAAGAGATAAGTTCTATTACTCATGGATTTTTTTAGGCTCATGTTACTAATTATCTGTTCTATTTAAAAAATTTATAGTTATCTAACTTATATTAAAATATAAATAACGACATATATTTAAAATATAGCTTTTAAAAGAGTTTAAAGTTTAACTTTAATTAAGATTTAACGGCTCATTTTCACTAATTTCATATAATTCTTACTTCATGACGTCCTTCGTCTGAAAAATGTAATGATTTTACATCTCCACTAAATGTAGTAAATTTCGTACTTGTTTAGATCTTAAATTACAGTATTTAGTAAGTTGATATTTTCTTGGATTTTATAACCATATTGGCATATGTGCGGTAGATATTTTGTGATGTTCTTGTAATGGTAAAAATGCTAGTAAACACTACTTTCATATCGAAGTAAGCTGAATAGGCTGGTCTGTATGCCGGATAGGCCGGCATCAGATTGTTGTCTGATAATATTGAAAGGTATCTATGTTCCATTGATTTAGAAGCTTACAAATTTGCATCTGGACCAGCGATACAGAAAGGACTTATATAATCATGTTGATTGATTAATACGATATGTAGAGTTCGTTACGTTTGATTTTACTTTTTATGTTATTAATCAGTTTAAAGCCGATAAATCTGGACACCTGGACATTCTCGTTTAGCAATTTCAGCAACGTGAGCATGGTGTGTGAAATATAGTGCCTGGCCAACCTCTCCGATACTACTCATTAATCGACAGGCAACAGCTGTTCTATTTTCATCGAAAGTTTCGAAAATATCATCACACAGGAAAGGCAGAACCATACCTGCTTTTGCCATTTTTCTGTAACCGGCTAAACGAAGTGCAAAGTAGAGTTGGAAGCGCGTACCTTTTGACATTGAATCTTCGTCAGCACGAAGGCTACGCCCATCACTCAAACGCTGGACGATTAGAGTTTCACGGTTTCCGTATCTTTGTGTAGAAAGACCTGAATACGTGTTTCCGGTTAGCTCAATAAAAGCACTCTCGGTTGCAGTTAGCATTGTACCCCGGTGCTTATCTCTATAACGCTCAAATGCACGCTCAGCAAGGATCAGACCGAGACGCGTTTTTAAGCCTACTTCGGCTGTGTTCCGTATCTCTTCTAAAAGAAGGCAGCGATCCTGATCAAGACGTGCGGTGTCATTGTCGTTAGAAGCTTCTGAAAGTGCTTTTTCTGCAAGGCTGACCCTTCGTATTGCGGCATCGCGTGCCTCGGCCATTTTTTTTAACTCTTTTGTGATGACCTTTAGGGAGGAAGTAAGGTCTTTTTCTGTTTTGTTTAATAGTAGGCTCTCAGCCTCATCTAATGTATGGGCGTCCAGAATAGAAACAAGTCTTTTTTCACAAGTCTCTATGTTCTGGCGAAGGTTTTCCGCAGTCTGGGCAGAGCCTATAGCAGCTATAATGTCATCAAAGTTTTTAGGTTGGCTTGCTGATTCCCAAGCCTTCGCAATCTCCAGTAAGCGACTGTCTATGGTTTTTAAATTAACCTCAGCTTGTAAGAGCATGACTTTCGCCTCGTTGAGATCTTTAGTTAGGTCTATATACCTTTCTTTTTCTCGTCTGTGATGAACAGCAAAGCTGTCGAGAATTTTGGCTATTTCTAGCGCAGGCTTGTCTGCCAATTCAGGCCAAGACTTAGATATCTCGGTGATTTGAATTTTAAAGTCGGATGTGCTTTTTGTTATTATATCTATACGATTCTGTAGTGTCTTGCGTCTATCTAGTTTGATCTGCATAGCGCGAAGCACTGGTAGTACATCTACAGGATAAACATTTTTGGATATCGTAAAACCGAAGGTTCTGACTGCATCGGCAAACTCAGTATGCGAATTTTCTAGGTTTGCCTCAGCTTCTCTTAGAACGACCTCTTTATCTTTCAATAACTGCTCTGTCTCGCGAAGATTTTCCAAAGAAGCTGCATGAAATTCTTTTCGTGCAGTTGCTTCAGTAAGCTTCTCCTGAATTATGGCTAGTAACTCTATGAGATCTGTAGGCTCTGTCCTGAGTATCCGTGCAAGCTGATCAGCTACTAATTGGGCGCGCTTCTCGATAACTTGGAGCTCAGAATATATCTTGTTGTATTTTTGAGATGAAACTTTGGCTTCTATTTGTGCATGAATCCATTTGCTTAATGTGGTTGCATCAAGGTCACTTGGCAATCCGATAAAGTTCAAGGTGTCAATCAATTGTACTTGTGCAGTCTTATACGACTCAGCTACATTAGTGTAATGTTGCATACGGGTGCTGTGTTCGGATTCTAAACGTAAATAGTTACGCTTTATTATTCGCAATTCTGCCAGCTGTGCTACCTGTGCCAGCCGGAGCATTCCCGCTTGGTCATCCTTCTCACGTGCTTTAAGATAAGAGTTAGCACTTTCAGCTGTGAGCATTTTGAGATGCTTGGACCAAAGTCTATCTCGTTCTTCTCTTATCGCTGCGGTTTCCTTGTCAGTTGGCATGGCAGAATTAGCTTCAAATACAGCGATATCTGAAGAAAGCAATGATATCTTCTGTCTATCTTCAAAAATACGTTTTTCAAGCAAAACAAGCTCGTCTGATAGTCTGTTTATATCGGATGCTAGGCGCTCAGCACCGCTAGGAGTTAAAGGAACTGATCCTGGTGTCTCGAAAACTCGCTCGCCAATAGTTAACGCCTCAAGCGCGTGCTTTACCCTTAAGGTAGCCTCTTCATGCTTCTTTCGAGCTCTATAAAGTGCTTCAGATATGAGTTCTGCATCAAGAGTATTTATCGCGGTTCTCAATGCATTAGGATCAATTTCTGTGTTATCCCATGAAGACATATTTTTGTGAATCTGTGTGAGCTTCTTTTTTATGCTCTCAACCTCTTGTTTTATATCCGCAAGGTGTTGTCCCGCTCGTGCTTGTCTCTCCAAGGCACGGTCTAGACGATCTGAAGCTGGGCTACATAGGCTTTGGCCAGTCGAATTTGTTATGTCGAGACCTGACTTGGCTAAAATGTGTAAAATCTCATTGTCAATTAAGTCCAATTCTTTGTAATGATGATCAAGATCTTCGGCTGCGTTTAAGGCACGGGATCGAAGCGGTGTCAATTTCGTTAGCGATCTCGAAAGACCACTTGCTCGGGAGTCGATCTCGAGCTTGTCGCGTTCGGCCATCCATCTCTGGATATCTGTGCGTCTCGTTCGGACTGTTGCTAAATGCACTTCACGTTGTTTTGTTAAACGGATTAACTCAGATGTGGTATCTTTTGCAAGTCTTGGTTGCGGCCCAAGTCCTAACAATCTCATATGTAATGTATCGCGCTCTATTTTAATTGGTAGTGCTTGGAGCTTTAAACGGAGTACTCGTTCTTGAACGATCAGCTTTCTATGAATCTCTTTAGTTTTAGTCTCATCAGCTTTTGCAAGAATTACTTCTTCACGAAGTTGTCGATACTCTGGTATACTTAGATTAGTTTTTTTTATCTGCATTTTGAGATCACGCAGTTGTTGATTTAACTTATAAAGCTTAGTTTTGCGCCGCCCCTGACCGCGTTGAATGTGTAAGGCGCGATTAGCTATTCGCTCTTGCTCTATCATATCGTTGAAGGCTGAGAGACCTGAAGCTGCAGAAAAAAGAAGCTGGCCGAGATCGCCCTTGCTGGCAAGGATATCCTCACCACCTTTTTCAAGGGTATAATCATCAAGGCAGTAAAGATGGCGATAGGCTTGCTCGTCGATACCGCATAAAAGTTTTTTAAGAATAGCCTCTGGAAGAGGAAAACCGTCTGGTCCTAGAAGACTATTTGATGATTTTTTTACTCTAGTCAGCTTGTAGACATTTGGTCCGTCCTCAATGTGTGCTGAGATCTGTAGCGTATCGCGCTTATGAAGAAAATCGTATTTAGTGCGCGTATGGATGCCGTATAGAAGATTGAGCCAACCTTCTACTATAGTTGATTTTCCAGCCTCATTAGTGCCAAGAATAACATGAAAGTCAGTATTATTAGTACAAGGAAGTTCGAGCGTGAAATTGGTGAAATGCCCAAAACGCGTTAGCTTGAGTAGTGCAAGTCGCATTATGTGTTCCTGGCGCCGTGCATCAACGCGATAGCCCAATCAGAGGCTTCATTGATAAGTTGCTTGATTGTTTCAGCTGTGGCAGTTTCTCCGCCCCCCCAGTGATCTCTTATTTCTGGCGGCAAATCAGATAGTACTTCGAATAAAATCTCTGTTGCCTCTGCTGGTAAACTAGGTGTCTGAGCAGCTTCTGCAATTAGTTCGGCGATTTCGTAAGTAGCAGTGTTAGTTGCCACCCTTTCCGAAGGCATTTGAGTCTTTATTACCAACCGATCGATCCAAACAGATCCGCTTTCCTCGGCTGCTTCCTTGGCTGCGGCCTGCAGAAGATCTATATCACGATGAATGTGCCAGTACAGGGCGGTTACCCCAATGACAGTCAAACGCAAAACTATTGCAGTATCGCTATCAATACTTCGAACAAGTGCAATAATAGCATCGCATACCTCAATAATGCTATTGCAATCCGCTACGTCAATACTTTTATTCTGAAATTCAAGAGTTGAAGTTAATCTTTCACTGATGGTGAGCTTTTTTTTCTTAATGTGAATAAGTGTGACAGATTTCGGTCCATGCTCGCCCATATCCCGACCCTGAGGTATGCCGGGCATTACCACAAGGGGATTTTCGCAATATATCTTGCGGCGATGAATATGTCCGAGTGCCCAATAGTCGAAACCTGATGCTATAAAATCCGCGACTGAGCAAGGCGCGTAATTATCGTGTCCTACAGTTCCGCTCAGTGACGTATGTAACATACCAATATTTACAACATCGGGTACTGGGCGAAACTTTGTTAAGAGGTTTTCTTGGGTGTGTTTATCGCGGAAACTTATACCATGGATAGCTACGCTTTCATTGAGTAACACATGGCTAGCACGCCCGTCAAAAATGTGTACATTTTCTGGTTTAGCAATCTCTCTGGTAATAGTACTTTCAGAATCATGGTTGCCACGCACAATGAACACTTTAATTCCTGCTACATTTAATCTCTGGAAAGCCGATAGAAGATATGCCGCCGTCTTCATACTTCGTTGCTTGCCGTCGTACAGATCACCAGAGATCAAAACTGCAGCTACACCTTCCTCGATAGCAATATCTACAATTCGATCGAGTGCTGCTCGTGTAGCGATTTTGATTGCCGAGCGAAGACTATCACTACTTAATGCTAGAGTTACTAGCGGAGAATCGAGATGGAGATCTGCTGTATGTATAATTTTAGTCATTTGGCATTTTGGGGTTATATCTGAGTATACATCATAATACATAAGCCTATCACATCGATACATGACATATCAATTTCACGTGAACGTGTCTCGCATTAGACTTGAAATCGCAACTAGTCTTTATAAGAGTTAATTTGTGATAACTTTGCAGTTCATTCAAAAGTAAGAGTTTATTAATGGAATCGAAAAAGTATTAGATAGGCATTAAAGACATGCTTGAAGTCTGTTGGTGTCACTTTTGTATCCGAATACGAGTAATACCAGGCATAACAAGATTACAATTGTTAGTTAGTATTAAAAAACCTTACATTAGAAACATATTATAAAAATATAATGCTTCGGTGAAATAGTCTATGAAACTTTCGAGATAAATATGGCTAAACTCAGGTTTTAAAACTTCGCCGTAAGTTAATCGTTTGATAATTAACTCGTAATTTAGATTTATAGCAGATCAAAAGAATTAGAACTGCAAGAGTCTTGAAAAACTATATGAACTACTTTTCTAAATGGCATATAGAGAAAATTTCTTCTAATCTCTTACACATAGGGCTTATGAAATATTGGACTACAGAAAACTCTGATAAAAAGTAAGCATGTTAGTAGATTTCCTAACAAACAAAGCTTGCGAGATTTACATTTGCAAACCACATGTAGCAAGAAATTGAAATAATTACATAGAAATTCTTTTAAAAACAATGACATTGTCAAAAATTTAATGCTTAATAAGAATTAGAATTCAAAAAGTATATTAATTTTTGTTAATATTAATATGATGCTATACTTGTTTAATACTTACACATTTGTAATAAATTTACAATGTTCTATGCGAAATCAAAATAATGTTTAAGCGGCAGCGTGCGTATACGATTTCCAGTTAGAGCAAAGATAGCGTTTGCAAGCGCAGGCATAGAAGGCGGTGTACCAGTCTCGCCAACTCCTCCCATCTCGAGCTTATTTTCTAGTATCAACGTTTCTACCTCAGGGGCCTGAGCAAGTCCTATAGTTTTATAATTATTAAAATTGCTTTGTTGTACTTCACCATCGTAGAATGTGATTTCATTGTGGATTGCAGCGCTCAAACCAAAAATAACTCCAGACATGATCTGTGCGTCAATATTGCGGCGGTCTAGGGCAATACCAACATCTGTTGCACACCATACCTTATCAATTTTGATACCGAATTCACTCTGACTAACTTCAATTATTTGTGCAGTTGGAGAACCATATGAATAACAAAATGCAATTCCACGTGCCTTATCACCATTTTTTCTACCTGACCAATTTGCCATATCTGCCACTTTTTCAACAACTTGCCGTGATGGCTTATCAATACCCTTCATAAGATCGAGGCGCATCTGAATAGGATCGAGATCGCGTGCATGTGCAAGTTCGTCGAGAAAACACTCATGGAAAAAGGCATTGTAAGAGTTACCTACTGAGCGCCATGAACCAACTGGAACGGATAAATGAGAAACGTATCCATTCACTTTATAATTTTTAATATCGTAAGGTTGATTGAATGCGCCTTCAACAAGCAATTTATCTGGACCAGGTATTGTCAAACCAAGAGTACGCTGGCTTTGTTGACGCAGAACTGAAACGGCAGCAATGTCGGCTTTGAAAACTGAAGGACGATCGACATCAACAACACCTTTCATGCGAGCAATCGCAGCCGTCCGATAATAATCATGTGTTGTGTCTTCTTCTCTTGTCCATGTAAGTTTAATTGGTTTCCCTGGTATAGCCATCGCTAATTGTACTGCCTGATCGATAAAATCAGTTTCTATGCGTCGACCAAATCCCCCCCCCATATACGGCGTGTGAACGAAGACGCGAGTTGCATTCAAACCTGTTATAGAAGCTGCTTTATCACGCACTACAGTTGGCGCTTGATTTCCAGACCAAATATCCAGACGATCTCTACTTAATAGTACTGTCGCATTCATTGGCTCCATGCAAAGGTGAGCTAAAAAAGGAGTTCTGTATTCGGCTTCTAAAATGTCTTCGGCAGCATGTAATGATGCTTTAGTATCACCATCCGAACGTAATGAAGAATTTGCATTATAGTCAAAAGCCTCAGAAAGTTTTGTGAAAATTGCCATAGTTGTTGGTGGATAAGGGGCTTTTTCCCATTCAATATGAATTTCTTTTGAAGCCTTGAAGGCACGCCATGTACTGGTTGCTATAACTCCAATTCCATTTCCTAAATCTACTATTTTCTTTACACCCGATTTCTGGAGTGCTTTAGTGGCATCAAATGATAACATTTTACCGCCAAGCTTTGGGTTCATGCGAACGGTGGCGTAAAGCATGTCTGATTTTGTAATGTCAATGCCGAATTTAGCTGTCCCATTTATTTTAGAAAGCATGTCTATGCGCGGAAGCGATTTCCCTAGATATTTCCACTTAGCTCTAGGTTTCAATGTAGGCCATAACGAAGAATGAGTTTTGGCCGCATCATAAGCTAGCTCTTGGTATTTAATGCGCTGCCCATTTTTAGCAATAACATATCCATCTTTGGTAACGAGAGTTCTTATATCAGCTTCTAAGCGATAAGATGCTGATTTAAGAAGAATTTCACGCGCTGCTGCTCCTGCTGACCGCATGCGTTCAAAACTATCTATTGTAGAGGTAGAGCCACCAGTGAGTTGCATGCCTACAAATTTCGCAGAAACAGCCATAGTTCTTTGAGTAAAGTCTCGTATTAGTGATGGTTTGTAATCGGAAAATGGAAGCCCCATAGATAGTACACGCATATTACAATAAGTATTGCTAGCTGGGCCGTGCTCTGTTGTAATCATATCGATTGGTACATCAAGTTCTTCTGCTACCAATGCTGCCAGTGTAGTATGAATGCCCTGTCCCATTTCTGCACGCGGTGTGATAATTATTATTTTATCTTTATTAATTATAACGTATGGGTTTAGTGTTATTTCATCAGGCATAGGAGCGAGCGGGTTTACTGGCGGCTTAAGATAGCAATATGTACCAAAAGCAACACCACCAGTAACAGCAGCGGAACCAATGAGAAAAGTTCGTCGTGCAATATTACTTAGTTTTCCCATAATCCTTGTTCCTAAGACGCTATGGTATCAGGTTTTATGTCAATTGATCTTAAGTTAATATTTTTTTATGTCTTTTGTAATTGTGCATGGTGTATTTCGCAAATTTTGTAAAACCTAAGTCTGATTTTTATATATACTACGAATTGCTTGGCGAATTCTCTGATAGGTGCCACAGCGGCAAATATTCGTAATTGACTCGTTAATATCCTCATCTGTGGGATTAGGATTTCTGTTAATTAACGCAGTGGCTGCTATGATTTGCCCAGGTTGGCAATAACCACATTGAGCCACTTGATGATCAACCCATGCCTGTTGTACGGGTGAGAGCTTGCCTTTCTCAGCTAAACCTTCGATTGTTGTCACTTCACCTTGTACATCCTTGATCGATATTGTGCACGATCGAACTGGTTCATAATTAACAAGTACCATACACGCCCCACAGGTGCCTATGCCACAGCCATATTTTGTGCCAGACAGCTTTAACTCATCTCTTAAAACCCATAGAAGCGGAGTGTCTGATTCAACTGAAATGTTATGTATCTTACCATTAATTGATATAATCATGAACGATAATTTAATTCTTTAGTTGCTAAATGTCATTGTATATCAGAAAGAAAAAATAAGACACGTGTACGCATATTTTGTCCCTGATATTCACAACCAGTAGCAGTGAAAATAATTCAGTGACAGACTAGGTCAACAACTTTCTACTGATGTTGAACTATATGCATAAATCGTAATTACGAGTAAAAAATTATTCACTAAAGTATATTATTTAAGTTTATTATTATGTCTATACGCTATCATATTTAAATAACACTTGACTATGTCAATATCACAGAAACTTAACATTCAAAGATCCAGACTTATTATCTCCTGGATGGGAAGGAGACCGCATGTGAAGGCAGAGCATAATTCAAAGTGCCAAGATCACTTACTTAAAAATATGCCAATTTTAAACGGTATTAAAAATTTCATTTATACATCTTACTCGAAGAACTTCATATCACTACATGCTAGGCTAATAGCAAAAACTTTACTTCCTGTTTTTGTGTTACTCGGAGCAATCGGTTTTTATAAACTCCTGACAACTACAAAACCTAAGTCTACCAATCAAGCACCTCAAAAAGTTGTACTTCCAGTTCGTACTATGTCCGTATCACATATAGACGATCAACCAGTAATAATTTTATATGGTACGACCGTTGCTGGGCGTGAGCTGGAATTACGCGCTCTGGTAGCTGGCAAGGTCATGAGAACGGGACCGCACTTACTAAGTGGTGGTGAAGTGAAGACAGGTGATATGCTTCTAGAAATTGAATCGTTTGATTACGAGATCAAAGTTTCAGAAATTCAGTCACAACTCTCCGAGGCTAACGCTAAGCTCATCGAGACTAAAGCATCTTTAGAAGTTGATAAGGGTAATCTTATTCATGCAAACGAGCAATTACGACTTGCCCAGATAGATCTTAACCGAGCAAAATTACTTTTTGCACGAGGCACTGTTTCTAAGCGGACAGTAGATGATAGAAGTCTCACATTTTCACAACGTCAACAGGTTGTAAGACAATACAAAGATAAACTAAAAGTTTGGTCTGCTAGAAAGCTGCAACAGCAAGCTGTTATTTCACGACTTGAAATAAATTTGGCAAGTGCTCGTAAGCGACTGGCAGAAACACGCCTTAAATCCCCATTCAATGCCTATGTTACTGATGTTGGAGCTCAGGTTGGTCTTAATCTGAGTGTTAATGATCGTGTAGCAACACTTATCGATCGCGATTGGATCGATGTTCGATTTGCAATTACGGATAGACAGTTTGGTCGTCTTTCAGCAGGCAATGTAGATTTGGTTGGCCGTGGCATTGTTGTGAGCTGGGACGTTGGAAGCAGCTTACTTAGATATGAAGCGATAATTGAGCGTATAGACGCTCGTGTTAAGCCTCAAGATGGTGGGATATACGTTTACGGCCGGATTAAAGCACCTCTAAAGCCTGCCCCCATACGTCCTGGGACCTTTGTTGAAGTTAAGCTTTTTGATATTGAATACAAAAATGTAGTTAAAGTGCCAAGTGAGGCTTTGTACGAGATCAAAAATAGTAGTGTTAGTAAAGATCTTGGTGACCTCGAAGGTTTAGAGGCTAATTCAATTATAGATTATAGAAAAGTTTACGTTATAACGGAAGGTAAGTTGAGGGCACGACAAGTGCGAGTAGTCGGTGTAAGTGGTAAGTATTTCTTGATTCGTGGTAAAATCCGGGATGGAGAAAATGTTTTGGTAACACGACTTTCAAGACCCGGTGAAGGTGTGCTTGTAAAGGATATTACAAAGCATGGTAATTAAAAATAGGTATCGTCTTCAGAGAAAAGCACAAACAGGCTCAGACGAATCACAGAAAGTCTCCTCTAAAGGCTCAATTGTAGCGCATTTTAGCCGCCATAAAACTGCAGCTCATCTTTTGACAGCCATGATTGTACTAATTGGGCTTTTAAGTCTTAAAAAATTAAATCGCCAGTTTTTTCCTGATCTGCAAGTCCCAGTAGTGACTGTATCAATTAACTGGCCTGGTGCGAGTGCTGTGGACATTACAAAGAATATTCTAAGCGTCTTTGAGCCAAAGCTACGTTTTATTGATTCAGTTGAAAAAGTTCGTTCTTACGCAAAGGAAGGCGTTGCCAGCATATCAATGGAGTTTGAAGCTCATTCTGATATGCAGAAGGCACAATCAGATATAGAACAGGCTATAGCCTCCATAACTAACTTACCAGATAGTGCTGAGCCACCAAAAATCAAAAGAGCAACAATTTTTGAGCATGTTGCGCGGATTTCTGTAACAGGCCCGTTCACTGAGCGTGTTCTTAAGTCATACGCCAAAACAATACGAGATGGTTTACTTGCTTCTGGTATAGACAAAGTAGATATGCGTGGTACGCGTAACGAAGAAATTCACATCAATATCAGTGAAGCCGATCTTAGACGGCTTAATATCAATCTAGAGGAAATAGCTAGTCGCATTGATAATAATACTAAGGATTTGCCAGCAGGGACATTGAAAGGAGATAATGAACGCCAACTACTTTCTAAAGCTGACCGCGAGATACCTGAGGGGATAAGTGGAATTGAGATTAAACCATTAGCCACAGGACACAAAGTTTATCTTAAAGATATATCCTCTATAAATACGGCTTTCGAACGCGATGGTATGATTGGATGGTTTAACGATATACAAACAATCAGCCAAAATTGCAAACAGATATCAAGCGGGTCGGTTTGCGGCATACAGGCGATAGAGTTGGAGGTAAAAAGGTCTTTGACGGCAGACACTCTTAAAACAATGAAGGTGATGGAAGAATACATTATCCAGGCGAAGCAGCAACTACCAAAATCTCTTCGAATTCACGTTTATGATGTGACGGGTAAGTACGTCGAAGACCGGCTTTACATTTTGTTGAAAAATGGTTTGCAAGGCTTGGTTTTGGTTCTCATTGCACTTTTTATATTTTTAAATTTTCGTGTAGCGTTGTGGACTGCTGCAGGTATACCAGTGGCTATTTTTGCTACTTTAGGTGTTATGTGGGTAACTGGACAGAGCCTAAATATGGTATCCATGTTTGCCCTTATAATGATGCTCGGAATTATTGTTGATGATGCTATTGTTGTTGGCGAGCATACAGCTTCTCTCGAGGAAGGTGGTATTCCTCGCACGGTTGCTGCAGAGCTGGGTGCAGTTAGAATGTTTACTCCTGTTTCAGCTGCTATTTTGACTACTGCAGCTGCTTTTTTGCCAATATTTTTCATAACTGGCGCTATAGGTGAAATTATGAGTGCGATTCCCTTAGTTGTAATCGCAGCGTTATTAGCCAGCATGCTAGAATGTTTTTTTATTTTACCTGGGCATTTGCGCCATGGACAATTACAAACGTTTTCTAAAAGTACTTTTAGACATAGCATCGATAGTCGATTTGAGTGGTTTCGAGACACGATTTTTCTTCCATTAGTACATGTTTCATTTCGTTGGAGATACTCAACTATAGCTTTTATGGGGGCAGGTCTTATTCTTGCTTTTGGCGCATTGGCTGGTGAGCGTGTGCGTTTTGTTTTTTTTCCACAAATAGAATCTGAGAATGCTCTTGCCTCGATTTACTTTGCTCCGGGTGTGCCCCGAGTTGATCAGATTAAGGCAGTTGACAAAGTGCAGCGTGCATTATTCGAAGCAGAACAATTCCTGCTGTCTAACACAAATAAAGTGCATAATTTTACGCCACATGAAACGCAAAACCGGCTTGTGAAGATGTCATTTGCTATACTTGGTCGAATTGGCCGTCAATCCGGAAACAACCTTGCTGAAATTAACGCTCAATTAACATCAAGCGAAGCTAGAGCCATCCGCACGCGAAGTATACTATCCGCATGGCGTGCCGCTTTACCTGAAATTCCAGGTGTAGAACGTATAGTCGTCTACGGTCGCCGTTCAGGACCTCCTGGTCGTGACGTAGATGTCCAACTTTACGATGCCCCAATTAATGTTTTGAAGGATGCTGCTCAGGATTTAAAAGTTCATCTGACTAGTTTCAAAGGGGTCAGTTCTATAGAAGATGACCTACCTTACGGCGCCCAAGAGCTAGTATTTAAATTAACGCCTCGTGGAAAAGCTCTTGGTTTTACCTCTATGGAGGTAGGCCAGCAGGTTCGCAATGCATTCGAGGGTGTAATTGCAACGAGATTTACTCGCGGTGATGAAGAAATTAAGGTGCGTTTATACAGAAAACAGGATATACCAAGTTCAGCAGTTTTTTATAATATGCATTTGCGCACTCCTGCTGGAGTTCTTGTACCTCTTCGAGACGTGGTAAGCTTAAACGAGCGGCAAACATTTTCAACAATACAGCGCAAGGATGGTATCACCACGGTCAATGTTACTGCTGACATCAATCAAAAAATCACGACGACTAGCAACCTCATTGATCGTCTTGAACTCACCACTATGCCGTCTTTAGCTGAGAAATATAATATTAAATACAGCTACGGCGGTCGTGAAGAGGAACGCGGCAATGCTTTTAAAGATCTTAAGCTAGGTGCGCTTCTTTCCCTTGTTATGATCTATGTTATATTAGGTCTTGTCTTTGAGAGTTTTTTTAAGCCTCTAGTTGTTATGTCCATAATTCCTTTTGGTTTTGTTGGCGCAGTTTATGGTCACTATGTTATGGGATATGATCTCACTTTGCCATCTTTGATAGGTCTTTTAGGTTTAAGCGGCATTTTGATAAATGATTCTATTGTTATGGTTACCCGGCTAGTTGAACGTCAGAAGATACTTGCTGAAGATCTAGAAAAAGCTGTTGTTGGAGCAGCTTCTGACCGTTTGCGTGCTGTACTGCTAACATCTCTGACAACTATTGGCGGCCTAGTGCCTTTATTATTTGAGACGAGTTTGCAAGCACAATTTTTAATACCACTCGCTATCACTATCGTGTTTGGGTTGACAATGGCTACTTTCATTGTACTTATTATTGTTCCATGTTTCATAGGTATAGCGCGTGACATTGAGTTTCTAGCTCGCAGAGTTTTCAAGTATTATATTTCTAATACTTATAAAGCTATATAATTTTAGTACAAAATTAGGTAGTTATAAAAATAATTTAAATCCTGTGTTACAGGGTGAATTTGAATAAGTCTGGGATACATGGTTCGCTAGAGAGATAAGTTTAGAGCAGTATAGATATAGACAAACTATACAGAACACGATTGTTTTCAAAATTCACTTTAGAAAGGCACATTATTACCAGAAGTCAATTAAGACTTTTTTTGCTTTTAAACAGGAACACACGATAGTTTCACTATCTAGATTAACATTTTAATACTTTTTCTTATTTCCGGCATAAACCCGACATTTTTAATCAGGTGTTTAGTTAGACCACACATATGTGCAACTTTTATTATATAGCTGAATATGGGCGTGAGTTGCTATTCTGTTGTTATATCAGCTAATTATAGTTAGAACTGTAATTATTTCGTATTGAGGACATTATATAATGGTCATTCGAATAAATCATAACTCAACGAAAAGCATTAATAAGGTAGTGCTTGCCTATTCTGGTGGGCTTGATACATCGGTTATTCTCAAGTGGCTTCAAGAAACATATGGAGCGGAGGTCGTGACATTTACGGCTGATCTTGGCCAGGGTGAAGAGCTTCGATCGGCCCGTGAAAAAGCTTTAATGCTTGGCATTAGACCGGAAAATGTGTTTGTAGAAGATTTGCGCGAAGAATTCGTGAGAGACTTTGTATTTCCGATGTTCCGTGCAAACACTGTTTATGAGGGCCTTTACCTACTTGGTACTTCTATTGCTCGTCCGCTTATTGCACAAAAGCAAATAGAAATAGCTCGCCAAGTTCAAGCCGATTCTGTATGCCATGGTGCTACTGGAAAAGGCAACGACCAGGTGCGTTTTGAGCTAAGCTACAACGCTTTGGATCCTACTATAAATATAGTTGCACCATGGCGTGAATGGGAGTTTTCTGGTCGTGAAGCACTTATTAAGTTTGCCCAGATACATCAGATTCCGATTTCTAAAGATAAGCAAGGAGAGCCTCCGTTTTCCGTTGATGCTAATCTGTTACACTGCTCATCTGAAGGTAAGGTTTTAGAAGACCCAAATGTTACTCCTTCATCGCAAATCTTTCAACGTACGATTAAACCGGAAGATGCTCCTGATATAGCAACTGAAATTACTATAGGATTTGAGTGTGGTGATGCAGTAAGCATAGATGGTAAGGAGATGAGCCCTGCAAGTCTTCTTACCGCCTTAAATGATCTTGGTTGCGATAACGGTATTGGGTACTTGGATCTAGTAGAAAACCGTTTCGTCGGTATGAAGTCTCGTGGTGTCTATGAAACCCCAGGCGGTACAATTTTGTTGCAGGCTCACCGTGCAATTGAATCTATTACTTTAGATCGTGGTGCAGCCCATCTTAAGGACGAGATTATGCCGCGGTATGCTGAGATTATTTACAATGGTTTCTGGTTTAGTCCGGAGCGAAATATGCTCCAGGCACTGATAGATAAAAGCCAAGAGCATGTTAACGGGACCGTTAGGCTTAAACTTTATAAGGGTAATGTAATAGTTATAGGACGCGCGAGTGAAAGCTCTCTTTATTCTAAAAACTTGGTAACATTTGAAGATGACCAAGGGGCATATAACCAAAAAGATGCTGAAGGTTTTATTAGGATTAATGCATTACGTCTAAGAACACTGGCTATGCGAAATCACTTATAAAGTTTATAAATTGTACTAATTTTATTTGAATGATTTTTCTTAAACTTTAATAAACACCTTACCAGGTCAATAAGTAATACGTTATGAGTTACGTAATATTGGTATATATACACGTTCGTTAAGATATTAAATATTAGTTTTAATCTACAAAATTGCATCCAGTAATTTCTACAGTTTTACTTCAGTCTAAGAGAAACTTTAAGGTTTGTGTGTGAATGAAAAAATCTTGTGTAGGATACGACCTTTCAAAGGCCATTCTTATTAGCAGTAATAAGATTAAGTTTAGTTAAGGAATTTTGAGTATAGTTATAAATAATTACTAGTATTCAGATTTTTTTGATTTATTTAGCGATAATTTACTAACACTCGAAACTTTTACCTGTGAGTAGGAGAAGTAATGAGCGGGAGTACTGTTTTAGAGACATTGTCTGTTTCAAGTACTAAGCTCATTATGGACAGTAGTTCATGGTTAATAGACTTCTTATATTTTGAAACTGAACAGAAATAGAACCTAATTATTTAGCTAACGTCTCGTCGAGTTTAGCCTTATGTTTCTGCAAACTAAAATCAATGGCTACTATAAATGAATTAACTCGAACTTAATTTCGTTTTACTTCTCATGGTATATACATAATAATATCTCGAATTATGAAATCCATGAAGCTAATGAGAGGTAAATAGGTATTCCTATCGTTAGATTAAATGGGAATGTAATACCAAGAGATAACGACAGACATAATGATGTTTGTGCTTTTGGTAGAGCCATGCGTATAGCAGCAGGTACAGCTATGTAAGATGCGCTTCCAGATAAGATTGCTAGTAACGCTACTCCACCTTCTGACAAGCCAATTAGTTTTCCCATAAGAAGTCCCAATAGCGCCCCAACCACAGGCATGTACAGACCAAATGAGATAAGTTCTGATCTGTAGTTTTCGCTTTTCGTTCGAATACCACGTCCTGAAATTAATCCCATATCGAGTAGAAAAATACATAGTACACCTTTAAATGGGTCAACAATAAATGAAGAAATGGATTTTAGTCCCTCTTCACCAGAGACTGTACCGATTACGAAGGCTCCAACAAGCATTAAGATCGAGCCGTTAAGAAGTACTTCACGAGTGACTTTTTTATCCAATCTGGTACCATCACTTTGGGCAAGCCATAAGCCAACGATTATTGCTGGAGTTTCCATGATTGCTGCTACTGCTACCATGTAGCCTTCATAATCTATTTTCGAGTTTTCAAGTGCCTGAATTCCAGCCAGAAAAGTTACTATAGAGATTGAACCATAGTGGGCGGCAACTGCAGCAGCGTCGGTCCGATTTAATTTAGATAAGTAAAAAAGAAGCTTGTAAGCAAGAAACGGTACTAAAGCGCTCAAGGTAGCTCCGGCAGTTAGGGCCCAAAAAAGAGTTGTGTTCAACCCTTGGGCAGCTAGGCTAACTCCTCCCTTGAAACCAATTGCAAGTAGTAGATAAAGTGAAATCCCTTTTGCAACAGCTTCCGGGACGTTCAAATCGGATTGTAGCAGTGCTGCTAATAAGCCGAATGCAAAGAACAGGATCATGGGTGAAGTCAAATTTGTGATCGTGAGCTCTAAAAAAGCGTCCATCTGTTTCCTCTGGCAAAATCACTTGCTCGTAAGTGAGAGGTGTTTAATACTTAATTAGCTTAATAATTTTATAGGTATCAAGGATTTCTCTCAAAAAGTCTTTTAGATATTAAGATGCCTCTAATCTAGAATTATTAAATAATAGAACTTCTCAGATTCTAAATCTCTTATTATGTTCTTTTGGATACAAAATTTTCAAATATGATGACTAGAATGCTTTATTTTGGAATATACCTAAGTGTTAATATATATTACCAGATTGCAATATGTAGATCATAAAATTTGGTATTAAATTGCTGACCTAGGTTATTCTGGAGTAAATTTTATGAAGTATCAAATTAGCTCATATTTTTAAAAAAAGAACAAGGTACGCTTTTTTATTACTGATATTAAAAATTATAACTTATTATTACCGGATTGGTAATGCATTAGCTAATGGTGATTACAATACTTTTTTCTACCAGATCGTTAAATTACGCCCCCCACTTAAATATTCTTTAAGACACTTGTTAAATTGTGAGCCTATATTTACGTGGAACTTTACGAGCTTGAATACGCTATGATTAAAATTTTACACCTCAATGGTAGTCTAAAGTAGCAATATTTATAGTAGCTTGAAGAAGTATAGAATAAATACAAAATGCTAAATTTTCTGATGATTGTATAGGAGTAGAGATTATTTTAATTTCAAAAATTATTGAAGTACTCAACTTTAAGACATTTAAAATAAGTGGATACTTCTGATGGCATGAATTTTACGATTTTTAAAAGTTGAACATTCTCGCCGAATAGTTAACTCAAATGTAAGAAAAGGTAAATTTTATGATAAGCCAGAACAACTCTCAAAGAGATTAATATTTCTTAA
Source organism: Candidatus Tectiglobus diatomicola (assembly GCA_039583345.1). GTDB lineage: Bacteria > Pseudomonadota > Alphaproteobacteria > Rhizobiales > Hyphomicrobiaceae > Tectiglobus > Tectiglobus diatomicola. The sequence continues at coordinate 88,959 of JAZDSJ010000002.1, read as the reverse complement.
ATACGGTACATGTGTTACATCATAAATCTGTCTTGAGAAGAATGTGTGCAAACCCAACAAGTAATATTGCGGCGGATCCTAATAGAGTTGATGTCATCATTGCAAGCTTTGCATAAACTATGGCATTAGCAACAAAGCAGATAAAAAGCAGACTACAAACCCATGCTAATAGACCTGAGATAACTAGCAGAATAGAATACTTATAAAATTGTCTTAGTTCCATTCAAAAGTTACCAATTTAATTTCTCGATATAACTATAATTGCTAAACATAATCTATTCTTTAACCATTACTTGAAATAAGATATGCTCAAGGTTGAGTTGTGTGTCCGAGATGAATATACACGCTTAATTTCGAGTCAAAGCAATTACAAATTTACGCGTTTAGACTTAAGCCCAAAGCGGAAAACCAAACATAGGAGTGAAGTACAATCATAGAAAGCAGCTGATTACGCAAAAGCACGGCACGTAATTAATGAGGTGATACGATAACGTAACCTTATTGAGTTATTTATTAAAGCTATGAGATACCAAACTATGATTGTAATGCCAAACTACACAACTATAAAAGTTTTTAATGAGTAAGTAGGCTTAAAACTCTGTGCTTGCTAAATTCAGACTTTTTCATAAATGCAACCTCGAAAGCACTATCATGACTTAGAGGTAGAGCACCATAAGAGGTAGTGCAGTAAGAAGCTTTTTCAAAAAAGCCTATAGATGGCATAACAGTTAGAATAGAAAACTCTCTGCTATGTTTTGAGGTAACCAAGCACTCGATAGTATCCAAAAGTTTTGTTCCTACGCCACACCTCGTAAAGAACGGGTCGACGAACAGGAAATCCAAGCGGCTTAACGGTTGACCTTCGTGGACATCAGACCAAGCCGCAATGGCAACCATTCTGTTTTCTAGAAAAGCTCCATATACCTGCCTTTTGGAAATAGTGCTGTATAATTCCTCTGTATACTTAGAACTTTCAAGCTCGTCAGTAAAAGCTGCTGTTTCGCAATCAGAGGCATATTCAGCATTTAATCTCATATATGATTCATATTTTAGTTTGCGTATAGTAGATATTGAATCGATGTCTACTATTCTCACAGAAACCGCGCCACTAAGATCAAGTCTTCGCCCATTTTTCAAAGCTTTTGACATTTTAACCTCTGGTATTCTATACATGTACACTACTATGTGATAGCAACACGAATGAAATGAACAATTCCAAACGTGGCTTACTCATACCGTTTTATAAACGAGGTAAATTGTTCTGATTGAGTACTCCGCAAAATGAATAACCTAAAGTTTTTTAAGATAAGATAAACATATTAATAGTAACCTATTTTTAAAGTTTACACAACATTTTCCGCAGCTAACAATTTAATTATTATAATCCTCTTCTCTTAATTATGATTTTAATAATTTTGTTCTAAACGTAACATTTTTAACATGTGAAATTAACTACATACTCTATGCTTTAAAGTAATCTCAGAAACGAACATGGATATTGTTTGTATTACGGATGAATTCAACCTTCCTCACAAGAACACTCAGACACGTATTCTCTGCGATAGCGAAAGGCCGTTTTGAGTTGAGTGTATGGTTTCTGAGTTTGATGAGCGACCATTTGGTCTACAGATTCACCAGGATTTTGATGAAAATAGAGCTCTGAGGGTGCAGCACATCTAGATTGACACACTTTTGCATCGCGATTGAAATGAGTTGGTAAAGTTGAAAAGCTAACAGGAAAGTAAAAGCCGTCGCATAACCTTACGCACACCGTTCTATAAGTTGCAAATGGCAAACCTGCAAATGTATTTCCCAGAATTTTATCATCATCATTCTCTTCGTCCTGCCAAAAATTCAGAAATGGATCACGTCTTCGCGCCTCACGGTTATAAACTCCGCCACAATTATTTTGTGCGAGTTCTTTTATGATGTTATCTTGATTTGAACGATCACCTTGCTCAAAAATCTTTTGCTGTTGTGTTCTAAGCATTTTGAGCTCACCTGATGCTTCCCTCATGGTCTGATCAAGTACTACGCAATTACGTGTTCCACGTAGCGAACGAGAGAAAAAAAAGCGTTCATAACATTGAGATTTTTCAAGCTGCAACTCCAAATCGTAGACTTGTCTTTCTGTTTGCTTGATCTCTTTTTCCAGTTCAGGCAGAATCAAATGTGTCATATTATCTTGATTGGCTGCAGCCGCCAAACGTCGCTCAAGTTGTAAGCATATTGGCGCTCGTTCAAGCGGATCGAATTTATTTAATCCAAAATTAGAATTAGGAAATGCAGGAAGTGGTTTTAATATGGAGGGCTGAGCCTTTTCTGATTTATTCTTTTCCCAAGGCCATTGCCACCCCTCAGCACGTACTTTTGGAGAAGAAAAGTACATACAAATGAGCGCAATAGTGATCATAAGTTTTAAATTAAGTCCTGAATTCAATGCTTAAAATCCTGTGTTCCATTATGAAATTAGTTAAGTTATAACCTTTCGCTGGTTATTAAAAACTATATTGCTAAATTAGACAAGTATTACACCTCAATACAACATAATGTTTGTGACTCAGACGCTATTTCATTTGCAGACTACACTTATGATACTTGATAACTACGGAAATAATGGCGAAATCGTTGCTAGATTTTAGCTAACATTGTAAATGTTATTTTTAGACTAAATTCGAACTGTTATGCGTCATCCTTCAAAGGACAAATCGTGTGAATAACAATAACATTGAGCTCTACAATTCATTGACACGCACTAAGGAATGCTTCATTCCGCTAAATCCAAAAAACGTTAGAATGTATGTATGTGGCCCGACGGTTTACGACTTCGCACATATAGGAAACGCTAGACCAGTAATTATTTTTGATGTTTTATTTCGACTACTGAGGCATGTTTATGGCGAGAAAAATGTTACATATGTCCGCAATATCACAGATGTTGATGATAAAATTAACAAGCGAGCTGCTGAGACATATCCCGATATGCCCCTTAATGATTCCATAAGCCTTGTAACTAAAAAAAATGAGGCACAATTTCATGAAGATATCAACGAACTTCAAGTTCTTAAACCCAGCGTAGAACCGAGAGCTACAGAACATATTTCAGAGATACGTAAATTCATAAATAATCTCATTAGTCGTGGGAATGCATACGTGGCTGAAAACCATGTTCTATTTGATGTTTGTTCAATGCATAGCTATGGACAGCTAGCCAATAGATCTTTGAACGAAATGGAAGCGGGCGCTCGCATTGATGTCGCCCCTTATAAAAAAAATGCAATGGATTTTGTGCTCTGGAAACCATCAAAAAAAAATGAGCCCTCTTGGAAATCGCCGGGTAATATTGAAGTTCAGGGTAGGCCAGGCTGGCACATCGAGTGTTCTGCAATGGCAGAAAGGCATCTAGGCAAAGTATTTGACATTCACGGTGGAGGAATCGATTTAATCTTTCCTCATCATGAAAATGAGATTGCTCAGAGTAGATGTGCTCACAATACAGATCGTATGGCACAAGTGTGGATGCATAATGGTTTTTTAAAAGTGGAAGGTGAAAAGATGTCCAAAAGCAAAGGCAATTTTATCACCATCCGAGAGTTATTAAAATCTAAAAAATTTGGAAACCGTATCTGGGCTGGTCCGGTTTTACGTACCGCAATGCTAACTACTCACTATCGCCAACCTATTAACTTGGCGGTTTCGGCTCTTGTCGAAGCCGAAAGAGCTTTTACCCGCTGGGCTAAAATACACAGAAACTACGGCATTAAGGCTACACCAAGCTTGTCAGGCAAGATATCTAGACATTTGAGAAACGATCTCAACACGCCAGGCGTGTTTGCTGAATTACACAGTCTTGCAAACGCTGCAGAGAAAGGTTCTAGCTTAGCGGCTTTAGAATTGTCAGTAAATGCACGTTTTTTAGGGATTTGTCTTGACAAAAATGTTGAGGTACAACACAAAATAGGAATTTCAGATAAAGAAATACATCAATATATTGAAGCACGGGGTGCTGCGCGTCGGAAAAAGGACTGGTTGGAAGCAGATCGAATACGAGACAAACTTAAGACTTTAGGTGTAAGACTAAAGGACAACAAAGATCCCAGCACTGGCGAAGTCACTACAACTTGGGAGGCTATTTGACTTGGTACAAGTTGCTTTAAATAATTACTACTTTTGAAAAGCAGAACACAACGGGTACAGTCTTAAAAAGTTGAACTGACATTGCATTGGGGCAGATGTCAGACCACCTCACAGTAGTTATTAAGTATTAATGCTTTGTTAGACACTAATAATAGATGGCCGTAAAATTATTTGCTATTATATTTTTTTTGTTGGGCTTCACTCATGCATCTGGGGAGAGAGCTAGCCTGCTTAAAGCACGTGAAGGGGCTGTCGCACAACAACAAGGTCAGCTAGAACTGGCATCCCAACTTTATTCAAGGGCACTTGAAGATGATCAGCTCTCAAAAGATTATAAAGGCATTATTTATACAGACCGTGGAGTCATACATACTCGTCTTGGACACTTCAGACAAGCACTTGAGGATTTTAATAATTCTGTTAAGCTATTTCCTGAACATGCCGCAACATACAACAATAGAGGCATAGCGTTATATAGGCTCGGTTATGTAAAAGAGTCCATTAAAGATTTTGACCGTGCAGTCATTCTTGCGCCCGGTTACACTTCTGCGCTTAATAATAGAGCTGCAGCTTTATTAGCAATTGGCGAACTTACTTTAGCAATAGAAGATTACACAGCTGCCATTAAGCTAGCACCTGGTGCTGAAGTTCCTCTAGCAGGACGAGCTAGTGTTAAGATTATACAGAAACGTCTCTATGCTGCTTTGCGTGACCTTAATCGAGCACTTTCAATTAATCATAAGTTTGCATTAGGTTATCGTCTGCGCGGTCAAATCTATGAAAAATTTAATGATTATTCGCGTGCTACCCAGGATTTGAGTCGCTCAGCTCTATATGCTCCAGATAATGCAAGCGTTTATTTACAACGAGGTCGCGTGTATCTAAAGGCGCGGAAACTGCGATCTGCAGTTGCAGATTTTAATAAAGCAATTGAGTTGCGTTCCAAATTTCCGGAAGCGTATAGAGAACGTGGACATGCTAATGTTCTTTTGAATAATTTTAGTAAGGCTGAAAAGGATCTTGCTAAATCTATGTCTTTGGCTTCAAATTCAGGCATTGCATTAGCATATACTGCACTAATGCACAAAAAAAAAGGAAAGCCCGAGCTTGGACGTAAGGAAATTAAAAAGGCAATACATATGGATCCTGAGAATCCTATAATCCTATGGGCTAAGGGTGAGATTGAAGAGGCAATGCATGAATTTAGAGCTGCAGAGAACAGTTATAGGCGTGCTTTGGTACTTGATCCAAGATTCACAAATGCCCAATTCGGGTTAGCACGTATTGGAAAACCTTTTTTGAATAATAGTGAAATTCTTGAACATCTGACCTATGGTCCTTGGAGTATAAGTTACGCTCATCAACGTTTTAGTGCATTACATAGAGATTTTCCTAAACTTCGCGTACCTATAGAGATGCTATCTGATAGCCTGCCTAAAATATTAGGTTGGGAGAAAAAAAAGAACGAATTTAGAGATATTGGGGTATTAAAGTTTAAAGTGGGTCGAAAAAAAACTCGTGATGGAGAGGTTGACGTAGAATATGCTGCCATTATTAATTTAAAAAAACAGACTGTTATGGATTTGATACCTCAGCGAATTGGTGATCTCCATACTAGATGGGTTTGGCGAGATGGACGTGTTTTAATTATTGCTGCTGATGGTTTAAATACAGAACATGTTATTACTGAATCGAAACTCTCTGCACCGATGTAAATACTTTGAGGCTTTTAGAAAAGGACCCTGGTAAGTAAAAATCTTTAGCTGCCTAATAAAAGCATAACTACTTCATTAATTTTAAGTATTAAATGAAATTAACTTATAAGAATAAAAAATTTTTAAAAGTGTGAACAAGCCATATGCTTACATATACATAACATACTACAAAGTAATATATGCCTTAAATCTATATTAAAGAAAATTTTGTAACCTTAATAAAGGCTTAATAAGCAGGGCTTTATAAAACTCAAATTATTTGCTATTGAAGTTATATTTTAGACTTATTATTTCTAATATGTATCTAGTAACACAATTCTGCTCCTCTGCGAATGCAAACTACCTTTGAATTATACTCTTTAATGACAAAATCTAAGAAATCAAATTTTGCACAATTGAAAAACTTTTCTAGGTAACGGGGAGACCAGAGGCAACACGCCTTTGACGCTCATTAGGCGCACCAAAATGCTCAAAATATCTAGGGTCAATATTTTCTACCGGTAATATAATTAAGACATCTACAGTACCGAATTGACGATCAATAACAGCTCCATCACCGATATAAGCTCCTAGTCGCAAATAGCCTTTGATTAAAGGTGGAAGAGCTTTAAGTGCTGTTTTCATGTTAATCTCATTCTCTGGAATAAGATTCATATCAACAAAAAGATTATCGTGGGCCCTTACATACCAATTTTTTGGCGCGAGCCTGTCATGGTAAAGAAGACTTAGTGCTTGAGCGTGTTTCTGTGGATCTGTTCCTTCAAAGCTTGCACAGCCAATCATTACATCGATATTATGATCGCGCACATAAGACCAGAGACCTTGCCAAAGAAGTTCTACTGTCCGTTTATTTCGGTAAGGTTTTAGAACACACGATCTACCGAGTTCCATAAAACGGTAACGTGGAGTTCGCTCTGCAATCAAAGGTGCGATGTCATATTCAGATTGTGTATAGAAACCTCGGCTTCCTGTTTTCATATCTTGTCTTAATACGCGATAAGTTCCAACAACTCGGGGTCTGTTGTTCGTATTTTTCGCGAAATCAGAACACGAAATGGTTTCTTTGTCAAAAACTAGAAGATGATCGCAGAATTTGTCATATGGATCCTGATCACGTCGCCGCATCTGTGAACGAACATTTGGTCTTGCAGACATCTCTTCGTAAAAAACCTTATAGCGCAGACGTTGTGCGAGACGTATATCTGTTTGAGATTGTGCCAAGCGAACTTCTAGAGAGCCGATTTGACCGTAAATTTTTTTAGGCTGACGACGCAAGCCTATCACCGGATATGTTCCTGCTAAAATTTTACCGTACTTTAGGAACACCCGCACTCTACGCCGGAATAGCGCGCGCGAGGTTAAGCGTCTTTTTTTACGGTCTAATGTAAGTTTCATTTTTGTGTATTCTCCGTAGTCTTAACTAAAGTTAACACGCAGAAATACAAGTTTCGCTTCTGCTCTTATAAAAGTTCGCGTTATTCATAATCATAATGGGATCACAAGTACAGACATATAGGTTAGGAGTCTGGACTCAGAATAACTTCAAATTAAAACACGCTGAAATGAGATATCGAGGGCAACTTATTGTGTATATATACCTAATATTGCTTAATGCCCCCGAAGGTGTTCATAACATTCTTAATGAAAGTATGGTAAATGTATAATATTTCATGTCATACTGGAGAAATCATATTTTCTGGCTTCACAATTTCATCAAACTCTAATTCGTTAACACACCCACTCTTGACAGCTTCTTCGCGTAAAGTTGTACCATTTACATGAGCAGTCTTAGCGATTTTAGCAGCATTGTCGTAACCAATTTTCGGCGCTAGTGCTGTAACGAGCATCAATGAACGCTCAAGGCCAAGTTTAATGTTATGTTCGCGTGGTTTAATTCCTACAATACAGTTTTCTGTGAAAGAAATCGATGCATCTGACATCAAGCGTACGGATTGTAAAAAGTTATAAGCCATAACAGGGTTATAAACATTTAGTTCAAAGTGCCCCTGGCTTCCGGCGAAAGAAAGTGCAGCATGATTGCCAAAGATTTGTACGCAGACTTGGGTCATCGCCTCACACTGAGTTGGGTTGACTTTACCTGGCATAATAGACGAGCCAGGTTCATTTTCTGGTAAAGAAAGTTCACCCAAACCGGAACGGGGACCTGAACCAAGAAAACGAATATCATTGGCTATTTTGAATAATGAAGCCGCAACAGTATTGATTGCTCCATGAGAGAAAAGCATGGCGTCATGTGCGGCTAGAGCTTCAAACTTGTTTGGAGCTGTTTTGAACGGCAACCCTGTAATATTAGAGGCGTATTGCGCAAATTTCTCATCGAACCCTATTGGTGCGTTAAGGCCCGTTCCAACGGCTGTACCCCCTTGTGCCAATTCCATGAGAGCAGGCAATGTTGATTTAATCCTAGTAATGCCCTTTTCGATCTGGTGTACATATCCAGAAAACTCTTGACCTAAAGTAAGTGGTGTTGCGTCTTGAGTGTGTGTGCGGCCAATCTTTATGATTTTTGACCAAGCGTAGGACTTTTCACTAAGCGCGTCATGTAATCTTTGCAACGCTGGAATAAGTGTTTGATGTATTTCTAGTGCGCATGCAATGTGCATTGCAGTTGGAAACGTGTCATTTGATGATTGGCTCATGTTAACGTGATCGTTTGGATGCACAGGAACCTTCGAGCCCATAGTTCCACCAAGCATTTCTATTGCACGATTTGCGATCACTTCATTAGCGTTCATGTTAGACTGTGTTCCGGACCCAGTCTGCCAGACAACTAAAGGAAAATGACTATCAAGCTTACCTTCAATCACTTCTTGAGCAGCTGCAATTACAGCTTTGGCAATATCCGGATTAATTTTTCCTAGTGCTAAGTTTGCTTCTGCGCATGCTCGTTTTACAATACCAAGAGCGCGAATAATGGGAAGGGGCTGAGTCTCCCAGCCAATCTTAAAATTTCCTAAGGAGCGCTGAGCCTGAGCTCCCCAATAACGATCAGAAACAACTTCTACAGGTCCAAAGGTATCGCTTTCAGTGCGCGTCACGCTCATGTTTAAGCCTCACAATTTTTTCGTAACAGTTGCGAAAAGATAACACGGTGCAATCTTTTTTTTAAGCTGGCCATTAAGAACATAGCCCGTTTGTTTTATCACACCTAAAGTACTCATAATGCTATCATTTCGTCTGTATGATTGTAATATGTCGCGGTTACTATTTTCTGCGGAATGCATCTAGACTTACAATTTTTGCACTTTTTGCTTTAAAATCTTTTTCTATGCTATCGGTTTTAGAATCATTTTGATTGTCATCTGATGACCTTGCGTCCAAACCTGACGCAAAATTGTTTAAGACTTTATCCTTAGTAATTTCTGGTTTATTGAACACAATATCTTCTGGTTTAGAAGATGCAACTAAATCATGTATCTGCGTTTCAGTTGATGAAGGTGGAAATGGCTCGATGTCATCACGTTCGACTGCAGCAGGCGTGGATGATTGGTACTTACCATTTGTGTGAGTCTCAAACTGAAGTCCGTAGCGCACACTCGGATCAAAGAAAACCTTGATAGCAATAAATGGCACTACTAAACGCTCAGGAATACCATCAAATGTTAATTTGACTTCAAAGTATTCTTCACCAACTGCAAGATCCCAGAAACGGTGTTGAAGAACAATAGTCATCTCGTCTTCGTATCTTTCGCGCAGACGTTTAGAAAGTATAACGCCTGGTATGAGAGTATCGAAGGATATATAAAAATGGTGATCGCCAGGCAAACCATTGTTAACCGTTCGCTTCAAAACTCGACGCACGACACTACGCATAGCCTCTTGTGTCAGAGCTTCGTAATCTAGCGTATTCTCCTCGATCGACATACCTTTCCGATCCTTCACCAAAGGCTTTTGAATTACAAGTTTAGGATTAAATTGTTTCCCGTTTACAAGCACACCTTCTACTATTTGCCAGTTAGTACCATTGCATTGTAATTAAACGAGCTTTAATACTATAACGTCTATGCAAGAATCACGAGTCTTTCAATACTGTCCTATATTAGCTCAGCAACTTATTTATCTGGCAACTAGAAATAATATTGCTAGTCTGATTTATTGATATCCCATAGAGACACGATTAAACGCAAAAGTAGTTTTTTTATTTATAAAATAATGAACTATTTATGGCATTTAAACTAACTCCACAAAGAAACCAAGTTAGATCAATATTAAACTGAATGTGAAGTCAAAATAGTATGTATTCTCTAATCTTAAATAAACTACATTGTTGACAACACTATCAAGGAGATAAAACTTAGTAGTTAAATATAAGCGTTTTGGGTATTTCTTATGAAATGCGTTAAATCATTGAATTTATTAGATTTATATTGCTGTTGGGTTCCCAAAAGACCTGCAAATTTAATTTGCGAACTATAATGCACAAGAATTATTACAATAACAACTATAAATCATTTTGACTAATTACACTAATTTTAATGATTGCGCAGCAAAAAAACTTCATATCACGTATCGTTTTGTACCACTATTAGCCCCCGGAACAACAACCGTTATTGGACAGTGACATTTAAAAGTGTAATTGTGCATCACGCTTTACATGTATTCTCAGGAGGCAGCAATTGATCGCAATTAAAAGACCACCTATGATCTTTGATCGTCATATGCTTGTGCGCCAACGTGAACGTGCAATTCTAAACGGTGAAATTCCAGATTTTCTCGTTCGTGAAGTTATTGCTGATTTTGAAATGCGTCTCGATTTGATACAGCGCATCTTCCCAAAAGTTCTCTGTCTTTCTGCTGCAGCCGGAGCAGTTAACGACATGATTAGTCGGAGGCCTGGGACTAAGGTTGTAATTAGCTCAGAGCTATCTTTATCGTTAGCTCGCAATTTGCCTCGCCCAGCCTTAGTTCTGGATGAGGAATCTATTGCAATTAAATCAGGAGGTCTTGACTTACTACTCTCCACATTAACATTGCAATATGTAAACGATCTGCCCGGTGCGTTCAATCAGATCCGTCAAGCGCTAAAGCCGGACGGACTTTTTCTTGGCGCTATGCTTGGTGGCATGACTTTGACTGAACTGCGCCAAGCTGCACTTGAAGCTGAAATGGACATATATGGCGGTGCATCTCCAAGAGTCGCACCATTCGTAGACTTGCGTGATCTTGGAACTCTGTTGCAGCGAGCGGGGTTTGCTCTTCCGGTGATCGACAGCCATACGCTAACCGTCACATATGCCTCACCGTTGCATCTAATGCGCGAATTAAAAGCAATGGGGGGCAGTAATATTCTAGCAGAACGCCGCTCTGTACCCGTTACGCGCAGATTTCTGATGCGTATCTCTGAAATTTATTCAGATCGATTTACTGGTGAGGATGATCGTATTTTCGCAACATTTGAAATTCTTACTATGACCGGCTGGGCTCCGCACGAAAGTCAGCAAAAACCTCTCAAACCCGGTAGCGCTAAATATCGTCTTGTCGATGCGCTCGGTGTACCACAAAAAAACGTAGACAAAAAAGGGAATAGTCGTACATTACTTTAAAATGGTTAGGATAGTTCTCTATCTAACTTAAATAAATGCTCTGATAGAGCCTGAAGCTTTTGTTATGTTAATTCGCAATGGATATTGATATATAATGAAAATTGTCAAATTATTAATAAAGCTAAGGTGTATTTCTTTGAAGATTGTCGGTCAATTCAGTATGAAATTATTGCTTTAACCAACTTATGGATTTCATATACAAAGCCAACCTTAGTGACTTTTTCTTCAATAACTTTGATTAGATTAGAATAGGGAAATCACTTTTTTAGCGAAGTAGTATCAGCGCTCTAAAATTAAATGTGTCGTCTTTTAAAATAAATAGAAAATTCTATTTTTCTTAAAAGGAACACTTCTAAAATGAATCACTGAAAAGCTATTATTTTCGTCTCTTAATAAGCAAGAAGTCAATTTTATATGCACGTATTAATTACGTATATACAGTTAATTTTATTTCAACGTATCCTTTACGATAGCATCACCTCAAAAAAATAATGACTATTTTTAGTTGAACAAAATATGGTCTGAATTTGTTAAATAATTCAGGAAACGCTTCGATTGAGCTAGGCTACTTAGCTCCTTGTAAAGATCCATAAAAAATTTAGTCGTATTTCCTATCTTGTTTTTTAAGAATCTACGCGTGAAACTGAAAACTTAACTGCTTCAGATTGGTCCTAAGTTCAGAAATCACTAATGCTTAAGTAATCGAGAAAGTTATTCATTTGAATTTTATGCTGTATTAACCTGTTAATTTGCACGTTCTATGCAAAAATCTACTACTTCTAACATGGCTCTTTTTATTGTACTCTCCGAGAATTTTGCCATCGCATCACGTGCGATAGAGCCATAGTGTCGAGCGCGGTCTAGCGAGTCATTAATCGTTCCGTGTTGCTCCATTAAACTAATTGCGTAATCAAGATCTCCCTCTTTAATTTCGCCTCTCCCTATTGTGCGCTGCCAAAATTTGCGCTCCTGATTGTTTCCTTTACGAAAAGCAAGTATTACAGCAAGCGTAATTTTGCCTTCACGAAAGTCATCTCCAACAGCCTTACCCAGTTTTCTGCTCTCACCAGAGTAATCTAAAGCATCATCTACTAATTGAAAAGCAACACCAAGTGATTCGCCATAAGATCTGAGTGCTGCTTGTTCAGATGTAGGACGTCCGGCAATAGCCGCTCCAACTTCAGATGCTGCAGAAAATAGTGCAGCTGTTTTAGCTTTTATAATGGCAAGATATGCATCTTCTGTGGTTTCAAGATCCTTTGCAGCTGATAATTGCATGACTTCACCTTCGGCGATAACGGCGGCGGCATTGGAGAGTATCTTAAGTGCTTGCAACGAGCCCACGTCGACCATCATTCGAAAAGCTTGGCCTAGAAGAAAATCACCAACTAAAACACTTGCCTGGTTACCCCATATCAGGCGAGCAGATCTTTTGCCACGCCGGAAATTACTTTCATCAACGACGTCATCATGTAAAAGCGTTGCGGTATGCATAAACTCTACACTTGCTGCCAGCTTTGTATGTTCTTTTCCAGTGTAACCAAATAACTTTGCTGACGCAATCGTCAACATCGGACGCAATCGTTTACCTCCCGAATCAATCAGATGGTGCGCCAACTCTGGTATCATCTCAACGTTTGATACTGCTTTGTTAAGTATGATACGATCCACTTCGCTCATGTCATCATTAGTCAAAGCAAGAATAGGATGCAGTTTTGTATTAGTATCGTGTGATCCTTCAAGTGGCACAACAACGCCCAAAGTCTTCTCCATTTATTACAGTTCACGCTACGCCTGAGATGAAACATAATGCAAATGTCAGGCGGATTGTGTCTTCGCAGATTGCCGCATTACTAAGATGTAACCCACAGATCTATTACTTAAAGCAACATACACCTATTCCGACAAGATAATTAAGTAATTCACTACAAGCAATAATGTATTGCTTAACTCATTTTTATATGAGGAACGGCAGAATATAAATCATAACATTGGAATATGATTTGGACTATTTAAATAGGTCTCAGCCATTATCTTGTGTTGTGCTTGGAACTATCAAGATATCTTTATCTAAGTCAAACATGATCTGTTGTATACAGGCCTAGACTGTTTAATTAAACTAAATTATATAACATCATCGGATATTGAAGCGAAACTCAAATATATGGATTATTGGCCCGAGCTTACAGACGATGCCTTCCTTACTGGAGCCATCAAGGTGTTGCAACCTAAAAAAGGTTATCGCGCAGGTATTGATCCTGTTCTTTTAGCCGCAAGCTTAGATATCCAAGATAATGAGCATGCTAATGTTTTAGACGTTGGTGCTGGGGTAGGTGTCGCGGGCTTGTCGGTTGCGACAAGGTGCCTTAAGGCATCTGTTACGCTTGTTGAAAAACAGAAGGTTTTGGCCGAAATCGCTCGTCATAATATTACTCGCAACCGCTTTGGGGATCGTATGGATGTTAAACAGATAGACCTTTTAGCTATTGATGCAGGCCGTACATTTTATCATTCCAACGGTCGGCAATATTTCGATCACGTGATTTCTAATCCGCCTTTTTATGATACCCATGTGATCCAAAGTTCAAAAAACATCCTCAAAGCGGATTCAAATTCCATGTTGCGTGGTGCTTTGAAGAATTGGATAAAGTTCATGGCAGAAGCAACCAGACCTGGTGGATCAGCAACTGTCATTCATCTCGCAGAAAAACTCGGTGAGATTTTGCAACATTTTTCATTGTATTATGGCAGTATCCATATCCAGATACTCTATCCACGTGAACACGAAAAAGCCAATAGAATTCTTGTTCGCGGCACTCGTGGAAGTAACGCACCATTACAAATAAATCCAGGTATTGTTTTGCATAAAGATAACAATAAGTTTAATCCAGAAGTGGAACAAGTTTTACGTAGCCCTACAGCATGGCCAATTTGGAGCAATCCGGCTTAATAGTATGAGGCATGTATTATAAACTTTAATTCTACGATTTTAAGATATAAGATTAGTACTAATTAACAAGCCAACAGGATGAATTATGTGGCCTTTGAAATCTCGACCTGTCGTGCCCGTCCTTAGATTATGTGGCCCTATAGGATTAGCAACACCACTTCAGTCTTCATTGTCAAGTATGATTCTTTCAGGGCCTATTGAGAAGGCTTTTACTATGTCACGCTGCTCAGCGGTTGCGATAATTGTAAATTCACCCGGTGGTTCGCCGGTGCAATCTGACTTGATTTTAAAACGTGTTAGACAGTTAGCTGCGCAGGAAAAGAAAAGGGTTTATGTTTTTTGTGAGGATGTTGCAGCATCAGGTGGCTATTATATAGCTATTTCAGGTGATGAAGTTTACGCTAACGTCTCCTCAATTATTGGATCCATCGGCGTGATTTCGGCAGGATTTGGGTTTGATAAATTACTTCAAAAAATTGGCATTGAACGACGCGTTTACACGGCAGGATTAAATAAATCAACCCTTGATCCTTTCAAGCCAGAAAATCCTAAAGATGTCGAGCACATAAAGACTATTCAAAAAAATATTCATGATTCATTCATTGGTGTTGTGAAAGACCGTAGAGCAGGAAAGCTTAAAGGTACTGACATTGAATTATTTTCAGGTTCTTTTTGGACTGCACCTCAAGCTCTAGAGTTTGGGTTAATTGATGGAATTAGTGACGTTCGTACTAAAATGCGCGAGGTTTACGGCGATAAAGTAAGTCTCAAGTTGGTTCCAATCTATAGTGGAAATCTTTTGAGCCGTTTGTATCGGCGTCACGATCTTTTTGGAAAGCCAAGTGTCTGGCAAAACGGTACGTCCCTAAGTGATGAAATTTTATCCACAATCGAAGCGCGCTTAATGTGGTCGCGTTATGGTTTATGATATATCCGGTGTTCAACTGAGGAGTGTGAGACATGCCACAATTGATTGCTCTAGCGATGGCCGGTTCTGTAATGTATGCAGGTTATAAATTGTTTTTAAAATACAAGAAGCGTAAAGCCCAGAAAGCCCACGCTCAAACAGAGGGGGTCGATCAGCCGCGTGATCTCGGCGAACTTTTTTGGGATGAGACTGCCCGAGTTTATCGCCCACGACGTGACACATGAACAATACAGGCCCGAGAGCTGCCGCTAATCTAATGATGTTTTGAACTTACTATTAGAGATATAATAAACATTTGTCGACGCGCATTATCTTCTGTAACTTTAATTCACATCTACAAGCCATTTTTTAATGACAATAAGACACGCTATTAAATATAAATCTAAATCAACTTTGGAGCTACGACCGCTTCAATCCTTTCAAGATCTCATATTTATACTCCAGCAATTCTGGGCTTCACATGGTTGTGCTTTATTGCAGCCCTATGATATTGAGATGGGCGCTGGAACGTTTCATCCGGCAACCATGTTACGTTCACTTGGCCCAAAACATTGGAATGCTGCTTATGTGCAACCATGTCGCAGACCAAAAGATGGCCGTTACGGTGAGAATCCAAATCGTCTGCAGCATTATTATCAACTTCAAGTAATAATGAAGCCTTCACCTACTGATATTATAGACCTCTATCTTGCTAGCCTTGATGCAATAGGTATTGACACCACTATTAACGATATTCGATTTGTAGAAGATGATTGGGAGAGTCCCACCCTTGGAGCATGGGGACTTGGTTGGGAAGTTTGGTGCAACGGCATGGAGGTCACACAGTTTACTTATTTTCAACAGGTTGGAGGTTTTGAATGTAGACCAGTTTCTAGCGAAATTACTTATGGTCTAGAACGTCTTGCCATGTTTGTGCAGGGTAAGGAACGAGTTTATGACCTTAATTTTAACGGCCGTGAAGATGGACGTAAGCTAACATATGGTGATATTTTTTTGCTAGCAGAGAGAGAATACTCTAATTACAATTTTAACTATGCTAACACTGAAATTTTATTTCAACAATTTAAAGCTTTGGAAGCTGAATGTCAGAGCATTCTTCAACATATTAAGGGAAGTTCTGTTTCTGATTACGAGGAAAAAAATAAGAATCTTACTATGGTCCAGCCAGCTTATGATCTGTGCATAAAAGCCAGTCATATTTTCAACCTTCTAGACTCGCGTGGCGTAATATCTGTTACAGAGCGTCAGAGTTATATTTTAAGAATTCGTGAGCTAGCCAAAGCTTGCTGCGCTGCATGGCTACGTACTGACTATGGAAAGGAAAAATTGTAATTGACTTATTATAATTAGAATTTCTGGCACTTAGTTAGGTTTGATGCGATTCTATTCATACATATTTGTGTCATAGCACTGTGACTTTCCGATACGAAGTATGTTTACATTGCTCTTTATAATTTTTTGCTAACCTATCTACAATACAAGCATTATTATTCTTCTTAAGAATTTAAGTGATTACTATGTCTCAACTTCTACTCGAACTCTTCTCAGAAGAAATACCCTCACGAATGCAAATGCGTGCTGCAGAAGACTTTGAACGCATGATTGTATCTGGGCTCAAAAATGCGGGGCTTGGAATTGGCAGAGTTAAATCTTTAGTAACTCCTCGCCGTCTAGTAATTGTTATAAATGATGTAGCAAACAGTACCCCAGCAGTTTGTTATGAACGTAAGGGACCACGTGTTGGCTCACCTGATAAGGCTATAGATGGTTTTTTGCGCGGAGCGGGTTTGCAATCTATCGATGAGGCAGATGTGATTTCTTACCCTAATAAGGGTGAGTTTTATGTCGCTTATATTCAAAAAAAAGGCCGTTCGGCTTCTGAAATTATTGGAGAGGTTGTTCCTGAAGTATGTATAAATTTTCCGTGGCCCAAGTCTATGCGATGGGGTGGTTTAAACTTTAATTGGATTAGACCCTTGCATAGCATACTGTGCGTTTTAGGCGGAGAAATAGTACCTTTTAATGTTGCTGGTATTAGAAGCAGCAACGTCACGAGAGGGCATAGATTTCATAGTGAGAAATCCTTAACAGTTAGGAACTTCGAGGATTATAACTACAAACTAAGGACCAACAAAGTTATCCTGTCTTTCATCGAAAGGGCTACCATCATCACTGAGCAAGCTAGGGCCATTGCGATTAAGATTGGTCTTGAACTTGTAGATGATATATCTTTATCATACGAAAACGCTGGTCTTACAGAGTGGCCATCGGTATTAGTCGGCACATTTGACAAGACTTTTCTCAGTTTACCCGAGGAGTGTTTGATTACCTCAATGAGGGCGCATCAAAAGTGCTTTTCATTACGCGATCCTAGAACTGGAAAGTTGGCCAATAAATTTATTGCAGTTACTAATTTGGTTGCGGCGGACGGTGGCAAACAGATTATTGCTGGGAATGAGAGGGTTATTCGTGCCCGTCTATCTGATGCTAAGTTTTTCTGGGATAATGACATTAATAAGTCAATAGAGAACATGTCGTGCAGACTTGATACAGTTACTTTTCATCAGAAACTCGGTTCGCAAAAAAAAAGAGCCGAACGCATTACGGAACTGTCGGTATATTTAGCACCATTTGTAGGCGCACAAGTAGAGGATGCTCGTCGAGCAGCACAACTTTGTAAGGCTGATCTGATATCGGAGATGGTCGGTGAGTTTCCTGAATTACAAGGGATTATGGGGTGTTATTATGCCAGATTGGTTGGTGTTAAGAGTAGTATTTCACTCGCCATTGCCGATCATTACAAGCCTAAAGGTCCAACTGATACAGTTCCTTCAGAGCCTGTTTCAGTTACCATCGCGCTTGCTGAAAAACTTGATACATTAGTTAGCCTTTGGGCTGCAGGTGAAAAAACAACTGGTTCTGGTGATCCTTATAAATTGCGACGGGCAGCATTAGGTGTGATTCGTCTTTGCTTAGAAAACGATTTGCGACTAGAATTGTCAGTCTCGATAGATCAGGCTCTCAAAATTCTTAAGCAGCAAATAGGTTGCGATTTTAATGACTTAACTTCACAATTAAGTGGTACTTCTCAAAATATATCAAGCGACCTTTTATCTTTTTTTTATGGTCGGCTAAAAAACTACTTACGAGGGTGTGGTATACGTCACGACTTAATTGATGCAGTGTTTGCGCTTCGTGACCAGACGGATCTAGCGTTGTTAGTAAAGCGCGTGGTCGCATTAAACGAATTTCTTTTGACCGATGACAGTAACAAATTAGTAATCGGGTTGAAGCGCGCAGTTAATATTCTTGAGATTGAGGAAGAGAAGGAAGGTTGCATTTATAGAGGTGTTTCGAATTGTGAGTTATATCACAATTTAGAAGAACAGAGTTTGAGATACGCTGTGGAGAAGGCCAGACTCGAGATACATGCAGCACTGAGTCTTGAAAATTTTGGGCTTGCTATTCGAACCCTTTCAGACTTGTTAGTTCCGATAGACAACTTCTTTAATAATGTTATTATAAATGATGAAAATTCAGCCTTACGCTCTGAACGTCTTGAAATCCTAGCTGATATCCGTAATGTTATACGTAGTATAGCTGATTTTTCTAAAGTCGCAGGTTGATTCCAAATTAGTTTGATCACTTACATACAAATAAATGTAATTATGTGCTTTTACGCAGTGTGAAATCTTACAAGATTCGATAGTTTTCCAAGTCTTTGCTATTACTGTTTTTGAAAACACAAGGATTACACTTTTAATGAGTTTCAGGTAAGTTGTTAACTCACATTGATTAAAATGTTTTAATGTTTTTTAAAAAGTGTTGGTTGTTCCGCAAAAATCATGGTGGTATATTTCTATTAATAACATACTTAACATCTTTAAGAAAATAGTTAAATATTACTTTAAAATAATTATTAATTTTTATAAAAGCTGTAAAAGTTTAGGAATTTTTCCTCTGAAATAATATTTGATATAACTAGTTACGCATTATAAGGTGTCTCTGATACTAACAAGCTCTTGTGAGTAATGTTTCTGAATTAAGTAATAATTTATTTTCCTACCTCATGGGTTTAGTTACGTATTAATATAATACCTATCACTATTACTGCGGCAAAAATAAGCGCTTTGCTATGCACATCTTATACTAATTTAAATAACACTTATGAAATTTGTATGAATTCAGACTATTATCTAAAGTTCAATAAATACACAAACGAAAGAAACAGATGTTGCCGTCAAAAAAGTCAGAAATTGGATATTAAAGTACGTGATCTTAATCACCAATTACAGTCATAATTCCTGATTCCCATCTGCGTTCGAAAGGTGATCAGCGCCCAGGCAATTTGCCGTCGTCTGAAATCGCCTCAATGAAGCCCGTTGATATTCCTGAACCAATTGATGCAGCCAGTCTTAAAAGATATGTCGTCCAGGTATTCTGAGTTTAAACGTGGTCGAAAAAACGTTTAGAAACTTGGAAACTTAGCCGTCTATTTAACCTTCTAGTCCAAGGCTACACCCAGGATGAAATAAATTTTTGTTGTGAAGTTTAATTTTCATTTTATGTAGTTTCTCTGTTAAATGCTTTTTGATCTATCTGTGATTAAAAGTAACATTAGAAATTCCAGATGGTAATAAATTCAGATTGTTAAGACTTTTTTGATTGACTTCCTGATATTATTGATTCGTTAAGTTTTATTTTGCGAATGCATGGACACTATTATGATTTACGAACGGTTATGTAAAAGGATTGGGGCGTTACGATTAGTACGATTTATTTTAACTTTATCAGCTACAGCTATCTTTTGTGCCTGCGGTAAAAGTCATTTAGACAATATTTCCAATTTGGGGATCGTAACAAATGGTGCATCGTCAATAACAGCCATTGATAGATCAACTGGTTTTGATATTGCACATTACAGCAAGCTATATATTGCTGATCCAAAAAATAAAACAAATGCATTGAATTATGCCTCTGCGTTAAGAAAAGCCGGCCATAAAAATCATGCTGTGTCTGTACTTCGTACAGCGTCAGCGTATCATGGCATGGATATTGAGTTTCTTTCAGCTTATGGTCGTACTACATTAGCTAATGATCAAGCAGCTGCTGCCATTAAAATTTTAGCAAAAGCCGACGATCCAAATCGCCCTGACTGGCGTACGGTGTCTGCGCGCGGTACTGCCTTTGCGAAATTAGGAAGATATAAAGACGCAAGCTATCAATTTGAGCGCGCACTAAAGTTAGCGCCAAAAAACCCATCTGTTATGAATAATTTAGCTATGGCTAAGGCTGCTAATGGAGATTTGAAGATTGCGGAAACTTTGCTTAGTAAGGCAAGCCAAATGCCAATTATAGATCCTAAAGTTAAAAGAAATCTTGCAATTGTGTTGCGTCTTCAAGGACGAAAAAGTGATGCACAAAATCTAGAGACTGAGGCTTTTTTATCAACGAAAACAGTTGAATAACAAACTTTAAAGCCTGCGTCCTTATTTGATGTTAATAAAAAATAGCTACATAATATAGCCTATAATATAAAACCTATTTAACTGAATAAGTTCTTACTTGATTTATATTTTGTGAATGATGTAATAAATTTTACTAAACTTACTAAACACTTAAAATTTGACATAGTCATGTTTTTACTGAATTAATACCTTATATCATTAAGTTATAGAACTTGCAAACATATCTAGAAAGATTACAATATTATCCAATTAATGATTATCAAGATACCTGATCAAAAATTGTAAATTCTGAGCGATTATAATTGACATATAACATAAAATTACAAGCTTGTTTTAGTAAAGATAATTATGGTTTTGGTTTTTAGATTGAATTTTATTGTTATTTAGAAAATATTATTTTAATTTTGAATTATGACAATTAGATAATAATTTATATAGGTTTTAATAATATATTTATGAACTAATAACTCTAACTTTGAATTTTTTAATTACCAAGTTTAATAGGCCATAGAAGATAGAGTTATGTCCATAAGTAGATAGATTTAAGAATTAGAGGTGTTATATAAATTGGGTATTTCATTAACGTCTAATATATTTTTGGATATATCTATATACTAGAGTTTTAAATAAGTTTTAATCATAGGCATGCCATTGATGCTTACTATAGTTTTATTCAAGTGAAGTAGGCTTAATTACTTATGATATTCTCAAAAAGTATAATGTGATCAGAATATAAAGTTATTAAATACTTTTTAAGTAAAAATTGTGCTGTTCACCCAAGAGTACTCAGAAATGGCTTTATCAAATCAGCAAAATGTAAAAGAAGTAGATATAACTAAGCTTGTGCGCACCTTGCACAATAGCTTTAGCCCAATAATTATCCTTGCAATTTTTTTCGGTGCAATTACTTTCTTTGCATGTTCTATGTCTGAACAAACATATACTTCTGAAGCTCGTATAGAGCTTATTCCCATTGCCTTTGAAATGCAAAATAAGGATGGAGTAACAGGACAAAAGATTAATCGTAAAACTATTGATGATCATGTAGAAAAGATTCAATCTTCAGATCTTCTACTTAAGGTTGCTGAAATCCTAGAGCTAGAGAAACAAAAGGAATTCAAATCAAGAAACCCGAAACACTACCACACAACTGAAAAACAAAATAGCATCATAAAACCGGAAACTAAAGGTTTAAAAAGAAAAAATATTGTTTTAAGTTTCATTCGTGAGCGCTTAAAAGTATTGCCTACTAAAGATGGTAGATATATATCAATAAAATTTTTATCAAGTAATAAAGAATTAGCTATTAGCTTTAACAATATTCTAGCGAATTTATACTACGATACTTATTTAAACGATTTACTTTTTAAAGCTCAAATAGCCAAAGAAAATTATAAGAGTTCAGAACCCATTCAAAATTCACTTAAAAAGAAGCGAATGGAAGAACTGAACATAAGACTTAATAAAATTAGTACTGAATTAGGTGTTGCACGATCAAAATGGATGACTGCACGTGATTTAAGTCGCAGCAACCAACCTGAGAATTTATCTAAGGTTAAAAACTTACCTGTTATAGAAAAACTGTATTCGCAGCACAGATTAGTAAAATTACAAATTAGAGAAGCACAAGCGGTATTATCAAAAACTCATCCAATTCTAGAACAACTCGAATCTGAAGCAGCTCAAATACAAAATTTGATAAGAACGTATTTACAAAAAGCCGAGTTTGAATTTGAGCAAAGTTTCAATACGTTAAATTTAAAGTTTAATAAAATTAGAAACGATCTCGAGAAGTTAGAATTAATTACTAATGTCGATACTGAAACTGATGAAAAACTTAGCTTTTCTAATAATACTTTAGTATCCAAAAATCCAAATCAAACTAAATTCGACGGGCAGAGTAAAAGCAACAACATTAGTGCCATATCGAAAAACTCTCTTGTAAATACTGAGGTTAAACTATCTGGGGTTACAATTGCTCAGTCAACATCCCACTCCAGACTTATGTATACGTTATTTACTACTATTGCGGTTACCTTATTTGGTTTCGCTGGCATAATAGCAAAAGAAATTATGTCAATTAATAATGTGGAATATTACAAGTTAAGATCTCGGAATTATAAAACTAAAAAACATAATTTTAGGACTTTTACCAGAAAGATAGCGAAACTTTATAGTCGATATAAGTTCAAGTCAAAGAACTCAAAAAAGGGGCCTGTTGATCTTAACTGCAACAATTATACTACCCTCAATGATTTAAGCAGTGATGACAACAATATCATAAAAAGTATTTCAAGTATTATTCTTAAACAAAGCAAAGGTATTTCCGGATACCGCACTATTATAACCGGAGATCACCAAGCGATAGATGTTACACGTGAAGGTATATTATTGGCGCATTTTTTAAGCCAAAAAAAAACAAAAGTTGTAGTCATAAATTGGAACACTAAGGGTGAAGTGAGTGCTGACCAACTTGGTATTGTAGTTAAAGCTAATATACATGATTTGTTAAAGGGTGATGTAGAATTCAAAGCAATAATAGCAAAAGTACCTGACAGTAATTTTCATTTTATTGAAGTTGATAACTCTTTAGTTTCTGAAAAACTAAAAAGTGATTCAGTTGGTATAAATGCAATTTTTGATGCGCTTGATGAGCTGTACGACCATATCATAGTTATGGGCAGCTTTAATGCCGCTCAAACGTTACTCAGAATCATTCAAGCTCGCTTATCCAAGGTCATAATTATAACTGAAAACTCAGCTCAAACAGAACTTATTGAAAACGGTACAGAGATATTCGCAGGATTTAATGTATCTAATATTGATATAATGAAGTGCCTAAAAAGCAATTCAAGTAGTGTAACAAGTATGAACAAGAAAGCTTTTTAAGTTGAATACTAAATTAATGTAGTAATAAAATTAGAGAGGTTTTTTTATTAACGTAATTTAACAGTAGCTTCTAACTAAGTTAGCTACTTTCACAATACGGCTTAATAGTTAATCCGGTCGTTGCATCCACCAAATAATGATACCAGCTGGCACTGTCCAAGCTAATCCTGCTATAAAATAATACAACACTTCAATAAACTTACTCGCATTAACCTGAAGCGTAATTGCGAGAAGCATCGCCAGAAGCGTATAAATAGATAAAAAGATAATAAGTAAAATAGTACCGATAAATTTTCGTGTTCTTATGTTCAATTCGATCTCCAGCTAGCGAAAACTCTTTGTACCAGGAAATTTATAAACTATACGTATGTATTAATATTTATTAATATTATACTTTGAAGTGTAAATGTACCTAATCTTTGATCATGTATGCCCTGAAGATTAAATGTCTTACCATATTTTCGTAGATTAAAACTCTTGAATACGTATTAGGAAAACATTGATGATATATTTAACCGCACCTCAACGCGTGTCATTTTCATATAACTTTTTTCGAAAGAACAACTCTAATACAAAAACTAGCCAAATCTTAAATTTTGATTTGAAATAATACAGGCAAAGCTAAACACTCCATGTAAAAGATCTCCTTAGCCAAAACATAATTATTTGAAATTAGGTTTAATTTACCTGAAACGAGCTTCTGATTAGAATTAACTACTCTACATCTAGTCGTCAAGTCCAAGCATTAGTTTGATGTTTTGTACAGCAGCACCTGATGCTCCTTTACCAAGGTTGTCCAAACGAGCAATTAGTACAACGTGATTGTATTTTTCATAATTGAATACTCGAAGTTCAAGATTATTTGTATTGTTCAATAATTCTGGAGATATCTTTCCACTAAGAATCTCTTTATCATTCATGGGAGATACAACTTTAACATATTTGCGCCCGACATAATGGTTTGCCAAAGTATTATAAATTTCCTTAAAAGATGTCTTAACCTCCAAAATATTGAGATGTAATGGTATTGAAATCAACATGCCCTGCCGAAAATTCCCCACAGATGGAATAAAAATCGGTGGATGCTTCAGCATTGTGTATTTTTGTAATTCAGGTAAATGCTTATGTCTTAATCCTAAACTATACATTTCGAAAGGAGGTGCGGTATCTTCTTCATAAAAATGAATCATAGACTTTCCACCACCAGAATAGCCAGATATAGCGTTAATGGTTATCGGATAACTAGTTTGTATTATTCCAGCATCTATGAGCGGACGGAGCAAAGCTATCACCCCTGTAGGATAACAGCCAGGATTAGAGAGCCATTTAGCTTTCTTAATGGCTTCTTCTTGTTCATTATTTAATTCTGGAAAGCCATATACCCATCCCTCCGAAACTCTGTGGACAGTTGAAGTGTCAACGATCTTTGGCCCACCTTCTGGCAGTGTAGAACAAATTTCTACGGTCTTGCGCGCAGCTTTATCGGGTAAGCACAAAACCACCATGTCAACTTCCTTTAAAAGTGCTTTTTTAGCTAAAGGATTCTTGCGATCATTTTGTGGAATCGCTCTCAAACTAACGCCTGGCATTTCACGTAGGTGTTCGCGGATTTTCAGGCCAGTGGTCCCGGCTTCACCATCGATGAAAATCGTAGGTGTACAAGACATAATGACCTATCTCCCTAAGTAGTGTCTTTAAAAATAAGGGCCTGTATTTGTTAAATACTCAGGACACCCATTTTGGATCATGTTGTTCTTTATAGCTTGTGAAAAGTTAGTATCCATAGAATTGTTTTAAACAACATACTTGTAACTATTTGATATATTTAAAACTATAACAAAACAGTAATTGTTGATGTGTAACATATCTCTGTTTGGAGTAAAAGATAGCTTCTTAAGTTTAGTAGGACTGATATAAATTAGAGAAATACTAGCAAACTTCCAAGTTGATAGAACATATAATCTAAGACTTTTTAAGTAGTTAAATTTTTGGGTGCTCTATTTTAGCTTTTTTAAAATGAGATTTCATTTAATAAGTTATCAAGGCTAAAATCAGTAAAGCTAAGGTTTTACTGTGTACTAAGAAACCTTAAAGATACCTAAAAGCTTTATAAATACTTAGTAATTAATTTTTTACACTAAAGTGCCCTCCAACTATGGATGTAGTTTATGAATGAACTGCATGTTGTTCGTTTTCAACTTCTCGTGTCTAATTCATTTTAAATCAGAGCTAAATTTATTTCGTATCATGGAACATCATTGTCATTAAAAATATTCTGCAATTCAAAATTTAGAAAAGCTTCTTTTGATAATATCATCAAAATTACTAAGGGGTATCGCTTGAATTCTTGATAGATTTAGAGCTTTTTTTACATACACGACACTATAACGTTTCCTTCATTTAGACATGCTACTAAGAATTCAAGAATTTGTTTATAAAAATTTGATTGTACAATTTAGATTATCAGGTCTTAGGTCTACACGTAGCCCATAGCTAAAAAGATATAGATATTAGATTATCCAACTTCTAAAGTTATTGCTTATAGTAATATCTACAACAAAATATGTGACCATTGTCACGTGAACTGAGACTTTTAAGAACCAATATCACGTTAAAGATATTGTTTAGGAGATATTTCGTTCATTATGCAGAATTATATCGCCATGCGACAGGATCAAGTCGTATGCTCAGCACATGTGTCTAGCTATACCTATCTTATTATGATAGCAATATGTTTTTAACTTAAAACGAGAATTGGGCTTTGCAATGGAATTGCGTAATATTGCGATAATAGCGCATGTTGATCATGGCAAAACAACCTTGATCGATGCCTTGTTGAAACAATCTGGGGTCTTTCGTGAGAACCAACAGATCGCTGAACGCGCTATGGACTCCAATGATCTAGAACGTGAACGCGGTATCACTATTTTAGCCAAATGCACATCGCTTGTTTGGAATGATATACGTATTAATATTGTTGATACACCGGGACACGCGGACTTCGGCGGAGAGGTGGAGCGCATCTTGAACATGGTTGATGGCGTAGTCGTTCTTGTCGATGCTTCCGAAGGGCCACTTCCACAAACTAAGTTTGTTCTCTCTAAGGCTTTGAAACTTGGTATGAGGCCTATAGTTGCAATTAACAAGATCGATCGTCCCGATGAACGTCATCAGGATGTTTTAAATGAAGTTTTCGATCTAATTGCTAATCTAGATGCGTTGGATGAACAACTAGATTTTCCTACTCTTTACGGATCAGGTAGAGATGGCTGGATGGCACAAGAGCCGGAAGGGCCTAAGGAAAGTCTCAATCCTATGTTTGACCTTATAATAAGTCATGTTCCTGCTCCAAGAGTTGAGGGTGGTGATTTTAAAATGTTGGCTACTACAATAGAAGCCGATCCTTTTATGGGGCGTATTCTTACTGGACGTATATCATCTGGGACAGTTAAATCCGGTCAGTCTATAAAAGCACTACGCCATGATGGTTCAACCGTAGAATTTGCACGTGTAACAAAAGTCTTGGCGTTTCGTGGTTTGGAGCGACAGCCCATCGACCTCGGTGAAGCTGGTGATATAGTTGCAATAGCTGGTGTTACTGAAACTACAGTAGCTGATACTTTGTGTGATCCATCTGTACATAAGCCCTTACCTGCGCAACCCATAGATCCGCCAACCTTGAGTATGTTGTTTCGTATTAATGATGGACCATTTGTTGGTAAAGAAGGAGATAAGGTTCAATCTCGAGTTATACGCGATCGCCTTTTAAAGGAAGCTGAACGTAATATAGCAATTCGAATTTCTGAGACCGAGGATAAAGATGCCTTTGAAGTATCAGGTCGCGGTGAGCTTCAACTGGGTATATTGATTGAAACTATGCGTCGTGAAGGATTCGAGCTTACAGTTTCTCGGCCTCGAGTAGTTTTTAAAACTGAAAATGATGGCCAGCGCCTAGAACCGCTTGAAGAGGTCATCGTTGATGTTGATGAAGAATATTCAGGAGCAGTTGTTAAAGGCTTATCAGAACGCAGGGGTGATCTCACAGAAATGCGCTCTTCTGGTGGCGGACGACAGAGGTGTGTATTTTTGATACCAACACGCGGACTTATAGGGTATCAGTCAGAATTGCTGACTACTACGCGTGGAACAGGTATTATGAACAGAATTTTCCATTCTTATGCACCGTTCAAAGGTGATATAATAGGTAGGCGCAATGGAGTTTTGATTTCTAATGCGATGGGTCAGGCAACAGCTTACTCATTATTCTACCTGCAAGATCGAGGTCCTATAATGGTTACCCCACAAACAAAGGTTTATGAAGGCATGATCGTCGGTCAACATAATAGAGATAATGATCTTGTTGTTAATGTAATTGAAAATAAAAAACTTACTAATGTAAGGGCTTCTGGAAAAGATGATGCACTCTCTCTAATTCCACCGATGATATTATCTTTAGAGGGAGCAATGAGTTATATACAGGATGATGAATTGCTTGAAGTAACTCCACACAATATCCGCCTTAGAAAACGCTGGCTTGATCCTAATGAGCGAAGGAAACGTGAGAGAGCACGTGGGAAGACTTCTTAAGCATTATTATTTGTATACACGAATTGATTAATGTGACTGTACTGCTTAAAAGAGTATTAATCTATAGGCTGCTTCGGTGTCATTGATCACCCTCTCAAAATAATAGATTCTTAGGTTTCATATTGGGACAAATGAATGATTCGGTAGTGCATTAGATAAAGATAATTGAGGATAGAAAAGTTGAGATCCTTTTTCTATTTTAGAGGATACTCTTGAATTTAAGTCTATCAAATACGGCCATCTGTATTAGAATCGTCTTTAGTTCTGAAATAGGTACTACTAAAAGTTTCAAAAGTATGTAGCATACTCTGGTTCTGCTTAATAATTTTACAAGAATAAAAGGATGAAAACCGATAAGTTCAGTTTAGAGTATATTAGTTTCTGATCTTATGTAACAGAGTTAGGTTTAAAGCTAGTTCTGTGTCATAAAACCTTCGTGCTTTTAAATTTGTTATAATTAACTTTGTTACCAATAGAATAGCTTTTATTGCTAATCCGTACTAATCTTACAAGCACTTAAGATAAGAGCGTTTCGTTCACTTTAAGGTCATAGGATGTGAAGTATGGTGATATGGCAAGTAATTCTTCTTGCTTTTATAGAAGGGCTGACTGAGTTCATACCGGTTTCCTCTACGGGACACTTGTTGCTAATAGGTCAATTTCTATGCTTTAGTTCTCCCGGGAAAACTTTTGAAGTACTTATTCAGCTTGGTGCTATTCTAGCATTACTATTTGTTTACTCCTCTAAAATTATAGATCTTTCAGTCAACTTTTCACATGATTCTGTTAAAAGACGATTTTTATTAAATATACTCTTGGCATTTTTACCCGCAGTTATTATTGGAATATTTGCACATTCTTACATTAAATCTATCTTATTTCATCAGCCTGAGTTGATTTGTATATCGTTAATTTTAGGTGGTATAATTTTATTTATTGTGGATTGGATGAAATTTACTCCTGTATACAAAGATGTTATGAATTTTACGCCGTGGCTATCTTTTAAGATTGGTATCTTTCAGTGCCTAGCTATGGTTCCTGGCGTATCACGTTCAGGAGCAACTATAGTAGGTGCCCTAATAATGGGTTCAGATAAGCGTTCCGCAGCTGAGTTCAGTTTCTTTTTAGCGATGCCAACGATGGTAGGAGCATTTACTTATGATTTATATAAGAATTGGAATGTTTTAAATTCAGACGCAGTTTTTAGCATATCCATCGGCTTAATTGTTTCATTTTTTACTGCCCTAATTGTTGTCAGATATCTTCTTGATTATGTAAGTCGCCGTGGCTTTAAGTTATTTGCTTTGTGGCGCATAATTTTCGGCATTGCAGGCCTTATAGGCCTACATGTAATTTGATAATTCAAATTGTTCAAAATTAAATCAATTATTATAATTAGATAGCACTAATTTAGCCACATGACCAAAGAATGGTCATGCAGCACGGAATGCAGCAGAGGGCTGTGTTAAAACTTCAACAATATCCTGGATGTTAGTAGATGATCTTAAGCATCTGCATATATCAGGCTCTCGTAATAGACGTGAAATTCGAGCTAAAGCTTTTAAATGATCACCGCTAGCATGTCCTGGTGCGAGTAATAAAAATATAAGATCAACAGGCACATTGTCGAGAGCTTCAAAGTCGACTGGCTTGTTAAGCCGGGCAAATATACAAGTAATGTGATCGAAGTCTTTAAATTTAACATGTGGTACGGCTATACCCTTGCCCAAACCTGTTGAACCAAGACGCTCTCGCTGCAAAAGGGTCTCAAAAATAGCTCGCTGTGAAATGTTGCTTAATTCTTCTGCTTTTTTTGCCAGTTCTTGCAGACACTGCTTCTTAGTACCTGCTTCTAAGGGCATTATTATATGGTCATATGAAATTAGATCGCCAAGATCCATAGGATTAAAGTTCCTTCTAAAAAGAAATCTTTTTATATTTTCTGAATTTAATTTTCGACTGGATCAATCCATCCGATGTTATTATCGTCACGCCTATAAACAATGTTAATTGCATTATTCGTCACGTTACGGAATACTAAAAAAGTCTCCTCTGTTAAATCTAACTGCATAACTGCTTCGCTCACGTTGATCAGCTGAATTTGTCTCTTCATTTCTGCAATAATAAGAGGTTCATTTGATGGGTTCTCTTCTTCAGAATCCTCCTCAGACGGTTGCACAACGTAGTCTGGAGCGGTGTGAGTTTGAGATTGAAAAGAGTCTCGGGCGAATTTAGAGTGATGATCTTTAAGGCGACGCTTATATCTCCGCACTCTTTTGTCAAGGCGTTCTAAAGCATTATCAGCACTAGCATATGCATCTGAAGCCTCGCCCTGGGCCTCGAGCAGAAGTCCGGTTCTAAGCCTAATGGAGCAGTTTGTTTGGAATTTTCCGTGTTTTTTAGCTACTCTTATATGCCCTGATATTTCCAGGCCAATATACTTATCAAGAACACAACGAGTCCGATCTATGAGGTAGTTCTTCAGAGCATCTCCTACTTCTATATTTTTTCCCGTTACCTGAATGGTCATGTCTATTCCTTTTAAACATTGTGTGTATTATGCTATTAATTACTAAATTGAAATAAATTAAATTTTGGATATATTTATAATAATTAGAGGGTATTAAATATTTTGTAGAAAATTATTAAAATAATTTATCACTCAGACTTAGCTTATTGCGTCATTATATTACTTATATTATAAACGCAACAGACATAACAGTAACGGTGGTTAACAAACTCCAATCAACTTGCCTTTCCCCAGAACTTTTTTCATCCCTCAGGTGAGTCTTTTTATCTATGTTCTTGTTTGCTAACTAAAGTTAGATCTGCAAATTTTTGTCAAGACAATGAACCTAATGTAATAGCCGCAGCTGTCACTATAATAAATTTTTAAAACCTTTATTTTGATTCCATCCTATAACTTAATGGAGGTAGAATTTTCTAATGCGTACGTACTTTGTTAATATTTGGCTAAGCATATAATATATAAATGGCGGTATTGAACGGTAATCGTTAAAAAAGTCAAAGTACTTCTTAATTTTTAAAGTTAAATCTGTTGCTGAAGGTATTTAGGATCGCAATATTTATACACACGTTTATTTAAAAACTATACTTTAATGCACCACACAGATATTGTCTACTGGTACAGTTTAAATACCCCCAGCTGTATGAGCGCCTTGTCTCTAGTGTGAAAATTCAGCAAGTCATAATCTATGTCATGAGTTTATTTTCAAACGACACTAAGTTAAGAGAGTTTCGAATTTTTTCAGCATTTGCCTTAATTACCAAACTGTCGGCTACATGCGAGACATGCGAAATTAGCTCAACATTATTGTAACGTGGCAACACATGATAGTGAAGGTGAAACACAACTTGTCCACCGGCAGTCTCATTGAATTGTTGTATTGTAAGCCCGTCTGCATCGAATGCTTTAATTACGGCATGCCCAATTTTTTTTACAGTTGTTATGCAGTGGCATAAGGCTTGTGGTGTAATGTCTAGCATATTGCGCACTGGAGTTTTTGGTAAAACAAGAACGTGACCGTTGGAACGTGGCATGATATCCATGATCGCGAGTGTATATTCATCTTCGTAAACACGTTCAGATGGTAAATCATTACGTAATATTTTCGCGAAGGTGTTATTATCATCGTAATTCATTGCGAGACCTAAGAAAATATGAATAAGAACCATATCTGCACTGCATGTGGATGTTTGTGGAATTATTTATTACTTTAATTTTGGGGTGCTGAATAGAATATGGTTTATACAAATTTATTTTGTACAGGATATATTTAGTATAACATAGATTTTAAAGACTTAATCACTTTGAAAGTTTCTTAAATAGAGGGATATAAACAAGCTCAATTTCCAGCAGGAATTTTAACATACCATATTTAATTAACTTCATTGTTCATCACGGAATTTCTATATTGAGATCACGATATGGTGTAAGTTCTAGTAAAGCTTTATGTGATTGCTTCACATATTTTTTTTCGTTTACTAAATATGATGCAATAGCTCGTCGAAAATCTGGGTGCGTAATATAGTGTGCAGAATATGTCGGAGTTGGCAGATAGCCGCGAGCTAACTTATGCGTGCCTTGCGCTCCCGCCTCCACATACTGCAACTTGTGCTGTATAGCATAATCGATAGCTTGATAATAACAAATTTCAAAATGTAGGCAAGGATGGAGCTCAATTCCTCCCCAATAACGCCCATAGAGACAATCATCACCGATCATATTGAGCGCTCCAGCAACATAGCTTCCATTTCTTGAAGCCATTATGAGCAGGCATCTATTAGCTAGACCCGCACCAAGAAGAGAAAAAAAATTACGATTCAGATACGGGCTTCCCCATTTACGTTTATTAGTATCCTTATAAAAAACGTACATAGAATCCCAATGCGACTCAGTAATGTCTTCTCCGCTTATCCACTCGATATCTATACCGTTTTGTAATGCCTGGATACGTTCTTTGCGAATTATTTTGCGTTTACGAGATGCTAATTCAGAAAGGAAATCTTCAAATGAGATATATCCTTTATTTTGCCAATGAAATTGTTGATCTATCCGCTTGAGGAAGCCAGCCTCATTGGCATGAACCCACTCTCTCCTAGAAAGAAAGTTAATATGAAAAGATGATAAGTTATAACTCCTGGCAAGCTTAATTGCTCCTTCCATAAGATATTTTTCGCGTTCAATACAGTTGCTTTCAGGTCGCACAAGGAATCGCCTGCCTGTAACAGGTGTGAACGGTACGGCTGATACAAGTTTTGGATAGTACTGGCCGCCAGCCTTTTCGAACGCATCTGCCCAACTATGATCAAAAACATATTCGCCTTTACTGTGGGATTTAGCGTAAAGCGGCATACATGCTTCAATTACACAACCTGGTTTCTTTAAAATAAGATGCTGTGGTTGCCAACCCGTCTTAGGATGAACGGATTGACTATCCTCTAGTGCCTTTAGAAAAGCATGAGAAATGAATGGATTACAGCTGATTTCCTTAGGATTAGCGCAAGCATCCCAGAGTTCGGGGGATATACTGTTAATTGTGTCTGTAACCTCAATACTAACCTGAACGTTATCTATCATCGTATCTACAACCTTTTTATACTACTGAAGGCCAGACCTTACCATAATAAGAGTATCGAACTAAAAATAGAGAGTAGGTTCCTATAAGATTACTAAATACTATAAGTATTAATAGTAACATAAAAATAAAATTTTGGATTATCTTATAATTTGCTTTTTATTAAAGCCACTACAGAACTATGAAAAAAGGAAATTGTTTATAAATTGGCTATTGAAGGGCTACTTCATTTGTTAACTATTAGGTCTGTGGTTATAGATAGTTTGTCATAAAGTTTCGCATTAAATGCGCATTAATTAGGTGTTGTGTGTTGCTTCTTATAGTCCTAACAAAGGACATAGTAGATTATGATCGAAATTTGTGTAGGTTGTTAACTAAATGTACAGTTTAAAAAGTTTTCAGAGATATAATTCGCAAAATTGCGCTTTTAAAGCTAAAAAGAGCTGAATGCACCTCTTTTTAAGCAATAAAGTTTATTTTTTATACGTTGCACCACTATATAGTTATTTCAAGTGTCTAAGTTTCGCAAAAGAAAGTACTTGAAAGTGCCATAACCACTTATAATATCAAGCTAGTCAATATGGAGTTTTTAACCTCTGGTTTATTTATACTTAAAATGATGTTGAGCTACAGAATTCGTATATTGGTTCTAAGTTTCTTCAAAAGCTTAATACGAATATTTTGATAAATAATATTGTTCCGATCCTATTGACTTTGTCACTACTAAACTCACCTATAAATCATCACTTGATCTTGAGTAATTCGTATTAAATTTTGTTGGGGATTAATAATACTTGACGTAAAACTATATGTGCCTTTGCACTCTTTGAGATTATGTAATTGCAACATAAATCTAGTCAAATTTTTTTAGTTTGTAACTAAGTAAGCTTCGCTAAATGCACAAGCTATTGTTCAGCTTTTCTACAATAAAGACCCCAGTTGCTTCAGGGTTTTGTTCGGTATGATAATTCACTTCTATTTTTAACACGCTTGTGGGATCTTCATTGTGCTTGAAAAGATACTATATAACTAACTCACACATAGACTCGACATAATCCCAGTTAATGAGATTATCAAAAAAGGCTTCCAAATACTTTGGGCGGGCATTGCGATAGTCTATATAGTAGCTATGTTCCCACACATCACAGCCCAGAATTGGTTGAGCCTTGTACATAAGTGGGTTTTCACCGTTAGGTGTTTTAACTATCTCTAACTCACCATTACGAATAGACAGCCATGCCCATCCTGATCCGAATTGTGTTATACCAGCTTGAATGAATTCTTCACGAACCTTGTCATAGCCTCCATAAGAAGTTACGAGCGCTTCAACTTTTCCAGGCATTTTCTTGCCGCCTCCATTAGGCTTCATCCAATTCCAGAAATGCATGTGATTATAATGCTGACCAGCTTGGTTGATTAGAGAATTATGTTTCTCAGCGTATGCTTTCTTCACAATTTCCGTCAAACTCAAGCCATCATAATCGCTTCCCTCAATAATTTTGTTGCCAGCTAAGACATACGCATTATGATGCATATCGTGATGGAATTCTAGCGTTTCTTGAGACATGTACGGATTAAGTGCGTCATAGGAATAGGGTAGATTAGGAAGAGAAAACGGCACAGGTGAATCTCCTTGATTGAGTTGTCAATGCAGTACTAGTGTCGTGTACACTAAAAAAGATGGTGCCATCAAGTTATTTAAGTTGGACTATTACTAAAGACTTCTCGGATGGCATAATAGTAGAAATTTAGCACTTAAATAGCTGCATAATATGAAAAAATGTTATCGTTTCTAGATATGACATATATTACAAAATTAATAGGACTTAGTCTTATTAGGTTCTATTGTTAGTGTAGAATATATCATTTTAATTTATCAAAGTTTATATCATGTAAACACAAATAAGCACTTGCATACTGAGTGATAATTCTTCAAAGCTGATTTAATGTAACTATTTATTATATGGAAACAGATGTACTTTTTATTACATTTGTAAGTAAAAATATGCTCTGTCATATACTCTATCAGTTGCATGATGGCATGGGCTAGTAAAGAATAAGTTTTGCCTATTAAACAAGAGTAAAATAATAAACAGCATTGGTTTTTACTGAATAATTTTAAATTTACAACTTAACTTACTTAGAGACATCTATATTAACGACTTTTTCAAATACGAGTAGTTTTATAGTTACTAAAATATCTAGAAGAATAGAATGTTATGAGATCTAATTCTTGAAAATTACATTACACGGTAATAAAAGGTCGTTTCTGTTCGAATATCTAAAAACTTAATACATTTTCTTAATTTAAAAGCTAAACTCGACCTCAAAGATTTTGCTTTTGTTCAAATAAGCAGTGATATTTAATTAGACGCATGTTAATTAACCTTTATTTATTTGGCCCTAACAATTTTTTGTTTAATTATGAATAGAGTGAGATATTTATATCTTAAATATTATTTTTTTATAATGAACTATGGAACCTTAGATAAAATAACCTTATGGCTTTGGTTAACCAACATTGAAATGCATTAAACATCCAGCTTTATGCTATATATGTATGCGCAGGTACAACTTCTTTAAAATTTTAAGAACTTGCTATTTTCATGCTTAGTGATTGTTAGTATTGTCGTATAATCGAAATTTTTTAATTGGCACACTTACATGATCCAGATCAAAATAAACAAGAGTATTTATCTGTATTGAACTTTTACTATTTATTTTATGTATTTTATTAAGTGGTAAAAGTAAACATTTGGGC
The DNA here is from genome assembly GCA_039583345.1 of Candidatus Tectiglobus diatomicola. Classification (GTDB taxonomy): domain Bacteria; phylum Pseudomonadota; class Alphaproteobacteria; order Rhizobiales; family Hyphomicrobiaceae; genus Tectiglobus; species Tectiglobus diatomicola. Next base: position 52,861 of record JAZDSJ010000002.1, on the reverse strand, counting down.
AACTAATATCGAGAGTGTTATGCGTTCTTTTTATCTTGGCATGATAATTTTTTTTATTCTGGTTTCCCATCCTGTTTGGGCCAGACCTTTGTTGCCATCTCCTAAGCCTTCAGCCATGGATCTGCGTGTAACTAAATCTTCTCATTTGAGAGCTACAGACTTATTTCGAATTCCCCAAATTGCAGCATCACTACAACCTGCAGCGTTGGGTTCATATACTCGCGGTTGTTTAGCTGGTGCTCAAAAGCTTGAGGAGAGCGGGCCTTCTTGGCAAGCTATGCGGTTGTCAAGAAATCGTTATTGGGCACATCCACTTACAGTAAGATTGGTTAAAAAGTTAGCAGTCTCTGCGAAGACAAATGATGGCTGGAATGGCCTGCTTGTTGGAGATTTATCTATGCCAAGAGGTGGACCGATGTGGCCAAGCCATAATAGTCATCAAAACGGACTTGATGTTGATATATGGTTGATACCTATGCCTAACCGACGCTTATCTAAGAAAGAACGAGAGAAATTTCCAGCCAAACAACTGATTACAAAAGATCATCTTTCGGTTGATCACACTATATGGACAAATTCGCATTCCAAACTTATTAAGCGTGCGGCATCTTTTAAGGAGGTTCAACGCGTTCTTGTTCATCCAGCAATTAAAAGAGAGCTTTGTAGAACTGCTGGAAGTGATAAAGCATGGCTGTCAAAAGTTCGCCCTGTACGTGGTCATTATTTTCATTTTCACATCAGACTGCGTTGTCCTCCAGGCTCTAATGAATGTAAGCCACAGAAAGAGCCTGAAGCTAAAGATGGATGTGGGGCAGAGATAGATAGGTGGTATGCATGGCTAAGAGCAAGATTGAAGCTAAAATTAAGAAAGTTTGAAACTGAGAATACTTCTAAACGCAAGCGCCATTGGATTACAATGCATGAACTTCCAGCTTCATGCAAGACCGTTTTAAAAGTACCTTAACTTTTAAACTGAGGTATAATTAATTTTAATTTATCTAATGTTAATCCTTATAAATCTGCTAATTCACATGAGTTAATGATAACCTAAAAATCAATAGTAAAGATAACTCCTTTGATAAATTGTAAATAACGTGTCTATATTAATTGGATACATATATTAATCCTCTTTTTTCTTCTGCGGAACCAGTGGCCTAGTTATTTGGGATCTCTCTTTGCAAAGGTTGTCATCTTTAGAGTTCGCAAAGTCCTCACGAGGTGTGACTTCAACTAAAACCTTTTCTTTATGTACTTCATTGCAATTTTCTAAATTATTTTCCGTATGCTTAGTTTGTGTTTTCAAATCTAGAGGAAAAAGTTCAAAGCCTAGTACTTCTTTATTGTTCTTGTTTTCGACGAACACCTTAACAGCACCGCCATTTTCTAATTTACCAAACAACAGTTCTTCTGCTAGCGGTTTCTTTATATGTTCCTGAATGATTCTGGCCATTGGACGTGCGCCATACTTTTCGTCATATCCCTTATCAACTAACCATTTGTTTGCTTCGTTCGTTAATTCAATCGTTACACCGCGATCTGCGAGTTGCGCTTCAAGTTGAAAAATGAACTTTTCTACGACTTTTTTAATTACTTCCGGTGGCAAATTAGAAAATGGCACTATGGCATCTAAACGGTTACGGAATTCAGGAGAAAAAGTCTTATTAACCGCATCAGTGTCTTCACCTTCGCGTCGGGTACGGTTGAATCCCATAGGCGGTCTGGACATATCAGAGGCACCGGCATTAGATGTCATAATCAGTACAACATTACGAAAATCTACTTTTTTACCGTTATGATCTGTTAACTTACCATGATCCATTATCTGTAACAATATGTTGAAGAGATCCGGATGGGCTTTTTCCATCTCATCCATCAGAAGCACAGAGTAAGGATGTTGATCTATGCTATCTGTAAGTAAGCCACCCTGATCGAAACCTACATAACCTGGTGGAGCGCCGATTAGCCTTGAAATAGTATGCTTTTCCATATATTCAGACATGTCAAAACGGAGGAGTTCAACACCCATTAAGGAAGCTAATTGTTTTGCAAGCTCGGTTTTGCCAACGCCAGTAGGCCCCGTAAATAAATAGCAACCAGTTGGTTTTTCGGCATCACGTAACCCAGCACGTGCAAGCTTAATAGCAGAAGATATCATCTCTATGGCTGTATCTTGACCAAAAACTAAACGCTTCATATCACGCTCAAGATTAGACAAAAGCTCTGCATCTGATTTAGATACGGTTTTAGGTGGGATTCTCGCCATTATTGAAATTGTTGCTTCAATATCCTTAACGTTAATGCATTTCTTACGCTCTGAAGTCTGTAATAGCATCTGAGATGCACCTGTTTCATCAATTACGTCAATAGCCTTATCTGGTAATTTACTATCGCTAATGTATTTTGCCGATAGTTCAACTGCTGCCTTGATGGCTTCGTCTGAATATTTAAGTTTATGGTAATCTTCAAAATATGGTTTCAAACCGCTTAGAATTTGAATTGCATCATCTACTGAAGGCTCATTGACATCGATCTTTTGAAATCTGCGAACTAAAGCACGATCTTTCTCAAAGTGCTGACGATATTCTTTATATGTAGTAGACCCTATGCAACGAATAGAACCTGATTGTAATGCTGGCTTTAACAGATTTGAAGCATCCATAGCTCCACCTGATGTTGCTCCGGCACCAATAATAGTATGAATTTCGTCGATAAAAAGGATAGCACCTTCTAATTTCTCAATATCTCTCATTACGGCTTTTAGACGTTCTTCAAAATCACCACGGTAACGTGTGCCGGCAAGCAGTACGCCCATATCAAGTGTGAAAATAGTACTCTCATGAAGCACTTCTGGAACTTCTCGTTTAACAATTCTTCGAGCAAGTCCCTCGGCAATCGCAGTTTTTCCAACACCAGGTTCGCCAACAAAAAGAGGATTGTTTTTTCGACGACGGCAAAGTATCTGAATAGTGCGTGACACCTCTTGTTCACGTCCTATTAACGGATCAATTTTATCTATGTTTGCCTTTTCATTTAGATTCACACAATACGTGCTTAGAGCACTAGAAGATTTCTTACTTGTGCTTTCCTGATTAATTCTGTCATCTTCAATTCCATTCGCCGACTTTGAATCTGACATTAATGAGTTTTTTGCAATACCATGACTAATGTATTGCACTGCGTCAAAACGGGTCATTTCTTGCTTTTGAAGAAAATATGCTGCGTGGCTCTCACGTTCAGCAAAAATTGCTACAAGTACGTTAGCACCACTTACTTCTTCACGACCAGACGATTGCACATGGACAACAGCACGATGAATTACACGTTGGAATGCAGTTGTTGGTTTGGCTTCTGATACACCCTCCACTTCTAAATCCGTAAAGTCTTCATCAATATAGCTACATAAATTTTGACGAAGAACATCAGTATTGACTGCGCAGGCTCTAAGTACACTGTGTGCATCGCGATCATCAATTAACGAAAGCAGAAGATGCTCAAGAGTCGCGTATTCGTGGTTGCGCTCGTTGGCATGCTGCAACGCGCGATGAAGAGTGTTTTCAAGACTTTGTGAAAATGATGGCACGATAGATTACTCTCTCTCCATTGTACACTGCAAAGGGTGGCTGTTCTGGCGTGAAAAATCTATAACTTGTGTGACTTTTGTTTCAGCAACTTCATAAGTATATACGCCGCACATTCCAATTCCCTGTTGGTGAACTTGCAACATAATTCTCGTTGCGTCTTCATGCCCTTTGTTGAAGTATTTTTCAAGAACTTGAATAACAAATTCCATCGGGGTGTAATCATCATTTAGAAGTAAAACTTTATAAAGGCTTGGTTTCTTAGTCTTGTGACGCGTTTTTGTAACAACGCCACTTTGTCTCTCGTTGTCTATGTCATCATTTTTATCTTCATTAGATGCCATCAGAGCAATCTCCTTCAATTATTCAGTCACTGCAATTTTGTTTTGTCGAGGTCAATACTCTATAGGCTGCTAAGAGAGACATATATAATCACGTAGTATAACTGAGAGCTTTTCACAACCTATGAAGCGCCGAAGACATCTATATTTCTAAATTTTCTGTAATTTTATAATTCCTACCCTGAAGACTAAAAGTCCACCACTGTTGTCCTAAAACAATATATTAGACTGCAAAAGTGAGTGCTAATTTAATATGTTGTGACGCAAAGTTACTTTGAGTGACACCTGTGTTTTGATAAATCGCACGAGAAAAAAAAATAACTTTTAATAATTTAACCTTATTATAACTCTTAGTTACACTAATAATAATATCAATAATATTGGAATTTGTAACTCACACATCAGTACGTTAAATCCAGTTTCCTACCTATAAGAAAAAGCTGCTTGAAGTCCATGATAAAAGTTTTGCTGAAATATACGGACAGTCCATGAAAATATGCCGCACTCAGAATGTATCGAGTATTACTGCGTCAAAAATAAAAAAACTTAATTACATCGAAATGTGGGCTGTAATAGCTGGTTTGGCAAAAGAACTACTAATTTTAATAGTAGGCGCATGTTTTATTTTGTTAAATTGCTTGTGTAAATTTACTGTCGCAGGAAATACAGCTGGAAAGCGTGCCGCTCTTGTTGTTGATGCTAACACGGGCGAAACAATGCATTTTCATAGAGCAGACCAATTGCTCTATCCAGCCTCGCTGACTAAAATTATGACTTTATATCTCATTTTTGAAGCCTTAGAAGATAGAAAACTGACGTTCAATACAATTATAGTTGCTTCTAAAAATGCCTCCAGCAGTCCGCCATCAAAAATAGGTCTCAGTCCTGGTCACCAAATTTCAGTACGTCAGGCAATTAAGGCTTTAGTAGTGAAATCGGCTAATGACGTCGCTGTTGCTGTTGCCGAACATATGTCAGGAAGTGAACATAAGTTCGCTGTTCAGATGACACGAAAGGCACGACAATTAGGTATGACAAAAACTACATTTCGTAACGCTTCGGGGCTTCCAAATAGTAATCAGGTCACAACTGCGTACGACATGAGTCAATTAGCCCTTAGAATTAGTGATCACTTTCCGAATTACTATCACTTTTTCAGTACACGTACATTTTACCATAATGGAAAAACATATCATAATCATAATACGTTACTCGGAAGATACCAAGGCGTTGATGGCATCAAAACAGGCTACATCCGCGCTTCCGGTTTTAACCTTGTTACATCTTTACGTGATAAAGAACGCAGTCTCGTGGCTGTTGTGATGGGAGAAGAGACAGGGTATAATCGTGATTATAAAATGCGCAAATTGCTCACAAGGTACTTACCTTTAGGAGCTACAGTAGTCACTCGCCAGTCACATACGCGATATTCTCAATACAAAAGCCTAAGGTCAAACTCTGACATAGATTTTACTGAGAGAAAATTCGTCAGATCAATGAAATCATTAATCTACAAACTAAAAGCTCTGAGTTATAGTACACAAACAATTAAAGATGTTAATTTACAAAGTCCTGGATATCTATACGGCGATTACATTAGAAATAAAAATCGCATAAATTTCACGTGCAAGGACTATATTAAAGCAGTACAAGGCAGTAAAATGGAGCAGATAAAAATTCAGGTCGGGGCTTTTGGGACTCTGCATGATGCAAACAGACAGCTTGCCAAGGCTTTATCCAAAGCCAATAGCTGCCTAGCTGGTCTCTATTCCTATACATCTCAATCAAAGTTAGGAAAACGTAATATTTATCGCGCTAGATTTTTAGGGTATAGTTCTTATGAAGCAGAGAGCATATGTTCCTATTTAAAGAAAATTAATATTGATTGTTTTGTAGTTGGTCAGTGAGAATATAATTTCGTACTTTCCAGAATATTTTACTCAGACTTCTACTTCCATACCTAGCTAAAAGATATTTGCAAGCTTTACTTATTAACTTGAAGTTAAACTTCGTTATAGAAAGTTTAAAATTAGATAGATATTTAAATATCTAATTTTGTAAACTAAAAAGTTTCACTTACCTAGATAAAGCCTTGCGAGTTTAAATAGGCTCTCAGTAAATTTGATTACATTGTATTTCAGTAAAACTGCTAATGATGTATTTCATGATAAACGCTTCAAATATCCAGATCTTTCGCAAAAGCTGCCCTATCTTGAATGAAGCGAAAACGGGCTTCTGGCTTTGAACCCATAAGTTCGTTGACAGAATTTCCTATTTCAATCAATTTTTCAGTGTTGATTTCAATTTTGAGTAAAGTACGATTTGTGGGGTGCATAGTGGTCTCCTTTAACTGGGATGCATTCATTTCACCAAGCCCCTTGAAGCGGCTAATTTCAATTTTTTGATTAGCTTTAAATAAATTTGATTTTAGCAATTTTTCGCGTTCATCATCATCGCGTGCATAATACACTTTATTGCCCTGTGCCAACTTATAAAGTGGCGGTACAGCAATATATACATGTCCAAACGTTATCAAATCTGGCATTTGTTGATAAAAAAATGTAATAAGGAGAGATGCGATGTGGGCACCGTCGACGTCTGCATCTGTCATGATAATTACACGCTCGTATCTGAGTTCTTCAACTTTGAAACAATTACCGATTCCGCAGCCAAGTGACTTGGTTAAATCCGAGAGCATTTGGTTTTGGCTTAACTTTTGCGATGAGGCATTCGCTACATTTAAAATTTTACCACGTAGCGGCAGTACAGCCTGTGTTTTAGGATTGCGCGCTTGTTTTGCAGAGCCACCTGCTGAATCACCTTCAACTATGAAGATTTCCGTACCGATTTTAGAATTTGAAGAGCAATCGACCAACTTTCCAGGAAGGCGCAACTTACGAGTTGCCGTTTGCCTTGAAATATCACGCTCGCGTCGTCTTCGTAAGCGATCTTCAACTTGTTCAATAGTCCATTCAAGAAGCTTATTAGCTCGCTGAGGCGAATCTGCAAGCCAATGGTCAAATGAGTCGCGAACACTTGTTTCAACTATGCGAGCAGCTTCCTGGCTAGAAAGCTTATTTTTGGTCTGTCCCTGAAACTCTGGTTCACGGATGAAAACGGATAGCATACAAGCTGCGGTTCCGATCACATCATCGCCTATAATCTGATTCGCTTTTTTATTACCAACTAATTCGCCATAAGCTCTTAAGCCACGCGAAAGAGCTGTGCGCAGGCCTAACTCGTGAGTGCCACCATCTGGTGTTGGAATAGTGTTACAATAGGAGTGTATAAAACTATCATTATTAATTATCCAAGAAATTGCCCATTCAATTGAACCATGACCGCCTTCTTTTTCAATGCGGCCGTGAAATAGATCCTCGGTAACAGTAATCCTACCGTTTATTGATGCTTTCAAATAATCACTTAGGCCACCTGGGAAATGGAATATAGCCTCTGTAGGTGTATCATCGGTAATCAATTTTGGAGTACATGACCAGCGAATTTCAACTCCTCCGAACAGGTAAGCCTTTGAGCGTGCCATTCTCATTATACGAGCTGGTTTGAATTTTGCGTCATTGTGAAAGATAGTAGTATCTGGCAGAAACTGCACTTTGGTTCCGCATTGATCTATAGTTGAACCCACTTTTTTTAGCTTACCGTCTGGTATTCCCCGATTAAAAACCATCCGGTAAATCTGCTGATCGCGTATAACCTCAACCTTGAGAACTTCCGAAAGCGCGTTAACGACGGAAACGCCAACACCGTGCAACCCACCCGACGTGTTGTAAGCTTTTCCATTAAATTTTCCTCCGGAATGTAATGTAGTCATTATAACTTCCAGTGCTGATTTATTTTTGAATTTGGGGTGAGGATCGATCGGTATTCCTCGGCCATTGTCGCAGACTGTAAGATAGCCGTTACTATCTAAATGGACATTAATCCAAGTTGCGTGCCCGGCCACGGCTTCATCCATTGCATTATCAATAACTTCAGCAAAGAGATGGTGTAGCGCTTTTTCATCAGTTCCACCTATATACATGCCGGGACGTCGACGTACAGGTTCTAGACCCTCAAGAACTTCAATATCGGCAGCAGTATAATTTTTAGACTTACTAGCCATCGAGTTTTTTGATGTTTTCTTTAGATCGGAAGAAACCTGATTTCTAGAATTTTTTCGCTGAGACTGTTTCATACCGATATATTCCTCCGCGTAGTAATTGAAGTCAGAAACTGAGGTGGCTGTAGATAAAACAGAATATAATTGCAGCGTAATGACAAAGAAGAATTTCTTGTATTTGTGATCAAAAAGCGAGACGTGTGCTATTAATATGCAAGGCATCTACGTTATCAAAATCTGAGCTCTCAGATTTAGCACTGGAATTTTATCACTTAGTTTTTTGACATTGATTTTAATTAAATTTATTTTTGTAGGAGCCAATTTCAGAAAATTTACTAGATCGATACTCGTAACCGAGCATAATACTAAATAACTAGTTTTCAAAGAAAAGTATACTTTTGTGACTTACGAGCAGAGGGCTTTACTTCTTTATTAAAAGCATGTCAAAGAACGATAGTAATAATCGTTTTGGATTTTTCTCAGAGGTATATATTTAGAGCCTGTACTAAGGCAATGCGGTGTAATAGAGCATTAGAATTTTGATATTCTTTAATAGTAATACCAAAAAGTTTCAGCAATGTAATCAAACATTCCCAGGTTAAAGTTCAGCTGCTATATTCATTCAAAAAAGAGTCCAGGCCGAGAGGTAAAGATCTTCTTTCATGTATATGTTAATGCATAATTGTTACTTGTCTATTACATAACTCAATAAAAAAATACAGACACCATCGATTTTTTTATATTCAAAAGAATTAATTTTGTTCTAAAATGGAAAATACATTTTTACGACTATCACTACAATTCAATTTCATAAGTAATATGATTATTCAGAAATTTCTGTTTTGATTATTTTTCTAAAAATAAGGCTGTCCTAATACTTAACTTTTTTAAACGCCATGCATAGCAGATTAAAGTCTTCAAAAAAGCTTGAGGAGGGCATCGAAAAATCTGCTTTTGCATTCAAAGTATTACCTGATTCTTATCATTCGTTTGATGCAATAAGTAGTTTTAATACAGCTAATCGTAAGTGCAATACAAAATATTGCGTTCCAGCCGGCAAAAGACAGTCCTAAATATCTCCACGTAGCAAAACCACAGGCTGATTCTCGTATGTCCTCTAGAAACGAAAGTATTCCTTTATCAGGATTTATCAGAGGCTCTAGATGACGAAGTCTACACGTTTCCGGACCATCCCAAAAGCCCCACTCAAATCCAGCATGATATGAACTAAGCACGACATTGGCTAGAAAAATTAGTGAAACTAAAAAAAATAACGCAGCTGCAACTTTATGCTTTTCTAGACCTATGAGAATTAAAGCAATAAGCGATGTAGGTACGCCGATATAGTAGCTATAACGTTGCTGAAGACATAATTCGCATGGTTCATATCCACCAATATGCTCGAATGCAAAAGCTGATATAATGATCGCCGTAGCAGTAAAAAAAGATACAGCACCCCATTTGTAAGCGGCCTGATCTGCGATTTCTGACGTTGATAATGCCATCTATGAAGCAGCTCCTATTTTTTGTCCTAGAATTCAAACATGGTTTTAAAGAATCCAATATTTAACAAAAATAAACCTGCGAAAATCAGAGTTAAGAAAACTGCAGTTACAAAACCTAGACGTCTTTCCATGAAGCCTCTGATCGATTGGCCGTAAATATAGAGAAGGCAACAAATAGAGAAGAATACCAAACCACGTGACACCAAGCTTGCAACTAAGAATACAACTAAATTAAGCTGCATTGCACCACTTGCTATAGTTACAACTTTATAAGGAAAAGGCGTAACGCCCGCAAAAAACACAATCCATGCGCCATAATAGTTATAATTATTACGAAATGTGTCAAATTTTTCGGCTACGTCGTAGATATCCAGAACGTATTTACCTATCTTGTCAAAGAATGTATAGCCAACTAGATAACCTATAAGACCGCCTAGAACAGATGCAATAGTTGCGATTGCGGCAAACTTCCACGCGTGGGTCCTTTTAGCTAGCACCATAGGTATAAGAATAGCATGTGGCGGTAAAGGAAAGAACGAGCTTTCCGCGAATGCTACAACAAACAAAATCAGAGATGCATATTTATGGCTTGCAATACTGATAGTCCTATCATAATTCGACCTTAAGGTAGATCTGATGTTTGCAATTAAACACATAGGCAATACGTCAGAAATTTATAGGCACATATTTTGATCAACAAAGTTTTATTCCATTAGTAAAGCGTTGTTTCAAATTATATTTGAGGTGATTCAGTTCTTATCTATTTTTTTTGGAAACCTAAACCATTTGTTAATGTAGTTTTAAATCGTTATAAACGTGGCGTTAATTTCAACACAAGGCCTTCATAATGTCTCTAGAGAAGTTGCAAGTTCCAAAACTAGTTTATTTAAAATGAGACGTCCACGTTTTGTTGCTCGAAGTGCTTTTAAGTTAGGTGAGTAAATCAAAGCATTTTGTTTGATAAGTTCTAAAACTTTTCGGTTTTTTGGCTTTACACCCCCAATACAGGCAAGACGCTCAAGATTAATACCTTCTGTTATCCTTAATCCCATAAGTATTAATTCATCGGCTTGTTCACTTTGACTGAGTTCAGAAAATTCAACAAGTGCATTTCCATTTTCAATTATCTTAGCAAGCCACTGCACAGGTCGGTGCTCATTGAATAGTGCAAAACGACGGCCATTTAAAATTATACGCCCATGTGCGCCAGGGCCAACGCCAGCATACTCTCCATAACGCCAATATAAAAGATTGTGCTGGCTTTCCTGACCGGGCACAGCGTGATTTGAAATTTCATATCCTGGCATGCCTGCATTAGTAGTCATTTGCTGTGTCAACTCATAGAGATCATCAGCAAGTTCCGGCCCAGGAATTCGTAGCTTTTCAGTACGATGCTTTTCAGCGAACAGTGTGTTCTCCTCGATAGTAAGTTGATAAATTGATAGATGCTGGCTGTAAAATGAAAGTGCAAGTGAAAGTTCGCTATACCAGTCATTCAAGTTCTGGTCTTGACGAGAGTAAATTAAATCGAAAGAAAACTTAGGAAAAGTACTTGCAGCGATATCAATACTTGTCATAGCTTGGTGAGCTGTGTGTAATCGCCCTAGCTTTTTTAAGTCTACATCATTTAGAGCTTGAACTCCAAGTGACAGCCTATTAATTCCGGCTGAACGGTAAGCGTGAAAACGATTTAATTCCACGCTTGATGGATTGGCTTCTAATGTAATCTCCGCCCATGTTTCAACATGCCAAGCTTGCTGTATAGTTCTCAGCAATGCTTCAATTGTACTAGGTAACATCAGAGATGGTGTACCGCCACCAATAAAAATACTGGTCACGGATCTGGGACCGGTTAAGTATCTAAGATATGATATTTCTTTTACGTAACCAGAGAGAACTTCCGCCTCATCAATTTTACCATTGTATGTATAGCTATTAAAATCACAGTAAGGGCACTTTGTTTCACAGAATGGCCAGTGCACATAAATACCAAAACCTAAAGTTTTAGAAAGTGCGAACTTTGGAGACACAATCATTAATAAAAAGTTCCAAGGCACGCGCGCGATGGGAAAGTGCGGTGTTGCATCTAGTATTCAAACCACTTTTTTCTTCACGATTCATTTCAGCGAATGTTTTATTGTAACCATCAGGCTTAAACATAGGATCGTAACCGAAACCTGAAGTGCCACGAGGTGGCCATACCAAACGTCCATAGACTTTACCTACAAAGAACTTGATTGAGCCGTCTGTCCAGGAAAAGGAAAGTGTTGTGCTGAAGCAAGCAACAGGGCCCTCGCTTGGCCAGCACCCTTTCATAACTAACTCATCTTTAACACGTTGCATGGCACTAACAAAATCTCTATTAGGTCCGCCCCAATCTGAGGAATACACACCGGGAAAGCCATTTAAATCATTAACTTCAAGCCCTGAATCATCTGCTAATGATGGTAATCCTGTAGCAATCTGTGCCGAGCGTGATTTGATTGCCGCATTTTCACGAAATGTTTTTCCGGTCTCTAAGGGCTCGGCAAGACCAAGCTCATGTGCTGACGTTGCCGAGATGTTGTAAGGTTCTAGTAAAGCTTTTATTTCACAAATCTTATTGCTGTTGTGACTAGCGATCACTACGTTATCACCTTCGCGCAAAAGGTAGGTAGTCATAAAACCTCAATGATCCTTTCTATAAAGATTTTTCACTTAGACAAATTAATCTGACGCATATGAAATAAGTAACGATACTATATCGACAGTTTCTGTAGAGAAATGAGTTCATTAATACCTTTACGCGCAAGTTCTGTAAGTGTGTTGAAACATTCTTGCTTAAAGGGTTCTCCTTCTGCTGTACCCTGTACTTCTACAATACTTCCATCACCTGTCATAACAAAATTTGCATCGGCTTGAGCTGCTGAGTCTTCTGCGTAGTCAAGATCAAGTATGCACATACCATTATAAATGCCTGCTGATACAGCTGCGATATTATATTTTAGGACATCGGATCCGAGCATGTTTCGCTCTTTCATCCAATTAATGCAATCATTAAGAGCGACCCAAGCTCCAGTAATGGCTGCTGTGCGTGTGCCACCATCAGCTTGGATGACGTCGCAATCTACTAAAATTTGACGTTCACCTAGCTTCTCAAGATCAAGTGCAGAACGCAATGATCGACCTATGAGTCTTTGAATTTCTTGAGTTCTACCTGATGGTTTACCTTGAGAGATTTCTCTGCGCATACGATGATGTGTTGATCTTGGCAACATACCATACTCTGCTGTTAGCCAACCTCGACCTTGTCCTTTTAGCCAATTAGGTACACGCTCTTCAAGACTGGCTGTGCACAGGACCTGAGTATTTCCAATTTTTATAAAGCATGACCCCTCAGCGTGAATGGAAATTGCACGCTCGAGCGAAACGCTGCGTAGTTCGTCAGGATTTCGTTTTGACGGACGCATTTATATGGACTTTCATTTTATATTGCGGGGGTTGTTTGAGCTAATAATAATATTATGTGACCTTACATCTTTCTTCAATATGGAAATTGGCCTGCAAGGATAAATATCAACTGATCTATTGACTATAGAATCCAGTAACTGCAACGCAGTCAATTATATTTTAGCGAAACTTCATAATATAAAGTCAAAAAAATGTCCGACACTAAAAGTTTGTGTAGACACAGCTTTTTAAAACTTAAATGACATGTATCTACATCAATTCTGGTATTTTGTGTTTGATATACATCTCTTAGAAATTAAGGTCGAGCTTAATTTAATATAATCACTTTATGAAAACTAGCTTAAATTAACCTAATTTATTGAAATTCAGGAATTGCTAAAATCTAAACTATCTAAAGCCAAAAACAAAGCTTTAATACGTGTTGTAATAACTTGAAAAAGGACTTATCGAACCAATTAATATTAGAAAAGTAATACTACCATATTCTTGCAAGACTATTAACCTTGACTAATTTATTAAACCTCAAGCAAAACTATTCCTCCCCAACCCATAATGGGTATTTATATTATGTTGCATCAGTGTAAACGTATTCTGCGTAGAGAAACTTTGTAAGTCTTTCATTTTCACTTATATAAGGAGTGCTTTTAGGGGTAGTTAATTGGTGAGAATTATTTCTAAGTTAAGGATTAAGATATGATTTGCAGAATATGATATTCTGCAATGTAATTTTATAAATAGGTGATTCTGCCATATCATCTCTTATGATAGAAAAAAGTAACGTTTAATCAAAACTTTATCATGATAAGATCAAAGTTTAAAATGTAATATATTGTTTTCAATGCTGCATTTTCGATAAATGTTGTATAGATTTTTAGGAAATATCCTGACTGCTATTGTCATAGATGCAGTGTGATGTTTTGTTTCTTTCTATTTCTTTGTCCGTTTTAATAAGGGCAAGTCAGCTTTGCTTAATAGAGATCCGCTTTTTTCATGTTTAAATATAACAATACATAATTATTTAAAGCTTCATCCAAAGGGCTATTAATTTTAACAAATTTTCTTTATCTTCACTCGGATGTGGTATTCTTCTACCTCCGATGGAAAAGATTGATCGGTTTAGATAAAAATTCATATATGAGATTGTATTCTTATCTTAATGGTGATCATTTACCATTATAAATAATGGCGACCTAGATCTCATCTCTACGAGCTGAGCTATACGCTAAATAAACTTATATGTATTTATCATACTATCTCAACAACTCATTAATCATAGGCACTATCTTGTTTTGCAATTGGATCTTATCAATCGGTCCTACATGTCTGTAGATAATGCGACCCTGTTTGTTTACAATGAAAGTTTCAGGAATTCCATAAACACCCCACTCAAGTGAGCCTCGTCCGTTATCGTCTCTCCCTACCTCATCAAACGGATTTCCAAATCGGGTTAAGAAATGTAATCCATCGTCAGGTCGGTCTTTGTAGTTAATACCAATCATGCGTATACCGGTTTGTTTCTTCAGTTTTTTGAGCACAGAATGTTCCTGGATACAAGGAGCACACCAAGACGCAAAGAAGTTAATCACCATTGGAGCATCATGATTACGATTAGATTGAACAAAGCCACGAACTGGAGCACCATCTCTGTTTAAACCATCCATTGGCAAAAAATCGTAGTCAGGTATAGGTCTTCCTATTAGTACAGATGGTAACTTTGTATGATTAGTGTTTTTAAGAGAATATCCGAAAAATATTGTTAAGCTTAAAAATATTACAAGTGGTAAAATAAGCTTTGCGAAATTACGGAAACTACACACTTTAATCTTAGAAGGAGTACCCTTGTGAGGAAGCATTACTTCTCAACCTGATTATTGTTTCTGTTTCGACGTGTTATACCACGTGTTTTGAAATCATCAAGACGTGCTGCATAAGCCCTACCTGTAGAAACGAGCCAGATAATTAATACAGCAAGAATAACAAATGCTATTACATACGATCCCCAAATAAATACAGCATGCTTCCCTAGGTTTGACATTTCAGAATTATCCTCAAGTTAATATTACTTTAAAAGAAATAACTCGATACTAAAAATTTGCAATCGTAGATTCATATGATCGGATTCGTGCTATCTCTGCTAACTTTAAAGACTTTATTTTGCGTCTTAAGATTTCATTGCGCATTGCTTTCAAGTGCAAAGCAAAAAACATTAAGGTAAAACCCAATGCATTAATTAGCAATGGAACTAAAATCGATGAATGTATAGTTGGCCCACCAGAACGTAGAACACTAGGAGGTTGGTGTAGTGTATTCCAACTGGGTAGATTTAATCCAAGCCATGGTATATTTAAACCTTCAACGGAGATTTTAATAAATGGCAAGATTGCAACACCTATAATTGCCATTATAGCTGCCTGTTTACTTGCAAGAGCTTCATCATCGATGGAACTTCGTAAAGCTATAATACCAAGGTATAAAAAGAATAATATCAGCACAGAAGTAAGTCGCGCATCCCACACCCAGTATGTTCCCCACATTGGTTTACCCCATAAAGCTCCTGTGATCAAAGCTAGCAAGGTGAAAACAGCACCTACAATAGCACATGATCTGGCAGACACATCGGCTAGAGGATGATGAAACACTAAATAGCTTAGACTAGAGATTGCCATTAGCGCATACCCCATCATGCCAAGCCAGGCGCTTGGCACATGTAAAAACATAATTTTGACTGTATGGCCTTGCTGATAATCCACAGGGGCGACAAAAAAAGCTAAATACATGCCGATAGCAACTATGCCTATTGCTAGAAATGTAATTACGGGCAATAGTTTATCAGTTAATGCCATGAAGAACTTTGGATTAGCAATTTTTTGCATTAGATTTTGTTTTTTCATTTTAATCCGATTTTAATGTGTACTAATTATTTAGCTATTTATCACACCCCAATCTATATGAGAATTTTCTCAAAACTAAGGCAACTTCTATTGCAATTGGTGTCTCAATGCCGCAGCAGATGCCCACGGTCCGATCGCTAACGATGCTAAGGATAAAGAACATAGTAGTAAAAACGATGGCCATGGGTCGCCAGGTGGCATCGATGTGATAGAAACTGTGACTGTCCCGTAAATCAATGTTGGCAAATAAAGCGGTAATACTATGATAGCAACTAAAACACCACCTTGCCGTGTCTGCAAAGTGAGTGCCGCGGCGATACTTCCTAAAAAACTGATTGCCAGCGTTCCAACTAACATAGTAAGTATAAGTACAAGGCAAGTTATGGTATCCAGATCATATATAGTCCCGGCGAGCGGTGTGAAAAGAACTAGAGGCAAACTAGTGGTCAACCAGTGCGCCAAGCTCTTAGCTGCGGTAGTTAGTTCAAGTGGTAAACTTGATGTTGCTATTATCTCCAGAGTACCATCTTCGAAATCTGTTTTAAAAATTCGCTTCAATGAAAGTAGGGCTGATAATAGAAGTGCTACCCATAGAATCCCAGGTGCAATCTTGCTCAGGAGCTTTGGGTCAGGCCCAACAGCAATAGGTACTAGCGCTACAACTATTAAATAGAACCCAATTGCCGTACCGATTGCTTCGCCTTCTCGAAATGCTACACGGATGTCACGCAGTAATAAAATGCTGAAACTTCTCATTTTATCTCCTCTCCAGAAGTGAATGCATCGTCTGTATCTTTATCGGGCCAAAGAAGCTCTATTTCATTAGACATTTCAAATAGCAACGGGAAATGCGTTGCAGCTAGGATAAGCCCGCCATTACGAAGATGTGTGTTTGCAAGGCTAGTCAAAGTTTTAACACTCTCATTATCAAGGGCTACTGTTGGTTCATCAAGTAGCCATAACGGTCTATATGCAACCATAAGACGTGCTAAGGCTGCGCGTCGTTTTTGCCCTGCAGAAAGATAGGCTACTGGCTGTTCAGCTAATTTATCAAGACGGAAAAATTCAAGTGCTGTCTCCACTGAGTCAGTTGATATTGTGCGGGAGTTTTTATTTCCACACTTATGATATTCTTCATCAAGAAATTCGGCCCAAAACTTGAGGTTTTCACGTACTGATAGCGCATGCATCAGAGCATTATGATGTCCGATATAGTGCAACCGTTCCGAAATTTCGACCTGAGGATCTATGCCTTTCATCAATATAGATCCGGATACAATTGGAATATATCCAGCAATTGCCCGCAACAGTGTTGTTTTGCCAACACCGTTGGGGCCAGTAACGATTACAGCTTCGCCGGAAGTAATTTCGACGTTGACATTATTTAAAACGATACAATCACTTCGCTTTACTACTAGATCTGTAATCTTTAATAGTATCTCTATCATACACAATAACCCTTCATTGATTAGATGTGCGTGTTTGTATCTGGTATAAAAATTGTACTCTCTAATTAGAGCAACTGCTAAGCACGCATCGCTTGAGAATGTCATACGTTAAGCAGGGTAGTTTATTTAGACTTTATTGAAATAGTAAGCACGAATTTCTTTCGCTTTGCCAGTTCAGTTTTCTAGATAGTATTACAAACGAATAAGGATTTAATTTTGTACTTTTTTAGCTAGAAATATAACTTTATAGATTATCAGAGCGAAAATTTAATTATCGACTTTAAAAGTATTTAAAATAGCTATATTAATAGTCTTTAAATATTTTTGTTGAGTGGAAAATTACATTTTTGGGAGTACGGTATTCTAAGAGGTAGAATTGAGATTTAGTAAATCCTCACTACGTATTATTTAATCTTAAGGCATATGCTAGTACTAACAAAAGTCGTAACTTCGGATCCTTAAAAGATAGAAATTACAGACTAACTACGTTTAATACGTTGGCTCTTGTAACGATAGCTTTCCGAGGCTTTTATATTTCTGCACGACAAATAAAGATTTTTGTGCGAGATAAATTCCACTTGCAGTTAAACCAAATAATCGCAAACACTGACTCGTTTCTCGGAGGGGCCTGCTTATTATTCTTTAATTGATTGATTATATCTTTCGAAGCTTCAGAAAATGTTAGAAAAGCTTCTTTAAGTCTTAATCTAAACAAGTCAATTCCTTATGATTTAATGCCTTTATTTGATCTGTAAAAAACTTCAACCGTGAATATAGACCTCAATACCCTATTTTACATTGAGAGGTATTTTTCTTTTAATAAATCTATTACCTGAATACCGTTTGTACCCTCATAAATAGGTAAAATACTAGCACCACAGTAAAATTGGGCAATACCAGCTTTTTTGATATAACCGACTCAGCCATGTACTTAGATCCCAATTGAAATTACTTCAACAGCAACACTCGCAAAAAAGCCTAAGCTACTTGTGTCAGAAGAGCAAAGTTAGCAGCAGTTCTCTATCTATCTTCGGTAGATATAGTTTTTAAAGTGCCTCTGTATCACCTGCTCTATTGATATTCTCACACTTTGAGTAAGAAGTGGGAAGAGGCTGAAAGCTATATTGGTCTCTTTCTAACCACCTTTACAAAATTGCTTGTAAGTGTTCTTCCATCCTTTTGGCATTTCAACATTACCGTCTTTAAACTCAATACCAACTGTATCTCTGTGTCAGTTTAAGGGTTCAAAAACCTCTAAAGAAAATTGTCCAGCTTGCTTCATAAGATGACTAATAGTCTCAGTATCAATGCCGTCATAGACCCAGTTATATATCTAATGTTTGGAGATCAATTACTTAATTTAGTATTATGTAATTGTATAAACGGATACTTCGTAGGTCATTACTTATGCATCTTCCGGCTTTTAAAAATTATGCTAGGTATTACATTTCTTAAGTGAATATAGTACATGGCAACTTTAATATGGTCTGACGAATGAAAAATATTTCATGAATTAGTTCTTTATCTTAAAAACTGCAATAATTTAGGTGAAACGATGGCGACTTTGGAGGCAATACAAAAAAATATATCTGCTGCGGCAGAAGCTATTTGCAATGGTGAACTTGTGGGATTTCCCACAGAAACTGTCTATGGTCTTGGAGCAGATGCTACAAATTCGACTGCAGTCTTAAAAATATTTACAACGAAAGGGCGCCCGCGTTTTAATCCGTTAATCGTTCATGTTGCAAATATGATAGAGGCTAAAAAAGTAGCTTCATTTAATTCTCTTGCAGAAAAACTTGCGGATGCTTTCTGGCCAGGGCCAATGACGCTAGTTTTACCCATGGTTAACGGTAGTATGATTTCGGACGTGGTAGTTAATGGGCTGAAAACGGTAGCCATTAGAATTCCGACGCACCCTGTTGCATGTAAGTTGATTGAAACTGCAGGATGCCCAATAGCTGCGCCTTCGGCAAATATCTCAGGACATATAAGTGCAACTACTGCAGAGCATGTTATTTCTGATTTCGGTAATAAAGTATCGATTGTTTTAGATGCAGGCCCATCAAAGCACGGATTGGAATCAACTATTATTGATACGTCCGAAAATATGATAACTATTTTACGTCATGGCTGTATAGCACTTGACGATGTTAAGATTTTTACTGGTCGAATAAATAAAACCTTCGGAAGTAAAGTTTATCCACGACCAATTTCTCCGGGACAGCTGATAAGTCACTATGCTCCACGATGTTCTGTTCGTCTTAATATATTAGAACCAAAACCAGAAGAAGCTTTTCTCGCATTTGGACCAGAGGTGCCCAGACATACTGGGCCAATTATTAACCTTAGTTCATCTGGTGATCTTATGGAAGCTGCATCTAACCTATTTGCAGCACTGCGTAATCTTGATGCAACCAACTCTCAATGCATCGCCGTAATGCCAATTCCAAATTACGGTATTGGAGTTGCTATTAACGATCGTCTAAAACGTGCAGCAAGCCCCTAAGTTAAGATAAGATTTTCCAAATGAGAGGAGAGTTAATTTTATTACATGTTATTTGTTTTGGATCAAAAAATAGATATAGTCTTGAGAAATGTTCTTGCATTACTGATAAGAAAGTTCGTTGATCTTTAGTTGAATTTTGTAGGATTTATCAGGAAGCTTAGATAATCGGATTTATCTTTCTCATATTTTCTCAATTTAAAACTTTAAAGATTTAATAAGAAATACTGTTAATAGTACATATCGATTTGACTATAAGCTATTGCAGAATAGAAAACTTACGGATCTTCAATGATTAAATCTTATGAAAGGGTTCTGTTGCTTTTACAATATAATCAAATTTGGTGTAAAGTTATTATTGCTTTATGGTGTAATTGAGAAATGCCGGAGGGCCACACTATTCATAGGGCTGCAAGAGATTTAAGTCAGGTTCTCGTTGAGCAACCCGTATATGTAATGTCTCCTCAAGGCCGCTTTAGCCGCGAGGCTGCAACCTTAGATGGGCTTCATTGTCAATCTGTAGAAGCTTACGGCAAGCACATCGTGATCGGATTTGAAGGTTCACGGTGGCTGCACATACATCTCGGTCTATTTGGCCATATTCACAGTTGTAAATTGCCGCTCAGATCACCCAAAGGTGCTGTCAGAGTACGCCTTGTCAGCAGTACACATTATGTAGATGTAAACGGGCCTACCATATGTACGATAATAAATCGCACTGGACTTGATCATCTTATTGGTCGTATTGGGCCTGATGTATTACGCGATGATGCGGATGCGGTACGCGCCATAGATAGAATTGACAAAAGCCGCGCTCCTATTGGTCGATTGTTGATGGACCAATCTGTAATTGCAGGAATAGGGAATATTTATAGAACCGAACTATTATGGCGAGCCCGCATTCACCCGAATATTCAAGGTAAACAAATAGGTAGAGAAAATCTTGAGGCGCTTTGGCAAGATGCAAAAAAGCTTCTTAAGATCGGAGTGGAACAAAACGCTATCATAACGGTAATGGATGGCACGCGTTCAAGCAGCAGATATGGCGAACGGGTCAATATATTTGGAAAAACAAATTGCCCGACATGTGGATGTAGTGTCCATCGTCTCGAAATCAACGGAAGAAGAGCATTCATTTGTGAAATATGTCAACCTTTGAAGGATTGAATTATGATCATATGAATTGTATGAAATACTTTGTATTACATACAATGCTAGATTAATCAAAGTCAAGAAACACATTAATGTATATTCTTTTACTATGGAGTAATAGCATGATCTTAGCATCTGGAGCGACACTAGGGCTTATTTCTGTAGTTTTTGGCGCATTTGCAGAACATAGTCTAAGAGAAAACATAAGTGCAGAGCATTTTCGTTTCTTAATGACGGCTGTACGATATAATCAGGTGCATGCTGTTGTAGTAACGGCAATAGGATTATCTATGTTGAATGGAAGTACATCACTTGCAGCTTATGTTATTAAACTTAGTAGTTTACTTTTCCTTATTGGTACAATACTTTTTAGTTTTAGTATCTATCTTTCAGTATGGCTAGGCATTCCACTACTTTTAAGTGTGACGCCAGTTGGTGGAGTTACAATCATGTTGGCTTGGGTCACTTTGGTTTTTGCTGGGATCTATGGCCTTGGGAAACAAAATGGTTCAAGGTAAGAAGAGTTCATTCAAACAGCTTTATTTGGATTTTGCTGCGTGATTACGACAACGAGTTTATGCGTTATGTCTATCAGAATGTGGCCATGGCACAAACAGTCATAATTCTTTTAAAAATTACACTAAAAATTTAACTGTAGTGGTCTCTAAACGCAAAATATCATTTTCCAATTATGAAACCTGTCATCGGCTAACTCTTTTATGACCTTCGTGATTTGTGAAAACAAGCGGGTAAAACTTAATGAATAATCGCATTTATTTCAGATTATTACTTGGGGTTATAATGGCTTTATTTTCAAAGACAGCACATACAAAGATGCCTACTAATAGTTTTGTCTTCCAGCCTTTACTGACTGGTAAACCTATTAGCTTGGACGACCTAAAAGGTAAGGTGATTTTAATTGTTAATACTGCATCTAAATGTGGCTTCACTGGACAGTACGACGGACTTGAGAAACTTTTTCAAAATTTTAGAAGTCAGGGGTTTATGGTTATAGGAGTACCTAGTAACGACTTCGGCTCTCAAGAACCAGGCACTTCTGAAGAAATTTCTACTTTCTGTAAAAGAAACTACGGGGTTACTTTTCCAATTACTATGAAATATAATGTAAAAGGTAAAGATGCACATCCATTTTATAAATTAGCACGCTCGAGATTCGGGTTGGCAGGTGCACCTAAATGGAATTTCCACAAATATTTAATAAGTAGAAAAGGAGAATTGGTTAATTTTTTTCACTCTACAACTAAACCTTCATCATCCCGGCTGATAAAAGCCATCGAAGCTGAATTGAAATAATTTTAAATAGGTTGCTTCTCACGTATCACCACTCAGTCATTCTCTCGTAGTTTTCCAGCTTTTGTAGTTTGTATATTAGCATAGTAAAGCATATCTAAGCCTTGTGATACTCAATGATTTTATCAACTGGCCTTAGTAAGAATTACTTGCAGTGTGCTCGTAAAGAATTATTGAGTGCTATAAATACTAGACTGTAGATTATTTCATATGTCTTCACGTGTTAAAAACTTGACTCTCGAGGAATATTGAACATAAGAATCAGGTTATTTAGGTGATATTAGTTTCGAGTATTTATGAAACCGCTTTCATGGATCTGATCTTTATCATTATAGGAATTCATCCTTTTCAGGTACGCGCGAAAAAGCAATCTTGGTTCCGACATACCCTGCAGTTGTTTTGGGATACAGACCCATTGTTACGGTTTGAGCACCGAAGCGCTTGTTTAGCGCATCTATAGCGTAAGATAAGCACACGTGATGCCTTTTACGTTGACAACTTTCAGGGCTGTCAAATAAATCTAGCGTTGTTTCTTGCTGCTCGTGTAGGTCATGTAAGGCTACAGATACCTTTAACAATGATGCTTTGAGTGTATCCTTCTGCATTTGGTTCCATAACCGCCCCAGGGTTTTAAGTACAATGAAACTATCTTGTGAGGCTACAAACGATGTTTCTTTAGACCATTTCAGTCCAGGGTTTTTCCTTTGTCCTATGGTGCTTATCGACACGGAAAACTTCCGAGCACACAGATTATATCGTCTTAGCCTCGTGCAGGCTTTTAATGTTAATTGCTTCGCAACTAAATAGGCTTTATCACTTTGGCGTAAAGCAGGGTCAAGAACTCGGCTATGACCTACTATACGCTTCTTTGTTGGTCCATCCGTAATGTCGTAGCCGTGCAGTCGGTACCAAAACACTTCACCAGCTACACTACCCCATATTTTTCGTATAAGCTTTGGATCAGCATACCAAAGCTGCGCAACAGAATAAATGCCAGCTTGATTTAAACGAAATTTTATATTTGTACCAATGCCTGAAAACTCATCTAGATTCATTGCAAATAATCTGTTTCTATAATTATTTGGCGATAGCACAACTAGGCCATCCGGCTTTTGTAAATTACTGGCAATTTTCGCTAAAAACATGTTTTGTGCGATACCAATTGAGCAGCTAATGGCAGGGCCAATATTTTTTTTAAGACCTTGTTTGATCTTCTTAGCTATTGTTATAGCTTGATTATGATCGCATTCATTGCGCATAAGGCGGCAAGCACCCTCATCAATTGAACAGCGTTTATCAATTGGTAGATGTCGATTCACTTCACTAAAAATACGCTCATGATATGCTACATAAACATCGTGGCGAGCAAGCACGCAGATGAGATCAGGGCAAATCCTTTTTGCGTCGTATATCTTAGTGCCTGTCGTAATGCCATGTGCTTTAGCCTCATAACTTGCTGCAATAGCGCAAGTTGCATCTGTCATACTAGGCACAATAACGATTTTTTTACCGCGAAGATGAGGATTATCTTGTTGCTCTACGCTTGCAAAATAACTATCCAAATCGAAAAATAGCCAGCGTAGAGTATGGGAAGAGGATTGTTTTGTTCTGTAAGTCATATTTTTAATATAGCAGAATACAAAAAAATAAGAACAAAAATAGAACAAATAATATTATTTATTGTCCCATATAACTATTTAGACGCTTAGGCTATTTGGTATTATTATTTTGAGAGGATAAACATTAAAGTATTTACAACCGTACATGCAATTATTGAATTCACTCTTGACGCTGGGTTAAGCACCTTCTTTAAAATTATGATTGGGGGTCAAATTTACTCTACAAACTATAGAAATTAA
The DNA here is from genome assembly GCA_039583345.1 of Candidatus Tectiglobus diatomicola. Lineage (GTDB taxonomy): Bacteria > Pseudomonadota > Alphaproteobacteria > Rhizobiales > Hyphomicrobiaceae > Tectiglobus > Tectiglobus diatomicola. The sequence continues at coordinate 28,703 of JAZDSJ010000002.1, read as the reverse complement.
AAATACACGGAATGTAATAGCTTTACAGTAAGAATTTTGGTGCCATGTTGATAGGCTATACCGGGTGGGAATGATCAATTTTAGAAATAAGCAGAGTTGTAAATATAAGTTGCGGGATAATTTTTTTGTGCCAAACTAGGGTGATGATTGGTACTAGATGAACTAACCTACTTCACATCATATCACTTATACGACTGTAGTTTTTTATAAAAGCGGTGCGTAACTGCCTCTTTGAGAGCCTATCATATCTAAAGTTCATTACAGCGAATACTTCTAAACCAGATCTTTGTAATACTAATTCGAAAGTCTAGTTATAAATTTAATCGCTATTTGACTTCTAGTTTTACTATAATGCATTGAGTTAAATTCATTAGATTCATGAGGATACTCAATTTGAAACTATTAAAACGTTCATGTTAGAAGGTGCGTAGATGGTAAATTCTTCTAAAACATTTCAAATGTCCTGAGAGAATATCTAAATAGGTAAGTATTCTAATAAATTGATATAAGCAATATAACATAAAATTTAAATAGTTATTAATTTTACATTAATGACTGTTACGTCTACTATTTAGGTTAGTATTAGAATGAGATTTGACATAATTATTTATAACAAAATAGTAATCCTAAATTAGGAATAACACACTTTATCATATTATAATAATATTATAATTTGATAATAATTAATAGCTGGATTATAGATTAAAAACATAATTTTTATTTTATGTGCCGACTTGTCGCGCGGCACTGTTTGTAATAGTATTTATCGCATTCTACTGGCACCAATTCGAAAATGTATAACAAAAAAGTTGTGGGTGGATATGCGTAGGAAGACACGCTTCAACGCAAAAGAGTTGATTTTAGCTATCATCATAACTACTTTCGCTATAGCTACAATAATGCTGTCCTTAACAGAAAGATAGCTTCTAATACGGTAAGATGAAGTCTAATTCTTCGTGTTTTTTAGTTACTCTTTTGAAGTAGATATATTTTCATAACTATGTAGTATTTTGTAAGCTCAGATATAATTACAAATAGTGAACAGCTAAATAAGCATATACTGATATAGTATATATGAGGTATGTTTCTTTCTAGAGCTGGACCTTAACTAATTATTATTTAGCATCGATTAAACATGAATTCTTCAAATAGGACAATATATCGGACATCGTTATTACGATAGTAGATACTCAAATGTTTTTTGTTAGGGTTGATTTTAATTATTATCGTTTACGTATCAAATGAATAAGGAATTAAGCATAATAAATTTGTTTCTCAGAAAAAGTAATTTACACCTGTAGCTTTTTAATTTTTTGCTAAATATTATTCAACTATACCAATAGCCTATTTTTTTAAATTATAACAAGTCGTTAAAATCTGAGGCTATGTTAATTATTGTATGTTAATGTAATTAGTTGCGTTTCAAGAAGATTGACGTTTAGAGTGTAGAGCCTATACATTGTATAGATGTTAAGGACTGAATTGTATTAACTCTTTAAGAAGTGAGTGTAGATAGGTGCAACATTTAACAGAAGAATAAAACATATTGTTTGAAGCATAATGTGGTTTTTACATTAAACCAAATAACTCTATATATAAAGTACATCAAATATTTGAGTCAAATAAACTAGACACACTTTGCTCACGACTGGTACGAAATATTGCTTCACCTAATAGTGGTGCAATAGACAGAATCCTTATTTTAGGTATAGATAAAACTTTCTTTGTGGGTTCAATGCTGTCAGTTACCACTAGTGATTTCAGCTTTGACTTTTTAATTTTTTCACAGGCTCCACCAGAAAATACTCCGTGAGTGGTATAAGCTTGTACCTCCTTCGCACCTTGTTCTAGTAATGCATTAGCAGCATTCACCAAAGTGCCTCCGGAATCTACCATATCATCGATTAAAATGCATGTTTTATTATTAACATTGCCAATGACATGCATAACTTCACTCTCTCCTGGACAATTACGACGTTTGTCGCAAATGGCAATGGGAGCTTTTATACGTTTTGCCAAGCTTCTGGCTCGTACTACGCCACCTACGTCAGGTGAAACCACACAAATATCACATAATTTAAAGCGCTCCCGGATATCTCGAACCATAACAGGAGCTGCAAACAAATTATCTGTTGGAATATCAAAGAAACCTTGTATCTGGCCTGCATGAAGATCAAGAGTTGTTATACGATTTGCTCCTGCACGCTCGATAAGATTAGCTACGAGTTTGGCAGAAATTGGCGTTCGTGCACCAACCTTGCGATCCTGGCGGGCATAGCCGTAGTATGGTATTACTGCTGTTATTCTGCGAGCTGAAGCGCGTTTCAGAGCATCAATCAGGATAAGAAGCTCTATCAAATTATCGTTTGCTGGAAATGATGTCGCTTGTAAAACAAACACATCTTTACCACGAACATTCTCTTGTATTTCAGCAAAAATTTCAAGATCAGCGAATCGCCGACATATTGTTTTTGTGAGCGGTAAATTGAGATAGTTGCTTATTGAACGTGCAAGCGGAGGATTTGAATTTCCAGAAACAAGCTTAATTTGCAACGGGTTGGTTTCACAAGTCATTTCATCACTACCATTGCTTTTTTTGTTAGCTTTTGTAATTCGTGGCGTTCTTTATTATGCATATCAGCAATTGCCATCTCAGCACATAATTTAGTTTATATCACAAAATTTATATTATCTGATGATACATCACAATCTCAAATTTTAGTTTTTTGTGTTTGACCAAGGCTTCTGCGAAGATTATTTCGTGATACATTTTAAACTAAATTATAAATAAATGTTTATGAACGCGCGATACTCACCTCTTGAGGTAACAACCGGATAATACCTTGAGCCGCTGCTGAGGCTGCCGCGTCAGCGGTTGCTCCCCATTGACTATCGAGAGACCCAGCAGGAATTCGATTTCTTTGAGAAACAGTTCCTATTTTTTTGCCAATAGAGTTTTTAACAATCCAATCGATTTTTATCCGCTGTTTACCAGCCTCTGCTACACCGAGCTTGACATTGCCTTCAACTGTATGCGCTGCTTTTCCAGGGCTCTCAACTAAAGTTAAACCGCTTTTTTCCAATTGCCTTTTTAATGCTCTTGATAGTGATGTTGAACCATCGCCTGGAGCACCTTTTACTTTGGGTATATGTATAGCCAATTTCGACGTTTCTAGATTATTTTTTTTGGAAGAGATATGTGCTACCGTTTTTGTATCGGCGGATAATGTTATTTTTTTTGTACCAGTAATAGTTGCGAGTGAACTTGATGACTGCTGCAAAGACTTTTGTGCCCACCATTTAGAAATACGGTTTGCTGCAGATTTAGCAATTTCACTTATAATCTGTGGACTTACGGAGGACCAAGGATCATTAGATGGGGTTTGATTGATAATATTTTCACCTGTGATACGATGAACGCGCTCACCTGATGTATTAGTAATGTCCCAAATATAAGAGAGCTTGATACCAACCGCTTCACTGGCCGCCACAACATATCCTCGTAGAGTATAATTGTTTGATTGATCTATATCAAGTTGCTCTTGAGAAGGCGCAACTACATTTATAGATCTCATTGTTAGTTCCGTGCTGACTTGGGTTGACAACTTTACAGAAACTGCATCGGGTGGCCCAATTAAAGGAGCGATTACAATATTGCCATTTTGTGGAGCTAGTGTGAGTCTTTTAGACTGGAAGTCTCTTGAGGTGTTGGTTAAAGGTGAGCTAAAAGCTTGTAGCAGGCTTTCGTTGCCTGTTGAGCAACCAGCTACTACAAATAAAATAAATAATAAAAAAGCTGCGAGTACGAATTTATTTCGTATGTCCCATATTGCAGCGGCATTGTTGGTTGCCACAATGACATTCCTCTCTCAATGTCCTGCTGTTGTCCGGAGGCCGTCGTACAAACCCTGCAGCCAAATCGATATACCGGTACACTTAATTTAAATTATCGACTACAGTAGAAGACGTCCAGATAGAAATGGCTTAAAATCTGTGTACATAGGTACATAACACAGTTAGAGCACCATAAATCTGTGGAGAATTAAGGTGAAATTATAATGGCTGACAATTGGCGACCACAACAAATCTCGGAAGTGTGCTGCGCCCGCCTATGCGAATAGAATAACGAATCATTTGAGTAAGTACATTGGCCCAAATTATCAATAAATCCTACGGATTCTGATTTTAATATTTTGTAACATAAGCCAGGCAAATCGAATAATATTTTTCCGTTTTGGATTAAGCTGTAGAAAAAACGTATGTTATCAGGGTCTAAATGAAGAAATTCCATTTTAAATTTGTAACTTACTTGATAATTAGGCTGGTGAATTGTTGGTCCTATGACGGCGCATATGCGATGTCGTTTGGCACCAAGTATTTCCATTGTTGTGAGTGTTTTTTCTAAAATACCTAATTTTATGCCGCGCCACCCCGCATGAGTAGCGGCAATAATTTTTGCCTCGTGGTCTGCAAATAGAACCGGAGCACAATCAGCGGTAAGAACTCCAATAGCAAGATTTGGTATTTTAGTAACAAGGGAATCAGCTTTTACAGAGTGGCTAATGCCATAATGTGAATTGACAACTACTACGCCAGAACCGTGAATTTGATGCGCTGTTATAATATCCGATTGTGTTGAATAAAGGTAAGCTGCTGCGCGACGTCGATTCTCCTGAACGTCAACATTCTTGTCGTCTAACACGTAGCTACAATTTAGAGATGCGTATACACCCTTAGAGACACCACCCTTACGAGTGAAGAACGCGTGATAAACGCCGTTTGTTTTGTCTAATAAACTGGACTTGAAGACTTTGAAATCAATCATAGCGACTTCTTAAACTCAATAGATTTGGTATTTGAACGTCAAATCGACCACATTACATGATTAGAGGCATAAATATGGGAAGTGGATGTAATTTTGGACTAGAAAGTGCGAGTGCTTTAAACCTGGTTCCCATGCCATTTGGAGCTATTAATCTCGTGGTTGCTGTCTCAAGTACGGATGCTTGCTTTGGGTTGTTTGACATTAGTTGAGACGTCCGTTCTACTACTCCAAGTCTTCCAAGAAACTCCGCTTGGGTAAGGATAGAGTGTGGTATCAATCCGGATCTTCGTAAAACTCGACTGATTTGTGAAAAATCTACCTGCGTTGTTAAGTCAGCTTGGCCAGGTGATGTGAGAGGATGCTCGTATCTATGCGCACGGATAGCCTGTAAAGTGTCACCAAAGCCTGTGCTTTCATGACCATAATCAATTAAGAGTACGGCTAATGGAGCATTTTCCATTAAAGTTTTTAAAAGGGGTAATATTATAGTCTCTATTGCAGGTAGTGTTTCTAGGATTTCACCATCTGGTATGCTTGATGCATTAAAATCTATATCAAAGTGTGGAACTGCTGGCTTTCCAATTGCAAATTCAAGTCGGTTATCTGAAGTACATTTGACTGTACGTTCATGCCAAAAATTTTGTTGAGCTATAAATTGATTAACACTAAAAGTGTCAAGGAACTCGTTACCTATTACAATCCAAGGAGCATCTGTTAGTAGAGCAGCCTCACATATTGATTTGGTGTTTTTGTAATGTGTCAGACTTGGAGCTTTATTCTTAAGTATGTCTTCTTGCTGCCGTCTGAGAAAATTATTAGACTCGAGCAGATGTAAGTTGATGTGAGCTTGAAATTCAGTACTTTTGGCGAAAGTTCGCATTATATCAGACATTAATGTGCCACGACCTGGCCCTAGTTCCAGCAAGTTTAGCTTTTTCGGTTTGCCCATCTGGTTCCAGACAACTGTGCACCAGACACCAATCAATTCTCCAAAAACCTGACTGATTTCTGGTGAGGTGATAAAATCGCTGGCTGAACCAATTGCTGAGCTGTGTATATAATATCCAAACTTTGGATCTTTTAGGCATGCCTCTACGTATTGAGCTACTGAAATTGGCCCACTACGTTTGATGCTCTCTATCAGTTGGGTTGCTAGAGGTGTTATGCGTCTGGCGGAGAGATAAGTGTTACTTAAATTTTGGTGCTGATTGATTGTCATTTAGACCGTAATTCGTGTTTGTGAGAAACGTATGAACCAGAGCCCTAGCAGAATCATTGGAATTGAATAAACTATTCCTGGTGTAAAGCCATAGTTTGAAAAAATATGTTCAGGATCAAATTCACGGAATAGTTCACAAAATGAACGTGTAATACCATAACCTAAAAGAAATGCGCCTGTCAGTAGACCAGGTGACCGTAATGCTCCGTAATTGTGGCTTAATAGGCGTAGAATCATGAATAAAGCCAAACCTTCAAAAGCTGCCTCATAAAGCTGACTAGGATGACGAGTAAGAGGTTGGGGATTACTGTGGTACTCTTGTGCTGAAGGAAATATTATACCCCAAGGCATATCGGTTGGTCGACCCCACAGTTCACCGTTAACAAAATTGGCTAATCTTCCAAAAAGTAAACCGATAGGAACAGTCGCAGCACACACGTCCATCGTACTTAGTAAGTTATACCTGTTGCGGTAAGTATAAAGCCAAATAGCCAAACCGCAGCCTAGTAAGCCTCCGTGAAATGCCATTCCACCGCGCCAAATAGCAAATATATCCCATGGATTAGAGTAATAATAACTAGGTTCATAGAAAAAAACAAACCCAAGGCGGCCACCTAAAAGCACGCCGGCCGTTATATAAACCAATAAATCGTCTGTCTTGCTTGGTGGGAAAGGTCCCATTGAGTTTTGCCAAATATCGTTCTTATGAACTAGATTTTTGATGTAGAACCATCCGAAAAGAAGACCACCTACGTAAGATAGCCCATACCATTTAATCTCGATAAACCCTATGCTGAAAGCTACAGGATCGATGGGATAGATTGATATAGACGGCATTAGTTTGGAATCTCGTTTTATTTTCGATATATTCTGACGTATTAATCAAATTAAATTTTGATTGCAAGTGACATATGCTGTCAAGTAATTACTAGGCATATAGTGTACTAAATTGACACTTAGGATACCAAATTTATGAGTACTTAGTTAAGTTCTGCTACTAAGCTTGATAAACTTTGGTGAAGTTTAAGATATACAGGATTTAGATATGGCACAGACTACGGGACGATTTTTTGATGAGATGGCACGTTTTATGGTTGACACTGTCGGCGCGGCACAAGGTGCACGCAAAGAGCTGGAGACCATGATTAGATCTCAAGCTGATAAAGTTTTGTCACAAATGGACATTGTTCGGCGTGAGGAATTTGAGGTCGTCAAAGCTATGGCGGAAAAAGCAAGGCTAGAAAATGAAGAACTTACGAAAAAATTTGAAAAGCTAGAGATAAAACTTTCTGGCAACAATAAAGTGCAATGATTCTGCAAAATTGCGTTGCATTCTATACCATATAATATAGCACAATAAATAATTCTTAGATTTCTGGTGCTTATTACAATTGCTGCTTAGTTGCACGGCTGGTCGCAATACTAAAGATGCCAGCCGACATTCGTATGGTGTAGGTGAAATGCGTTAAACAATGCTGTACTTAAGGCTTCGAGTTCTAACTCAATAAATGGATATATACTTTTTTATACATATACCAAGTTAAAAGGGATGCTATGATGTAAGTTACAACTCTACGTCAGCTGCATCAAGCCAGCCGTAATGGATAGGTAAACCTTCACCTTTCAAAAGTGCTGCAGTCTCAGTGAGTGGCAAGCCAACGACATTGGTGTAAGAGCCAATCAACTTCTGCACAAAACAGCCTGCCACACCTTGTATTGCATATCCACCAGCCTTGCCATACCACTCACGAGTTGCGATGTATGTTTCAACATCCTTAGTGGATAAGATACGAAACTGAACGCGAGTCTCTATACTGCGTGTTCGAATCCGGTCATCAGGAGTAATTAAACAAATATTTGTTGTAACTCTATGGGAACGTCCAGAGAGCAATTCCAAACACGCAAGAGCATCTTCTATATGTGTCGGTTTGGAAAGAACTCGTCGCCCAATGGATACAACAGTATCTGCGGCAAGCACATACGCATGTGCAAGTTCGTTGTCATTCATAATTTGATGGATGGTAGCTTTAGCCTTTGTGCGCGCTAAGCGCTGTGCTAAAGAACGTGGCAGCTCGAAAGGTTTTGGAGTCTCATTAATCGACACTGGCCTTATAGCGGTTGGCTCAATACCAATTTGGGCGAGTAAACTGAATCTACGAGGTGAGCCGCTAGCAAGAACTAACAAATGATTTGCAAATTTATCTTTGGACGGCTTCAAGCCGCGAACGCGTTGGCTTCTTAGCGTTTCGCGCCGCGGCCTATCTTTCTTACTTGAACCGGTAAGTAATGCGGCCTTTAGTAAGGTCATAAGGTGTCATCTCAACTTGTACTTTATCACCAGCTAGCACACGAATGCGATTTTTTCGCATTCGACCTGCTGTGTGAGCAATGATTTCGTGACCATTTTCTAGTTTCACGCGAAACGTCGCGTTCGGCAATAATTCAGTGACTATGCCAGGGAACTCAAGTTGTTCCTCCTTCGCCATACATCCTCTCTCATTTTTGTGGTACTGTAGAGCTAACTCTTTTGACATTGCCAACATTAGTCCAGGACTGGTTAAAACAAGACCTAGATACTTTTTATGTCAGAGAGTAAGTTTTTTGGACTATAATGTAGTTATCGTATAATACTGCGATGTTGTAGTAATAACAATAAATAAAAACTATTAAGTAGACTACATAATATTATTTAAATAGCAATAGTCAGTAATTAAAACATGTTTCTGGGTATACTCCATGAGTAAAATCAAGAGAAAATAGGCCATTATTATGAATTCCAAGAGTGCTTCAACCTAACCCAGCTCTTAGAAGGTCATGAATATGAACAATCCCAACCGGTTTATTTTCTTGTACAATAAACATTTGTGTTCGTTCTCGCGAATTCATGTGTTCTATAGCCGCAGAGGCAAGAATGTGATGTGGTAGCGTATCAGGATTATGTGTCATGATATCTTGCACTTCAGATTCTACAAGATTGGGGCCCATATGACGGCGTAAGTCGCCATCAGTTATCATACCTACTAGATTGCCGTATTTATCTGTTACGCCTAAGCATCCAAAACTTTTTTCTGTCATAATCAAAAGTGCTTCGCTCATAATGGTGTCTTGATGTACTAAAGGCATTTTTTTACCCGAGTGCATTACGTCGCTAAGATACCTTAATTGTGCTCCGATAGAGCCACCAGGATGAAATTTCTTGAAATCATGTGCCGAAAATCCTTTTGTCTCTAAAAGTGCGACCGCGAGACAATCACCCATCGCTAACGTCATTGTCGTAGATGTAGTAGGTGCTAGCCCATGTGGACATGCCTCCTTGGCATGAGGTAGAAGTAAGCACACATCTGATGCCTGACTTAGCGCAGAATCTGATCTTGAAGTTAATGAAATTAATGGCACGGCGAAGCGTCTTGAATAGGTTAGAATATTAGAAAGTTCTAAAGTTTCTCCAGACCACGAAATGGCAAGTATTATATCTTCGGAAGTTATCATTCCAAGATCGCCATGGGAGGCTTCACTTGGATGCACAAAAAACGATGGTGTTCCAGTAGACGCGAATGTTGCCGCAATCTTTTGTCCAATATGGCCCGATTTCCCAATTCCTGTTATCGACACGCGCCCTGACGTATTATGGAGTAACGTGACAGCTTTTTTAAAGGCCTCGGATAAGTTACCTTGGAGTTGCTTATGAAGTAACTGTAGACCATTTTTTTCTAGCTCTAGCGTGCGCAAAGCTGATAGTAAAGGATTGATCATGCTATTTATGCATCTGTAATTATAAATGTTAGAAGTAGATTCTACAGAAAAGGATATATTTTTTCTTCTGGCGACAGTGTAGATTCATAGTATTCTTCCAATGTAGTGGGGACATCTTTACTGTTATTGCCAATTGAGCAAAGACTTCAGAGCATATCAGATAAAGGTAAACAGAAATGTCGATCTGGAGTATGCTATGCAAAAAAGTAATTAACAGGATATACCAAACGTATTTATAGAAAACAAAAAATTTTACTAGCGCGACAAAGCTTAAGGTGTTTCAGATACAGTATTTTCTATCTAAATTGCAATTTTTCTGCGAAGCTGTAGTTTTTCACGTGTAAGAGATGTTTTGTAGTAAATATGTATTTTGCACCAAGGATGATTGCCGACTTAATTGTTTAATACGGTTTATATTTAAGTAAATTATAAATATACTTAATAACATTTCTTATATGTAAAGAAACGCTTTAGCTTTAATTCAATTCCGAAAGCTTTTTTAAGCAGGTAGGTACTACTAAAGCAATCAAAGCTGCCTTAATTAGGTCAAAAGCTATATTTGGCAAAAGGCCAATTGAAATAATTGCAATATCAGAGCCATAATGAATTAATAGCCAGAACATCCCAGGCGTATAAATCGCAAAAAGGCCAACTAAAGATGTAAACATTGCAGATGGTATGTTATGAGAATAACCACGCTTAGTTAACCAGCTTACAATAACTACTGCAAACACAAAACCCGCAAGAAACCCTCCTGTATCCTGAAGCACGTAGGCTATTCCAACTCCTTTTTCTGGCGCATCTGCGAATACCGGAAATCCTAAAATGCCTTGTGTTAGATAAAAAATAACACTACATACACTCAGCCTGGTATTTAAACAAAAACCTAGAGCTAGTACCACGAACACCTGCATTGTTATAGATATTGGCTGGAGTGGAATTTTTATTTTCGCTGATAAAGTTAATAGTAAACTACCAAACACTACCAATGCAATAGGGCGAAAGAGTGCGCTGTATTCGGATAGAGAAATAAGGCGGGCCGTAGTTGACAGAGTATGAGTGCTCATTTTATTGAATCCTAACAGGCTGGGCATCTACAGTCGTAGATAAAAACATACATAAGAGGCTATCATACGGTTACGCAAAAATGTCAAGTTATAGCTTTTAAAAACTTTTTTGTTTTAATGTTTAGCAGTGAATTTTCCTATGTATGTTAAACATTCTGTTATTTCAAGTTTTTTAGTCCGCTTTGAAAGCCATCCAACGAGATTGGGATCCCAATACCAGCTTCCTCGGTTTGAAATATAACAAATATTGCAACTTTGCCCTGAACAAATTGTTCGATCAGCTTTTTATCAACTATAACTTGCGCATAACACGCAAACGTATGGCAACGAAGGAATGGTGCATGCCCAATATCTTTCCCATCAATTTTTAAACCTAGGCCAGGTGGAAGTAACACACGAAGTGGAGCGAAGACACGAAGAACGTTTGTGCCATTTGAGAATTTCTGAAAATAAATTGTTAAGCCGACATTATCTTGATCTTTTGCTGTAACACTTTGCACGAGAGCACAAATCTTATTTTTCGATCCCGGGGGCGGCTCACGGCATATTATCTGCCAATCTCCATGTTGCGATACAACTTCCCCATCCAATGGTTTTAGCGCAAGCGCGAGTTGCGTAAGCGGACAGTAAACTAAGATTATGAGAAAAATGGCGAAAAGCCATTTCAAAGTTCGGCTAACCGTACTCATGACTTGAATTTGTACTCCCCAAGACACTAACTTTGAATCGTTTCATGTTTAAAGTTGGATAATTAAGGTCGTAAATACTCACTAATTTACTTTTTTAATAATATTCTATAAGCTTTAGTGAAACGTGGATTAAATCTTTTCACTAAAACTGGCTCACGATGTGTGAGTTAGATATTGGACTATATTAAAATGAGGTCAAATAGGACGTATCTCTAAATATACATTTTTAGTAGAATGCAGCTCGGATCAAATGTGAAGTAAAACATTGTGCTGTAATGGGCTTATAAAAAAGTGAGAAAGTTACGGAATTAATTTCAAGAGGGTCGTGACTCTTGCAATAAAAACTGTTTCTAAACTCAAATTACTTTGTAAAGAGATCGAAATTTTAAGTTAATTAAGAATTTATAGTGGAGAAACTTTTAGTAAGCTAGCTAATATACAACAATTTCTGGTAATTACTTTTTCTTACTACAAAATGCTAAATACTTTCTGATCTTTTGCAATATTTGAAGACTAATTCTAGTAAAAATTTAGTGAGTTCTAAACATGTTTTGTAGTTTATTTGTCATATTTTGTTATTGAGTTTTTTCTTAACCTACCACTTTGATTGCAGCTCGGAATTCAGAGTGGCTTTGTTTTTCTGAACTGGGAAGTTTGAAACAATTCTTAAACTTATTTGCTACAAATTGTAGCTCCATATTTTAAATTAGTACCGGTGAGAACGCCTTATTTATGAGGGTTATAAGGCTATATTTTGGGGGATTGCCACTATTTAGGCTCCCAAATATAGTCGTAATTCAAAATTACATTATTATCCACTTTGGTGCCCTGAAAGATAATCACAAAATATGAATGTCAACGTCATTTTATAAAGATGTAATCGAAACTTAATTATGATATGCTGTTAATGATTTGCTTTTAACATGTTTTTGTATTAGCTGATGTAGTTTTTTGTCTATTGTATGCAACGTTAATGCGTGTAGCTTAAATAGTATTCCTAAATAATCTCTTCCATAAACTTTTATCGTATTACGTGGGATAGATTTTTCTGGCCATTGAGTTTCTAGATATTACTTATAAAAAAACGTTTTGTATGAGAAATATCGCATTTTAAAAATACACTTTCAAGAAATGTCGTTTATTAAATCTCAAAAAGGCATGAATACAAGTAAAACTTTTTTTCATTATTTCCCCGAGAGGTTACGTGAAATATATTTCTACTAGAGGTGAAGCCGAAATATTATCTTTTGAAGATGTGTTGCTGAAAGGACTTGCGAGCGATGGTGGCTTGTATGTGCCGGAAGAATGGCCAGTCCTTTCGCCGTCTGAAATTATGGATATGGCAGGCAAGTCTTATTGCGAAGTTGCAATGAAAATTATTTGGCCTTATACGGGGGGAAATATTCCGCGTGAAGACCTTGAAAATATAATTGTCTCGTCTTACTCAGTATTTGATCACCCCGCTGTTGTACCTTTGGTACAAATTTCTAATAACCAGTGGGTTTTGGAGCTTTTTCATGGTCCTACTTTAGCGTTTAAAGACATAGCTATGCAGTTTTTAGCACACATAATGGAATATTTGCTCTTAAGGCGAGAAGAACGTGCGACTGTAATTGTAGCCACATCTGGTGATACAGGAGGGGCAGCTGCAGAAGCTTTTCAGTGGAGTGATTGTGTAGATCTTGTGATACTTTTTCCTGCAGGTAGGATTTCGGATGTTCAACGTCGTATGATGACAACACCTTATAAGGATAACATTCACGCTATTGAAGTTGAAGGCACATTTGATGATTGTCAAGAGTTAGTAAAAGCAATGTTTCGCGACCGAAAGTTTCGCGAGGACGTAAAACTGTCGGGTGTTAACTCCATTAACTGGGCACGAATTGTTCCCCAGATTGCATATTATTTTTATGCAGCAGTTAATCTAGGCGCACCTTGCCGGCCGACCTCTTTTGTGGTGCCGACAGGAAATTTTGGAAATATTTTTGCCGGGTATGCATCGAGAAAAATGGGACTTGGCGTTGAGAATTTGATCATTGCCTCTAATGAAAATGATATACTGCCTCGTACTATTAATACTGGAGTTTATGAGAAGCGTGTAGTACATAAAACATGTTCGCCATCAATGGATATACAAATTGCATCAAATTTCGAGCGTTTTCTATTTGACGTTCAAGGGTGTGATGCAGCCTTGGTTAAAAATCAAATGGTATCCTTAGAAAAGTCTGGTTTTTTCGAGGTGGCCGTTGATCTTGATGTTTTGAAACAGAATTTTAGTGCTGTTGCTGCTAAGGAGGATGAAGTAGCTACAACTATTCGTGAGACTATGGAGCGCAGTAGCTATCTGCTTGATCCGCACACAGCTTGTGGCGTCTCTGCTTTATCTCACTATAAGTCTTGTAGTGCGGCTCCTAACATTGTTCTGGCGACAGCACATCCCTCTAAATTTCATGAAACCATGAAAGAAATTACTAATCGTTCCGTCGATTTGCCAGAAAGACTTAAACACATATTAACGGATAGGGAACAATTTACAACTGTCTCTAATGATCTGAAGTGCGTTCAAAACCTTGTGCGTTCGAGTGTCCGTGCAACTCAGTGAAGTTTAATTTTAAATGCGGATCCTAGCTTTAACTGTAAATACTTAAACAATTATTCAAAATACTAAGTATGTTCCTTTTTGAAGCTATAAAAATTTTGAGTGATGCTTTGTGTGCACGTGTCATCATTTCTGTTTTGCTTCTTTATCTCGCATTTAATCTCTAGAAAAACGAAATTGTAGGATTGCGCGCTTTTACCTTACTTTATGAACATGGCTGTAGCATAGGACGTGGTAGGCAATGAAGTGGCACAGATACCTTTATTACTTGCTATTAGTGGTACTTATTGTACCTCTAGTCGTTTTTTTTAGTTCTTCCTGGCTGCATGCTAAGGACTTGCAAGCAATTCTTTTGGAAGAAGGACAACAGCGTATTTCTATCGTTCCCAAAACCATAATTTTTGACGGTCAAGGTGATAACTTAAGAGTAAACACAGCGGCTGATAATGATGGCGTTCGTAGGTTGATGTCTATTCCTGCCAAAGATCAGGGCAGTGATCCTATATGGTATGTATTTGCACTTAGTAACCCAACCGATAAACCCATCACGCGTTGGTTAGTTGCATCTAGATACAACATTACGGGATCTGGTATTATTTGGCCTGATCTTGATTCAAATCGCGTCCGGGCTATAACACCGTCGGTTGGATTCGTCCCACAAAAAGTAGACAACGATGTAGCAGATATTTTTCAGATCACGATAGAACCTGGTCAAAATGTAACTTATGTCGCTGAGTTAGAGGCTAGCCGCGCAAACATCGATTTGTGGTCACCAGTTGGATATGAACTCTACATCCGTGATCGGCAACTTTTTAACGGAATAATGCTTGGCATAACTGGTCTTCTGGGTGTATTTCTCACGGCTGTTTTTGCTGCCAATCACAAAATGATATTCCCAAGTGCAGCATTGGTAACATGGTCCGTGCTTGCATATCTTTGCGTTGATTTTGGTTTTTGGCATAAACTTTTACAACTGAATTCCGAAGATAATGCAATACACAGGGCTGCAACTGAAGCGGCGATGGCGAGTAGCCTTGCTATATTCTTGTATACTTTTTTACGTTTAGGGGCCTGGCATGGATTTGTGCGCATGCTTGCACTTGTTTGGATTATAGCTGCATTATCAATTGTTTTTGTGGCTTTTATTGATCCTCGTCTCGCTTCAACATTTGCACGGTTGTCTTTTGCAGGATTAGGAATTACTGGTGGCCTGGTGATCATTTTTCTTGCAATAAAGGGACAAGACCGGGCTCTCTCACTTGTGCCAACTTGGCTGCTATTTCTAGTCTGGTTATTTGGAGTAACAACAACTTTGAACGGACAGCTTAGTGGTGATATTGTTGTATCAAGCTTAGTTGCTGGTCTGACACTAGTTGTAGTCCTACTTGGTTTTACCGTAACACAGTTTGCATTTGCGACTCGGGATCTGTCATATGTCTCTGGATCACATGGATATAGTTTACAATATCTAGCTTGTAATGGCGCAGGAGCTGCCGTTTGGGATTGGAATGCCAAACGTGAGATAATTAAAGTATCCCCTACAATTGAAATGATTTTGGGTCTTAGCTATGGAGAGTTATCAAACAAAGTCTCTAATTTTCTGCGATATGTTCATCCTGATGACAAAGAGCGCTTACTTTTACAAATGGCTTTCATTCAGAAAAATGGTAACGGAATTATAAGAATAGACTTAAGAATGCGTCGGGCCGATAGTTCTTACCGTTGGTTTGAAATAGACGCAGCTAATATAACTTCATCAGAATCTAGATCGTTGCGTTGTGTTGGCTTAATGCGTGATATTACAGATATTAAAAGTGTTCAGGACCGGCTCATACATGACGCAAGTCGTGATAGTTTGACTGGTTTGCCAAACCGTGAATTGTTTGTAGAACGATTAGATGTTTTATTTAATTTACTTAGCGAAGAGAGAAACATAAATCTAAAAATCTTTTACATTGCAATAATGTATCAGAAAAATCTACATGTTATTCCTAGTCCCAATGTAAAGGAAAGTTTAACTGTTACACTAGTCAAGCGTTTGCGTTCACATCTTGGAAGAAGTGACACGTTAGCAAGATTAGGCGAAGATCACTTTGCAATTTTAACTACGTCTAAGATGCAAATTGTTGATCCTTATCGATTTGCAGGTGAACTGCAGCGCTCAATACGTACTCCTATACGAATTGATGGAAGAGATTTTGTATCAAGTGGAGCTATTGGTATTGCTATCACTAATAATGAAGTCAATGAATATTGTAAGGAAACCTTTTTAAAAGACGCAGAAATAGCAATGTTACATGCGAAGCAAGAGTCTGGTGAGCAGGTAGCTTTCTTTCGTCCTGATATGCGTGGAAAGTCAAATGGAAAGATTAATCTTGCTGATGAATTTCAGTTTGCTCTGCGGAATAAACGACTAGAGGTTTTGTTTCAGCCTATTATAAATTTAAAGAATGAAGAATTAGCCGGTTTTGAAACTATAGTACGTTGGCGTCATCAAAAACTTGGAGTTTTAGGTCAGAGAGAGCTTTCACGTCTCGCTGATGAAAAAGATCTAACTTTTGAATTTAGTGCATACTTGATTAAAACTGCTGTAGATCAAGTTGCGAAATGGGAAAAAGAGTTTCCATGCACAATTTCCCCATTATTCATAAGTGTTAATATCGAAAGCTCGAAACTGCTTTGTAAGTATTTGGTTCATGAGATTCGACGTATAATTGGGAGGGACCTCATACATGAAGGTGTCCTTAGGCTGGAGATCAATGAAGCACTATTAATGGAAAATCCTGAGCGTGCGATCGAAACACTTGAAGCATTAAACCAGTCCGGAATACGAGTTGTGATGGATAATTTCGGTTGTGGCCATTCTTGCATTCCATACTTACAACGTTTTTCTGTAGACATAATAAAAATCGATTGTGATTTGATTACTTCATGTAGTGGCTTAAAAATTGCGGGGGATATTGTCCGTTCTATTATTGCGCTAACACATCAGCTCGGGAAACAGGTTGCTGCACAGGGTGTTGATATCTTAGAGGATGCTAATTTCTTGCGTTCAGTTCGATGTGAATATGCTCAGGGTTCATATTATGGAGAATCAATGACAGCTACAGATGTTTTAAGCATTCTTAAAACTATACGTAAAGCAGAGCAAAAGATTTACAAGCGTGCTTTAGATGAAGAAAGTGTACCCAAAGAAAAGAATGAAATATCTAAGTACCCGAAACAAAATAATATACTACATGAAGAAGGTGAGTTAGATTGTGAATTGTCTGTTCAGTCTTCCGACGAGATGTCTTACACTAATCATACGAGATCAGCTTTAAGTACAAAAAAGTGTTATGACACAATTAATTGGTACACAGAACATGGAGTACAAAGGAGTGAGTCTATCCAACTTAATAATGACGATGAGATTCAACCAAATGAAAATTCGTCATCTGTTGAAAAGCATAAGATCACAGAAGATATAGATAGCACAAACAAATCTTGCTTTTTACCTCATATGGTTGACCAAACTTCAGAGCCTGATGGAGACAGAATTTGTGTGTCTACTTTTACGAAGCAAAAAAAATCTGATGAGACTTCCTCAAATCTGGATCGAGTTGGAGAAGATATCTCATTACTTTCTGAGAAATTTAAGCAGATTCCAAATGGATTTGGCAACTGTAATATTTTTAGTGATGAAAAAATAGATCTTCATAACAAAAATGGATCTGACGTGCAGATATCAAGCCTATCGAAATTACCACCTGATCTTGCTGCAAGTCTTGGACAACTTGCAGGCTTCAGTGATGAACAAATTGAAGAAATCACTAAATCTTCGAGAACTGTAAAAAAGAACCGTTAATATTTTAGCTTTCTGCCAATTAATGGAGCTATTATATTAGTTCTATACTAATGGTACTTTGGCTTTCTTCAGAATATGTTTACATGTTGTAAAAATTTTTTCAGAAAAAAGTGTATTTATCGACAGTGATAATTAGTATTTTAGGTAAGCAAGTTGTATTTGTTATTCCTTTTAGAGCACTTTCTTAAAGACTAAATGTGTGAATTTAATTAGCATGGGTTCTCGTTCCTGGGTCCCGTTACAGTTATTAAATTTCTAGAAATTGATGAAACGTTAATTATGCCAAAAAAATCTTTTTGGAAATATCACATTCAAAGATTGGAGCTGTTTAAGATTAATACACTTTTCTTAAGGGATATTATTTTTTATAAGTGTAGTAATACAAATCTAACTACCTAAATCGAAAAAGCTTAATTTTAAATAATCTGTGGTATCCACCAATATTCGGGGTTAATTCATAACGCTTAAATTTTTAACTTGTCTAAGCTGCTAATTTTCGCTAGATCTTTTGCAATATTACGCACAGCATTAACTCGATCCGTATTTTTCTCCCAATTTCCAGTGCAAACCAATTTATGATCGACCTGTAACTTAGCATGCCAAACGTTCTCTTGAATAAATCTGATGAGGCCTTCCGGATTCGCAAACTTATCATCGCGAAAGCGAATAGCAACACCTTTAGGGCCTGCGTCTAGCTGCGTGATACCTGCTATCTGGCAATAGCCTTTGATTTCAATAACATCTAAAAGACTTTTTACTTCCGGAGCTAGGGACCCAAATCGATCAACTAGTTCTTCAGCAAATTCATCTATTTGCTCGCGTGTTTGAAGATCTGATAGGCGGCGATAAAGGGTAAGGCGTGTTTGAAGATCTGATACATACTGCTCTGGTATGAGTGTGGTTGTACCAATTGAGATTTGCGGTGACCAATGATCTGTAACTTGCTCACCTTCGCCACCTTTAAGTGATTGGATTGCTTCCTCAAGCATCGATTGATAAAGTTCGAATCCGACTTCTTTGATGTGTCCAGTTTGCTCTTCACCTAGAAGGTTTCCGCCACCACGTAAGTCAAGATCATGGCTGGCAAGTGAGAAACCTGCTCCGAGCGTATCCAAGGACTGAAGAACTTTTAGTCGTTTATTAGCCATATCTGTAAGTTTTTTACCAGGCGGGGTAGTGAAATAAGCGTATGCACGAGTTTTTGAACGACCAACACGACCACGAAGCTGATAAAGTTGACCAAGACCAAACATATCGGCACGATGAACGATCATGGTATTAGCATTAGGAACATCTAGTCCAGATTCTACTATAGCTGTAGACATTAGTATATCAAATTCACCGTCATAAAAGGCATTCATTATTCGTTCAATTTCACTCGGAGGTATCTGCGCATGAGCCTGAGCGACTCGTAATTCAGGAACATACTCTTTTAAGAACTCAGACATCTCATCTAAATCTGAAATACGAGGCGCGACATAAAACGATTGTCCGCCTCGATAGCGCTCACGACGAAGAGCGTCACGAAGGATCACTGGATCGAATGGGGAGATGTATGTTCTAACTGCTAAGCGGTCGATAGGCGGCGTACTAATTAATGAAAGTTCTCTGACCCCAGAGAGTGCTAACTGAAGTGTTCGTGGAATTGGTGTTGCAGATAATGTTAATACATGAATATCTTGTTTGAGATGCTTCAATCGCTCTTTATGAGCTACACCAAAGTGCTGCTCTTCATCTATAATAAGTAACCCAAGGTTAGCAAACGAAATTGATTTACTAAGCAGCGTATGAGTACCTACTACGATATCTATGGAACCGTCTGCTATTCCTTTTTTTGTTGCATTTAACTCTTTACTTCCAACGAGACGAGACGCTTGACCGATATTAAGGGGGAAACCCTTAAAGCGAGCTGAAAATGTTCGAAAATGTTGGCGTGCTAGTAGTGTTGTTGGCACGACTACAGCAACTTGAACTCCATTCATAGCAGCGATAAACGCGCTGCGTAATGCGACTTCTGTTTTACCAAAGCCAACATCGCCGCATACTAGTCTATCCATCGGTTTTCCGGAAGCGAGATCATCGGCAGTAGCTTGTATGCTTGATAATTGATCCTCAGTTTCCTCAAAAGGAAAACGTGCGCGTAACTCATCATATTCCCTATCAGGTACTTTTAAGATCGGTGCTTTGCGTATTTCGCGAAGAGCAGCAACCTTTATCAACTCAGCTGCCATCTCTAGAAGGCGTCTTTTAAGCCTTGATTTACGAGCTTGCCATCCAGAACCTCCAAGTTTATCAAGCTGAGCACTTTGTGCATTTGATCCATAACGTGATAATAGTTCGATATTCTCTACAGGGAGAAAAAGTTTATCACCTCCTGAATATACTATTTCAACACAATCATGAGCTGCACCCAGTGCTTCAATGGTTTTCAAACCGTCAAATCTACCAATGCCGTGTTCAGAATGAACAACAAGATCACCTAGTGCCATTGCTGTTGCTTCTGTGATGATATCACTTGCTTTTTTTCTGCGCCGGCGATTGCGGATTAGTCTATCACCTAAAATATCTTGTTCAGCAACTACGCATAACTCAGGTGATTCAAAGCCGCGTTCTATTACCAAGGTGCAAACACTAACTAGTTTTACAGGTAATTTAAGTGCATCGTGAAAAGTATCGACAGCTCGTAAATTCTCAAATCCACGTTCTCTAATAAGCTTTATTAAGCGTTCACGAGAGCCAGGTGTCCATGCTGCAATTATAGTACGTTTTTTTTTGGACAGACGTACTTTTAGATATCCAATTACTGCACCAAATAAATCCGTATCCGGGGCCTGACGCTCAGGTGTAAAATTCCTACCAACCTGAGTATTGGAGCTGCGTGTTGGAGCTGGTGGTGGAGGAGAAAATGGATGAAATTTTGCAACTTGGCGTGATGATAATAGCTCGTTCCATTCTTTTTGATCTATGTACATTTCTTGAGGTGGAACAGGTTTATAAGGAGGTGCACCAAATGCCGATATCTCTAAAGAATTAAGACGCGATTCATAATGTTCAGTAATTTGTTCAAAACGCTGACACATAGAATCATTTGCCATATGGTCAAAAGTGATGTTTGCATCGCCAATGTAATCAAAAAGTGTTTCAAGCCGATCATGGAATAAAGAAAGCCAGTTCTCCATGCCATGGTAACGTTGACCTGCGCTCACGGTTTCATAAAGTAAATCGTTATTTGTAGAACCACCAAAAAGTTCGACATATTTCTTACGAAAATTTTTTATGGCCTCTTCACTATGTGCGACTTCACTAACTGGTAAAATTAATAGTTTTTGTAATAGTCTATTCGTTCTTTGAGTGTTTGGATCAAATGGCTTAATACTTTCTAATGTATCTCCAAAAAAATCGAGGCGAACTGGATTTGTACGTCCTGGTGGAAAAAGATCTAAGATTCCGCCGCGTAGCGCAAATTCTCCCGGTTCGATAACTGTGCCTGTACGTATATATCCTCCAAGTTGCAGGCGATGTAGCAAACGATTTATGTCGATGCGTTGCCCTGGGGCAATTTGGCGCATAGCTTGTCGTACAAACATTCGAGGCGGCAAACGTTGTACAACAGCATTTACGGTTGTGAGAACAATTATTGGTTCCTTGCCAATACTCAGGGCAAGTCGAACTAACGCAGTAATCCGTCTGGCCACAACATCCGTGTTAGGACTTACGCGATCGTAAGGTACTGTATCCCAAGCAGGTAGGCTTACTACGCGCGTATTAGGGGCGAAAAAAGCTAGGGCTTTTTCCATTGTGTCTAAACGGCGATCGTCTCTTGTTACATGAAGAAGAGTAGCACACTTTCCATGGTTAGAGACATCGCGTAAGAGTTGAGTTAATACTAACGCATCGTAACCCTCTGGAGTATGAGTAAAATAAATACCTTGTTCACTGGTTAAGGTCTTTGCGTCTGGCTGACTCATAGATCGCATTTCATGTAGTCATATCTTAAGGGTACTTGAAACACACATTATTAAGCCGGAATACCGTTAATTGAAACAGTATAACACTTTAAAAGTTTTGGAGTTTCACTTGTATGCAGCTAATGATGCCGTTCCATGTGTTTTTAATGGGGGTACGATGGTAAAATTTAGCCAATTTGTTCAAATAGTTTCATGTAAAGAAATTTGTATAGTTTTTTGCTAAATGTTTTACTACAACTTTATTCAACTTAACTTTGAACGCAGGTTCTGTTACCTAAACCATGGAAATGGCGAATCTCTGTAATTATTTCAGTATAATTAGGATTATCACAGCTATCCGGCATTGAAATCCAATCACTTATCTGCTGATCTGCAACCGTTAGAAGTAACTCGAAAGTTGATAACTTCGGATCCACCATATCAAAGAGTGTAGCTTTAGCGAATTTACCTAAAACCCAATCCATCTCTTTAGTACCGCGGTAATTAGCTCTAAACATAGCACGCTTACGACGCGTGTCAACGGTCTTGGATATTTCAGACATTGTATTAGTCCATGCAATTGTATTGGTGAAATTAATAGGTACACCAATTTTTAATAAAGCGTGAAAATTACAATTAAAAACTGCATATTTCTTAATTAATGTCAATTAATTTGTCACAACTTTCTTGTCAAAAGCACTGTACAATAATAGGTAATTTGAAATTGCTAAAAAGTTACATTGACTTCAAAACTAGTCGGAACAAATAAGCATCATGTTCAAAAACATCAAAATCAAACAATAGTATTTTTAGTTTTATCCGGGCACTCTATCGTAGTTTTAAAATTCTTATGGTCTACCGGACATTCATGTGTGAATTAAGATTGTTTTTACAGTTTTTATGAATGTTAGTGAAAACTTTTTAGTATTATTGTTTGAAGCAACAAATACTAAGATTTGCCTTATAAATGTTTAAACAAAAAATCTTTATCAACTTTAATCTACCGAAAAAAGAGAATAAGAATGTTACCTTCTAATTATATATATTGGGCTGTAATACTAACTTTGGTTGGTATGGTAGAACGAGCATATTCAGACGATATTTTATCCTCGTCATTGATCATTGAAAAACCTAGGGCTCGTGAAACACCAGCGGGAGCAAGTGTTGGTGCTGGATATTTAAGCATCTTAAATACTGGTACCGTTGAAGACTGCCTTGTTTCTGTTGAGAGTGATATTAGCGAAAGTGTTGAAATACACTCTATAAAAATTGATGATGGTATCATGAGGATGCGGATGGTTAAAGGAGGGTTAAACATTATGCCCAAAACTAAAGTCAATCTCAAACCAGGGGGCCATCACTTAATGTTCATTGGCTTAAAGGCTCCTTTAATCGCGGGAGAGCAATTTAATGTTATTTTGAATTTTAAGATTGCTGGTAAAGTTGAAGTACTATTTAATACTGAAAGTACTCGTAATATTCACTAACATTCAAAAATCAAACGCAATTATAAGGTACTTGGCGATAATAGCTAATGCTAAAGTTAATCTTGAATGAAATACTCAGATAACCATTCGTAAATTCTTATTAATTTATATTTACAAAATATATTAGTTACAGAAATAATCATACATTTCTAAGCACATAATCCTGAAGTCCTTTACTTTATTTTTTTGGCTGATCGTAGCATTTAATAATCTTAATTTTATTAAGTTTTGTTAAAAGCATGAAGATGAATACAATATATAATGTAATTTGTTTATTCAGATAGTAACCCAAATTGCTACTGTCGCAGAAAAATATTTCGCTTTATTCTCGAAACATAATTCATTGTAGATAATAAATTCTTCATGGAAGTATTTGCAATACTTAATGTTTTTAAATCTTTGCATGCAACATGCTTACAACCCGTATCTTCTCACTAATCTTAAAATGCCAAAGGATTTGGTATTTGGCAATAATAACTTTGTCTTGATTAAATATCAGTCATTTGTGAAAAAATTAAATTGCTGTTCTGCGACGGATATGACTGTTGTTAATTCTATTTTTCATAATATTACTTGGCCTAAATACCAAAACTTTACGAGGCGTGATCGGAACTTCTTCACCGGTTTTTGGATTTCTACCAATACGTTCACTTTTATCACGCACACCAAAAGATCCAAATGATGATAACTTAACTGCTTCACCCTCGGCCAAAGACGTTGAAATTTCACTTATTACCAATTCAACTAATTCTTGTGATTCATTACGCGGCAGACCAACCATCTCTACAACAGCTTCAGCTAGATCGGCACGCGTTAGTGTTTTACTCATCATGGCTCCAGCACCTCAAAATTCCTTTAGTCCATTATGCTAACGCCATTGAACTGTGTGGTCAATCACTAGAAAGGCCACAAACATCAGATAATGAAGTGCTTGATTTCCTTTATTAAAATTAATCCAGAGCAACTGCTCATAACTTTTATAGAAACAAGAAAGTAATGTGCTTACCAACGTACTAAAGTCGCTCCCCAAGTAAATCCACCTCCCAGGGCCTCCATTAAAACCATGTCACCTTTTTTTATACGATTTTCTTGAAACGCCTGATTAAGAGCAAGTGGTATTGAAGCTGCTGAAGTATTTCCATGATGATGCAACGTTTTCATAACTTTATTATTTTCTATGCCTAATTTTTTAGCTATCCCATCTAGTATACGCAAATTAGCCTGATGTGGAACAAAGAGATCTATTTCCGATGCTGTATGTCCGCTCATTGTTAGGGTCTCCTCAATGATATCAGAAATCTTTTGTATGGCATGTCGAAAAACTTCACGCCCGTTCATACGTAGATGTCCAACAGTCATTGTAGAGCTTGGTCCTCCGTCTACATAAAGCATATTTTCGAAGCTTCCATCTGATCGTAGTTGGCTCAACAGAATACCACGATCTTCGCAGGTTCCGGACTGAGGTTGTGCCTCTAAAACTACTGCGCCGGCACCATCCCCAAATAAGACACAAGTTGTGCGATCTGTCCAATCTAAGATGCGAGAAAATGTTTCTGCCCCAATAACAAGAGCTTGTTTTGACTGTCCTGATTTT
This sequence comes from Candidatus Tectiglobus diatomicola, assembly GCA_039583345.1. Lineage (GTDB taxonomy): Bacteria > Pseudomonadota > Alphaproteobacteria > Rhizobiales > Hyphomicrobiaceae > Tectiglobus > Tectiglobus diatomicola. The sequence continues at coordinate 3,676 of JAZDSJ010000002.1, read as the reverse complement.
AAAAAATTGTCTGCAGTTGCCAAAGCATATATGAATCCAGAGCATACAGCTTGGATGTCGAACGCTGCTCCTTTTTTTGCGCCAAGTGCATGCTGAATTTTCACTGATGTAGACGGAAATGTTCGATCAGGTGTCGCAGTTGCACAAATTATTAAATCAATGTCTGATGGACTGCTACCTGCTCGAAGCAACGCCTGCTTTGCCGCTGCAATACCTAAATCAGATGTAAATTCACTTTCTGAAGCAATATGTCGTGACTTGATGCCTGTACGTTCTGTGATCCAAGTATCATTTGTATCTAGAATCTTCGCCATATCATCATTCGTCATAACTTGGCTCGGAAGATAAGCGCCAACACCACGAATTACCGAACGGATAATGGCCACAATTGTATCCTATACTGTTAATGTTTATATATGTTATAGCTCGACCTCACCTTTTTATCAAAAGGATTGTCATATTTAAATTTAACTTGCTAATTTTTCGGAAATTTGACTATGAAAATTATTTAAGTCCTCAGAAAAACGCCGTACTAGACTTGCTTCGGCCATATCACAACCTATGTCAATAGCACTGGCAAACCCTAGAGCGTCTGCCCCACCGTGGCTTTTTATAGCAATTCCATTCAATCCCAAAAAAGCACCACCATTAGAACGACGTGGATCCATTTTATTTTTTAATACATTAAACCCGCCTTGAGCTAAAAAAGCTCCTAATTTAGAATATACAGAACGTTGCATAGAGTCTTTAAGATATCTGCTAATCTGTTTAGCTGTACCCTCAGCGGTCTTAAGTGCTATGTTACCAGCAAAACCCTCTACAACTACAACATTAACAAGCCCTTGTCCAATTTGATCACCTTCAATAAAACCATGATACCATATTGGAAGATTATTCGCCTTTCGAAGTCTCGCATGAGATTCTTTTACTTCATTTGCACCCTTGATTTCTTCTACCCCCACATTCAGCAGCCCGACGCTAGGACGCTCAATGTGGAAGAGAGCACGCGCCATCGCGGCACCCATCAGAGCGTAATCGCAAAGTTGTTTGGCATTGGCACCTATATTTGCTCCGACGTCAAGAACGATACATTCACTATGTACGGTTGGCCAAATTGCAGCAATTGCAGGACGGTCTATACCCGCCACAGGTCGCAATACAAGTTTGGTCATTGCCATTAATGCTCCAGTATTACCGGCTGAAATGACAACATCTGCATCACCATCCCTCACAGCAGCAATTGACTTCCACATACTTGAATCTCTACCCCGCCTAAGAGCTTGACTAGGTTTGTCATCCATAGCGATAGAGTTATCTGTGTGAAAAATGTTAGATCTCGCTGCCAACTTTGGGTAACCAGCTAGTTCTTTGGTGATCGCAGCCTCATCACCGTAAAGTTTAAATTTTAGCTGCGGATTACGGATTAGGGAAATAGATGCGCCAGGAATAATGACTGCTGGACCAAAGTCACCACCCATAGCATCAAGTGCAATTGTACATTTAGTAGTCATTTGCTAACGGTGCCACTAACAGAACCACGCTCAAGCCTACAATTATAAAATGGCTTTCGCATCTGTGGGTTGTTGGTTATGTTAAAATTTATATTTACATTTAGTCACATAGCAGTGTTATTGATAGAAAGTTATCTGCCTAGAAACGACGAACTTTGAAATTTAAGTAAAGTCTTTGATTAGAATGCATCAAATTTCTGCTTTTTAAAAGTTTAAATAGAGATTAAATTCAGTAAAAATATCATGTTTTTCTATGCCTAAGTTTCAAAGGAGCAAGCTTAGCAAAAGCTGATCTTTGTTTCCATGACGAGAATGGTTTTGATTCTGTTATTTCTAACTTTGCACCTTTTTTTCGAGGGTAAAGTTCTAATTTAGATGCTATTAATTCATATATTAAAGAACCGAGTTCCAAGCAATCATTGATTATTAGTTCTGGATCCTCTTTGTCCGGACATTCCAAATCTGATGTATTTACGATCTGCATTTCTGCTTCAGGGAGGAACTTTATATCAAAAGTTTCATTTAAGTGCGAGCTTATTGAATCTAGTGTTACAACACACTCCTGATCTATTATGCTGCTATAGTTTCCTACTATACGATAACTATTCATAGTGAGTGGTATAATTTGGTAAGTCACTTCAATAGATTGACAAGCAAGCACATTCATCGCCCTAGCTACAGTACGACATTCATCAACTGTTGCAACGCGTTTAAATTCAGTCCTTTTTTTCCCAAGGTCTTTGACCTGATGCGACCAATTAAGTAAATGCATAAGTGTTGTTCACCAATTATATTTAAGCTTGAATTTCATCTTTACTTAACTTCTTAATACAAAGTAAGATCACACTACTGGGGAAAGTATGTAATTTGCAGGATTGGCAAACAAGTCTGTTTGATCATACATGTTATCTGCACATTCTGACATTTTCGTGTATGATGCAACTATGTATTCTATAAGGCAAGGAATGTTAAGCTCTTTATTTCTACTTCCTAAGTACTTTGCCAGATGTTTCTCAAGAGCGGATCTGTCATCATTTTTAAGACTATAAATATAGTCAATAGAGCGCTCTAGTAAGCCTGCTGATACTTTCTTAACATGTTTGGGAACACTCATATCTCCAATGCCTATTTCTCGGAAGTTATCGTCCATGTCTGTAATAAAAGATTCAACAATACCTCGTGATACGGGACCATTGGCTGTTTCACAGAGACGTAACACGGCAAGTGTAAGAGCAACATGCACTGCAAGTAGCTCATAACGGCCAGTTATAGTATCTTTAATACCATAGTGCATATAGAATACAGGGTTACGTACCTGTGCAACGATGGAGGCGTAAATTTTTGTCGATTGCTGGTTATGACATTTAAAACTGCGTAGCCAATTCGCTAAAATCTGCATGATAATAAACCTATGTATGTAATACAAAAACAACTTTAACATATACTAAAAATTATTAAGATAAGAGTTATGTGACAAGTTACGCTAATCATGGTCTCACGATATTTCGTATTGGAATGTATAACTAAGTTATAACGATCTAAACGAGCGAGGATTATGTAATGTTATATACCCAATGTAAAAGATCAAATAAGTTTATTTTTTTTTGTATCACGCTTCCTTTGTGCAGCTTAATTTTTTTTATGACGGGCTGTGGTCAAAGTTTCTATCAAATCACCGAACATGGCCATCAATTTCGCGCTACAGACGTCAAACTAGTCAAAAAAGGGATGAGTCAGGACAATGTTCGCATGTTATTAGGCACACCGACGGTAGTATCACGGTTTCAAAAGGGGCAAGCTTACTATTATATCTCCTCAACGGCTCGCCAAGTAGCTTTTTTTGATCCTCAGGAAATAGACAGGAAAATATTTGCGATATATTTTAATAACAATGGAAGTGTCGGAAGAGTGGCAAACTATGGTTTCAAAGACGGTCGCATTTTTGATTTCGTGACGCGTACAACACCAGCTGCTAATAACAACGAAGAAGGGCTACTGTCTCAAATGTTCAAAAATTTAGGCAAACGAGGATCAGTATTTGGCCGTTAAGTTGATCAAATTGCAATAGTCCGGCATTGTAAACCTACATGATATTATTGCTTAAATTCGAATAAATTTGTTTTGGACATGAAGAGAGGAGATAGACTACACGTAAAAAAAATACT
>JAZDSJ010000011.1:0-245181 GCA_039583345.1 Candidatus Tectiglobus diatomicola | reverse complement strand
AAATTTTTAGAGTTTATAAACGAAATAGCCATCCTTCTAAAGGATGGCTATATGAGTTTAATCGATATCTTTTTTAACTAATTTTGTCTTTAAATCGTCTAAATTTCATCCAGAGGATCTTGCATCAGACAGAGTATCTTTCACATCATTAAAAGTAGTATTTATTTCGGTTCCTAGTAATTGTGCGCCAGCAATGATTGCTACGGATATGAGTGCTGCTAACAAAGCGTATTCGATAGCAGTAGCACCTGACTCACATTTTAGAAAACGTTTAATAAAAGGTCTCATGAGTACTCTCCATACTTATAACTGATAAAATACCTTTAAACTCACAATGTTAATTAATATCGCTATGTAAATAATATAAGCCTTAATTATATAATATTATGTTAATATCAGAAGTGTAAATAGTCACTTTAATATTATATTTTACAACTATTACATTGCGATCTAATATTTGAAATTTTTAGAGTTTATAAACGAAATAGCCATCCTTCTAAAGGATGGCTATATGAGTTTAATCGATATCTTTTTTAACTAATTTTGTCTTTAAATCGTCTAAATTTCATCCGGCAAAGTATAATCTAGGTGTATGTGTTGCTATAAAAAACATTCTATAGAATTAGCCGTTCGTTCACACTTAAAAAAGTTTGATAAATATTTATCAGTTATTATCCAAACTTAAATCATGAAAAGAACTTTAACAAATTTAAATGAAATTTAAATAAAGTATTTATTTCTACTATGTCTTGCAATTCATAGCAGCATTCTAATTTATTAGGATTAATTGGTACTTAAATCTTATTATTGTAAATAATTCCATAATAAAAATTAAAATAGGATAATAATCTGTAAGACAAACTACGGGGGCGCAGGCTTAATTATTAAGCCTTTCGCATTTAAAATTTCATATTGATTAATATACTTTCTTCGAATCGTAGCATTTGCGCATAATGTTGCATCGTTCAGGCCCAGAAAAATGCATTACTGAACCTGCTGCAGGTTTGATAAATTGACAGATCTTATCTATTCCATCTGATGTAAGCCATCTCTGACGTCGACCTCTTTGAACAGCAAAGCAATCCGCAAGCTCCTCACTTGGACCACGAAATTGATGTCCACATTCGTGCGAATAAATCCAAAGTTTCACAGGAGTAGAAACTTGAGCAATAAGGGTTGGATTAAGAATGACAAATCCTGGAAAGGCAGCACCATAATCATCAAGAGTTGGGTCAAGTACTGTCGGCCTCTTGCCACAAGTTAGCCGATGACCATCCAGAATTAGACGACCGGCTGGAATAACCATCGCATTTCCTACATATGCGGCATACTCATTAACTTTCAGAGGACTTTGATCTGCCTTAGAAAAGTTTGGTTCAAGCCCTATTAAGGCTATTGTTATCAAAAGTATGGGTGTAACTGTCATGCTATTAAAATACACACTATTGTCCTTTATATGAACACCACAAAACAGTCAGTATCATGATTTTGTGTTAGTGCTTATTGTTGAACAAGCCTTTGACAAGAAATGCAAGGGTATACCATTTTCAATAATCAGATTAATACTCCCATTTTTCATAGTTAACCTAATTATGTATATCTAGTAAATACGAAAAAAAAGCAAGCTCCATCATCGAAAAGTAATACTGAGTAATCACAAAAGATTTACTAGTTTCATCTAATCAATGATATAATTTAGAGGTTTTTAACATTGTTTAATTTTCAGCTATCTACAAAATGTCTTATTGCTCTAGGTTCAAATCTTGGAGATAGGCTTTCACATTTGAAGTTTGCTATAAATGCGATTAACGCAACTAGGCATACAAAAATTTTCCGTATTTCAGCCCTGTATAAGACCTCTCCTGTAGGCGGACCTGAAAATCAGAACCCATATTATAATGCAGCATTGTTGGCCCTCTCAACTCTTTCAGCAAAAGACTTATTACTCTTTTTAAACGGAATTGAAAACCAAAGACAGCGTATAAAACTTGTTCATTGGGGACCGAGAACATTGGATTTGGATCTTTTGATTTATGGTACTAATGTTCGAGACGACGGTTGTCTTATATTACCACATCCGCGAATGCATGAGCGTAGATTTGTAATGGTCCCAGTTTGTGATGTAGCACCACAACTGCTGCATCCAAAGCTTAATTTAACTATGTGCCAATTGTTATCGAAACTTAGTGTTGACTACGATGAACTTGTCTTATTACACAAGGAGTGGTGGACTTGTGCCATATAGCTTGAAACTGATTTCTGGCATTTTAAATACAAAATATTTATAATGCCATATATATTGGATTATTGAGGGCTATATATTTGTTAATCAGGATAGCTTTTGTTATCAGCTTCTTATCTGCTACTAAAACATTTGTTGATGTAGTTATATTCAGTAATTGTAAAACGTAAATTTATGACATAAATTTAAACAATTAGGAGCAGTAATGCTAGTAAGTCATAAAGTAAAAATGTAGGAATGAAGTATGTGAGAAGTATCTATATGTGCGTACTGGCGACCCCGGGAGGATTCGAACCCCCGACCTGACGATTAGAAGTCGCCTGCTCTATCCAGCTGAGCTACGGGGCCAAATAAAGGCTCTTAGATAAGGTATTTAAAACTAACCTCTTGGTAAATGCAGTAGTGTGGATATAGTTCGAAATGATAAATATAAAGATTGTTTGTATTGTGATTGTTTCAGAAGCGTTAAATGAACTTGATTTGCATACAACCCTAGTGTGTCCAAGGTTCTATTTTCCCAAACTTAAAATTGTCTGAGTATGACCTTAAATTTAATTTACGAGATTTGGGCTCCATAACTACAAAGTCTAATCCATTTCGTTCTGCATAGGCGACGGCTGAGGTCTTAGTCTCAAACTGCAATCTTATTTGCTGATTTGTATCCGAAGTAGAATTCCATCCCATTAATGGATCGATACTACGAGGGTATAGTGGCTCATATTCCAAAACCCATAACTTAGTACGACCACGCCCGGATTGCATAGCATTTTTTGAGGGCTGATAAATGCGAGCAGACATAATTTTATACCTATCATCAAAATTGGTCGGGGCACGATGATTCGAACACCGGACCCCCTGCTCCCAAAGCAGGTGCTCTACCAGGCTGAGCTATACCCCGAAGTTACAAATTATAATTATTATGTCAGTTGGTCAAGTCAGTAATTTCAATTTATACGCTAGCATTTAAAACACACGTTCTATTAATAATGGCTGCGTTTGATTGTGACTTAAATACTACGGTCGTGATTAAATGACTTTAGTTAGTCAACTCAAGTAATTTATGGAAATAGTTTTGCAATTGTATTAGTTAAAAAAATTGCAACAGGTGATTCCACCCCTCATGCATTCATAATGATAGTAAAAAAGCAGGCCTTTGCTGTAGCGCTGGCCTGCTTGATAGATGAGGTTTTGGGTGTCGCTCAATGTTGTGAAGGTAAATTCGAAGTAAGGCCGTCTGGGCGTAATTCCGCAGCCATACAACCTTTACAGCCTGATCCCCACCTTACTTGAACTATTTGTCCTGGCCGCAACTCTGTGAAGCCAAATCGACGCAATGTTTCCATGTGGACAAATACATCAGGTGTCCCTTCTCCTCGGGTTAGAAAGCCAAACCCGCGAATGCGATTAAACCATTTAACCATGGCACGCTCCCAGTCACTTTCAGGTTGTACAATAACATGGGTGCGTTGAGGAAGTTGTGATGGATGGATGGCTGTACTCTCATCCATATTTAGAATAGCAAATGCCTGCAGTCCTTTAGGACGACGAAGAACCTGACAATGAACTCGAGAGCCTTCGTATGCAGTTTGATATCCTCCTGCCCTAAGACACGTGATATGAAGAAGAATGTCCTCCAATTCGTTGTCTGGCACAATAAAACCAAACCCCTTGCTTGCGTCAAACCACTTGATGGATCCGGCAACTTCGAAAACATCTAGTGTAGCGCCTTCTGGAAGACCCCCGATTTCATTAGAAAGTTCATTAAAGTCTTGAATATTATCAGAGGTTATTTTGGTATCCCCCATAGTGACCCCGCGTACTTGTGGTTACCTAATTCTAAGTGCTTAAATTTTATACATAACTCATATGCTCAATTACAAATGCTCTAGGAGAATCACTACAATCGCTTAATGTGAATTCACTACTAGAAGTCTTAAAATAAAACATACCATTGCCGTAAAATGGGAAAAGCCTTAAATAGCGTAATGATTGACTGTGATGCTACAATACACGCTCTGTTGGCCGTATAAATATTTATAAGTATTTGTTTTTTATAAAAAATATTTTTTTTATTTATCTTAGATTATGTTGTTGATATTATCAGGAGACTTCTAGTTCAAAGAAAAATGAGGTTCACGCTAACATTTTTTAGCTTGGATTATACTTTGTGTGATTCGTCTGATCTTAAAGATTTGGTGCTTACTTTACTATGATTTTTCAGAATGCCTTGATTAAGAGATCTAATGCAATATTCCAAATCCATAAAACTTTTTTATAACCAGTCATTATAAAGCAAATTTTGTTATTAGTAAGTTTCTTAAAATGTTCGCAGCTTATTTTGCGTGTAATATACTTTACTGAAGTCTAAAATTATTCATAGTCTCTAAAAATTTATATTAAAGTTTCTCTTGCTTTTTTAAGACATTGTTCTCACTAGGTCTCATTCGGCTCGGTTAACAAAAGAAACCATAATTTGCACATCGTGTTGCAATACTATGGGACTAAGGGATAAAATGTGTACAGTAAACTTTTACCTTGTTGCTATTCTATCAATAAGCGTTAGGTTAACTTAAATTTTTTTAACTAAAACACCTATAGTATAAATGGTAGAGCCAAAGCTTTTTGACACAGATGAAAATACAGAGAGATAAAAATGGCGAATGGTTAGAATTACGTTTGTTAATAGTGACGGTTCTAAAAAAACTGTTGAAGGTAGGATCGGTTCAACTGTAATGGAAACAGCTAAGCTGAATTCTATAGATGGTATTGATGCAGAGTGTGGAGGTGCGTGTGCTTGTGCTACCTGTCACGTATATGTAAGTGAACAATGGGTAGACAAGGTGGGCAATCCTTCTGAGATAGAAGAAGATATGCTTGATTACGCTTCTAATATTTTGGATAACAGTCGTCTATCCTGTCAAATAAAAATTACAGGCGAACTTGATGGTTTGGTCGTCCAGATTCCAGATAAACAATCTTAACTAAACCATTATTAGTTCATACGAGATAATTCCTAATAAGTTCGTTTTGTATTTTGCGCTAGTAGCTAGCTTTGTAGTGTTCAGTTGAAAGCAAGGATCTGAAGAACATTAATAATAACTAAAACCTTTGGCTTTAAGCATGGTTAATTAGCCATAATATTTATATGGTCTACGCTAAGTCATTATGACGACCATCGGTAATTACATGATTTAGTCCTCTGCCTTTATGAATTCCTATGTGTTTTCAGCTGACACCTAGTTAATTAGGCCCCTCTTTTGTAGCTTGATGTGATGTAGATCTGTTACATATATAAGATCTGTACTATAAGCCAGTAAGTTTTGAAATTATTTAAATTATTTATTTTCTAACGCAGCATGGGCGCATTAAGCCACTTAGACGTGGCTGGCGTGATCAGTGTTGCCGAGACCTACTTTATATGATTGATACAAACAAATTAAAGTATGAAACAACGCTACATTTGAAAAAGCTATCTAGATTAGACGTGTACATTAGGATTGAAAGAGCAAAATCTGTAGAACAGTTATTAGGTAGTTCAAATACATTTAATTTAGCGTAGGCATGTATGTAACTCACTTAATTGCAGTTAACAGTTTAAACGTTTAATGCGTTACCGGGCTAGGTTGAGTGTTAGTAGTATGAAATTTATCATCAAAGTTGTATTGGATAGCATGTAGTAACTTAGTTATATTGAATCTAATTGTAAAATTAGTATAAATAAAACCTTCACAAATTAACTTTTTTTAGAAACCACCGCTAGCTTTACTTGGCAAGACCTTTAGTCACAGAATTTAGCTAGATTTTATAATTGGAGCTAATACACTGATTCATCTTTTGACCTAAGCACTCGATAGAGTAGTCATAACACTGAACAACGAATCTTCCATAGTATGAAATAAAAGAAAACCTGTTCATATAAAGCAATCAATGAAAGAAAGGGCTAACAATATGGCAGCCAAAATCAGTGCTGTTATTCTGGCAGGTGGCCGGTCAATTCGTATGGGAAGCACTAACAAGCTTTTGGCGAAGTGGCAGGATAAGACTCTTTTGTATCATGTCGCGGAATCAGCACTGATGAGCCTTGTAAGTGAAGTTATAGTAGTTACAGGTTACGAAGAGGAGCGTGTACGTGGATCATTGTCAGATTTACCACTATGTTTTGTGAGCAACCCATGTTTCTCCAAAGGTTTAGGGACATCACTTTCTGCAGGAATATCTGCCGTTAATACTGATGCTAGTGGCGCGATTGTTCTTCTCGGTGACATGCCTTTAATAACAAAAAATATTATCGACCAAATAATCAAATCTTTTGCTCCCACAAAAAAACGCAGCATATGCTTACCAAGTCATAACGGTCAGTGGGGTAATCCGGTTTTATGGGCTGATAGTTTCTTTTACGAGCTAAAAAAACTTACAGGCGACAGAGGTGCTAGAAAAATTGCAATTCAGAACCGTAATGTACTTTATAAAGTTTTAGTTGAAACAGATTCAATATTTACTGATATAGACACTCCAGAAGATTTAAGAGTATTGCTTACATCTGAATAACGATATTCAGAATCTAACACTATTTACTATTTGTTAGGTTGAACTTATAAAGTTGCTTAAAACCAACAAACTAATTACAGTTTACATTTATTGGATCATTATCAGTGTGATAAGTCTTCCTATTTTTCCTATTGCAACCATTAAATTTTGAAAAAATTTGCTTAAACGAATTTATGCTTTCCGATAAGATTTTGGTAGTGTGTTCCCCTCGGCGAATTTGACGGTCTAACTCGGCCATCGTACGAGCCATACCAGGATCGGTATCTTCGATCCAAACCTTAAAAGTAAGAAAGTAAATAGATGCAAAACCTATTGTTTTCACGCGACCAACAACCCCCTCTGAGGAGACGCCTGAAGCCTCCAACATCCACTTTTGAGAACTAAGGAATTGTTGCAAAAACCGAGGGTCAAGACGTGGTTCATAAAAAATGGACTTAATGCTTTTTTTATAGGGTTCCATAACATCAAAACGGGCCATTATTGTTTCAAAAATATTGTCTCGAGGTAACTGGTTATCTTTTTTAGAAGAGAGCGAGGATAATACAGCTTTATCAAAGGTAGTGTTCATAAGTTCAAAGATATGTTTTTTTGAACATAAATTCTTTCTTAAATCAAACATCGAAACACCAGCATCTACAGAGATCATATGCAAAGTAACCTCAGACCATTTATACTCAGCTGCTAATCTCATGGAAGCAGCGAAAATCTTACCTTTGGTAGTAGTTTGATCTAACATATAGTTATTCCTAATAGATACTATTTGCTGAGGCATTTCATCAGAAGTAGGTTGAAATTTATTAAGGTAATTAATGTCAAGGGTAAGCTATAACCTTAGTAAATTAGTGTATGAGCGAAAATACTTATATAGTAGTGTTATTTATTCCGTTTGTGAAATAATAATGTCAAAATTACGTAATTTTCGAAATAGAATTGTAGTTATTCACTGACATTTATGTAATCCAAGGCTATCACTATTAATTAGTACAAAACATCATTTGCGATTATGTATGAATAAAAAGAATTAAAATTGTATTTATCTAAAACAAGTTATAATTTTAACTTAAAATATAACTTTAAACTAATTGTAATTTAAATTACTTTGGTTTCCACTCATTATACATAGTGTCGACTGGTTATGTTAATATAACCTTGAATAAATAATTAGTTATTAATCCAATATTAGGATACACGAATAATTAACTATAAAGAGTAAATGGACCATTTTTTTACTCTTGAATTACCAAGATTAGCTAAGGTTCAGTGTAAACTTTGTACGGATTTATACATTTGAAATGAGTAAAAATTCATATTCCTATACTAAAATACTAAATCTGAAAATCATTTCTTCAGTTAACACATGTTTTTAGTAAATATTAAGATTTGAACGTTTTTTATAGAGACTAAATTATTGATATAAAACGTTATAAACATGCAGATGTAGATATTAATTAGTTACTGTTCTAGATCTGCTTCGAAGACTGAACTCTTTAACATATTTTACGATATGCTAGAAAGTCGTTTTTTTGCAATTACAAAAGTAAGTAATAGGGCACCAAATAGTATGGTCGGATATTATCGTGAAACTGTACTTCATGTGAAGCATTGGACTGATACACTTTTCAGCTTTGTAACAACACGTAATCCAGGGTTTCGCTACGAGAATGGTCAATTTGCCATGGTAGGAATCGAGATCAGTGGTACCTTAGTGGCTCGTGCTTATTCCATGGTAAGCTCCAATTACAATGATTATCTAGAATGGCTTTCTATTAAAGTGTCGGACGGGCCACTTACATCCAAATTACAGTATATTAAGCCGGACGACACAATTCTGATTAGTAAGAAGCCTGTCGGGACTCTCATCATAGATAATTTATGTCCTGGCAAGCGGCTATATCTTCTAAGTTCTGGCACCGGCCTAGCACCATTTATCAGCATAATTTGCGACCCCGTAACTTATGAACGTTTCGAGCGTGTTATCCTTGTACATAGTTGTAGGTATGTCGATGAATTGGCTTATTACAATCGGATCAAAAATGAGTTACCCAACCATGAATTTCTAGGTGATCATGTACGCGAAAAACTTATCTATTATCCAACAGTCACACGCGAAAAGTTTGGAAACTCAGGTCGTATTACAGACCTAATTATTAGTGGAAAACTTTTCAAGAATATTGCGATGCCATTTCTTAATGCTGCTACCGATCGCGTTATGATATGCGGTAATCCAAACCTGGTAATTGATATGAAAAATATTCTTAAGACAAGCGGCTTTAATGAGGGATCAAGCAATAAACCAGCAGAATATGTAGTTGAAAAGGCTTTTGTTGAGAAGAGCTGATCATCTATTGATATATTAATATTAAAAGCTTTTTGTAGCATACACGTATTTATTTTTGTGAGTTATTTCCTGTTAAGGTCTAATGTCATAAATAATTGGTACATTTCCTGTTATATGATTGAATATTTATATCGGCGGCTTTTATCTAAAAATATTAAATAACTTTTATAGAGTCAAAAGATACTAAATATCCTTGGTTGCTGCAAAACCACTTTTATTGAAGAGTATCTTTATAAGATAGTTGATTTTCTAGACAGAATATGACCGGTCTTAAATTTTAGGTGTTCGTCACTGTGTATCAAAACCTATAAAAACTTCAAATTCACCCGGCTTTATGTTTGGGGGAACATCGAAACTAATGATCTTGACTTGGGAAAAATAGCTGATTGGCTTTTCAATAGTAACATTAGAAACAATTTCAAGTTTTTCATGAGCAATACGTTCGCGTTTGGAATCTGATACAAAAACAGTAACAGGTAGAACAACTTGGCCAGGCTTTCCTTTAGGTCCGAGTAAAACCCGGCCTGAGAAACCGTATTTTACTGTTATACGCCCTGGCCTTATGTTGCACTCGCGTGCAGTGCGTGTAATTTCACCACGATAGATGACAGCTAAACCATCACCTACTTGGCCGTCAGCGTATTTTGTAATTGCGTTATCACGTGCCCATATCTTAAATCTAGGACATCCATAAGCAACATTTACTGCCGCAGTTTCTGTTGTTGAACCACCATAATCGGATCGAGCTGCATTCAAAAGTTGTTCTTCTGTAACATTTTTAACTTTCTCATTTGATTCCTTGCTAAAGAGTCCTCCACTCAAACTGGATGTTAATGAGGACATTCCACAACTAGAGGCCAAGAACATGACACAAATTATTACGATGACACTCGTCAGCTTCGGATACAGAGTATTCATAAGGTATAGCAAGTAAGCTCCTTTGATAATGTGAAGTGTTTAATTTAATAATTACCGAGAACGCTTCGACTTATATTTCAAGGCATAAGTTTTTAACCTAAATTGCTGCCTTTGATATACTTTTCTTCACTTGGATCGAAACTTAATCAATATTCGATATAGCATATGGAATACAAAATGATTCATACGCGATTTGCATCAAATGTTTCAATATCCGAGCGTGCAAAATTGAGACTCATACTGGCGGCACCCCGCGGATTTTGTGCTGGTGTAGACAGGGCAATTCAAATAGTTGAGCTTGCACTGAAAAAATACGGAAAACCTGTGTATGTACGCCATGAAATTGTTCACAATAGTTATGTCATAGATAGTCTAAGGGCAAAAGGTGCTATTTTTGTTGAAGACCTGGATGAAATACTAAAAATTGATGCCCCTGTCATTTTTTCAGCACACGGTGTCCCTAAGTCTGTTTTCGAGAGGGCTCGAACAAGCAATATTTTCTTTATTGATGCTACATGTCCGCTAGTCACTAAAGTTCATCGTGAAGCTGCAATGCACTATAAAAAAGGACGACATATCCTGCTTATAGGTCATGCTGGTCATCCAGAAGTTATTGGTACAACTGGCCAGCTACCTGAGGGGGCAATAACACTTATTGAAACTATTGAGGATGCCGAAGTATTCGAAAATCGATATAATGCCTTAGCTTACATAACTCAGACCACTCTTTCTGTTCAAGACACAGCCGAAATTATAGCTAAACTTAAAAAGCGTTTTAGTGAATTAGTAGGCCCGCACAAGAGTGATATATGTTACGCGACCATGAATAGGCAATCAGCTGCTTCTAAAATCGCGAGGAATTGCGATATCGTTATGGCTGTAGGTGCACCAAATAGTTCTAATTCTAAGCGTCTTGTTGAGGTTGCCCTGCGTGCGGGGGCTGGGAAAGCAACTTTAGTTCAACGAGCTAAGGACATCCCTTGGGGAGATCTTAAAGCCGGGATGACAGTCGGCATTACTGCGGGTGCATCAGCACCAGAAGTTCTTGTTCAAGAGATTATAAATTCTTTAAAGAAAGAGTTTGAAACAACAGTAGACTTAGTTACTACTGCTGAAGAAAACATCGTATTTAATGTACCACGTATACTGCGTGAAGAAAAATAAAACAGAGGAATGTTTTGGCTGTCTTTACTAAAGTTTCTAAAAATCAAATGGCTATATTCATAAATAGTTATGATGTAGGTGAATTAATATCGTTCAAAGGTATCGAGGAAGGCGTTGAAAATACTAACTTCCTCATAATAACAACTTATGGTAAATACATTCTTACACTTTATGAAAAACGAGTAAATCCATTAGATCTGCCATTTTTTCTGAGTTTGATGACACACCTTTCATCAGCGGGACTTACCTGTCCTACACCAATTCAAGATCGAAATGGAAAGCAACTTCGTGAACTTGCAGGACGTAATGCCGTTCTTGTATCATTTCTGCCTGGTCTTTGTATTATAAGACCTGAGCCTAATCATTGCCAGGAAGCTGGAGGTGCTCTTGCTAGATTTCACAAAGCAGGACAAAACTTTACTATGAAGCGTACTAACACTCTTGGTCCTGATGGGTGGAAATTATTGTTTAAGCAAATTGAGCATCGTGCTAATGAAATTTATAAGGATCTTGACCAAATCATTCTGGCTGAATTTAGAGCACTTTTACCTAATTGGCCAAAGCACTTGCCCGTTGGAGTTATTCACGCTGATCTTTTTCCAGACAACATGTTTTTCTGTGAAGGAACATTCTCTGGAGTAATTGATTTTTATTTCTCATGTAATGATTTTTTGGCATATGATTTAGCGATATGTATTAATGCTTGGTGTTTTGAGCCAAACATTTCATACAATCTTTCGAAAGGAGAAAGCTTTTTAAGAGGCTATGAGAAAGAACGACCATTAACATCGGAAGAAAAAAAAGCTTTACCTCTACTTGCTAGAGGTGCGGCCGTACGTTTCCTTTTAACGCGATCCTACGATTGGTTGCATACAACACCTGATAGCTTGGTTAAACCACATAATCCAATTGATTATCTTTACAGGTTACTATTTCATCAATCTGTTAAGTCCTCAGCTGAATACGGGCTTCATAGATCAAACACCTGAAGCTAATTATTTGCTCTAAACTAGGATCGATTGATATGTCAGATTACCCCAAAATAACTGTATTTACTGATGGTGCCTGCTCAGGGAACCCTGGCCCTGGCGGCTGGGGTGCAATTTTAATTTGCCAAAGACACCGCAAGGAACTTCTTGGCAGTGAAAGCAACACAACAAACAATCGAATGGAACTGATGGCTGCAATTGAAGCATTAGAAGCTATTAAATTTATTTCTTACGTAACTATCTATACTGACAGTGTGTACCTACGCGACGGCATTACAAAATGGATCCACAGTTGGCGCAAGAACAACTGGAAAACAGCTTCAAAAAAACCTGTGAAAAACGTAGAATTATGGAAAAGGCTTGATAAAGCATCAAGTCATCATATGGTTGATTGGCAGTGGGTTAAAGGTCATGCTGGTCATCCAGAAAATGAACGTGCAGATGCTCTAGCAAGGCGTGCGATAACTTCTTTGAATAGTAAGAATATCCAGTTCTAGACAAAATCCGAAATAAACGATAGGTTATGATAACAAAATCATGAAGTACAAAATATTGGTTTTGTTAATATATGTCTTGAAAGTTTTGCATGACATTTAGTAATGTTAAATCAACTGCTAAACATAAACATACTGATGGGTTTATCAATTAACAGTTAATGCCAATGATTCGAAAGTACTTTTATTGGGGACATATTATATTATTTCTAGTGAGCATTAAGCCATTTTCAATCACCTTAAATTTTTAAAAATCATTTTTATTCTGATATTTCGTAAGCTCTATGGTTTTTATAAGGATTAAGATGTGTTGTAAGTAATAGGCATAAAAAGAGGCTTAAAAAATTCGAACTCTGTTTGATTATTTATGTAAATTTAGCTAGAAATCTTAATGAGTTTTTTTAAATAATTATCCTTATTGTATTCTACTAAATTAGGGTAAACTAAATTCAGGCAATGACTACATTAATTGTTTCATCATCAATTTTTTTAGTATTTTTCTTTAATTCCTTTGTGTTTTCACAGGTATTAGTACCCAAAGATTTCGCACCCCGTGAAGTGATACGCTTCTTAACTACTGATGATTTTCCTCCTTTTAACTCACGAGATAAAAAAAATGAACTAGTAGGTTTTAATATTGATTTCGCTTGGGCAATTTGTGTAGATCTTTCACTAGCTTGTGATATCAAGTCTACACGCTGGAATAATTTGCTGTTTGAATTGAAGGCAGGCAACGCTGATGTTGTAATAGCAGCTCATCGGCTTACACCAGATTTTTCAAATGAGTTCAGTTTTTCTAAGCGCTACTTTTACACTCCAGCTCGTTTCGCAGTTCGCCAAGATAAGTTAGATCTTATAACTACACCAACTGGTCTACACGGACTTAAGGTTGCAGTTACGGCTAATAGTGCTTATTCTGCTTACCTTTTTGATTTCTTTCAAAACTCTGTAGTTTTACAGTATAGTACACCTGAACTTGCTCGCAAAGAACTGCAGGTTGGTAATGTAGATGCGTTGTTTGACGATGGTATCAGCCTAGCATTTTGGGTTAATGGAAATGCATCAAAAGCATGTTGTGTTTTAAGTGATGGTCCATATTTTGAGCCACGCTATTTTGGCGATGGCATAGTTATGATTTTACGCAGAAAAAACAAGCGCTTGCGAAGGCTTATTGACAAGTCAGTCAGCAGCCTTCAGGCTAATGGTGTAGCACTGCAAATTATAAAAAAGTTTTTTCCTATCAAAATTTACTAGTTAATTTACTATTTATAACCATAACATACACTATGCAATTTTAATCTGAACTGTAGAAAATTGAGGAACTTGTATAAGTATCTTTTACGTTGGCATTTACCTACGATATGTGATTACCTATGGCTTAGTTGATATTTCACTACAGCATCCAACGAAACGTACACTATGTACGATTTATCTATATGGTAACATCAACTTGCTGCTATTTTAAATTAACAGCAGGATATAAAAATTTAAATGGGTGCGGCACAGAGCTGAAAGCAGCATTTAACTGTGATGTGAGAACCTAGAAACCGCGATACACACGAGGAGCAAATTGCATGGCCCGATACCGCACATTGTTCATTTCCGATGTGCATCTTGGAACTCGCAATTGTCAAGCTGAATTACTATGTGACTTTTTGGATCATTTTGACGCAGAGACTTTATATCTCGTAGGAGATATTGTTGACTTTTGGAGAATAAAACGTGGTGCTTTTTGGACTGAAGCTCAGCGTGCAGCTATAAACCGTTTGTTTATGAAGGAACGTGCAGGCACACGCATCGTGTACATACCAGGTAATCACGACGATGATCTCCGTGCTTATTGCGGAATGAATTTTGGCAATGTAGAAATCAAAAAAAACGCTTTATTCGAGACTGTAACAGGAAGACGTTATGTCGTGATGCATGGTGATGAAATAGATGTGGTTGCTAACCATGCGCGCTGGCTTGCTATGCTCGGAGATCGTGGTTACCAGCTCGCTTTAATAGCAAACATCCCTATCAATTTTGTCCGTCGCAGGCTTGGCTTTGGATATTGGTCGCTTTCTGCTTACCTGAAAAACCGTGTCAAAGAGGCAGTAAATTTCATAGGAGATTTTGAAAGCGTGCTTTCAGAAAAAGCGAAATGCCGAAACGCTGAGGGCGTTATATGTGGGCACATTCATTCCGCAGCCTCAAAATTGATTGGTGATATTCATTATGTTAATACCGGCGACTGGATTGAAAGTTGCACGGCCGTAGTAGAGAATGATAAAGGTGAGTTAGAACTCATAAACTGGTCAGAGATAAGCAAAAAGCAAGCCGTCAGTAATGTTACGAAAAACGGGATGGGAGTGGCAGCTTAAGAATGAGGGTGTTGGTTGCGACGGATGCTTGGCGGCCACAGATTAACGGTGTAGTTCGCACTTATGAACGGCTTGCTTATAAAGCTGCAGAGCTAGGTGTTGAGTTAGTTTTTTTAACGCCATCAGATTTTAGAACTATTCCATGTCCAACATACCCTGAAATAAGACTTGCCGTACCAGGATATAATTTCATTATAGAGCGTATGGGTGTTGTAGCTCCAGATGCGTTTCATATTGCTACAGAAGGACCTATAGGATGGATGGTTCGGCACTATTGCATGCGGCGTAGGTTGCCTTTCACAACGGCATTTCATACACGCTTTCCAGAATATATATCGGAGCGCTTAGGTGTGCCATCTAGCTGGATGTACGCAATAGAGCGTGCATTTCATAATAGCGGTTCTGGTATTATGGTTGCAAGTAGATCTCTTGCAGATGAACTGAAAAGCCGTGATTTTAGACCAATTCTGCCGTGGACCCGCGGGGTGGATACTACGATGTTTTATCCACGTGACGTCCGCAGGTTTGGGGCAGCAAAACCAGTTTTTATCTATGTTGGACGGGTTGCCGTTGAGAAAAACATTGAAGCTTTTCTGAGGTCTGAAATTACAGGTAAAAAAGTTGTGGTAGGTATTGGTCCAATGCTGGATGAATTAAAGCATCGTTATCCAGATGTAATTTTCACGGGTAAGCTTACTGGCCAGGACTTAGCAGAAGCGTACGCTTCTGCGGATGCTTTTGTATTTCCAAGTCTGACTGATACATTTGGTATTGTACTTTTAGAGGCCATGGCTAGTGGCTTACCTGTAGCTGCCTATCCCGTGACTGGTCCGATAGATAATGTTAAAGATGGGATCTCTGGTGTTCTAGATCAAGATCTTAGCAAGGCTGCAATGCATGCAATAAAACTTGATCGTCATAGAGTCCGAGATCACGCTCTTAATTTTAGCTGGGAGGCTACTGCAAAGCTATTTGTTTCTAATATTGAAAAGGCACTTTTTTCTCGAAAGGGAAAAATGATACCCGCTCGTCGCATACCGTCTATGGCTTACCGTGTGAGACCAATTGGTGACTTTTAGTATTCACTGTTTCACAGAAATAGATTAGCTCTATATTGCTGGCCCAAAATCCATGACACTATATTGTATATTTCTTTATTTTCAATAACATCTTTCACCTGGATACGCCTTTTGGGAGATTTATGGTGCGTTTTAAGACTTTCGGTTTAAGAGTGACTTGAAGCTAATTCTCTTGAAACAAGCTATGTATTAGATATTTCGTCATATCAAAATCTAGATCGACGTGTCTATACCTCTTAATTTCCCTTCATAAATCTTAACCTGTGAGGCTAATTAATAGTTGATATCATTATGGTCTTGTCAAAAGTTTTATCGATCCTTAATAGTAAATAGTTGTTGTTTTTAAAACGGAGCATATGTAAATATGCTTGTGGGATGGGTTAATAATAGCGATTATGGCGTCCTGGCGTAATGTAGAAACCTTTTGCGTAATTCAGTGTCATCCGCAAATTCACCTAAAAAGCGATTAGTGATGGTCTTGATTCCTGATTGACGCAATCCGCGAAACGAAACGCATTGATGTTCAGCTTCGATAAGAACCGCAACGCCGCGCGGGTTGAGTGCTGTGTTAATTGTATCCGCTATTTGTTGTGTAAGTCCCTCTTGTGTTTGTAGACGTCGTGCCAGTGTATCAGTTACTTTCGCGAGGCGAGACAGACCAACGAATCTTAGATTTGGGAGATAGGCAACAGCAGCAACTCCTTCGAAAGGTATGATGTGGTGTTCGCAAAAGCTTTGAATACGAATTCCATGTAGCATAATAATATCGTCATACCCATTTGGTATATGGACATCAGCATTCTCTAACCAAGAATATGGGTTTTCATGATATCCGCGAAAAAACTCTTTATAAGATTCCACTACACGGGCTGGTGTTTGTACTAGCCCCTCCCGTTCGGGATCTTCTCCAGCCCACCGAATTAGAGTCCGTACAGCTGCTTCAGCTTCTTTACGTGTTGGTTTCGCGTCATTAGAGTTCGAGTTAATTACAGGTTTTTTTCGCAGCATATGCTTTGTAGTATTCTCTAGAGCTTTATAGTATCAGTTTCATAAGTTAGACTAATACAGTACTTGTTTAATGTTTATATTCGAACAACTATATCGTAGTAGCCAGTAATATGTAAATAAGATAAGAATTACTGTTTTTACAATAACTATCAAGATTGAATTCTCAGTCTTACTTAGCGTTTATAAATCTGAGGTTAAATTTGGAACCATGAATGAATTGAATGAACTGTATAGCACCCGCCTGCTTGCTCTTGCAAATAATATTCCTTATTCACAAATGTTAGATAAGTTCGATTCTAAAGCCTCTGCGCATTCAAAATTATGTGGTTCGTCCGTTACAGTTGAAATTCAGGTTCAGGATTACCGCATAATTAATTTCGGGCAGACTGTAAAGGCTTGCCTCCTTTGCCAGGCGTCTGCCGCTATTATTGGTCAAAATATTATAGGTACAGCTTTTGAAGAGTTTCGCGATGTTGCAAGACAGATGCGGTCTATGTTGAAGCATAACGGTATTCCTCCGAGTGGCAGATGGACAGAACTTGCGTTGTTGATGCCAGTTCGTCCATACAAATCAAGGCACACTTCAACTTTACTAGTTTTTGATGCCTTAGAGAAGGCCATCGATGCTATCGAGTAATACTTTATAGTAGTGATTAAAACTAATAAAAAAGGAGATATTTGATTTGTTGACAGCTAATTTGTTGTTTCTTAAGGCCCGTATTTATTTCCGCGAAGTGGCTAAGGCCCCGATATACATTTATCGTTGGACCTTGAAGCCTTGGTTTGGTTGGCCATGTCGTCATCTGCCGACATGCTCCGACTACGCGTTGGAGGCAATAGATAAAAATGGGGTTTGGAAAGGAGGATGGTTGATTTTATCAAGGTTGATGAGATGCCATCCCTGGGGAACTGCAGGATTAGATCCAGTTCCCGATTTGACCTCAAAAAAGTATAAGCTTCAGCCTTGGCGATATGGCCGTTGGAATGACAAACATATGGTAAGCTGTTGGAGCAAAAATGTAGATCAAGATACTAAGTGATTGAGTATAACTAATTTATTAATTCTAAATACTAAACATACTTTAACTAGGATGTCACATATAAAATTATATATAAGGTTATCTATTTAGTACATAAGCTCTGGTTGAAACTCAAAAAGACAAAAAAGTTATTTAACTAAGGCTTTATTCAAATTATAGTGGTTCTATGTATATAATATCATAACTACATGTCAGGTCCAAAATATAGAAATCTCTTTACTCCAAACTTTATGTACACTATGTAAAAATCTACAATTCAGCTGATTAAGCAGCTAGTTAACCTCGAACTAAATCTATGTGACTTTAATTCACTAGGAGTGCCTGCCATTACAGGTTAACTCAAATATAATTATATAAAAGTTGTAAACTCATTAACACTTATTCTAGATGTGCGATAGTTGTTGACACAAGAATTAGGGTCTGGATACCCCATAGACATGCCAATAACTAATATTTCCTTCATAGGTGCACCAATATGTTCAATTACTGTTTCGAAATAATTACAGAAAGCCGCTTGAGGGCAAGTTTCTAAACCAAATTGGCGAGCTGCTAACATGATTGACTGAATAAACATCCCTGTATCTAACCAGCTGCCCAGCTCTAAATCACGATCTAAAGTAATAAATAGGCCTACGGGCGCATCAAAAAATAAATAATTGCGGCCGTGTTGAACATGCATTAATTCTTTATCGTCTTTGCTAATGTTAAGATTGGCGTACAACCCCCATCCACATTCACGACGACGTTCAATGTACGGAGAACTCCAAGTTTTCGGGTAATAGTTGTACTCTCGCTTAGGCGGATCTCCTGCATCATGATGGGCAAGGCAAGCTTTTGAAAGAGCGATTTTCTTCTCACCGGTTATTACATAGACCTTCCATGGCTGAATGTTGCAGCCAGAAGGAGCGCGCCCTGCAATTTCAAGAATTTTCTCTATAATCTCACGAGGAACTTCCTTTTTAGGTAGAAATGCACGAACACTTTGACGTCCAACGATGGCTTCTTTAATGTTCATTTATCAACCTATTTTCAGTAATTAAGAATATATTTACTCTATAAACTTTAGCACGAAAACATAAGTATGTGTTAATTTTTTTATTATTGTACGTTGGCACGTCAAATCCGAAACAGATTACAAAATTTCGAATATTTTAATTTAATGGACTAGTTAAAAAAATTATAGTTTTTGTTACTATTAAAAATTTATCTTTTTTTACTTACCGTTAAGAGCGTAACAAGAACTGTAAATAACCTGGGTTATGCTATTTTTTTGTCATATAGCAGAAACTTTTAATTTTTTATAAATTTTAAGTCCACTCATTTATTATTTTAGTTTCCCATTACTACAAATTATGATTAAAGCTTATTTTCATAAGCAACGAACTTAGGGCGCCTATCTTTTTTAGCCTAACGGGCATATATTTTGAATGCAAGCTGTGGCCGTGTTCATATGGTTTGCCAAAAAGTAGTCACATAACTTCGTACTAATAAATTACACTCAATTTTATTAACCCACAAGAGAGTCATCATTATCAAAAACCGACCGACTTTTTACTACCCCAATACACCAGATATCGCTCTACCAGATGGACACCGTTTCCCAGTGCGAAAGTATAGAATGTTGTATGAACTTGCTAAGACTTCAAAATTGCTGGGTGAAGGCACTTTAGTACCATCTCCACTAGCAACACGTGAAGATTTGTTATATGCGCATAATGCTGACTATGTCGACTCTGTATTTTCCGGTGATATTGATCCTACCATTCAGAAACGTATTGGCTTGCCTTGGTCGCCTACACTTCTAGCACGTTCTTGCGCAACCGTTGGTGGTTCAATAGCAGCAGCCAAAGCTGCACTTAGCGATGGTATTTCAGGACAGTTGGCTGGTGGTACTCATCATGCTCATCATAATTTTGGATCCGGTTTTTGTATTTTCAACGATTTTGCTGTTACAACATTATCTTTTTTTTCTAATAGGTTATGCAACCGAATTGCTATTCTTGATTTAGACGTTCATCAGGGAGATGGAAATGCAGCTATTCTCGCTGGAAAAGTGAATTCATTAGTTATAAGCATCCATGCTGAGAAAAACTTTCCTTTCAGTAAGATCCCTTCCGACATTGATATCGGCTTGGAAGACAATACAGGAGATATTGATTATCTTAACGCAGTTAAGACAGCTCTTGATGCCGTTAAGTCATTTAATCCTGATTTGATGCTTTATATCTCTGGTGCCGATGTACTCAAGTCTGATAGACTTGGGCGCCTTTCGCTTTCGCTTGATGGATTGAAAAGAAGAGACAAACGTGTTTTTCAATTTGCAAAACAAAACGATATTCCAATAAGTTTTGCGCTCGGTGGCGGATACGCAGACCCTATATCTGAGACAGTTAAAGGCTATGCAGCTACATTATCTAGTGCGCGTGAAGTGTTTGAGTTTTAGTATTAAGCATTCTATATTTGTCCCTACTTATATTTAGCTCAAGTAACACCGTTAGTTTTATTTAGTGCATAGATTTCGAATTTGTTTCTTTGCATTAGATACCTACGGATAACAAAGATCTAAAACATTATTTTAAAAAGAATGTTCATGGGAAAAAACCTAAGCATGACAAAACTCCTTAAATATGCAATGGCTAGAACTTTGTAATCACGATAAAGCTCTTTTGAAGAGGCTTAGATACCAAGTGGCTAACTTTGGAACTCATATCAGTGCTGGTTTTGTAGTAATTGGTGCAATTGCAACTATAACTCTAGCTGCTGATGTGATTTCAAAGGAATGTCTTCTTACCATAACTACTGCAGGTGTTGTTGGAAGCATTCTACCAGATATAGATCATAAAGAATCGCGTTCTAGCCAGGCTTTTTTCTCAGCTCTTGCGCTTGTAATTTCTTTCTCAGTTCTGACCTTAAACATCGATGAATACTCGGTAGTAGAAATTTGGTTACTGTGGCTTTTTTCATTTATTCTAGTTCGGTATGCCGCTGCAACTCTGTTTCATCTATTTTCTTATCATCGTGGTGTCTGGCATTCTTTATTAGCAGCATTTTTCTTTTGGTTTATAGCTACGAATATTTTTTATTACTTCATTAACTATGATGAAGTGGTGGCGTGGTGCTCTGGAGGATTTGTCTTTATTGGATATCTAACTCACCTAATCTTAGATGAATTATTTAGCGTAGATTTAATGGGTAGGCGCTTAAAAGCATCTTTTGGGTCAGCACTTAAGCTTTATGACTATAGAAATATTAGTGATTCTCTAATTGTTGGTGTATTTACTTTTCTTGCTTTCCTACTTACACCGTCACCAGAATCTTTTATTAATCAAATTAAATCTCAACAGCTATGGTTAGATTTGAAAATAAAACTTTTACCCAAGGGCGAGTGGTTTAGCTTATATCCCAGTCATTTTGAATCACAACAGTTAATGTCTTTATTATTTTAGAATAAATTAACATAGAAGAAGCCCTCTTCTCGCCAGAGAAAAAGGACTTCTAAGTGTTTTTAAACATTATTATCTCCTCTGAGCAGTTTCATTTGGCTCGCATATGTTTATAATGTACATAGATGTGATAAGATTGTAGAAAAATCTTGTTGTCATACTCCGTAACTTTGATGATTATAGAATGGCCTAATCTAGACTTCGAAATTAGTCTAGAGGTTAACACGTAGGGTATGAGCTGCGTTTGCAGTGTGTTGTGGCCTCAGCTAAGACAACTAGTTAGGCTTTCTAGAACATTTAAGATCGTGTCACAGATACTTATTGTATATTGCCAGTGATATTTCCTGTTAAAAATTCATTGTAGAATGCTGCGCCAAGTGTAGATCCGTATAGTGTAACAGATATATTGATACATTTTAATTCAGCTCCATATGATCAGATATCAACTGCAACCATAGAAAGTAGATTAAGATAGTTGAAAGCTGATGTTGTTAACTCGGCTACTTTTTTAAATGGATTTGAACTTATAAAGATTGCAAATTTTTTACGAAACTAGAGCATATTTTAAGCGTGTAGCCTGTTTATCTCCTTACACTACCAATATTTCTGATATTAGTTCTGGATGAATGTATCCATAATCATTAATGGCTTAGACTATTTTAGGCTTACTTTATTCTTGGTGATTGATTATACCATCTTCAGCAAAATTAATGTGTAACCTCGAACGAAACAGTAGGTTAAAACGTTCATATGTCTGTACAATTATGTAAAAATCCTTGTTTTTTTGTGTCCTTAAAGATTTCGACGAAGGATTGTCCGATACATTATAGAATGATATGAAAGTATTTATTTGTGAGTATAATGCAGAAATATCTTAACATAAAAAATACAACGCTTTTTTTAAGCGATGTTATTATAGTAAAATATATCAAAATCACAGATAATCCTAATTTTCGATAGCCGCAGGTTGGCCAACTGTGTGTAGTAAATCCACATTCGCTGTGAAAGGGAATATTGAAACAATATGATTAAATTTTGGAAACTTTGCTATAAAACTGCTTATTCGGTTCTTTGAGAATAGATACAGAGTTTGCCTTCGAACAAGAAAATTCAGGAAGAATGTAAATGACATCATGGTTATTTCTGACTTTATAGTTGTTCAAATATGAAGCATGTTACTTTTGTCTAGTTTTCTTGTATATAAAAGTACCTTTTTTTACTTTTAAAATTACGAATAAAATTGGGGGACTTTCTTTTAAAAAGTACTGAAATTACAGTGCTAAAACGACCGCGGTTATAAAAAAACCTTTACAGTAGGAAAGCTGCTTGTCCATCGGTCAAATAATATAAATTTTAGAGGAAGGTAAAATTATTATTTGTTTGATTTCGAGGCTAGGAAACAAAACTGATGTTAATTTAATACACGATTTATTATGATAATCAGGCGTGTGTAAAGGTCTCGTTGTTAAAATTTATCTGCCTAAGTTTCGTTATACAGAGGTGCAATATGTCTTAAACGTGAAGTAAGATGTAACAAAATCAAACATATAGATGCTGTAAAGTTACCTTGTAAAAAGAATAAGAGCTACCTTATGCAACGAGTTGCATATTAATCTTAAAAGTCAATCTCTCATGAGACATACATTACATTTCGAGAAATGCTTAATCTAAAAATTCCGTATGGAAGAAAAATAAATTTTTCTAGAGCTCAGCTTAAACACACAACGTTTGCAGGTCCCACTTGATATAATTACCTTTAAAAAATGTAAAAGCTTTGTTGCCTATATTGTAGGTACACCTTTCAAAAAATCTAGTTACATGATTTAAAAATTCAGATTGATTGCTGGCTAGACCATAACTAATTATGGAAAAATAGCGTGTTACAAAAGATCTCCGGGTCGAAGTAGGAGGTACTTTAATTTTTTTTAACTTCACTCTCTCTCTTGAAGCTCCTTTTCCTTTAAGTAGTAGAGTAACTCAAGAGCAGAACGTGGTGTTAATTCATCCGGCTTTACATTACGAATTGTCTCGATAAGAAGTGATTTTTTTTTCGTAGGCTTCTCGCGTTCTAAAGCAAACAGAGGCAGGTCTTTTAAAGAACCAGCCCCACTGTTGGACATATGATCTTTCTCTAACAAGGCCAGAACCTCGTTCGCACGTGTAGTAACTGATGTCGGAAGTCCAGCTAAACGTGCAACGTGTATACCATAAGAACGATCTGCAGCTCCTAGCTTAATTTTGTGTAGAAAGACTATCTCATCTTTCCATTCTTTAACATCAACTTTAACGTTTGCTACCTCGGATAGCTTATCCGCTAGTGATGTCAATTCATGATAGTGCGTAGCAAATAACGAGCGTGATAAGTTTTCGTTGGCCAAGTGCTCAACTGTTGCCCACGCAATTGAGAGACCATCAAATGTAGAAGTACCGCGTCCAATCTCATCAAGAATAACGAATGAATGCTTAGTTGCCTGGTTGAGAATGCCGGCAGTTTCCACCATCTCAACCATGAAGGTAGAGCGGCCACTTGCGATGTCATCGGATGCTCCAACGCGAGAAAAGAGTCTGTCTACTACACCTACATGAGCACTCTTCGCAGGAACAAAACAACCCATTTGTGCCATTAAAAGAATTAACGCATTTTGGCGTAAAAACGTTGATTTCCCTGCCATGTTTGGTCCTGTTACTAGCCAGATACGACTATTTGAAACTTCATCAAAGCCTGGTGGGTTATCTGAACCGGCAGAAAGAATTAAACAACAGTCGTTCTCAATAAACTGACCTGATAAATCTCTACGTAATGCCTGCTCAACTACTGGATGTCGGCCTCCGCGTATATCAAGTGTTAACGAATCGTCTACTTCAGGACGAACATAGTTTTCTTCATAGGCTAATTGAGCAAGGCCAGCTGTACAATCTAGTTCCGCCAAAGCAGCAGAAAGATGTGATAGTGCAGTCTCCTCAGCACTTATCATTTTAGTAAGTTTGATGAAAATCTCATGTTCTAATGCTAATGCTTTCTCTGTTGCTGATGCAATCCTGCCCTCAGTAGCAGACAGTTCTACCGTCGTGAAACGTACTGCATTAGCCATTGTCTGGCGATGTTTGAAGAGATCAGATAAAGGAGTTTGAGTGAGAATCCTAGCATTAGAGGCCGTTACCTCCACAAAATAACCAAGAATATTATTATGGCGAATCTTTAGAGATTTTATCTTCGTGATATCAGAGTATTTAGTTTCGAGCTGAGTTAAAACCTGACGAGTATCATCTTTAATTGAACGTGCTTGAGAAAGAGACGGATGATATCCCTCTTGAATATATCCTCCTTCACGCTTCACCGCAGGTGGTTCATCAACAAGTGCTGCACGCAATGTTTGTAATAATTTTTTTGGAGGTTTGCACAAGTTGGTTGAAATTGTTGAGAGCAACCCTGGTAATCCTATAGGAATGCCAGCCTTTTCGATGAGAGATGCACATTTAGCCGCGACGTCAAGGGCATCACGGACACTAGCTAAATCACGAGGACTGCCTCGCTGTAAAGATAGACGTGAGACAGCTCTAGCTACATCGGGTGTACCCCGTAATTCTCGCCGCAGATCATCGCGCAACACATTATGGTCGACTAAAAAACATAAAGCATCTTGGCGCGCAATTATGCTGGTAATATCACGCAAAGGGTTAGAAATTCGTTCCGTTAATTCGCGCGTTCCCGGTCCAGTCAAAGTACGATCCAGTGCAGCTAGTAAGCTTCCTTGCTTCTTGCCGCTTGAAGAACGAATTAACTCCAGGTTAGATCGGGTCGCTGCATCTATAATCATGTTTTGCTCACGATTAATTCGCTTAGGAGGACGAATGGCTGGGCGTCGTCCGATCTGCGTGAGCTCAATATATTTAAAGAGTGCGCCTATCGCTGCCAATTCACTACGTGTAAATTCGCCATATCCTCCTAGATCTGACACTCCAAGATAATCCTGTAAAGCATGCCGCCCAGAAACACTATCGAATGTTGCTTGTGCAATAGGTGTCTGGGCCGCAGAAATATGTTCACATGTGCGCATTATATCTTGTTGAAAGAGCAGTGAATCAATTGCCAGAATTTCCCCTGGCAGCAAACGAACAAGCTCGTTATTAAGATCTACTCTATCAACTACACTGACTTCAAACTCACCGGTTGAAATATCAAGAGAAGCTAAAGCAAGCTCCTGTGTTTCGTTAGACATTGCAAATACTGCAGTTAGAAAGTTCCGGGCTTTGGCATCAAGAAGCGTATCTTCTGTTAAGGTCCCCGGTGTCACTAAGCGTACGACGTCACGATGTACTACTGCTTTAGACCCGCGCTTACGAGCTTCTGACGGCTCTTCTAATTGTTCACAAATCGCGACGCGATGTCCTTGACGGATTAGACGCTGCAAGTATTCATCTGCTCGAATAACAGGTACACCACACATTGGAATATCTTCACCCATATACTTGCCGCGTTTGGTAAGAACTATACCAAGTGCGTTGGATGCAATTTCTGCATCATTGAAAAAAAGTTCGTAGAAATCGCCCATCCGATACCATAACAAACTTTCCGGATTTGCGTTTTTAATCTTTAGATACTGAGACATCGATGGGGTAATACCCGTAGGTGACGCCTCTGGTTTAAGAGATTTTTCAGTTTTGTTTAATTGTTGCATGGAAATAAAGAAAAATAGTTTGTTTTAACTTTTTTAAGTCTAATACATGTGGCGCCGACATGGATGTTTAATCGCTTCTTTCAAAATATCGTGTATTTCTGTAAACAGAAAACATGACATTTAATCATTATGAAAAATTAGTCTGGGTTTTGAGTATGAAGTTAGAGACGAAAAATATTAGCGTGTAATTTTCACCGTAATGTTCAATGATTAGTTCGTTGTTCTAAGTCAAATTAGTTTGACTATTAAGTAACTACTAATAGCTTTTTAGTTCTTGAAAAATTTCTTTGGTTATAGTTTAAATTTTTTGGAAATCATTATGTTGTAGTCCAAGATATTAAAATGCAGAGATAGTCGACTTATTTCAGGTGTATTTAAACTTTGACTTTTCAGTTATGACCGCAAAATATAATTAACATACCTCGCTATCCATGCGGATTGATGTGACACTGAGCCTCATGCAAGTTCATACTAAGCGCCCCTTCTTTAGCTTCGTATGCACTGATAAACTTCATTATTTCGCTAAAACTGTTTTGAAGATATCCACAGCTAGCTTCTAGGCCGAATATTAATGTTAATTATTACTTTAAGTTTGTATTTCGGCATGCTAGTTAAATTTTATTTCTAAAATCTAATTATACGTGGTGAGTATCTTTACAATGCGTTATCACTATTTTGTGAGTTTTTGTGCACTTTTTTTTACGGCTGTAATCCTGCTCTATCTCAGTGCATCAAGATTTAGTGTAATGCATCATTCTGATGAAATACGGAATTATGAATACAAAGAAGTGCAATATCTTCGACAAATAAAATCCCTTGAAGATGCTTTGAAAAAAATTAAATCAACCCTTGTTGATGAGCGTAAATTAACAGCGGACCTACAAAGTGAACTACGCGATACACATGATTATGTTCGCGATATTTTTATCAATTTACAAAAAACAAATTCTAAATTCACTACAAGTTTGGGAATAGCATATTTACAGCCTGGCGTTCAAGCTCCGGCAGTTTCGAATCTCACAAATATTGATAGTGTTGCAAATTTAGATAAAAATTACGAAGATCTTGAGACTCGCTCTTCTTTATATGCACCTAGTAATAAATCTCTAGTACAAAAAAAAGAAAGGCGAGTTTCGTCATTAAAACTTACTGAAACTGAAGATTTAAACTCATTGACTTCTGGCCTATTTGGACATCAGAGCCGTAAACGAACTGCAAATGAAACAATAAATATTACAAAACTTTCATCTGCTGAGAATAATTCAGCGGTTCGTAAACTTACTTCCAGTTCTAAAGCCAAATCTTCACTCAAACGCAAAACCTTTGCTACAACGAAAACCCGAATGCGTCTTGGTTATGCTCGGAAAGCACGGACTAGAGTGCTTAATAAACACTCACATAAAAAAAGGCTAGTTAGGCGTCGTATTTTATTTAATCATTTAGCTCGCCAGGGGGTATTCGGTGAAGGTTATCATACGCAATAGTTCATTCGCATCCCAAAGTCGCACTCCATGGTTACTTACTTTTTGTATAGTATGCAATACATTAGTCTTTTGTAATACCTTAAGAAAGTTATTTAGCGTCTAGAGCGCATGCTACGCTTATAAATTCTTGGTACTAGTCCAAAAAAATATGGTTAGGTACATAGAAATTTTCAGTTGCAACTCTCGAGTTGATTTTTTTACATGATTAACGGCACCTTTGAAGATATAGCATAAATCTATGCAGATACGTTTTTTGGGCACATTATTAATGCCTTGGACATTACAATGAATATGCTTTTTATTCTACACAGCCACTCTATTAAGAGAAACGTAATGTCCTTAAGAAGTTTTGTTATTTTTATATACATAATCGTGTATCGAGTGCATTTTGGGGTACATCTGAAATGTAAAATACTATGATTATTTGCTATGGTTAAAAGTTGGTAATATTGTACAAATTATCTTAGATGGGTTAAAGTCTCATCCCTGATTTATATCTTTTAGCTTCTAAGATACGTAAGTATTAATCATCGCTTTTTAAGTTAACTAACCAGTTCATCTCTACTGTAAGATAACACATCCTTTCGTAATGAGCTTTGTAAGTTTATTAGAACCGTCTTCAGGTTTTACCCCATATTAATATTACAGTCAGACCAAATAGCCTAAATCAGCTTGCTGACTTTGTTTAGCTCAGATTGGGGTAGATACTTTATTTTAGGAAATTTTTCTAACATTCTAGTATAATCTGAACTTTGAAAATACAGTATCAAAAGATGTAATATTATTTTTGGTAAATAGTTATGAGCAGCATAAAATTTTAGTATTCTTAATTAGTATTTTTTGCAATGTCAGATATTTTAAGACTTGCTATCTGCTTAATAGTATTTTTGTCTTATTACAGTTTTTAAATTAGACAACTGACAATCGAGAGTATCCATAATTCATATCTTACTTTCTTGGAATTCATCAAATAAAGACGCCGATTTATATTTGTATGTCTCTTCTTTTAAGGAAAAGACCTTGTAAAAGAAGTGTAGTGTAATCCAAGCATAGTTTGCAAATAGGAGCATTGAATTGGATAAATTTTTTGCGGTGAGAGCGCTGTGTCGTACTTCCTTGTGCTGCAGAGGTCTTTGTCTATCAATAATAGTTATATTTATTACTTTTATTTCTATAAGTGCAAATACCAACGCCTATGATTCACTTCTCAATCTTGTGATAAGCGATTTAAAAGAGACTACAAGTTATGAATTATTTAGGCCCAGAAAACATATCCAAGTTAATCAATTGCAAGGCACAAGTGTAATATCTATGACTCTCAGTCAATTAAAGACTGAACCAAAAAACCTAGTTTTCAATAGAGATGATTACTATTTGGTAGGGTCAAAAATTATGCCAAAGGCCCCATCATTAAAAAAGTCAGCAGTTACTAACATAAACATTGTAAAATCAACGTTGGATGTTTGGAGTAGAGCTAAAATTGTAGAGGCAAAAGATGTTTGCAGAGAGATTTTCTTACGTGTCAAAGCAGATGTTGAGCTTATAGAACCTATTAAACAAGGATCTTGTGGTGACCCGGCTCCCGTCAAACTAAGTGCGTTAAAGGGTAAGCACACCGTACGATTTAGTTCTGCTGCTACTGTTAATTGTCAAATGGTTCTTGCGCTCGATACTTGGGTAAGGCGTGGTCTCCAGCCACTTGCCCAAGAGCACCTTGGGGCACCAATCAAGTCTGTAATAGTAATGGGTTCGTATTCGTGCCGAAATAGATATAATAATAAAAATGCGAAATTGAGCGAACATGCTAAGGCTAACGCTTTAGACATTGAAGGCTTTTACACATCCGATGGCATTCACGTTGATCTTCTTACACATTGGGGACCTACGAGGCGTGATGCCAATTCTTTATCTAAAAAATTAGAAAGCCATTGGTCTACGAGAATGAAAAATGATCGTAATAACTCTAAAGGCTATTCCCTAATGGCACCATTACCGTTACCCGAGCGACAACCAGGCTTGCCGAATGGATATGAGAGGAAACTAAATGGGGAGGAAGAGCAAATGCAGCTTCAACCAATTGAAGAAAGAAAAAAATTAACTAATGATCTTCTTGATACTAAACCATCACTTAAAAAGCTACTCCGATCTGCTCCTGTAAAAGCTGATAATGTGCTTAAACTAGAAGAAAATCTTGAATTAGGGAGAACAAATATCAATCGCTCCGTCTTTTTACGTGGAGCCCATCGTACAGCATGCCGCATTTTTGGTACAGTACTTGGCCCAGAGGCTAATGACGCGCATCGTAATCATTTTCACATCGATCTCGCTTCGCGTAGGTATAAAAATTACTGTGAGTGAAACTTTCATGATTTTGTAATTACAGGAATAAACACAAGGTTTCATATTTAATTATGATCACTTGAACTGAGCAATCTGGAATGTTAATTCCGATTGTTAAAATATGCATCATATATCCTGGATTACTATTTGTGTGAGAAAAAGAATATGCATAGACCTATGATGGCTAGTCACGTCGCCTATCCTGCAACACGCTTGCGCAGAAACAGACAAACACCATGGTCACGTCGCCTTAACGCAGAAAATGAGTTAACAACTGCAGATCTCATTTGGCCGTTATTTGTTATGAATGGAGTAGGAAAACGCGAAGCTGTGCCAGCCATGCCAGGCGTTGAGCGGCTTTCAATTGATCAAATTTGTGTAGCGGCTGAAGAGGCTGTAAATTTGGGAATTTCCGCGATAGCTCTTTTCCCATATACTACTCATGAACAGCGTACAAAAGAGGGAGCTGAGGCATACAATCCAGATAATTTGATTTGCAGAGCAACACGTGCTGTACGAGCACGAGGTCTTGATCTCGGTATTATTTGCGATGTTGCTTTGGATCCCTATACTAGTCACGGGCATGATGGACTAATGCGAGAAAATGAAATTCTAAATGATGAAACACTCGCAGTACTTGTGCGTCAAGCACTTGTACAGATTGACGCTGGTTGTGATATCATCGCCCCTTCTGATATGATGGACGGCCGTGTAGGTGCCATACGTAAAGCCCTTGAAGATGCCGGTCACACTAAAACACAAATAATGGCTTATTCGGCGAAATATTCGTCCGTATTTTACGGTCCCTTCCGTGGAGCCATAGGCTCTTTGGGCGTACTTAAGGGAGACAAGCGAACCTATCAAATGAACCCTGCTAATGCACAGGAAGCAATGCGAGAAATCAGTTTAGATCTTGCAGAAGGTGCAGATATGATTATGATAAAACCTGGCATGCCATATTTAGACGTCATTCGTAAAGCTAAGGACACATTTGAGGTGCCGATGTTTGCTTATCAGGTGTCAGGTGAGTATGCCATGTTAAAAGTTGCAGCAGATAATGGTTTGTTCAATCATGATGAGGCTGTAATTGAAAGTTTACTTTCTTTTAAACGTGCAGGTTGCAACGGTGTGTTGACTTACTTTGCTCCAATAGCAGCAAAACTTTTAAATGAGAAGTACAAAATATAATCTTTAAATTTGAAATACCGGTGATTGCTTTCAATATAGAAGCAGTCATTATAAAACGACACTCGAAATGGCTGAGCAGCAAAAAAAGTTTTCAGAATTTTACTTTACATCAGAACAAGAATGCCCATATCTCAGTGAAAAGTTAGAGCGTAAATTATTCACACATCTTACCCATGATAAGTCTCCTTCATTCATCGATAATCTTCTGAAAAGTGGTTTTCGACGAAGTCAGAATATTGCTTACATTCCTTACTGTAATGGGTGTAGGGCTTGTATATCTGTTCGTTTGCCTGTTAACGAGCTGCAGTTATCTAAAAGCCAACGACGGATAATAAAACGTAATAAAGATATTGTTGCGAAGCGTCTTTCGCCAGTTCCTACTGTAGAGCAATATCGGTTGTTTCGTAAATACGTTCAATCACGTCATGGTGATGGTGGAATGGCAGATATGAGTGCTTATGATTTTACTGTAATGATCAGAGATACAATTGTTAATACATGTATAACAGAGTATCGTGCATACATTGAAAAAGAAAAGTCTTTTGAAGAACAGCCTTTAATTGCATCAGCACTTTGTGATTATCTCTCTGATGGTATTTCTATGGTTTATAGTTTTTATGATTCTAATCAGTCTGAGCGTAGCCTTGGGACTTACATGATTATCGAGCATGCTAGGTATGCGCAGCATATTGGAATGTCATTTCTTTACCTTGGCTACTGGATAGCTAACTCACGTAAAATGTGCTATAAAATTAAATTTAAGCCACAAGAACACCTTAGAGCTGGGGGTTGGGTACGCTATACAGGTTGTTGATGACGCTGCGATTGTTGGAACAAAAGTTTTTATTAACACACTTGATTGTTAGGTTGATTGTTTTGGCTAAGCAATTAAGCTAGTAGTTTTTAACTTTTGTTACTTAGGGAGATTAATGAAGCAAGTGTTTTTTTAGTAGCTCCCGTGTCAATTGCTCTTGCGGCCATTTTCGCTCCTTCAGCTAAGTTTTGGGCTTTATTACCTATTATCAAAGCAGCAGCAGTGTTGAAAATAACAATATCACGAAATGGTCCTTCTTGTCCTGAAATCAAATCTAAAATAGCATGGGCATTCGTTTTGGCGTTACCACCGAGTAAATCTTCTAATTTTGAACGTGGTAACCCTGCATCATCAGGGGTAATCTCGAAATTTTTTATAACACCATTTTTTAATTCAGTTACATAAGTAGTACCCGTTGTTGTTATTTCGTCCATACCATCATGGCCGTGAACAACCCAAACGTGTTCACTGCCAAGGTTTTTAAGCACATTCGCAATGGGCTCCATGAGATCGATACTATAGACACCAATGATCTGGCGTTTTACCCCAGCAGGATTACAGATGGGTCCAACTATATTGAATATAGTACGAATTCCTAAATCCTCTCTAATTGGAGCCCACTGTTTAATAGCTGCGTGGTATAAGGGTGCCCACATAAAGCCAATGCCCGCGGATGAAATGCAATGTGATACCTCTTTAGGTGGAAGATCAACTTTAATACCGAGTGCTGTAAGTACATCTGATGCGCCTGACCTCGAAGATACCGATCGATTTCCATGTTTAGCAACAGTAAGGCCAGCACTAGCAGAAACTAAAGCCGAGCACGTCGAAACATTAAAGGTTCCATGACTATCTCCACCAGTACCCACGATATCAATCGTACCAGGTGGTGCTGTTACATATTTCATGTGTTGACGTAGAAATTCAATTACCCCAGTAATTTCGTCGATAGTTTCGCCACGCACTTTAAGTGTTGTTATAAAGGCAGTCATCTGCACAAGGCTCGCATTGCCCGACATAATAATCTCTAAAGCTGTTTTAACTTCTGACCGGCTGAGCGTAGCACCATGCGAAATTTTTTTAATGAGGTTACGCAGATTTTGGTTGGGCATCACAGACAAGTCCAATTGTGTATTAGATAAAATTGTTATAAGTAATTTTAGTTGTAATGTATTCTTACAAGACGCTAACTAACATATCTAGCATAAGCTACAACTTAGAATTGAATTATAATCAAGATTCATTTGTGCTATTTAATGAGCTAAATTATAAAATTCGATACCAAGTCGTCGTCAGTAATATCGCTATATCGTATGCCAGAGCTAGTTATTTTGTTGTTGAGAATTTCAAAATTTTCTGGTTCTGATGTTTCTATGCCTAGAAGAATCGATCCGAAGTTGCGTGTTGATTTTTTAAAATATTCAAACCTAGAAACATCATCATTGGGTCCTAGTAATTCTAGAAATTCACGAAGTGCACCAGGTCTCTGTGGTAAGCGGAGAAGATAGTATTTTTTACGTCCGGAAGCTTTTAGTGCTCGTTCTTTAACTTCAGGCAAGCGTTCAAAGTCAAAATTTCCACCTGATGTCAGACAAACGACATTTTTATTTTTGATCATATCAGGCGGCAAATGACGTAGTACGCCTACTTCTAGTGCCCCTGCTGGTTCTAGAACAATGCCCTCAATGTTAAGCATTTCAATAATAGTTTCACAAAGCTGATCTTCTTTAATTAAAAAAACATCTTCGGCTTTATAATTTTTAAGGATATCAAAGTTGATTTTACCGATCTGGGCAACCGCAGCACCATCAACAAAAGTATCAATTTTTTCCAGCTTTACGCGTTCTTTTCTTTCGAGACTTTGCTTTAGGCTAGCAGCACCAGCTGGTTCCACCAAGATAACCTTAGTTTTTGGTGAAAGAGCTGCCATAATTTGAATAATACCGGCTGCAAGTCCTCCTCCGCCAACTGGAATAATAAGTACGTCAATAGGAACAGACGATTGTTCTAATATTTCTAAACCAACCGTGGCCTGTCCCTCAATAATGTCGTGATGATCAAATGGAGGGACAAAGAAGGCACCGGTATCTTCAGCAAATGAAAGGGCGGCAATGTTACTCTGATCAAACATATCGCCTTCTAGGCGAATTTCAATATTTCTGCCTCCAAACACTTTTGTCTTTTGTATTTTCTGTTTTGGTGTTGTTGTGGGCATAAAAATTACACCTTTAACATCGAAATGTTTGCAAGCAAAAGCAAAGCCTTGAGCATGGTTACCCGCGGATGCACATACAAAATTAGCATTTGTGCCAACATGAGTTAGAGATTTATGTAAAAAATTAAAGGCACCTCTTATTTTATAGCTTCGAACAGGTGTTAGATCTTCGCGTTTAAGATAAATTTGCGTTCCATATCGCAAACTTAAGTATTTATTAAGTTGTAATGGTGTTGGAGAAAGTATAGTGCGCACAACTTTTGAAGCAATTGAAGTACTTTCCACAAAGTCATAAGTTTGTTTTTTGGCTGACGGCGTACATTTTTTTTTAATATTATGTTGCTTATTAAATTTCATGGCTTTTAATGTTTTCCTAATCCATGGCATGAAGCCGGTTTAGAGACTTTTTTCTTTGAGAGTTACACTTTGCAGCAGACAATTGAATAATTGGACACAGGACAAAAAATTTGAATTCGATTATAATTAAGTACAGTTTGGCTTTAATTCTGCAAAGATAAAAAGCTTACGGAAAATTGTATTGATATAAATTTTCCACATAGCATAGCCTAAGAATACATTTGGCAAATAGTATTGAAACACTGTTTTGAGATCTTATCAATGGAAGCAAGACCAAGACCTGAAAATTACGATTTTGATCTCGAGAGGGTATTAAATGCAGTTGTAGGCATTACAGCTATTATTCCAGAGGATGCCATAACAGCTGATGTCCTGGGAACAGAGCGTTCTGGGAATGGTGTTATCATAGATGATGGTTTGATACTAACAATCGGTTATTTGGTAACGGAAGCTGATACGGTTTGGTTAACTCTTTCTGATGGAACGGTCGTACAGGGCCATGTTTTAGGTTGCGACCAAGCTACAGGTTTTGGTCTAGTACAAGCTTTGACACATTTAAAGCAAACCGGTCTTAAATTCGGAGACTCTTCCGCTTTGAGCATTGGTGAAGAAGTTATCGTGTGTGGTTATGGTGGAGTTGATCATGCTGTTGTAGCGCAAGTTGTTGCCAAGCAAGAATTTGCCGGGTATTGGGAATATGTGTTAGATGAGGCAATATTTACCGTACCTACTCATGAGCATTGGGGTGGGACTGCAGTGTTGAATACTTCTGGAGATATAGTAGGTATTGGCTCTTTACAGGTTCAGCATGCAAGTTCTGACAGAAGTACCACTGATTTGAATATGATTGTGCCAATAGACCTTCTAAAGCCTGTTTTTAATGATCTTAGTACTATTGGTCGCCGCATTGGTCCTGCACGTCCTTGGCTTGGAATTTATGCTGCGGATGTGAATGATGACATTTTAGTTGCTGGTATCGCCTCAGGGAGCCCTGCAGATCGGACTGATCTTGCAATAGGAGATATCATTCTATCAGTTAATGGGTGTAAAATTTCAGATTTAGCTCATTTTTTTAGATGTATTTGGTCGCTAGGTAATGCCGGTACGAATGTTCCACTTCATGTTAAACGTGAGGGCCATTCACTTGATATCACTGTGAAATCTATTGATCGCCTTGATATTCTCAAGAAACCAACCCTACATTGATAAAAGACGGTTCTGGAATACTTTGTTTGTTAGTTTTACTTTTATTAAAGCGGATCTGTTAGGGTGATAATTGTTATTTTATGTCTAAATAAAAAGATTTTTCAAACAACAGTCGAAGCTATAAGTACTTCTATCTAAATTAGATTATTAAATATTGCATCCTGATGTACATTAGATTGTAACTACATATTGGTTTATTATTAAGCTATGCAATCAGCTTTTATCTCAGAAAATATTACTGAAGCAGTAAGTTATTTTAAACAAAAGCCTAACGTATCATGCTCAGATTAATTAATCTAAATTAAGAAGAAAGTTTCTTAAATTTCTAACCATCTAATCTGCAAATGTTAATGGAATTACATCATATTTTTGATATCTTAAATATAGTAAAAAAATTTTAGATAAAATACATTTAGTACGCTTTGGCAAAAAGTGCATCAGTTTTTGCTGGACGACCACTTACTATACAAGTTCCATAACTTCCTGATTGTTTATAGGGATAGCATCGTACGGTTACACCAAATTCTTTTAGAGTATTCTCGTACTGTGTATCCTTACTCCATTTACCGTATACAAAGCCGAAGTTGTCATTGAAGTATGACCGCAGTGCATATAAATCCTTGATGTCAGTTACAGTTTTCTCATCACGCAAATTACATGCGCTAATTAACATTTCTTTTTGTATCTTTTGTAACTCCACCTCAACTTTTTTGAAAAATTCGTTCGCTTTTATATAAACAGCTTTCTTGTCAAGCATATCACGCCTGTGAATCGCTAGCTGACTGGTCTCAAGGTCTTTTGGACCTATCTCGATGATTATTGGTACACCTTTCTTTACCCAGCTCCAGCGTTTGTTACTTGGTGTATCATCTTTCATGTCAATTTTTACACGCAATGGCTCATCAGCAAAATTCAGTGCCCGTATTTGATTTGCAACTTCATGGCATCGTTCGTGAACTCTCGCACGTAGGTTTTCATTGCGATCAATAGGTATAATAATAATTTGCACTGGAGCTAATCTTGGTGGTAGACGAAGGCCGTTGTCATCAGCATGTACCATAATTAAAGCACCAATTAAGCGAGTAGATACACCCCACGATGTTGTATGCGGTATGGCCTGTTTTTCATCTCGTCCTAGGTATCGAATACCACTGGCCTGAGCAAAATTCGTACCGAGGTTGTGTGATGTCCCTGCCTGTAGAGCACGTCCGTCCTGCATCATAGCTTCAATTGTGTGAGTTGTGACGGCGCCAGGAAATTTCTCGCCTTCGGATTTAACGCCAGAGATAACGGGAATTGACATGAATTCTTCAAGAAGTTGACGATAGCACTCGAGCATTGTAACTACTTCCTCGTTAGCTTCTTGGGCTGTTTCGTGAACAGTATGTCCTTCCTGCCAAAGAAATTCGCTTGTTCTAAGGAAAAGACGTGGGCGTAGCTCCCAACGGACAACATTAGCCCATTGATTTAATTTCAATGGCAAATCTCTGTAACTTTTTATCCAACGCTTAAAAGCCTGAGTAATCATAACTTCAGATGTAGGACGCACGATCAGAGGTGTTTTAAGAGTAGAGCTGGGATATAGACTGCCATCATCGCTTGCTTCAAGTCGATGATGAGTTACGACTGCCATCTCTTTTGCAAAACCGGAGACGTGGTCAGCCTCCTGCTCGATAAGTTCCATTGGAATAAAGAGAGGAAAATAACAATTTTCATGCCCGGTTTTCCGGATTTTATCATCTAAATGGCGTTGCAACCTCTCCCAAATTGCATAACCCCAAGGGCGGATGATCATGCAACCACGAACACCTGAATGTTCACCCATCTCTGCAGCTTCAATCACTTCATGATACCAGTTTGAAAAATTTTTATCGCGTGTGTTTTTTAAAGCTGTTTTCACTACCATAATATATACCTAAAATATTGTCCCGGATCTAAAGCTACATCCAAAAGAAGCTATTACAAATCAATGTAATTCAAATAATTAATCTATTTAGTAGAATGTCAAAATATTACTAAAAATCTCCCATGTCATGAGAATTTTGTTTTATTGTGCTTGAGTGATTTAGCTTAACTTATTCCTCGAATTGAGCCATTAAGCTTCTATAGATAGCTTATCAAAATAATAGTTTTTAAAATTTGACAAGGTATCGAGCTACACAAGAGCCTTAATCTCAGAGAGATTATTAGTTATTCGAATTTTTCTTTTAAGGCCTATGTATTCCTTCAAACTTGTATCAACCAACTTAGGAAATTTAATCATTGCAGTTAGAAAACATAATTTTATAGTAGGCCATCATTCTGATAGCTATCAATTAAAGTTGTTATAAGTGTACATATTCGTAAAGATTTACGGTTTCTTTATAATCACTTATATCTTATGTGTAAGATCTAATCTAGAGCACCTGAATTATGAATTATTTTAAATGAGCCAAATTCACAATGTGATCTAATGGTCAAACTTAATATGATAGATGTGCTTGTAATAACTTTAGAACCCGACTAGTTAAAGTGTTTATGGGAAATTTAAATAAATATAGATGTTGTGATAAATTTTTTAAGTCGTTAATTTTAATATTTGTAGTAATAAATAATGTAGAAGATTTTATAGTTTTGAATAAAATGCGCGTAGCTTAAATGATTAATTTGCGGACAGTCTATATCGCTAGCCATATTAATTTCTTGACGATGCAGTCGATAAAATAAATCTCCCAAATATGCTTTTATAAGTTTTCTCAGTTCTGGTGTTCATAGGGATTTTAAAATAAAGCTGAGTAATTTGTAAAATAGGTCTTCTTTTTAGCTGTATTTAGTCAAGAGTATCATTCTCTTCTAATTGAGAATAGAATAAAGGTTTTACTTCTGCATAATAGCCAAGAGCCTTCTTATACGTTCAAGAATAAAGCTAATACCAGATAATTTCCTATCAACGCAAGAATTTCAAACTTGAGCCCGCTAAATATTTCGAAAGGATTATTGGTAAATGATCTGTCAAGACCACTGAACTTATTTATGTTAGGTAGATATGTAAAACATATTTTTAGCCAGGTCGAACTAAGGCTTTCAAAAAACCAATAAGAGGCTGTCATAACCAATGTAATCTTATCTAAATCGCACAGATTGAAACCGAAAACTATGGTGAGTTAGAAATTTGACCTTGAATTCGATGTGATTAATAGTTGTATATTCTTTCGCTGCATAATAGATGTGTCACATGTATAAGGTAATTCTTAGAACTGAAGCCAATACACATTACCGCAACGCTGTGAGATTTAAATCCGGTGGGGTAGCCTCCTTTACCAAGGAGGCGAGCGCATCTTTCAGGGAAACCACAGACTGGTTCTTGCTACCAAGCCTACGAATGGATACCTTTGCTTCATCAGCCTCGTGTCTACCAACAACTAATAGTACAGGGACTTTGGCTAGAGAGTGTTCACGGACTTTGTATGTAATTTTCTCGTTGCGCTTGTCAGTTTCGGCAGTTAGCCCTGCTTTGATGCATGCTTCCATGACTTCATCTGCATATTCGTCAACTTCTGAAACTACTGTGCAGACAACTACTTGTAAAGGTGAAAGCCACAACGGAAAATTACCAGCATAACTTTCGATAAGTACACCCAGAAAACGCTCCATAGAACCTAGAATGGCACGGTGAAGCATTATTGGGCGTCTTTTTTTACCGTCCGCTCCAATATAAAAGATATCAAATCTTTCTGGTAAGTTGAAATCAACTTGGTTCGTGCCACACTGCCATTCTCTTCCTATTGCATCACGGAGTATGTATTCGAACTTAGGTCCATAGAAAGCCCCTTCTCCGGGATTTATTGATGTCACGATATTCTTTCCGGCCTCCAATTGTATACTCTTCAATACCTGGGCCATGACACTTTCTGCTCGGTCCCATTCTTCATCCGAACCAACTCGCTTTTGTGGCCGTGTTGATAATTTAATTAAAAACTTATCGAAGCCGAAATCTCTGTAGATTGAGAGAATAAGATCGTTAATTGCTAAGCATTCATTTTCAAGCTGATCTTCCTTGCAGAAGACATGAGCGTCATCTTGTGTAAATCCACGCACACGCATGAGACCATGCAAAGCTCCAGACGGTTCATAACGATGCACATATCCAAACTCGCTAATTCTGTAAGGTAGTTCACGATACGACCTTAAACCATGTTTGAAAATCTGTACGTGGCCAGGACAGTTCATTGGTTTCACAGCAAATTGACGTTCGTCTTCAGTAATAGTAGTAAACATATTTTCGTGATACCACTCCCAGTGTCCAGATGTTTCCCATAGAGAGCGATCAAGGATCTGAGGAGTATTAATTTCACTGTAGCCTGCTTTGTTCTGGCGTCTTCGAATGTAGCTAGTTAGCCTTTGGAAAAGTTCCCAACCCTTTGGGTGCCAGAAGACAACACCTGGTCCTTCTTCTTGAAAATGGAAAAGGTCCATTTCTCGGCCCAGCTTGCGGTGATCACGTCGCTCCGCCTCTTTTAATTGTTTCAAATAGGCTTTTAGGTCCTTATCGTTGGACCATGCTGTGCCGTAAATGCGTTGCAGCATAGGATTTCTAGCGTCTCCACGCCAGTAAGCACCAGCGACACTCATAAGTTTGAATGCTGTCCCTATCCTACCTGTCGATGGCATGTGAGGTCCGCGACAAAGATCAAGCCATTTTCCCTGGCGATAAATTTTGATATCATCGCCTTTTGGTAT
This sequence comes from Candidatus Tectiglobus diatomicola, assembly GCA_039583345.1. Taxonomy (GTDB): domain Bacteria; phylum Pseudomonadota; class Alphaproteobacteria; order Rhizobiales; family Hyphomicrobiaceae; genus Tectiglobus; species Tectiglobus diatomicola. The sequence continues at coordinate 204,553 of JAZDSJ010000011.1, read as the reverse complement.
TGCTTCTAGTAGTTTTATTTTGTAAATTTCTCCCATGCTTTTAAAGTGAGATTTGGCTCGATCTAGGGACCAGATTTCTTTAGTAAACGGCTCATTTAGCTCAATGATCTTGACCATGTGTTCTTCAATAAGTTTCAGATCATCAAGGCTGAACGGTGTTTGGCGAGCAAAGTCGTAATAAAAACCGTTTTTAATAACTGGTCCAATTGCCACCTGCGTATCTGGAAATAATTCCTGTACTGCCTGAGCTAAAACGTGTGCACAGTCGTGACGGATTAACTCTAGAGCTTCTTTGTCAGTACGTGTTATAATTTTTATTGTTGAACTATTTATTATTGGATCATTTAAATCCACCAAGATATTGTTTAAAGAAATGGCAACAGCTTTTTTATATAGTGACTTAGAGATGTTAGCGGCAATTTCTGCACCTGTAATTCCTACGTTATAGGATCTCACGACACCATCAGGGAATGTTAAAGTCACAGATGACATTATTTCAACCTCTCACTCGCTGCGTACCAAGCAGGTAAGATTCATAAGATAAGTTACATATTAGAATCTGTAGCTTCGACTGTTATTACTATATTGATAACAGAGCGATGAAAATTTTTGATTTCGATTTTAAAAGTATTATTTTTTGTTTTACAGCAAATATTCTTAATTGAATTTAGTTGATAAAAAATTTACTAAAGCAAATTTCATGTTAACACCTAGAAAATTAACTTCAATGCGTTTTGTTGTCTAATCGATGAATAATATCACCACCGATATCGATTGATGCTTAAAATTCAAACTCAGATGCAGCTGGCTACCATTCGACTGCAGACTAACTTAAAATCTTAATTTTTTATTTTGAGAAAAAAAGCAAAAAGATGAATATATTTAAAATGAATATGAAAACTATTATCTCGATAGCGAACTTTTATATAGTTTGCTATCAATATGACAAAAGATAGTGGCAGTAACATGCCCGTCGCGCACATTGTCTGACGCCGTGGTGCACAAAACATAAAGATGAGCTTTTTCTGGATGATATAAATCTAGAGCCGATGCGCTGTATGCAACTTATTATTCTAAAAATATTAAAAATTTAGCACAAAAAACTCGGAATATATTTAATATCAAAACGTTTTTAACCTATGAAATTACGCTTTTCTCATAAATGGAAAGAGGTTCTTAAAAATCACCGCAATAAGAGTATCAAAATAAGCTTGAGAGAAAGTGGAATACAGATTTCAGTAGGTATGATATGTAAAGTATTAGAGATAAGTTCTATGATGACATAATGCTTTTGAATTATGGAGAACGAGAAAGGTTGATACAACTGTCTCTAGATGTATCAACGTTTAAAATTAGCACGAATTCCGAGAACGTTATCAAGAAAATAGAATTAATTCCCATCCCTTACATATCATAATTAGAAAATTCTTTTTCCAGTTTTAATTTAGCATAAACACTATGTAGTAAGGGTAAATCATAATCCGATTAAAATAACTTACACTTACAATACAAAGATTTTAACAAAACCCTAAATCCTTGTGACACAACAAACTATAAGACCTCAGGATCCTATAATTCCTCTCACCAAGCTTCGCAATACTCCACTTAAAAATCTGCCGCTGAATACATTTATTAAAAAAAATAAGTATATCTTTTGTGCAAGAGGGCTTACAAGGGCTATTTATTTAAACGGCCCCCAGAACCTTCAAATTCGTCTAAATCAAGTATTATACATTAATAAGTACATATGTGGAGCTGATTTTTCTCGTTAGCGAAGCACATAAAAAAAATCATATACTCGATTTCAGGTTAAAGGCTAATTGAACTTTTTAAGTGAGTCAGCTGTAATTTGATAATAATGCTCATTAACCTAAAATAAGAAAATTTAATTAGAGCGGGTATATCTAACTAGAAATTAGCGGTGTCACTGATCTGAGTAGCTATAATGTTGGTTCTGAATAGAGCAAGTCTAATAAAATGATGCTGTGGTATTTCAACCAGAAGTCTACGAATTAGTAATCGTATCTGAAGATAATCGAAGAGTGAAGCGTATATTTTTAAAAGTTAATTAGTTTATTAGGTAACATAAATATCGCCCGGATTTTTTTATCAACTGTTTTAAAATATGAGATTTTACTTCGGAGTTATGGAATTTGCTGCAATTTATGATCCTTAAGAATTATCTACCCTGGACATTTCTGTTGCCGAAGACAAAGAAATAATATCTTGATAGGCTGTAACGCGAAGATACGCTTTAAAGTAAGATTAAAGCAGAAAGTATAAAAGGATTAGTGGATTAAGCTGAACATCTTACATCTATTAATGATTTCACAACTCAGTTTAAAAATGCTTCGCATAATTAAAGAGCAATCAGATTATACAAAGTAATTATTAACTAAATATTCGGATAAGAAACTGTAAGCTACTTATGAAATCTGGTTTTAAAATCGTGTATGCTTTTAAAACTTTGAGAAAAAATATTAGACTTTCAGTCCTTATTAGAAAAAAAGTCTGTTATCCCTTAAATAGCCCGTAAATAGTTGATAACTAATACTGCGGTAACAAGCATTATTTTATCTAACTGAAGGATATAAGATTAGTATAAAAAATTATTTATATTTATGAAGATTGTACGGTCAGAGTGTAAAGAAACGCATTTAGACACTATCGTTGTAGCTGCTTTTTTGTATTTCAAGAGATGTGTCATGTTTTTTTAACAAATTGATCTGCAAAATTGTAAAAGCCATAGTTATTGGCATAACTCCCCACAATTTGAAGCTTATCCAAAATTCAGTTGAGAATGTCCGCCATATAAATTCATTCATAATAGCAAGAAAGATAAAAAAGCAAGCCCATCTTAATGTAAGTTGCCGCCAGCCTTCGTCATTAAGCTGATACACTTCACCGAGGACATATTTAATTAGGGAACGACGCACAATTAGACCACCAAATAAAATTGATGCAAAGATTAGATTTATTATCGTCGGCTTTATTTTTATGAATAATTCTTCCTGAAAGATCAAAGTTAAGCTTCCAAAAAGAAGTATTGAGCCACCAGACACTAATGGTAAGATGGGGATACGATTTAAGAATATCTGAGATATAAGAAGAGCTATAGCTGTAGTAAGCATAAAAATCCCTGTTGCCCAGAATATTTCTGTATAAACGTTACATATAAAAAAAACTATTACTGGCCCGACTTCTAGAAATAATTTAAAAAGATTAATTTGTGGCGTGTCATTATTTTCTTTTTTTTGACCCGTGAACAAATTGGACTTATTTTTTTCCATGCTGACCTCGCATTCGAAGAACTTTTATAATTCATAAGATTAAGCTACTAATATAGGTTAAAAGTTTTGTGTAAGATAATAGCTTACAATTCATTTTTTGAATCAACAGCATGGCTTTGAAGCATTCGTGTAATTACAAATGCGTATATTCCTGATAAAGGCATAACGATTATAATTTTAAACATCACCCATACGTTCAAACCATCAGTTCTCCAACCCAGTAAATTAAACTTTTGATCCCAAGGGAAACCTAAACGGATTGCCTCATTTGCAATAGCTAATAATAAGAATAATACGATAAAACTTCTTGTAAACTTGTGCCAACCTTCCGATGTATAATGAAATGTCTTTTCAAAAGTGTATTTGAAAAAATTATTTTTCGTGGCTAAGCCTGCAGCTAAAAACAGAGCAAAGATTCCGTTAAATAGAGTAACTTTTAATTGAACCCACATAGGATCTTTGGTGTAAAGGGAAATAGAAGAAAATACAAGAGTGATCCCACCGGCAATCAATGCAAATATCGGCAAACGATTTAAAACTATTTTCATTACTATCAATGCAACTATCGTGGTAACAATAAGTGACCATATCCCCGCTGTAATTCCAAGAACAGCATTGACTACGAATAATGTCGCGAGAGGACCGAACTCACTGAGAAGGTTAACAGTTTGCTCAGTGTTGAACGGATATCTACTTAAAATCCATTTCATGCTAATTCCATTCATAAAACATTTACGTCTACACAAAGCTTTCGTGCTTTTTAGGATTTGGGTTTAGGATTTAACTAATTGAGTGCGATAGCTTGGGCAAATTCTTTAGCATTAAATGGTGCCAAATCCTCGATACCTTCTCCCACACCGATTGCATATACTGGTAACTTGTATTTTGCCGCGATAGCTACAAGAATGCCACCGTTGGACGTTCCATCAAGCTTGGTCATGACCAAACCTGTTATGCCGGCACGGTCTCGGAATACTTCGACCTGTTTGAGAGCATTTTGTCCTGTTGTGGCGTCAATTGTGAGCAACACATCGTGCGGTGCAGTCGGATCAACCTTTCTCATTACTCTGATAACTTTTTCTAGCTCATCCATAAGCTCTGCCTTGTTTTGTAGACGGCCAGCTGTATCCATCATAAGTATATGAATGCCCTCCGCCTTAGCTCTAGTAAGGGCGTCGTAGCCAAGGCCAGCAGCATCTGTACCAACGTCACGTTGTACAACTTCACAGCCAACCATATTACCCCAGACTTGCAACTGTTCAATCGCGGCAGCCCGAAAGGTGTCTCCAGCGACCATGAGAATCTTTTTACCTTCAGCAGAATGTTTTGCAGCAAATTTGCCTATAGTTGTGGTTTTTCCAGTCCCATTGACCCCAACCATCAAGATAACATGAGGTTTACGAGAGCTGTCTATATTAATTTCTTGGGCAACGGGTTCAAGAATAGTCTCAATTTCACTTGCAAGAACCTCACGCACCTCTTTTTCTGATATGTTTCTATCGTAGCGATTTGATGATAGGCGGTCGATAATTCGAGAAGTCGTATCAATACCAAAGTCTGCCTGAATTAATAAATCCTCAAGATTCTCAATATTTTTCGGATCAAGTTGACGTTTGGCCAAAACCGTTGTGATACTTTCAGTGAGATTAGACGATGTTTTGGAAAGCCCTGACTTCAGTCGCTGAAGCCAGTTCTTTTCAGTCTCAGTACAACCTCTGCTGGCGACCTGACTTAACTTGGATTTAGATTCTTCATTATTGTATCTATCTGACAAAATATGCTTTTTTTCTATATTATCAGGTTTTGGCGGAACTACACTAGGCTTAAAAAAGCGACTAAATATAGTATTTTTTTGATTCTCACTCATAAAGCTTGCTCCGCAAACAAACATTTTGTGTCATGATCGATAATCTTCATGCGTATGGTGGTACCTGGTGGAATGTTTTGCTTGATAGATTGTATAACTTTTACTTGAGCAAAATGTGGTGTGCGTCCTAAATTATTATTTTCCAACAAAACATCGAGCTCTAGCCCCTGTTGAGAGTTAAGGAAGTTCTTGAGTTGATTTGCACCTTTTTCGCGTAAACTTGCCGAGCGTTGTTTGATTACTTGGCGATCCAATTGTGGCATTCGAGCAGCTGGTGTTCCAGTACGAGGTGAGAAAGGGAATACATGTAGATATGTTAAATTACATGCCTCAATTATATCAAGTGTGGCCTCAAACATCTGCTCAGTTTCCGTTGGAAAACCTGCAATTAGATCAGCACCAAAAACAATATCAGGTCTTAGTGATCTCACATGTTTGCAAAAGCGAATGGCATCGTCCCGTCTGTGACGTCGTTTCATGCGCTTTAGGATCAAATCATGGCCTGCTTGTAGTGATAAATGTAGATGAGGCATAAATCGAGATTCATTAGCTATACAATCAAGCAATTCTCTGTCAACCTCGATTTGGTCAATGGAAGAAAGGCGGAGTCGTTCTAATTCTGGAACATTATTCAGTATCTTTCTTACTAGAGAACCTAGACTAGCTAATTCCGTAAGGTCGTTGCCATATGACGTTATATCAACACCTGTTAAAATTACCTCTCTATAACCAGCCTCTACATAGTGGCATATCTGTGCTAAAATGTCTTTTTCTGGTACTGATCGTGATTTTCCACGTCCAAAAGGTATAATGCAAAATGTGCAGCGGTGATCACAACCATTCTGGATCTTCACGTAAGCTCTGGTTCGTGAAGCAAAGTTTTCTATAATATGCCCCGTTGTCTCACTTACGGTCATGATATCCTTAACTTGAATGGGCTTAGCTTCATCATTTGCTAAATCTAAAAATGTGTTTGCTTGGAGTTTTTCGGAGTTTCCAATTACATAATCCACCTCCGGCATTTTAGAAAACCGAAGTGGCTCAACCTGTGCAGCACAGCCAGTAACGATAATTTTAGCATTAGAATTAGTGCGACGATGTCGACGAATAGTTTGCGATGCTTGACGAACTGCTTCAGAAGTGACACCGCAAGTGTTCAAAATCAAAGTTTGACTATCTAGTCCGGCAGCAACAGCATGGGCACGTATGATTTCTGACTCACACGTGTTAAGACGACATCCGAGAGTAATGATTTCTGGTTTGTCATCTTTACAATGTCTGCGCGAATTTGATTTCACTTTTTTCAAATCACACCTCAATTTTAAAGCTATCAAAGGGTAATATCTTGAAGATACCCTGATATTCCTGCTCAGCAGGCCCAGTCATAAGTACGCCATCATTGTTCGAATGCCAGGCAATTCTTAAGTCTCCGCCTGGCACGGATACTTGTGCTTGACGATCTAATATTTTCTTTCTGACGCCGCACGCTAAAACTGCACAGGCGGCAGAACCACAAGCTTTTGTAAGTCCTACACCGCGTTCCCAAGTTCGTGTGAGCACATGATTGGATCTTAGGATCTTAGCAACTGTTATATTAGCACGTTGAGGAAAAATAGGGTGGTTCTCTAGCATGAAGCCAAATTTTTCTAAGGCTATATTATTAATATCTTCCACCCAAAATATTGCGTGCGGATTACCCATATTACAAACCGAAGGTGAATGTAAGATAGGTTCATTTATTGGCCCGGCTTGCAACTCGATTTTTCGGGTGTCGAAAAATTCATCGCGTAGAGGGATTTCATGCCATTTAAATTTTGGCTTCCCCATGTCAACAGTGATGTTTAGATCGTCTATAAAGTCGACATTCAAAATGCCAGAAGCTGTTCTAAACTTCATTTGTGCAGTTCTGTCGCCAATAATTTTGGCTACGCACCGCATGCCGTTTCCGCAAGCTTCCGCCTCGGATCCATCAATGTTATAAATCTTGATTTCTGCATTGACTCCAATTTCACAAGACTTATTTACTACCATAAGTTGGTCATATTTAGTCCGCGGATTTCCGGCTATTGCGCGCGCGTGCAAGGCTGAAACTCTTCCTATATAGTGTCGTGCATCTAGCACAACTATTTGGTTTCCAAGACCATTCATTTTGTATAATGGGATTTCTTTAACTGAGTTCATTTGTACACATATAGCGCTTGTTTCGAGCTAATCAAATAATTAAGGTAATACTATAGTTCTCGTCTATATATGATAAATAATACTACACTTTAATAGGTCGAATTTCTTGCCACGTACAATATGGTAAAATACGTGTGTATTGTAGTTCCATGTTATAAATCTACACCTTACTAAAGTTTATGATAGACAACTATATGGATTTAGATTGTAAATTCATATACTGCTAGATCACAAAGGTTTGTTATTAGGCTGTTTATTAAAAAACATATAATGCACCAAGCATATTTACTGTTTTGCGCAAACGAAAACCCTTAACGGCGTTGTTGATTACTACATCGTTATTGAGTATGATATGCAACCTTATTGCAGAAAACCTTAGAATAATAAGTAATTGTCGTAAGGTCACAAGCTATCCAATGATACAAATTTAAGTTAGTTTTAAGAGATGATGTATAAAACAAGGGTCTACTGTTGCAGACCTAAATTTGAATAAGTGGATTGTATGCCTTTTAGGCTTTATTGTAGAATTGCTTACTAATAATAAATAAACTGTGTGCCGTTTAAATAGCATTTATTAACTTGTAATGATGTGGCTGATTTGGGTCAATCAAAAACTGTATATATTAGCTCTACAGGCAGTCTTTTTTGAGTTAAACAAGCTTCGTTAGGTGAGTAAGGTTGATTTTTATTACAATTATTGTTTTTTTGATTAAATAACTAAAACAATGTTGCTTTTAGTTAAACGAAATTATATTTCATCTAGTATACTTAATAAGACTTTTTCCGCAATGGTATGTAACGTTATTATATCATGGTTGTTGACCAGCAAGCAATCTTGATGATATCTAATTTTTATTGTAATCTTTTTTAGTGAATAGGGGCCGTAGCTCAGTCGGGAGAGCGCTACAATGGCATTGTAGAGGTCAGGGGTTCGATTCCCCTCGGCTCCACCATTTTATGCTATGCTATTATTAAACATATTAGTTTTATTGGTACCTATATATGTCTTAATAACTTTAAATTTACCATTTCTAGTGAAATAATAGTAATCCAAAATGTTTCTAACTAATCTTATGTTATTTCCTAATGATATGGGTGTATTATCGATATTTATACTTTAATATTGGCTTTACATTAGTTAATCAATCTAATTGCAGTTGATTATGATCTAGTATCTAGGTCCATTATAAACAAGTTTCACTCATTTCATTAATCTCTTAACTTAGCGGCATGAGTAGAGTTTTATTGATATATAGGTTCATAGTAACCATTGCAAAACACTTCGATATGTAACAAATAGATTTTTAATAAAACAATAGAGTGCCGTGGGTTTATATCAAACTTTAGTTTGGTCGATTTATTTCTAAACCAAACTATGGGCAACAGACGCCTAAATCACTATTAGTAATTAATAATTCTTTTGCATAAAACTCTACTTTAGATATCTGCTATAATTTGAAAAATGCAATAATTATTATTTAAAAACTTAAAAATGTATTGTTTATCTTATACTTATTACAAATACCTACACAAGCAGTTGAATTCTGCTCAGCGCTGTTATAGTATCTTTTGTTGTTTTGTATATTATTGCCATAAACTTCGTTAGTGTTGTTATTAACCCTTCAATTTGTCGGAATTCTAACTTTGACGGGTAGGTTCCTATGCTGATTTGGGCTAAATAAAACTCCTAACATCAAAGAGTGAGATGCCTTATTTTTACTCCGGCATGTTCTTTGCAGATATCTTAAAAATTCTGCGCTTTTTTTAGGATCCGCGCTTAAAACAAATTTCAAGGTCCAGGTCTAACCGCGTTATGGATGCACAACCGGAGTGATAATATGAAACTGAAAGTGCTTGGTCAGTCTGAAGCTGACAGCCCCGACTCCGTGATAAAAGAAGGCTGCTCCAAAAAATCGTGTGGTTCAACAAATAGTCAAATGTCGCATCTGCCCGAGCACATTTTTGAGAAGGTTAAGAATCACCCCTGTTATTCAGAAGACGCTCATCATTATTACGCGCGAATGCATGTTGCTGTTGCTCCGGCATGTAACATTCAATGTCACTATTGCAATCGCAAATATGACTGCGCAAATGAAAGTCGCCCAGGTGTTGTTTCCGAGCTTCTTACACCCGATCAAGCCGTGAAAAAAGTGATCGCAGTCGCCGCTGCAATCCCACAGATGACTGTTCTTGGAATTGCAGGTCCGGGTGACCCTCTAGCGAACCCTGATCGTACATTTGAGACTTTTCGCCAACTCACTAATAAAGCTCCTGATATTAAGTTATGCGTTTCAACTAACGGATTGTCTCTTCCTGAGCAGGTGGAAGAGTTATGTAGATATAATATCGATCACGTTACTATTACGATAAATTGTATTGATCCTGAAATTGGAGCCAAGATTCACCCATGGGTGTTTTGGAAAAATCGTCGTGTTCGGGGTGTGAAGGGAGCTCAGATTCTCATCGAACAGCAGCAGAAAGGTCTTGAAATGCTAGTTGAGCGGGGGGTGTTGGTAAAAATTAATTCAGTTCTGATCCCGGGAGTTAATGATAAACATCTTTCTGAAGTATCTAAGGTTGTTAAATCGAAGGGTGCTTTTTTGCATAATGTTATGCCGCTAATTTCGGAAGTAGAGCATGGAACCTTTTATGGTATCATGGGGCAGCGTGGTCCGAATGCTCGGGAGCTTTCTGAACTACAAGATGAGTGCGCCGGCGATATGAATATGATGCGCCATTGTCGCCAGTGCCGTGCTGATGCAGTAGGACTTTTAGGTGAGGATCGTGGGGCTGAATTTACACTTGATAAGATTGAGGAAATGAACGTCGACTATAATGCAGCGATGGAAAAACGTGCTGAAGTTCATGCTCAAATTGAGGCCCATCGTGCAAGAAAAGAGCAGGAATCCGTGACCTGGGTTGCTAATCCTCTTGGTGATCTTCCAAGTAATGCTCGACCAGTTTTAATGGCTGTGGCGACAAAAGGGCAAGGTGTTGTAAATCAACATTTTGGTCACGCAAAGGAATTTCTCATATATGAGGCCTCCCCAGCGGGTGTGCGCTTTATTGGCCATCGTAGAGTTGATCAATACTGCAGTGGTGATGATAATTGCGGTGAAGGCGTGCTAGCCACTACTATCCGCTCCTTAGAGGGGTGCGAAGCGGTTATTTGTTCGAAGATTGGCTATGCGCCCTGGGGACGTCTTGAAGAAGCCGGCATTATCCCAAATGGAGAATATGCTATGGATCCGATTGAAGATGCAGTGGCTGGTGTTTATCGTGAAATGTTTAAGAGTGGACACCTAATTATCGCAAGCAATAACGAGCTAAGAGCATAAGAGGTAGAGAATATGGCCTTTTCTATCAATGATTCCTGTGTAAATTGTTGGGCGTGCCTTCCACTTTGTCCTAGTCATGCTATTGAAGCTAACTCTGGCGGTGCGACAAGGTTTAAAATTGATCCCAGAAAATGCACTGAGTGCGATGGTGATTACGCCGATCCACAATGTTCCTCTATATGTCCGATAGAAGGAGCGATACTAAATTCTGCAGGCGAGGCGCTTAATCCTCCGGGGTCTTTAACTGGAATTTCACCGGAATGCTTTGAAAAGGCAAGGATTGAGATCCAAGAGCGTGCCAGGTGATTTAACTTTTATGCTAGTAGCTTTGTGTCTTTAATAATAGCTTAGAGTTAAACCGACTTTTTAAGTGCTGTTGTTGTCTCGACATGTTCGAACTTTGAATTATAAAATAATCCATTGACATCTGTGCATTCTTAAGAACATGAAAATGTAATTTAACTTGCAGAATTCTAAAGTCTAAATAGATATGTCTGAAGTTGAGTGGGGTTTTCGCAAGGGTTCGTTGATATATGGACTTTTTGCTTCGAGAACTGAGGTCGGTATAGGTAGGCTTAACCAAGTCGTATCTTGTTTGTAGAGTAAGGAGCAAATCGTTCTAACAAATAAATTGTTGTGCTGTTGACCTATATCAGGTCAAGAAAGTCATAACCTATGTCAAGATTAGACATAAAAGAATTCAGCATGCAATTAAAAACTGTCATTAAACCGTTATAATTTTATAATCAGCAAATGGAAGAAATGTGATGGAAAAAGCAAAAGTAACGTTCAGTGACGTGGCGATTAGCGTAAATGTTCCTGTGGGCACCCGTATTATTGAGATTTCTGAAAAGGTCGGGTCTGGCATTATCTACGGGTGCCGTGAGGGTGATTGCGGAACTTGTATTACCCGTGTTGAATATGGTCTTGAAAATCTCTCTAAACCTTCTGCCTTGGAAACCGAGGTTCTGACCACAAATTTGGCCGGACAAGATGATCGTTTGGCATGCCAAACTCGGATTAATGGTGGTGAGATAAAGGTTCGGCCAGCATGAAAGCTACCCAAAGGTTCTAAATTAATTTTGCGCAGTGTCTATAACTTTGAGTGAATGGTAGTAGAATTAGGGACCATAAGAAATTAATTTTACGATTCCTAATGGTTTCGCTTTTTGGGAATAAATATAGTTTGAATTTGCAGATACCATGATGAATGCAGATATTTCTTAAATAGTTTTCTGCTGGTCTTAGTTTTACAAATTTATCGTAAATGCTGTATAGAAACTATTATTATAGTTTTGATAGCGTTAGACTATAACATTGCATCAGACGATATCCTCAAATGATTTCTTGTAATATGATATATAATAGGACGTATAAGTTGCTACTTTTTATCGTACCGAACATGAAAGTATAGCGTTTCTGTTTTTAGATTTTATATCAAAATGTTAGAGTTGTGTGGGTGAGAAAAATAGTAGTGATAAGCACCAATGCCGCAGGTATTTCAGTTGAGAGGGGGCAAAGTTTAACTAGTCTTTCTGCTAGAAAGACAGCTATCTATAAATTACTCTTAAAAGTAAGACGTGGTAAAGTTAATGACTACTACATTGCTGGGATGTGTGCCTCTTGGATTGCCGGTCAGGGTGCACTGCCAAGATGGATGGGGTTAGCGCCCAGAATGTTTCGTGAAATGCTTGATTTTCATTTTAATTCTGCTTCCCGAACCATTTTTTTGAATTCAAAATACCTTTTACCTGAGAGAAATGGCGATGAGATCATTGATCTTCGTCAGCTACTCCTCGCAAACCGTGCCGGACGGTCTCGATCAGAACGATGGATTGCCGAACTTATATGTGCCGCCTGCATGGGGCGTGATCATCTTTGGTCAGATTTGGGATTAATGTCGAGGCTGCAACTATCTGAGCTAATACATTTAAATTTTCCTCGCCTTGCAATTTTAAATTCTAAAAACATGCGTTGGAAAAAATTTCTTTACAAAAAACTTTGTGAAGGTGAGGGCCTTTATATTTGTCGTGCTCCGTCGTGTGAGATGTGTCTTGAGCGTCCACTTTGTTTTGCTCCAGATAGTGATTAAAAAATAACATTTGTGAGCTAATTTGTTCTTAGCATAAAGTAACTGTATTAAAAGCAGTGTTAATCAGCCTTCATAAGAGAAATTGTGTCCTATTCTTCCGGTTTTTGGCGTGCGTAACGTTGTCACAACATAATTTCTAGGAATAAAATTCAGAATATTATCTATCGCTGATTTAGATGCGCTACCAGCATGCTGTCCATGGAGGAAGTGTGGGCATCAAGCCATTCTGGCAGTCGTACAGTCACGAATGAGCGTGCAAGTTTGAATTGACCGCGTTTAACTTGTTTTTCTAGTGCGGATAATTCGCCTAGAAGTTTTGTGTGTTGATATTTATGTTCTCGCCGTGCTGGATCTTGGTGTAACTCCATAAGTTTTTGTTCAAATTCAAAATGTTCCCGAGTATAACAGACAAGATCTGTAAAGGCGTTGGAAAATGTCTTACTATTGGCTTTCGCCACGACATTGATAAGGTCAATTATCTCTTTGTGTGCTTGATCAATATTTTCGTGACCTAAAGCCATTTTTTCATTTATCCAGACCAATACGTTCATTTCTAATCTCCTAACTAATAATTTAAGATTAAATGGCAGGAATCATTGCTTTACGTTTCCGGTCGTCACTTGTGTTACTTATAAAAATTCATTGGCGATGGCTCGAAATTCGTCCAACTGAATAATCAGAATTTTAATATCTATTCGTTAGCGAAATCTGATTTCTTTCTCCGTTAGCTCGGTAATTAAGGCGTATCCTTTTGGAGGAAAAGCTCCAAAAATAATGTATAAAAGTATCATACGCTTAATATCTCGAGTTACACGAAAATTATATAAGAGATAATGCTTTTTATTGTGCATCGATTTGACAAAGGTTGGCGCTTGCAAAGCCTCCTATTCGAGCTACGCCCTATATCAGAATTTAAGGGATGCAGGTATAAAGTTTTTGAATAGTAAGATCTCTATTGATATCAATGATATAACTTGGCTTGACAGCTTCTAACCACTTATGAATGCTGCCCACTGACCAATCTTTTTTTGAATAAAGTTCGGTTAAAAAACGCGAAACTGAGGATCGACCTTTTTTAAGCTCCCGATTCATAGCCGCGCGCGAAAATTCATACATTAATTTGGGAGCCATTGGTTTCCCATCATTCATTGCAAGTATCAGGCTTTCGCTGTCGGCCGGTACCGGCATACCAGTTGATTTTTCGACAACATCATCGAGAGCGCCGGGACCAAGATACGGGACAAGGGAGCCGGCTGCGACATCCTTTAGAATTTTGTCAAGTTCGGGGTGCGCCATCATTGGCTCTCCTAGAATAAAATGAAGGATTGTGTTGAAATTTTATCAAGCAAGTTCTGCACCAAGTGATTTACTATTCGGTTTGGCGCTGTTTTCCGGAGGCCATTGGTTGTGTTTTAGTTATGTTGTCGGGAATCCGACAGTATTCAGAGACACGAACCTGACTCTTAATAATCTGCAGCATGGAAGCCTAATTTAGTGGCACCTTAAAATTTTAATGTTTGGAAGGTTTGGTATTAGCAAGGGGTTTTTACGATGCTTGTCAGTTAGTGGTGTACTTCCTATGACATTTCATTAACAGAATTGTCAATAAAACAACGTCTTTTTAAAAAGCACTATTTAAAAATTATGCTTCAAATCAATGCTTTATAATTAAACATAAAACTGGCACAAGCTTTGCGTTTACATGAATGACCGTAATAATATTAATTTCCGTAGTTGCGTTTATTAAGAATCTTACGCAAACACGGTATACTACTGGAACTAGTTTCTAAAATACTGCAAGGAGATCTACACAATGGCACTTCGTCAGGCAGCAATTTACGGCAAAGGGGGGATTGGAAAATCCACCACAACACAAAACCTAGTCTCCGCGCTTGCAGAGTCTGGCAAAAAAGTGATGATTGTCGGCTGTGATCCAAAAGCTGATTCCACACGTCTTATTCTGCACTCAAAAGCGCAAAACACAATAATGGAGATGGCTGCACAGGCTGGCACGGTAGAGGATCTTGAGCTTGAAGAAGTGCTTAAGGTTGGCTTTGGCGACATTAAGTGCGTGGAGTCAGGTGGTCCTGAGCCTGGAGTTGGCTGTGCCGGTCGTGGTGTTATTACCGCGATTAACTTTCTTGAAGAGGAAGGTGCATACTCAGACGACTTAGATTTCGTTTTTTATGATGTTCTAGGTGATGTGGTTTGTGGCGGATTTGCAATGCCTATTCGTGAGAATAAGGCTCAGGAGATCTACATTGTTTGCTCTGGTGAAATGATGGCCATGTACGCTGCAAACAACATTTCTAAAGGTATCGTGAAGTACGCTAATTCTGGCGGTGTCCGTCTTGCTGGTTTGATCTGCAACTCTCGCAAGACTGACCGTGAAGATGAGCTTATTATGGCTCTTGCGGCTAAACTTGGCACGCAAATGATTCACTTTGTGCCACGTGACAATGTTGTGCAACGTGCTGAAATCCGCCGTATGACAGTCATAGAGTATGATCCAAAAGCCAAACAAGCAGATGAATATCGCGCTTTGGCTAAAAAGATTGTCGAAAATAAACTTTTTGTCATTCCAACACCTCTGACCATGGATGAGCTTGAAGAGCTCTTAATGGAATTTGGCATTATGGATGAGGAAGATATGTCTGTCATTGGTAAGACTGCCGAAGAGCTTGCCGAGGATAATGCAGCTGCCTAAAAGTTTTAAGGCAAGCGCCACTATCCTGCTCAGCGCATCGTTGCGATACGTCTGAGCAGGTTTGCGGGCTTGTTTTGCAACCACCGTATTACTGGGCTGAATGATTACACACTGTTCAGCTAGTGTTAGGAGAAAAAGATGACCGAATTAGTGCGCGAAGATACAGAAGCGCTTATTCAGGAAGTTCTTGAGGTATATCCAGAGAAGGCTAGGAAAGATCGTGCTAAACACCTAGCAGCAAACAACCAAGATCTTGATAAATCTCAGAAGTGTGTTACATCCAACCGTCGTTCTTTGCCTGGTGTCATGACCATTCGGGGCTGTGCCTATGCGGGATCTCGTGGCGTTGTCTGGGGACCCATTAAGGATATGATACACATATCACACGGTCCTGTTGGGTGTGGGACATATACTCGTGCTGGTCGCCGTAACTATTATGTAGGCACAACTGGCGCCAACGTTTTCACAACGATGAATTTCACTTCTGATTTCCAAGAGAAAGACATCGTATTTGGTGGCGATAATAAACTTGAGAAGATGGTCGATGAGATCGACCAGTTATTTCCATTAAACAAAGGCGTTTCGATTCAATCTGAGTGTCCGATTGGTCTTATTGGCGATGATATCGAAGCTGTTGCTAAAAAGAAATCCAAAGATATCGGGAAAACAATTGTTCCGGTTCGCTGTGAAGGGTTTCGCGGAGTTTCTCAGTCGCTTGGTCACCACATTGCGAATGACGCAATTCGGGATTGGGTTTTTGAAGGAAAGAAATCAGAGAAGAGCTTTGAGTCAACCCCTTATGATGTTGCTATTATTGGCGATTATAACATAGGTGGAGATGCATGGGCCTCACGCATTCTTCTTGAAGAAATGGGTTTGCGCTGTGTTGCTCAGTGGTCAGGTGATGGTACTATTTCAGAGATTGAGTTGACGCCTAATGTCAAGCTAAACTTGATACATTGTTACCGTTCAATGAACTATATCTCAAGGCACATGGAAGAGAAGTATGGTATTCCGTGGGTAGAATATAATTTCTTTGGTCCTACAAAGATTGAGGAGAGTCTTCGTGAAATCGCCTCTCACTTTGATGACAAAATCAAAGAAGGTGCGGAGCGTGTTATTGCCAAATACCGTGGGCAGATGAGTGCTGTTATTGAGAAGTACCGTCCGCGCTTGGAGGGCAAGCGTGTAATGCTTTATGTTGGTGGTCTAAGGCCGCGCCACGTTATTGGTGCATACGAAGATCTCGGCATGGAAGTCATTGGTACTGGGTATGAATTTGCTCACAATGATGACTATGACCGCACAGTCAAGGAAATGGCAAATGCAACGCTCATTTATGACGATGTGACCGGCTATGAGTTTGAAGAATTCGTAAAGCACATGAAGCCTGATATGATTGGCTCTGGCATCAAGGAAAAATATATTTTCCAAAAAATGGGTATTCCATTCCGTCAGATGCATTCATGGGATTATTCAGGTCCATATCATGGTTATGATGGTTTTTCTATCTTTGCCCGTGACATGGATATGACACTAAACAATCCATGCTGGTCTAGTCTGTCTCCTCCTTGGAGAAGCGAGTCTAAAGAGCCACAGGTGATAGCCGCAGAATAGAAGTGGTCGGCAGCCAGCTGGATAAGGATCATTATCGGTAGAAATTCAGGTGCATTTGCTTGTTTTTCTAATGGGTCATCCGAGCTGGCTGTTTATTAATTAAAACTTAACCTCGCTTGTCCACAGATTAGTGGCGCGGAGGAGAGGGTAAATGAGCCAAAGTATAGATCAAATTAGACCTTCGTATCCTTTATTTAGAGATGAAGACTACCAAAAGTTAATTAGCAAGAAAATCGAAGGTTTTGAGGATAGTCATTCCGCAGAGAAGATTAAGGAAGTCTTTGATTGGACGACCACCGAAGAGTACAAGGAACTTAATTTCAAGCGCGAAGCGCTAGTTATTAACCCAGCTAAGGCCTGCCAGCCGCTTGGTTCTGTTTTGTGTGCACTTGGGTTTGAGAAGACTCTTCCATATGTACATGGAAGTCAGGGTTGTGTTTCATACTTCCGTACATATTTCAACAGGCATTTTAAAGAGCCCGTGGCTTGTGTTTCTGATTCTATGACTGAAGATGCTGCTGTTTTTGGTGGTCAGCAGAATATGTTTGATGGTTTAGAGAATGCCATAGCGCTGTACAAGCCTGAGATGGTTGCAGTCTCAACAACCTGTATGGCCGAAGTCATTGGGGATGACCTTAACGCGTTTATCAATAATGCTAAGAAAGAAGGTCACGTTTCTGAGGACTTCCCAGTACCATTTGCCCATACTCCAAGCTTTGTTGGCAGCCATACTACCGGCTGGGATAACATGTTTGAAGGCATTTTGCGTTACTTCACACTAAACCATATGGAAGACAAGAAGGTTGGCTCAAACGGCAAGATTAACATTGTGCCAGGATTCGAGACATACCTAGGTAATTATCGTATATTACATCGTATGATGGATGAGATGGGTGTTTCTCATACTCTTCTAAGTGACCCTACAGAGGTTCTTGATACTCCGGCTAATGGAAAATACGAGATGTATGCCGGTGGAACAACAATAGAGGAAGTGAAGGATTCACCTAACGCAATTGATACGTTACTTCTTCAGCCTTGGCAGCTCGTTAAGACCAAAAAGTACGTAAAAGGTACCATGAAACAACCTTGTACTGATGTCAAAATTCCTATGGGTCTTAAAGGAACTGATGATTTTCTTATGAAAATTAGTGAGCTTACAGGTAAAGATATTCCTGCAAGTCTAGAGCTAGAGCGCGGCCGTCTTGTAGACATGATGACAGATAGTCATGCTTGGCTGCATGGTAAGAAGTTTGCACTTTATGGTGATGCTGACTTTCTCCTTGGAATGGTTAGCTTCCTTCTTGAGCTTGGAGCTGAGCCAACTCATATCCTCTGCAATCACGCCAACAAGCGTTGGAAGAAAGCCATGGAGGCATTGGTTGCAGAAAGTCCTTATGGCTCAGGAGCCCAGGTTCATATAGGTAAAGATCTTTGGCATTTCCGTTCACTAGTTTTTGTGGACAAGCCAGACTTCATGATTGGCAATTCATACGGCAAGTTTATTCAGCGTGACACCCTTCACAAGGGTAGAGAATTTGAGGTGCCATTAATTAGGATTGGTTTCCCAATTTTTGATCGTCATCATTTGCATCGTCAAACAACTTATGGCTATGAGGGTGCTATGCAGATACTGACGACTTTAGTTAATACCATTCTTGAACGCCTCGATGATGATACACGTGGCATGGGAACTACTGACTACAACTACGATCTTGTTCGTTAATTAGCGATACTCCACTTTGACCGATTGGTGTGCACATAATTACATGAATCGGTCGAGTGGAAGTTTATGCATCTTTAGGAGCTGTATATGCCGAGTGTAATGATGCGCAAGGGGAGTGACGGGAAGCTACTCTTCTACATCGCTAAAAAAGATCTGGAAGAAACTGTTGTCTCAGTAGAGCAGGATGACGGCGAGTCGTGGGGAGGTACTGTCGAGCTGTCAGATGGGTCTAAATATTATATTGATCCCATCTCTCCGCCACCGAAGTTTCCTACAACTATGCGTTTTAGGCGTAGCTAATCTAGCATAAGCGATCTCCTTTCCAGTTAGCCTGTCCATCTGTGTGCACGAGGGTTGGCATTTAGACATGCTGCTTTAGATTGAAACCAACTCAGATCAAAAAAAGAAAAAAGGAAAATGTGATGGCAATGCAAATAAGCCCTGATATCTGCACATCTTGTGGAGATTGTGAACCTGTCTGTCCAACCTCCGCTATAATTCCTAAAAAAGGTGTTTTTTTTATTAAACCGGATTCTTGTACAGAGTGTGAACCTGATTACGATACACCGCAGTGCGTAAATGCATGCATGGAAGATGGTTGCATTAATCCTTTAGACGAATAAGACTCATCTTCGTTTTCTAATGTTTGTGAGGTGCTCAACTTCTCACAATCTTTATCCCCGGTCTGTTATACAAGGCTGTTCCATGTCGAGTTGATTTGGAACAGTTGGGTTTAAGGTCTTGGGTTTAGCTTCTGCAACGTGTGGCATGACCTTGTAAGAGAAAGATCGAGGAGCTATTTGTGAGTGAAATAAGTTTACCACGGGAGCTGGCTTTACGAGTTGGGCTAGCTGCCCGCGCACTACCTGACACATCAACAAGTGATCTTCTAGACATTTTAGACAGAGCGGTAGGTTTGCCTTTAAGCATTTCCAAGCTTGATAACCTTACTGTTAAATCTTTTCGTAAGGCAGGCGGAGAGGTTATGTTAGCAGTTCCGGGTGATGCAGTCAGGATGGCTGTTAATTATTTAAAAGGCATTGAGAATGAAGTTACTCCCCCAGAAGTTGAGGCTTATGCAGACGGTGATTTGCCCGGTTCTCTTCGTGTAGCCTGTGCTTCGAATGGTGGAGAATTGCTAGATGGGCATTTTGGTTCCTGTAGATATTTTCTGATCTATCAGGTTGGTCTGAGTGAGGTTAGGCTTATTGATGTTCGTTCTGCTATAAGTAAAGAGGATGTCATTCATATTGATAATGTAGATATCGATAAGAATGCTTTACGTGCTAAAACCATTGCTGACTGTCAGATTCTGTATGTTGTATCTATTGGTGGCCCGCCAGTTGCGAAAGTTATACGTGCTGGCGTTCATCCGATCAAACGCCCCAACGGAGGAAATGCTAGGGAAGCTGCGAGTGAGTTAATGGGTGTTTTGCAGAGCGAATCGTTGCCGCCGTGGCTTGCAAAGGTGCTGGGAAGGTCTCCATTAGAGTGTGCACGCTTTGAGATGAATAATGTGGATGATGTTGAATGATTGACATACAGGTCATTGAGTCTGTGATAGACAAGATTGAAAGATTAGGTGTAGAAGAAGAAACAGTAAACAAGCTTCGTAAGGATATGAAGGACATACATTTTACTTATTGTATGGACGATGATGTTTGTACGCAAGTGCCTTTCAGAGAGGCAAATGGCTTCAACATTTATCTTGTAACAGGGCGTGATCAGTGTGTATCTTTTACAGCTTCTCTTGAGAGTGCGACAGGTCTTGTTGTTGCATATGTCGACGATGATTAGGTATATATTAGTATATTTATTTTGTTTGCTGTTCTAACGTTTGTAGCGCACTGTTCCTTTTGTCGTATTTCCCCCATTATACATCCAGTGGTATTAGAATGATCAATATTCTTCCTCTGTTGTGTCTATATCTCTGTGAATAAGATTTTACTTGAGTAAGGGCCTAACATTTTAAGCTCCAGTTTTTTCTTTTTGGATAGGCTTAGATAACCTTGACGCTTGACGCTAATTATTATTAGCTATTGTGTGTTTTCCGACAAGTCAGACTTTTCTGCTTCCCTAATGAAATCAAGGATTAAGCTTCTGGCATGTCACTTGCTACGCTAGATTAGCCAAAATATTTCTGCACACGCTATGGGTGCATGTCGTCTTAGGAGAGCTGCCATGAAGTCGAGTGACATAGCTGCGTTATTAGACGAACCAGCTTGTGGGCACAATGCGAAATCTAAGTCAGGTTGTGTAAGACCTAAGCCAGGAAGTAGTGCTGGTGGTTGTGCGTTTGATGGAGCACAAATTGCACTGTTACCTATAGCAGATGTTGCCCATATTGTGCATGGTCCGATCGCCTGTGCAGGTTCATCTTGGGACAATCGTGGCACCCGTTCGACAGGACCGATGCTTTATCGCATTGGTATGACGACTGATCTGACCGAACATGATATTATTATGGGGCGAGGTGAGAAACGGCTTTTTCATTCCATAAAACAAGCATTAGAAACGTATAATCCCGCAGCAGTGTTTGTTTATAATACTTGTGTTCCAGCACTCATTGGTGATGACCTCGAAGCTGTTACAAAAGCTGCAACAAGAAAGTGGGGAATTCCGGTAATTCCTATTGATGCAGCGGGCTTTTATGGCACCAAAAATTTGGGAAATCGCATTGCCGGTGAGGCGATGGTCAAATACGTTGTTGGGACTGGTGAGCTGCCTTTGTTAAATGAGGTTGATGGACGTAAGGGTGTAAAAACTTACAACATCAACTTAATAGGTGAATACAATATTGCGGGTGAGTTGTGGCATGTTTTGCCTTTACTTGATGAACTTGGTTTACGTGTCATCTGTACACTTTCTGGAGACGCTCGGTTTCATCAGGTGCAATCCATGCATATGGCAGATGTGAATATGATGGTTTGTTCCAAAGCTATGCTTAATGTTGCCCGCAAATTAGAAGAAAGTTACGGAACACCATGGTTCGAGGGCAGTTTTTACGGTGTGAGCGATGTTTCAAACGCATTGCGTAGTTTTGCTTCGATTATTGGTGATAATGATCTTATTGAGCGTACAGAAGCATTAATTGCTCGTGAAGAAGAGAGGGTAGCTGAGGCGCTTAAGCCTTGGCGTTCGAAGTTAACTAATAAACGCGCGCTTTTATATACCGGCGGAGTTAAATCTTGGTCTGTAATTGCAGCTTTACAAGATCTTGGTATGGAGGTTGTAGCAACTGGTACCAAGAAATCTACTGAGGAGGACAAAGCACGTATTCGCGAGCTGATGGGTGAAGACGCTATGATGCTTGAAGATGGAGCTCCTAGGGCTTTGCTCGATACTATTTCCCAACAAAAAGCCGACCTTTTAATTGCAGGCGGGCGTAATATGTATACCGCTTTAAAGGCACGAATTCCATTCCTTGATATTAATCAGGAACGTGATTTTGGCTATGCAGGCTACCAAGGTATGCTGGAATTGGCACGACAATTAGCTCTTACGATCAATGCGCCAGTTTGGGCAGCAGCAAGGTCTAAAGCTCCATGGCTTAATCCAGATGCGGTAAAAGATAATATTACTGACATAGTGCCGACGCAAGTGTTGAGACGCAAAAAAGCACTTTCTGTAAGTCCGCTTAAGTCCAGTCAGACCATTGGGGCAGCCCTTGCTTTTTTGGGTTTTCATAAGGCTATGCCTATGCTGCACGGCAGTCAGGGTTGTACGGCTTTTGGTAAGGTTTTCTTTGTTCGTCATTTTCGCGAACCAATTCCGCTGCAGACAACGGCAATGGATCAAATTTCTACGATCATGGGTGCTGAAGATAATGTAGTCGAGGGTTTGGCCGCAATCTGTAGAAAATCTTCACCGCAAATTATTGGAGTTCCGACGACAGCACTTGCTGAGACGCAAGGCAGTTACGTTGAGCGCAGTATTAAAAAATTTAGATTGCAGTATCCTGAATACTCACAAACCTCAGTCGTTTATGTCTCAACACCGGATTATCAAGGTTGTCTCGAAACTGGCTTCGCTGAAGCAATCTACGCTATAATTAATGATCTTGTTCCTGAAAAAACTAATCGAAGCAAACATGGTATTATGAACTCAAGCAATCAGCTTAATGTTTTGGTTGGTTCCTCTTTAACTCCTGGAGATATTGAAGAGCTTAAGTCTTACATTGAAGCTTTTGGTCTCACACCGTTTGTTGTTCCGGATTTATCCGATTCGCTTGATGGTCGATTGACGGATCAGGATTTTAACGCATTAACGATTGGGGGGACGCGCACACATTTGCTACCGAATTTGGGTAAAGCACGAGCAACGCTGGTGGTTGGAAATTCACTTCTTCAAGCCAGCGAGCTCCTTGAAGCTCGAACCGGCGTGAAGAGCTTTAGGATTGACCATGCTTTGGGGCTAGGTGGAAGTGATGCTTTGACCTGCGCATTAAGTAAAATTTCAGGTAAGTCAGTTCCAAAATGGATTGAGAAGCAGCGTGCTCAATTGCTCGATGCCATGCTTGATTCTCACTTTGCCATTACCACTACACGTTTTGCTTTAGCTTGTGATCCAGATCTTTTAATGGCGTTTGCCGACCTTATTGCTGAAATGGGTGGACAAACTGTAGTTGCTGTCTCACCTAGTGATGCCAGTGTTCTTCACCGTGTTAAAGCCCCTTATGTAAAACTCGGAGATCTTGAGGAGTTTGAGAAAATGGCTATTGAAGGTCGGGCTGAATTAGCAATTGGAAACTCTCATGTTGCGGAGGCTAGTAAACGATTAGGACTTCCAGTTTTGCGCGCTGGATATCCGCAATATGATCTCATCGGCGGGTATCGTAGAACTTGGATTGGTTATCGTGGTGCGTGTCAGGTTTTATTTGATATAGCTAATGAGTTAAATAACCTTAAACGCGGTGAGATTGCTCCTTATAAATCTATTTATGCTCATTCGGAGGTGATGTCCTAAGTATCTGGATTGGATCATTAAAAAAGGAGTGCCTAATATGCACGCACGACGACTTGCAGTTGTGCACGATAGCTCCCTACCTCAGAAGCAAGAGCAGGAACTTCGTGTTGCCTTCGCATCAAGTGACCGTAAAACAATTGACCAACACTTTGGTTCGGGAACACTATTTATTGTTTATGCTGTCACGATGCACTCAAGCCGTTTTGTTGAGGTCTTGGAGTTTTCACCTGAATTACAGGATGGTAACGAGAATAAGTTAGCCGCTCGAATTGAAGCTTTACGTGGTTGTAACGCAATCTATGTCCAGGCGATTGGCACCTCTGCTGTTTGCCAGCTGCGTAGTGCTGGCGTTCATCCTCAAAAGGTGGAACGCAACACGCCTATTGCACTTTTAATTTCTACTCTTCAGGACAGGATCAAAACCGATCCTCCAACCTGGGTTATTGCCGCATTCATAGGGGATAAAGATCCGGACCGCTTCGATCGGATGGATGAAGAGGGCTGGGAAGATTGGGATATATAAGATGAGTGAGTTTGTATTCACTAACCGAGCAGACGAGTATGCGGACGAACGTGTTCTCGAAAGCCGAATGCGCGTCATGGCTATTAAGGATGGTTGGTTCCATCTTCAAGGTGAGCGTGAGGCATCTTGTAAGAGTTGTGCGGCAAAATCGAGATGCGGTGCGAAGAGTATATCAGATCTTACGCCTCAAACACAGTCGCAAATTTACGCGCCTGAGACTGTTCTGACTTCTGGTTCGGCGGAGAGAAGGCCAAAAGTTGGTGATGAAGTTGTTGTGACTATGTCGGGAAATGAATTTCTTCGTCTTGCTATGTTAGCTTATCTTTTGCCATCAGCAGCCTTAGCTGGAACAACATGCCTTTCAACGCTTGCTGGTCTTAATGATGCCGAGACTGCGATTTTAGCTCTGGTCGCTTTTGCAATTTCATTTTTACCACTTTGGCGGCGTGAACGGTCTGGGACTGGCTTGAAAACCTTTGCGATCGAAGCGCCATGGCGCACATGTAGCAAGGATAACATTGCAGTTTGGTCTGAAAGAGCTAATTATTTTTCCAAAGCCCCGCCTCTTTTTAAAGCTCCTAAAAACGGAAATCACACATGACAGCGGAAACTCTTCATATTGATATCTCAGATCCTTTGCTCGGCAGTGAAGTTGTTGTCGAGATTGTTCGTCAAATGCGTGCAATAGATACTTACGGCACTTATGATGATTCAGAGAATGCTGAGATCATCGATCCGTTTATTCTGACTAAGGAGCGTAAGCGTGAGATACCTATTGTTGGAGATCCTGATGAGATTGTCATGGCGCGTCTTAAGGCCTATTACAATGCAATTTCTGTTATGATTGAGAAACGCACTGGGCTTATGGCTGTGCCGATTGTTAATCTTTCTCATGAAGGGTTCGGGCGTGCCTTTGTGGTCGTTGGTAAACTTATTACCGTTGACCGGACACTGCGTGACGTACATCGCTTTGGTTTTGCTTCACTGCAAAATTTGCAAGATGAAATAGATAAGTTAGTCGAAAAGGCTGTAATACTTGTCGAAGCACACCGCGATGTTGCCACACTCTGAAGTTTTTTGTCACATTTCAATTCATACACCGCTTTAAGTGGTCGCTTTGTGCTCAACAATAACGAGATATCGATTATGACCGACGAAGATCTGAAAGTTTTAAAAAAGAAAGTGCTTAAGCTGAAGAGAATCGCAAGCGAGAAAGCCGGCGAATTGCACGACTTAGTTGAAGATCGCCTTCCGGCTGCCTATGTGGAGATACCTGCTATTGCAGATGCAACCTATGAGGCCTGTAAGGCTTGGGCAGAGGCACAAAAGCAATTAGCTACACAAAGTGGCAAAGATAGTGTCTAATACTTAGCTTGTTAAACATTAAACAATGTAATCTGATGATTACCATAACATTTTATTCAAAAGGAGTATTAATTATGTCAGAAATTACAGGCGTTACTCGAGGTGGAGAACCTTACGTTCCCAAGTTTCTTACAAAGCTGGAGCAAGCTAACTGCATAGGCTGTGGTCGCTGCTATAAAGTGTGTTCCCGAGATGTCCTCAAACTTGTTGAGCGTGGTGAGAGCAATTCTGATTTAGATGATGATGATGATGATGATGATCTTGACGATGATGTGACAATGGTGATGGCGTTAGCTAATGCTTCGGACTGCATAGGCTGCGAAGCTTGTTCACGTGTCTGTCCTAAAAACTGTATGCTAAACGAGCCGTCTGCTGTAACTGCATAAAACATTGGCTTTTAAACTCGGCATGTAAGCGTGTTCGCCGGAACATAAAATCAAAATTTTGGTGCGGTTTCGGCTTCACAAGTTACTAACAAACTGAGCCCAAGGTATGATCTGCATAATTAAATAAATGTCTGTAGATTATTACAAGACGTTTGAGCTTCTTGTTGACAGCAGCTGCTATCTCTAAGTAGTGTTTAATAGACTATAATCAAATTGCTTAATACTAGTGGTTCGCTGCATTGTCGTAGAGGCGAGTATAGTGTTAAGCTAAATGTTTGAGTATTTCATGATAAGAGGCTGGAAGCCGACAATTGAAATGTTGGCTTTTTATAAAATTGCTTTAAAACAAAGCTTTAAGCGCTTGTCGTGATTATGGCGCAAATGTTGCTTATGTAAGCACAAGTTTTGTTACTAACAATTTTTAAGGCTAGCATCTTTGCTGTGTCATTCATGGAGACGTTCAATATGTTAGAACTGACTGATAACGCACAAAAAGCTATTTTGAAATTTGTCGAAACTGCTGACAAGCCTATCGGAGGACTTAGGATATCGGTTGTAGATGGTGGGTGTTCGGGACTGCAGTATTCTATGTCGCTCGAAGAAAAACCTCAAGACGGAGATGATGTTATTTCGTGTGGAGAGACGAATGTTTACGTTGATTCGTCAAGTGTGATGGTTTTAAAAGGCGTTACAGTAGATTTTGTGGAAAGTCTACAGGGTTCAGGCTTCACATTTTCTAATCCCAATGCTTCTAACAGTTGTGCTTGTGGCAAGTCTTTTAAAACTTGCAATTAATCTTGAGGCTTTCTAGCGCCTTAGTTATTGAATACTATATGGCGCAGTTCAACAATGTTTATGAGATATTAATTATGTGGGACTACTCTGAAACCGTTAAGGAGCACTTTTACAATCCGCGCAACGTCGGAGCTGTTGAAGACGCTAATGCTGTAGGTGATGTCGGCTCTTTGAGCTGTGGTGATGCGCTTAGGCTAACATTGAAAGTTAATACTGAAACCGAAGTAATAGAGAAAGCAGGCTTTCAGACCTTTGGTTGTGGGTCGGCTATTGCTTCGTCGTCAGCTCTCACAGAAATTATTAAGGGTAAAAGTCTCGACGAAGCCCTTAAAATTTCCAACCAAGATATTGCGGACTTTCTGGAAGGATTGCCTCCTGAAAAGATGCATTGTTCGGTGATGGGACGTGAAGCTTTGCATGCAGCAGTAGCGAATTATCGCGGAGAAGAGTGGAAAGATGCGCATGAAGAAGGAGCTTTGGTTTGCAAATGTTTTGCAATTGAAGAACCTCTAATAGTTGAAACAATACGTGCCAATTCTCTTTCAAGCGTTGAAGATGTTGCTAATTACACCAAAGCAGGAGCTGGATGTTCTGCTTGTCATGAAAAAATTGAAGAAATCTTAACTGCTGAGCTTAAAGCGCGCGGGGAATGTTTTGTACCCGGCAAGGTTGCAACAGATATTCTTGCTGAAGAACCTAAAGCACCTGATGTATTGCAAAAACCCTTGCCTACTAAAAAGCAATCTAAACCTAAATATAATATTGTACAACGTATACAAAAAATTGAAAAAGCTATAGCTGCTGTGCGTCCATCCTTGCAAGCTGATCGTGGCGATGTAGAGCTCATTGATGTTCAAGACAAGACTGTGTTTGTTAGCCTTACGGGCGCTTGTGTAGGATGTCAGATGGCGGGCTTAACTTTGAATGGTTTGCAACAAAAAATCATGGAGGAATTAGGTGAGTTCGTCCAAATTGTACCCCTAAGCAAACGTCAAGTTGAGGAGGTGGGATCATGACTACCTCTGGTATTTATTTTGATAATAATGCTACCACTCAGGTGGCTCCTGAAGTGCTTGAGGCTATGCTTCCTTTCTTTACTGAACAATTTGGGAATCCATCTTCCATTCACCAATTTGGCAATCAAGTCGGGCGTATGATCAGCAAGGCCCGTAATCAAGTTCAGATGTTAATAGGAGCTGAATTCGATAGCGAGGTTGTTTTTACGTCATGTGGAACTGAATCGGATGTGACTGCAATTATGTCGGCGGTTAAGGCGCATCCGCAACGTAAAACTATCATAACAACAGCTGTTGAACATCCCGCCATACTTGCAGTCTGTGAACAGCTAGAAAAGGAAGGCTATAACATCACTCGTCTTAGTGTTGATGAAAAAGGTCGACTTGATCTAGATATTTATAAAAGCCTACTGAATGATGATGTGGCTATTGTTACAGTAATGTGGGCTAATAATGAAACAGGAACAATCTTTCCTGTTGTGGAAATGGCTGAGTTGGCGTCAGATGCAGGTGTCATGTTTCACACAGATGCAGTGCAGGCTATTGGCAAACTTCCGATTGATCTTAAATCTACAAAAATTGACATGCTGTCATTGTCTGGGCACAAGTTGCATGCCCCAAAGGGTATAGGAGCACTTTATCTCAGGCGCGGTACTCGCTTTCGCCCATTGATGCGTGGTGGCCACCAAGAAAGGGGACGAAGGGCTGGTACTGAAAACACAGCTTCTATTGTTGGGTTAGGCGTTGCAGCTGAGCTAGCCCTCGATCGCCTAGAAGATGAAAATGTTAGAGTAAGAGCACTCCGTGATCGTCTTGAGAATGGTATCCTCTCGTCTAACTCGCATTGTTTTGTTACTGGTGATTTGGACAACAGGCTGCCTAATACAAGTAATATCGCTTTTGAATATATCGAGGGTGAAGCAATTTTAATGATGCTTAATAAAAAAGGGATTGCAGCTTCAAGCGGTTCTGCTTGCACATCGGGTTCGCTAGAGCCTTCACATGTAATGTCAGCTATGGGTATTCCGTTTACTGCTGCTCACGGTACAACCAGATTTTCATTGTCGTATTATAATACACCAGATGAAATTGATTTAACTATTGCTGCTGTCCCTGAAATAATCACTCGTCTTAGACAACTTTCTCCTTATTGGTCCAAGGAAGGTCCAGTCAAAGATTCTACTAGAGCATTTGAACCATCTTATGCGTGAATGTAACATTTTACTTTTTCTTGCTTAAAAAGGTGATGATTGATTCTTGAACCTCACTACTTAATCTGAATGCAGAACTTATGTTGTCACTTAAATTGATCGATTTTATCGAAGCAATTTAGGAGGCAACGCAATACCATGTGTTAACCTCCCTTGATTAACGCATGGTATTATTTAATTTGGCCTTCAAAAGAGTAGTAGAAAGCTAGATTGTTGTCGTTGTGGTAGGCCGAGCAGACTTTAATTAATTCTAATTTTTTATTGTGTACTACTAAGTGTCGATACCTGTAACAAGTTCCATCTTTCTGTTCTGGAGCACGTAAGCCATGGAAATTTCGTCCCACAAAGTAGTAATTAATGACACCACTCTTCGTGATGGTGAACAGTCTGCCGGCGTTGCTTTTTCAAAAAGTGAAAAGATAGATATAGCTCGTAGTTTGGATGCTATCGGTGTACCTGAACTTGAGGTAGGTATACCTGCAATGGGTACAGAAGAGCGTGAAACTATTGCAGATATTGCTTCGCTAGGATTAAATGCTGATCTTATGATTTGGAGTAGAATGCGGGATGATGATCTAACATCAGCCTGTGGTCTAGGAATTGGTCTCATAGATTTGTCTATTCCTGTGTCCGATCAACAAATATCAAAAAAACTTAATAAAAATCGCAAATGGGTTTTGCAACAAATTAAATCAATCGTGCCACGAGCCTTAGACTTGGGTTTTCGTGTTTGCATCGGTGGTGAAGATGCATCGCGAGCGGATTTAGATTTTCTTAAAGAAATTCTAAAAGTGTCTGAGAGGGTAGGTGCGGAACGCTTTCGTTTTGCTGATACGGTTGGTATTATGGATCCTTTTACTATATATGACCGTATTAGGGATTTACGATCTTCCAGTAGTCTCGATATAGAGATACATGCCCATGATGATATTGGACTGGCTACCGCCAACTCGCTTGCGGCTGTACGTGGTGGAGCTAGCTACGTTAATACTACTGTGTTTGGACTTGGTGAGCGTGCTGGAAATGCTCCTCTTGAAGAAATTACTGTTGGTTTATCAAAATTTTTTGGACTTAAAACAGGTATTGACCTTCGAAATTATGCCTCGCTGGCTAAGTTTGTTGAGGAAGCCTCGGGATGCAAGGTCTCACCTCTTAAGAGTTTAGTAGGCGATCGAGTTTTTTCACATGAATCAGGTATACACGTTGATGGACTCATAAAAGATCCTTATAATTATCAAGGTGTTGATCCAGCTGAGTTTGGCCGTAGGCATGACTTTGTACTTGGAAAGCATTCCGGCACCAGAGGCTTGATCCATGCATATGCTGAGTTGGGTATTGTATTAGAGCGCGATATTGCAGTCAGAATTTTACCTGAGGTGCGTCGTTTTGCTGAAAAATTGAAAAGATCTCCAACTTCAGACGAATTAATTTCTTTCCACCATGCACAACATAGCGTGGGAGGGTGAAATGTCGCTTTGGAGCATGATTAGGGGTGATATTAATTGTGTTTTTCAACGCGATCCGGCAGCTCGTTCAATCTTTGAGGTTTTAACTATTTATCCCGGCGTGCATGCTATTTTTATGCACAGATTAGCACATTTTTTCTGGAAATCTGGCTGGCGTTATTTGCCGCGTTTAATTTCATTTTTTACGAGGCTTGTCACCAATATTGACATTCATCCTGCTGCAACCATAGGTGAGCGTTTTTTTATTGATCATGGATCAGGTGTAGTAATTGGCGAAACGGCAGTTGTTGGTGATGATGTTACACTTTATCATGGTGTAACCCTCGGGGGAATATCATGGAGTAAAGGTAAGCGACATCCTACTATCTGTGACAATGTCATCGTTGGAAGTGGAGCAAAGTTACTAGGACCTATTACTATTGGATCTAACTCGCGTGTTGGTGCTAACTCCGTAGTCATTGACAATGTTCCTTCTGCCAGTACAGTTGTGGGAATTCCAGGTCGTATAATACGTGACAAGTGTGTTTTACCGCTTGATTCCCGTGGACTAAATTTTGAAGATCATAGGATTTCGGATCCAGTAGCAGAGGCTCTATGTATGCTAACAATACGAGTAGCAAAACTTGAGCAACAAGCCAATAAGTGCGAGCATGAAGCGGAGGGCAGTGAATTACATGGTGAATATGTAACTACAACTAATGTCCCGGCTCCTAAGATTAAAAAAAGTAAACCAGAACACTCTACTTAGGATTGAATTTAACAAGCGAGAATGTGGCTTGTGATTTTATAGTTTTAATATGAGGATTAAGAGAGATGAGGAATATCGAATTCGAACGTGAATTAAAGGATTTATCCAGCGCAGAAGAATTTCTTGACTTCTTTGAGATTGAGTATGATCCTAGAGTTGTACACGTTAATAGGTTACACATTCTTCAGCGTTTTCACGATTATTTAGAAAAGGACATGGATGCTCCTAAAAACAATTCTGATTGTGAATTATATTATAAAAAGTTCTTACAGAAGGCATATGAAGACTTTGTAAATTCTGATGCACGTACAGAGAAAGTGTTCAAAGTTCTCCAGCCGCAGAAGAGTTTCGTACCGTTGGAATTAGTTCGAAAATAAACCAAAATAGTAACGGGCGCATATAATTAGCGCTTCAAAGGAGGTTGGGTTATGCGGCCGAAATATGAGTGTGGCGATGAAGTTAGAGTTATAAGAAATGTGCGTGATGATGGGACTTTCCCTGGAAGCAAGATTGGTGAGCTCTTAATACGTCGCGGCAGTACTGGTTTTGTTCGAGATATCGGAACTTTCTTGCAAGATCAGATTATCTATACCGTGCATTTCACAGAAATGGATAAAATAGTAGGCTGTCGTGAACCTGAACTGCGACCTGCATCAACTCCTTGGGTGCCTAACCTTTATGAATTTCGTGAGAAAGTTACACCATGTGTTCAATTGGCAATATCAGGTGAAATTATTGCCCGGCCGGGTGATGTAGGTCAAATTATGAGAGTTTTACGCAACGAGCCTTGCGGTGTCGCTTACCACGTACGTTTTCCTGGCCGTACGTTGCAAGTGCCTGAGAAGTCTTTAAAATTCGTCTCCGAAGCTTCCTCGGATGATCTTCTTAGTGTAGAGGATGACCCCGAAGATCTAGCCGATGTCTTAGCAGCAGCAGCCGATAAGGCAGATCAAACAACCGGTTAAAGGGAGTTAAAATGAGCAACATTTATCAATATCATCTTTATAAAGTCGCCCAGGAGAGATTTAATTGTAAACCTAAAGAGTTGAGCGTTCAGGATAACGATACAGCCAACTGCTTAGCAAGACGGACAATTTTCATTGAGAACAGAATTTTAGACTCTGATGAAGCTCATACGGTATCTGTTGACCGAAATGATGTCCAAAATGCTCGTCAAGCGCTGATTGATAGCTACGATAACCACTCCAGCTTTCTTGAAGACCTTCGTGAGAATGGCCTTGACGAAGAGTTATTGTGTATTGCACTTAGTCGTCAATTAAAGGTGGAAAGAATAATTGAAAAAGTGCTTGTGAATGTTGAAAAACCTAGTGATTCCAAAATTGAAGATTTTTATCGTTGTCATAAAAGTAAATTTCACCAACCTGAACAACGCTCTGTTAGTCACATTTTGATTACCATAAATCCAGATTTTGTAGAGAATAGTTTTTCTGTAGCACAAAGACGAATTAGAGATCTTCATTCCCAGATTATAAAAAATCCTATAAGTTTCAATAAGCTAGCTGAAACACACTCAGAGTGCCCAAGTGCTTTGCAAGGAGGGACCCTTGGGTCCTTTAGTCGTGGTCGAATGATGAAACCACTCGAGGATGCAGCGTTTAAGCTTAAACAAGGAGAAATCAGCGCACCGGTCGAAACAGAAGTTGGCTTTCATATAGTCAGATGTGACCGAATAATTTTGGAACACTTGGTATCTCTTAAAGAGGCTTGGCTAGACATTTCTAAGGCAATTTATGAAGAAAGGCGTGAAAAAAAGAAAAAGTTATGGATTAAAACTTTGTGTGCCACCAAATCTGTAGCTACCGCAACTAGTAGTTCTGGCTCAGATACAGCTTCAAATTCCTCAAAAAATACCACCTTGCATGCAACATAGATGGTAACGCCTGAGAATTTCAATCATAGTTGTTGAGCTGTTATTTTTGCTGCTTTAGGTCACAAACATTTTTTCCATTAGTATTTTAAATAATAATCTTAATATTAAATAACAAAGACTAAGTGTAGCATGCATATCATCTGCACAAATGGTATGCTGTTTTAAATAAAATATTGCTGATGTGTATAATCACACTGCGTTAATTAAATACATTTGAGTTAAAAAAAATAAAGTTTACAGTATAAACATTTTTGAAGACCAAGAAAACCTAATAAGGATAATTAAGATTATGATCGGTAGAAAAGTTCCAGAGGTTACATTTAAGACACGCATTAGGGACGAGAAGATTGGAGGTTCTAATCCGTTCCGTTGGGAAAATAAGACAGTTAGTGATTATTTTAAGAATAAACGCGTTGTGTTATTCTCTCTACCGGGTGCATTTACACCAACATGCTCAACTTTTCAATTGCCTGATTTTGAAAAGCTTTACAGTGATTTCTCTGGTGCAGGAATTGATGATATTTATTGCATTTCAGTTAATGACGCGTTTGTTATGAATGCCTGGGGAAAGTCTCAAAATATTAAAAACATAGGTCTTATACCTGATGGTTCTGGTGAATTTACTCGCAAAATGGGCATGCTCGTTGCTAAGGATAATCTGGGATTTGGAATGCGTTCATGGCGGTACGCAGCGATAATCAATGACTGTGTAATCGAAGCGTGGTTTGAAGAACCTGGGTATTCTGATAATTGTGATAGTGATCCTTATGGTGTATCTTCTCCTCAAAATATTCTTAAACATTTAACAGGTGCTAAATAGTTATTATATCTATAGCCTTGTGAACTAGAAAATGCTGAAATATGACAGCGTCTACTGTAATGTTGGCGCAGTCATTACTCCGCAACTAAGCGAAACATAGAAGATTTCAAAATTAGCATAATTTAAGTTTAGAAAAATAAGAAACTATAATTTTTGTTTTGTACGCTAGAAATAAGCACCCAAAATCAACTCCAAATGTTTGATTTTAGGTCAACTGTATATAATTGAAAATAATCAGACATTTAGAATATTTAGAATAAGTACGATTTTTAAAAGCTACCACAGTTAATTTTATTACAGAATCTAAAAAGTAGCTTTTCATGCTAACACTTATTCGCCATTACGAAGTGCAACATATAAAACGTTAATTTTTACAGTAAGCACACTTTAATTATTACCTACATAATTTAATTTCGATTGGGATTGATATCGCGAATCTGTTTATTTTACTTTATGTCTATTCGAGCGATAAGAATAATAGGTATAGATCCTGGATTGCGTTGTTCAGGATGGGGAGTTATTGAAATTAATGGACCGCGTCTCTCTTACGTTGCTTCGGGATTTGTAACTTCCACAGATAGCAAACAGCTCTCCTTTCGACTAAAGGAAATTTTTGAAGGTCTTACTGATGTTCTTAAATTTTATATGCCTTGCGAAGCAGCTGTCGAAGAAACTTTCGTAAATGATAATGCTCGCACAACATTAAAGCTAGGACAAGCTAGAGGTATTGCCCTCCTTGTCCCAGCATTATGTGATGTTTCTGTCGCAGAATATTCTCCTAATCTTATTAAAAAAACAGTTGTTGGCACAGGACATGCTGGAAAAAAGCAAATACAAATCATGGTCAAGATGCTGTTACCCAGGGCAAACTTCTCTAATTCTGATGAAGCAGATGCTTTGGCTGTTGCCATATGTCACGCTCATCAACGTTCGAGCGTGATAGCACGTATAGTATAGCAAGTGTGAGTAACCTTTACAATGATTGGAAAATTGAGAGGAATCGTAGACGCTATAGGAGATCTATATTGTGTTATAGATGTTGGTGGTGTAGGCTATGAGGTCCAAGCTTCAACTAAGACATTACGTGCTATGACAGAGGGCGTGGAGGTTGTCCTAAGAATTGACACTCACGTTCGTGAGGATGCCATCAAGCTTTATGGCTTTTCAACCGAAATAGAGCGTAGCGTTTTTCGCAGCTTACAAAGTGTTCAGGGTGTCGGAGCGAAAATGGCACTTAGTGTGTTAGGTATACTTGAACCAGTTGTTTTGGCTAATGCAATTGCTACGGGAGATTGGGTAGCTATAAGTCAAACTCCAGGAATTGGAAAAAAAATAGCCCAACGCATTGTTGCTGAATTAAAAGATAAAGTTCCAGCTTCTTCTTTCAAGGGGTTGCACACATCCCAAAGGAATATTGATGTTATGTCTAAGCCTTTTGTTGATAATGCAGCTACATCCGATGCAATTTCTGCGCTTTGTAATCTTGGTTATCAGCCGTCGCAAGCATCACAAGCTGTAGCCCTCGTTATTGAAGATCTAGGAGAAAACGCGCAAACGGAAGAGCTTATTAGGTCTAGTCTTAAATCACTTTCTAATGCAATTTAGAATTCGTTCGCTTTAAAAATGTTTGGTAGTGACGAAGGTTATATTACACCAACTCAAATATAACATATATTTTTCTGATATTACTTTAATATGATTAGTGATGCGCTTTAGTCTAATTTTCCACAGGCCTATATTAGTTTCTACACTATCTTAATAGGTAATTTCAATCTGTTTTGACATTCAGTTCCATTCTACCGCTCAATTTCACTACCTGTTGTGAAAAGTAGATAACCAGAACATTTTACATTTTGTAATTAATGGTTGCTTGAAGCTAGTTCAATTTTTCACTTTTACATGATAAAATCACTAATTATGAATACTACAGAAAACAATCGTCTTCTTTCAGCTTCCCAAAGCAATACAGATGAGACGGAGATGTCCATTAGGCCGCAATCTTTGGATGATTTCATTGGCCAGGAACAAGTGCGTGCTAATCTTCGTGTTTTTATTAAAGCGGCTAAAAAAAGAGGTGCGGCTCTCGACCATGTTTTATTTGTAGGTCCACCTGGTCTTGGTAAGACTACTCTAGCACAAATTATGTCTAAGGAGCTCGGTGTTGGATTTCGTGCAACAGCAGGTCCTGTGATATCTAAAGCTGGTGATCTTGCTGCATTGCTTACTAATCTGGAGGAACGTGATGTGCTGTTTATTGATGAGATCCATCGTTTAAACCCTGTTGTTGAAGAAATTCTGTATCCGGCAATGGAAGACTTTTATCTTGATTTGATAATAGGAGAGGGGCCAGCTGCGCGTTCAGTTCGAATTGATCTTGCCAAATTTACTTTAGTTGGAGCTACTACTAGAGCTGGCTTACTAACTACTCCTTTACGTGATCGTTTTGGTATTCCAGTTAGACTCAATTTTTATACTGATGAAGAGTTGCGTTTTGTTATAGAAAGGAACTCCCGGATCTTAGGAGTATCCATACGAGCAGATGGTGCACAGGAAATTGCGCGCCGTTCACGTGGTACACCGCGTATTGCAGGCCGTTTATTACGCCGGGTGAGAGACTTTGCAATAGTAGAGAATACTACAATTATTTCTGCTGAAATTGCGGATGACGCTTTGCAGATGATGGAGGTTGATAGCGAAGGCTTAGATGTACTTGACCATCGTTACCTTAGATGTATTGCAGAGAATTATGAAGGTGGTCCAGTAGGAATTGAAACACTCTCGGCTGCTTTATCAGAGCCACGTGATGCATTGGAGGAAATTGTAGAGCCTTACCTTTTGCAAAAAGGGTTCATAAGTCGGACACCACGGGGGCGTTTGTTAACTTTTAAGACATATGATCATTTCGGAATTGAAGCTTCATCTCGATGGGATCGATCAGAACAACTACCAATTTTTGAACATAAAAACGACCACGACAAAAATAGTGAGTGATATAGTTTCACAAAATAAACTAATGAATTGTAGCTAATTTTTTTTCTCTTATGCTAATACATATGAGAACTGTTAAATTCAAGTTTGATTTATAAAGAAATTGAGTTTTAGTTTTTTTAAATCGTACAAGCTAATAACAAGTAAATAAGCTACAATAACGTATAGTTAATAGCGTGGATTAAAAAAACTATTCTTAGTTGGTTTAAAATCACTACAAAAAAATTGTACCTCAAATAATATTTTAAAAATAAATCAACGAAAACTAAAACAATGGGATTTAGACTGAAAAATAAAATCAAATACATAAAACTACAAGCCTATTGGCTTTCTCTTTTTAAAAGCTTTAATGTAATTATAATCTCATCAGTTCGTTAACAATAAATTAACTAATTATAATCAACAAACCTAATAAAAAAGGTGATGTAATGGACATGAGTTTTGCGGGTGCGCTGTCAGTGGCAGAAAGTGTCTTGTTCTTTGAGCTTTTTTTACGAGCGCATATTGCTGTCAAAATCACAATTATTATTCTTATTCTTTCGTCTGTGAGATGTTGGGCTATTATCTTTGAAAAACTCATACTACTTGGTAGAATTAATAGAGAAGCTGATAAGTTTGAGACTTTATTTTGGTCTGCGCATTCACTGGATGAGTTCTACTCAAGTATAAACCGCAGTAAACCACCAATTGCAACTGCAGCACTTTTTATTGCAGCTATGCGTGAATGGAACAGATCAGTTTCGGTTGATGGAGGATCCAAGGGATTCAATGGCATTCAGACACGTGTTGAAAAAGTAATGGACGTAACTATTACTCGTGAAATAGATCGATTAAAACAAAGATTACTTTTTCTGGCTACTGTTGGTACTACTGCCCCTTTTATTGGTCTTCTTGGAACAGTATGGGGTATTATTATCAGCCTTCAGGGTATAGAGATATCTGAGGGTACAAACCTGGCTGTTATAGCACCAGGTATTTCCGAGGCATTATTTGCATCAGCTATAGGATTAATTACAGCAATACCAGCAGTTCTCTTTTACAATAAGTTTTCGGGAGACGTTTCACGTCTCAGTCAACGTTTAGAGGCATTTGCAGATGAGTTTTCAGCTATTGTCTCCAGGCAAGTAGATACAACTCATAATAGTTAATAAAGCTAGTCTATTTAGACCATTTGTTGACGTTATATTTGTTATTATAATTTTGTGTATAATTTGACTTTCTCTAACAACTATCGGCATGAAACTCGGTTGCTCTTAGATCAAACACGCAAGTTTATATTATAAAACCAAAAACTAATTATCGTTTCTATCTTTTAAGACGGCAGAAAATTTTTGAGTAATAAGCAAACCGGGAGACTAATGTTGTTTGAGTAAACTGTAAAGTTTAAATTAATGGACAAATCTTGAGAGGATAGTAATAACCGGTGTTCATCCGCAGCAAAGGGAGTAAAGAAAGATGATTGAGATTATCTTTCACGAAAAAAACGTCGTGTTGCAAACATGAGTTTGACTTGAAACATAATCCTAACAGTTGTTTTAATTCGTACATAAATTTATTACAATATTTAACAAAAGTAGATGAACTGTATCAGTTATGCTACCGTTAGTATGAGTATCTCTCTCCAAACATTGCTACAGAATTGAACATTGGCATCTTTTAATGCTCAATCACATTTTACAAGTAAAAAGCCAAACTCTTCTGGACAACTTAAATACTTACAGATCCAAAATCAAATTACAGATAAAAACGGTTTTTATACTGGTAAAACACATAAACTACTTTATAAACTTTCGTGACTAATAAGAAAGCGATTTTTAAAACGAGAAATTACTGACAGACATGGGTAAATTCAAAAATCTGAATTCTGAAACTAAAAGGTTAATATCCATGTTTAACAGAAAATCTGTGTTCTCTTACTGATACTATGATAGAAGCAGCTTTGATTAAAAAACTGGTATGCTCAAATAGATATAAATAAATACGTACAATAGGTAGCTGATGTTAAGCTGAGGGTGAATAAAGCAGGTAGTACCATGGCGAGCCAAAAGCATTGAATTTACAGTTCAACTCTGAATTCCGTAGTAATGTGCTTAATGCAATATGTATCATCAAACAATATGCACTTTATAATAATTTATCAAAAAACCTTCATAAAGATAGCTAGGACCATATTATAGTAATGTTAAATAGATTTTGTTCATAACCCTGCGTAACTTAATTTTTACCTGAATGTTATTACTAAAAATTATAACATACTCGCAAATTACCGCTAAGTGTTTTTCAGGATTTATAAAGGCTTATTGTACGAGGTTGAAAAATGAAAACATCGATCGGCTCATACAAGCCATGGTATCAAAATGGCATTTCACGGCGAGAGATGATACGAATTTTCAGTAGTAGCTTCGCAGCGTGCATAGCACCTGCAACACTTACTTCTCAAACACGAGTTACTATTGATAAAGCTAATCCAAAGCCTGTATTACTTGCTGTTCCTTTGTTTTTTGGTGATAACAAGCGACTTGGGACTGCTATATCTAATATCATACAAGCTGATCTAGAACGCTCAGGCATATTTAGCACTTTAAAACAAAAAAAATTTGTCCAACAGATGAATAATATTGATGTTACACCACGCTTTCAAGACTGGCGTTCGATTGGTGTAGAGGCGGTTATAATCGGTCGTACTTTAAAGATAGAAAATGGAAATTTTCAAGTTCATTTCCGTCTCTGGGACATCGTTCTCGGTCAACTTTTGATAGAACAAAAATTTTCAGTCTTACCTAAACACTGGCGTCGTTTAGGTCACCTTGTTTCTGATCAAATTTATCAAAAGCTAACATTTGAGCAAGGCTATTTTGATACAAGAATTGTATTTATTGATGAAACTGGTCCGAAACAAAAACGATTGAAGCGTCTGGCAATTATGGACCAAGATGGACATAATCTTCAAATACTCAGTGACGGAAGTGAACTTGTGATTACACCGCGGTTCAATCCCATGCGGCAAGAGATTACATATATGTCTTATGTAAAAGATCAGCCACGAGTTTTTATGATGGATTTAACAAGTGGTCAAAAACAAGTGGTTGGCGATTTTCCAGGTATGACATTTGCGCCACGTTTTTCTCCTGACGGAAAACGTGTTATTATGAGTGTTCAACACAACACTAGTTCATGGATAGTCGAGATAGATCTTAAATCACGGCGCTCGCGACACCTGACACGATCTGATGCTATTGACACAAGTCCATGCTTCCACACCTCGATCTAGTGAAGGATCTAATTAAGGATCTAATGAAGGATCTAAGGAGGATCTAATGAAGGATCTGATCCACGCCTGTCGGACGAGTGCCACACCTCGATCATCAGGGATCTAATGAAGGAATCTAATGAAGGATCTGATGAAGGATCTAATGAAGGATCTAACTGAAGGATCTGATGAAGGATCTGATGAAGGATCTGATGAAGGGAATACTCCACGCCTGTCGGACGAGTGCCACACCTCGATCTAATGAAGGATCTAATCCACGCCTGTCGGACGAGTGCCACACCTCGATCTAATGAAGGACCTAATTAATGATCTAATGAAGGATCTAATGAAGGATCTAATCCACGCCTGTCGGACGAGTGCCACACCTCGATCTAGTGAAGGATCTGATGAAGGGAGTAATGAAGGATCTGATGAAGGATCTAATGAAGGATCCAATCCACGCCTGTCGGACGAGTGCCACACCTCGATCCAGTCGGTCGAATCGCGAAGCCACTCCAGCGACTGCGGAAGCAGCGCGTCGGCGGACACCCTTTTGGTAAGAATTAACTCCAGTCAGTGATCATCAACATCCAATGAGTGATACTACGTACTACGTAGTACTTAATGTCGAATCAGTGACACTCCAGCGCGTCGGCTGACACCTCGCCCGTCAGCACCGGATTGGTCGGGGCGTACCTGTCGAGTACACACCACGACTTAGGCTTAGTCCGCTGGCTCGTGGTGGCCTAGCTATCTACGCGCCGACAGAAGCTACTACTCGCGTAAAAGCCTGTGCGGTGTAAGTAGGAGGTATGTGTAGTCGACAGGCGCGGCACTTGTATCATTAATGACTGCTTGATGACTACTTAATGAGAGATAACGACTACTTTATGAGAGATAACGACCACTTAATGAGAGATAATGAGAGGTGTGTGTAGTCGACAGCGGGCGTACCCGCTTCCCGCCAGCTGCAGCTGGGCGCCCTCCACGGCGCCGGCCACCTCGATCGTTTGGTTGTCAAACGGGAAGTAGGTGAACAGCCAGCCCTGCCGTGCAGCACACCCCATTCACACCTCGTCCGCACCTCATTCACACCCCATTTCACACCCCCATTCACACCTCGTCCGCACCTCATTCACACCCCATTCACAACCCATTGACCTCAACTTTCGCAACCCATTGACCTCAACTTTCGCCTCATTCACTCCTCATTCACGCCTCGTTCACACCTCATCCACTCCTCATTCACGCCTCATTCACGCCTCATTCACGCCTCATTCACGCTGCCGTATGCTGACGGTGTAACCGACGCGCAGCGTGTGCCGCCCCTCGGCCGTTTCTGCTCGCGTGAAGGCCCAAAAGCGCTGAGCCACGTGGGTGGCCGAGGAGAACTCGAGCTGCGGGAAGGAGAGCAGAGACAGAAGGTTAGCCGGGTGTGAATGGGGCGTGAATGGGGTGTGAACGGGGTGTGAATGGGGTGTGAATGAGCCACGTGGGTGGCCGAGGAGAACTCGAGCTGCGGGAAGGAGAGCAGAGACAGAAGGTTAGCCGGGTGTGAACGGGGTGTGAATGGGGTGTGAACGGGGTGTGAACGGGGTGTGAACGGGGTGTGAATGGGGTGTGAACGGGGTGTGAATGGGGTGTGAATGAGCCACGTGGGTGGCCGAGGAGAACTCGAGCTGCGGGAAGGAGAGCAGAGGCAGAAGGTTAGCCGAATGTGAACGGGGTGTGAATGGGGTGTGAACGGGGTGTGAATGAGGCGTGCATGAGGTGTGAATGAGACGTGAATCGGGTGTGAATGGGGTGTGAATGCGGTGTGGACGAGGGGCGAGTGAGGTGTGGATGAGCTGTGGATCAGCTGTACACGAGGCGTGAACGGGGTTTGTGAACGGGGCGTGAACGGATTGTGAACGAAGTGTGAACGGGGTGTGAAAGGGGGGGGGAAGAGGTGTGAACGGCCTGCGGATTGTGGAAGAAGTGTGAACGGGGTGTGGACGGGGTGTGGCTGGCCTGCGGGAACCAGAAGGTCTGCCGTTTCTCGAGACGGTCCGTCACGATCGCGTCGACCTTCATCTGAAAGGAGGAAGAGAGTGTAAGAAGAAGAGAGTGTAGTGGACAGGAGCGGTTACGAAAAAAGGAGAAAAAGAGAAAAGAACACAGACAAGAGAAAAAGAGAAAAAGAACACAGACAAGACTGAGCCTTCTTCTTGGGGCTCAGTTATGCGCCTGAGCCTCTGAGAGGGAGAGGAGCTCGCCCAGCACGCCGGCGCATGGCGAGTCGAACAGGCGACCATCCACCCAGTCGAAAACCACCTGCAATCTCGTCACAATCTCGTGACGATCTCGTCGCGATCTCGTGCAGTCTCGGGCAGTCTCGTCACGATCTCGTCACGATCTCGTGCAGTCTCGTGCAGTCTCGTCACAATCTCGTCACAATCTCGTCTCAATCCTGTAACAATCCCGTCGAAGACCACCCGGATAGGAAAGTCGTATTGAAACGTGAAACAAAAGAGAGGCCTCAGAAGAATGTAGGCTAGGCTGCGCCTCCCCCACACAGGCCCTACTTGTAAACGGCCAACATGTAAGTGTAACGGCCAGCACGCAGCTCACCACGGCTCGAGGTGCGCCACCATCCCTTCCGACTGCACCGTGAGCGAGATACGGCCGAGATCCATGTGGATCCCGACGGAGGCGTTGGCGGGAAGCGTGCTGATGTCCTCGGTCATCTTGACCTGCTCCGGCCAGCATGCTCTCTGATTGCGTGCTGACGTCTCATTACGTAGTCGTTATCTCTAAGTATCTCTAACTATCTCCAACTGCGTGCTGATGTCCTCGGTCATCTTGACCTGCTCCGGCCAGCACTTGGCGATCGCCTGGGAGGGAGAAAATGCAGTTTCAACCTCTCAGGGAATCGGGTAGGATCTGATTAGGGATCGAATTTCGGATCTAATGACGGATCTCATACGGCGATCGCCTGCGTCGGCGTGCAGTCGTTGTAGCCGCACGCCTTGTGGTTGCACTCGGTATCGCAGACGTCGTCGTCCCACATGTTCTGCATGCAGGACTGAAGCGCCGCGCACGCCCGCGGGCAATCGGTGCAGTACATGAAGATGCCGCAGTCGCTGCAATCGGTGCCGGCGGCGCAGCCGTCGGGGTGGCTGTGCAGGAAGTTGAGGTGCAGGTACCCCTGCAGCGTCGCCTCGCGCGCATACTGCTGCTCCGCCTGGGGAAGAATCAGTCACAGAAACGTTGCGTTTAGTTTCGTTTCTGTCATCGCATACTGCTGCTCCGCCTCAGAAGATCACATCGCCCACGGAATGCTAGGAATCTAATTCAGGATCTGATTAAGGATCCAATTAAGGATCCAATAATGCTGCTCCGCCTCAGAAGATCACATCGCCCACGGAATGCTAAGAATCTAATTCAGGATCTGATTAAGGATCTAATTAAGGATTGGGGCAACACGGTGATATGCAGCATTTGCTCGCAACAAAACCTTAAGAAGGTCTATTACGCTGAAGCCTCAGCGGATAGCTGTCGTCCACTAGGCAGTGATGGAATTTTATCAAGAGGTTGTAATTTGCCACGTTTAACAGCATCTATTATCTCCCTGCCTTTAGTAGAACGAGAAAATCCCTGATTTATACTTCGTAGTTTTCCTAGTTTTTCGATAGTGGTAGGAGCCTGAATAGCAATGTCATAAAGGGCTTCATCGCGTAAAATTCTATTGCGTGGCAAATCTTGAGTTTGTGCAAGAGTTTCTCGCCAAGCCGCTAATTCCATTAGAATAGCTAGAGACCTTTTATCTTTCACTCGCATTTTCAGACGTTTCCAAGCATCTTCAGGAGGCGTTTGATACGTTGTGGTTGAAGTTAGTGTTGTCATCTCCTCAATTAGCCAGTCAGAGCGTCCTGATACTTTAAGTTCGCTCAAAAGATAGGTGTATATTTCTCGAAGATAGGTCACATCAGCTAATGCGTAGGATAATTGTTTGTCACTAAGTGGCCTGTTACTCCAATCTGTAAACCTGGCACCTTTATCTAAATCTATGCCAGAAATTCTTTTTACAAGATTAACATAACCTATAGCTTCGCCAAAACCACAGACCATTGCTGCAATTTGGGTGTCGAACATAGGCTCAGGTATAAGCCCCGCTTTTGTAAAAATGATCTCAATATCTTGCCGACCAGAGTGAAAAACTTTAACAACCTTATTGTTTGCCATTAAATCATAAAAAACATCAAGACTTATTCCTTCTGCCAATGGATCTACTATAAACTCATGGTTAGGACCGGCTATCTGAATAAGACAAAGTTGTGGCCAAAATGTTTGTTCCCGAAGAAATTCTGTGTCTACAGTAACGTAGTCGTGTTGAGACAAAGCAATGCATGCTTTATGCAGTTGTTCTGTGTTAGTTATAAGCCTCATGTTATCTATAGCCTATGGTAATCCTGCTGTAGTCTATAATAATAAGATCATTTAAGTTTAAAGCAAAATAGTTTATTTTGTTGATAGGCATTTATTATCTGAATTACTAATCTAATATAGCTTGACATTCTCTTATGAGCTTGTGTTTTACAATAAAGATAAATAATAGAATAGACCTATTTTCTAAATCGATATTTAAAAATATGGGCGAACTGACGAAGACTTTTTCACTTTCAACCTGACATT
Organism: Candidatus Tectiglobus diatomicola; assembly: GCA_039583345.1. Taxonomy (GTDB): domain Bacteria; phylum Pseudomonadota; class Alphaproteobacteria; order Rhizobiales; family Hyphomicrobiaceae; genus Tectiglobus; species Tectiglobus diatomicola. Next base: position 159,640 of record JAZDSJ010000011.1, on the reverse strand, counting down.
ATAGAGCAAAATTACCATGAATCGATACCGATCACACACGTGCGGCGCCCTTCGGATTAATGATATAGGCGAACAGATACGGATTTCAGGCTGGGTTCATCGGGTGCGTGATCATGGCGGCCTTTTATTTATCGATTTACGCGATCATTATGGCTTGACTCAGGTTGTAGCCGATCCTGATAGCATAGCGTTTACAATTGCTGAATCCGTGCGATCTGAATGGATTATTTGTGTTGATGGTTACGTTCGTATAAGGCCAGAAGGTACCAGAAACTCAGAGCTACCTACCGGTGAAATCGAAGTTTTTGCAAGTGAAATTAAAGTTCTTTCAAAAGCAAAAGAATTGCCGGTGCCGGTTTTCGCTGAGCCTGACTATCCCGAAGATTTACGTCTACAGTATCGTTTTCTGGATTTACGCCGTGACACACTACACTCTAATATTATGCGCCGGATTGAGATTATAAAATTCATTAGAAATAGTATGCATTCTAGAGGATTTTTTGAATTCACTACTCCTATATTAACTGCTTCTTCACCGGAAGGTGCACGTGATTTTTTAGTTCCGAGTCGAATTCAACAGGGTAAATTTTATGCTTTACCTCAAGCACCGCAGCAGTATAAGCAACTTATAATGATGTCGGGGTTTGATCGCTACTTTCAGATAGCTCCTTGTTTTCGTGATGAAGATCCACGTGCAGACCGTTTGCCTGGTGAGTTTTATCAGCTTGACATGGAAATGAGTTTTGTTGAGCAAGAGGATGTTCTAGCTACAATGGAACCAATTTTACGTGAAACTTTTAGAACATTTTCTGATGGAAAACTGGTCACAGAAGAGATACCTCGTATTCCCTACAAAACAGCCATTACAAAGTATGGCTCGGATAAACCAGACTTGCGTAACCCTATAGAGATGCAAGACGTCACGGAATTATTTAGAGACTCAGGCTTCAAAATCTTTGATGGGATGATTAAAAAAAATAACCAAAACCGTATATGGGCAATTCCAGCACCGACAGGTGGAAGTAGAGCTTTTTGTGATCGCATGAATAGTTGGGCGCAAAGTGAAGGCCAACCAGGTTTGGGATATATTTTTTGGCGCAATAATGAAGGGGCAGGACCTATTGCAAAAAATATCGGTTCCAAACGTACAGATTCCATTCGCATTCAACTCGGTCTTGAGGAGGGAGATGCAGTGTTTTTTGTAGCTGGTAACCCAAAAAGCTTTTTAAAATTTGCTGGTGAAGCTCGCATTCGTGTTGGTCAGGAACTGCAACTTGTGGATGAGAACCGTTTTGAGCTTGCTTGGATAATTGATTTTCCAATGTACGAATGGAATGAAGAAGATAAAAAAATCGATTTTTCACATAATCCATTCTCCATGCCACAGGGTGGACTTGAAAAACTTGAGCAGGCGAATACCATAGAAGAGTTAACTGCTATTAAGGCATACCAATACGATCTTGTTTGTAATGGTTTTGAAATTGTGTCTGGTGCTATACGTAATCACTTACCTAATGTTATGGTAAAGGCTTTTAATATTGCAGGGTATGATGAAAAAGAACTAATCGAGCGTTTTGGTGCAATGTATCGTGCTTTTCATTATGGTGCTCCTCCACATGGTGGTATGGCTGCAGGAATAGATAGAATAGTTATGCTTTTAGTTGGTGCTAAGAACTTACGTGAAATTTCATTATTTCCTATGAATCAGCAGGCAAACGATTTACTTATGGCTGCACCTAGTGAAGCTACACCATCTCAATTAAAAGAACTGGGTATTAAGACTACAAACTCTGCAATATCAGGAAAACTTAAGTGACATAGTCGAATCTTTACGTTCCAAGTAGCAAAATATCTCGAGGCATACGTTGTCCGACTATGTACCTAAATAATAATTATTGGAAGTAAGTTCCACTTCTGATATTACGGCTTTATATTTTCTCCAAAATTTCAGAATATCGTAATGCACGCATGGGCAATAGGTTAAAAAACTAAACAAGTATAGTCGTTTAATGCTATCTCCAAAGTTAATATAATATGCAAGAAATTGTTGGTTGTGTTCAACCAACAATTTCTGTGTTTGTAAAATTTAATGCAATTTCTCGTGCGGCACTTTCTGACGAATCAGATCCATGCACTGAATTTTCACCTTTAGATTTCCCAAACTTCTTACGAATAGTTCCGAAATCTGCCTCAGATGGATCTGTAGCACCCATAACTTTACGATATTTTGAAATGGCATCAATTCCTTCCAAAACCTGACACACAATGGGGCCGGATGTCATAAACTCAACTAGTTCTTGGTAAAAAGATCGATCTTTATGTTCTTCGTAGAATTTTTTAGCCTGAGCATGTGTCCAGAGGACTCGTTTTTGAGCAATAATGCGTAGGCCTGCGTCTTCAATTACTGCATTGATTTTACCTGTTAAGTTACGAGCGGTTGCATCGGGTTTAATAATAGAAAAAGTACATTCTGTTTTCATAGGTATCTTATCCACATTTTTGATTAGTATTTTCAATATAGCTAGATATGACACATCCTACAACTTAACCAACTAAATTTTGGGCTAATTAGTAAACCAGGCCAATTTCAAAAGTTCTTGTTATTAAGATATATATTTTCAGGTTGTTACAGCATTTTTATATAAATAATTTGTATTTTTTTTGAATAAAGCTTGTGAGGTCAAGCTTTTGCTATATTGCTCTGGCTAAACATTATTTGTTATTTTGATTTTTGGCTAATATTGTTTGGTCCATCAATGCGAGATTAAGTGTTAACTAATAATTTATTATAAATATGTTGTTATCACTAGATGCAAGAGTATGAGATGTCTAACAAAAATGCAAACGTTGAGTGGTTTCTGGCACGTAATGGTCAACAATACGGACCCTTGTCGAATACAGAATTAGATAAATTTATAGAACTAGGTCATCTTAGGCCAAGTGATCTTGTGTGGCGAGCAGGTTTTGAAGAATGGTTAACTGCAGATCAAATTTTTCCAGTGGGCCAGTTAAAAACAGATACTTTCGTATCTACGAACCCTGAAAGTAACATACCATTTCACAACTCTGAATGCGAGAGCGGCAATAAAAGTTACACAATTATAACTCTAGCATCTGCCATTTTGACTATAACTATGTTAGGAGGATGGTTAGTTTATTCAAACCGAGTAACCTTAGAAAGGGTAATTTTAGACACTGCTAAAACGTCTTATATGCAACTTCATTCAATTTTTAATACCACATTCATAAAAATTAATGATGCAATTGCTGTTAAAATATCACAATCTCACATCCCAACTCAGAATATCTCGCATGTGGAACCAAAGCTTGCACTATTATCGACTAAATTTTGGAATGATATTCGAAATCAGGACGAAGTATGGGCTCGTCGTCAGGAAAAATCACTTGCTAAGCTGAGAACAAATTCTAAATCTGAGGCAGAGCGTCTTAAATTTGCTGTAAAAGCACTAGTAAATTGGAGACGACAAAACGCTGATAAAATTCTAACAGCAAATCCAAACCATCTTAGGCAGCTAGCTAAAACTTTTACAAACAGCCTAAAATATCTAGCTAACCAGAACATAAAGGCATGCTATGGATTTATTTCCCAAGGAGAACTAAGTCCCTCAGTCTTAAAACTATATAATAATAAAACACACCTTGCTGTTTTAGGTGAACAAGTTGAAGCGATAGTTGCTGCTGCAAAAAATAAAAATTTAACACTGGAACTTTATCCAGAACCAAACGAGGATGACTTTAAAACCATGACAAGACTACTGAACGGTCGTGGCTGGACGCAAGAGGATATAGATTTATTTTCAAATCCAGCAGCTTTGTCAAGTGCACCTGAAGCTAAGGTTTGTAAGCTCGTAACAGAATGGTTTGAAGTACAACTAAATTTGTCTTCAAGCAGTAGCCAAATACGATTACTTGCTGCATCATTAAGACCCGTTATACGAGGATGAAATTTCAGCTGTTAAAAAAGGTTACATTGAGTTCAGTAAAAATACTTTGTGTTATATAAATTCATATTCTAAACAGTATTAAATAATTTTGAAATTACCTTAAACCTATTTTAAATATACGGAAAAATCTTATTTACACCACATCCAACTTTTGTAACCCAATAGTTAATCTATAAGTGTCATTGTCACGAGATAGTGAACGATCATTATAAAGTAAATTAGGTATCTCTAGATACTTTTCATGCTGGAACAGTCGATAGATAAGGTTACTTTAACTAAATTTTGTGAAGGTTAAATGGAGCTATGCCGAGAAATTAAGTCTCAATATATAAAAGCGTTTTACTTCGAGTTGTAGAATACACCATCCACAATCCAGTATAACCTTTCAAGCAAATCAGAGTTATAGTAGCCATTAATTTTAAGTATATCTGACAAACTATTTAAATGCTTTTTCCTTATTGGTGTTATTCTACATTTGCTAGAGCTTTATGTACAAGCTCACGGATGTCACGAATAGTAAGACGGCGCTTATATAAGCGTTCATTAATAAAAAAATTGGGAGTGCCAATTATGCCAAGGGTACGGCCACGTTTCTTAATCTGATTCAGTTGGTTGATAAGAATTTTATCAGAAAAACAATTATCAAACTCATCTCTTGAAATTCCCACTTGTTTTACAATCTGAAATATTGGTTCATGCCGTACCTTCCGACTAACCCAACTATTTTGCTGACGTATAAGTTTGTCGTAGAGTGTGAAATACTGGTTTGGATTTACACAACGCAAGGCAATTGTCGCAGCGCCAGACTGATACCCGATAGGAAATTCTCTAAATATATAGAAGACTTTCCCAGTATTAATATATTCACTTTTGAGAATAGGTAATGTTTCCATGTGAAATTGGCGACAATAAGGACATCCCATTGAAGTGTATTGTACTATAATAACCGGGGCACTAGGCTGACCGAGTGATATCTCCGGGAGGGGACCTGGTCGCAAAATTTGTTCTAACGATGGATTTTCAATGACATGTCGGCTTTTGATATCTAAATCCCATTCATCATCGACAAAAGGATTAAAAAGCTCACGTTGGGATGTATTATTAGATCTTTTGAATGGAGAAGTACCTAATAAAGCTGTATCATCTAATGAAGTTGTATTTATACAAGCGCTTACTAACGCTAATGGTATAAATGATGTCAACATCAAATAAAACGCAAGCTTTGCCAACACGTTTTCCTTCGCATTATGAGTTTCTTAGACAGCAACCTTTAAGCATTAAGGTCTTTATAAAAGTGGATCAATGACTTTTTCGAACTCACTCAAGATAAAGGTTTGACTACGCAAACGTTTCCCATTAATGAAAAATGATGGTGTTGCATCAATCCCAAACTCCTTATCGGCTTTTTCACGGCGACGTGAAAGCTTCCCAAGCAGTATCTTATCCTGAAGGCACTTTTCAAAGCTGTCTTTTGAAAGACCAGCCTGTATTGAAATCTTTCGTAATACTTGTAATGCCTGTTTAGATACCCATTCTCTCTGTCTTTCTAACAATATACTGATCAAAGCAAGAGTTTTGTTGTTATCATTTACACAACGAGCAAGCATCGCTCCAGCTGCAGCTAAATTATCTAACGGGAACTCACGTATAATAAAACGTACTTTACCGGTATCTATATATTTTTTTTTCAGCTTTTGATAAGTTGTCTTATGAAATTTGGCGCAGGCCGCGCACGACATCGACATATACTCTACTATAGTGACGGGGGCATTAGGATCACCAACGCTTAGTTCTGACAACTCGTCCGATTCTAATAATGCTTCTAAAGGTACTTCGTTAAGTTTGACTTGAGCCATACAAGTTCTTTGACAAAACAATGCAATGCCAATAAAAATTGCGCTCACTATAAAAAAACGACAAATTATCTTACCAGGAAAAAAAAGCTTGAATGGTTTAAGCACTTATGAACTCCACTGCCATGTTTAGTATATAATTAGGATCTTAAAATCTAGAAATTCTATTTATAATGCTCAGTGACTTTGATTTTTGATCCTTATATTTTGCTCTAATCGTGTTAGTGCATATTCAAGATCGTCACCAGGCACTTTATTGTTATTAAAATCTCCATTATTTGATAGACTATCGTTCGATCTTGCTAAGATTGCAACCTGCTTCTGAAAGTAGGTTTTTCGTTTATATGTTAAAACTTCACTTATAGGTGCTTGTAAAATGCGAATTTGAGATACGGCGTGATATCCAAAATATGAGTTGATGCGATCTTTGATATCAGAGCTTTGATATTGGATATCAAGTGCGTGTGATGGTTTCGTTCGCAAAATAAGAGTTGCACCCTTACGGTTGCATTGCGAGCTGTATTCGCGTGATCTTGAATGAATTTTTGGCCACTTCAATCTATCAGGAAGCGTTTTAGCAGCTAAATCATTTCCAACAATTACTGGCCACTCTATCAAAATTGACGCACCATAAAAGCCATACTTTTTAAACGCTTGTTTTGTAATATCTGGGATAAGGGTACCAATTGAACAAGCTTTGTATACGGATACAGGTCTTTGCGAAAAAGGTTTTACACGCATAATAACACCTATGCCATTCCATGATAATCTCGAACTAGATATTATATGAATAAATGATTCGTCTTACTTTTGGAGGACTGCAGTATGAGTACTGTCGCGCGAGCAAAACGTCATTACAGTACCAGCACCAAACCAGCGATAGCACTTTTAGAATGGTACGATAACGAGCGTCGAGACCTTCCATGGCGTTATGATACTAATACTGAACCTGATCCCTACAGGATATGGCTAAGTGAAATTATGCTTCAACAAACCAACGTAAAAACTGTCATTCCATATTTTCGAAAATTTGTTATGCGATGGCCAACGGTGTCAGAATTAGCTGTTGCTTGTGAATATAACGTGTTGGAAGAATGGGCAGGTCTTGGATATTATATGCGCGCACGTAATTTACATGCCTGTGCAAAGCAAGTTGTATCAGACTATGGCGGTCGTTTCCCAGAAGAAGAATCAGAGCTACTAAAGTTACCCGGTGTGGGACCATACACTGCAGCTGCTATTGCTGCTATCGCATTTGGCAAATGTGCGACCCCAGTAGATGGTAATGTAGAGCGTGTTGTTTCGCGTTTGTTTGCAGTCGAACAACCATTGCCTCAATCCAAACCTCGTTTACGTAGCTTAGCTGCACAGTTGACGCCAGTTGAACGCCCGGGTGATTTCGCTCAGGCAATGATGGATTTAGGGGCAACGGTGTGTACTGCTAAGCGCCCATCTTGCCTAATGTGTCCCTTGCACAACCAATGTAATGCTCATGTCCTTGGGCTTGCATCCAGATTGCCTGTCAAAATGCCAAAACCGAAGCGACCTGTTCGTTATGGTATTGGTTTTTTAGCTCTATCCGAGGACGGCCAACTCTTGCTACGTCGACGTCCTGAAAGAGGGCTTTTGGCAAGGATGATGGAAATACCTTCTACTGAGTGGTTGAATACTAATCAGAATTTAGATAAGGCACTGCGTACTGCACCTATACATGCAGACTGGTGGCATATACCTGGAATTGTTACGCATACTTTTTCGCACTTTAGATTAGAGCTTAAGGTATATCGAGCAATTGTTAAGAAAGACACGACTTTGACACTATGGGCTGATCCTAACCGTTGTACCTGGGTGCCACGTAATGATCTACAATATCATGCTCTTCCTTCGGTCATGCGTAAAATTATTGCTCATGGTTTGACATAAGAGATCTAAATTAGTTTGCATTTCATTTAATGAGGCGATGCATTTTAGAATGTTTTTTATCAAGCTAAGACAAAAACAGCTTTCAAATAACACTTGCTAGTTATTTACCTGTACCTAATTTTAGTAAAGGATTGATGGCAACTGCAGTCGTTTCTATTCCTTATAATCAATTTACATAATTCAACTATTTCAGTGGTTAATCTTTAATATCTTTTTGCTTTTTATTAAAGATGGAGTGGTGTATAAGTTTTATTACAAAATGTATTTATTTTGTTTAGATACACATTTATAAAGATTTTCAGATATCCTAATCATTATTACATTCGATATATGTTTTCTTCTAACGATACATAAGACCTCTCATAAGAGCGATTGCAATCGAACTTAAAAACTTGGCTAACTTTTAAAACTAGCGTACTCGTCTCTATATCACAGCTCATAATATGAAAATATTGCTTCTACAACTATTTTAGTATAATCACTAAATACTTTCTTTATAACTCAAGTAAATGCCATTATAGATCAAAATTAGCTCCAATTATAGTTCTAGGACTTTAAGTATAATTAATACCATGTTCTAATGATTTGCGTGATAGATACGTAATGTACCTATTAGAATACCAAAAGTTGATGTTTATCATGAGGTAGTAATAAATTTAAGAGTAAATAAGCTTAAGTCTATACATTATTAGAATTAATGGGGCCTTGATTTTAGCAACCGCTATTTAGTCCAATGAAGGTATTCGTAAATTTGCTTTGTAGTAAAGATCTTCATCTCAAAACTGTTTTGTACCACTTCAATAGTTAATTTGTTAATTGTTGCAAACCGGAGCTTGATAATGATTCCTACATTTTTAAGTCAGTATAAATTTTCTGATCTGACTGAACAACAAATAATAGCGCTAGGTATCTCTGCTGAAGAAGATGATTCGAGGATTTATCGAATGTACGCTGATCGCTTACGTGAAGACTATCCTGACTCAGCTAAATTATTTGATGGTATGGCTGAAGAGGAAGACCACCATCGACGTCAATTGATTGAATTACATAAAAATCGTTTTGGAGATGTTATTCCTCTAATCCGTAGGGAAAACGTAGCTGGCTTTTACAGGCGTAATCCCGTCTGGTTGATAGAAAACCTTGGTATAGATCGCATACGTGAAGAAGCTGCAAATATGGAAGCAGCAGCTCACACGTTCTATCTCAAAGCCGCTGCTCAAGTAACGGATGCTAACACTCGAAAACTTCTGGGTGATCTTGCATATGAGGAAGCTGGTCATGTTGCTACTGCAGATAAACTTGAACAGCAGCACGTTCGACAAGACGCACGAGAAAGTGAAGCCCATATTGCAAGGAGACAATTTATTCTGACATGGGTGCAGCCGGGATTAGCTGGTCTTATGGATGGATCAGTGTCTACTCTAGCACCAATTTTTGCTACAGCTTTTGCTACTCAGGATACTTGGACTACATTTCTTGTAGGCCTTGCAGCATCGGTTGGTGCTGGTATTTCAATGGGTTTTACAGAAGCCGCTTCTGATGATGGTGAACTTTCAGGACGAGGCTCACCCTTAAAACGTGGTTTTGCATCTGGAATAATGACAGCAGTTGGAGGATTAGGACACGCGGTTCCCTATCTGATTCCAGATTTTTGGATTGCGACTTCATTGGCAGTCTTCCTAGTTTTCGTAGAATTGTGGGCTATCGCTTGGATTCAGAGCAAATTTATGAAAACTCCTTTTTTTAGAGCGGCAGTTCAGGTCGTTTTCGGTGGCGCGCTCGTCTTCATTGCTGGCATTTTAATCGGTAGTGCATAGAGCCGAATCATACAATATTTTAATACAGACATATTATGTAGCAGCTGTCGTGTGGTACCAAGATAATCAACAATGCGGTTAGTGTAATATAGCTAGGACTTTATAAGAAAGGTGTATTACTCTTTAGAAGAGGTTGCTTTCCTAAAGTTGCATCCTCTATCTAAAGTTATAGGTAATACTTTAAGAATTTTTCTTAAAATATTATTCGGCTAAATTTATAATCTAAGGACACCGCTACATACTGTGAAAGTATTCGTGTGGGTGATGTCAAATAAAAAACTTTTAGTTAACTAGCTGACTACGAATAAAGTAGAAAAAGTAACTAATAAGCTTCCAGTTTAATCTAAAGCATAATTCTAATTGATATAGTAAGGAACTGTTATTTTTATCTTAAATCTTAATAATGTTCCAAATCTCATTTATTTCGTTAAATGTTGTATCAGTCATATAGCAGCCTCCAGTTGCTAGGTAATTCTCAATCCCAACAAATCATCTTGAAAATACAACATTTTTTGCAACCATTGCCGTAGGGTATTTAAATTATTTTAGTACCTTATTCTGTCTATTCTTGACGCATCATAATAAGAACAGCTGGTAGGTCTGGCCAATCAAAGTCAACTTTGAAAGCTTTTTTCTGATGTTTAACAGTATATGTTAAAGCAAGGCATATTTCTTGTTGCACTGTTAAGCACTACTAGTTAACATTTCTAATAAATAGACATTTTTAGCTCGGGCTCTTGATTTGGTAGCTTTTCAATATGACTTTTACCTTCATTATAAACCCGACTTTACATTAAAAGCACTCGGCTCTTCCATGCAGCTAAATACATCTGGTTTTGGAGTACTTTGAGAAATTTTTTCTACAATTTTGTTGAATAAAATACCAGTTCTTCTTCTAGATTTTCAAAATCCATATACACCCAGCACTTAAACTTTAAAAACTTTTAATTGTAAGACACTTCACAGTTTGGAAAGTTTACGAAAGATCCTAAGAAAAGCTTTTTTCATTAACCATTTGTATGGATGTTGGATTTGATTGAATAATCAACCAAAACATACCGGCTAAATCTTAACCATTCTGTAAGGTTTTTAAAAAGGAAACTATGATGGTACAGATTGCTTTCAATATATTTGGTGTTATAGCAGAATTTTTTATGATTGTATCTGTAACATGTTTAGCGCTAACTCATCCGTTTTTGTTGGCTGGAATAACAACAGTTTCTATCATTATTATAGGCTGTATACTTGAATGGTCTAAGCAATATCATGAAGATACATTCTATTTTAATAATAAAAACCAGTCGCGCTTACTAATATCAGGATTTGTTGGAATATGTGATGGTTTTGTTAAAGCGTTATCTGCCGGTTTCGCTATTATATTGACATTTACTGGGAGCGACAAAGATCGAATCTTTGTACTAGCATGTATTTTCGCAATGTGCTTGTTCTTAGGTACAACAATTATTCGGCGTGGTTTTTACATTCATGGAATGCATCCAATTAAATGGGGGTATTTCCGCCTAGCTGTTCCGTTAGGAATAATATTTTCTATGGGTGTTCAATTCGCTGCTAATTTCAACCTTATCAAGGTCCCTTCGATACAAAGCCTTGCTGGATCACTAATCTTTGATTTACCAGAGCAGCCAAACATCGAGGATTTAAGCGATTTAGCCTTTAAAATTCGCTACTGCATCGATGCTTTAATCGCAAATACTGCAAGCAGCTTGCTTGGAAAGATCTACGCTCCTGTAGTAGCTGTATTAATTAGCGTAAATATTCTAATAGGTTTTGCCATAGCTGCAATAGTAGTTATAATTTTAGAAATTGTGTTACTAATTGAAGGAGGACGTAAAAACAGATAATGACAGTCGCATAATAGATATTATGGAATATAATAAATCTACCAGTATAATAGCCTATACAACTGTCTACACTAACTTCAGTTATAATGCTTTTTGAAGATGTTCATATTAATCTCCTGAATAAAATAGTTATCCAGCCGAGTTTATATTAAAATGTCACTAATCGACATCTGCATTTTCTCCTTCATCCTCAAGCATACCAAGAGCGTGCAAATATGTATCTAAAATAGCCTCTTCTTCGTCACGATCATCCTTAGACTTTTTTCGAAGCTTCAGAATTTGGCGCAAAACTTTCACGTCAAAACCAACAGCCTTTGCCTCCAACATTTTGTCACGAATATCATCCGCAATATTTTTTTTATCTTCCTCAAGACGCTCAAGTTGCTCAACAAACTGGCGCAATTGCGCTTGCGCGGTGCCATGAAGTGTTGTCATACTAGATACCTAACTACTTGCTATATCTACACATAAGGTCAAAGCCAAATGTGATCCCTGTGATAAAACGCACAATCTCATAATTCAAACGAGTAGAAGTGTTACCAATTGGATTACGAGATCTAGGTTGTATAACCTTTATTAAAGTGCGATTGCGAACCACATGATCCCCGCAGGGCTCGCAACCGCGATTGCTAGACTTTATTTAAGTATAGCAATTGTAAGCTAACTGCTATATTCGCAATCTTCAAGAAAGCAATAAAATTTATCCTATTTTTTCCACAAGACCCAGTGTAGTTATATAATCTATTAATTTTCATAAGTATGAGGCTTAAAATATTGTTTAATAACAATTAATTAACTTTAGCAGGAGCACTATCAGAACCTCAAATACTTATCTACTGTTTATGTTTTAGCTCGTTAAAATTAAACACATAAGTTAATTAAGCTAATTTCGAACTGAAGGAATCAACTGTATTTTACAATTTAAATTGAACTACTTTCGAAGTCCCAAATGTCTTGATTAAGAAACATCTTTGCCAGTCCTTTATAAAGGTATAAGTTTGAGAGGTAAAACGCTACCTTTATTGCAACTAACTTTTTATTCACTATTTGAGTGTGTATCTATCTAGTTGTATTTGAAATAAAACCAAAAAAGCGAAGAAATCGTCATTAACATGTTCATATTATTAAACTTTTCTCTAATTATTGTATGTAGAACAAATTCAGGCTATCGTACAATGGAGGAAGCTTTTGTTTGAAAGTCATAAAAAATTTATTTTCAAAACAAGAAAACTTAGAATGGTTTTCTAGTTACAATAACAGAAAGGAATTTAAGAGATTTTGCTGCTACAATGTGAATACAATAAACATTTTAAGCATTTTTTTTTAGCACTGGCTTTAGTTATAGCTTTGCTTAGTACTTCTAAATTAGCCATTGCGGGATTAAAATTTTGCAACTCAACATCTAGTCGGATAGGAGTGGCGATTGGTTACCAAGGTCAACGCGGCATCGCAACCGAGGGTTGGTGGAACATTAATGCAAAGACTTGTGAAAGTGTACTAAGGTATCTTACTCCGCATCGCTATATATATATATATGCTGTAGATTATGAACGTGGAGGCGAATGGGCTGGGAATCTAGAGTTATGTGTCTCAGAAGAGGAATTCATTATCCGCGACACTACAGAATGTGAAAAGTATGGGTATAACACCGTAAAATTTTATGAAGTAGTCACGGGAAATGCAGTAAACTGGACTATCCGACTTAGAGATCCACCAACTACTAAATCACAAACAAATTAAGCGTCGCTCACTTAATCAGACAATAAAGATAAACATAATATTATAAGCTATAATTCTTTGATAGAACCATTCAAAGATGCACATGCAATAATGACATGCCTTAATATTTGCATTTTGGCTGTTAAGCAGAATGAATTTATCACGTAACAACTAACTTAAGAGTTATATTATTAGCTAGAAAGTTATTTATAAAGTATGTCAGAAGACTTATCAAAACCGTAAACAAGGACAGTGAGCAAAAAATTTACATAATTAATACTAATATTTAATTTTTTTCTATGCTTCTAATGTAGCAGAAATGCGGTGTAATTAAGCTTTCTTTACAATAGGAGAGACTCTAACTTTAAAATGTTTGAGGTGACGATGTTTTCTTACGTCACTTAAAAAATTTTTTTTGATAGCTTCTAATTTTCTAAAATTATATTAGTGAACCATATCGCTGAACGGAAGGTTACTACCGCAACAAGACCAGTGATAATACTAACACAACTTAAGTCCTAAACTGATCCAGCAATAATGTGTACGCATTAAAGGACAACCTAGGAACAAAAAGATCCACATGTAAAATGAGATTATCAAGATATCTTTAGATTTTTCGGCAGTCTGCTAAATGTCTTTGGATGATTAACAGTTAAATAAGTGTATATTGTAATTGCAAGAATCAACTCTAGTATCATCTGACACTTAGACCTCAACAGCGTTCCAGACATGTTCAAAGTCACATGCATATGTTTGTATATTAGTATAGAGAATGTAGTTAATCCAAGTTCTCTTCATATGCTTTACAGTTCCTATGATACTATATGGGAGCTACATAAATGGAAACGTTGCTGTTACACATACAATTTTTAAATGCATTATGTGAAGAATAAGGAAGTCTCTGATGAATAAAGTGTAATTGATATGATATATCGTTATGCAATTTGCTTACTCATCACCATGCAATATTATCAGAAAAGGTGAAGGTATGATAGATACAACTGTACGAAATACATCACTGAATATTCCTAATATGCTGACAGTGGGGCGTATTGTTAGCATTCCACTCGTCGCTGGCACACTTTATTTCTTCGGTGATATTCCCTTGGCACGATGGATTGCAGCAGGGCTATTTATTCTTGCTGCTTTGTCAGATTTTCTTGATGGTTATCTTGCTCGTATTTGGAAGCAACAGTCTGAGTTAGGTCGCATACTTGATCCTGTGGCCGACAAGCTATTAGTTAGTGCTGTTACTTTGATGTTAGTTCACGAAGGAACAATTTCAGATATATCGGTCTGGGCTGCACTTATAATCTTATGTCGTGAAATTCTTGTCTCAGGCTTCCGCGAGTATCTTGCTCGTCTCGATGTAACCTTGCATGTAACAATACTCGCCAAGTGGAAAACCGTGTTACAAATGTTAGCTATAACGTTACTGCTTGTAGGCCCTGCAGGTGATGATATGGGATTCGCAGCAAGCAACTTTGGTTTGTCGCTGTTTTGGATTGCTGCTATCCTCACATTATGGACGGGCGCAGGTTACTTAAATGCTGCCATCACACATGCGTTGGAGTATTAAGACTGAGATGTTAAACTATACTTTGCAATAAATGTTACTTAAACTCTTGAAGTAAGTTAAAAGGTGAGGTTGTGCATACAGTTAAATTATTATTTTTCGCTTCGCTTCGTGAAGCACTCGGTCGCTCAGAGGAAATCGTTGAAATTCCTAAAGGCGTTAATACTGTTGCTGATTTATTGTCATGGCAATGCCAACGGAATCTCAAATATCAGCGTGCATTTAGTGCAGATAAGCAGATACAGGCTGCAATCAATAACCAACATGTCTCATCGAATGCACTTATTATTTACGCTGATGAAATTGCCTTGTTTCCACCTGTGACCGGTGGTTAATCGGTATCCTTATGGCTTTTTTTGTACAAAAAAAAGATTTTTGTGTTAATCATGAGCTTGCTAAATTACAAGAAAAAAGTTCAAACATTGGCGCTATAGTTACTTTTACTGGATGTGTCCGTGGAAGTGTAAACGGCCAGCTCTTAAGTGAAATGTTCCTCGAATATTATCCCGGTATGACAGAGGCTGAACTTGAACGCATCGAGAATGAAGCCACCAAGCTTTGGTCATTGCAAGCCATTGTTATAATTCATCGTTACGGAAAGCTTCAACCTGGTGACCGTATAGTTATGGTCGCTACTGCATCAGTTGACCGCTGTTCCGCTTTCGAAGCGTCGCAATTCATTATGGATAACGTCAAAAAAAGAGCAACCTTTTGGAAAAAAGAAAGCTTCACTAATGGCGAAAGTTGTTGGGTTGATAATAGGGAACAAGATTTTAGAAGATTGCAGCGATGAAAATATAATAACTAGAAATGATGTTTTAGAATTTCTCGGAAACAATGTAGTTGAACATCTGATTGATAAGGTATGCAATTTCCATTGCTATCCAATGATACTCTTAGATAGATGCTTAATGCACAATTTCTGTGTATAGTAAGATATTTAATCTATGTATCATAACTATTTACACTGTTGCTGTTACTATAGTTATTAGTCTTAAATTTTCAACATACAACAAAGCATTCAATCATATAAAATATCTCACTCGTCGTTTATCATAACAACAAGTGTTTTATGTAAGAAATGAAATAACATGGCGAAATTTTTCGTATTCACATTAGTAGGTCAAGGTATAGTTTTGATTGTTGTCAAGGGTATAACTTAATAAATCACTATAAGCTATGGAAAAATTTTTCAACAAATCCTATGGTAAAACCAAACATGCACTGATCGTTCTAGATGAGCATGCAATACGAGTACAATGTACATTACCGTACGTTAACACTAAACAAAAATTCATGGCAATTAAACTTTTGGAGTAATAGCCCTCATAATTGTTTCCATTATTTGTTTTCAATTTACTGTTCTATTCACTCACAACAACTCATAGTGCATTCATATCTAAATATACAAATTACATGTTGGGATTATAGCCCTTTAATACTACTTGGTTTCACCATTCAAATCATATCATGTTATAAATCGCGAAAAGCAAACAATGTTTTGGACAATCAACTAAAGTATTAATATTTAAAATATTGAGCAAGTATGTAATTTTGATTAGAAATTATACAAATCTAAACATAACCGCGCAACTCAGCGGGACATTAGCGGAGTATGCAACACCATGGTAACGCCACAATACGTTTATTACATCAACAACCTATCCAAGGCTTATCCAGGTGGCAAGCAAGTCTTAAGAGACATTTCTTTATCTTTTCTTCCGGGCGCAAAGATTGGGGTAGTCGGTACTAATGGTGCCGGCAAATCTACTCTGCTAAAAATTATGGCAGGTGTCATTGATGATTTTAACGGTGAGGCTTGGGCTGCAGATGGCATCAATGTGGGCTATCTGCCTCAGGAACCAGAGCTTAATATGAATAAGTCAGTATTAGAAAATGCCATGGAGGGAGTAAATAAAAAAAAAGAAATGCTTGACCGTTTCAATGAACTTGCAATGAATTATACGGACGAAGTTGCAGAGGAAATGGCACAGCTACAAGATCAGATCGACACTCAAAATCTTTGGGATCTCGACGCGCAGGTAGAGCAAGCCCTAAACGCTCTAAGGTGTCCACCGAGTGATAGTTTAGTCAATAACTTATCTGGAGGTGAGAAACGTCGAATAGCGCTCACTAAGTTACTATTATCGAAACCACAGATACTGCTTCTAGACGAGCCAACTAACCATCTCGATGCTGAGAGTGTTGCATGGCTTGAGCGATACTTAAAAGAATATTCTGGATGTGTAGTACTCGTTACACATGATCGTTATTTTCTTGATAATATTACTGAATGGACACTTGAATTAGATCGGGGCCAGGGTGTGCCTTACAAAGGAAATTACTCTAATTGGCTAGAGCAAAAGACCAAACGACTTGAAGTTGAAAAAGGTCAGGAAGAGGCCAGAAACCGAGCTCTTAAGCGCGAATTAGAATGGATTCGTTCAAGCCCTCGTGCCCGACAGGCTAAATCAAAAGCTAGGATTGATTCCTATCAGCAGTTAACAGAAGAAATTGGTCATGAAGAAATTTCCACCGCACAGATACGCATACCACAAGGACCAAAACTCGGAGGAATAGTAATAGAAGCGGAGGGATTAAAAAAGGGCTTTAATGGGCAGCTTTTGATTGATGATCTTTCATTCAAACTACCACCGGGTGGTATTGTAGGTGTTATCGGTCCTAACGGTGCTGGTAAAACTACTCTCTTCAAGATGATTACCGGCCAAGATACTCCAGACACTGGTACCATTCGTATCGGTGAAACAGTACAGTTAGGATATGTTGATCAAAATCGGGTATCTCTAGATCCTAAAAAATCTGTCTGGGAAGAGATATCTGACGGGCTTGATATCCTAACTTTAGGTAACAAAGAAATTCAGAGTCGTGTTTACACTGGTTGGTTCAACTTTAAAGGTCCAGACCAGCAAAAGAAGGTGGGGCTTTTATCTGGCGGTGAACGTAATCGCGTACATCTTGCAAAAATGTTGAAACAAGGAGCAAATCTTATTCTATTAGATGAACCTACCAATGATCTTGATGTGGAAACATTATCAGCACTAGAAGCGGCACTAGAAGATTTTCATGGCTGTGCTGTAATTATTAGCCATGACCGCTTTTTCCTTGACCGGATAGCTACTCATATTCTTTCATTTGAAGGTGATAGTCATGTTGAGTGGTTTGCAGGTAATTATGCAGCTTACGAGGAAGACAAAAAGCGCCGTCTTGGAAATTACGCGAACGAACCAACCCGAATAAAATATAAAAGGTTTGAACGCTGAGTATTCCGTTACAAATGCGATCATAAAAGCTTTTGTATCATCTTCATTTAAGTAGAAATACAGTCTGTACATAATGTATAGATTTTAGAAATATCAGGCACCTAAAATGTGTAATTATGAGTGGTTTGTTCTTATTCATTATTTGTTGTATTTACCCTATTAATATTTTGACAAATTTTGTGCTTGGTATTTCATAATCCCTTTATCTGCATTAGATAAGTTGTATGCTCATGTTGAAATATAATTCTCTTAACTATGAACCTTACTTTGTAGCATTACATTCTTATCTTTCTTCTTTACGCTTGTTACTCATTATAATCTAAAACGACTAGCTATGTTGACAATTTCAGGCCTATAGACGCTACAGCATTGCTACTTGATTATTTCGTCTGTAATACTGATTAGTGCAAACTACAAAACAAGAGATTGTCAATATAGTGTAAAACTTCCTACGTTTTTACGAGAAATTTTTTAATGCAATACAAATTTCTAATTTAAATTTTTGCAAAAATATATTTACACTCTCAATATTAGAACACTATATCTTAATATAGATTAGTGATAATTTAATTAGGTAGTATGGATTAAGCCCCGATAGGTACGCAAAGCATCTTGGCGAAGTTCACAAGCTAGAAGACGATCTGAATTAAAAGGTCCTGGCAATATAATTTGCTTTTTTGGAACATTTATAAAACCTACACGGTTATAGTAAGACAAATCTCCCACTAAAGTTACCAGATCCACCCCAGCGTACTTTGCTTGTTTGAGGCTAATCTCTACTAGCGCACGGCCTACGCCTAGTCCAGAATGAGATGCACTTACTGCCAAAGGTCCAAGTAATAAAACTCCAGATTTATTACCGATTTTAATCTCAGTAAAACTTATTGCTGCAACAAAATGACCTTTCCACTTCGCAGTATGACAAAACGGTGAAATTAGAGGAGTACCCTCACGAATACGATAAGTTGTTCTAGCAAAGCGTCCAGGACCAAACAGTTCAGAGTGAAGAACGGTTATTTTATGCAAATCGCTTTCCAATGTCGGTGAAATTAAAATATCGCAGAAGTGAATTGCCATTAAGATCTAGTACCGTTTGATTATAGTCAGTGCCTTCAAGTATGCATAACTTAAAATATAAAAATTAGCACAAACGGACAAAACTTTCGATCCTCATCTCCGGAATATTGCCAAGAAATCCTGTGACACGTTTATTCGTGATGTGAATTATATCCTATTCTGAGTTACCCCTGTGGCTTAATTCAGACATAAGTATGACTTAATGCAAAATTGCTCATAAATATACGGATATTAATTAGTGCTTTAACACTGATAGGTTGTAATAGTTCTGAATATTAATACATCTGCCATTTTTAGCATGTTTATCACATTAATCTAAGTAAAGTATTATCAATTTCTATTTTCAATAAATAAGTAGTTGAATCAAAGTTTTGAACGAGCAGTCACTATACGGTTGTCAATTGTTGCAATACCTTTAACACTGAAGTTATTTGTTACATTAAAGCTAAAAGGCATAATATTTTTGGTTGAGCTGTCACATTTTTTATTACAAACAATTGATTCATATTCTGACGATTACTTACTTCTAACGATTTTAGTAACAAAGTATCCTAGGTTAGTAGTAATCAGTATGTCAGGATTATAACTGGAAAATGCTATGTCTAAAATTTTCAAACTTGCACATTTATCTGATTTGCACCTTGGGCCAGCGCCTATATTTTGGCCATGGCATTGGAATATAAAGCGTTTTTTAGGCTATATCAATTGGTTGTATAAACGGCGATACATTCATAATTCTGATTTGACTAAGGTTATTTTAGATGATGTTCATAATCAAAATATTGATCATGTTGCCGTATCTGGTGATTTTTCTAACTTTGGATTGCCGATAGAACATAGCAGAGCATTAACTTGGCTACAGCTAGCAGGACAACCTGAAAAAGTATCTGCGGTTCCTGGAAATCATGATGTATATTCTCGATTATTGCGAGATCAAGGAATACTGCGCTGGAAAAGATATATGTCTTCTTTTTCTTACAGACAAGAAGATGGTAAGAGTTCGAACTATGTGTTCGATCACTTTCCTTATGTTCGACGTTGGGGAAACATTGCTCTTATAGGTCTTAATTCTGCTATTCCAACGAATGTCGGATCTGCCGTTGGTAAAATAGGAAAAAAACAGTTGTCACTACTGAAAACTATACTTGAAAATCTACAGCAAAATCAAACTTACCGTATCGTAATGCTGCACCATCCGCCATTGCCAGAGCAAGCAATTCCATTACGTAATTTACTAGATGCGACTCAACTCACAGAACTTTTCATGACCGTAGGTGTAGAACTGGTGATACATGGTCATAGTCACAAGCAAACTCTAGAATATCGCTACTGGAACAATCAACCGTTCCCGGTAGTCAGTGTTCCTTCCTGTTCGGCATCTACATCTTCAACATCTCCAGCTTCATATAATATATACGTCTTTACTCCAAATAGGCAATATTATTATATTGATTTAATCCAACGTCAGATTCTTCCAGACACAATGTTATTAGGTGAGATACGAAGGCAACGCCTCATTCCACCAGTTAAAAATATGGCACCTAATCACTGTATTTAACTTACTTGTTTCCTTATCTCAGTGCATTCAATATCATGGCTTACGCTAAGAATTAGTAACTATTTAAGATTGGCTAGATCGAGGCATTACAATGTAGTGAATGTCTAACTTAGCTACAGAATACTAGTTGCATGCAACTTTGAGATTATTATATGAACTAGACTAGAAGTGAGAAAACTAAATAATAGTGTTGTTTACACAAAATTCTAATCGTATAATAGATTTTGCTCGATTGCCAAATAAAATAACGATAGGAATGAGTTTCAATTGACTATTCGTTACACCGTGTTGGTTTCTAATATTTTTTATGGGTGGAAAGTTCTCATGTAAATTAAATTTAGATGGAAGGAAACTCGGTATCTTCATGTTTAGTGTTTAGCATAAGACTTTCTCTTATTAGTAAGCATTCTAGATTAAACATTAGAACAAAGAATGTTATCAGTAATAACAAAGTAAGAAGTGCACAGTCACAATTAATGATTGACCCAAGCACTTAGTGCTGACTTAAAAGAAGAAAGCTTGTGAGAAATTATTCTCACACCCTCATAAATTAATTATTAATTCCGATTAGTTTTGGTGCTTTCAATAAATTCCATTTCTAGAGCTACCTTCGGATGGTGGTATGCACTTCTATCTGCCTATAGCTGAGATGTCTGCGAACGTCCTTGTATTTGTGGGGATAGGCACGATAATCGGATTCTTATCAGGGTTATTCGGTGTTGGTGGTGGTTTTTTGATGACTCCACTTCTAATTTTTGCGGGTGTTCCGCCCGTTTTCGCAGTTGGAACGCAGTCAGCACAAATTGTTGCCTCATCGGTTTCTGGTGCAATAGCACAGTGGCAACGCCGCAATATCGATTTCACTATGGGAACAATCTTAATTTTCGGTGGCTTAGTAGGAGCAATTATCGGCGTGCAGTTTGTAAAATGGCTGCGCGAGATCGGTCAATTTGATTTTGCTGTTTCAATTAGTTATGTAATATTCCTTGGCGTTGTTGGTGCTTTGATGCTTATAGAAAGCTTGAACACGATTCATAAAATTCGAGTTGGACACACAGCTTTCGAACGCCGGTCTGGCCAGCATAATTGGGCTCACGGACTGCCATTGAAGATGCGATTTCGCCGCTCCAAGCTCTACATTAGTGCTATCCCACCACTTCTCATAGGTTTGATGGTTGGTTTTCTTGCTGCAATCATGGGAGTGGGTGGAGGTTTTGTAATGATCCCGGCAATGATTTATTTACTCCGCGTTCCGACCAATGTTGTTGTTGGCACATCTTTATTTCAAATTGTTTTTGTGACAGCTGCAACCACTATCTTACACGCAGTTCAAAACCAGACTGTTGATATTGTTCTTGCACTACTACTTATGATTGGCGGTGTGATTGGTGCACAATTTGGTGCTGCAGCTGGTGAGAAACTTAAGGGTGAACAATTACGTTTTTTACTTGCTGCACTAGTTATAGGAATATGTCTTAGGATGGCCTGGCAGCTTATTTCAGCACCTGAGGAACTGTATTCTGTTACACCATTTTTGGAGCACACTGAATAAGAATGCTTGTAATTAGGTTAAATCGCATGAATGTACCTATCATTTGTTGTAGGTTACCAATTGTATCAAGCTTTTTACTTTACTTGTTTTTTAGCTTTTTGCTAACAAGCGCACAAGCTGATGAACTTATACTAGCTAAAGAGAGTGTTCAGGCTGATATTTCCACTCGAAGTGTTAGCATTACATCAAGTTTTACAGGTACTGAAATCATTGTGTTCGGTGCAGTGGAAAACGCTCGTAGAACTAAAGACAGCTTGAATCCATATGACGTAGTAGTGGTTGTAGAGGGAGTTAGCCAATCATTAGTCTTGCGACGAAAGTCTAACGTAGCAGGTCTTTGGTTTAATAACGAAGCTGTATATTTTTCTTCTATACCAAGTTATTATGCGATTTCAACAAATCGTCCATTAGTTGAAATTACAGAACCACACATTCTTGATCAGCATGGGATTGGCTTCATGCATATTTCTATGGTATTGTCAAATCGCTTTACACAAGGCCATATTTCTAATAAAATAAACAAAGAGTCTAAAACTGCAATAGTTCGCTTAAAACATAAGCAAGGGCTTTATGTTGAGAATAGATTTGGTACGATTTTCGTTGGTCCGAGTCTCTTCCGAACCAGCATTAATTTACCGGCTAATGTTCCCGTAGGTCCACTGACTGCTCGAGTACACTTATTCCGTGATGGGATTTTACTTGATACATTCATATCAAAAGTACAACTTTCTCGGAAGGGCATCGGTCGTTACATTTATAATTTTGCTTCAAACTACCCTGTGCTTTATGGTTTTTTTACTGTAGTAGTAGCCGCAGGTGCCGGCTGGGGAGCATCAAAATACTTTTCTAGAAGACGATCATGATTTGTAATGCAACTATCTTAAGGTAAAATGCGATAAAATTAATTTACCAAAAGTTGTAGAACATCAAATATTATGAACTTTGTATATAACAAACTTAACGACTATTTTAATGTTAGGATTGCATAATATGCCACTTTAAAGTAGTTGTACATAAAACAACATGCAACATTATATCCAAAAATGCAAATTGCTGACATCGTTTCCAAAATCATATCATTAGTTGTATTTCAATATTAAAAGTTACAAAAATTGAAACCAAAAGTGTTTAGCAAAAACTATCTTGAAGAATTCAAACGAATGGTCCTGATGTCAGATCATTTAAAATGGAAAACGTAAAGTAAATCTATTAATTATTTTTATAACCGTTTTTAGTACTAGATTTGGTTGTATAAGCACTGCTACCTAAACTTGCTAAGAATTAGCAACTGAAATTATACTGTTAAATTAGAAAGGGATTAGTCTTGCGCTCATGACCGAAAGAGCTTGGAGAACCATGTCCGCATATGAAAGATATATCGTCATATTCAGGCTTTAAAAGTTTAGTTTTAATATTTGATATTAATTTAGAGTGACTCCCGTAAGAAAAATCTGTACGGCCAACAGATCCTTTAAAAAGAACGTCGCCTACTATAGAAAAACGTAACTCATGATTCATATAGACAATTGATCCCGGAGAATGACCTGGGCAATGCAATGTTTCAAAGTCATATCCTGCAATTGAACAAATCTGGCCTTCAGAGAGCCACCTGTCTGGTGTTGTATTCTGAGCATAATTAATGCCATACTCATTAGCTTTTTCGGATATAGTATCGAGTAAAAATTTATCATCAAGGTGTGGACCTTCAATTTTTACATCAAGTTTCTCAGATAATTCTTTAGCGCCACCAGCATGATCAATGTGCCCATGGGTCAACACAATAGTTTGAACTTTTATACCTTTATCTGCAACTAATTTAATAATAACATCAACGTCACCACCTGGATCCAAAACTGTACCTAACATGTCAGATGTTCTCCAAAGCAGAGTACAGTTTTGTTTTAAAAAAGTAACAGGTATTACGGCCATACTAATTGGGAATTTATCTTGGTTCTTCATGCATCTTTCTTGTGTTTTAAAGTCACTTATAGTGTCATTTTTCTTATTATAATGACGATTTGATGTTAATAATATAAATAGATACATAAAGCAGAGGATTGCAAATGATTTATTATTAATTTTGACTACCAATCATCACTATACTAGATCTCATAGCAAAATTATAATATCTTCCTTTTTCATTTGCCACTTAAATTATACATATCACATTAGATTAAAGCTGATCACAAACTTCATTCTTATATATATTTTTAAAAGTACGCAATAACAACGCAAAAAATGCTACTAATTAAAATGATTATGCGTTAAAAATTTAATTTATTTGGAGGTTGACATTTTTTAGCAAAAGTGTGTACTAACTTTGTTAAGGGGCTAACATGCCCCTCTAGAAAAGCTAATGTGAAATTAGAACATAAAATAAAATTAAGCAGCTTCAGTTGCTCCTCTATCCTCAGAAGGATTCCTTAGAACATAGCCTCGTCCCCAAACTGTCTCGATATAATGTTTTCCACCTGTAGCAGCTTGCAGCTTTTTTCGTAGTTTGCAAATGAATACGTCGATAATTTTTAACTCTGGCTCGTCCATTCCGCCATAAAGATGATTCAAAAACATTTCTTTCGTCAAGGTTGTTCCTTTGCGCAAAGATAATAATTCAAGCATTTGATACTCTTTACCTGTAAGATGTACAAGTTGACCTCGTGCTTCAACAGTTTTTGCATCTAAGTTTACTTTTAGCTCACCGGTTTCAACAGTAGATTGAGCATGCCCTTGAGAACGCCGTACAACAGCTTGGATGCGTGCAACAAGCTCGTCTTTGTGAAAAGGCTTTGTCATGTAATCATCAGCACCAAAACCTAGCCCTTTTACCTTATCTTCAATGCCACCCAACCCGGAAAGAATTAAGATAGGAGTTGACACTTTATTCACTCTAAGCGATTTGAGAACCTCGTAACCGCTCATATCTGGAAGGTCTAAGTCGAGCAAAATGATATCATAATTAAAAATTTTTCCGAGATCTACACCTTCTTCACCTAAATCCGTAGTATATATCTTAAAACCTTCCGACTGTAGCATTAACTCAATGCTTTGCGATGTCGCACTATCATCCTCTATTAAAAGAACCTGCATTCTGCCGCTCCTTATTCCCCAGTCATCGCTATAGTTAAAGTCTTAATTGCCACACCCAGATTATTAATATATTTGTTGTCATTGTAATTGTTAAAGGTTAATAAACCCTAATTTAATATTGCTAATTTTTAAAAATGCTCTAAAAAATAGAAATATTAATGGACAACAAACATTTTTAATTCCCAGCGTCAGCTTACATCACGTTATACGAATCAAATAATATCAAATTTCAAAGAGAAACCACAGACCTAAGATGCAACACCCTTCCATTTGAATAAGATAGGATTGCCATTATATCAATTATGTTCACTTCTCACTTGACTTTTTAGATTCACTTAACGCACTACGTTTTTGTGAATTCCATAAACGTGGGCTTTAATGACTGGGTATCCTTTCAATTTTAAAAAGTTTTATTCGTTATGGTTAAAATTCTTAGTAACTTGCAAAACACGAATGTCCGATGAGAGTACGCTCTACATTATCCATAAGCTCATCAAACTAGTGTCAGACATATTATCCCGCCATCACAGTAAGAACACTTCTTTACTTTTATTATGAAGGTCTAACTATAATAAGTTTATACTATCATACCAAATAAAGTTAGAACCAAGATATAAAATTAATTTAAACAATTGTGACTTTTTATAAACTAACATAAGTCTAAATAGACTCGCTCATTACCTTTTCTAAATATTTATATTTCTTATAAAAATCGCTTTACTTCTATTTTACTTAAAATGAGCATAATAAGATGCGACTTAAAACTTACAGATAATTTTAAGGGATAGTATACATTTAAATGCAATATATAGTTTCGAACGGGATGAAATTGCTTTTATATTAGTATGTCTTATAAAGATCAAGGATACCTATAATGAAGGTTCGTGACTCACTACACAATACAAAGCTTTTTGATGCAGAGGCAAAATCTGTAGAGATAAAAACACTGCAACAAATGCTCAATGAGTTTCATCAAATGGCAGAGGAATTAGCTCGTCAGGTTGTTGCAGAGGAAAAGAGGACTGGTGTTTTTGATATGTCTCACTTTGCATATTCTACTTACGCGCGCGCAGCATTACAACGTCGAGCTAATTTACAGTCATCCATAAATGATCTAAAAGTAAAGCTGGATAGAACTATTGTTGAACACAATCAAATTTTAGCTGAAATCGAACGTGCCAGGTCATCATTTAGAAACAATCGATACAGGGGATTTATCAGCACTCCAGCATGAATGTATTTTTAAATTGAACGAAGGCACTTATATTGTGGGCATCACATTATACAACATAATTAAATAATTATCTTTAAACCTTTTAAGCTTAGAACAGGCGGATTTAAACCGCCTTTAAAAAATTGTTAGTTCCTGATTGAAGGATGAGTTTCAAAAGCTTAAATTTAAAAATCAATGCCAGCCTGCGCTTTGATGCCGGAACGAAATGGGTGTTTTAGCAATT
The DNA here is from genome assembly GCA_039583345.1 of Candidatus Tectiglobus diatomicola. GTDB lineage: Bacteria > Pseudomonadota > Alphaproteobacteria > Rhizobiales > Hyphomicrobiaceae > Tectiglobus > Tectiglobus diatomicola. Next base: position 132,913 of record JAZDSJ010000011.1, on the reverse strand, counting down.
TCATCTCCGTTGCTAAATCTGCCATGTCAATAACACTTTTGTGCGCGTTACGCCCCGTAATTATAACATGAGTATCGTACGGTTTTTTATTTTTTAGAAAGGACAGTATTCCATCTACATCAATATAATTGTAGCGTACGGCAATACTCAACTCATCAAGTAAAACAATTTTAATTTTCGGGTCACAGATTAGCATTTGTGCTTTTTCCCACGCTTCATTCGCATAGGTAATATCACGTTGCGGATCTTGCGTTTCCCAGGTAAACCCTTCTCCCATAGTGTGAAACTGACATAAATGCGAGAAATGTTTTGTAATTAGGTTACGCTCACCAGTCTCCATACCACCTTTAATGAACTGGACTACAGCCGAAGGTATATTATGAGCGATTGCACGAAATATCATACCAAACGCTGATGTTGATTTTCCTTTACCCTCCCCTGTGCAAACGATCAAAAGTCCTTTCTGTATTGTTTTTCTAGACATGACATGATCACGTAAAGGTTTTTTTAAGGACATTTTTTTCGAATAAGAATTTTCTGTTTCATCTAGTATTGTGAAGTCTAAACTGTCTTTATCAATCATATTAATTCCTCAATATTATAAGGAAAAATTCAAAATATTTAATGAGCTGAATTCATTAATTTGTTTTGAGTTCCGTTAGTTGTGCAAGCAGATCGGGGATGCTGTTACGTCTAGGAGACCAAAGTTTTCGTTCAATGGCTTCTTTAAATTTTTCAGCAATCTCACGTAACGCATCCTGATTATTCTTATTTAGAAAATTGCGTACTTCTTCATCTCCTAAGTAGGCATCATAGAGGGCATCAAAATGATGATTTCCAACAGCATTAGTTGTAGCTGCAAAAGAAAAAAGATAATCTACCGTGGCTGCAATCTCAAAAGCACCTTTATAACCATGACGCATAATGCCTGAAAGCCACTTTGGATTAACCGCACGACCACGCACCACACGACCGATCTCCTCTTCTAAAACTCGGACTAAGGGACGAGTTGGACGGGAATGATCATTAAAATAAACCGGCACAGTTTTTCCGGCCAGAACCTTAGCGGTTACTGTAAGTCCGCCAACAAATTGATAGTAATCATCGCTGTCGAGCAAATCGTGCTCGCGGTTATCCTGATTATGTAAAACTGCGTTTATACTAGCGACACGTCTTTTAAATCCATCACGATCCGCCAACCCTTCCTGACCACCACCATAAACATAATGTCCCCAGGTAATATAGGCATCTGCAAGATCTTTCTCGTCATTCCAAATTTTTTCGTCTATTAGTGCTTGTAATCCTGCTCCATAAGCACCTGGCATGCTGCCAAAAATACGGTTTGTCGCCTGCCGCCAGGCTGCTGGCTCACTCAAACCGTCACGACACAAGCGTAGAGTATCTTTTTTAGTGTGCTCAGCAAGCGGATTATCTCTATCAGATTCATCCAAGCCTGCAACTGCCTGAACGGCACTATACAGTAGATCTATTTGCGCTGGAAACGCATCACGAAAAAAACCAGACATCCGAAAAGTCACATCAACACGTGGCCGGCCGAGTTTCGCTAATGATATTATTTCGAAACCTGTAACACGACCTGAGGCCACCTCCCAGTTTGGGCACACCCCCATCAGTGCAAGAGCTTGAGCAATATCGTCGCCACCAGTACGCATGTTAGACGTACCCCATGCACTTATAGCAATAGCTCTTGGCCAATCTCCATGATCTTGACAATAACGATCAATAACTCGTTCAGCTGATTTAAATCCTAACTCCCAGGCAGCACGTGTCGGAAGAGTCCGGCTATCTAACGAAAAAAAATTTCGTCCTGTTGGTAGCACATCTGGACGCCCTCGCGTCGGAGCACCCGAAGGGCCAGGATATACAAACAAACCATCTAATGCACGCAAGATTCCGTCTAACTCTCGATCTCCAGATTTATCAAGACTTGGTGCCAATTCTTCAGCTATCCACTGTAGCACAAGGTGTGTCTGGGTCCATCCCGGCTCAGGCTTGATTTCACCCGCAATAAGCGCGGCTGCAAGCATCTCCAAACGCTCAATGGTATCGCCCGCTGTCCGCCAAGTTTCAGAAGAAACCTGCATGAGGTGCTGTGGTTTATCTCCTCTCCAACTTTTTGCCGATTCAGTGTCTAATGGATTGAAGTCATTTAAGCCAAGATCATTTGTCAAAGCCTGCAATATCGAGGCATTTCGACCAATAGAATTACCGCGTTGCAACCGCGCTATAGCCACAAGAGTATCCGTTCTAGCACGGCCAGTAGGTACAGTCCCAAGTGTATGCAGGCCGTCACGAATTTGTAGCTCTTTGATATCGCATATGTGATTATCTATTAACTGCAACATCTCTGAACCACCTTGTTTGCTATTAAAACCACAATCTTTATCGAGACCTAAGCGTACAGAAGCATCTATAATTCTAGTTTCTAATAATTTTCGCCGTGACTCATCAACCCCAGTGGCTTCATGAAATTCATCAATTAGTGCTTCAAGTTCTGTTATTGGTCCATAGCTTTCTGCGCGAGTCATAGCAGGCATCAAATGATCAATGATTACAGCAGATGTCCGGCGCTTCGCCTGGCTACCTTCCCCAGGATCATTTACAATAAAAGGATAGATGTTAGGTAGTGCCCCAAGTGCAACCTCAGGAAAACAATTCTCAGAAAGAGCCAACGCTTTACCTGGAAGCCATTCTAGATTTCCATGTTTCCCGAGATGTATAACAGCATGAACGCCTGCCTTATAACGAAGCCAGAAATAAAATGCTAGATAACGGTGTGGTGGTACTAAAGAAGGATCATGGTATGTAGACTTGGGATCTATGTTATATCCCCTAGCAGGCTGTATTGTAACAATTACATTTCCAAAATATGTAGCAGGAATGAGGAATTCACCATTTATGCACGATGGGTCATCTTCAGCCTTGTGCCAGCGCGCTTCAACGGACAAACGCACGTCATCAGGTAGTTTAGAAAACAAATCGCGGTATAATGTAAGAGAAAGTCTTTCACGAATTTTACGATTTTTAAAGGTATCATTCGTTGGTCCACGTTTGAGGTGTTCCATCAGAGAATTACCATTTTCCGGTATATTCTGCAGCGAATAACCGGCACGGGACATAGCTTGTAGCAAGTTGATTGTACTAGCTGGTGTATCAAGCCCAACCCCGTTGGCAAGACGGGCATCACGATTGGGATAATTTGCGAGAACAATTGCAACTTTTTTTTTATTTCTGGGAATATGCTGCAATATCGACCAGGCTTTTACCTGTTTAACAACTTGTGCAACTCGGTCTGGTACGGCTTTAGCACGAACTTTTACGTACTCGGTAGCTGCATCATAAATTGCATCAGCTTTGAATGAAACTGCATTTGTCAAAAGTCGTCCATCGATCTCAGGTAGCGCTACATGCATGGCAATATCTTGTGCAGAAAGACCACGCGTTCCGGACTGCCAAGAAGTTTTAGTTCCACTCGACAGAACAATCTGTAAAACAGGTACTCCGAATTCAGCTAGCAATCCCCCCGTTGGGAATTGACCTGGCTGAGATGTATTAAAGGCTGTTGTGTTTAAAATAACCGACGGTTTTGAGTTGCGCAAAAGCCTTATGACCGTTTCAGCGCAAACCGGATCACGTAAACTAGCGGCATATATAGCTAAAGGCGTTAGACCCTCACGTACGAGATCATTCATCAATAGATCTATACCTTCAAGATCACCGGATTGCATCAAAGCACGATAGAAAATGATACAAACTTTAGGTGAACCTAACACTACATTTTTCATTGTGCGATCGTAAAGACCAGCACGCAAAACTGGTCGTGGGATCGGAATTTCTTTTTCTCCTTTTAGGTATTGAGCAATCCCATCAAGAAATAAACCAGCGTTATGTTGACCTCCTTCAGATAACAAATGCCAAAGCGCAGAACAAATATTTTCCGGAACTGTAGACAAACCAGCAAGCGAAGCATCAGGTTTATCATCACCCGGCAAAACAGCCAGTTCAAAAGTACCAGCAGAAGCTAGCTCAACTAAACGCTCAACACCATAAGGCCAGTATCCCTTACCTCCAAGTAAACGTAGTACTACCAATTTAGTGCCAAAAAGTGTCTTTTCAGTATAAAGATCAATTGAGAAATTATGTTTTAAGTGCAGTATATTTGCGAGGCGTAATTGTAAAAGGCTGCCAGTTTTTTGTTGTGCACAATGCGCTGCTGCAAGTAGTCCGAGTTCTGTATCTGCAGCTGATAAAACGACAACGTCTCCTGGTGATTGTTGTAAGTCGCGCGGCTCATCTCCATCTTTTATTTCACCTGTCTGTAAAGCTAGTAAGTGCAAACTGCAAACCTCCTTTATCGAAGCGCAAGTACGCCTTGAAGATAGTTAAGCCACACACTGCACTGCATGACGCAGTGAATGTGCTAATCCAATAAAAAACTCTTTGTCAACACTATGACATAGGTATTTCGATCGCGTTTAATAAAAGAAAATCAAATATAATACAGAGCTTACAGCTCTTAATATACTCTAACAAAATATCATCATATGAATTAGTGGATACAGCTACACGCATTTGAGATGAAAATAATAGATTCTAGAATCAAATTATTATAGCTCAAATCTTTTTTATTTATCATCTAAGAGCCTTATGAAGGGCGCTTGCTATTGCTCCACGATCAAGCCCTTTTTGACCAATAAGAACAAGGTAACCTTTTTTCTGCTCAAGATCAGTCCAGTGACAATCAAAATAAGTTTGAACACGGGGCCCTACGGCTTGCACTATTAATCGCATGGACTTACCTTCAATAACTGCAAAGCCTTTCACGCGTAAAATCCCGTAATCCTTTACCACTTCGGCTACGACCCGTTCAACAACTTGCTGATTTATAGCAGATGGAATATTAACTGATACAGACTTAAATTCATCATGTGCGTGTGTATCATGATTGTGATCCATATGGTTGACACCAATATTGTTTTTTACTCCAATGCTATTGGACATAATCAACTCCGATGGAATGTTACCATGAACACTTTTTATTAATTGTACACCTGGCTTTTTTTCAGATTTAATAAGTTGATCAATATTCTCAATACTGCTATCAAGCAGAAGTTCATGCTTATTTAACACAATCAAATCAGCGCAAGAAAGTTGATCTTTAAAAATCTTATAGAGCGAACTATAATGCTTAAAACTTCCTTTGATCTGCTTGCGCGTTTCAAAAAAAGCCGCTTCTTTAGCGTCTAAAAGATCTAATATTGTAAATACATCAACGATAACTATAACACCGTTTAACACTACTCGTGATCGCATCTGGGGCCACCTCAAAGCTTGAACTAATGGCTTTGGAAGCGTCAGACCAGATGTTTCAATTATGATGTGATCAGGTGCCGATTCTTGAGTAAGGAGCCTTTCCATTATTGGAATTAAGTCATCCATAACTGTACAACAAATGCAACCACTTGTGAGTTCTATAATATCCTCTTGCTTATTCTCAGCAAGTAATGTGCCGTCAACTCCTACATTTCCGAATTCGTTAATAATGATAGCGATTTTCTCACTACTAATTTTTGCCAGTAAATTATTGATCAAGGTTGTTTTACCAGCTCCTAGCATGCCAGTGATAATTGTTACCGGTGTTCGAGTTTTCATTTGTTCTATAAAATCCCTACCCAATACTATTTATTATAAAGAGCAATCTTGATATCAAAGCTCCATAGAAGCACTTACCAGTAAAGTAGAGTTAATAAAATTAAAAGAACATAACTTAGATTTTACATGCATCTACTTTTAATTGTTAGTGGAACATCACGGTCGTATTAATCAGGTAAATCTATCAAATACCATAACGAAAGATTTTCGCGCTGATATTTAATTTGATGTAAGTAATTGTGGGGTGTGTACCATATTGTAATAATTAAAAGTTTTACCTTATTAAGAGAACAATCAATTAAGGCTATACGTAGCCTTGAAAACAAAAACTACTATAAACATTTTTACGCTATAATCTCAGAGACTTAACTTAAATCTACACCCTCCTCAATTTACGCATATGTTGTACTCCAATATCTTTAGATTTGCTGTATATTCAGTGAGACAAGTTATTATAACTACATCACAATTAATAAATGTGTGGATTAATTAAGTGCCTAATTTCCAAACCCTAGTTACACTTACTGGAGCTTTCAACAAAAGTGTGGTCAGTATCCAGTAACCCTCTATACTTCTAACGAAGTAGGCTATATCCAGATTATGCAAATTCGATATTTTAGCGTACCTACTAGGTATAAGTGATGCATTTAAATATAGCCTAAATAATAAAATAGAAGTTTCTTTTTCTAACATCTTTAACGCACATTTATAGTTAATCGCGACAGAATGAACATATCGCTTGCAGGTTTAATTCATTTTAAAATGGCTTTAGACTCCTGTATTAAAATTAGTCATTAATGCACTTAAGAATAAGAAATTCGTAGACATACTATGGGAAACTAATTCTCTGCTTGCTATTCAAATCTAATCAAACTTTTCAAAAAAGACTTATTGCGTGAGGAAATTTTATTGCATACTTATAGTGTAAATTTTGGCAAGTTAGGCAGCGGATAGACATATGTACATATCTACACCAATTAAACTTGTAAACAAGAATGAGGTAAAGACTCCCTTCTTTATGGTTCAGAATCTATTGCCCTATATCTGGCCCAAAAACCGTCCTGATTTGCGCCTTCGTGTTATTCTAGCATTAGTTTTTTTGATAATTGCTAAAATTATTACAGTTTTCGTACCAATTTGCTACAAGTATGCAACAGATATACTTACTAAGATTTCAAGCGGTCCCAAGGCACTTAATAGTGAAAATATTGGTTTAATTATTGTAGCATTGATTGTTTCCTACGGTGTAGGTCGAGTTCTTGTGATGATACTAAATCAAATTCGAGATGTGCTTTTTACATCCGTTGGTCAACATGCTGCACGTTCTCTAAACAACAAAACATTTCGCCATTTGCATCAACTCTCATTACGTTTCCATCTTGAAACTCGTATTGGTGGCCTTTCCCGTGTAGTTGAGCGAGCAACTCGAGCTATCGAGTTGATAATGCGAACAGGCGTTCTAAGCTTTTTTCCAACAATACTAGAAGTTGTCTGCATCGTGGGAGTGTTACTATATTTCTTTAATTGGACTTATGTCATCGTCATTATTGTGACTGTAGTGATTTACACTTGGTTCACGTTTTCAATTACGGAATGGCGTATGGGTATACGTCGTGAAATGAACGATAGCGATACGGAAGCTAACACCAAGGCGATCGATAGTCTGTTAAATTTTGAAACGGTAAAATATTTCGGGAACGAAGAAGTGGAGGCTCGCCATTTCGATCTCTCAATGAGACGTTACGAAAAAGCTGCTGTCCAAACTTATTATTCACTTGGCATCTTAAACTCTGGACAAGCATTTATTTTTACTGCTGGTATGTCTACTTGTATGCTACTTGCTGCGCAAGGCGTACTTAGGGGTAGTCACACGGTTGGTGACTTTGTGATGATCAATGCGCTTATGATACAGTTGTACATGCCTCTGAATTTTATGGGATTTGTTTATCGCGAATTACGTCAGGGTCTAATCGATCTTGAGACTATGTTTGCTCTACTTGAACAAAATCCGGAAATCAAAGATCGATCTGACGCGTTAAGTCTTAAGGTAGAGCGAGGAGAAATCAAATTCGAGGATGTCTCCTTCGCTTATTATCCTGAACGAATGGTTCTTAAAAAACTGTCATTTAGCATAGAGCCTGGAAGTTTTGTAGCTCTAGTTGGTCCATCTGGAGCTGGAAAATCTACAATAATTAACCTTTTATTTCGATTTTATGATGTTTTACAAGGCAAAATAAGTATCGACGACCAAAACATAGTAAATGTACAACAAGCATCGTTACGCTCAGCTATTGGAATAGTACCCCAGAATACGGTATTGTTCAATGATACCATATTTTACAACATACATTATGGACGTCTAAACGCGACAAATGAAGAAGTTTTTGAGGCTGCTCGTCTAGCACAGATTGATTGTTCTGTTCGAGAATTACCACTAGGATATCAATCATTAGTAGGCGAGCGAGGCTTAAAATTATCAGGTGGAGAAAAACAACGCATATCTATTGCTCGAGCTATTCTAAAAGGATCACAAATACTGATACTTGATGAAGCAACCAGTGCGCTCGACAGTCAGATTGAAAAGGACTTACAAGATACTTTAAAGCTAGTTACACAAAAATGTACGTCCTTAGTAATCGCGCATCGCCTTTCAACCATTATTCATGCTGATAAAATTCTGGTTCTTGACGAAGGAAGTCTAGTTGAAGAAGGTACGCACACCGAGCTGATTAAGGCCGGTGGTCTTTACGCATCCATGTGGAATGAACAACTCAAAACGGAGCAAGCTGGTGAACAGTGCGTGAAGGAATAAAAAAACACTAATTAAACACCACATGCTAGTAAATTAAATTCTTCAGGTTAAATAGGTAGTGTATTTAACGTTTTAGTATGCAGCTCAACTTAAATGCTCTTTAGATTTAAGTCTTTAAAGGTGTTATTCCATAGCCCTCATATCTACTTCAATTAGTCTTGGAAGCTATTTTTGAGGCTACAATTCACGATGTAGTTTGCTTGCTGTACGTCTATATTTATTCTTGCAATAGCACTATTTAATTAATATTATAAATTTTTTCCGTATTAAAAGAATAACGATATCTATTTTCTTTCCGTATTCATAAAGCGTTTTCTGTCTGCAATCTAAGATCTTTTTTTGACAACTTACCAATAAGTGTCTTAGGTAACTCATTGCGAAACTCTATTTCAGCAGGAATTTCAAGTTTCGAGAGTTTAGGCTTGAGATGTGCGATAAGGTCCTGCTCTGTTGCCAATGCGGCATGACACAATTTCACGAAGGCTTTTGGAAGTTCACCCTTGTATTTGTCTTTTATTCCAATGACTGCAGCCTCCTGAACTTCAGGATGATCAAGTAGTGCCTCCTCTATACGACGTGGATATATATTATAACCTGAACAAATGATCAGATCCTTTATACGATCAACAATGAAAATAAATCCTTCCTCATCCATAATTGCAACATCACCAGTACGAAGATACTTACCAACAAAAATATCACTTTTACTATCGGAGGTCTGCCAGTAACCTTTCATAACCTGTGGACCCAAAATACAGATTTCACCTTTTTCTCCAATTGGCACTTCTTTTCTAGGGTCATCAAGGCTTCGAAGAGAGATAATTGTTTGTTGCAGTGGCTGGCCGATACTATTTTTTTTAACAGGACCGTTGAGTGGATTTGCGGTAACAACCGGAGATGCTTCAGACAAACCATAACCTTCAATAAGTTTGCACTTAGTTAAACTTTCAAACTTCTGTTTTGTTTCCTGAGGTAATGCAGCGCCACCTGAAAAACAAAATTGGAGAGATGTAAGATCATATAAATTGAGCTTAGGATGATGAATTATGGCGTTAAAAAGAGTAGGTACCCCAGGCATAATGGTGATTTTATTTTCTTGAATTAGCCTAAGAGTTTCGTCTACTTCAAATCGAGGCATTAATATAATCTCAGCATTTACACTTATAGCATAGTTCATTACCACTGTCATACCGAAAACATGAAAAAATGGTAATATAGCTAGCAAACGTTGGTTTGGTGTTTTATACTGGATAGCCCAATCTACTACTTGCTGTGTATTGATGAAAAGATTAGCATGGCTTAACATTGCAGCTTTAGGTACTCCAGTCGTACCACCGCTATACTGCAGCACTGCAATATCGTGCTCAGGCCTAATTTCAGGCTGTGTAAATACACCATCATTGTTAATAAGTTCTGATTCTAAAACTAAATTGTTTTTTACAGAAGATTTATCAGGTTTAGATAACTGGCTACCTTGAAATAACCCAAATAAAATTGATTTTGAAGTTGGCAAAAGTTTAGTAAACGAACAAATAATAGCCTCTTGAAGACAGTTTTTTGCAATTAATGCTTCAACCTTATCAAATAATTCAGAAAGATCTAAAGTGACTAAAATTTTAGTATTACTATTTTTGATCTGGAAACGTAATTCTTCATGTGAATATAGTGGATTATAATTTACAACTGTTGCGCCAAGCTTCATTATAGCGTAATAATATATGATAAAAGATGGACAATTTGGCAAAAGTAATCCAATATTAACGCCAGGACCAACGCCACGTTTTTCTAATCCCGCGGCGACGCGATTGACGCTGTTGTGAACTTCCGAATAAGACAGTTTTTTGCCGAAGAAATTTGTACATGTATTTCGCGGTTTAGAACTAACTGCATTATCTAAAATGGAGTATAAAGGTTTGGGTGTATAGTTTTTACTCCAATCAATCTCTAAAGGATAGTGTTTTAACCAACGAAATTCTGCCATTGGTCCTCTTGGTAATGAGGTGGAATTATTCATTAATATTTTACCAGTCATTTGAGAATATCTCCAATCCGACTCTACACACTAATGATCTATTCACAATTAATCTTAAGTCTGCTCCAATTTTTTGTCGAACGTGATTTATATTTTCATGGGCACTTCGTTATATTTGAATATACCAGCAACTTAACTTAACCTCAGACATTAATTAAACCCAAATATATATAAACTCTTTAGTCACAAGTCTAATTAACAATATTATAATAAGCCATTAATCTAAGTTTCAAACTCATGCAGATATAAAAATTATAGAGAAAGAAAGTATTAAGACTGTTAATTTAGATTAATCGATGCCCTGATCATGGGTGCTAACAAGATAAATATTATTGTGTAGTTAGCTAAGATATACATTACAGAAAATCAAGTAGTATGTAACTTGACCTGAAATAAGAAACTGATGCTCTAATCCACGTATCGTTTCAGTATAAAACAGTATTATAATGTCTAACCAAAAACAAATCATACCTTCGAATCGAATACACGATTACAAATGACCTTGAAGGAATAGTTATTAATTCAACTAGCATAATTAGGTCCAGGTCTTATTTGCTACTTTGATATAAAGCTTGCCTTTTTGGAAAGTATGTACAATGTGTTATCATATTCATCAAAACACTACTAACTACTTAGCCTAAAACAGGGCCTAAATATAAAATTACATGAATATGGGAGTTATAGCGAATATAATTGGAAAATGAAGTATGCATTAGCATAAAGCCTTTAGTGTTTTAAATATAAGCTTATAATTTTATGGACATTCAATAAGCCTCAAAAAGTAACATCTTACTAATTCTCTTTGAACCCTTATCCACAGAGATGCTCAATCCCGCTTATTAAGCATCAATATGCAATATTACCTAACAAAGGTGATTGCAATAAACCCGGAACCATAACTTGTTTAGCTAAACTATTCTAAGTTAAGAGACACTTATCTAATGCTCACTGGACAAGTACATCAGTCTATTATAGGGATCGCCTAATCACTTTTCGCGACAACGATATCTGGTGCCTCTTCATTTTTCATACCTTGAACGTGATAACCACAATCGACGTGGTGAATTTCACCACTCACACCGCGGCTCAAATCAGAAGCAAGGTACAATCCAGCACTACCTACTTCATCAATTGTTACTGTACGACGTAGGGCAGAATTATACTCATTCCATTTAAGAATGTATCGAAAATCTGAAATGCCGGAAGCTGCAAGTGTTTTAATTGGGCCAGCAGAAATAGCATTGACTCGAATATTACCTTTACCAAGATCGGCTGAAAGATAACGTACACTAGCTTCGAGCGCAGCTTTGGCTACACCCATGACATTATAGTGGGGCATAACTTTCTCAGCACCATAGTATGTTAATGTTATTACAGAGCCACCATCTTTCATAAGTGATTCAGCTTGCTTTACTATAGCTGTTAGGGAATAACATGAGATCAACATAGTTTGAATAAAATTATCTTTACTTGTATCTACATAACGACCGTCAAGTTCGTTTTTATTTGAAAAAGCGATGGCGTGAACTAAAAAATCAAGCTTGCCCCAACGCTCTTTGAGCGTTGAAAATACTGTTTCAATTGAAGCTATATCCGTAACATCGCATGGTAATACTAAATTAGATCCCACTTCATTTGCTAACGGAGTTACCCGCTTCTTGAGGGCTTTTCCTTGATAAGTTAGTGCCAGTGTCGCACCGTGGGCAGCTACTGCTTTAGCTATGCCCCAGGCTATAGAACGATTATTGGCAACTCCCATAATCAAGCCACATTTACCGGCCATTAAATTACCAACCGGGATGCCATATTGATCGTTACCAGTTGACATCAGTTTTGGCTCCTTATCGTTGCTTACACTTGGGAATACACTACACAAACGTTATTAGAGGGGCGACTGCAATAGGACGTTTTTTAAAGAACATAACCCGTAATCAGTTGCTCCGTCTGGCGCAATAAAGCCAATTGTTAGTAATTAACAAGAAAATTTACAATAACTTATTTATTATTGTAATTTGTAAACAGAGATATCGATGCAGTCACTAAAAAAAAGCTAATTTGCCATAAAGCAAAAGTTCTAAGGTTAAAATCGTATGACTAAGCTAGTATAATCGATTACTCCAAACATGCTCGAAAAAGTTACTTTTCTATCCTATCTCGGTTGTTACAGATTGCAACTAAGATATATATGAAGCTGCGGTTCCATCAGCTTTTTTAAATTAATAGGATTTATATGTTGTAACTAAAACAATGATTTATTCAGATTCTATGATATTATTCAAACTACATATTAATATGTTAAACTTATATTATGTTGAAGAACGTGTAAGTATATTGATTTTAAATATGTGAATTATTTGCAGAGGCAATTATTATGTCTACATGACGGAAGTGAAGTACGTTTGTAACGTTTGATTTCTTTAAAATTAAAATATCTCATGGCTTTCAGAAGCTGTTCTTAGAGAAAAACTCTATTATGATTACAGATAAAAAACATAGAGCTTCCATTATGAATATTCAGGAGTCAAATATCGACTTTATTTCTTTTCATCAACCGTTTGAATTATTTTCCCGTTGGATGGTTGATGCTGAAGCGAATGAGCTGAACGATCCAAATGCTATGACACTTGCTACCGTCGATCAGAAAGGCATGCCAAATGTACGTATGGTTTTACTAAAGGGATTAGATGGACCCGAAACAGCTCTTGAACGTGGATTTGTTTTTTTTACTAATTGCGAAAGCGCTAAGGGCAAAGAATTAAAAGCAAATATGCGTGCAGCAGCTTTGTTTCACTGGAAATCGTTACGTCGACAAATACGAATTCGAGGTGAAATAAGCCATGTTACAAAGAATGAAGCCGATGATTATTTTCTTACACGGCCACGCGGAAGTCGTATTGGAGCATGGGCCTCACAGCAGTCACGTCCAATGACAAGTCGGTTTGAGCTTGAGAAAGCAGTCATAACTTATACAGCTAAGTATAAACTTGGAAAAATCCCACGTCCTCCATACTGGATAGGGTTTCGACTCCATCCGCTTGAAATGGAATTTTGGAAAGATCGACCGTTCCGCCTACACGATAGGGTTGTTTACCGACGCATAAAATTAAATGATACCTGGAAAAAAGAGCAACTGTTTCCATAAAATAAAGTAAACTTAAGTTATAAAGCTCATTAGTAATTCGAGGACAGAACGACTATGGCTCTCACTAAGATTATCGCAATGACGGTTTTAACTTTCGTTATTGTGAATATTGTAGAGTTATGTTACTCACAGGCCAAATCTGTTAATCCTATGCTTCAAAAGACACACGGCTGTCATCGTTTTTTGAAAATTAGTCCACTAACGACTTTTAATCATTTACATACAGGACCAAATTGTGTGCGAGCTGGATTTAGAAAACTTAAAATTTGTATACGTTGGGCTAAGATTTGTCGAAATCGTTGTGTAGATTTAAATATTCCGCACCTGCCTCATTGTCGTTCTACGTGCATTATAAACAGCGCACCCAGGTTCTGCTTTTCTGCTCGAGGTAGATTAAATTTGACATTAGGATAAAATCAAAAGCACTTTACAATAAGAAGTTATATATATACGTAAATTTAACAAAGTAGGTAACTGCAAAACATTCAACACTTTATTAATTTATTATAAATAACAATTGCCATCTTATATCTTTTATCTAACGTCAATTGGTAGAACCCTACGGCCAGACCAAGATGAAGCCTCTTGGTAAGTTGCAGCCGTATCAATGTCGTTGAGACGTCTCACTAGTGCTATTCGATATCCATAAAGTGAACGTAAATTATCAGCCAAAGTATGCTCACTAGACCAGACTACATCTTTGAAAGGATTTAAAATAGGCCGACGCCGTGCCATTCCTATTAACCAAAAGCCACCATCATAAGCCGGACCAAAAACTACATCGTTGGATCCAAGACTACTAAATCCTTCTGCAATATGTGATGGCCGAATACTTGGAATATCGCTACCTATCAAAATAGCGGGTCCAGGCGGAAGTGCCTTAAATGCATTCTCTATACGAGCTCCAAGGTCACCATGTCCTTGAGGTATCTGCTGCAAATTTCTAGGCCATGGTGGACGTTTTAAAGTGGTATCTGGCGACACTGATAAAGTTGTCGACCAACGTTTATCATTACTCAAACGGGCAATTACTGCTCGCGATGAGTTTCGATAAAAAGTAGTTGCACAAGTAACGCCAATACCTGTCGCAAGACGGGTTTTAACACGCCCAGCCACAGGCTGCTTTACTATAATTACGAGCCACCGTATCACAGAAATAGATCCTTATTTTTTTGAAACGCTGTCCCAATTACATATAGCTTTCAACCATAAATCCATACGATATATTCTACAGGGATACGGCAATAGTAGAGCAAAAGGCAGAACCAGTTTCGAAGGACGCGCCTAACATAACCCTCACTCTTATAACGCGTAGCGCTCGTAATAGCGCAAGTTTTTAATATAAAAACACGTGAACGACCAATGCGGCGTATCAAGTCAACATCCTCAAGTAAAGCCATGTTACTAAATCCGCCTACACGATTGTATAACTTATGAGATATCAGTAATCCTTGATCACCATAAGGCATTCGAAACAAACTGCAACGTAAAGCAACACCTAATTCTATGAGTCGAGGCATAAACCCCGTATCATCGAGTGCAAAACGAAAAGCTGCTGCCTTATCTATAAGTTTTTCTTTTTTTATTTCTTCTATGAAAAGGTGAACTTCTCTATCCCAACCAGTCTCAAGAATGGTATCTGCGTGAAGAAAAAGAAGCCATTCACTTTTTTGAGCAGCATTTGCCCCAGAACGTAGCTGTGTGCCACGACCACATTTTGATTGAATGATTTTCGCTCCTGCTGCTTCTGCAATTTCAAGAGTCTGATCACTTGATCCACCATCCACAATTATAACCTCTCGTATTATTCCGCTAAGAAGTCCAGAAATTAAAGATGAGAGTGTCAATGCCAGACCATCACTAGCATTTAGTGTAGGGATCACAATTGAAATCATAATTAAAAACTAATTGAATGGCTTCTAATTAGCCAAGTAAGTCTATTTTTTTGTAAAAAGCATACTACAACTTGCATCTGTAATACAATTTTAAGCTTATACTGTACAGTCTTTTAAAGATGTGTTATTTCCTAATTTGATAATGTATATATATGCAGTTTATCTCAATTTCGCATCAGAATAATTGTATGGAAACTCTCAACCGTATCGTATTTACTGGATATGTAGAGATCATTCTGGCATCTTAATCCCAACAATAATCTGCAAAACCAGAAAAGAATATCACTTAGAAAGCATGGTGCTCTAAATTCTGTTTATTGTTTGTAGCTCACAATTGTATCTGGAGTTACTATCTTAAAATACAAAACGTTGCGAAAAGAAGTTAACTAAACATCCACATTTTTTACTCTCGTAAATTTGTAATCAGCACATTTGGTCTTTAACTTTCTATTAAATTAGAATGTTTTATTTTCGGACAGTTTTTTAGTTGCTTTGTAGGTTTAATATGTTGAACTCCAGAATCCACAATACGTGATGATATCCAGAATTTCTCAAAAACCAACTTTAAATATTGAGCTTGAAAAGGTCTTAAATCATGGAGGTCCTATAGTTGGTGTAGACGAAGCCGGTAGGGGAGCTTTGGCTGGACCAGTAGTTGCGGCAGCAGTTGCATTTCATAAAACAGATGTTGAGCGTAACCTAACTGGTAATCTAAGTAAACTAGCTGATTCAAAAGCTCTCAGCGAATCTATGAGAGAATGTCTATATCATGAGATCATAAATAAATATAAAATTGGAATAGGTGTTGCGAACCGACATCGTATCGACACTTATAACATCCTTAATGCAACTCTTTGGGCAATGCTAATAGCTGTGCAAAACTTAGATCTAACTCCGTCCTTCGTTCTGATAGATGGCAATTCTGCCCCTAAGTTACCATGGCGAACACAAACTGTTATCCAAGGAGATGCTCGATGCGTATCAATTTCAGCAGCATCAGTGGTTGCTAAAGTCACCCGTGACAGGATAATGTTCGACTTAGCAACAATATTTCCGCAGTATAAATTTGGTAAGCATAAAGGATATGGTACAAAGGCCCACATTAAAGAACTGCGTGAGTATGGTGTTTGCTGTGCTCACCGACGCTCTTTTCGTCCTGTTAAGTTAGCATTAAAAAAGATTTAAAGTATAATTAACTTGGCACTTAAAGCTCTTTTAATTTAACGCTAATATTTCCGTTTCTTTATAAATTTGAAATTAACGGCCATTAATATCAAGTTGCATTGCGATTGCGTTACATAAAGATGTGATTAAATTTTAGTAACAACCTAACACAACTTTAATTAAAATTACTATTGTACGCGTTAAAAAAATAACTTTAAAGTTAACTACTGTATGGGTATTAAACGTTTAAATTAAAGAATATCTATTATAAAACACTAATTAATAAAATAGAGATATCAGGGTCAGTTATAATATACAAAATTTTTAGTCACTAAATTAGACTCTAATTTTTTGTGTATTAATAAACGTTATAACTCATATCTTGGTATAAAAGTCTATATATAAATTAGTAATCTATGATATTGCTATACCGAACCTTACGGCTAGAAACTTACAATATCTGAGTGTCAGCTGTAAATGCTGATTTATTTCATCATCTATATGCAAAATTTACGCCTATATTTTAATTAAGCTTCACGTAATTCATATACTTTATTTTTAGTACAAATAAATTTTCTATTTTATTTCAAGATAGCCAGAAATATATGCCCATACTCAATTCGATATATCCTTAATCCATAAATTTCATAGTTCTAGTTATTAGCTCTTACTTTCAAGCCTCATTAGGCTTGATGTATTTAAGTAGAGGAAAATTAATTTAAGGATATTGATAAACTTCAGCCAAATTTAAGATTAATAATTCGATATTATTGTAGTTGTATTGGCCTAGTTAGTATATAACGCCCTCTTACACTGCTGAAGCTAAGGCTTGTGGTAGCATAGCTTCCAAAAGTTCAAGATCGGCTTGTGCACCAGCAGTGACACGAATACATCGATTAAGTGGGGCAACTGAGGGCATACGAACAAAAACATCACGTAACAATAATTCCTGCATTACCCTCTGAGCAAATCTTTCATCACGTAGAAGATCTACTGTTACGAAGTTTGTACCAGATTCTATTGGAGCAAGATTGTTTTCCCGTGAGATATTAGCAATCTTTGCACGTGAAATAGAAATACTAGCGATTGTCTCTTTAAGATGATCCTGGTCTTTTAAAGCCGCTAGAGCTGCAATTTGCGCAAGGCGGTTGATCCCAAAATGATTACGAACATTTTCAAACATAGAAATAACATTTGCTTCACCTATACAATATCCTACACGTGCACCAGCAAGACCATATGCCTTAGAAAAAGTACGAAATCTAAGTACCATAGGATTACTGGTATCAATTTCAGGTATTGATCCGTAGGGAGCTGTATCGCAATACGCCTCATCTAAAATAAGTGTTGTCCCCTCAGGCAAATTTCTTATCATCATTTTTATTTCTGAAGCTTCCCACCACGTTCCCATAGGATTGTCAGGGTTGCTAAAATATAGCATTTTAGCTTTAAATTTTTCTGCCCTTTCAAGCAGTGTGAAAATGTCTTCGTGATTGTTCTTAAAAGGGACTTTTACAGACTGTCCACCGCAGGCTGCTACGTGGAAAAGAAATGTAGGATAAGCACCATCAGAGGTCACCACAGTATCACCAGGCTCAATCAAAATACGATTTACTAAGCCTAATCCACCATCAATTCCCTCTATTATAATAATATTTTCTGGAGCAATACCATGAAACTCAGCAATCGCATGTTTAAGATCATAGTTATCTGGATCACAATATTTCCAAGTTTGTGCTGCAGAATCCTGAATTGCAGCAATTGCTTTAGGAGACGGGCCAAATACACTTTCATTAGCTCCGATACGAGCTTTGAATGGTGCACCTCGTTGACGTTCTAAAGTCTCCGGTCCAATGAACGGAACTATTACCGGAAGATTTTTGATAGTCTTTGTAAAACGCGGGTGTGACATTATTTACTCTATGACTTAATAGTTAATTAAATGAATCCAGCAATTTTTGTGAAACACTAGCTTGTTATAACAAACACAACTCGGCAAGTTCGCGACGCATTTTAGGTGGTATTTCTTTCAAAGAGTTCGAAGAAGTGCTAATCAGGTCTGGTGGAGAGTCACAGGGGTCGAGATAACGCCAACCTTGAAACGCACGACGCGACGTTTTACATACAGGAATTAGCTCAGGATCTAAGAAGATAAAGCAACATGAACTTCCGTCGTCTCTCTGACCATTACTAAATCCTCTAATATACTGACGTACTTGTATAACATTGCGAATGACCCAGTATATAGAACCACCGTCAAGTAGCTCAGTCTTCCGTTTTGGTACCATCCGAGTGGTGTGAAATGGTAATGAATTTTCATTATGCACTTTTCTAAGCTTCACACATTGTGTTTGCCAACGTTTAAGATCTTCAACGGTGGCACAGCCGACACAGAGCTTTATTATGTTAACACTCACGCTGCCAACTCCTTTTCGTATCGAAGTAGCCCCTACAAATTATATCTTTCTTCAATTACTAGATGAAGGATATTTTAAGTCTAGTACAGACATAGCTATTCATGAAAACTGCGGTTGAGTCAGTTTCGTAATATTATGCACAGTAAAAATCTTATTTACGCAGTTAATTTATTATAGCGAAATGGTTAGCTCTATATTGTTAATACTTTGAAATAATCTAAAACTTAAAGTATTAAACGACCTCTAGCACATTCGATAAAGATTAAAGCTCTGGAGAGATAGCAATGTTGTATTTGCATTTCTAAAAAATCTCAGATACCACGTTCTAAAAATTAAAACCTGCACTTTTAAAGACCTTGTTGAAGACAAACAGAATTCAATAATTCTAATGTCCACAATAATTTCGCACCATTGACTCATAATGTTTCCACTGCAAACTATGGTAATTGAGCTCACATAAAAGTCCAGTAGTTTGAATACACAAATGCAAAAGAAAATTCACGGAATATTAAACACGTGCTCTATTATACAATGTTAAATTTGTAATAAAGTATTGATATTGTAATTATAAATTTGAGTTTTATGTGCAAAAGTTTATCTGAAGATAGCAAAACATTATAGCAATAAAATTTAGGCTGTTTTAAGCAACTTAAGAGTGGTCTATGCTATTGTCGTAACAAATAATTATATTCGTAATAGTATTTTTATAGTGTCTTTTCAAAACACATTAATCTCATTACAAATCTGATGCTTATTGAGTATAAGATTTATGTCTGTAATTTATAAGTCGATTTTTTTCATAATAACATAATTACTGTAACAACAGCCTACTCTATCTAACTGAACACTTACCGTAGTATTGAGATATAATAGGAGTGCCCAGTAAGCCTGTATGACGCGAATGCGCTGCTAGTAACGAACCATCCAATGTTCTTGTATTATAAATTGTAGTAATATTAAGGTATCCTTCAGTAATGACTTCTAAATAATGATTAGCACCGATAGCACGCACTATTTTAAGGCTTCCCTTACCATTAGAAGTGAGAACAGATGCTGTTTGGTTTGAGAGATCAATCTCTCCAATTTCAAATGAAAATGGCTTAGCTGATAATTTTTGAAAGATTTTATTTTCAAATGTGTTTACGTTACCACTCGTAAAATTGCATACCAAGCCATAGGCTGTAAAAATTTGAAACATAGTAATATTAATGAAAATAGTTAGGCCAATTACAATCCTAAAAATTGCACTCAAGTCTATCATGCTTTGATTTCTCCTATCTATAATTCCGCTGGATAGGTAATGTGCTAAAGATAAAATCTTCCTTAAAGTTTATAAACATAATTTTAGATATGAATTATATAGTACAGTTGTTTTTTATTTTGTAACTGAAATTTAGTTCTCGAGATCAAATTCAGAGATGCATGCTAAGTGTTAACTTCTAAAAATTATAATCAATATTAACCTCCTCAACTAAGACAAAGGCTTTACAGAAAAAACATACAATAAACTTTTTTTAAATTGCAAATATTTTGACAGCTTTATATGGAGCCTTGTTATACGAGTTCTACAAAGTAAAACATGTCTTAGGTTAAGACTACGGTATAAATAAGATCTATTTCATTAAGTCAAAAAGTAACTAAGTTGATTTACGATACTTGTATCTACATTGAAAAATGAAAGCGGCTAACTAAGACCTTTACTAACTTACTCTCTCAATTAACTCTGACTATCAGCGACAATTAGTATTTGTTTAGTTAATGTCAATAATTGACTGTTTACAATCACAAATTTAATAATCGCCAAATACTATAATTACATCAACAGAACTCTGGGTGATGCACACTCACATGATTAAGTTATATAATTATATACTAAGGTTGTTTTGGTAAGGTGTATTCTCTTAAGTTTCAAGCATCGATCATACCGCGGAAAGTAAGTTCTTTGCTTCACAAAAAATTGCAGCTGCGAATCATAGAGGTTATCTCTGTATTCGTAACTGCGTTTCTATTTTTTAAAAGAAAAGTGAATATCGACTAGAAAAATCAGAGAATTACATATCCGTATGAAATAATAAACTATTGCAAAATCTTTGACTCAACTCATAAAGCATAAACTGATAGGCTTTAATTTGTAATTTGGAAAGACGATCATAGATAAATTTTTGTTTATACTTTTTTGGTATTATAAGAAAATTGGGGCAGATAGAAAGGCTCTAGAATTATGATACCAATCACACGTTGCATCATTACGAAGCTTCAATCTGACATCAATGGGTCAATTGCTATAACTTTCGCAGGCTCTTTATTTTTATTATTGATGGTAACCGGCATAGCAATCGATTCTTTGCGGTGGCAAATGGCCATTCACAGAACTCAAAGCGCCATAGATTCGGCAGTACTTGCGGCAGGACGCGCTCTACAATCGCCTGAGGCAACCACATCAAGTGTTATAGAAACAGCTAGAACATTTTACACTAACAATGAAACAGCCCATCTAATATCAAACGTTGTACAATTTGAAATAGTAGAAGATAGTGCAAAAATCAGAGGTAGTAGTGAAGGATCAGAAATAAATACTACTTTTCTAAATCTTTTGGGTATTGATAGGCTTCCAGTTGATGTGACAAGTACGGCAGCACTGGATGTTAGAGATACAGAGATTTCAATGATGCTAGATATTACAGGATCAATGGGATCTAATGGTAAATTAGAAAGTCTGCAAATAGCTTCTAAAAGCTTGATAGATAAGGTTCTTAACGACAGTCTCTTTGAAAATAGAACAAGAGCAGCTTTGGTTCCATTCTCAAATTTTGTTAACATAGACATACAGTACTTCAAATCCGCAACCAACGAGGACCCTCCTGGCACAGGTAGTGAATTTACTTGTGTTGCTGAACGAGACAACTTAAATCGTTACACTGATGAACCACCAACGTCAGGAGGCTACTTTACGCACATGGGTAATTATTATACATATGACCCATCACAAATTTGTCCTACAGTAACTGCAATAATGCCGTTGAGTGATAATAAAGAAGCACTTTATGCTCACATCGATAGTTTCGCTACAAGACCAAGTTCTACAGCCGGACATATCGGAACAGCTTGGTCTTGGTATGTGTTATCGCCTAAATGGAGAGACTTTTGGCCTGATGATCATAAGCCTGCGTATGCGGAGCAAGATAAGGTTCGAAAAGTTGCCATACTAATGACCGACGGTGACTACAACTCTCAATATTCTGGGCAACGTTCAAGAGCCCAGGCCGTTGAATTGTGTAATAACATGAAAGATGAGGACATAATTATTTATGCTGTTGGTTTTGACATAAATGAAACCAGCACAGCAGCTTTAACTTTAAAGGAATGTGCAACTATACCGACTTCGTATCACTACTATAGAGCAGCTGATGGTAATGCTCTAAAAGCAGCATACGATGATATTGCTGATAAACTATTTTCATTACGTTTATCAGAATAAGACTTCTGTATAAGAAATGAAGATAAATGGACACCTACATTTATTATAAAGATTTTATAATGATGTTGCATTATATTGTTTCATATTCAATATATATCTAAGATATAATATATATAAAAGAGGCTCCATAATAACCGCTTGGATGTAACACGACAGCCTGTTGACATTTTAAAAGCTATAGCTTAACTAATCATAGTGAGTATTGGCGTGGCCGTTTTCCGATGCGTTGTTTGGTTATTATGGTGCTTTCCAAATTCACGTATTACCATAATATCACCATATTTAGACATGTTTCTATAGTCGTAGATCATACTCAAAGGATTAGTAATGTACGCTGTCATTAAAACCGGAGGCAAGCAATATCGCGTCGCAACTAACGA
The DNA here is from genome assembly GCA_039583345.1 of Candidatus Tectiglobus diatomicola. Lineage (GTDB taxonomy): Bacteria > Pseudomonadota > Alphaproteobacteria > Rhizobiales > Hyphomicrobiaceae > Tectiglobus > Tectiglobus diatomicola. The sequence goes on along the minus strand of JAZDSJ010000011.1, from coordinate 109,920 downwards.
CATGCTTGATATTGAACGAATAGATAGTCAAACTGGTTCTAAGATAGAATTCTCCGATGTACTAATGCTTGCATCTGGTGAAGATGTAAAACTAGGTACTCCGGTTGTATTCGGGGCAAAAGTAATCGCCGAAGTACTAAACCAAACGCGCGGCCCTAAGATAATTGCATTCAAAAAAAGACGTCGCCAAAGCTCACGACGTCGAAAAGGTCATCGTCAAAAAATGACTACGATACGAATTACTGAGATTTGTATATAACTTTTATGACAAATACAGTCCGAGAGATAGTCTTCATTCTTCTGTAAAGTAGGTTGTAATTACATATTCTTCTACCTTAGTTAAAGCGCCCATAATTTCATAAGGACTTAGCTCGTGGCACACAAAAAAGCAGGGGGATCATCCCGTAATGGTCGTGACTCTCAATCTAAAAGACTAGGCATTAAAAAATTTGGCGGTGAGTTCGTTGTTCCTGGAAATATTATATGCAGACAACGTGGAACCAAATGGCACCCAGGTCTCAATGTTGGTATGGGTAAGGATCATACAATATTTTCTAAAGTTGAAGGGTTTGTTAAATTTGCCACCAAGCATAATGGGAGAACTTTCATATCAGTTGTTTCAAATAGTTCCAGTTCTTAACTTGTGTAAAAAATAACTCACTATAAGTCTTAGTTGTTTAACATTACTTTACATTGGCCGATGTTCTTCACCTGCGTAAATTGTAAGTTGCTCTTGCATCTTTACCGGCTACTCTCTGGAAACTTAATAAAGTATGCGCTAGTTTAGAAATCTTTAACTTTCTATATTAGTTTAGTTACTCATCTCTGATACACGCAGATCTTGTTAGAATATAAATTCAGTGTCTTAGTTCAAATAATTGTGAGTAGATTATAGTTTATAAAAATTGCTATTCTCAAGATCAATATTTTAGCAAAGCAACGTGCTCATTACATTGAGAACTTGCACTTATATTACAAACTAGAAATAAGATTTTAAGAGACAATAATTTCTTTTAATTCAATGTCTCTTAAATCTAGAAGTGTGTAGGTTGTAATTACACCAATGACATTAGTATAGTTTCTATTCAGCTGCTTCTTGTGCTAATTGTGCTGCAGCAATACGGGCCTCTAGAGTAGGACGAAAATTTCGAATTAGTCCCTGTATTGGCCAAGCTGCGGCATCACCCAAGGCACAAATCGTATGACCTTCAACTTGCTTAGTTACATCAAACAGCATATCAATTTCTTTTTTTTCAGCTTTTCCACTTTCCAAACGCTGCATCATACGCCACATCCATCCCGTGCCTTCACGACAAGGAGTACATTGACCGCAACTTTCATGTTTATAAAAATAAGAAATTCGGCGAATAGCAGCTATGATATCTGTAGACTTATCCATTACTATTAAAGCTGCAGTACCAAGACCTGATTTAACTTTTTGCAAAGAATCAAAATCCATCGTAAGATCGTCGCACATGTGAGCAGGAACGCAAGGTACAGATGAGCCTCCTGGAATCACAGCAAGTAGATTGTTCCAACCACCTCGTACACCTCCTGCATGACGATCGATGAGCTCTCTCATGGGAATACCCATTTCCTCTTCTACAACGCAAGGCTGCTCTACGTGTCCTGAAATCTGGAATAATTTTGTACCAGTATTGTTAGATTTTCCAAAGCTTCCGAACCAACCTGATCCACGCCGTAGTATCGTTGGAACAGCAGCAATTGATTCTACGTTATTAACAGTGGTTGGGGCTCCATAGAGACCTGCACCTGCCGGAAATGGAGGCTTAAGGCGAGGCTGGCCTTTTTTACCTTCGAGACTTTCAAGAAGGGCAGTCTCCTCACCGCATATATATGCACCTGCACCATGATGAACGTAAAGATCAAAATCCCATCCATGTTTATTGTTCTTTCCGATAAGCCCAGCCGCATATGCTTCATCAACAGCTTTTTGAAATGCCTCACGTTCACGTATATATTCTCCACGAAAATATACATAACAAGTGTGTGCGCGTATGGCAAAAGATGAAATTAAACACCCCTCGATCAAGTGATGTGGATCATGCCTTAAAATCTCTCGATCTTTACATGAACCGGGCTCAGACTCGTCAGCATTCACAACTAGATATGACGGACGAGGATCACTTTTAGGCATGAAAGACCATTTCAAACCAGTTGGAAACCCAGCTCCGCCTCGACCACGCAACCCAGATTCTTTAATGCGTTCAATAATCTCATCATGACCTAGGTCAATTATGTTCTTTGTACCATCCCAAAGCCCTCGAGCGAGAGCACCATTGAGACTTGTATCATGAACTCCATAAATATTGGTGAAAATACGATCTTTGTCTGCAAGCATAATTAATCTTCCTGGCTTGAGTTTAAGTTGCCGGAATATAGTGTTTTATCGGTTAAAGATGTAAAACCAGCGACCGGACTTGAGGCAATCCTGCCAATCTGAGAACCGAGCTTTGGAGGAGCACCTGAGGCTAATTTATCAAGGACTTTCTCGAATAAATCAGGAGTCAAATCTTCATATGTATCTTTCCATACCTGTACCATTGGCGCATTAGCACAAGCTCCGAGACATTCTACTTCTTCCCAAGAAAAGTTGCCATCATCTGACAACACATGTGGTAATTTAGAGATTTTACGCTTACAGACGTCAACTAGCTTTTCTGCACCGCGTAGCATGCAAGGTGTAGTACCACAAACCTGAACATGAGCAATTTTTCCTACCGGCTGCAACTGAAACATTGTGTAAAAGGTAGCTATTTCATAGACACGTATATAAGCCATACCTAACATGTCAGCGACAACCCGGATAGCTGGCTCTGGCAACCAACCATAATTCTGTTCCTGCGCACGCCATAGTAATGGTATGACGGCAGAAGCTTGTTTGCCATCAGGGTACTTGGCAATAGTTTCCTGTGCCCATGTTTCATTTTGCGGTGTAAAAGCAAAATTCGATGGCTGGTTTGGATGCAAGCGACGCACGCTCATGGCACAAATACCCTCCGAACAATATTATTATATTTTAAGTTATAAATTCAGAATTTTATTATCTTAGCCTAAACTTTACGGTGCTTTAGCACCTTACGCAAGCCGGTACGACAATATGGTCGTCAATAAATCTAAATGTCCTGGAAAATATAGTTGATTTTTTTTACTCCATATTAATATTTTAAAGCAGTAAGATTTTGATAACTTAAATATCTTAAGCTATTTAGAACTAATTTACACGTAATTTTAACATTAAGCAACACACGGATTAAACCTCTGATTAATGCTCAAAAGATATTTTGTCATGCGAAAGCAGTAAATTGATACATTGATTTTGCTCACTTTCTCACAAAATACAGCTATACTTTTATGTTAGAGTACAATTCAACATTACTATCTAATTCAGGGTAACAAAAACATGTTTACTTTAGGAGCTTACATCTAATTATAGTTTATATTCCGTTATGTTATAATACTCTGAATAGTATAAAGTTGTATAATAATTATCACCAGTAATCCTTAGTTAGGTTAGACTGACATAGTCTCCCTGCACTGGTGTGCATAATTACTCGCAGTTACGGAAAGTCAGCACTTCCGGAAACATATAAATGCATCTACACAATAGCAATATTGGAAATATAAAGTGCTAGAGTTTGACTTAAACCCATCGAGTGCATAGAACACGACACTAACATGGCGAGAAAAACACACAAATTTATCGTGAATAAAGCTTTAAGCTCAGACACTTTAAGATTGTTGTTTCTTATCTAAGCTAATTTTCAAGGAGTATCGTCTTCCAGATCTTTAAGAACTAGATTGCGAACTTGCGGTGCGTTGATCAGAGCTGACCCCGAGAGCGCGTAACTTTCGATGAAGTGCTGAACGTTCCATACCAACAAATTCAGCCGTACGTGAAATGTTTCCTCCGAATCTGCTAATTTGTGACACTAAATAGTCACGCTCAAAAATTTCTCTTGCTTCCCTAAGTGGTAGAGACATCAGAAGTTCAGACCCATTATTACCAGGCATTGGCACGTTAGAGCCTATTTCGTCAGGAAGCATTTCAGCTGTAATTATTTTATCAGTCGAATCACCAGCCATTATCATAAGGCGTTCTATGTTGTTTCGCAGTTCTCGAACATTACCAGGCCAGTCGTGTCCTTGGAGTACCGCTAAAGCGTCTTCGCCTATACTACGTGCAGCAAGCCCAGATGATTCAGTGATTTGCTGAACAAAATGCTCGACAAGCAGAGGAATGTCCTCGCACCGCTCGGCCAACGAGGGTATCCTTAGAGGAACAACATTGAGACGGTGATAAAGATCTTTGCGAAACTTACCATCTGTCATGGTTTGTTCTAGGTTATGCGCTGTGGATGAGATAATACGGACATCGACCGAAACTTTCTGAACACCCTCTATCCTCAGAAACTTCTGCTCTACCAGTACACGTAAAACCTTACCTTGAGTTTCAAGTGGCATATCTGCAACTTCATCAATATACAAAGTACCACCGTGAGCTTCTTCTAAAGCTCCTACCTTGCGTGCTCCTCTTGTATTAGCCTCAATTCCAAATAGTTCCTCTTCAACGCGATCAGGTGCCATTGCTGCAGCATTTAAGACAACAAAAGGTCCGTTTGATCGTGCTGAGTTCTCATGTAAAAACCGAGCAGCCAATTCTTTTCCACTTCCAGAACCTCCACGAATAAGAATTCTACTATTCGTAGGCGCGACTTTTTCAATTTGGGTGCGTAACGAATTAATTACAGATGATTTTCCTATAATGTCACTATTTTGTGGCGAACGCTCTTTCAACTGCTGAACTTCACGGCGTAGTTGTGATGCTTCGAGTGCGCGCATAGTAACCAATAAAAGACGATCCGCTTTAAATGGTTTTTCGATGTAATCATAAGCACCACGCTTTATAGCTGTGACAGCAGTTTCAATATTACCGTGACCAGAAATAATTACGACAGGGAGATCAGGATGAACTTTCTTAATGATTGATAGCACTTCCAAACCATCTAACCGGCTTCCCTGTAGCCAAATATCTAAAAATACTAGATGTGGTTTACGTGCTTCAACAGCCAACAGCGCTTCATCACTATCACGCGCTAGACGGCATGCATGGCCTTCATCCTCTAGTATGCCGGAGACTAAATCACGAATATCCGCCTCATCATCGACAACAAGAATGTCAGAAATCATACTCAGTCCCTCTCTAATGTTTGTACAAACTAGCTGTTGTGGTAATTGCTGATTGCATTCCATAATCATCTGTTAGTGCAGCGGCAACATCACACGAACAAGAGCTCCATGTTTAAATTCACTGTTCGCAGATGCATCCTCTAGTTGCAATGTACCTCCGTGCTGCTCGATAACTTTCTGCACAATAGCTAGACCAAGGCCAGCACCTTTTGATTTCGTAGTTACATACGGCTCTAAAATACGTGTACGATGATGTTTGGAAAGCCCTATTCCATTATCTAAAATCTCGATGATCACATTTTGGCCTGCTACAGTGATCTGAACGGAAATACGTCCTTCAAATTTAGATCCACTTTGTTGTAATTCTTCATAAGTTTTCACTGCCTCAGATGCATTTTTGATCAGATTAGTCATAGCTTGAGAAATCAAGCGACGATCAAACGAAGCCATCACTTTCTGGCTGGGAAACAGCATCATGAATTTAATATCCGTAAGGCTCATCTGAAAAAGAACGACTGCATCTTTGACTGCATTACGTAAATCCTGAACTTTCATTTGTGCTTTAGGCATGCGAGCAAATGAGGAAAACTCATCGACCATGCGGGAAACATCACCAACTTGGCGGATTATTGTTTCGGTACATTTATCGAAGACCTCGCGGTCTTCCGCAATAATTTTTCCATATTTCCTACGGATGCGCTCAGCAGATAGCTGAATAGGAGTTAGTGGATTCTTAATTTCATGTGCTATTCTACGCGCAATATCGGCCCATGCAGACGTACGCTGTGCACTTACTAAATCTGTAATATCGTCAAAAGTAACTATTGCGCCGCCATGATTATCACCTTCATCACGTGTAAGGCGAACAGCAAAAGTACGCTCTTCCTCTTCGATTGTCACAACAACATTCTGTTGACCACGTGTGTGAGTTGTACTTTTTTCAAGTTCAAAAATAGCGGCAGACAACTCAGGAACAGTTGAGGAAAGTAATTTTCCTTGCAATACTGATGCTTTACCCGTTAAAAGTTTTTCTGCTGAACAATTAGCAAGAGTAACAACACCGTGCTCATCTAGCCTAAGAACGCCTGCGGAAACACCAGATAAAACAGCCTCCATAAAAATTCGACGTTCTGTTAGTTGCTCATTAGCCATAACCAGTGCATCACGTTGCATTTTAAGTTCAGATGTCATTGTGTTGAAAGTCTGAGACAGACGCCGTAGATCTCCCTCTCCCCGTCGTTCAGGAAGGTGAACTTTTAGATTGCCCGTTGAAACTTCCTGGGCCGCAATAATTAGTCGCCGAATGGGTGCTACAAAACGGCTGGCAAACCAAAGACCAACCCAAATTGCCGCCAATAACGATGTTAGTGAAATCATAAAGTACATAAGGGCATGAGCTGCATGTAGCCCACCGCGACGACGCCTCAATTGTTGATACTCCTTTACACTGGCCTGTGTTTGTCGCAAATGACGCATCACCTCTGGACTAACACCACGAGCAACAAAAAGAAAAAAGTCAGGATAATTTGTAAGCTTAGTAATAGCCGCCACGCGATAAGAATCATGTGGCATAAGCAGTGGCACCCGCCCCTCAGCTGCAAGATCAATAATTTTTTTTGGTGGAGCACGATAGGGAATATTTTTGTTTTCAATTGCAGCCACAACCGGTTTGCCAGCCCCATTGATAACATAGGCCACAGGTAAATCTCTTAAGCCAGCTTGAAAAAATACACGTGCACGAAACTTTTTCTCGTTTCCTCCGTGTACTTGTGCAAAATCATCAAGGTCTTTTGCCATATTAATGATATCAGTTCGGATTACTTGCCCATGCTCGACCAAATAGGCGTTAGCAATATTTAGTGAATTCTCAATAATTAGCCGGGTACGAACAGAGAACCAACCATCCAACGAACGTGAAAACGTAGTTGTAGCTGCGACTGCCAAAAGAATTGCTGGAATTGCTGCAATAATACTAAAGAGACCAACCACACGGCCATGTAAACGCGCCCCTGGAACACGATCGTGCCAGGCGCGCCATAGATTCCCAATAGGCCATGAAATAACTACGATCATAGCAATTATCATAGCAACGTTAGTGAAGAGGACCGCCAATACGACAGAGCTATGTGGCACGATAGGTGTCAACCCTGTCAAAATAAAATATGTTGCAAAGCCAGAAAAAAGTGAAAGTGTTACTACTATAAGTCCAATACTAAAAGCAGGACTTTCAGGCTCTGCCATCGGCAAGCTATCATGATCCTGGCTTTTAGACGCCGTAGCACTTTCAGATGGAGCTACATTTTTTATCCATATTGAAATATAAAGCCGCAGTCTAGACAATTTGGAATATATAGTTGTAGCCCAATCATAAAAAAACTTGGCCATTCTCATTCCATGATAGCTTTTCATTATTCACAGTCGCATTACAGTTGTTAGGGAAGTATACAAGGACAAAGTGTAGTGCGCTAAATGCATCCCACATTGATATGCGATAATTCTAGGACGATTTACAATTTTTAACGACAAGCCCGAGAAATTTATCAACGAGTTATTTTAAGGATGGCATTTTAACTACTTGAATGTTGAAAGTTTTGATTCGACTTCTCAACGTATTTCGATTAAGGCCTAGCAGCTCAGCAGCTTTGATTTGATTGCCACGTGTTGCAGTAAGAGCAGATGAAATGAGTGGTACCTCCACCTCTTTCATGATCCTATCGTATAGACGTGAAGGAGGCAGTTCATCTCCAAATCTAGAAAAATACTGAGACATATAACGTTCGATTATATCAGCAAGTTCGAGGTTTTCTGTAGGCTCTGGCAAATTACAAAGTTCCTTGCCCGTCTCTGCTAATTCAGTTTCAATAATGGCAGAAGTTATTTTTTCTTGTGGATAAATAGCGGAAATACGGCGAATTAAGTTTTCGAGTTCACGTACGTTTCCAGGCCATTCATGAAGTTTGAGACGTTCGATTGCATCGGGAAGAAACTCGTGCTTATCTAAACCATCACGCACTGCTGTTTTAGAAAAGTAATGTACTAGATCACCTATATCTTCAAGTCGTTGACGTAAAGGAGGCAAACGTAATGGAACAACATTTAGGCGATAATAAAGATCTTCACGAAAGAGTCCTTGTTGAATATGGCTTTTCAAATCACGGTGAGTTGCTGCAATAATCCGAACATTAGTTTTTATAAGTTTGAGACCTCCAACAGTTGTATATTCACCTTCTTGAAGAACACGTAATAGTCTTGTCTGCGTTTCAATCGGCATATCACCAATTTCATCAAGAAAAAGTGTACCGCCCTCAGCCTGTTCAAAGCGCCCTGAATAACGAGTATAAGCTCCTGGAAAAGCTCCCTTTTCATGTCCAAAGAGTTCACTGTCACTAAATTCACTTGGAATCGCTGACATATTTACCGCTATGAATGGACCATTTTGACGTTTGCTGTAATCATGTAAAACGCGTGCTACTAATTCTTTACCTGTACCAGATTCGCCACTTATCATGACAGTTAAGTCCGTTTGAATCAGTCGCGCTAAAACACGATATATGTCCTGCATGGCTGGTGAGCGTCCAATCAATGGCAACTCTTCAACTTCAGTATCATTAGAGGGTAAGCTGTTGGTATTTGGGGGCTCCAACATAGCCCGCCCTACTATTGATACCAGCTCATTGAGGTCAAAAGGTTTAGGGAGGTATTCAAATGCTCCCCGCTCAGCAGCTGTTAAAGCCGTCATGAATGTGTTCTGTGCGCTCATTACAATTACAGGTAGATCTGGCCGAACATTTGTAATACGGGGTAGAAGCTCGAACCCACTTTCATCTGGCATCACCACATCTGTTACAACGACATCACCATGACCCTGTTGTACCCAACGCCACAAAGTTGATGCATTGCATGTTGTTCGAGGTATGTAGCCTGCACGTGAGAGTGCCTGGTTCAAAACAGTCCTAATTGCGTTGTCATCATCGGCAATCAGCACCGTGCCCTTAGCCATTATTGCTCTCCAATCAAATTTATTGCTTCATGCTATCATGAAGTGGCATAAGAACGCGAAAAATTGTTTGCTTATCCAAACGCTCGAATTCGATAGTACCACCGTGATCATCAATAATCTTAGCAACGAATGATAAACCTAAACCAGACCCAGAACACTTTGACGAAACAAAAGGATCAAAAAGGTGAGCACCTAATCCAGCTGGTATCCCTAAACCATTGTCTGCAATTTCAATAACTAATGGCAGAGAAGTCTGAGGAGCGCTACCTGGAAGTCTTAGCTTAACACCTGAGCGAAATGCAGTAGATATCTGCACCTGACCATCAGGAATGTTAGCTTCAATTATCGCTTCGCAAGCGTTTTTAACTAGGTTTAGAAAAGCTTGTATAAGCCTATCCCGTACTCCAGTAACAGGAGGAAGGGAGGGATCGTAATTCTCTTTGAATGTGATAGTACTTCCAAATCCTGCTTGTGCTACCTTCCTTACATGTTTTAGAACTGTGTGTACATTAACGGGTTCTCGGGATAGCTGACAATGCTCCCCAAATGCCTCCATTTTATCAAGTAACACGAGTATCCTGTCAGTCTCTTCGCAAATTAATTGCGACAATCCGCGATCCTCTTCGGACAACTGCGGTTCAAGCAATTGTGCTGCACCACGAATCCCAGACAGAGGGTTTTTGATTTCATGAGACAACATAGCTGCCATTCCAGATACTGACCTTGCTGTTGATCGATTCTGGAGTTGCCTTTTAATCATTTGCACCATGCTGCGCTGGTGAACGACAACTAAAATTCGCTGTGTTCCGTCGATCACAACACCTGCATAAACATCAACAAGTCTTGTGTTGCGGGTGCGAGGCACAAAGATTTTAATGCCATATTCATTGACTGTTTTTCCATTGTGGCGAACCTGATCAACTAAAGACAGAAGCGGACACCCAAATGTAAGAATATCTTGGAGACGGCCACGTTTCAGAATTGTTTCACTTGCACCTAGAAAAAGTTCAGCAGAGTGATTAGCAAATTCAATCCTATCATTCACACCAATTAGAATTAGAGGATGGGGAATAGCTTCGAGGATGACCCCATAATCATTTATTTCCTGTGCTGTATCATTAGACGTTTTCCTGATTGTTTTGTTAGCATGTAAGGTCATTCTGCAACCTCACAGTTCTTAATGCGCTTCATCAAATCGTTAAGTGGCTCAGTCACATCCTGCCCTATGTATGAATTGCACTTATTCATTGAGTCATTAAAAATCTTATCAAGCATTATTTTGGAGTATATAATGCATTTGCAGAATTTGAGTGAAACCAGTGCATTGTAACTAAGTAAAAATACTTTATTAATATTTTTCATACGAAAAACAGAAATAAGACTTATTGCAACACGGCATATGTAATTATAGTCAAGTAAAATCCTAGAAAACCGTTCCTTTACGGCATTTTTAATAGTGCAAATCAATCCCCAATACGTCTGATGCTCAAAAAATTGTGTAATATTACATCTACAGACGAATAACATGCTAACACCTAATCCAAAGCTGCAGCAAGTCTGGTCAGTTTAGTTGCATAAATAGTGTAACATTCAAACTGACTGAACATAAATAATAACCATAAAATTTATATTTGCTGCAATGACCTTAAATAATTCAAAATTTTAAAGATAAATTTTGAATTCAAATCCAAACACCTTGTGTTACCGTATTTAACCTGAATGTAACATGTCTTCTATTTAAAAATTGCATAATATATCTAATAAATGTGTATATTCACCGGCAGAAAACCTAGAGATATATTTCCTACCACACTAAATTTCACTTCGGAAAGTGGTAAATTCAAAACATAGAAAGTAATTCAAATACGATCAAAACCATATTAGTATTGGTGTTAAATCGTAATTTTTATGAAAGTATTTATCAAAAGTTTTGAGATTTAAATAAGTACTTCTAGATATTTATTTCAAGTCAGGATATTGCTATGTAGAGCAAGTTATTTTGAAAAAAATTGTCAAATGACCTTACATTTAAATTCAGTTATCAGTGCAAAAAACATAAATAGAGCCCATGATTGCAGCATTAATAATGGCCGCTGGACGTGGCATGCGAGCACGAAAATGTGATCCAACTCCAAAACAATATGCTAAATTAGCTGGCGAAGCCATGCTGTCACGTACTTTGCGTACTTTTCTTAAGCATGAGATGATTGATCTAGTTCAGGTAGTGATACATCCAGATGATACAGAACTTTATGCTTCATTACCACCAGATATACAAAATTCCACTTGCTCACCTGTCTTCGGTGGAGCAACACGGCAGGAGTCAGTACTAGCTGGACTAAAGGCCTTGCAACTAGCCAATCCAACAATTATAGTAATTCACGATGCTGCCCGTCCTTTAGTTGAACCACACACGATTTCAGCTGTAATTGCTGCACTAGATAAAGCCGAAGGGGCAATAGCAGCACATCCTGTTTATGACACTTTGAAAAAATCGCAACGACAATCATGTACAGTTGAATCAACAGTAGATCGCTCGAATTTATGGCGAGCACAAACGCCACAGGCTTTTATGTTTTCTAAAATTCTTAGCGCACACCGTAATGCCAGAAAATTAACAAAAACTGATTTTACAGATGATTCCTCAGTTGCAGAGTTTCATGGTATGAGAGTTAGCCTTGTGGAAAACAGCCAAACGAACTTTAAAATAACAACCGCAGAAGACCTTGTCTTAGCTGAAGAATATTTGCAACCTACAACATCACAAATTCGAGTTGGTCAAGGTTATGACGTTCATAAGTTTGCTTCTGGAGACCATGTCTGGTTATGTGGTGTACGAATTCCTCACAATCAAAGCTTGAAGGGCCATTCTGACGCAGATGTGGCAATGCATGCGCTTACAGATGCAATTTACGGAGCTTTAAGCGAGGGTGATATAGGTTATCATTTTCCACCATCTGATGATAAATGGCGATCAGCTTCCTCGGATATTTTTTTGCAGCACGCCGCAGAACAACTTGCGAAGCATAACGGGCACATACTAAATGTCGATATTACTATTGTATGTGAAGCTCCTAAAATAGATCCTTACCGTAACGAAATGTGTATAAGATTAGCTAGTATTCTGCAAATAGAACGCAAAAAAGTTTCAGTGAAAGCAACTACTACTGAAACCTTAGGATTTACAGGGCGACGTGAAGGTATTGCTGCTTTAGCTTTGGCAACAATATACCAAAGTTAACTTGTATATATACAAATTTAATAGTTAATTCTAATTCCTAACGATAATGTTGATTTATTGTATAACTAGTGGTGTTTTTATCATCTTACTGCACAGTATTGGACTTTTGACAGCAAATCATTGTAATATAAATAAAGTTACATTGATTCGTGTTGATTAATACATTTCTGATGTATATATACTTATGTAAGATACCAGGAATTCTGAAAAAAGTTACCTATGCGTGCTCTGTGCAATAGTAGCAACATTGTTTTGTGTTATGTTACGTTGCAAGCTTTAGTGATAAGCAAAGTGTTGTTTAAACGAGACGTGTATATTAGCGCTTTACTAAGTTCTGCCTTGCGCCTGAAGTTTTTCGTATAATTTTGAAGCAAAATCACCTTGTTATAGCGTGACAGTACAAGCTGTTTGAATGGTTCTATGAATTCACTGATGTAAGTCTTATTGGAAACAAGTTCAAACTTTTTTGTGTGATTACTTTAACAAGTTAGCTATTGAAAGTAAGACTCAAAGAATCTCAAAAAAAGATATGTAGGTTGATATCTTACGTACCAACTGCATTTGCTTGCTATACGTCTTTGTTAATGCGTTTAGTAGCTAATGTAAATAGTATAAAAGTGTCGTAGTAAAAACGAGAACTTGAGAGTGCTCTGTATATCGTAATATCGTATCATAAATTTATGTTCTTCAAGCGACACTCACAGTTTCTTTGATCTCATTAATCAGGTGTAAAAAGCTAATAGTTAAAACCCAGTTAATGTTGAGGGATCCGGCTAATGCTGGAATGAATTGTCAATGAAGGTTGCAATACAACAAGTATCCACTTCAAGTAAGCTAGCTGCCGCATTTGAAAATTCTATAACGTGGGAAGACGACATATGGCAAGCCGACCCTGCAGACGTGCCAAGTATACATCACGTGGCTCGCGACAAATTTGATGATCTTCTAAAGTTAGTAGCAGCTGGTGAGGCTGCAAGTCAACCACGTATTCTTCTATTCCACGGAGAATCTGGTGCAGGTAAAACTCATTTAATTCGGGCATTACGCACTGGTGCGCATCGAAAATTTATGGCGTATTTTGGTTATGCTCAGATGACACCTGATATTTCTAGCTATCCAGATTATTTTTTACGAAGGTTGATCCATTCCTTGGAAAAACCTTACGACCCTGACGGTCTAAAGACCGGATCAACCGAAAGCGGTCTTGCGCGTCTGTCTCGACTTATGATTGATTCTACTTTACCGATTGAAGAGAGTAAAAAACTACGAGAATCTACGCTTGACGATACTGAACTCGCAATTTTAGTTCTTAATTTAGGGGATGATATTGTAGTAAGTCAGCGATTTGCAGGTAAGGAGCTAGACATAAATGTCATCAGAGCACTGCTTTATCTAGCGAGGCGTGATCCGCGTTTAGATCAGAGAATTCGCCAATACTTATGTGCCCGGGAATTAAATGAACTCAGTGGAAGTAGTGTTCGAGCACTAGATGCTAATACTGGCGACAGTCACGCTTTCGAAATTATCGAAGCGTTAGGTGCTATTGCTTCAGCTGTTGATGATTCTGCTCTTGTTTTTTGTGTAGATCAATTAGAAGACTTGCGTAATTTTGAGGATTCACAAGATCGCTTTGTAAAGGCTATGAGCAACTTAATGCAAATCGCAAGTCGTGTGCCGAATGCAATTATAATTGTCACTATCCTTGAAGAATTCTACAAGCAAGCTCGTTCTGCTTTACATCAATCTTATATCGACCGTATAGAAAAAGCAGGTCCTGTAGCATTGAACGAGAAACGCACTTCAGCTGAGGCTCATCAGATCATTGAAAAACGATTAGAATTTGAAGTTTCAAAACACACGGATCTTACAATTTCACCTGACGCCAATGTTATTTTCGGGGCAAAATTTTTTGAAGAGTTTTCTGGGCTTACTACAAGACGACTACTTGAGCATGCCCAAACATATCTGCAGACAGATCAAATTCCCTCTCGAGTTAATGAACAGAGAAAAACTGCTGAAAATCCATCAAAGCATGCTCATCCGGATAAAAACAAGGCTTTAACTAAAGATAAATATTTAACTGCAAGAGAAACAGGGTTTATTTCTAAGCTTGCAGCTGCGCTTGGACTAGCAGCAGACAGCGAAGAGAAGTCGTCACATTTTAAGCATGATTACTCTGAAATGTGGGACCACTTTTGTAATGCGTTTGATGCTGAGCTGTCTGACGCAGATAAGGATTTATTGGATCTTCTGAGGGCAAGTATTAATCTAGTGTCTGAAGAATGGCAAGGAGACATAAGTGTTACTATTGAAACATTAGATATATCAGACGACTTACCAGCAATGGATGTGTTGGTTAAGCATCCAACAAGTCATATATATCGTTCACGTGTTTACTTATGTAATCGCCCTACTCAAGGTGGTGGTTTTAAACGACAGCTTGATAAAGTTTTGAGCACCATGAGCGATCAGGCGTGTTTTATGTTGCGCTCTAGTGAATTTCCACCTAAGCGTAAAAATCAAACAGCTCAGGCTTACAGTAAATTTCGCGAATCTGGGGGGCGTCCGACACTGGTCCCGATTTCAGAATGGATTTACCTCTTGATGATACAAAATTTTTATAGTCATCATAGTAATGATCCTGGTTTTGTCGAGTGGTTTTCGTATGCTAAAATGTTATCTAGTCTAAGTTTGATTGTTCACATTTTGCGCCTTGACCTACTTGGGCAGCCTTTAATGAGTAAAGGCCTTAAAGACACTGCCCTGAAATTCACTTCCCATCCCGAGATTCCATCTTCTTTAGTCGAGGACATTAATCAGCAATTCCTACCTTCGGCTCCAGAGTCACAATCCCATCTACCAGCAATGATTCCTGGCGAAAAAACTGCAACTAGCTCAGGTGCGCCATGGGCAGATTGGCTTGGCTGGGGCAATGCACCTTCATTACCATCGCCTCCTGCAGATAATGACGATGTACCTATATCTATTTTACTTGATGAAAACGGTTGTAATACAAATAGTATATTTGCTGGTCGTGAGCTACATGCCAATCGACCGATCACATTGAATAAAGGAGTTATGAAACGTCACTCAGCAGTTTTAGGTGGTTCTGGTTCTGGTAAAACAACATTAGCATTGAGCCTGATTGAACAATTTTTAGCTCATGGCATTCCTGCTGTTCTCATAGATCGTAAAGGTGATCTCTGCAGTTACGCGAATCCAGATGTATGGCGAGCTGTCCAAGATGAATCTTCAGAACGTGCTTTGGAGCGCGAAAGGTTAGGTGAAGCTATCGATGTTGCAGTTTATACTCCAGGTCGTTCATCAGGCCGGCCTATTTCTATTACGTTACTTCCAAATGGGGTCGGAGAGCTACCAAGTTATGAGCAGCAGTTACTAGCAAACCTATCGGCTGTAGCACTAGGTGATATGCTGCATATGAAAAAATCGGCCATGCATCAAAAACAGTCAGGGACTTTATCAGTAGCACTTCGCATTTTAGGTTCGCGCTCTAGCAATGAGGTGTCACTGACGGATTTGATAACATTTTTAGAAGATGAGGATCCTGAGCTCTCCGACTCAACTCAACGCATGGATCCTTCAGGTAAAATACGCCGTGATCTGGTCGCACAGTTAGATAGTTTGCGATATCGTAATGCAGCACTATTCGATACATGCGGTGAAAGCCTTAGTATGGATTCACTTTTAGGACTTGGAGATTACGCGAGGCCTGGCCGCACGCGCTTATCTATTATTTACACTGGCTTTTTAGGTGATAACGAAAATATTTTATTTTGGGTTTCCCAATTCCTTTCAGAAACACTCCGTTTTTGTCAAAGAAACCCAAATGATGAATTGCAAGCTGTAGTAATGTTTGATGAAGCAGATCTTTACATTCCGGCAAATTCCAAACCCGCAACTGCTGAGCCACTTCAAAGTTTACTAAAGCGCGCTCGCTCTGCAGGCCTTGGGCTAATACTTGCCACTCAATCACCCGGTGATCTCGATTACAAATCTCGTGATCAAATTACATCATGGTTTATTGGACGTGTTCGTGAAGACACTGCATTACGTAAACTTAAAGCAGCGTTTCAGGCTGAGAGTGGTCTGGATCCTGCCAATGTTTTGCCGCATCAGACCGTTGGGCAGTTTCATCTGGTGCAGGAAGGTCTTGTTAGGTCGATGAAAGCGCAACGTTCACTCATAACGGCTGAACAGGTGCCGTTTAATCGTATTGAACAGCTTGCGCGCGAGACTCGAGGCCAAGATCAAAAGCAGTTAAAACTTTTTGATCTTCAGTAAGTACGATCAATATAAAGCACTAACGTCATATTTAACAAAATATATCAAATGTTAATAAGAAAGATTTGTCCTAATCTAGGATCTTAAATTTCAATTTGAACACATCTAATTCCCATTATTGCTCTGATCGTCTCCGCGCAGTCTGTACAGATTTTTGGAGAACCACAGGATTCTTACTTGAAGTTCAAATGTATGTCGAACATATAATATACTTTATAGGTCACGAACGAATCCTATCCATTTCACCAGATATCATCTGTTTCTAAAAACAACTCATAACAGACTAATCTTTGAATTATCCTAATCACAGCCACAAAGATTACCTTGATTTAACAACCCAAACGCCTTGTTAGAAGGACAGAAAGCAGACAAGTTGTAAAACACTAATCACCATCCATAATGAAAGCGTAGTGTAAATGATTAGGAGATTCTGTAATGATATTTATGATAAACAACATTAAACAATCACTATTAATTTTTTTTATATACTTCACTAGAACAACGAAATAAAAATTATCAGTATTATTGATGAAATGAAGAATTTTTAATTTTTTTCTTTGGAATAGAGTGATTTTCATCTTTGAATGTCTTCAAAGTTTATACTCAACTCGACTACTTTCTTAGCTTTTTTAAATCTCATATAAGACTATGTCTTACAACATAGAGTTTTACTAATTATTTAGAAACGATCTATCCTACACAACGATCAAAAATATGATATTCAAAATTGATCTCTACTAAAAGGATTATATATCAAGTATAAGAAAACCTTAGCTGTAAGATCTACACATGTAGATAGTACTAAATAATATATGTTATTTAGCACTATTGCACCTACATTTTTGCCTTTTGTAAATAACTTACATCAAATCAGCGATTAGTGCATAAATTTACTCCAAATTTATAGAAACAATTTGTAGTATTTGATAGCTAGCTTGAAAAGTGTATATCATGAATTGTCTAAGTCTGTTGCTAATGGTTTTTGATTAGTTTACTTAGAACTTCAAGTTTGCAAAATTTTAATAATGAGAACACATGTTTTCTTTATACTAGGACTCAAGATTTTATGTCTGACATGCTTCCCTATGATGATCGTGATGGATTAATTTGGTTAAATGGAGACTTAGTACCGTGGCGAGAAGCTAAACTTCACGTGCTATCTCACGGTTTACACTATGCTAGCGCAGTGTTTGAGGGAGAGCGGGCATACAATGGTAAAATATATAAAATTACCGACCATTCTCAACGTCTGATTGATGGTGCTCGAGAATTAGATTTTGAGATTCCCTACACGGTACAGGAAATAAATCAAGCAACTCAACAGGTAGTTATAGAGAATCAGCTTTCTGATTGTTATGTGCGCCCGATAGCTTGGCGTGGAAGTGATACGATGGGAGTATCAGCGCGTAATGGTAGGACAAATATTGCGATTGCTGCCTGGGATTGGGATTCTTATTTTCCCGTTCAAGAACGCCTAAAAGGAATCCGAGTGTGTTGGGCGAAATATCGCCGTCCCGATCCTTTGACAGCCCCAGTAAAGACTAAAGCAACGGGACTTTATATGATCGGCACAATTGAGAAAAATCGTGCTGAAAGACTAGGCTGTGTTGAAGCTCTGATGCTTGATTGGAGAGGACGCATAGCAGAATGTACTAGTGGTAATATATTTTTTGTACGTGGACAGGAACTACATTCACCTAAACCCGATTGCTTTCTCGATGGCATAACGCGACAAACCATTATAGAGCTTGCTGCAAAGCGCGGTTATAAATGCATAGACCGTGTTATAATGCCAGAAGAGTTAGATGATTTTGAGGAGTGCTTCATGGTTGGTACAGCAGCAGAAGTAACAGCAATTAAAGATATTGGGCAATATACCTTTAAACCAAGTCAAATAACTGAAAATATGCTTCACGATTACATGTTAGAAGTAAATCCTAATCCTGTTACGTTATCAACCTAGTTAATTTTGAATAGAAGTGATTAGACTGTGTTGTATCCCAAGTAATACTGTGTTGTTAATACCATTTATTTGCTATTTGAGTGATTAAAGTTCATAGTTTTTATCCGATAATGGAGTGTACAGCACTTTCTTATGCATAATTAATTTAGAGCGCCATTACATCTGTAACAGTTTTAACTCTAAGTAATGTTGTCTTTAGTTACTAGTTTTAAAGTCTCATAAGTATCTAAGTTTAGCGATATTTTTAGTTGTATGAGACATGTACATTTATAATTCACAGCTTAATGTTTTAACTTCATGTCATGCCTATAGAATGTGCGGACAGTTACATGTCCAAAGTATATTAAGGTTTCGCAGATCATTTGCTAAAGTCTTATGGTTAGTGCTCTTACCAAAAGTGAAAATAGTGTTCATGAATGATATTAGTCACTTATACAAATGCGCATTTTTAAAACATAGAGGTTTTGAGAGATCATGAAGCAAGCAAAAAAACAAATTAATAACAAAACTAAGTCGGCTGATACTGTGCATTCAATGGTTCGAACTTCCTGTTGTTCTTCTAAATCTAATATTAATACCTCAAAAAATATCGATTGGATGCTACTATGTAGTTCAGCACTAGTTGTAATGGGTTACACTACACATATATTTTCTAATACCAAGCAAGATGTTTATCTTCATAATACAGCCCTGATACATTTCACTACGGGCACTTTTGAATTAATAAATTCTATGTGGTGGGGGATAATATTAGGTATCATATCTATTGGATTACTTGATCAAGTCCCGCGAGACATAATTATTAAAGCACTAGCTGGCAAAAGACGTACAACAGGGATTTTACGAGCCATCGTAGCTGGTCTGTTCTTCGACTTGTGTAGCCACGGGGTCCTTATGATTGGTATGAAGATGTATGAACGTGGGGCAACAATAGGTCAAACAGTCGCTTTTCTTTTAGCTAGTCCATGGAATTCGATAAGTCTTACTGTAATCCTAGTTAGTTTGATCGGTCTTTGGTACACGATAGTATTTGTGATTCTTTCCGGACTAATTGCGTTTGTTACAGGCTGGACATTCGACACTTTAGTAGCTAGAAACTATTTGCCTGAAAATCCTGCTCGAATGAACATAGGCACAAATTTAACATGCACTACCTTCCCAAAAATATTCCTGACTTGGGTTGACAAAAAGCATTTTAGCTGGAGAGGATGTTTCCTTGTAGTTAAGAGTGGTTTAGCAGGCTCTCGAATAATGCTGCGTTGGTTGCTTTTCGGTGTTGTAATCGCGTCAACAATACGAGCGGTTATACCAACTCATATATTTTCTGATTGGTTTGGTCCAACGTTAGTTGGGATCACTATAACTGCGGCAACAGCAACTGCTATAGAAGTATGCTCTGAAGGTTCAGCTCCAATTGCAGCCGATCTAATGACAAAAGCTTCTTCCCCAGGTAACAGTTTTACTTTCTTAATGGCAGGAGTAGCGACGGATTACACTGAAGTGATGTGTCTTAAAGATACCACCAGATCGTGGAAAATTGCTTTAGCGTTACCACTAGTTACTGTTCCTCAAGTTTTAGTCATGGGAATTATGCTAAACTATTACTCTTAATCCATGTTTTCTAAATGAATAGATAGCTAATTCGCTTTTAACACAATTCAGAAATAAATCAGTTATTTCCTACATATACATAGTCTAGGTTTAGTAATAGAATTACTAATATTTATAGTAAATTTTGATAAGCCTATGTGTAATATTTTTACTGTGAGTAAACGGTGATCATGTAAATCAATTTTATTTAGTACATATTAGACTATATGGTGTGTTTCGCACACTAAATTGTAACTTTTTAAAATTATACAATAAGGTTTAATATAACTTCAAAGAAAAAACTAATGTATGGCTTAAGTCATTTTATTTAAGATTTAACATATTATGTAACAATAAAATATGTACGGTATTACAAATATTTTTTCGCTTAGGTTTTGAAGAAATTTTGCGGCTTACTTTTTTTATCATATTATAATCAACAATGGGTCTTCAAATATGAGCTTTAGTTTTTAGGTAGCTCTTAATTTGAATAATACTTGAAAATGATCTTGATAAAATTTCTGCAATACTCACATGCCATCATAAAAGTCAAAATGAAAGAGCTTAACTACTAAACCCGTGATTAAAATTAATTTCGAATTGAAAGACACCACCTAACAGGAATTAAAGATATTAAGGTATAAATTTCGTGTCTAAACACATTGCAGTATTCAGGAGTGCTGAAATAAAGATCTCGTTACAGAAGCCATATAAGCTCGTAATTGATAGTGCCACAAACAGTTGACTATGAAGAAAAATAAGTGCATGCATGAATTACGGAGCGTAGCGCAGTTTGGTTAGCGCACCAGTCTGGGGGACTGGGGGTCGCAGGTTCAAGTCCTGCCGCTCCGACCAGTAAAAAGACTAAATTTTACCTTATTCTAATTTCATTATATCTGTGATATTAGAAGCTCAGTTAAGGGGTGAAACATTTTTTAATAAAATTATATATGCTTTTTAAGGCGTGTATTTAGAGTTATGTTTCCTATTTTTAAGATTAAATTGATACAAGTACATATGTGGAAATTTTAAACTTAATTGGTTATATGTGCTAAAAATGCGTTAATTACGTACTTCTGCTAGTTGCCAATTTTTGTTGCTATACTAATATTTGATGAAATACTCGTGCGTTAGCCTTTATATGAGAATGCTTGTGTCTGTAACCATTTATAGCAGCAGGCATTGATTGAGCAGTCGTCTCAATTCATTGGTTAAAACATGGAAATGAATTGTATAAATTATAGTGCTATAGTTTTATTATTCCTAACTATTAATTAATTAGCATACACATAGAGGAAACTATTGGTCACACTAATTTAGATAGTTCATTAATTTAATTAAGATTAACACAGTCACCAGGTCTGCAATAATTTTCTATCAATTATCTTTCTAGCATGTAAAATTAATTTATGTGACCTTTAGTTGTTAATCAACCTTGATACCTTCTTGTTGTTAAAGGCAAAGCTGATAATGACTTTCTGTGAAAAATATAACCTAATCTCAATGAAAAAAAAAAAGGTTGCAACCATAAAAATATTTAGATCACCATACAAAATTCTAATCCTATTTTTAATCGAAGCTTTTGTCAAATTTGAACCTGTATATGCACATGAAAGTGAAATACCAGGATTGATAGTAAATGTTCCCTCATCCACAATAAATAATTCATATCCATCATCAGACACAGTCTCCCCTCTATCAGGATCAAATATATCTGGTACTAATGTTAAAGAGCCACCATTACCGACGCAATCGAGAATACGTCAGCATATCCAGTCTGTTTCGAAAGTGCGTTCTAATTATAAAGATAAAACGCTTACGCACAAAAAGCATGCCGTTGCGATACTTGTAAACGACGAGCCAATTACCCACCATGAAATTGATCAGCGAACACATTTTATGAGTATTAATTCGGATAGTATTACAAAAAAAGCTCAGGCTCACTTCAGAGCTTTAATTAAACAAAAATCAACTACAGAGAAGTTACGTAAGATCCTCGATGAAATAATTGGAAGCCATCCTTATAAATCTCGTGATCAAATTCTTTCTATCTTCGAAGAACGTAAAAAATCCTTTGCTAAACTACTTCAACGCCAAGCGTTATTATCAGCAAAAGCGAGTGTTTTTCCTGCTCAAGAAAAGCGTGCACAGAAAGAATTAATTGAAGAACGACTACAAATGCAGGAAGCACAGCGCTTGAATGTATTAGCAAGCCCTGATGAAGTAGACCGTGCACTTGAAGGAATCGCGAAACGAAACAAACTTAAATCTGAACAATTCTTGGCTAACCTCAGGAAAAATGGAGTTGGTGCTCAAACTTTTAAAGACAAGATAAGAGCTCAACTCTCATGGGGTCGTGTTATTCGCCGCAGATTTGGTCGTTCAATATCAGTCAGTATGGCTGAGGTTGACGATTTTATTGCAAAGGAAAGTATTAAAAATAACATTAAGCTGAGAGTCCATAAGTTAGTTCTAAGATTGCCACCGAACGTCAAACAAACTGAGTTAAAAGAAAGGTTACGAGAAGGTGAACGTCTTAAAGCTCGGTTTAGTGACTGCCGTTCTACTAACCTTTTAATAAAAGATATATCGCGAGGGGTCTTTCAGGATCTAGGATTAATTTCCGTAGATGAAATACAAGAGCCAGCACGCAGCCTGATGATAAAAGCACGAAATGGTGAAATGCTTTCGCCCTTAATAAAAAAAGAAGGTGTAGTATTATATGCTGTATGTCAGCGTGACACTATGACAACAAAGGACAGAGTAAAATCTGAATTGCAACGCAGGGAGTTTAATATAATGGGACGTCGTTATCTAACAGACTTGAAACGTGATGCGCACATAGAATATCGTTGATCTGTATTTCTAATAAACTATAAATTGTAAAGCAAATCGTCTATGTGCAAATATATTGGTTTACTCCCACCATCTAAACTATAATTCATTTTTAAAGCTTCTACGTTCTATACAGCCCTGAGACAAATATCTATTTTGAATGAGATTTATATGAAGTTGGACCTAACTACTTTTAAGCAAACTATATATACGGGTCCTCATGGCTACACGACATAGCTCTAATACATATACTAGAATTGCTGCAGATGGTATGCCATCATTGTCTGAGGTAATACGTTCCCACGGTCTAAAGGCTCATAAGAGTCTAGGGCAAAATTTCATACTCGATTTTAACCTTATGACCAAAATAGCTTTTTCTTGTGGTAAGTTATCTGGAAAAACTATAATCGAAGTAGGTCCTGGCCCTGGAGGACTAACTCGCGCATTACTAAACGGAGGTGCAGAACGTGTAATAGCTATTGAGCGAGATGATCGTTTTAGATTAGCTCTTGAAGAGATCCGAACTCGGTGGCCAAGTCAGTTTGAGTTCAAAATAGCTAATGCACTTAATATGCAATGGGCAAAACTTCTAAAAGACCATAAGTGCACCAAAGAAATATTGATTATTGCTAACTTACCTTACAATATTGCCACTAGACTTTTGATTAGCTGGCTTAATACAGAAATTTGGCCACCCTGGTACGCAGGAATGAGCTTGATGTTTCAAAAAGAGGTGGCTGAGCGTATAGTGGCAGCTCCCGGCAGCAAAGCCTATGGTCGTTTGTCTATAATAAGCCAATGGTGTTGCAAAACTAAAGTTTCGCTAACTTTACCCCCAGCAGCATTCACACCGCCCCCTAAGGTTGCATCTGCAATTGTAACTTTTTTTCCTCGACCTGCTAGACTGCCATCATGTCTACTAAACGACCTAGAAAAAATTACAAATGTTGCTTTTAGTCAGCGCCGCAAAATGATACGCACTAGCCTTAAGCAAATTATCTCAAAGCCTGAGCAACTTCTTGAATGTGCTGGAATAGCTTCCAATCTTCGGGCTGAAAACATCGATGTATCTGCTTTTGCCCGCCTAGCACAAGCATTTAGAAATAAGCTATAATGTTAGCCTAACTAAGTACTTGTTTAAAAGACAAATACTAGCTAACTATTATATTAACCTTATTAGGTTAAATTATTTGAAGTTAAAATCATTGACACCACTAGGTTGTTAAGTATGTGTCAATATAAGCTTTAGTATATAATAAAATAAATGTACGTAGTCTTTATTATACTTTAGATAAACTTCAAGTGAAAAAATGCTATCCAATATAAAATTATTAAACTTAAGCAACTTATCCCAAGTTACCTATACCATACTTGTAATAATAATGTTAAAATTATAGATCTTTAAAAAGATACTTGGTCTCTTTCAAAATTTAACTGTTATATATTGTAGAGCTACAAGGTTCAGCCACCTATAGAATTCATATCTCGATATGTTAAATTAGATTTCACTACATTATTGAAAGCAAAATAATGACCCTTTGGCTTTTGCTTAATAGCCTCATCGATAGCAGCGTCTAACACTTCTTGTGTAGTGCTCGTACGAATGAGCGCACCAAGATCATATGCATTCTTTCGTCCCAAGCAAGTATACACTTTTCCTGTGCAGCTTAGGCGAATACGGTTACACCCTATGCAGAAATTATTTGTTATAGGTGTTATAAAACCTAAGCGGCCACCAGTTTCTCTTACTTTAACAAAACTAGCGGGCCCACCAGAACGGTAGGAAATATCTTCAAACCTCCAACTCTTACTTAAATTGTTTCGAAGTTGTGATACTGATAAATATTGGTCATTTTTTTGGCTATCTTTATTACCTAGAGGCATTTTTTCAATAAGCGTTAGATCAAAGCCATGGTCGTGAGCAAAATAAATCAGATCATTAATTTCTAAATCATTAAAACCTTTGAGCACTACTGTATTAATTTTAATCTTAAGACCAAAGCTTTTTGCAATTTCTAAGCCATAAAGAACTTTACTAAGGTCACCATAGCGTGTGATCTTTGAGTATTTATATTGATCTAAGGTATCTAAAGATACATTTATACGTCGTACACCGCACTCAAAGAGTTCTCTAGCATAGTGCGACAGCTGACTACCATTTGTCGTCACTGCTAGTTCATGCAGTGCATCAGTCTTCAAATGTCTGCCAAGTTTCTGAAAAAGAGTTATAATATTCTTACGCATAAAAGGCTCTCCACCTGTAATGCGGATTTTTTTTACACCCTTTTTAATAAATACTGCACATATCCAGTCTAGTTCATCTAGTGTAAGTACATACTGTTTTGGAATAAATGTTGCTCCTTCTGCCATACAGTAGATGCAACGAAGATTGCACCTATCCGTAACAGAAAGGCGCAGATAAGAAATTTTCCTATTGTAAGGGTCAACAATTTCAGCAGACCAAGGTACATGCGACATATAATGCACACTTTTATAAATAGCAATCAAAATAAATTATTGAAACAAAACTACTTTTTAGACCGAGCAGACCTTTTTGCACTATAATGCTAAATAAACTAATATATAAAGCAAAGTCAAATGGCAGTTAATTTTCCTTATCTTAGGCTAGATAATGCTGTAATGATACCATCGTGATTTCGTAAATTTGATAAGTGTTCATCAACATGAGTACAAAGTCGAATCTACGGATCATGCTATGTACTATAAATTAAATTCTTACAGATACGAGACTTATGCTTATCTTTACGTTAAGATTTTCATATAGAAGGAAAAATCTCAAAAACATACAATACTAAAGTTATTGATGTAACATAAAAATCACTTTTTACGATATTTATCGTAATTGTGTGAATTGCGGAAATCAATGACTCAGAATTAAACTGCTCTTTATTAAATTATCTATCTGAACAAATTAATATTTGCTTGATGGAATAACAAATCTGACAAGATTCACTTGAACATCTAACCTATTCATTGTCTATGTACTCGTGTCAATTGCAATTTAATACTTCTCCACGAAGTATTAAATTATTTTGTGTTTAAATTTTATGAAATCAATCTATTAACTTTTATGGTAGAGCATTATTTCATAATATTTAAATCTGATCTCAAATGAGATCTACCATGCACTATTAAACCTCTGAAATCATATATCTACCGAGTTAAGATAAGAAGCGGTTAAAATGACACTAGCATACCTTTAAATATACCATAAGATATAAGGCTACTGTGTCATCTGCATCTAATGCGTTCACGCAAACACATACGAGTATACTATGACCTTTATTAGAGAAATAATAAATTTCTCTGAATGCTATATCGAAATATCTATGTCAGCAGCATCTCACCTTTTACAAAACACAACACCTCTTTAGCATATTAGATGGTATAAATTCTTATAAAATTGCGACTAGTACAGGTAAAAATATATCAGCAATTAATAGATCCTGATTGTAGATATTTTAGTATCAAGCTTGACTCTTTGATTTATAGGATTCAGTTGCATCAGCAATAGCAAGAATATGCTCTATTGCAATTCTACTTACTCTGCTTGTATCATTAGAAATTGGATCTAGCCCTGTAATTGATAGAGCTGAAACATTATTTAGACCAGATAATACCCTACGAACACTTTCTACTTTTGGTCCATTCGGTACTGCAAATTCGTTGGTACGAACTGCAAGTCCATCGTGTACGTCCATATCAAGGTGGACGTAGATAGGTCTAGAGTCTGTAATTAGATGTTGATTGATATCATGAGCTGAATTCATAATTGGGATATCATGCATTTCAATAAGTGCCTGTTCGGCAGTGTCCATTGCTCGAACTCCATAAAATACAATGTTCTCAAATGAGACAAAAGAAGTAAGCTTTGTATGTTGACGGCACATTCCATACCAGGCAAGACCCACAGCAGCTGCAAGAGCCATACCTTCAAACAAACCACTAGTCGTTGTTTCTGGTGTGTTCAGAGTAGGGTGAGCATCAAACCATACTACACCAGTGTGCTTACTATCAAGTGCAGCAATGTTAGATATAGAAGCAAGTGAACAACTACCACATAGAGTAACTGGTAATTCGCCCTGGATTCGAGCCTGACGGATTTCAGATGCAATCTTCCCTGCTAAAATAAATCCAGATCGCAACTCTTCCGGATAACTTTCCTCTGAAACCACAATACTTTCACGAACTTCGTGTCCTTCATCGCGCAAACGTTTAGCTAGGCCTGCATCTCTGATTGCCCATGGCAAATCACACCAGGTCACCTCAAAAGGCTGATTTGGCCAATATGCATAAATCAGTGTTATTTTCATGATACTCTCCGTTTAACTGCAATTGAGGCAAGAGTTTCAGTTGGTTTGAGGCGACCATAATATAAGGCGTCCTGTAATGGCAGTTGCCAATTTATTGTAATCTGGACATAAAAGTCTGCATGTGTCGTTAGCAGAAGCAAAGCTGACAGGCGCAATCACAAACATAGAAGTAACAAAAGCTAATCTCACTGTTTCTTTCAAGCTAAGGCCTTTTAAGATCCTATCTCGAATGATATCATCTTTAATTATAGATGTAGTGTTAGCTTTCCGGAAACAGCGAGTAAGCTCTAAAGCATTAAAGACGCTTGTCTCTGCCCAACCTTTGACCGCAACCTGTTAAGGAAATATTTTACATCCTGCATTTACTAGATTGGAATCTCTAGAATCTAAAGTTCTAAGGTTAACTCGACGAATTCCTTTCTGCAACCACATTTCTATCCTTGAGAAATCACAAGTGTAATATTGATTTCATTGCTACGACGTTGATATGCTTACTAGAGCATACCCCATTAAGATCTACATCATGAAGCCAGCCAAAGTATAAACCTGATGTTTAATGACGCACTCGCAGCGCAGAAATATAGCAATTACATACTAGTCACAACTCAGGAATGTACATATGATATTAATGTAATACCTACCAGATTTGGCTAGAGTATTAGACCATTTCGTTATTACAACTATTGTTTCCAATATCGATAGATATTATAATGCAAAATAATTGCTACTGTTAAAGGTAAAACACTGAGTTCTAAGAGATAACAGTCTCTATAAGTTATAATCGGCATTTCGATGCAAAGATAGTGGCAGATAATTAGAGCACATTAACTAGACTGTTCTAAAATGATAAAGCTTTAATCAATTCGCTCGAAAGAGCTAGATATTGACTAATTATATTTTTGTCAAAAAGAGCTTCCGTTTGCAAAAATAGTATTAAAATAAGATACATATGAACTGTACTGTCGTAAATAAAAATCAAAACCGCATCAAGTTATCTGGTTCAGAGATAATCTGAACCAAACACGATACTTTATTATAAGAGTATAAGAACAAAGAATGTAACACCATTTTATATCTCAGGATTATCAATCCCAAAATATTGGTTTTCTTTGTCATCACTAATCTTCTCAACGAGAATTGCTTTCTCACCAATGCTCTTGGAAGGATTCCGCTCCTTAGCAATAAGTTCATCTCGCCTTGCTGCAACTCGACGAATACTACGTAGCATGCCACCCGTGCCTGCTGGAATAAGTCGACCAACAATTACGTTTTCTTTAAGACCCTCGAGAGTATCGGTCTTACCTCCAACTGCGGCTTCGGTAAGAACACGCGTCGTTTCCTGAAAAGATGCGGCAGAAACAAATGAACGAGTTTGCAATGAAGCTTTGGTAATACCAAGAAGTACTGGCTGAGCAGTTGCTGGACGCTTGCCTTCGAGTTCGTAATTAGTGTTCTTCTCTTGAAATTCAATCCGATCAACCTGCTCACCTTTCAGAAACTCTGTGTCACCAGAATCAGTTATTTCAACCTTTTGTAGCATTTGACGTACAATAACCTCAATGTGCTTATCATTAATCGTAACGCCTTGTAGCCTATAAACATATTGAATTTCATTAATTAAATAGTTCGCTAGTTCCTCAACTCCCTTAATAGCCAAAATGTCATGTGGAGCCGGATGACCGTCGTATATATAGTCTCCTTTTTCAACATGGTCTCCATTCTGCACGGATAGGGTTTTTCCTCGAGCAATAAGGTATTCGACAGGCTCCACATCTTCGTGTTGTGGGAGTATAGAAATACGTTGTTTGCTCTTATAATCCTTACCAAATTCGACAGTTCCAGAAATTTCTGCGATTATTGCGTGGTCCTTAGGACGTCGTGCTTCAAACAGCTCAGCGACACGAGGCAATCCACCTGTAATGTCACTTTGTTTGGCCGATGCTACTGGGATTCGTGCTAAAACATCGCCAGCCCTGACTTCCTGGCCAGGATCAACAGAAAGAATAGCCTCGTTAGAGAGCAAATAACGTGCATCACCACCACGCGCTACTTCTATTGACCTGCCGTTTTTATCTTTCACAAGTATTGCGGGCTTGAGATCAGAACCACGAGGCGAAGCTCTCCAATCAATTACTACGCGATTTGATGTACCTTTAACGTCATCTGTCTGTTCTCGCATAGAAGCTCCTTCAACCAGATCTTCATAGTGAGCTACTCCATCCACTTCAGTTAGGATTGGACGTGTATAAGGATCCCATTGGGCGAGGCGAGCGCCGCGTGTTACAGTATCACCTTCATCAACAAGTAAACGCGAGCCATAGCTGATTTTTTGAGTTGCGAGTTCTTTCCCTGTCTGGTCAATAATTGTTAGTGCCATTGAACGGCCCATAGCAACTAAATCGCCACGACTATTTTTTACAACATTTCGATTCTTGATTAGCACTTTACCATTGAAGTTAGACTCCATAATGGATGTGTCACTAACTTGTGCAGCACCTCCAATGTGGAAAGTCCGCATAGTCAGCTGTGTACCAGGTTCACCAATGGATTGCGCCGCAATTACTCCCACTGCTTCGCCTATATTTACTAACGTACCACGTGCCAAATCGCGGCCGTAACATTTGGCACAAACACCAATCTTAGTTTCACAAGTCAAAGCTGAACGTATTCGGATTTCTTGCAATTCAGCTTGCTCTATAGCGTGAGAGTGACGCTCTTCAATCAATTCACCACACGCGACTATTAGCTCATCAGTTTTAGGACACAGGACATCTTCGGCAGCAGTTCGACCAAGAACACGATCAGCTAAAGTAACAAGAACCTGGCCTGCATCAACAACAGCCTGTACGTTTATACCTGCATCCGTGCCGCAATCTGTCTCACTTATTATAGCGTCCTGAGCAACATCGACTAGCCGGCGTGTGAGATATCCAGAATTTGCTGTTTTTAAAGCGGTATCAGCAAGCCCTTTTCGCGCACCATGTGTGGAGTTAAAGTACTCGAGAACACTCAAACCCTCTTTGAAATTAGCAATAATTGGCGTCTCAATAATCTCACCGGATGGTTTTGCCATCAAGCCTCGCATAGCAGCGAGCTGACGCATCTGCGTTGGAGAACCACGCGCACCTGAATGACTCATCATGTAAACGGAATTCATTGGTTTTTCTTTACCTGCACGATCTTTTTGGACTGTAGAAATGTTGTCCATCATTGCCTTCGCGATTTGATCGGTGCATTTAGACCAAGCATCAACCACCTTATTATATTTTTCAAGTTTAGTGATTAGCCCATCATTATACTGCTGTTCAAATTCCAGAACGAGTGTATTAGTTTCATTAACGATGCTAGTCTTAGATTCTGGTACGACCATGTCATCTTTGCCGAATGAAATGCCGGCCTTGAATGCAAAATTGAAGCCTAGTGTCATAATTCGATCGCAAAACACAACTGTTTCTTTTTGTCCGCAGGCGCGATAAACTGCATTAATCAAACTAGAAACTGCTTTTTTCGTCAACAGTTGGTTCATCAAACTAAAATCGAGGCTAGAACGTTTTGGAAGCAGTTCAGCCAGTAACATTCTGCCGGGTGTCGTATCGTGTATTTGTGAAATCTTATTACCGTTTTGATCAAATGTAGTATAACGGCCTCTTATTTTAGTATGCAACCCAACAACTTTTGCATCCAAAGCATGGCGAACTTCTTCTGCTGAACCTAAGACCATACCCTCTCCGGGTTGTTCGTCACTAGCTATTGAAAGATAGTACAGACCTAAAACAATATCCTGCGATGGTACAATAATTGGTTCTCCACTTGCTGGATGCAGGATATTATTAGTAGACATCATCAAAACGCGCGCTTCTAACTGAGCTTCCAGTGACAATGGCACATGCACAGCCATTTGATCACCATCAAAGTCAGCATTAAAGGCAGCACAGACAAGTGGATGCAACTGAATGGCTTTGCCTTCTATAAGTACAGGTTCAAAAGCCTGAATGCCAAGACGGTGTAATGTGGGAGCACGATTAAGAAGAACGGGATGCTCACGAATTACTTCGTCAAGTACATCCCAAACTTCAGGTTTTTCTTTCTCTACCAATTTCTTTGCTTGTTTGACAGTCGCAGCTTGCTGTAAAGCCTGTAGACGTGCATAGATAAATGGCTTAAATAATTCAAGAGCCATTTTTTTGGGCAATCCACACTGATACAATTTCATGGTTGGACCGACGACAATTACAGAGCGACCAGAATAATCAACACGTTTACCTAATAAATTCTGACGAAAACGGCCCTGTTTTCCCTTAAGCATGTCAGCAAGAGACTTTAAAGGCCGCTTATTTGCCCCAGTAATAACACGACCACGGCGACCATTATCGAACAATGCATCTACAGATTCCTGTAGCATGCGTTTTTCATTGCGTATTATTATATCAGGCGCTCTTAGTTCCATGAGACGTTTTAGACGATTGTTACGATTAATTACGCGGCGGTAGAGATCGTTTAAATCGGAAGTTGCAAAGCGACCACCATCTAATGGTACTAAAGGACGTAACTCTGGCGGAATTACTGGTACAACAGTAAGAATCATCCACTCTGGGCGGTTTCCAGACTCTATAAAGGCTTCGATAATTTTTAAACGTTTAGCAAGCTTCCTTGGTTTGAGCTCTGATGTCGACTCTATGATTTCCTGTCTAAGGTTATCACGAATTGTAGGCAAGTCCATTGCAGATAAAAGCTCGCGAATGGCCTCTGCTCCAATACCAGCTGTGAAACTATCTGGCCCAAATTCGTCTAAAGCTTGATTGTACTGATCCTCTGTAAGTAACTCCATTTCAGAGAAAGTTGTTATTCCGGGCTCAATCACAACATAGTTCTCAAAATAAAGAACACGCTCAAGATCTTTTAATGCCATATCCAATAGCAGGCCAAGACGACTTGGCAAAGATTTCAGGAACCATATATGAGCAACTGGTGCTGCCAAATCAATATGCCCCATACGTTCACGTCTGACCTTTGCTAGTGTAACCTGAACACCACATTTCTCACAGACTATATCTTTATATTTCATACGCTTGTATTTACCACACAAGCATTCATAGTCTTTAATAGGCCCGAAAATACGAGCACAGAACAAACCATCACGTTCTGGCTTAAAAGTACGGTAATTAATCGTCTCAGGTTTTTTTATTTCCCCATAAGACCAAGATAATATGTCATCAGGACTCGCAATGGAGATTTTTATTTGGTCGAACGTCGGCAGCGACTGTTGTTGCTGTTTGAAAAAATTGGTGATTTCGTTCATATCACTTTGTCTCCTAAGCCAGAAGCTCTAAGATCAATTCGCAATGAAAAATAGGCTATAGAAATTGCTCTTAACAGACGGCAAATCTAGAGTAATTGGAACCCTAATCTCAGTTTTGCAGATACTGCTATTCTGCCACTGGCGGCAATTGTGCGAGAGCCGACTGCCTACTCTCCTCTTCCAGAACTTCAACCTCAGCTTCCGAATTTATAAGGTCAACATGCATACCAAGTGCACGCATTTCCTTCACAAGAACGTTAAAGCTTTCCGGTATGCCAGCTTCAAAGCCGTCATCTCCCCGCACAATCGATTCGTACACTTTCGTACGGCCAGCAACATCGTCTGATTTAACCGTCAGCATTTCTTGTAAAGTGTAAGCGGCACCATAAGCCTCAAGGGCCCAAACCTCCATCTCACCAAAACGTTGGCCACCAAACTGCGCTTTCCCACCTAGTGGTTGTTGCGTAACGAGACTATACGGACCAATAGACCGTGCGTGGATTTTATCATCCACAAGATGATGCAACTTTAGAAGATATTTATAACCAACTGTAACTTTACGATCAAAAGCCTCTCCTGTTCTGCCGTCAAATAAAGTGACTTGCCCGCTCGTATCGAAACCAGCTAAACTGAGCATATCAACAATGTTTGGCTCTTTAGCACCGTCAAATACTGGGGTTGCAATAGGTACGCCTTTACGAAGTTGTTGGCAAAGTTTAACAACCTTTTCATCTTCAAGTCCCTGAATACGCTCTTCTTTCCCATAGATATCAGAAATTCTTTGGCGTAGCTCAGTAGTGTCTTGCACCTCCTCATAGGTCTGCAGTGCATCATCAATAACCCGCCCAAGACCACGGCAAGACCAGCCGAGATGTGTCTCGAGTATCTGTCCAACGTTCATTCGACTCGGCACTCCAAGAGGATTGAGAACAACATCAACGGGTGTTCCATCTTCCAGAAATGGCATATCTTCACGTGGTACTATACGCGACACTACCCCTTTGTTACCATGACGACCCGCCATTTTATCGCCTGGCTGGAGTTTGCGCTTTACTGCGACAAAAACCTTAACCATTTTCATAACACCAGGTGGTAGCTCATCACCTCGTTGCAACTTATCTACCTTGTCGACAAAGCGTCTTTCGAGATTTTTCTTAGCTTCATTATACTGCTTGTGAATTGCCTCAACCTCAGCCTGAGCTTGCTCGTCTGTAAGACCGATCTCCCACCATTGACCACGAGGGATGTCGCTAAGTATTTCCTCACCGATACTTGTACCCTTACGAGCCCCACGTGGCCCTTTAGCGACCTCCTTATCAGAAAGTATTTCCTTCAAACGATCATATACGTTTCGATTCAGGATTTGCATTTCATCATCGCGATCTTTGGCAAGACTCTCGATTTCTTCCCGCTCAATCGCTACTGCTCGCTCATCTTTATCAACGCCATGACGATTAAAAACGCGCACCTCCACAATTGTACCGGCAACGCCTGGAGGTAGGCGCAATGATGTGTCTCGAACATCTGAGGCCTTCTCACCAAAAATAGCTCGAAGCAACTTCTCTTCAGGGGTCATTGGACTCTCACCCTTCGGTGTTATCTTGCCGACGAGAATATCACCTGGGTGGACTTCTGCTCCTATATATACTATGCCAGCTTCATCTAAATTTTTGAGTGTCTCTTCAGATACATTAGGAATATCGCGTGTAATCTCTTCAGGGCCGAGCTTAGTATCACGTGCCATGACTTCGAATTCCTCTATATGAATCGAAGTGAACACGTCTTCAGACACAACCCGTTCTGAAAGCAGGATTGAATCTTCAAAGTTGTAACCCATCCATGGCATAAATGCTACTAAAACATTTTTACCAAGCGCCAAGTCGCCTAAGTCGGTTGACGGACCGTCCGAAATGATCTCACCAGCAGTAACGCTATCGCCAACATTCACCAAGGGGCGTTGATTGATGCAAGTGTTTTGGTTTGATCTCTGAAATTTACGCAAGCGATAAATATCTACACCGGGTTTCGAAGGATCGCTTTCTTCCGTGGCACGGATAACAACGCGTGTAGCATCAACCTGATCAACAACTCCCGTTCGTCGCGCAGCAATTGCTGCACCAGAATCACGAGCTACCACCTCTTCCATTCCAGTACCAACTAGTGGAGCCTCGGCTTTAATTAAAGGCACAGCCTGACGTTGCATGTTAGATCCCATCAATGCACGATTTGCATCGTCATTTTCAAGGAACGGTATTAGTGCTGCAGCGACTGACACAAGCTGCTTTGGAGACACATCAATGTAGCTCACCTTGTCTTGAGGAACCAAAACTACATCACCCTGATAGCGACAAGTTAAAAGTTCTCCGGTCAAACTACCGTCTGCATCCATAGGAGCATTAGCTTGGGCCACGTAGTGGCGCATTTCCTCCATAGCTGACAGATAGACCACCTCATCAGTGACTTTGCCATCACTAACTCGGCGATAAGGACTCTCAATAAAGCCATACTTATTGACGCGAGCAAATGTTGCTAAGGAGTTTATAAGACCAATATTTGGGCCTTCTGGTGTCTCGATAGGACAGATACGACCATAGTGTGTTGGATGAACGTCGCGCACTTCAAAGCCTGCACGTTCACGCGTCAAACCTCCAGGTCCAAGCGCTGACAATCGCCTCTTATGAGTAATTTCTGATAAAGGATTTGTCTGATCCATAAACTGCGAAAGCTGCGAGGAACCAAAGAACTCGCGTACAGCAGCGGCAGCGGGCTTTGCATTTATAAGATCTTGCGGCATAACTGTATCTATGTCCACAGAGCTCATACGTTCTTTGATGGTACGCTCCATACGTAACAAACCAACACGATATTGATTTTCCATAAGCTCACCAACCGAACGCACTCGACGATTACCTAGATGATCTATATCGTCTACCTCACCCTTACTATCACGAAGATCGACTAAAGTTTTAGCAACTGCTAATATATCTTCTTTTCGAAGTGTGCGGACTGTATCTTCGGCATCTAGATCTAGGCGCATGTTCATCTTTACACGCCCAACAGCAGAGAGGTCATACCGCTCTGGATCAAAAAAAAGACTATGAAAGAGGTTTTCGCCAGCCTCTAGTGTTGGCGGTTCACCTGGGCGCATCACTCGGTAGATATCCATAAGCGCTTCTTCGCGATTAGAGGACTTATCAAGCCTTAGTGTGTTGCGTACAAAAGCTCCGACTTGGACATGATCGATATCTAGAATTTTAATATATTGTACATCCCAGCTTTTCAAATCAGCTAACAACTCAGAATCTAATTCATCTCCAGCCTCACCATAGATACGCCCAGTTTGCATATCGACGATATCCTCGGCGAGATAGCGACCAAGTAGCTCCTCATTAGACACAAGAATTTCATCTAAACCAGCGGCTTCCATCTCTCGGGAACGCCGCGCTGTAATTTTTTCATTAGCTTTAACGACTACATCGCCTGTTGCAGCGTCTATAAGATCAGAATTTGGAGCGGTACCACGCCATTTTTCCCGTATAAATGGCATCTGCCACCCACGCGTAGATGCTTTAATCTGTATTTTGTCATAGAAAACTTCCAATATCTCTTCATCACACAACCCCAGCGCATATAAAAGAGTTGTCATTGGGATTTTACGACGCCGATCAATGCGAACATGCACAATGTCTTTAGCATCAAATTCAAAGTCCAGCCAGGAACCGCGATAGGGAATTATGCGTGCAGCGAAAAGTAATTTTCCAGATGCATGAGTGCGACCTTTATCGTGATCAAAAAACACGCCTGGCGAACGATGCATTTGGCTAACTATCACACGTTCTGTGCCATTAATAACAAAAGTGCCATTTGTCGTCATGAGTGGCATGTCACCCATGTATACATCCTGTTCTTTAACGTCCTTGACTGAGCGAGACCCTGTTTCTTCATTTATATCAAATACAATAAGACGCAGCTTAACCCTTAAAGGAGCTGAGTAAGTCATGTCTCGTTGTGTGCACTCTTCGACATCATATTTCGGTGGGTCAAATTCGTAACGAACAAATTCCATAGTTGACCGACCAGAAAAATCAGATATAGGAAAAACAGATTTAAAAACTGCTTGCAACCCTAAGTCAGGTCGACCACCATCAGGTTCCACTACCATTAGGAAATCGTCGTAAGAACTTTTTTGAACCTCAATAAGATTGGGCATCTGGGCTACTTCCTTAATTTGCCCAAATTTCCTGCGAATGCGGTTGCGCCCTGTAAAGGATCCATGCTTGTAAAATGCGTTCATAGTGGCTCCTTGTATTCACGTGGGATGAATACCACGCCAGAGATCGGGGAAGTTCAATTTAGAAACGAAATAGATTTTCTAGTGCAGTACTAAAATAGAAACGCTTTCTAAAGCTTTCGCTTATGTATAACATCGTAACGAAAACCTTAGGAAAACGCCTGTGTATAATTTTTTTGAATATGACTATAATTAATTGGGAAATAACTTTGCGTTATTTCCCAAAATTTTTCCAGCAATGTTCAGGTCAATTCTACCTTAGCACCAACTGCCTCAAGTTTTTTCTGAATTTCTTCAGCTTCATCTTTCGGGATGTCTTCTTTAACCGCCTTGTCACCAGCCTCTACTAGTTCTTTAGCTTCTTTTAACCCGAGGCCCGTAATAGCTCGTACTTCTTTAATTACGTTAATTTTCTTATCACCTGCCGCTTTTAAAATAACAGTGAACTCAGTCTTTTCCTCAACTGCATCACCCTTATCTCCTGCGTCACCTGTGCCAGGCATACCACCCATCATAGGCATTACCATAGGGGAAGATGCTGCAGAAACACCCCACTTTTCTTCAAGCATTGTCACTAGATCGGCAACTTCGAGAACAGTCAATTTTGACAGCTCTTCACACACTTGTTCAATTTTCTCTGACATTATATATAGACCTTTAGCTTTGTTTCGAATTCTTACCGCTTGTTGCAGCACATCTCAGGACGTCTCCTGACTGGCTTTGTAGGCCTGTAAAACCCCAAGCAGATTCCGACTTGGCACTGACAACTGACGCACAAACTGCCCTGCGGGCTCGTTAAGAGTACGGACCAGTTTATTACCAGGCGCATTTAGAACACCCAAGAGCTTAACGCGAAGCTCTTGGATCGACGGCATTTTCGAGAGCTGTTCGATACCTTTGGCATCCACAACAGACTTCCCAATAAGCCCACCAATTACAACAAGTTTGTCATGGGCTTTAATATATTCCATAACTACTTTCGGTGCCGCTATCGGATCATTTGCGAAAGCGATACCTGTTGGAAAGGTAAACATATCCTGGCCGACGCCTTCATTGGTTTCCTTAAGTGCTAGTTTGGCGAGGCGATTCTTAGCAACGCGAAATGTCCCCCCAACTACCCTAAGGCGGTTTCGTAGGTCCTCTAACTGCGCCACCGTTAGTCCGGCATATTGCGCAACGACAACTGAACCGGACTGAGCAAAGATGTGGCCAAGTTCTTCAACCACGCTTTCTTTTTCAGCTCTATCCACCGCTTCTCTCCAGAATATGGCATATTCACCTGTGTTGAAGTGCATACGCCGACTGCATTGACCTCAAAACTAAAAGCTTTAAGGCACAGCCTGCCCCAGGGTAATGCCGCTGCCGCCAAACAAAGCTATACCTTGTCTGCGATTACAGTTTCACCCTGTCTCATGCGGGCTAAACAAATTAAGCCAATTGCGAACTAAGGCACCCACGGTCTTGGACAGGTTGCGGCTAAACTATAAGGTTTAACCGCGTGTTTCCGGGCAAACCCGGAATTCCGTAATGTAATTAATGAATCTATAATGTATTTAGTTTTCCAGTAGGACAGGGATTCAACTCAAACCCAAAGCAATTGATGAACTATCTACCCTTACTCCAGGCCCCATAGTCGACTTAATTGAAACACGCTTTATGTATGTCCCCTTTGCCCCAGAGGGCTTGGCACGATTTACAGCTTCAACAAATGCCTTAATATTCTCAAACAAGTGATCTTCAGGAAAACTCAGCTTCCCTACACCAGCGTGAATTATTCCTGTCTTAGCGCGAAACTCGACAGATCCACCCTTTGCATCACTAATTGCCTCTTTTACGTTCATTGTGACTGTACCCACGCGCGGGTTTGGCATCAGCCCGCGAGGCCCTAAAATTTTTCCTAGGCGACCCACAAGAGCCATCATATCTGGCGTTGAAATACATCTATCAAAGTTAATGATACCTTTTTGTATCTCTTCAGCTAAATCTTCGGCACCTACAACATCACAACCCGCATCCTTAGCCTCTTCGGCCTTAGCACCTCGAGCAAAAACAGCCACTCTAACGAGGCGTCCTGATCCATTTGGCAAGCGACATACGCCACGAACCATCTGGTCTGCGTGTTTTGTGTCAACCCCTAAATTCATAGCAATATCAACAGTTTCGTCAAACTTTGCACTTGCAGCAGTCTTAATAAGCTTTATAGCATCCGATAACTCGTACCATTTTGCACGATCAACAGCTGCACGAGCTGCACTAATGCGTTTACCTTTGTGTGCCATATCTCTAACCTACAACTTCCAAGCCCATTGACCTAGCGGATCCCGCAATGATACTTGCAGCCTGATCAACATCATGCGTGTTTAAATCAGCCAACTTTGCTTCTGCTATCTCACGCACCTGAGACATAGTAACTGTTCCAACGGGCGCACGACCTGGCTCTTGACTCCCAGAATCAATCTTAGCTGCCTTCTTAAGGTAGAAAGTAGCAGGCGGAGTTTTCATCTCAAATGTAAATGACTTATCAACAAATACTGTGATTTTAACAGGTATAGGCGTTCCTTGGTCAATTTCTTTAGTCTTTGCATTAAAAGCTTTGCAAAACTCCATGATGTTGACGCCTCGCTGACCTAGGGCTGGGCCTATCGGCGGTGAAGGATTTGCTTGCCCAGCTGGAACTTGTAAACTAATGTAACCGCTAATTTTTTTTGCCATATTAATTCCTTAAAAATAACCCATGACCTTTAGGACAAATAATGCCTAAATTTTGAGGGTGGGCGGTTTATGGACAGGCAGAGTCCTCCCGCAACAAATGCATAGCAGAAAGTAAGTTCGTAGGTACTACACACGTAAGTTTAAGCTATGAATTCCTTTTTTTACTTTTTAGAGTTATTGTATGAAGTAAATATCATGTAAGTTTTTCAACCTGGCCAAACTCTAACTCGACTGGTGTTGGGCGTCCAAAAATAGATACTGCTACCTTTAGACGCGCACGCTCATCATCAACCTCTTCAACATGACCTGAGAACGTAGCAAAGGGTCCATCAGCGACACGGACCTGTTCACCTATATCGAAAGTTACGGTAGGTTTTGGCCGCTGCACACCATCACTTACCTGATTGATAATGCGCATGGCTTCTGATTCAGGTATTGGTGTAGCCTTATTCTCTACTCCAAGAAATCCCGTGACTTTTGGTGTGTTTTTAACCAACAAGTATCCAGCATCTGTCATCTCCATTTTCACAAGAACATATCCAGGTAGGAACTTTTTTTCCGCCTGAACCCTGCGACCCCGTCGAACCTCGATGACTTCCTCGGTCGGCACTACTATTTCATCAAATAAATAATCAAGTCCGGCCTGTTTAGCGCGCTCTGATATGGAATCAGCCACTTTGCGTTCGAAGTTAGTGTAGGCATGCACGATGTACCAGAGCTTTGCCATGTTATTTAATCTCTTCCTATCTTCCTAAACAACTCACGCCAGAAGGACTTGTCAAAAGCAAGCTCAAATTCTAATTTGCAAAGCAAGTGATATAATGTATCCCAAAAATTGGTCAACGATCATAAAAAAAGCTGAGAATACTGTTACCATAACTAAAACTGCAACGGTTGTAATCCAAGTTTCTCTTCGTGCAGGCCATGTAACTTTAGAAATCTCTTGCCGCACTTCTTGTGTGAACTTTAATGGATTGAAAGATATCATTACATATAACTTCTCTTGAAAGCTTCATTTTAAGCTCAATATAAATATCGAAGCAGTTAAATCACACCGAATGTGAATGGCAGGGGCAGCAGGATTTGAACCCGCGACCTACGGTTTTGGAGACCGCCGCTCTACCAACTGAGCTATACCCCTTGACGATGACTTATCACGCTAAGTTTACACAGATTAATTTTTGCTACAAAAACGACAAGTACACGAATCAACTATTTAAAGAACAAAGAATACCATTTGACACAGTACATTACCGATGGATAACATCAGGCACTATTAGATAGCCTATATTTTAATAGGAAACAACTTTTTTCTTGACTTTTTATTAGCACAACATTTTGAGTTTATCCCGTGACATGAAAAATATTATACTTTATATCTATGCTGCTTGTGAAATTATCTTTATTCATTACAAGGTATATTTATTAATAAGTTCAGTAGCAACAAATTTTTATTTAATCTCTGACTTATTTAGTTAATTTAGTCTTTGCAAAAGAAAACAAAATTTAATTAGTCAATTTCAATGATATTTCTAAAAACTTCAGCGCTACGTTGCATGCATTCAGACATCCTTAATTCTAGAAGGTTAAAGCTTGGTTGACCACTTAAATTTGCGAGCAGTTTTTTAAATCCATCAGGCGCCCTTGCAGGTTCAAATACACCTTCAAAGCAAAGCCGGGTTACCTGCCCTACAGACTGTAATAAGCTATGTGTTTCAAGTAAAATAGTCGCATCCACACTATCAATCAGGCTACGATTACGAAGTTTTCGTAGAGCATTTTCTGTGTTTGCATCTAATACATCAGGATATTTAGCTGCATGTATGAGTTGTAGATACTGAGATATAAATTCAATATCTATTAATCCTCCGCGCATGTATTTCAGGTCCCACAAATTCGACGCTTTCATTTCAACTTCAATTAAAGCACGCATTCTTCGGACGTCACTTTTAGTTTTCTGTAAATCTCGTGGTACTGCAAGAAGATTTTTTATAGCTGTCTCAATCTTCTTCTTAAGATCATTAGAA
Organism: Candidatus Tectiglobus diatomicola; assembly: GCA_039583345.1. GTDB lineage: Bacteria > Pseudomonadota > Alphaproteobacteria > Rhizobiales > Hyphomicrobiaceae > Tectiglobus > Tectiglobus diatomicola. The sequence continues at coordinate 68,115 of JAZDSJ010000011.1, read as the reverse complement.
CCTGAAACTATACGTGCGCGTGTTAAAGCCATATGTTCCCAAGTCCAAGCATGATTGCGCTGATAATCTATAAAACCAGATAACTCATTAGCAATTGGTGCTTTTTGCCCAGATGGTCGCAACCGCATGTCAACTTTATAGAGTATCCCTTCTTTAGTTGGCGTAGTGAACGCGTTAATTAAAAGTTGCGTAAATCGTGAATAATAGTGACTAGTTGAAAGTGGACGCGAACCGTCTGAATGCGTAGCTGATGAATGAAAATCATAAATAGCAATCATATCGAGATCTGAGGATGCTGTCATTTCGTGACCACCCATCTTACCCATCGCAATCAGACAAATACCACCATTAGATACTACTCCGTGCTGCGCGGCTAAGCCGTTCAAAACAGCTGCCTGAAGTTGCCGTGTTAACTCTTCTGCAAGAACTGTAAATGACGCACCTGCTTCTTTAGCAGCAATCACTTTTGTCAATACTTTTATACCAATTAGAAACATCTGTTCGCTACCAACTATACGGGCACGATCCAACACGTCATTGTATTTTTTAACTGATTGTAAATCCGTAGCAACAATATTGGCAATCTCGTCAACCTTCGGAATAGTGCCGAGCACGGCGTCAATAAGGCCACGTCTGCGGCTCAGAATTTTCGCAAGACGAGGGGCACTTCCAACAATAATCACAACCAATTTAAGCAATTCCGGCTTAGCTTTGAAAAGAGCGAACCATTGTACACCAGCAAGAAGTCGCTTAAGAAACTGGTCAAACGCTACAATAGCTGTATCAGGATCAGTTGTGTCTGATAGAGCTTCAACTATGATAGGTTGAAGCTCGGTTAAGCGTTCCCGCGCTTTTTCTGAACGTATAGCTTCGTAATGTCCTCGATGCCAATCGCGCACAATGGCAATCGCTTGCGATGGACGTTCATAACCCATGGCCTTTAACGCTGCAAGTGTCTCAGGATCTTCATCTTCTCCTGCAAAAACTAAATTAGTCGCTGATCCACTAAGCTGAGGCATATTTTCAAACAGCGCGGAATAATGTGTTTGAACAGTTTGCAAATGCTCCAAAAGATTTTCAGACAAGGCATCTACATTTGCATATCCTGCAAAATGAGCCAGTCGTTCAAGCTGCACGGGATCTTTAGGTAACTCATGAGTTTGTTCGTCTGCAATCATTTGAATTCGGTGTTCAAGGCGTCTCAAAAAGCTATAAGCCTTTGTTAAATCATCTCGAATATTCGCTTCAATCCAGTTTAATTTATAAAGTTGCTCCAGTGCACTCAACGTCCGACGAGTTCTAAGAGCTGGCTGCTGTCCACCTGCTATTAATTGTTGAGTTTGTACAAAAAACTCAATCTCGCGAATACCACCACGTCCAACTTTGATATTGTGACCAGCTACAGCAATTTCACTAAAGCCGCGATGGACATGTATTTGTCGCTTCATGGCATGCACATCGGCAATGGCACTATAATCAAAATATTTGCGCCACATAAATGGAGAAAGATCTCTCAGAAAGTTTGCACCCACTTGGATATCACCAGCCATCGGCCGAGCCTTAATCATGGCAGCTCGTTCCCAGTTTTGCCCGAAACTTTCATAATATTGTAAAGCGGCAATCGTCGACATAGCGGGTGCTGTAGAACGCGGGTCAGGACGTAATCTTAAATCAGTTCGGAAAACATAGCCATCACATGTCTGTTCACTCAAACATTTTACAAGATCACGAGTTATCCGGACAAAAAAACTCTGCGCTTTGGATAAATCTGCTAATCTTATCTTAGAGCTATCGTAAAGAATTACCAGGTCAACATCACTAGAATAGTTGAGTTCGCAGGCACCATGTTTGCCCATCGCTAAAACAAAATAACCAGAATTAGCTGCTGGATCTAGATCACTAGATAACCACTGTGCTTTAGATTGCGCTACTCTAAATAAATACCGCACGATCTCCTCTATAGCAGTGTCAGCCACTTTTGTTAAACCTCTGGTCACTGACGTTACTGGCCATACACCGCATAAATCAGACAACGCAATTAGTAGAGCTGCTTCAGCCTTAAAAAGGCGAAGCGTAGACATAAGGTCACAAAAATCTGGCATCTCACAAACTGTTTGTTTAAACTGATCTACAAGAAATGTAAGATGTGAAACCGGCTCAGAAGCCAAAATGCGGCAAAATCGCATGGGATCCTGCCGTATAAGAGTTGTAAGATAGGGAGATCCAGCCTCAACACCATCCAATAAAACACGGACTTTTTTATTCTGTAAGATATGTTTTTCGAATGGAGTATCGCAGGCCGTGTAAACAAATTCAAAAAGAGATGTTTTCTGTGTTTCCTGATTGAAAAACGGTAATTCAAGGATTTGAGAGAGTAAAGAATGTTCTATCATTTCGGCCATAGCTTTTTCCCGTTCCATGACTGCAAAAGAACAAATAAATACCGTGATCTATTACAATTAAACGATTCTTAATAAGATAATTATTCATCAACAATAAATGATTTATAACCATATCCCATATAAAAACTTTTCACCAAAATTATAGCAAGGCATGCATTATTCTGAAACAGATGTGATGCAATATACAGGTGTGATATGTACCGTTAAACGTTCTCAATAGTAACGTTTAGTGATCTTTGAATACAATTTTTATTATCTTTATAAACACATTTCTTTGAAAGAGGTATGTCGAGGCGCTGTAACGTGCAAATCCTACTATTTTTGTAGTCTCGAACTGATAACTCTAATCCGAAACAGTGGGTAGGCCCTACGCAGGGAATTAGTACTTCGTCTAATAATTTAGCGGGATGTATTCAAATTGATAAAGAGCTGAGTTTAGAGCTCGTATAGACTTAAATAACAGTCTAATTTATGCACTTCTCATTATGCATACGATAAAGCATCACAAGCTAAAAAATCATATTTCTTTGATACGTGTGCAACTCACATCTCTAATTTTTATCGTACCCAGAAAATCTCTACAGAAGTCTGTTATGTAATGCAATTGAATAAATAATAAAAAATTTACAGCAAAGTATCGCCCGGTAATTCAACCGAGCGATAGACGTGCTATACGTACAAAGAATGCGGTTCTATAACTTTAATAAGCACTACTTTTTTATACGGTGTATAGCCAATTGCAACGTCAATGTTAATCAACTTTTTTAAGTTTAAGGCCAACGAATAGTTTGCTGTCGCCACGCTGAAGCGTCATAAGTAAAGCCTTAGCCCTACGTTTCTTGGCAGCTACAACAATCTTATCTACATCAGCAAGTGTTTGGATATTCTTACTATTAACTTGGAGTATAATATCTCCTCGGCGCACACCTTTTTCAGCAGCATCAGAATCAGGATCCACATCTACGATCCTAACACCCTCACTACCACGACGACGTTCAGACAGCTCGAGGCCTAAATTAGTAAGTGTCGCCGACTTATCACCTTGCTTAGTGTCATTTTGACCATTTGCAACTTTGCTTCCTGGAAATGTTCCTAACTTTACATTCATTGTTAGATTTTGTTCACCGGCACGCCTGATTGCAATTTTAACAATCGTGTTAGGTGCAAACTCTGCTATCTTGCGAGCTAAATCTCGACTATCTACAATTTTTTTTCCATTCACTTGCAAAATGGCATCTCCTGAGCGCAAGCCAGCTTTTTCCGCTGGTCCCCCGACAGTTGCATCACTGACTAAAGCGCCATATTGCTCATTCAATCCTAAACTTGAAGCTATGTCTTCAGATATTGTCTGGATACGTACTCCAAGCCATCCTCGTTGAACTGAACCATTTTTTTTCAACTGATCAACAATTTCTACCACAGTCGCTGCAGGCACGGCAAAGGCAATACCAACATTGCCGCCAGAAGGGCTGTAAATCGCGGTATTAACACCAATAACTTCGCCTTTAAGGTTAAAGGTTGGTCCACCTGAATTCCCACGGTTAACAGCAGCATCCACCTGAATAAAGTCATAAGGACTGGAACCAATATCACGTCCCTGTGCAGATAGAATTCCAGCTGTGACTGTCCCTCCAAGACCGAACGGATTACCAACAGCAACGACCCAGTCACCAACACGGCTCTGCTTAGTGGCAAACTTAACGAATTCAAACGGTTTGTTAGATTTTATTTTTAACAATGCAAGATCAGTGCGAGCATCAGTACCAATTAACTCCGCGTCATACTTTACATCATCATCAAAAGTTACAGTGATTTGATCGCCACCTCTGATTACATGATTATTGGTTACAACATAACCATCGGCTGATACAATAAAACCTGAACCTTGTGCTCTGCGTTTGCGCGGCGCAGGCCCGCTTTGCCCACCCCGTGGAAGATTTCTGAAAAATTCGTTTAAAGGATGATCACGCGGGAGATCTGGAAAAGGTGTTGGCGGAGCACGACGTCCCTCATTTTGAATTGAGCGATTTATACTTTTAGACGAAACACGGATGCTAACTACGGCAGGCTTAACCTTTTGTACAAGATCTGCAAAAGTTGTAGGTACATTTACATTATTGGCACATACTTTTGTAATAGACACGTACCAAATTAGAGTGGCTATCGTTAAGCATAGACCGACAGTGGCAGCAATATTACTAGATCGAAGCCGATCAGTTTCGCAGTCTCTGGAGCTTGCTTTAATTATACCCATCTGCGTCATGCGTTTACCTTTCTACAATAAACTTAGCTTAAAGGGGGATCTATTGATCTCATCATAACTTTTACGTTACAGTGATATTATAGGCTTATTACAAATTAATACTTTCATAGCCAAATTTAATGACTGGCATTTTGATGCGTGAACGGGTAACACAAAGCATTTGGTCTGTGCAAATTTTATGATTTATATTTTTATAAAGTTGTAGTATCACTACATGAAGTTCAGGCAAATTTACCATCAATAAATAGAGCTAATACACCTAATTTCAATCTTGGCTAATTTCTAATAATATATTAAGGGAATCTTTCAAAATAAGATTTTAGCGCAGCTTACACATATCTAATAACCGTGATACAGACTGAAACTATCGATTGCATTGTTTATTTTTATTTCAAAAAAGCACTATAACTACTCCTCATAATTTTAATTCTACATGTAAGACCTCTAAACACTAAACTTAAGTCCAAATTACAGGATTAAATCCTGTCAATTTTATAAAAAAATGACAACACTAGTTTAGCATATAGTACGTTTTTAGACACTGCACTTCAATATTTTCTAAAAGAACCTCGATCTTATATAGGAATTAGAAACTATTCAGTTCTCGTGTAGAACAACAACTAGAAAAGTGAACCACACATGGTTGGGTTAATAGAGTAGCAAATACTTTATAGCCATAACTTTTTTCACAAATTAACAGCATTGATTTTCAATCAACATCATTAAAGAAATTAAGCACTATGACAGTATTATATTAAACCAAATTGACGAAGTGAGTTTTTTTAAAACAAGTGTCGATCAGAACTAAGCAGTCGCTCTAAACGTTGTTGCTCTGAAGCTGACAGGGAATGGGCACGCGTATTTGATGCTACATTTTTAGATGACTTTTTCTGTTTTGATACAACAAAGCCAACTAATAGCAATCCAAAAACTAGCAATAATAAAGGCGAAATCCAAAGTAGAAGCGTATGCCAGCCAAATCGCGGACGTAACAGGATAAATTCTCCATAACGAGCTACTAAGTAATCAATTACCGCGGCATCGCTGTCGCCCAATATAATTCGCTCTCGTACAAGTAAGCGCAAATCACGTGCTACAGGAGCGTTTGAGTCATTAATGGACTGATTCTGACAAACCAAACAACGCAATTCCGCTGAGAGGTTCCTGGCTCGAAGTTCAAGCCTTGGGTCTTCTATGACTTCATCTGGCTCAACAGCCTCGGCAGACAGAAAACCAATTGTCACCATCAGAAGAGCAACAAGTAAAGCCATGTGCGCAGATATAAACCGTAATATTTTTTTACTACCACTCATTCAGAAAGTACCAATTTAGTATTTCTCGACCGCTGCGGCGCACCTATTCTGAAGCGGCGATCACTAAGAGATATAAGGCCACCAAGCGACATAACCAACGCGCCAATCCAAATAAAGCGAACAAAGGGATTGAAATAGATGCGCACTGTAAAACCGTTTGTTTTCTGTGCGTCACCTAACACCACATAAACGTCACCAAACAAAGATGCGTGAATTCCAGCTTCTGTTGTTGTCTGAGACGATACATTATAAGTACGTTTTGATGGATTTAGAGTTGCTACTTTTGAGTCAGACCAATACACATCAAAATAACCTACTAATGAATTGTAGTTTGGCCCGTTTTGTTGTTGGACTTTTCTAAAAACAAGCCTGTGACCAGCGACTTTTGTTTGATCACCAGTTTTCATAATCAAGATATTTTCAGCTCGGTAAGCTGATGTTGCAACGATACCAAGTACCATAAGGCCAACTCCAAAATGGGCAATTGAAGTGCCACACATGGAACGAGGCAGTCCCATTAACCGCTTCAAACTGTTATTCAGTGATGTTTTGCCCATATTTACACGGAAGAAAAGTTCTTGAACCGCTCCACTCATAACCCAGATACCAAGTGAAAAACCCACCGGGGCAAGCCACGGACCACGCTGAACTAGTGCAGCTACCATTACGATAGTTAACATAGTAATTAGCCCTGTAAACAAGAGCCGCTGCGACGCAGCGATAACATCACCACGTTTCCAAGTTAAAAAAGGCCCTAAAGGTAACGCGATAAGCAAAGGTGCCATTAATGATCCAAAAACTAAATCAAAATATGGTGCACCAACCGAAAGTTTATCTCCACCCGATATAGTTTCATAAGCTAGTGGATATAGTGTTCCAATCAAAATTACACCGCATGATACTGTTAGCAAAACATTATTAAGTATCAAACTACCCTCGCGGCTAATTGGAGCAAATAAGCCATTATCGGAAATAGAACCTGAGCGAATCGCGAAAAGAGCAAGTGAACCGCCAGTAAATACTATTATTATAAGCAGAATAAAAATACCACGCTCTGGATCTACAGCAAAAGCATGAACAGATGATAGAATTCCGGATCTAACTAAAAATGTGCCAAGTAAACTCAGAGAGAAAGTTAAAATTGCCAGAAGTATAGTCCATACCTTTAATGCTGCACGCTTCTCCATAACTAAAGCCGAATGCAATAATGCAGTTCCAGAAAGCCACGGCATTAGAGAAGCATTTTCGACAGGATCCCAAAACCACCAACCTCCCCAACCGAGCTCGTAATATGCCCACCATGATCCTATTGCAATACCTAATGTTAAAAATATCCAAGCAATAAGCGTCCAGGGTCTGACCCAGCGCGCCCAAGCTGCATCTGTCCGTTTTTCTAAAAGAGCAGCAACGGCAAATGAAAAAGCTAACGAGAAACCTACATAACCCAAATACAAGAGTGGTGGATGCAAAGCTAGTGCAGGGTCTTGCAAGATAGGATTCAGACCCTTACCGTCGTAAGGAGCAGGTGAGATGCGTACAAACGGATTAGAAGTGAATATAATGAAAAGGGCAAAGGCAAAAGCTATCGATGACTGCACAGAAAGTACTGTAGCTTTCATGCTAATAGGTAAGTTCCTACCATATACTGCAACAGCGGCACTAAAACTAGATAGTATTAGAAGCCATAGTAACATCGAGCCTTCATGGTTACCCCACACTCCTGAAAGTTTATAAATCAACGGTTTGGTTGAGTGTGAATTTCTAAAAACATTTTCTACTGTGAAGTCGGATGTGATGTAAGCATACACCAAGGTAAGAAACGATATAAATAAAAGAGCAAACTGAAAAACTGCTGCAGGTGCTGCCAATTCCATTAAGCGTAGATCACTCTTTAATACGCCGTAATAAGGAACTACCATTTGTACTACCGAGATGATAAGTGCAGATATTAGAGCGAAATGTCCAATTTCAATACCCATAAGCTCTCATGCCTTGATTTAACTTTTACAAATTTAATTACACATACAGTAGAAAACGACAAGAAATTCCATAAGGCCTAAACTTTCATAAAATTAATTAATCAGAAAAGTAAAACTGATAAATTGTTATTGCTTAGTCTGTTTAATCAATCAAACTTTACACCTTGTTCTTTTAATGATTTGGCCACCTCGGGTGGCATGTAAGTTTCATCATGTTTTGCTAGTACAACATCCGCGTTAAACACACCTGATCTAGTCAAGATACCCTCTGTTATGACACCCTGTCCTTCTCGGAATAGATCAGGTAATATACCATAATAATTCACGTTAATACTATGCGATGTGTCCGTTACAACAAAAGACACACGGCCTCCATTACTGCGCACAACTGAACCATTTTGTACAATCCCACCAAGACGAAATCTTCGTCCGACTTCTACAATTTTAGTTTCAAGATCACTTGGTGTATAAAAATAAACTATTGCTCCTCGCATTGCTGATAGCACCAAAATGAAAGCTACAGTTAATACAACAACACCCGCCCCAAACAACCATAACCGACGTTGCTTTCGTGTCATAATTTAAATCACTCGTGCGAAATAAGTTAACAAGACAATTAATGTATGCGAAGTATTAATATCGCAATGCACTAACACCTTCTATCAGAGTTAGTAGCCGAGAAGCTGAAAATCAGCTACTAAACACATTGTCTCTATGAGGAAATAACTACTAATACCAAATTTTGTAAAATTATTTAGTTTCCATCGTCTTCATTATTAACAGATGTTACTATAATATCTGACATGTCACCATCATCATCTTCTTCCAGAAAAGCATTGTCATCTGCATCTGAAGAACCACCTTCAATTTCTGCATCCGCGTCCTCTAAGCTAACTAACGCATCATCATCGCTAACTTCTTCACCGTCACCACCGTCAACGTCGTCACCCATGGGCATGGCTGAGGGCACAACGCCTACTGCTTCGACTTCATGTGTGTTGTCTAAAACTTCTTCATCAATAATCTCCGGTGCCAAGCGGTACTCAAAACCACAAATAGGGCAGAAAATTTGATCACGGTTAAGATCATAAAACCTAGAACCGCATTCCGCATTTTGACACGTTCGCTTAGTACCCCGTGCTTCTCTAGTCAACATAATAAACCTCTTACATAATTAAAGGAAACTTTTAGCCCAAAAAAATCCACAGCTAAAATCTAATCGTCTTTTTTTTGTAATTTTGGGACTTGAGCATAGCGTTGAAATTCTTTATTAAAACACTTTATCTTATTTATGTAATCAACCAAATAACTTCTTTAATAACATGGCTAACCCACTTTATGCAAAACGCTCTGATGGTCTTAATGGCGTAATTACTGTACCTGGTGACAAATCTATTTCACATAGAGCGTTAATTTTGGGTGCGTTATCGACTGGATCCACAAATATTCGTGGTCTTTTAGAAGCAGAGGATATTATCAAAACAGTAAAAGCTCTTACAGCTTTGGGAGTGGCGCCAAAAAAAATCGGAGACACATGGCATATAACAGGAGTCGGCACCAGCGGTCTGATGCAACCAGAACCTGCTGTATTGGATTTTGGCAATTCAGGAACTGGTGTTAGATTAATGTTAGGAGTGCTTGCTGGCCATAACATAACTGTTAAGTGTGTAGGTGATAAATCCTTGAGCCGTCGCCCAATAGGGCGTGTCATATCGCCGCTAAAGCGGATGGGCCTTAACGTTCACGATTTACGCGATACTTTGCCATTAAGGGTAACTGGAACATCTGATTTAATCCCAATCGAGTATAATTTGCCAGTGCCGTCAGCTCAGGTCAAATCTGCTGTTTTACTTGCTGGTATACAAGCTAGAGGTACAACCAGTGTTATAGAAAAAGAGGCAACCCGTGATCACACAGAACTTATGCTACAACATTTCGGTGTAAAAGTTTACAAAAATTATGAAGGTGGTAAAATACGCATCTCTGTAGATGGTCACACGGAAATGTCAGGGCGTGATGTATTAGTACCAGGTGACCCTAGTGCTGCAGCATTCCTGGCGGCTGCTGCAGTAATAACGCCAGGATCTGACATACTACTTCTCAACATTCTCTACAACTCAAGTCGTATAGGTTTTTACTTGTGCTTGCAAGAAATGGGAGCTGATGTTGTGGCTCAAAATCATCGTGTAATTGGAGGAGAAGTAGTTGTAGACCTGCGCGTGCGCGGATCAAAGCTTCAAGGTATAGTAGTGCCGCAAGAGCGTGCGCCAAGCATGATTGATGAATACCCTATACTTGCTGTAGTGGCTGCATTTGCGGCAGGAAAAACTGTTATGGAAGGTCTTCATGAATTAAAATTTAAAGAGAGTGACCGCCTATCTGCAACAGCAGCTGGGTTAATTGCTAATGGCATAGACGCGATTATTGAAGACACAACACTAACTGTAATTGGAGCTCCAAGCGTATTAGGTGGTGGCATAGTTATGACTAACTTGGACCATCGCATTGCTATGGCTTTTTTAGTGTTAGGACAAGGTACCATCGAACCCGTTACAATTGACGATGGAGATATCATTGCAACTAGTTTTCCTGGATTTTGTTCAATGGTACAGAACATTGGCGGTAACGTAGAGCCTATTAGGAACTTAAACTAATGCTTATAGCGATCGACGGGCCTGCTGCATCTGGTAAAGGTACTATTGCGAGGCAGATTGCAAAACATTACGGTTTTGCGTATCTTGATACTGGGCTTTTGTACCGTGCAGTAGCTCGTGATGTAAAAAAAATCGGAGGTTCATTAGAGCAAGAGTCTGACGCTGTTAAAGCAGCTCTTTCCCTTAATTTGGATACATTATCTGATCCAACCTTGCGCTTAACTGATATTGCTACGGCCGCATCCATCATAGGCTCTCATTCAGAGTTACGTAAGTTGTTATCCGAAACACAAAATAGATTTGTTGAGCAGCATATAAATACTGGTGCCGTTCTTGATGGTCGTGATATTGGTACAGTGGTTTGTCCAAATGCAGATGTGAAGCTTTATATTACTGCCGACATTAATATACGCGCAAAGCGTCGTTATTTAGAATTAATAAGAAACGGCGAAAATATCAAGTTAAATGATGTTTTGACTTATATGCAAGAACGTGATGATCGAGACTACAATAGAAAGCAATCTCCTTTACATCCTGCTCAATATGCTTTGTTGCTAGATACGAGTAACTTAGGTATAGTAAAATCGTTTGAGGCTGCTAATGAACTAATCAAAAGGAAGATTAGCCAACAGAACGCTTGAATTTGCGTTCGAATCCCGTTGGCGAGCACGGCTCTTCAATTGCAGTCCTATCAGCAAATAATTCGGTGCCAGCAACTTAAATTTGGCAACCGTCATGTGGATACATGACGGCTTTGTGTGTTAGCTGTCCTCGTCCATAATAAGTTTTTTTATTATTTACTTGCGGTATTAGCATGTTTAATTGCGTAATATACCGGGAGCAAACCAGCATGACTGACTTGAAGGCTCAAAAAAACAAATGACTATGATTAAAACAGAAAATCAAATGATGCCAAGCATCGAAGACTTTGAAGCTCTACTCAATGAAACGTTAGCCGCAGACGTTGCTTACGAAGGGAATGTTGTTCGTGGTCGTGTGGTTGGAATAGAAAAAGATCTCGCTGTTATAGATGTTGGTCTTAAGATGGAAGGTCGCGTGCCACTTAAAGAATTCGCAATTGCAGGTAAAGATCCAGATATCAATATTGGGGACGAAGTCGAAGTCTACCTCGAACGTATTGAAAATGCAGCAGGTGAGGCTGTGCTTAGTCGTGACAAGGCCCGTCGAGAAGAAAGCTGGATACGACTGGAAAAACAATTTGAGACTGGCGAGAAAGTTATTGGCATAATTTTTTCCAAGGTCAAGGGTGGCTTTACAGTTGACCTTGATGGAGCTGTAGCTTTCCTACCTGGAAGTCAGGTTGATATTCGTCCCGTACGTGATATCGGTCCGTTAATGCATCAGGAACAACCTTTTCAGATTCTAAAAATGGATCGTCGCCGCGGTAACATTGTAGTTTCACGCCGTTCCGTGCTGGAAGAAACTCGCGCAGAACAGCGAGCAGATATTGTTGCCCGTTTGGGAGAAGGCCAAGTCATCGATGGTGTTGTAAAAAATATTACTGATTATGGAGCATTTATTGATCTGGGCGGCATTGACGGACTTTTACACGTAACTGATATGGCATGGCGTCGTGTCAATCATCCGTCTGAGATCGTAAATGTTGGTGACTCAATCAAAGTACAGATTGTTCGTATAAACCCAGAAACGCAACGCATTAGCCTTGGAATGAAGCAACTTCAAGAAGATCCGTGGTACAGCATTAACACAAAATATCCTCTTAATTCCAAATTTGAAGGTGTTGTAACTAATATAGCAGATTATGGTGCTTTTGTCGAACTTGAGGCCGGCGTTGAAGGTTTGATCCATGTTTCTGAAATGAGCTGGACTAAGAAAAATGTTCATCCCGGCAAAATAGTGTCAACAAGTCAAAAGGTTGAAGTTCAAATCCTTGAAGTCGATCCACAAAAGCGTCGAATTTCCTTAGGTCTTAAACAAACCCAAGACAACCCTTGGGAAGCATTTCTAACTAAACATCCTAAAGGAGCAGAGGTAGAGGGGCCTATTCGTAACATCACAGAATTTGGTCTTTTTATTGGTCTTGACAATGGTGTTGATGGGATGGTTCATCTTTCTGATCTGGACTGGAATAAAACAGGTGATGAGGCTATTAAAGGATACAACAAAGGAGATACAGTTCGTGCCGTCGTTCTTGATGTCGATTCCTCAAAAGAACGAATTTCTCTTGGCATTAAGCAAGTTAGCAGTGATCCGATGGAAGCCATGGAAGGTTTCAAACGAGGAGATCCAGTTACTTGCGAGGTAATAAGCGTTCAGGAGAATGGTGTTGAGGTTAAGATCGCTGAGAGTGATATGACAACATTTATTAAACGTTCTGATCTTTCACGTGAGCGTTCCGAACAACGCCCAGAGCGCTTTAATGTTGGTGATAAAGTTGATACGGCTATAACTTCTATAGATAAAATGGCGCGTCGAATTGGCGTATCTATTAAATCACTTGAAATAGCAGAAGAAAAACAAGCTGTTGAACAATATGGCTCATCGGACTCAGGCGCTTCACTAGGCGATATTCTTGGTGCAGCTATGAAACGGAACCAAAATACGGACGTGTAATTTACTATTTAAGACCATAAGTAGAATTTAGATACAATGAAAGTGTGTGGTTAATATTAACAACTCACTTTCTCGAGTAAAAAGCTATTACACAACTCTAAATAACATAATGGTATACACTCCTTTCAATTATATGAGCAATTTGCTTCATATTCGTGATATCTTTTCACTTGCAACAACACCGTAGTCGTACATGTCTTAGAAACAGGCAATTTAGGTGAATACACATGAGTTTAGAAATTGAAGCTGTATTAGACCGTCGTCGTCTACGACGCAAGCTTGGTATATGGCGATCTTTAGCACTCATTTCATTGTTAGGAGTGTTCACCGTTATATTATCTTTCACAGCTGGTGATAAAGGACTAATTGGACAATTGCAAATAGCACGTGTCACAATTTCCGGTGTTATCACAGAAAATCGCCAACAACTTAGAATGCTTCGTATGATAGCCGAAGCTGATCATGTCAAAGGAGTTATAGTTGCCATAAATAGTCCAGGAGGTACAACTACTGGTGCTGAGGCTCTAATTGAAGAGATCCGTACGATTGCCAAAAATAAACCTGTAGTTGCACAATTCGGCACTATTGCTGCATCTGCGGCGTATGCAACAGGACTGGCCTGTGATCATATAATTGCGCGTGGCAACACTATTACGGGTTCCGTCGGTGTGATTATGCAATGGCCAGAGTTCTCCGGCTTGCTAGAAAAGGCTGGAGTTAAAATCAACGAGATAAAAAGCGGTTTACTTAAGGCCGAACCATCAGCTTTCAAACCTATTTCACCAGAAGCACGCGAAGTGTCTATGGAAATGATTGCTAATAGTCAGCGTTGGTTTATAAATCTGGTAGAGAGACGTCGTAAAATTACAGCTGATGATATTCCAGGACTTCGCGATGGTCGCGTTTATCTTGGTCGTACAGCTTTAAAATACAATCTTATCGACGAATTGGGTGGTGAAAATAAAGCAGTTGCTTGGATGATTGAGAATAGAAACATTCCAGATAACATAAAAATAGTTGATTGGAGATCTGATAATCAACTTGACTGGCGGCTGACAACTGGTTCAACTTTAGGATATCTTACACAGCTTTTTATAAAAACCTTTTATTTTTTTAGCACCTCATTGGTATCTGAACACCAAATAGATGCCATCGCGCTTGACGGATTAGTCTCTGTATGGAAACCAGGTGCAAGTTGAGAGCGTCAACATAATTTCGAGCGAGTTAATAAAAGTGATAAAATCTGAGCTAATCCAAAAGATAGCAGTTGCAAATCCGCACCTGTATCAACGCGATGTTGAGTGTATAGTTAATACAATTTTTAATGAGATAATAGAAGCTCTAGCACGAGGGGATCGTGTCGAACTTCGAGGCTTTGGTGCTTTTACTGTTAAATGCCGTGCACCCAGAATTGGTCGCAATCCTAGAACCGGTGCTGCTGTAAAAGTAGAAGAAAAGCATGTTCCATTTTTTAAAACAGGCAAAGAATTACGTGATCGTTTAAATGGAAATATCCATCCCAAAAATAGTAATTAAATATTGGCATGGTTGCAGCCAACTTATATGAGTCAAGGTAAATTACAGTGCCTAATTCCCCACATTCGAATAAGGAATATAAAACTTGTTTGCACGCTTAATTGGAATGCTATTAGTTATAATTACTACTATCGTTATTCTAGCGTTAGCCGTAGCTAATAGGCAGGAGGTACATTTTAACTTAGATCCATTTAACAGTAATGATCCAACCATTTACTTATCTGTTCCTTTTTCTATGTTTATATTTTTGTCATTAGCACTTGGCGCATTTTTAGGCGGTGTAGCAAGCTGGATGTCTCAGGGAAAATGGCGCAAAGAGGCGCGTCAACGTACCCAGGAGGCTATGCGTTGGAAAGTTGAAGCTGAACGATTGGCGAAAGAGTATGACAATACCTAAAAATTCTTCGGCAATCACAGTTTTTGATTTCAGTCGTATAACTTTTTTTCATTTAGGACTCTTGTGTATTCGTTATTACTAATACCAGATTATATAAATATCTCTCGCTTCATATTAACGTGTTAACATGACCACAAAAGTTAAAATATGCGGACTCAGAAATGAAGTTGACATTGATGTGGCGCTCGAATACAAGGTCGACTACATAGGATTAGTTTTCTTCGATCCGAGTCCGCGAAACATTTCTATTTCAGATGGCAAACGTCTTGCTAGACATGTTGCAAAACACGCTAAAGTTGTAGCGCTCGTAGTTGATGCTCAAAACGATTTCATAATGCGAATATCGGATGAAATTCAGCCTGATATTTATCAGCTACACGGCTCAGAGAACGTCGAACGTATTGAACAGATTTCAAAATTGACGAGCTGCCAAACGATTAAAGTCATTAAAGTTGCATCTTCTATGGATGTGGAAAAAGCTTATGTCTATGAAAATGTAGCCGATCACATTTTATTCGATGCCAAAGCTCCTTCTAATTCTTTATTACCAGGTGGCAACGGAATCCAATTTGATTGGAATACGCTTGAGAAAATAAGACCTAATGTTGACTTCATGTTATCTGGTGGTCTAACACCAGATAATGTTCAACTCGCGATACATTCAACTGGCGCTAAGGTGGTTGATACATCATCTGGTGTTGAGGTTTCACCCGGCAGGAAAGATCCCATACTTATTCGTGCCTTTATTCAGGCTGCTAAAAGTTTATAATCCTTTTAGAAAAACTATTATATTAGGTTTACTATGGCACAACAAGAAGGCAAAATCCAGAAATCAGAGTTGGATACATACCGTTCAGGCCCTGACGAGAATGGATACTTTGGTAATTTTGGCGGCCGGTTTGTTTCTGAAACACTAATGCCACTCATTTTAGAATTGGAACAGGCATATAAGGAAGCAAGAAACGACAACAATTTTAAAAAAAAATTCAGTGAATTACTAAATAACTATGGTGGTCGTCCATCCCCGCTTTATTTAGCAGAACGTTTGACTGAGCATCTTGCTGGCGCTAAAATATATTTCAAGCGTGATGAGCTTAACCATACTGGTAGCCACAAGATTAACAATTGTCTTGGACAAATCTTACTTGCACAACGCATGGGTAAAACACGAATTATTGCAGAAACTGGTGCAGGTCAACACGGTGTTGCAGTAGCCACTGTTTGTGCTAAATATGGAATTACATGTGAAATTTATATGGGTTCAACAGATATTGAACGTCAAAGTCCCAACGTGGCTCGCATTAAACTTTTGGGTGCCAAGTTGAATCCAGTTACTTCTGGCGCCGGCACACTAAAGGATGCAATGAATGATGCTTTACGTGACTGGGTCACAAATGTACATAACACATATTACATGATAGGTACTGCTGCCGGTCCACATCCATACCCACAAATTGTTCGCGACTTTCAATCAATAATCGGACAAGAAGTTCGCGAACAAATTTTAGAACGTGAAGAACGCTTGCCCGATAGTTTAGTGGCCTGCATTGGTGGTGGTTCAAACGCTATAGGTCTATTCCATCCCTTCCTCGATGATAAAGAAGTCACAATGTATGGGATTGAAGCTGGTGGCTATGGGATTAATGTGGAAAATGGTCACGCTGCTTCTATGACAGGCGGGAAGCCTGGCGTATTACACGGAAATCGCACTTATCTTTTGCAGGATTCTAATGGCCAGATACTTGAAGGTCATTCGATTTCAGCGGGTCTTGATTATCCTGGTGTCGGTCCGGAACATGCCTGGCTAAAAGATAAGGGCAGAGTGCAATACTTTCCTACAACAGACAAAGAAGCGTTAGAAGCACTGCAGCTCTGTTCTCGACTAGAGGGTATTATTCCAGCATTAGAGCCATCACATGCTTTAGCCTTCGTTATGAAACTCGCACCGCGGCTACCCAAGAAACATCTTCTTGTAATGAATCTATGTGGAAGAGGAGACAAAGATCTTTTTACAGTTATTAAGGCGATGGGAACAAACATCTTATGATAAAAAATTACATTTTTATTTCTAATAAAAGCAATGAAGAGTTAGGATGTGAAAGAGATTAAATATAATCGCATTGATCAGCGTTTTGCTGAATTGAGTATTATTGGTCGAACAGCTTTTTTGCCGTTTATTACTGCTGGAGATCCGGACTTTAAAACATCAATGAATATCCTTTCAGGACTGCCAGATTCTGGCGCAGATCTCATTGAACTTGGTATGCCATTTTCTGATCCAATTGCAGATGGTTATGATATTCAAGCGGCCTCGGCCCGTGCTCTAAAGTCCGGCCAAACCATGAAAAAAACCTTTGATATGGTTCGCCATTTTCGTAATAAGGACAACAAAACACCAATCATTCTTATGGGATATTATAACCCCATTTATGTATACGGCGTGGAACAGTTCGTGACAGATGCGAAAGAGGCTGGTGTTGATGGAGTAATCGTTGTAGACTTACCTCAAGAAGCAGATCAGGAACTATGCATTCCAGCAATTGACAAGGGAATTTGCTTCATTCGCTTAGTTACACCGACAACAGACCATACGCGTCTAGTTAGTATTCTTCAACATACTTCAGGTTTCGTTTATTATGTTTCTACTACGGGCATCACTGGAACTCTTTTAAATAACCTGGATGATGTTGCAGCTAAAGTAGAACACGTTCGTGCTTCAACAACTCTACCTATTGGAATCGGTTTTGGTATCAAAACACCCTCACAAGTTGCTGTAGTTTCAAAGTATGCGGATGCGGTTATAGCCGGCTCAGTTTTAGTAAGAAAATTAAAGCGAAGTCTAGATATAGAAAACCGTGCTACCAATAGCACCGTATCTTCTGTTTTAGATCTAGTTTCAGAATTATCAGCACCACTCAGACTTTAACTCTTACTTTACTTGTAACTTACAAGTACGCTTGTACTGCATTGCCGAATTATATTTAATTAAGAAACTTCAGCCCAATTAAAGGAGTCCAAAACGTGAATTGGATCAGCAACGTTGTACGCCCACGAATTCGTGGCTTGCTCACAACCAAGCGCGAAGTGCCGGACAACATGTGGATCAAATGTCCAGAAACTGGACAGATGGTTTTTTACAAAGACCTTGAGGCCAATCAATTTGTAGTTCCTGGTTCCAACTTTCATATACGTATGGCTGCAGATATCCGTCTCAAACATTTATTTGATAATGCTTCCTTTGAAAAGATTTCGGCTCCAACTGTTTCATCCGATCCACTCAAGTTTCGTGATGGGCGCCGCTACATCGATCGTCTGCGCGATGCTCGCGCTGACACCTCATTAGAGGATGCTGTTTTAGTAGGAGCAGGTAAGCTTGATACCCAACCTATTGTTGCTGCAGTTCAAGATTTTCGTTTTATGGGTGGCTCACTTGGTATGGCTGCTGGTGAAACAATTATCGCAGGTATGATGCATGCCGTAAAAATAAAAACACCTTTTATCCTTTTTACAGCATCCGGGGGTGCTCGAATGCAGGAGGGTATACTTTCTTTAATGCAAATGCCGAGAACTACGATAGCTGTACAAAAGTTACGTGATAATAAATTACCATATATTGTTGTACTTACTGATCCAACAACTGGCGGTGTGACAGCATCTTACGCAATGCTAGGGGACGTTCATATCGCTGAACCTGGCGCCTTAATTTGCTTTGCTGGTCCACGTGTAATCCAGCAAACAATTCGGGAAGAACTTCCTAAAGGCTTTCAACGGGCTGAATATTTATTAGAACATGGTATGCTTGATATGGTTGTGCATCGCCATCATTTGCGTGATACTCTATCTAAACTCGTTAATTTATTTACAGTCCGAATAAGTGAAAACGTTAATGCTGTAAGTTATAGAACATCTAAAGTATCACCCTTGTCACCAGAAAAGACTGATACAATATCCGAGGAAAGAGAACAAATTACAGAAGATATTCCGGAAGCTCAATCAGTTAACGGAGTTTCAAGCACTGAAAATACTTCATGTTTTAACAACAGTAAATTTTCAAACAAAAAAAAGTACCAGTTAACTTTATCGAAGAGTGATAATGTTTCAGAAAAGAATACAATACAAAATCATGATGATTATGACAAATCAGTTCAATCTCAGTCTCGGTTAGATGATAGTGTTTAAAGCTACAATATAGTAAAATCTAACTTCAATAATTCGCACGTGGTAGGCACACAGTAAATAAATCACAAAAGGTTCGAATGTGATTATAGTCATTTTCATATTTCTCTTATTAATATGTCTTTTTGGCTATGCCTTTTTTTACTGATAATGTCTATTATTATAACTCAAAGTATTCTACAATTTTAATAATTCATTTTTAGAATTAATTCCTAAACGGTAGCAGATGACGAAGTCTGATAAAATCACGGCTATTTTTGAAGAATTTAAAAAGCTACATCCAATATCAATTGATTTATCGTTAGATCGTATTCAAATATTACTAGACCGCCTTGGGAGACCTCAGGATAGATTGCCACCCACTATCCATGTCGCAGGTACGAATGGCAAAGGTTCAACTATTGCTTTCTTGAAAGCTATGTTAATTGGAAATGGTAAAAGCGTACACACTTACACTTCACCACATCTGGTACATTTTAATGAACGAATTCACCTAGCTAACAGCAAGTCAAAAACTCTCCCTATTGATGATAATTTACTTGCAGAAATTCTTCAACATGTGATTCGTATTAATAATAAGGAACCGATTACATTCTTTGAGATGACTACAGCAGCAGCTTTTATGGCCTTTTCTGAAATACAAGCAGACTTTTTATTACTTGAAGTTGGCCTTGGCGGCCGCTTTGATGCTACAAATGTTATCAGTAAGCCAAGATGTTCGATTATTACACCGGTTTCCATAGATCATAGCGATAAATTGGGTTCTACGTTAGAACTTATCGCATTTGAAAAGGCTGGAATACTTAAACCAGGAATTCCAGCTGTAATCGGACCACAAGATCCTGCTTCTATGACATCCATCAAACAGACTTCTCAGCGTGTTGGTAGCCCGCTGTATTGTTATGGACAGAATTATTTAGTATTTGAAGAACATTCCCGACTTATTTTCCAATCAGAGCAACGTTTGATTGATTTACCTTTGCCAGTTCTCATTGGCCGGAACCAAATTTTTAATGCAGGTGTAGCCATTGCTACAACTCTACTTCTAACAGATGGATACATTAATACTGAGGCGCTGGAGTATGGTTTAACAAAAGCTAAGTGGCCGGCACGCTTTATGCGCCTCAGAGGAGAGCCATTTGCAAGCTGGATAGAACATGAAACAGAGATTTGGCTAGATGGTGGGCATAATCCAGGTGCTAGTTCTGCGATAGCACAAACTCTAGCCGATCTTCAAGATCGTACATTTAAACCTATTTATCTCATTACAGGCCTGTTAAATAATAAAGATGCTCAAAATTTCTTTAAGCCTTTTTTGGGTCTGGTAAAAGAAATTCACACTGTGCCCATTCCGAACAGCACAATGGCAATGGATACAAAATTATTAGCAAACCATGCTAAGTCTGCAGGTTTAACGACCTTTACAGCAAATGATGTAAGATCTGCAATCACATCAATTGAAGAATCACAAGATGGTCCAAAACGTATATTAGTCTGCGGATCGCTTCATCTAGCCGGTTCTATCTTAGCTGAGAGTGATACAGATTTTTTTGCATAATTAGTACTTTTCTAAAACTGCTTAAACATTCTCTCAAAAATATTATTCGAACGATGAATGTTAGCACTCAGTGCTTTACCTATTCAGAACTTATAAAGCAAGAGCAAATACATAGTTATATAATTTCAACTATGCAATGAATAAGTTCTGAAATCAAATTTAGCAGCTTAATATAGTGGAATTTTATAAAATATAATTACTAGGCGTTTGAGTATCGAAATTGTAGATTCAATCACACTTTAATTTTAAACACATGAAAATGAGAGTTATTTATAAGAAAACAATAAAGTAATAATCCTTATTATCTCCACATTACAATGTGCGTGTTAATTACCTTGCTTATAGTTAATTTTATCGTTACTAAACTATTTAACTCATATTCATTTGATTTAACAGTTAGTGTTACATTCTCAGATGCTTTAATAAGTTTACTTTATGACGATTAACTGGATGAGAAAGTATATTTTTAGCATTAAAGAATTTATGAGTCTCAAAACTAAGCACACTAAATAAAGTTTTAAACCTTATTGTTCCACTATTTCTTCCATATTTGTCACATACTGATCTTTACATGACAGAAGGTTGTCAAATATACGCTTTGTTGAAACTTAATAACTAAATTATAAGACATAAAAATAAATAAGAACCTTCACTTGCAATATTAATTTAGATAGTGAAGTATGAGAATTTATTTTGAAAAGTAAAAAAGCTGAAAAGTATCTTAAATCATAAATTTAGCGCTTTAGAATATTTGTTTACATTTACGAGAGAATTAAAGCCTTAACAATAGTGGTCTAATTTGTCTGCAAGGACATTTTGCCTTTTTTCGCAAGACGATCGGAATAACTGTCTAAAAGATAAGCTGAACGTCCACGAATCAGCCACGTATATTTAACTAATTCTTCCATAACATCAACTATGCGATTATAATATTTTGATGGATACATACGTCCTTTGTCATCGAACTCACTAGATACTTGTGGTATCGAAGATTGATTAGGGATCACAATCATGCGCATCCACCGACCGACAATACGCATCTGATTAAGGGTATTAAAGCTCTGAAACCCGCCGGATATCTGGCAGAGAGCTAGTGTTTTACCTTGGGTGGAATGCGCTCCACTTAGCGCAAAAGGCAACCAATCTATTTGTGATTTTAGAATACTACTGACCGCACCATGATGTTCAGGCGAAACCCAAACCATACCATCAGACCAAATTGCTAATTCACGTAACTCACGGATTTTTGAGTGACTACCATCATCAGTGTCTATTGCAGGTAAATTACGAGGAGAAAATATCTTAGTTTCGGCCCCAAGTAGTTGTAGAATACGACTAGCCTCTTCAGATAGAAGACGAGAATAAGAACGCTCTCGCAATGAACCGTAAAGTAGTAGAATACGTGGTGGGTAATCTGGATCGCCTTCTTGTACGATCTGATCTGTCTTTATCTTTTGCAACATGTTTGGATGAATGTTTGGTGTATCAGACACACGAGGTAACTTTCTTTTGATCTAACTCAGATTTATTATATACACTTCAAGAAATTGACTAATATAAAGTATCTTACTAGGCTGAAAGCCAACGCTCTGCTTCCAAGGCTGCCATACATCCCATACCAGCAGATGTTATAGCTTGCCTAAAAACATTATCGGTTACGTCCCCAGCTGCAAAAACACCAGGTATAGAAGTAGTTGTAGAATTAGGGTGTGTATGAATGTAACCATCATTTCGCATATCTAACTGACCTTTGAATAAATCCGTCGCTGGTGAATGACCAATTGCAACGAAAACACCATCAGCAGCTAACTCATATGATACTTCGGTCTTCACGTTATGCAAAACTACATGAGTTACCTGTCTAGGCTCGTTATACCCTTTGATTTCATCAATAACAGTGTTCCAAACAACATTGATGGCTTTATTCTTGAACAAACGGTCCTGTAACACATTTTCAGCTTTAAGTTCATCACGCCTATGTATCAGAGTGACACGCTTTGCAAAATTAGTCAAAAAAAGTGCTTCTTCAACAGCAGTATTGCCGCCGCCGACTACAACTACCTCTTTATCGCGAAAGAAAAAGCCATCACAAGTTGCACATGCAGAAACACCATATCCCTTAAATTTTTCTTCCGATGGTAGACCAAGCCAGCGTGCCTGTGCACCAGTACAAATAATCAGAGCTGAACAGCTGTAAGTTGTGCCACCATCTCCAATCAACTTAAAAGGATACTCATCAAGAAAAACCTTAACTATGTGGTCCATTACTACTTCGGCACCATAATTTGTGGCCTGTATTTCCATCTGTTGCATTAGCCATGTCCCTTTCACTGGGTCAATAAAGCCGGGATAATTTTCAATTTCTGAAGCAATAGTCAACTGTCCTCCAGGCTGAATACCCTGAATTACAAGCGGTGACATCATGGCCCTCGCAACATAAAGTGCAGCGGTGCAACCGGCAGGACCTGAACCTAAGATAATCACTTTTCTATTCTGCATTAACATTTGATAAATCTCTTTTAAAAAAACTTATATGCTACAATATTTGATTTATCTGATAGCTGTCCAGTGTCACGTATCCAATGTGGTCCTATCACCCGTACTGCTCAGATCTGTAAAGCAAAATTTAAATTTGATAGACTTTTAATTATTAAATATACATCTACAAGAGGTTCTAACCGGATCATACAAAATAAAAAAGACTTTAAATTCAGTAATTTCCATATTCAGTAGTTTACATGACAATTTTCGACGTGATAAATTTCCGGATATTACATGGTCTGCAAATTGCTAACATTACATCCAGATTGTGTAATTACAAATGATAACAATAATTGCACAAGCTCTACACTTTTATACTTTGCATCAAGTTACATTATCACTACCGAATTAAATAATGTGCAGAAATAATATTTGTAATTCTCAACCAATTAAGTTTCTATCTGAAAATAAATAATCCAACCTATTAGAGTTCCACATATTGTAAGGAATTAGTTGTGTGATTTACTTGACTAAAGCTAAAAATATCTGCAATACGATAGTCTAAAACTATAAAGCTCTTTACTCTTGGCATCGTTTATCCTAGTCTATTTGCTTATTATTTGAGAATGTTACAATTTAATTTAGCAATAGATAATATTGACTTGAATTAATTGGTTTTATCTTTGTAATATGCATTAGCTCATGTTAAAAATTAGCCGCAATAGCACAATTAGGTAGTGCACCTGATTTGTAATCAGGGGGTTGGGGGTTCAAGTCCCTCTTGCGGCACCACTTTCTTCTGCAACGTGTTGTTTGAATTTATTTTATAGGCGTGTTTAAAGCTCCACAAAAATAATCAGGAAGTAAAGCTTTCAATCGACACAAAGCTTGACCTTTTAAACTTAACTCATACTACTTTTTTGATTACGATTACTAGATAATACATTTAAGCAGACTTTATTAAACGTATACTTTTATTAAAAAAATATACATTCGATATAAATCAATTCACCACCTCTAACTTTATTACGACTTTAGTGCCTTCTAAAAAATATTTTTAACCAGAATACCCTCAAACTTTCCTTAAAGATTTTAATTTTTAGTAAAGAATTGTATCGTTAAGTACATTGCTTAGTGCAACTAGGTTCTAGTTCGATTGGCACAACATCTACCGTAAGTAGACTTTTACGAAATTTAAATTGGAACGATCCTTTTTAACTGATGAGTATTGTTAGCCTTCAGATTTTTTCAATATTTTGGGTTAGTTGTATGAAGTAAAAACGCAGCATTTGACACTAATCATTCATGTATTAGTGAGATCAAAGTGTCAATCATGTCTGCATTATCAGAAGATTTGTCCCATCTAATGCGATGAATACGTGGAAATCGCATGGCAACACCAGATTTATGACGCTTGGATCGTTGCACCGAATCGAACGCAATCTCAAGGACCAGACCAATACTCACAGCGCGAACTGGCCCATACCGTTGTATTGTGTTATTACGAACCCAACGATCCAAACGTCCCAGTTCATCATCAGAAAAACCAGAGTATGCCTTTCCAACAGGCACCAATTCTAGTCCGTACTCTCCATCGGAACGCCAAAGCCCAAATGTATAATCTGAATAAAGTGATGAGCGCCGTCCGGAACCATGCTGCGCATACATCATAACACAATCTAGTGTTAAAGGAGCCCGCTTCCATTTGAACCAATGCCCTTTCGGACGGCCTGAAAGATAAGGACTAGTCTTTTTTTTAAGCATTAAGCCTTCAACTGAAGCAAGACGTGTGTTAGACCAAAGTTTTTCTAGCGTATCCTTATCTGAACTTGATATCAATGAAGATAAATCCATGTCTGAAGGTAGAAAATGTGAATACCACGTTTCCAAACGTGCTCTACGCTCAAGCAAACTAAATCCTCTCAAGTCCTCACCATCAATTTCAAGCAGATCGTAAATCTTGATGCGTGGTGGGAAGCTTTCCATAAGTTTTTTAGTAACAGTCTTACGATTAAGACGTTTTTGCAAATCAGAAAATGGTGCAACATTGTTATCCCTAACAATTAATAGTTCTCCATCAAAAACGCCCTCAAACTGAACATCTTTAAGTAAATCAGGAAAACTTGCTGTAATTTCATCACCTGTCCGTGAATACAAGCGTACTACTCCAGATTTAGAGACAACCTGAACACGAATACCATCCCATTTCCATTCAATAAAGTAATCAGTAAGTTCAAGTACATTCCAATCTGCAGTCTTTAGCGGATGTGCCAACATCATAGGCCGAAAGACAGGTAGATTAGATACATCTGGACGTTGAGCTCTCCCCTCAAGCCAGTTAAAAAGAAGTTCATACGGTGGGGTTAGACTATGCCAAAGCTCCTCGATTTCAACCACGTCTCGATCCCAAGCTTGCGAAATAGAAAGTTTAGCGAGACGTGATGAAACACCTACCCGTAAAGTACCTGTCAAGACTTTAAGCAGCGCCCAACGTCCGATCGTATCGAGTCTATCAAGCCAACCAACAAGTAAATTAGAAAGATTTTTACGATCTGCGTTCCTTAACTCTTCAACAACAAAATTTAGTAATAATGAATCCTCATTTAGGTTCGAAGTTTGTGGCCATAGCAAAGCTATTGTTTCTGCAGTATCACCAATATAATCACGCGATAGATGGAATAATTCATCGTCCACTCGATCAAGTATTATCTCCTTGATGATACGACGAACCGGAAATGAAAACGGTAATCCATCAGTAAGTACTGCCAATGCCCACCCCCGATCTGGGTCAGGTGCAGAACGAAAGTAAGATGCCATTAGGTTCAATTTTGTATTACGGCTAGGGGAATAAGTCAGCCGGTCTAGCAATTCCGCGAATAGATGCATCACTATCATCCAAACCTTTGATAAATAATCATGCTTTCTAGCTTAACGTTTACAGCTGTAGACAGAAGAATACTAGTTCACTGTCTATGCAATCCGAAATGAAATACAAATACTGTTATAGTAAAACCTAAATTATTGATGTTGATGAAATTATTTGACAAGAAAACCACGCAAAGAGTCTCGCTTGCACCCAAAGCCCGGCATTTTAATTACATTAAAACCCGATGCTTGAAGATTACGCTTAACCCAGCCCGCTGCTGTAAACGTTGCAAATGTACCTTTAGGTGAAGTACGTTTAGCCATAGTTTGAAACAAATCTATATCCCATAAATCAGGATTTTTAGCCGGACTGAAACCATCAAGGTACCATGCATCGGCAGCACCATCCCATGTCGCCAGCATATCCTTAGCATCACCAATAGCAATACATAACGTAACACTACCTAGTTTACAGCATGACCAGCCAAGACGCGGCGGCCAAAAGGCAATTAATTCGCAAGAGAAATCAGACAATCCATGCCATCGCTTAAGTGCACGACGAAAGTCGGCTTTGGACATTGGAAATTTTTCAAAAGCTACGTAAGTTAACTCGCCTGTTAATGAGTATGTCTGCTTCGATATGTTCCATTGAGAAACGGTTTCTAGAAAATTGAGGCCAGTGCCAAAACCAAGTTCACCAATAATAAAATCTTGTTTTTTATGCCAACGTTTAGGCAGGCCATTTCCTTTTAAGAAAACATGACGCGTTTCGGATTGTCCGTCTGTTCTTGAATAGTAAGGATCAGAAAAGGACAATGAAATCGGTGTGTCATTGTCATCCCATATAATATCAGCATATGGATAATCTGTCACTAGTTATCACCTCATGTAGATATTTTAAATCAACCAGTTTTTAATGCATAACTTAGACAACAGAGTTAACTGCTTGCCAAAAAGTTATCTGGTTGTACTATAAACATATGAAAAAAAAATGTTATGATCTTTGCATTGTTGGTGGAGGAGTTGTCGGTCTTTGGATAGCCCGTCACTTAATTGGTAGTGGATTAAAGATCGCAATTGTTGAACAAAACAGTTGTGGTTCAGGCGCAAGCGGAGGTGTACTAGGTGCCCTTACAGCACATTCTCCAGAAAATTGGAATAAGAAAAAGCAGTTTCAGTTAGATGCTTTAAAAGAATTACCTGAAATTATTAGTATCCTCGAAGAAGAAACGGGATGCAGTACTGGATACGAACGCTGTGGTCGTCTAATACCCATTCGTCGAAAGAGTTTTTTAGCTCGGTCCGAGCAAAGATCGCACTTGGCAGAGAAACATTGGTTTTACTATGATACAAAATTCACCTTTAACGTTTATAAATCGGACACAGACAGGCAAATCTACAAAGATTGGCTTGCACCTGAATGTGCGCCACTTGGGCATGTACTAGATACATTGGCAGCTCGTATACAACCAAGGTTGTATACGGCAACCCTTAAAGCAAGCTTATTAGCCTCACACGAAATTGACGTATTAGAAAATTGGGCCTTTGGACATTTTGATGAATCTTGTCACATTGTTTACAGCACAGATGGAATTAAAAGTTTGGTTGCCAAAGAAATAGTCCTAGCAGCTGGCTATCAGACATTCACTATATTGAAACCTGTTCTCAAAAATGTAATAGGTACTGGTATTAAAGGCCAAGCTGCAGTATTTGCCTGTCCCAATTGTGATGGAATGCCTTTAATCTACGATGACGGAGTTTACATAGTACCACATAACAATGGCACGTGTGCCGTTGGCAGCACAACCGAAAAAAATTGGTCAAATGCTACGTTGCCCAATGAACAAAACTCAGATTTTATTGCGCGCGCGAAAACTTTGTGTGTGCCGTTAAGTAGTTCTCAAATTATTGAAAGGTGGGCAGGAGTTCGGCCACGCTGCAATCTAACAGACCCTATAATCGGACGATTAGGTAATAGTTCTATTTCAGTCGCCACAGGAGGGTACAAAATTACTTTCGGAATAGCTCATCGTATTGCTAAATACATTGCAAACGATATATGCGGAGTGATCCAAAACATCGACTTACCACTTATGTTTCGACCAGAGCACCATATTCATGGTTAACTAACAGTCTTCTGAAATCTAGGAAGAATCTTAATGAGTACTTATATAAGGTTCTAATCTTAAGGACACTTAAGTTTTTTAATATACTAGAAATCTTCAAAGCAGTAAGTAAAGATATAACTATAATGGTGTTACCCGTTGTTTAGCTAAAAATATGTAATTCACAGATTTTCTTAAAGAACCTGAGTTCGTTATATGGCTACAGCTTACTATTTATAAAAAGGAAAATAAGTTCTGTTTTTGTTATAATCATTGCCTTTTTAAAAAACTAACACTAAGCTGAAAAGAATTTAAAAGTGAAAGCCAGTTTTGTAATTAATAAATCAAAAAGGCTCTCGTTAAATAAATTAGAAGATTAGACTTAATTAAGATTAATATATAAATTAATTTAATGTCCAAAAGTATATTTTCTCCTGAAAGTTGTCGATATGAGCCTTTAAGTAAATTTCGAATATGATTGAAGGTTTGTATGGCAAGCGAGAGATAATCTCTATTTTCTTAAATTCACATCAACCTAAATGGTCAAGCTGATGAAATAGAGCCCAGGTAAAACCTTACTACAAATTTAAGTTACTAAAGCGATTTTTTTTTGCCTAGTGATCATTAACATAATGTTCAATATAAAAGCGTCGTCAAATGGAAGTAGTGGGCACCTAAAATTGTTCAAGTTAACACTGCAATACACGATATGCATTCAAGAAATTGATAATAAGACCCCCCTAAATAACTTTAACGTGTCACAAGATTACCACCGCATTTTTGTTTAATCTAACTAGTGCACACCTAGTCTATTTAGACCTGTAGAGATTCTAAAAGAGTACACACGCTTGATATTTAAATTAAAGGTTTTATAATTTATGCAAGTGTTATGATCAAAGTAGCAGTAAAGGAAGCCTAATATTTTTTAGCATCATTGTTAATAATCAGCACCAGTGCCTAAAAAAACCTAGACAGTTCTAACTTGGAGTATTTCTTAAAAGTTTATATAGGTATGATTAGTGTTGGAGAATTAACTATTTTATATAATTGCTATAACTATAAGCTTACCAAGCTTCTCTAGCAACGCACCTTCAGCAGATACATAAGATCATTTTTAGAGGTATTTTACCAAAGTTAGAATTGTGCTGCTACATTGATATGAAGGTATTATTGTAATTTTAGTTCTGCTTAATAAAATTTAAAACATGTAACTGTATTACAATTTTCACAAAAAATTTACATAACAATGAATATCTATCTGGAAAGTATTTACATGTTATCCACAATATATATGGTCTATTAATAAATAATTTATGATCAAATATTGATATATAGTATATATGCATAATTAGTTAAAAAAATTAACTATGTCTACACATGAAAAATTCATTAATAATATTATTTGCTACAACAAATAAGAAAATACCTAATTAGTAATTATTTCGAATAAGTTAACTTTACATTTTCAATTATAAAGGCATGCATTAAATGTAAGGTCTATTTTGAAGCTTAGATATATTTCACTTTTCTAATAAAATATATATCTAAAAGACAAGTCAAATTATTTATAAGTCTTACTATAATATATAATTGATAAGTAAACTTTAGTTGTCAATATGGGTGACTCTAGATGAACGATGAAAGGCGAATAGAACATAAAAGCCAATCGTTAGAAACTCGTATGATAGAGACAAAAAAAGAGCAAAATTCACCTGCTACTTCAGGGACGTCATCATTGTTGAATAAAACAACAAAAGCGACAGGCAATTTTGCTAATACTCCTCCACCTCTTCCACAGTATGCGCAACCATCACAAAAGATACATAATAAGTCTAGTTCGATATCATCCGAACAACTAATATCAGAGAACGGCGAGATGTGTAACGCCAAGAGCATAGGCACACCTCATAGCAGAGAGCGTTTATCTGTATCAGATGCTAACAATACTTTAGGAACAAAACGACGTATTGCCAAGCGGCGCCCTGCAGCACCATCACGAAAACGTATAGCTGCTAATGACGATGCTCCTTCGATAGGTGGTCTTATTTATGCTATAAATCAAAAACCATCCAGTAAATCATTCATTTACGCCGGCATTGCATCTGGTGTTTGGGCAATCGTATCTATCACTTTGTCTGCAGCTCTTTTATTTGAAGATATTAATTCATTTTATGGTCTTCAAAGCTTGATAACCCATCCCTACTTCCTATCCATAATCGCAACTATTTCTGGACCAATTCTGTTGTTCTGGTTTTTAGCTTTTTTAATGTGGCGCACTGAAGAACTTCATTTAAGATCGACAGCTATGGCTGAGGTTGCTGTACGCTTAGCTGAACCTGATCAAACGGCAGAACACTCCGTTGCTTCGCTAGGACAGGCTGTAAGGCGACAAGTATCCTTTATGAATGAAGCTGTTACTAGGGCACTCGGCCGTGCTGGTGAGTTAGAAACACTTGTTAACAATGAAGTAAACGTACTTGAAAAATCCTACGAAGATAACGAGCGTAAAATTCGAAATTTATTAATGGAACTCTCGGGTGAACGCCACGCCTTGAGAAAAACAGGAGATGGTTTTAAAGATACACTTATTCAAATCAGTACGGATGTGCCTCAGCTCATTGAACATATGAGCAAACAACAGCAAAAGCTTGAAAATATTATTGAACATGCCGAGGTTAAACTTACACAACTTGAGTGTACAATTGGAGAGCAAACTGGCAGACTTGAAACAGCTCTAGTGAACAATACTGATAAGTTAAGTACTGTACTTCAAGGTTACACATCAGTTATTGATGACTCAATAAAAGAAATTTCTTCAAAGCTTAGTTTATCCGTTGAGCAAATGGAAAAACAATTTGAAGACAGTTTAGGAAATTCTGCAGAGAAAATTGATCAGGTACTAACAAACCGAACTAAAACAATACAAATGGTTCTTGAAGAGTATTCTCGCGCCCTAGACACTACGTTAGCTAATAGAACACATATGCTTGACATACAGCTTGTAGAACGTACGAAGTTATTAGATGAGGCCTTCAATGAAAGACTGCGGCTCTTCGACATGGCTTTAGGTAAGAACACACATACATTAACGACAGCATTAGACAAGCAAATAGACGATATTGATAAAAATTTAGTACAACGTATCGACACATTTAATACAGCTAGTCAAAAAATTACGAATCAATCCGACACATTACGCAGTGTATCGGAGAATTTGCTCGAACAGCTTAATAATGTATCTAGTAGCCTTGAAAATCAAAGTAATGCGATAATTCACACTACGCATGAGCTCAAAACAATCAATTCTTTCAAAGATCATGTACTTACTGATCGTCCTAAAGAGACGAATCCAATGCTTAGAGAATTAAACAGTGAATTCTCTGCTGTTTCTCAAAAAGTCAAAGGTTGCCTTAAAACACTATCAGATCAATTTTCAAAAACTACAGAAGAGGTTCGGCAGAAAGCTGCTATTGTAGCGCAAAAGCTTGACCAAGAACAAATTCATCTTAGACAACAACTCGATAAACTATCAGTTGTGACTCAGGAAGATGCAGATACGATACGAAAGGCGCTTAGAGAGCAATTAAAGGCACTTGATCAACTGAATGATTTTGCTAAACGTAGTGTTTTTCAGTCGGAAATTGCTACATCCAAAACCTCAAGCAGACAGCTACCGTCAGCAAAAACTTACTCACAGCAAGCTCGGCTGGCCTCACTTAATAAGAGCAGACCTTTAACAGAATTGACAGATACGCTCGCACATGAAGTGAATAAACGCAATAATTTACATATAAATTCACCTGAGTCTATTACTAAGCCGCTGATTTATAAACATAAAGATTCAAATACTAACGTTAATGAAAATAAGAAACTTCAATCTATAAATTTAAATTCTATGAGCTTTAATTCTGATGCTGTAGAACATCCTAAAGTTCAATCTAGTTCTTACCCTAATCTTAGAAGCACTAGTTCCGTGAAATGGAGTTTAAATGATTTGTTATCTCGTGTACCGGAGGACGAAGCTAACCTTGAAAATGATAAAATCATAGCGAGAAGCTCGTTAAATTCATCAGAAACGCTATCCGAAACCTGTATCAGCGATCATAAATTAGATACAATGGAAATTAGCTCACATATCAAAGCCTTAGCGCACGCTTTAAATCCAAGTGTAGCCTCGGATATATGGTCACGATTTAAAAATGGACAACGTGGTTTTATGGCGCGTAGTATTTATGCCCCTGAATCGCGCCACTTATTTGATGATATCGTCTGCCGTTATCAAGGTAGCCAAGAATTTCGCTCAAACGTTGATGGGTATTTACGAAAATTTGAACAGATTTTACGTACATGTGACCTAAACGATCCAAGTGGTAAGTTATCGCAATCACACATCGTATCGGAAGAAGGGCGTGCTTATCTTTTGCTTGCTCATGCATCTCAGAGTCTTTTATAAAAACTAATTTTTAAATCCTTAGTCAGACTATTTTTGGTCTAAACAATTTCACTAAATCTAATTTATTAAACGCTAAACGAACACTTGATTTTAGATAGAACTATATAGTTTTTAGTTTAGAGATCATGACAATAAATTTACTAGTAGTAAAGATATCTAACCAACTGCCTAAAATAACTATTAGTTACTCTCAGAAACAAGCTAATGTTAGTCGAAACTTAGATATTGATGTCCATTAGCACTACTTTACATTGTTATCAAAATATTTTCTGGAGCACTGAATTTCACATTTTCGACATACTATAAAAAAGTTGGCTAATATAAGCATTTACGATAGGCCATTTCTGGTATTCTTATTGTTAATAACTGTTTGTAGTTTTCTACTCTTCTAATCGCAGGGCACTATGTTTTGAAGTATGAAAACTATTATTAACTTCTATCTACTATACTTATAATTTAACAAGCAATCTAACTACATCTTGTTTGCAATTAGGGATGAAACCCAATATTTTTAGTCTCAAAGAAAGTTAAAACTAATTTTGTTTTGAAGTTCGCGTTTTGGTGCAATTGATTGGTACTTAAACAAAGTATGACAAGATTACGATATTGGACTCAAAAACAGATGACAAAAAATATTAAAACGCGCTTTGTTCAAATAGGGCGAGGCCACAAAGACAAGACACCGACAGTAGTTAATCCATCTATCATACGCGGCTCCACGGTTCTATACGGCACTGTGAAGGAAATGAATAATATCTGTGAACGCGGCGAAGCTGGTGAGAACATTCTTAGATACGGCTCTTTTGGTACACAGAATGCCTTTATACTTAAAGAAACTTTAAATGAGATTGAAGGTGGTGTCAGCACTATGTTATTTCCAACAGGACTTGCTGCTATTGCCCACGTATTGATTTCAACACTAAAAATAGGCGATCATATTCTGATATCAGAAAGTGTGTATCATCCAGCTCGTATATTAGCTACTAAATTTTTATCACAACGTGGTATTGAAGCAGAATTCTATCCAGGTGGTCACGAGGAAATTGCAAGACGTTTAAAACCACAAACTAAAATGGTATATCTTGATAATCCTGGTTCTATTACTTTTGATATTCAAGATCTTCCTGCCATCGCAGATCTGCTTCAAGATCGTAATACATTACTAGCTGTAGATAATACCTGGGGTGCAGCAGGTCTTTATTGCCCACTTAGGCTTGGTGCAGATATTTCAATTATAGCCATAACAAAATATATAGCAGGCCATTCAGATGTAATGATGGGTTCGGTCACGGCTAATATTAAAGCAAGTTCTAATCTTGAGTATGATGCACGCATTTTAGGACAAATCGCTTCACCTGATGAGTGCTATCTGGCATTGCGTGGTCTACGTACCGTAGCAGCACGTCTCACAATGCACAGAGAACATACACATAAGGTGATTGAAGGAATTCGACATGAACCTAAAATTGCGCAGATTTTGTATCCAGAGCTAGAAACGGATCCCGGATATAAACTTTTCAAACGAGATTTTAACGGTGCAAACGGGCTTATTACCCTAGTATTTAAACCAGAGATAACTCAGATCCAGGTCAACAAATTTGCAGATTCGCTCAAAATATTTGGTCTTGGTGCTTCTTGGGGTGGTTACGAAAGCCTTATAATGGTCTATGATGAAGTTGGCGGCTGGAGCGGTGGACATGTTGCTCGTCTTCATATTGGGCTCGAAGACCCTGAGGATCTTATAGTTGATATAAAACAGGCCTTGAATAATATGTCTTCATAAAAACTTCGATTACTAATACAAGCAACATGCTTTAGAGAAAGTTCTATATCTTGTGCAATATCAAAAGAAACTTACGTATAACTAGTTTACAATCACGTAAGATTTGACAAAATATCGTCAAAACTTTTATATTAGTATAGCTATAAGATTTTTTAATCGGTAACTAAAAATTGCAAATAATTATCAAAACGATTTAGACAAATTATGGTTGAGGAGATTGAGCTTATAATTAAAATTAAAACAACAGACAATGTCTAATTTTTTGTTATAGCCTCTAATAAATCACTAGGATGAAGTATGGGCCTTGGTAGTAGTAAGTTTTCAGGAAAAAATATAAGGTAGCTAATAAGGTTTTTTAGGTTAAAATACTTATTAAACAAAGTGAGGAAGCTTAAAGTTGTGTTCAGGCTTGCAAAGCCTATGACTTAAAACCTAAAGTAATCAACCCAAGTTTACCAACGAAATGTAGTTACTCAGATCAGAAAGTTGATTAGGTTTTTTAGACGGAAATAATTACAAATTCAAAAATCTTAATCTAACAAAAATATAAATTAAGTAGATTTATTTGTTGTGTATCTTTCAAAATTGGGAACTATATTCGCAAATAGTATGGTGGGCACGCTAGGGATCGAACCTAGGACCGTCCGATTAAAAGTCGGATGCTCTACCTCTGAGCTACGTGCCCTATCGATTTATAGTATTCTATGAAAGCATCTATAGTCAAGTCTCTGTTGCAAAATTTCCATAAATTCTTAATATTGAAGTAAAATTTAGGTTTTGCGTATAAATTCTCAGCTTCTTAATCCTGAGCTTGTTGACTAAGCCTGTGCTTGTACTTTTTGGTAAAATTAGTAAGTCTTTTCTCAGTAATCGCAAGTCGTATCGATGCCATAAGTTCTTGATAAAAGCAAATATTAGACCAAGATGTTAACATCGCTGCCAAGTACTCTCCTGATCTATGCAGATGATGTAAATAAGCACGGGAATAATCTCGCGCAGCTGGACAAGTACTTTGAGGATCAAGCGGACGATTATCCTCAGCATAACGCGCATTACGCAAATTAATCTTACCGGCCCAGGTAAAGGCTTGACCATGACGGCCTGAACGCGTAGGCATAACACAATCAAACATGTCAACACCACGTGCTACTGATTCAATCAAATCTGCTGGAGTTCCAACACCCATCAAATACCGTGGCTTGCTAGTAGGAAGGAATGGTACTGTTGTATCTATGACTTTTAGCATAGCATCATGACCTTCACCAACAGCTAATCCTCCAATCGCATAACCTGGAAACTCCATTTCAACTAGCGCCTCGGCTGAACGTCGTCGCAGTATGGGTTCTATGCCACCTTGTACAATACAAAAGAGTGCCTGCCCTATTTTGGCGCCACCATTTTCTTGTTGGATTTCAAACTCTTTTTTTGAACGTCTAGCCCAACGTAATGATAGCTCCATAGCCCGCTTGGTTGTATCAAAACTTGCTGGCAGAGCTATACACTCGTCAAGTTGCATTAGAATATCAGAACCAAGTAAACATTGAATTTCAATAGAGCGTTCTGGTGTAACTAAGTGATGAGAACCATCGATATGGCTTTGAAAAGCAACTCCATTTTCACTGATCTTACGCAACTTAGATAAGGACATAACTTGAAAGCCACCGCTATCAGTTAAAATAGAACCATTCCAACGCATGAAATGGTGTAAACCACCAAGACGCGCAATACGCTCTGCTCCAGGGCGTAACATTAAGTGGTAAGTATTACCTAGAATGATATCTGCTCCCGAAGACTTTACCTGGTCAAGATAGACAGCTTTAACCGTAGCTCCTGTTCCTACAGGCATAAATGCTGGAGTTTTTATGATCCCATGTTGTGTAAAGATCGTACCGGTA
This sequence comes from Candidatus Tectiglobus diatomicola, assembly GCA_039583345.1. Taxonomy (GTDB): domain Bacteria; phylum Pseudomonadota; class Alphaproteobacteria; order Rhizobiales; family Hyphomicrobiaceae; genus Tectiglobus; species Tectiglobus diatomicola. Next base: position 31,660 of record JAZDSJ010000011.1, on the reverse strand, counting down.
CGGGCCTGACCATCAGTTTTAGACAGTTGAAATGAAAAATGTTTAAGGGTCATGATTAATAGGCCAAAGTAAACTTGCATCTCCGTAAGAATAAAAACGATAACCCTCAGCTATAGCATAATTATACGCAGAGCAGATGCGATCATGTCCGGCGAATGCTGAAACCAACATAAAAAGAGTTGATTTCGGTAGATGAAAATTAGTTATAAGACCATCAATGGCGCGGAAGCGATGACCTGGTGAAATAAAAATATTAGTGTAACCTTGAAAAGGTTGAATTTTACCATTGGTAAGGGCTGCTGTCTCTAATAAGCGCGCCACTGTTGTACCGACAGCGATAAGGCGCCCGCCGCTTTCACGCACAGTATTTAACTGAGACGCAACTTCTTGTGAAATTTCGCCCCATTCCGAGTGCATGTAATGATTTTCAATATCTTTTGTATTTACAGGAATAAATGTGCCCGCACCCACGTGCAATGTCAGATATGCCATTCTAATATCATGCACTGATAAAGATTTAAACACATTTTCTGTAAAATGAAGTCCTGCAGTAGGGGCTGCAACAGCACCCTCATGCTTAGAATAAATCGTCTGGTAAGATTCTAGATCGTTGGCACATATTGCACGCTTCGATATGATATAAGGTGGCAAAGGTGCTGCACCAATTAATTGGATTGCTATGTCTAATTCTGCGCCAGATAAATCAAATTTCAGTTCAATTTCACCAGAATCTGCTTTTCGTAAAACTGTAGCATTAAGTCGGTACGATAAATCTGGCCTCATAAAGTTTCTAAAAATCAACCTGTCATGTAGCTTAATCTTACGTGCTGGACGCGCAAACACCAGCCAGGACGCATCGTCTGAACGTTTGTGCAAATTAACGGATATACGGGCTAATTTGTTTCCTCTTTCACGTTCACCATTCAGTGCTGCCGGTATCACACGGGTATCATTAAATACTAGAATATCTCCAGAATTTAATTCGCTAGCTAAATCCTTAAAACACATATCGCGTACTTCATCCCGGTCGAGTACAAGCAATCGTGCAAGATCACGAGGTTCCTTAGGCCACAAAGCAATGCGATCCTCAGGAAGGTTAAAATCAAACAAGTCTGTACGCATATGAGCAATTGTTACTGATACTTATGCTAAATAAAACAGATAATTATAGATAATATAATAATGTTAAATATCCGAAGCTACTCTAGCAGTAATAATGCTGTCAGGATTTTGTACAGGTTCACCACGTTTAATTTGATCGACATTATCCATACCAGAAATCACTCTGCCCCAAACAGTATATTGTTTGTCAAGAAATGTTGCGTCGTCCAGGCAAATAAAGAATTGGCTATTCGCACTATGTGGATTAGAGGCGCGCGCCATGGAACAAGTTCCACGAGTATGTGAATGTTCATTAAATTCAGAATTTAGGTCTGGATACTTAGAACCTCCTGTACCTGTACCATTGGGACAACCTGTCTGGGCCATAAATCCTTCAATGACTCTATGAAACACAATACCATCATAAAATTTTTCACGAACAAGAGTCTTAAGTCGATCAACGTGTTTAGGTGCGATTTGAGGCTGCATTTCGATGTAGACCTGACCTTTTGTAGTGTCAATAACTAACGTGTTGTGAGGATCTTTGATATCTACCATCACTATAGCTCCATTTTTTAACATTTAAAGATTCTAATTTTTAGATATATTTGTTAATATTTCTAATCAATGCTGACCTATATGTTAGTATGCCGAGACATACATGTTACTTTTTAGCGTGATCACAATAATAAAGCCCAATATTATAAATCATTAACATTATTTGAAACATTAGCTTTTCTCTAATTATCTCTTACGTCTTCAATATAAGCTTTCTGGATACGATCTGGATTTTTAGGAGGTTCACCAGGTTGTATTCTATCAACATATCGCATACCGCTTATAACCTGTCCCCATACAGTATATTGACCAGTTAGTTCACGACAACTACTGTTGTTGAAGCAAATGAAGAATTGACTGTTTGCAGAATCTGGATCGCTAGTTCTTGCCGCGCCCACGGTACCACGTCTGTATATATAGCCTGAAAATTCCGCTATCAGGTTCTCGTACTTAGAACCACCGGTTCCAGTTCCCGTAGGATCACCAGTTTGTGCCATGAAATTTGGTATCACACGATGAAATTTTAAACCATTATAAAAACCCTCTGATACCAGCTTTTTAATGCGGGCTACATGCTGTGGCGCAAGATGAGGCATTAATTTAATTTTAACATTACCATCTTTAAGCTGAAGAACAAGGTTACTAGGCTGAGTATCTATCATTTGTTTATCTGCGTTCAGTTGGTCAAACATCTGCATCGTTTGTCTGTTAGATGATAAATTATTTCCCTGAGAGCACGATGTAGAAACAAGCATTGCTATAATTAGCAGCCCAAAAACACGAGACACAAGAAACCTCCTTAGATTTTTACAATCTTATACAACTCATCTATCTTGACTAAGAATAACCTAAATCAGTATATACAAATATAGCGATTTCTGTAGTTAGAATTTTTATTTGATTTTATCTTTCAATCGCAACGCTACATTATTTGAAACAAAATGAGAAACATTACCTTCCATTTTCGCAATCTGGCGTACTAGGTTGGATGCAATGTGCCGAAATTCAGGTGAAGACGCAAGAAATATAGTTTGTATACTAGGTGCCATCTCTGCGTTCATACTAGCCATCTGCATTTCATAATCAAAATCTGTGCCGTGTCTTAAACCACGAATTATTAGACCAGCACCTTGTTCATAAGCTGCTTTAACCGCTAAATTATTAAAAATCACAGTACGGAAAGCAGTACCGTGCTTAGCAGCCAAATCTAAGCAGTCATTTTCTATCATCTCTATGCGCTCAGCTGCTGTAAACATTGGCATTTTTTCGTTATTTACGCCAATGCCAACGACAAGTTCTTTAACCACAGCCAGCGCACGATCGATAACATCGATGTGTCCCAGAGTAATTGGATCAAAAGACCCAGAAAAAAATCCGACTAACGCCATTAGTTTTCTCTTGTGATTTAATTAACCCTACCTCAAAGAAATCTCATAAACCGTCGAATTTTTAAACATTAACGAAGCGATTAAAATTCAGAAGTAAGATCGCCATTAGGTTGCATTTTTAGATTATCAACTAATAATTGTTATGCTAATTCACAAATACCTGACTGTTATCAGGCACTTCGTCTTCATCATCTTCCACATCTTTCAGAATGCGCTCAACAGAAACCACCTTTTCATTCTTCCTAGTTCGAAAAATTCTGACACCTTGTGTATTACGTGATGCAATACGCACATCGTTAACAGGACAGCGGATCAATTGTCCAGAATCTGTAACCAGTATCATTTGATCATCTTCACTTATAGGAAAAGATGCTGCAATATACCCATTTCGCTTATTTGTAATCATCGCCGCGATGCCTTTACCGCCTCGGCCCGATACACGGTATTCATAAGCAGATGACCGTTTACCAAAACCATATTCAGAAATTGTCAGAATAAATTGTTCTTTACCATGTAATTCAGCAAAGCGCTCCGAAGTTATCTCGGTATGTATATTATCTTCGTCAGGCTCGAGATCTATATCAATAGCATGTTCACTCTCCTCGCCAGATTGGGTCCGTCTCAAAGCAACTGCCTGTTTTAAATAGGCTGCACGCTCTGTTGCTGAAATTTCAACATGTTTAAGTATCGACATGGAAATAACACAATCATCCTTCTCAAGACGAATGCCTCGCACACCAATTGAATCGCGACCTTTAAATAAGCGGACATCAGTTGCTGAAAAGCGAATTGCCTGTCCACATAATGTTGTCAGCAAAACATCATCGTGTGGTGTGCAGATCTCAACATTTATAATTTGATCATCATCATCAAGCTTCATCGCAATTTTACCATTACGATTAATGTTTTCAAAATCTGATAAACTGTTACGCCTTACGCTTCCCGATTGCGTGGCAAACATAAGTTCTAGACCGTTTTTATCCGATAAGTCCTCTGGTAATGGTAGTATGGTGGTAATGACTTCATCACTCTCTAAAGGCAGAAGGTTAATGAGTGCTTTACCTACAGACGATGGATTTGCTGCTGGCAATCGCCACACTTTCATTCGGTAGCACATTCCGCGCGAGGAGAAAAACAAAACAGGTGTATGTGTAGAGGCAATGAAAATCTGAGTTACAAAATCTTCGTCACGTGTAGTCAATCCAGAGCGTCCTTTTCCACCACGCCTCTGAGAGCGATATGTTACTAAAGGCACACGTTTGATATAACCACGATGCGTAACAGTTACAACAACATGTTCACGCTGAATTAGGTCTTCATCATCAAAGTCACCTGGAGCATCGATAATCTCAGTAATACGTGGTGTTGCGAAATCTGTGCGAATAGCTACTAGCTCTCGTGTTATTACTTCGACTATTTGTTGGCGACTGGAAAGCATATCAAGACGCATTTTTATTTCATCCGCGAGTTTCCCGAGATCTTCACCAATTTCATCACGCCCAAGTGCGGTTAGTCGCTGTAAACGAAGATCGAGAATACCTTGAGCCTGTTCCACACTCAACTTAACCGTTCCATTTTCCTGCAACCGATGACGTGGATCATCGATCAACTGTATCATAGGAGCAATCTCGATTGCTGACCAACTCCTAACCATTAATTGATCACGTGCTTCGGAGGGTGTTGGGGCACATCGAATTAAATTGATTACCTCATCAATATTTGCAACAGCTATGGCTAAACCAACCAATGAATGCGCGCGCTCTCGCGCCTTTCTTAGTAAATATTTGATACGGCGGCTTACAACGGTCTCGCGAAATTGACAAAATGCTGAAATCATGTCGCGAAGGTTCATTTGCTGAGGCCTTCCACCATTTAGAGCGAGCATATTTGCACCGAAAGAGGTCTGAAGATCAGAAAAACGCCATAACTGATTAAGAATAACCTCTGCATTAGCATCCCGTTTTAGCTCAATAACGATTCGCATACCTTCACGGTTGGATTCGTCCCAAATATCGAAAATTCCTTCTATGCGTTTGTCACGAACAAGTTCAGCAATCCTTTCAATCAGAACACGCTTATTTACCTGATAGGGAATAGCTGTTGCCACAAGCGCGTACCGATCTTTACGAATTTCTTCCACATCTACTTTGGCTCGCATAACAATTGACCCACGGCCTTTATGATATGCATTCAGAATGCCACCGCGACCTAGAATTGTAGCACCTGTTGGAAAGTCGGGCCCAATGACAATCTCACAAAGTTGCTCGAGAGTAATATCCGGATTCTCATAATAAGCGATACATGCGTTTATAACTTCTCCTAAATTGTGCGGTGGAATATTTGTTGCCATTCCTACAGCGATACCGCCGGCACCATTGACAAGTAAATTAGGAAATTTTGCTGGTAGTTGTACTGGCTCTTTCATTGAGCCATCATAACTATCCTGATAATCGACTGTATCTTTGTCCAGATCATCAAGTATAAAGCTAGTTACTTTTGACAAACGAGTTTCAGTATAACGCATAGCCGCAGGTGGGTCACCATCGACAGAGCCAAAATTACCCTGCCCATCTACCAGTGGTAAGCGTAGTGAAAAATTCTGAGCCATTCGAACTAGCGCATCGTATATTGCATTGTCACCATGTGGATGATAATTCCCCATGACTTCGCCTACAGTTTTAGCGGACTTACGGTAAGGACGGTCATGGCGATTTGTAGCTTCATGCATAGCGAACAATATACGCCGGTGAACTGGCTTTAGGCCATCGCAAATATCGGGTAATGCGCGGCTAACGATTACACTCATCGCATAATCGAGATATGAACGTTTCATCTCGTCAATAATAGAGATACCACGAATATCACTTAGCTCACCATTTTCCTGTGTGTCTTTATCGTCGCGATCAGCCAACGTTTGCCCTCATTATTTGATATTTAGAACTAAATTGCACAATATTATCACATATGAATAAAGTTTACGTATACACTATGGTGCCTTTCGTATCTCAATGCATTCATACGTTACAAATAATTAATTCCTAGTTTTTAAACTAGGAATGCCTTGAATCTTGATAGCTAAGTTAAGCATTTTAGTGAATAAGCCAACGCAAAATGTTATTTCAAGGTTGATTATTTGGGGCTGGGATAGACCTGAAAACAATCCAAAACGGTTAATTAAAATTAGAGACACGACATGCAGGTAGAATAAGATCCATAAAAACTTTTCATAATACACGTCCTGAGGATAAATTATGTTATCAACATTTATAAGATTCCAGTAAATGAAAATATACTTTAAAAGCTTGATATAAATTTCGGGTATAAATTCCAAAGGCTTCAACCTAGTAATATTTGGTAAATCGTTCTGTGTATTTCTAAACACATATATTTAATTTAAACAATGATTGTGCTAAATAAATCATATGCGTTCTAAAGATATAGAAACTATCATCAGTCATACATTGCTATCACAGAGTATGTGATAACAGTGATTGCAATTTTTCAGCATCAAGCTTGTTAGTGCGCTTGCTGGACGCAGAATAACAATAGTCAAAGTCGTATAGCTGAAAAGATAATATCTGTAATAAAACCATATGATCGCTGATACATTGGTTTGTGTAGTGTCCATAAAATAATAATACTTGCCAGAAGTATACACAGAATGATCGTAATTAAAGCGGATAAATAGGGGGTCAATCTAATGAAACATATAGTAGTGTTACTATTTTCACCATTCATATTATTAGCTGTAATGGGAATGTCATCAGCGAAGGTTCCAGAAGGCATTTTCCTAACGGTACAACAGCCCAATCAATATCTTGCTGCAGATCTTCTCCTCAAAGCTAAAATTTATGATGCAAATGGTAATATTTTCGGAGATGTAGAAGATCTTATTCTTAATGAAAACAACCAAATTGAAGGTGTAATTATTGGGGTTGGAGGTTTTCTAGGCGTTGGTGAAAAACGTATTGGTGTAAGCTACAGTGCACTACAATTTACTGATAAGGATGGAAAAACGATAGTATCTCTACCGCAAGTAGTTCCGTCCATCTTAAAAGGAATACCTGAATATGTGCGATCACAGCCTCCGAAATCTTTCATAGAAAATGTTACTGAACGAGCAAAGGAATTATCAAATAAGACTGCAGAAAGTACTAAGGATGCTTATGACCAGATGAAATCTGCAGTTCAATCGGGCGCTGCATATGAGAAAGCAAAAGAAGCCGCAACTAATGCATTTAAATAATATGAATTAAAACTCAATATGCACTACTAGAAAGTTGCTTGGTAACTCATTTTTCACTAATGGTTGAAAAGTCACAGTACAGATTTACTGACATTTCTGATCGGTATATTATGATGAGTTTTCAGTTTTGCCAAGCAACTGATTATTTTTTTTAGCTTTCCTAACTAAGTCCTTAGCGTAAGCAAGTAAGCTATCACTAGAGAGTGCAAAATCAGACCTAATCCAATTAGCCTTAGTTTCTCGAATAATTTCGCCCAGTTTGGGACCAGTAAGTTCAGCAAGTAGAAGTATATCATGACCAGTAATAGGGAATTTTGGAACAGCCCATGTATTAGCTAATTCTTCAAGCTGATTCCAATCAGTATTAGTATCACTTTTTAAAGATACTGATCGTAGGTAATGTAAACGTTGTTTAACCTTTTCTCTACCATGATTGTAAATAGATTGTCTCACTAGATATGGGGTTGGTGGTGTAGAATGAAAGCACAAAACCTCAGCGATATTTTCAAGATCTTTTTTATCCATTTTCGAAAGTTTAAGCGCTTTACTTACCTGCTCCACATCCTCTGCTACTGTTAAACACAATGTGGCAAGACGTAAAGCATAAGAACTATTAGGAGCTCTGCTGATCAGTCTGGCTAAGTGCGTTACACGTGGGACTACTGGTAGTAATATACAGAGCAACCCATGACTCTGCATAGAATCTATAGAGGCAACTGCATTTGGTGCAGCCAGTAGTTTTAAAAACTCTTGACGTATCCGGTCACGCGAAAGTTTGTGAAGTCCTTCTCGACCACGCACACATGCCTTTAAAGAAGAACGATCTGGTGAACCATTACCATATTGCGCAAAAAAACGAAAAAAACGCAAAATGCGTAAATAATCTTCTGAAATTCTGCGATCAGGACAACCAATAAACCGTATTGTCGAACTTGCAAGATCTTTCAAACCATTAAGAGGATCAAAAATATTACCCCGCTTATCGCAATAAATTGCATTGACCGTAAAATCACGCCTCTGCGCATCCGTTTCCCACGCCTTTATGAAGCGAACCTCTGCATGTCGACCGTTAGTGACTATATCTTCACGTAATGTCGTAATTTCAAAATCTTTATCATAGCTCCTTACAATTACAGTACCATACAACGATCCAACAGAAATAACGCCAAGTCCCGCTCGCTCGGCTATAATACTGACCTCCTCTGGTATCGCTGTAGTCGCAATGTCTATGTCTTTCACTGGCTGACCTAATAGTGCATTTCGGACGGCTCCACCTACTATACGAGCTTCGAACCCCGCATTTTCTAATATAGAAAGAATATATTGTGTTGAAATTGCTTCGAGCCAGCTTGTACCCGCAAGCGATGGGGAAGAGCCCAAGTGCGGGCTGAACTCAGATGCTATCATTCTCGATGTCCAGGAATAACCTTACCGTCCCTGAATATTGGAGGACGATAAACTTCTCCCGGTTTACCACCTGTAAAGGTGCTGAAATATATTAGGCTTCCAAAGACTGAAAAAAAACCAATCATAAACAACCATACTAAAGGACTTCGTTCTAATAATTGTCTAATATTATTAACGGATTGTGGGCGCCGCAATATTGCAACTCCTAATAAATAAACAATTGCAGGCAAAAAGAACAGAATGATATTTAGTAAAAAAATCCTAATCATATCTGTTTAAACCTTTCATATATATTTCAATACATACGGGTCGTCGTTTTTTTATAGTCCTTTACATGATGATATATAGCATATTTAAAATTCTTGATAAAATCTAAGTATTTTATTTCTGATGTTATTAGTATAGAGACCGAGTAATATTTCAAGAGCATTATTAACTTTAGTAATATCTAATTAAGGATAAAAAGCTTGTGTAGTCATTATGCAATTAGTATTAATTGAAAATCAATTTAAGACAAATAACCAAGTAACTAGTTGACTAAAGTAGGATAAAGTGCAAGACCAAACTCCTTTTTATCTTCATAAGAAATGGTAGTTATCGCTTTATAGTTAACAATTCGAGCTCACAAGAAGGAAAAAAGACTTATCTACCGTTAAAATTATAACAACTATTTAGCATGTATTTATAAACAGTAGCAAAACAGTTGATTCGCTGTGTACATAGAGAATTTCGTATAGTTTGCCATAATAATATGAGTCAAAAGTACTTAGGAATCTATCACGACGTAAGTTGTAAATCATAGAGATTGATCATATTATATAAGCCCTGTAACGGGTCGTGTAAAAAGTAATATGAATTGATATATCTAAAGATTGACACAAAGTTGATTGACGTAAAATGACAATTTTATTCGCAAATAAAATCCATAGGATCAGTATCTTACACACAAATTTATGCAAAGTGCCAAAAACGAGTAAGGTTATTTTTATTAAAAATCGTAGTTCAGACAAAACATACATAAGAAAAATTAGGTATCTACCATTAATTTTCACTATAAAAATGTTATGTGTACTACAATTTTTTACTTCCCCAGCGTTGACAAACCAAAAAGTTTCAAGATTTTTGGATGGATTGAGTACTACAGAAAAAAAAATATTCAAAGAATGGCATATGGCACGTTCTGTTTACGACTCTAATCTAACTGCATATTGGCAGAATGTGGAGCATTTACATCAAAGACGTCGTAAAAAGAAGTTAATTAAGCAACCTCTAATTGACCAAGACTACGTTATTAATCTTCCGCCGAAATACAATGGACCAAAATTAAGTGTAGAATTGTTAAGCCTCTGGCAGACATTCAGAAGTAATAATAAGCCTATCGTAAAGCTTCAAAAACATAGTATTCCTGATGTAGATGACTATCTAGAAAGTGCGAAACGCCACTACGATTTTGTACCAGAGCGCATTAAAGAGAGTGAATACAAACGTCGGTATGCAATAGAGGCACTTTCTTACGGTTTAACAAAAGATCAAGTTGTGCGAGTATTTGCTCTTGAAACCGGTGGAAATGGAACTGCAATTATGCAGGCAGGCGTTCATCCAATCAAAAAAACTGGACACCCAATTTCAAGCGCCCTGGGTTACGCGCAATTACTAGCAGCAAACTCCGTCAATGTGATTTCCAAGCATGGTGCAAAATTTATTACACGGCTTGAACAGATTATTAAAAATGAACACAAACTAAAGCACCGCAAGAAATTACAATTAAAACTCATTTCTTTACGTTCGATGTATCGTACTGCAAGGTCAATTCCGCACCAGTGGTCCAAACAACGTGCATTAGCTAGAACTTCGTTGGGCATGGGATTGCATGCGCTCAATATTGATGGTCTGATCGGGCCTTGGATGCAAGTTGTAAAACTTGCTGATATAAAAAAACTTGCTGAACGGCATAATTTATTCAATATTTCTGGCGCTAAACTCGAGCTTATGAATCTTGCTGGTCCAGGAACCGGGTTAGAAATGATGACAAAGGTTGGCCTAGATAAACCCACAACTAATTTTTTCTCAAGACGCAGTTATTATCGCAATTCCATTGTTCATCAACGGACATCAGCTCAGTTAATTAAAGAAATAAATAAACGCATGAATGTTAATTTAAAAAAAAGAGGCTCTCGTGAGTTTGTTGCAATTTTTGATAAAATCCTTGCCGGTCGAAATGACCGGAAGAACATACATAAGAGCCAATAAACATATTTAATAGGGTGTATTTGCTAAAGTGTGCTATGTTTATTACCTAAACTTTAATCTTTGAATACGTAAATAAGCATTGGAATTAACTCGTAGTTGTCCTGACATTTACAAATCAGTTCTTATAAGAAACACAAATTGAATAAATCATCATATCAAAGAGATAAAATCACATCTGGCTTGATAGTTTAATGAAAAAACTATTTACCACTTTCCAGCTCAGAGATCCTTCCAAGTTAACGTTAGACTTATTCAGATATAATAATATTAAGCCTTCAATCTGTACATAGAACTACAACCAAAAATGTCTTTCTCAAAAGGTCCAACCCGCATAAATTGACTGCATGTTTTATAAGCCACAACATTTTATACTAAGCTACAAATAGATTCGAAGGTAGCAACCACCAAACGTATATGATGTAAGCTGAAAACATCATAGATCCTTCGATCCTAGTTACGCGTAAACCTGACCTTAAAAAAAATATCAATGCTAATACTGACGCAACCATAATAAAGTTGTCTTGATATGCAATATTTTCTGGAACTTTAGTAGGAACTACAAGGCCAGTAATACCACCGACGCCCAATACATTATAAACATTTGACCCCAGAATGTTTCCAACAGCTACTGAAGGTTGTTTTCTTAGGGCAGCAACAACCGATGTAACAAGTTCTGGCATTGAAGTGCCAATAGCAACTATTGTTAAACCTATTACATCCTCTTTGATATTATATATTCTTGCAAGCTGAACCGCGCCATCCACGAGTATTTTGCCACCGAGTATTAATATACTCAAACCTATGACGGATACTATTATTGCCATAATGGTTGGAAGGTACAACTGGATGTTTTGTTTTAAGCGAGTAATACAATTTAAATTTCGATATTGCTCATGTAATTCTTCTTTTGATAAGTAATTCTGATCTTCGTTCCTAGAGGTTTCTTGTCGCCAAGCATAAACCAAATAGCTTACTAGCCACAAAACAAATAAAAAGCCAACAAACCGATCTAAAAAGTGCACAAGACTAATTATCGAAAAGGCTATAGCACTAGATACTACTACAAAACCATCGCGTGACAATGAATTAGCAGTAATCTTGATCGGACTAAATATCGCTGCAAGGCCGAGTATCAATAGAATGTTAGCAATACTTGATCCAACTACATTACCCACCGCTATACCTGGTGAATTCTGAACTGCGGCATAAATCGAAATAACCATTTCAGGAACCGAAGTGCCGAATCCAACTAGCAGTATGCCGATCATTAATGTTGACACACCAAGGCATTCTGCAGCTCTCACGGCACTGCGTACCAGTATCTCGCCGCCTAAGATAAGTAGGCAAAAACCTAAAACAAGCGCAATGATTGGACTCAATTCTTGTCCCCTATAAATCTATTCAGAATTCTAAAGATCACAGACTACTTTAACTGAATATCGAAACCATAATTAAAACATGTTTCGAAAGTATTTCCTTAAAGTAAATACAAAAAGTAAGTTAGTAAGTAACTATACTAATTTGTGCTAAATATTATGAAAACTCCTGCGTTATCAGACTTGAGAATTAATATGTTCGTGGGCTGAATAAAAACGATCAACACTAAAACCTTGAAGGTAGAGTAAACCTGTTAAATCACAATGCTGAATTATAACATCTGCACTGCGAGATAAAATAGATTTAGCTCTAAATGCACAACCCAACCCAGCGTGGCTAATCATCAAAAGATCATTAGCGCCGTCTCCAACAGCTAGACTTTGGCTTACTTCAATGCGCTGCTCTTTCAACATTATGTTAAGTGCAGCTAATTTTGCCTCGCCGTTCAATATTGGATTAAGAACACGCCCCGTTAACTTACCATTAACCACCTCTAAGCTGTTAGCCTGATGCTTATCAAAACCGACAAGCCTAGAAATTACAGAGGTGAATGATGTAAAACCACTAGATACTAAAGCACAATAACAACCATTTTGCCGCATTGTCTGAATGAATTCAACTGCACCGCCCATTAATCGTATACGATTTTTCAAAATATGTTTCACAGTTGTTACAGATAGACCCTCTAAAAGTCTAACACGTTTAACTAATGCATGTTCAAAATTTAACTCACCTTGCATAGCCTGTTCTGTAATGGTACGAATTTCTGAGCCAACACCAGCGGCTTCAGCGAGCTCATCAATACATTCTTGTTCAATAATAGTTGAATCCATATCCGCAATAACTAATAATTTTTTCCGTTTAGAATTTGCGAGAACAACATTTACGTCGACGGGCTGCTTAGACAAAACCTTGCGCATTACCATCAAAAGGGATTTAGCTTCGATCGGTGTAGCTTTTATTATTATTTCACATGCAATATCAGGGGCAAGCCAGCGCAATTTATCTATCGAAGTAAAATTTGCCATAATACCTGTTTGCTTCAAGAAACTCTCTGACAGGCAAGGAGCTAAGGGCGAGCAGGTAAATACAAATGCAAAATATTGCATAGAGCCATCACCTTAATTGGAGTTTAAACATTTGACATAATGCTCTTATGAAAACGGCAATACAAGAGTAGACTCATGAAAAAGAATAAAACTATTCTCATCACCGGTCCGACGGCTAGCGGTAAATCTCAACTTGCGATAGATATTGCAATGATGATTAACGGTACTATTATTAACGCCGATAGCATGCAAGTCTATGAAAGCTTAAATATTCTCACAGCTCGTCCGCAATTGGCAGAACTAGCTATGGCACCTCACCAGCTTTATGGATATGTTGCAGGCGAAGAAGCCTATTCTGTTGGACGCTATATTGACGATGCACGAACCGCAATTGCTAAATGCAATGAGGCAGGCCGAATTCCAATTGTGGTCGGTGGTTCGGGACTTTATTTTAAAGCGCTACTAAATGGATTGTCACCAGTACCGCAAATCCCTTTGCATATACGTAACTATTGGCGCAGTAAAGGTGATCGAATTGCATCACAAGAATTACACGATATCTTACGCAAGCGGGATTGGAAAATGGCACAGCGTCTACAGTCACGCGATAGACAGCGTATATTACGCGCTCTGGAAGTATTAGACGCTACGGGCAAGTCCTTAGATGATTGGCAACGTATTCCTGGCGTTCCAGTTATTTCGTGCGTCTCAGCCGTTCGTGTGGTTTTAAACCCCGACCGTGCGATTGTCGATCACAACTGTAAAGTTCGTTTAGAAGGAATGATAGCCAACGGTGCGTTAGACGAAGTAGCGATACTTAAAGCTAAGAATTTAAGCAAAGAAATGCCAATTATGAGAGCATTAGGCGTACAGCCCCTATTGGCTCATTTACAAAATCAAATTAATCTTGTGGATGCTATTGAAGCCACTAAAACTGAAACTTCTCGATATATAAAAAGACAACTTACATGGTTTCGAGGAAATATGTCTGCATGGAACTGGATTTCAGAGCAAGAAGTTAAACTTCTTAAAGAGAACATAATACAAATTGTGAGATAAAAAACAAATATGCTCATTGCTATGATAGCAGGTATCTGCCAATCTTCTGATTTTCATTCAGAACTAGGAGAAAAAAAATGGCACGCGTAATGACGGGTGCAGAAATTGTTACCCAAGCATTAGTAGATCAGGGAGTTGAACTAATATTTGGTTATCCTGGCGGTGCTGTTCTTCCTATTTATGACAGCCTTTATAAACAACAAAAGGTCCGTCACATACTTGTTCGTCAGGAAGGCGGTGCTGTTCATGCAGCGGAAGGATATGCGCGTTCAACTGGTAAAATAGGTGTTGTTTTAGTCACATCTGGGCCTGGTGCGACAAACGCAGTCACTGGTCTGGCGGATGCACTAATGGATTCGATACCACTCATATGCATCACAGGGCAAGTACCAACTCACTTAATTGGTTCTGATGCTTTCCAAGAATGTGATACTGTTGGTATTACTCGTTCATGTACTAAGCATAATTATCTAGTTAAACATATCGATGATCTTGCTATAATTTTGCATGAAGCTTTTTTTGTTGCAAGCTCAGGACGTCCGGGTCCAGTTGTCGTAGATATTCCTAAAGATATTCAATTTGCTGATGGTTGTTACTTTGGGCCATCTGAGGTAATACGAAAAACATCATATTGTCCTAGAGTCATGCCTGAGAAAGACGGAATAAGAGCCGCCATCGATTTGATTACAGAAGCTGAAAAACCAGTTTTTTACACTGGTGGGGGTATAATTAATTCTGGTCCAAAAGCCTCAAAACTTCTTCGCCAGCTCGTTAATACTACTGGTTTTCCGATTACATCGACACTTATGGGACTTGGTGCATACCCAGCTAGCGGACACCATTGGCTAGGTATGCTTGGAATGCACGGGACATATGAAGCTAATTTAACAATGCATAGCTGCGACGTAATGATTGCAATTGGTGTCCGTTTTGATGATCGCATTACAGGTCGCTTAGATGCCTTCTCACCAAACTCTAAACGTATTCAGATAGATATTGATCCTTCATCGATCAATAAAAATATTCATGTCGACATTCCGATCATTGCTGATTGTACGTATGCTCTAGAAGCAATAATTTCTTTGTTAAACAAAAAATTATTGCTGCCCAAAAAATCTGCTTTGAAAGATTGGTGGAAACAAATTAATTTTTGGAGGTCTCGAAAATCACTTGCATATAAAAAATCTAATAATTTTATCATGCCGCAGCATGCAATAGAAAGGCTTTATGAGCTCACTAAAAATCATGATGTTTATTTTACTACAGAAGTTGGACAACATCAGATGTGGGCTGCCCAATACATTCGATTTGAAGAACCTAACCATTGGATGACATCAGGTGGTCTTGGTACAATGGGTTATGGCCTTCCAGCTGCGATAGGTGTTCAGCTCGCTCACCCAGATTCACTAGTAGTCGATGTAGCAGGTGACGCTTCTATTCTGATGAATATTCAAGAAATGTCTACAGCTATACAATACAAAGCCCCAGTTAAGATCTTTATCTTAAATAATCAATACATGGGAATGGTAAGGCAATGGCAACAGTTGCTGCACGGAAATCGTTATTCGGAAAGTTATACCGAGTCTTTACCTGACTTCGTGAAACTAGCAGCAGCGTATGGTGCCAAAGGCATAGTTTGTGATAATCCTTTGCTTCTTGATAACGCAATAATTGAAATGATCAACACGCCTGGTCCTGTGATCTTAGATTGTCGCGTGGCAAAACTCGAAAATTGCTTTCCTATGATACCGTCAGGCAAAGCTCACAATGAGATGCTTTTGGGAAGTGAAGCTAGTGATAAGGACATAGAAACAGCGATAGATACAAAAGGAAAGACATTAGTTTAACAGGCTTGGTACATACAGAATTCAAGAATACTGTACTGATTGTAATTTATATTTAGTGATTAAATTAAAAATGCGCAGAAGTTAAAGAACAGCTAATTAGCATTATTCTTCAGCAATTCATACTAAATACCTGAACTGTGTTTGCAAATTAAGTATTCACTAACGTTAAGTTATATTGGTCAGCATGCAACTCATACCAAGCCAAGCGTTTCGAAAAGAATCTTTCTTCGGATATTTAATGCTGTTTTGCCCTAGCTGAAACTCATAAACATAAATTAAAACTAGGGCCACCATTATCAATTGCCTAAATTGATCAGCCTACATAGTGTGAAAACTGTCCATTTACCCGGAAGCGTTCTAGGTAACTAGGAACTATAGCTATGGCAGATTGAAGCTGTTGAACTCCAAGGTCGCTTAATGTTCGGCCTTCAGATATAGCACTTTCACTCACAACATGATTCACACCAAACATCAGAGCTTGGTCGAGGGTTAATGGGCGGATATTATTTGGTAGTGGTAATGTTAACAGAGCCTGAAGCTTTAGAAACCACAGAGGTATCGGGAGATACATACGATTGCGACCTGTCCAAAGTTGCACATTATCAAGAATTTGACGGAAGGTAATCACTTCCGGGCCTCCGATCTCATATATAGTTCCACACTGAGCTTTGTTTTCAGTTACAGCTAACACAGCGTCTGCAAGGTCACCTACATAAACCGGTTGAAATTTTGTCTTTCCAGCTGCAACAAGAGGCAAGACAGGTAAATATTGCGCCAATAATGCTAATTTGTTGTAAAAGGAATCTTCAGGGCCAAACACTATAGAAGGACGTAATATTACGGCCTCGGGAAATTCTTCAAGTACAGCTACTTCACCTAGGGCACGAGTACGGCCATAATAAGATGGAGAATTACGATCTGCACCAATTGTAGAAATATGTACAAATTTCTTAACGTTAGCTTTTTTTGCTGCCCTAGCGACGGCCCTTGCACCGTCAATATGTACAGAATGAAAAGTTTGCTGACCACTAGCTACAGGAATAGAAACAAAATTAATGACTAGGTCTGCCCCTATCACAGCTGGCTCCACAGATCGTGGATAACGCACATTTGACTGAACAGCATGAATCTGACCAACCGCACCCATTGGTTGTAAGTGACCTGCAAGGTCTGGACGTCTGACTGCTGCTCGAACACGCCATCCATTTTTAGCAAGTGCACGTATGGCATACCGTCCAGCAAATCCAGATCCGCCAAAAACTGTTGCCAAGGAACCTTGTGTAAATGGTGATGTCATAACGTGTCTCATTCTCTAAAGCGATGTTTTGGATAAATTAGCTTACAATTTACTCACATAATAAACTAACACTTATATTAGAAATTAGATGCATGTGAAGATGCCGACACGTCGCGAAAGCGTTTTTCTACTACTTCTAATGAATTCAATATTTTAGTTTTTGTCAGACTATGACGTTGACAATTCATCCACATGAAACTAACAATTGAATGTCGTCCAGGTGGCGGAATTAGGTAGACGCGCTGGCTTCAGGTGCCAGTGACTTTAAGTCGTGAAGGTTCGAGTCCTTTTCTGGGCACCAAACAAGTGACTACACACGTAATTGCTGCGTGAGATTAGCTTATTGCGTTATTAGGTAGAAAATGTCAAAAATTAGTGTCTTCCTTCATAGAGGTGATTTGCCAGCCGATTTAACTTTTAATAGTTCGATTGCCGTTGATAGCGAAACGCTAGGCCTTAATTTGTTCCGCGATAGGTTGTGTCTTGTCCAAATCTCCTCCGGGGATAATCAAGTCCACATTGTACAGTTTTCAAACTACATATACAACGCCCCTAATCTTAAGGCATTACTGACTAACCCGAACATAGAGAAAATATTTCACTTCGCGAGATTTGACATAGCTGTGCTAAAAAGACATTTAGAGGTCGAGACTGCTCCTATTTTTTGTACTAAGATTGCTTCAAAATTGGTTCGTACATATGCTAGAAATCACGGTTTGAAAGATCTTACTTCCGAATTACTAGGCATCGAAATATCTAAAAACCAACAAAGTTCTGATTGGGCTAGATTAGATCTAAGCGAAGAGCAGAAAATGTACGCTGCTTCTGATGTTCTATATTTGCACTCTCTGAAAGACAAACTTGTAAAAATGTTGCTACGCGAGAAGCGGCTCGGTTATGCGCAATCTGCTTTCAACTTTCTGCCGACACAAGCGAACTTGGATCTTGCTGGTTTCGGTGATATAGACATTTTTGCTCACTCTTAATGAAACCTATGGGCATTTGGTGATTTGGATCAAAATTGAGATTAATTATTATTCCCTGCTTACAATTTAGTGTAGGAATAAGTTGTATAGAAAAGTTTTTAAAACCACACACCATTCTTAGTAAATCTTAGATACTACGCTTTTGAAAGCTGACCTAACTTAGTACACACAAAAAAACCATGCTTAGGCAAAATTAATGTCAATAACTTTTATTAGATTCGAATATCTACATTGGGGTTGATGTATGGCATTTTTTTTAAATAATAACGCATCAGAAACTAAAAACGACGCTTTTTTACAAGAAGTTAGTCAACAAGGCCGTGTATTGCATTGTGCACAAAGACACTCTAGGCTTGTTGCAGTTTTACGCCTAGTCTTACCAATATTAATTGTCGGTCTTGTTTCAGTTTATGTCGTGTCATTTATCTTTAGCACAAGAGCTGTAGATGACATAAACCATGGAACATTTAGCACAGGTTTCATGGATTTAGTGTCTGCGAGGCCTACTATGAGAAATCCATATTACACAGGCTTTGATAAAAAAAACGGAACTGAATACACTATTAGTGCAGATCGTGCTGTCACAGATTTAGATGAAAGTAAACCAATAGAATTATTTGGCATTGAGGCAGATTTGAAACAGCCAACAGGAATAGTATTTAAGCTAACCTCAGCAGAAGGAAAGTTTTATCGAAAGGAAAATTATCTTGAACTCATGAAAGATATAGTCGTTGTAACTCCTGACAACATGTCTGCGCGTCTATCACAAGCCTCTGTCTTTCCTAAACAAGGTCTTATTTTATCCAACAAACCTGTAAAAGTTGGATTTTCCGCAGGAACATTAGAGGGTAACACTTTACGTGTAGAGCAAAATAAAAATCAGTTTCATTTGCTCGATGGAGTTATAATGCGTTTTCATCCTAAAACAAGAATTAAGGATAACACTACTAATAATCTTTCACCAAATTTAGTTGGTTTTTCTGGACAAATAGATCGTCCTGTCGATGTTAAGGCTCGTAATTTGTTAATTAGTGCGAATGAACAATCTGTGCGATTTAAAGGTAACATCGTAGCCAGACAAGGAAGCACTAAGCTTACTGCAGAAATTATGGATATTAATTATGGTGCAGAGAGAGGTTTTAACAACACTGCGCAGGTAAAAAAAATCACCGCACGCAATGATGTAGTTATTACCTATGGAGAAAAAAAAATTACTAGCCAATATGCAGTATTTGATACCGAAGAAGATATAGCCGAGTTGATTGGTAATGTTGTTATTTTGGCGACAGATGATGTAAAGATTTCAGGTGATAAAGCACTAATTAACAATGTAAATGGTAAAATAACTTTATTGGGTCAAGTCATGGCTAAACAAGGTAATAATGTAATGCGCGGCACACGCTTAGATTATTATCAGCACCACGGCAAGTTGTCTCTGACGAGTCCAGGTTCGGACGATAATCGTATTAATGTTAAATTTATACGCCAAACTAATAACGTTTTAGCTACTAATGATGGGCGAGAAAGTAATGCTAACAATAGTATAGATAATAAGCTAATTTCCAGCCAGATATTTCGAAGTGATCCTTCTGAGCCTATAAACATTGAAGCTTCCAGTTTAGATGTCAGTGAGACTATAGGAAGAGCAACATTTCGAAAACATGTGCGAATAGTTCAAGAATTGTTTCGTATCGAAACTTCCATTTTACACGCAGACTATTCTGGAACGCTAGGTCTAGCACCTCATAATTTGGCGTCCAGATCACAACAAACTGTAGACATTGGGTATAAAACCACTGAACTGAAGTCGATCTTCGCGCCTGGAAAAATCACCATTTCATCAAAGAATGGTCAGTATGTGTCTGGAGAAACTGGCAAGTTTGACATTAAAAGAAATACTATAATTCTTACAGGCGGCGTGGTAATCAGACAAAAGCATCAGTTGCTTCGAGGTGAACGTTTAGTTATAGACCTAACATCCGGATTGAGCCGAATTGAGACTGACATAGAAGATGGATGGCGATCGGTTATATTAAAGACTGGAAAACCAAAAACTGCAATATCAAAGGATATTAATAATCCTAGCATTAAGACAAATACCAAGGATGAATGTTCTGTCGGGCGTATGTGTGCAATGTTTTTCCCTACTGAAAAAATGAAAATAGAACCTGATCGATCGCCAAAAGATTAAACTAAAACTAACAGAAATCAGTTAATTATAAAAAATAATTAATTTTAATTATGTTAGTCAGTAGTATTATAATACAAAAATAAATTTTCAAAATAATCAGAAACTTGTGTTGTAAAGATAAACATTCAGTGTAAATCAGAATTTCGTAATTAACCGAGACTATACCAGTTGAGAATACTTTCTTTAATTCAAAGGCAGCAGAATAAGTCTTATGTTATCAAGGCTCAGAAAAAATTGAGCATACAAACGCATGGATTAAATACTGACACTAAGCATGAAAAGTCTTCTCAGAAAGGCTGGCTTACAATAGACAATATAAGAAAAAGTTATAAGCGCCGTCTTGTAGTAAAGGGCGTCAGCCTCGCTTTAAAAAAAGGAGAGGCTGTCGGTTTGCTGGGTCCCAATGGTGCTGGGAAAACAACGGTTTTTTATATGATTACTGGTCTTGTTTCAGCTGATGAAGGCAGTGTGTTTATAGATGGTTATGACGTAACACAACTTCCAATGTATCAAAGAGCACGACTTGGTATTGGTTATCTGCCACAGGAAGCTTCAATTTTTAGAGGTCTTAGTGTTGAGAAAAACATAATGGCTATTCTTGAATTAGTGGAGCCCAATCGGCAACTCCGAAAAGAACAATTAGATAGCTTACTTGAAGAGTTTGATATTACACACTTGCGCGGGGCACCGTCTGTCGCGTTGTCTGGTGGTGAACGACGACGTTGCGAAATTGCACGTGCTCTCGCCTCACGCCCTTCATTTGTTTTACTTGATGAACCATTCGCAGGCATAGATCCAATAGCTGTTGGTGATATTCAGGATCTTGTTCGGCATTTGACGAAAAGAGGTATCGGAGTATTAATTACTGATCATAATTGGCGAGAAACCTTAGATCTTATCGATCGAGGATATATTATATATGATGGTACCGTCTTGACCCAAGGCAAGCCAAAAGACATCATCAATAATAAAGATGTGCAACGCGTATATCTGGGAGATTTGCCGGCTTAGATACCTATATCTAAATCTTAAACCGGCAGTCTTCGATCAGGGAAGGCAATATGGCACTATTAGCCAAAATGGAAATGCGGCAAAGCCAGCAGCTAGTGATGACACCTCAGTTGCAGCAAGCTATAAAATTGCTGCAGTTTTCAAATATTGAATTGTCTGCATTTGTGGAATCAGAACTTGAACGCAATCCACTTTTAGAACGCGACAATGAGGACACCCTGTCTCCTACTCAAAGCGATAATTATATCCAACAGGTGCCATCTGATTATGAGGAAGATGATAAGGATTGGACAGGTTTGAAATTATCTCATAATTTTGATATCGATCATGATGCCAATTACTTAGATCATGTAAATTCTGAACTTAATAGAACACTTTCACAGGTTGCAAATTCAAGTAGCATTAATACATCCTGTGAGAACGATAGTAATATTGAAGCATATGTCTCCATTAGCATCTCGTTGCGTGATCATCTCAACAATCATATTCAATTATGTATATCGGATCCGGGTGATATTACGATAGCAAAATATATCATAGATATGGTAGATGATGCTGGCTATATAATTGGAGATTTATCGGAAACCGCAGCAAGGCTTGGTGTCAGTAACGAGCATCTTGAACGTGTGCTTCAGCTCATACAGACTGCGGAACCTGCGGGAATCCCTGCTCGTAATCTAGCTGAATGCCTACGCTTGCAACTGCAAGAACGCAATCGCTACGACCCTTTGATTGGCGTGTTGCTTGAGAACTTGCCTTTACTCGCTACACATAAACTCAGCGAACTACGACGCATTGTGAATGTTAGTATGGATGAACTCGACGAGATGATCGCCGAGCTGAAATCTCTTAACCCTAAGCCAGGGCTTAGTTTTGACACAACACCTATACAACCTATTGTTGCCGACGTGATAGTGCGTCCAGCTATAGATAAAAGTTGGATAATTGAGCTCAACAGTGAAACATTACCTAGGGTTCTTGTTGATAAGGCGTATTACGCAACAGTATCACGTCATGCAAGATCAAATAGCGACAAAGGCTACCTCCAAGATTGCTTTCAGGCAGCGAACTGGCTTGTAAAAAGTTTGGATCAGCGCGCTCGAACCATTTTGCGTGTTTCACAGGAAATCGTAAGGCAGCAGGATAGGTTTTTCTCTCATGGCGTACAATACTTACGCCCACTTAATCTTAAGATGATCGCAGAAGCAATTTCAATGCATGAATCTACAATTAGCCGAGTAACTAGCAACAAGTACATGTCGACCCCTCGCGGTATTTTTGAGCTGAAATACTTTTTTTCATCTTCGATTGCTTCGGCGGATGATGATGGCTATGTACATTCTTCTGAAGCTGTGCGACACCGAATTAAGATGATGATAGATAACGAGCCATATAACGAAATCTTGTCTGATGATAAAATAGTTGAGCTCCTCAAGCAAGACGGAATTGATATCGCCAGACGTACAGTAGCTAAGTACCGTGAATTAATGCGCATCCCATCATCTGTTCAAAGGCGGCGAGAAAAACGATTAAGATTGCATTTATAGTTTATATCGTGGATATTAAAAATATACCACATTACTGAGGTTAGCCACGCCAAATTTTTCTACCAAAATATTTACACAAACCCAGGATTTTATATTTTATATTGAAGCTTGTATATTATGCCTAAAACTTTGTATGAAAAAATCTTTGATGACCATATTATAGGCTGTAAAGAAGATGGCACTTATCTGATATATATAGATCGCCACCTTGTTCATGAAGTTACGAGTCCTCAGGCCTTCGAAGGTTTACGAATAGCCGATCGTAAAGTTCGGGTTCCAGAAAGAACTTTAGCCGTGGTAGATCATTGTGTACCTACGTCTAATAGGGCATGGGGCATAAATGATCCGAAAGCAAAAATTCAAGTCGAAACTTTAGCGAAAAACGTATCAGACTTTGGCATCGAATATTACGATGAGACTGATCAGCGTCAGGGGATCGTTCATGTTATCGGTCCGGAACAAGGTTTCACGCTACCCGGTACAACTATTGTATGCGGTGATAGTCACACATCTACGCATGGTGCATTCGGTGCATTAGCTCATGGCATTGGCACTAGTGAAGTCGAGCATGTGCTAGCAACTCAGACGTTAATTCAGTCTAAGGCCAAAAACATGCGGATAACAGTAAACGGTCAGATCCCTAAAGGTGTAACAGCAAAAGATATTATTTTAACTATAATAGGTAAAATCGGTACTGCCGGTGGTACGGGGCATGTCATAGAGTACGACGGTGATGCAATCAAAGCGTTAAGTATGGAAGGTCGGATGACTGTATGTAACATGTCCATTGAAGCTGGAGCTCGAGCGGGCATTATTGCCCCAGATCATAAAACATATTCCTATCTTAAGGGACGTCCAATGGCACCGAAAACGGAAACTTGGGACGTAGCCATGCAACATTGGAGAACACTTTATTCCGATGTTAATGCAAACTTTGAAAAACACATTATATTAGATGCCTCAAATTTACCACCTATAGTGACATGGGGTACTAGCCCCGAGATGGTTGCAACAATTGATTCGTGTGTTCCTGACCCAGCTGATGTAATGGATGATTCTAAGCGTGCCGCAATGATTCGCGCATTAGAGTACATGGGTTTGAAAGCTAAAACTAAAATTACAGACATCGGTTTGGATGTAGTTTGGATAGGTTCGTGCACAAACGGTCGAATTGAAGATCTCCGAGAGGTAGCACGAATAATTGAAGGCAAGAAAATTTCTAACAACATTTCTTACGCACATGTGGTTCCTGGTTCTGGTTTAGTAAAAGCGCAGGCTGAGGCTGAGGGTCTTGACGAAGTTATTAAAAGTGCAGGTTTTGATTGGCGCGAACCTGGATGCTCTATGTGTCTCGGTATGAATTCCGATCAGTTGAAATCAGGCCAACGTTGTGCTGCAACATCTAATAGAAATTTTGAAGGTCGTCAGGGCTACCGAGGTCGCACACATTTGGTGTCACCAGCAATGGCTGCTGCTGCTGCCATCGCTGGTCACTTTGTAGATGTACGATCGTACAATTTTTCTTAGATCAGCAGCCTCTTTCTTAGGACATAACTTATTTAAAATCATATATTTACAAACTCTTAGCATTTGATACTTCTGGTCGCATCTAAACATATCTCAAAATTTTTTCACTTTTACACTTACAATATTAGACATCGTATATAGCTGGCTTAAATACGATGTCATAAAGGCGCATTTTATGCAAAGTGAACTCATTAGAAATTAATACGCCAAAAATTTAGTCCCTCTACTAAGTCTGACATACAGCGAACAACCTATAATTATCTTTATGTTCAAGTATAAGCTTGTTCTAGAAACTTTAATATTTACCGAAAAATTTACTACTATAACTCATAATCGTGGTTCTTATAGCTCGTGTGTACGTCTGATACATACTTTTTAACATAATACACGCATTCAATATAAATGATTATTACGTATATAAGCGGATCATTACGTTTTAAATCCGTCGAATATTGATATCTAAGATTTGGATACGATACTTTATCTGGCGTGGTGTCATTCCAAGCAATCTTGCGGCCTTAGCCTGAACCCAACCTGCTTCTTCTAAAGCGGCAATGACGCGTTCACGCTCATCAAGTTGCGAATCATTCCAAACCTGTCTTACCTTGTCATTTTTATTGTCAGTTGAGATCAATGAACGAGATGAAGCATCTGACTTTTTTAATGGTGATAAATTAGCGAGGGAAACGGAATCAGACGCAAGTCGTCCACTTCCAACCTCAATAAGTGAGACAACATCACAGTCGATCGTTCCTGACTGACTCATAACGGCAGCACGCTCCAGACAGTTTTCTAATTCACGCACATTACCAGGCCAGCTATGCCTCATTAGAAGTTTTAACGCATTTTCTGTAGCATTAAGAACTCGCCCCTGAGTCGCACCAATTTTAGAAAGTAGGAATCTTGCCAACTCTGGGATATCCTCTTTTCGGTCTCTTAGGGGTGGCATATTAAGCGGCATCACATTAATTCTATAATAAAGGTCATCACGAAAGTCTCCGTTTTCAACAGAAGCCTCAAGATCCCGATTGGTTGCAGTAATAATACGAACATCGACCTTTAAAGTATGATTCCCCCCCACTCGCTCGAATTCTCCTTCTTGCAGAACGCGAAGAAGCTTAGATTGAAATGCAGTGCTGATTTCACCGATTTCATCTAAAAATAGAGTGCCACCATCAGCTTGCTCAAAGCGACCTTTGCGTGTTGTATTAGCACCCGTAAAAGCCCCTTTTTCATGACCAAACAATTCTGATTCCAAAAGATTATCTGGCAGCGCTGCACAGTTTAGTTTTACGATCCTAGCACCTGCGCGCGGCGAGTTTTCATGTATTGCATTAGCAATAAGCTCTTTGCCAGTACCGGACTCCCCACGAATTAAGACGGTTGTATTCCATTGCGCGACTAGACGCACCTGGGCAAACAACGATTTCATCGTCTCGGTTCTTCCAACGATATTGTCAAAGCCAATTTGATTGCGAACATTCTGATGTGAAGCGCCCTGTTGCTCATAAAAGTTTTGATGCTCTAGCTCTAAAGAACGAGCAATCTGGATGCTTTGACCCAACAATGTCGCAAGCATCGCCACGAACTTACCATGCCCTTCAACTAAACTTGGATTACAGGGTGGTTGGCAAGAGATCATGCCGCAGGGTTCGTTATTTGAGTTAAAGATAGGGACTGAAATAAACGATAATTTAGGATCAAAAGAAGGAAAGATAGAGGCAATACCTATCACATCGCTTGATCGTGCTTCAAACACTGATTTACCGGAACTTAGAACCTCCACTAAAGGTCCGCTTAAAGAGCCTAATTTAAGCTTGCTGCAATCTGAACTACCGTGGGCGGATGTTACGAATGTTGTTAGCTCATCACCTTCCTGATTAAGTAGGCCAATCAGTCCACGTTCAAATCTGCCATTATTCTGCAAGAACAGTAGGAGTTTACTAACCATATGGCGCAATTCGAAGGGTTGGACACCTGTTGCATCCTTCAGCAAACAACTTATAGATTGTAGGATGTCCATATCAGCTATGACAGAACAACTCACCACAGAACTACAATCTATTCCAGCAAGACCTCGCATATCGTAACTACCACCACTGACTTTAACTGACTTCGCTCCGATCGGCATCGGTTTCCGCTCAATTTCCGTCATTAAATACGCGCCTTTATCTTTTTAAAGTGACATAGTCGCCTAGCATCCCGGCAATACATGCCGACGCCGTATACATTACCATGATCCGTTAAGGTATGAAGCTTACAAGTCCAAATTTCATTAATTATGTTGCCTCTTTTGATAGCAGACTAGTTTTAAATTCCCCTGAACAGATCATTAACATAGATATTAACAGAGTATCGAATTATCTTGTTCGATTACCGTCAATGATCGACATTCATTACCTACTATTTAGTTAAGATTGAATTTAACAAACAACCTCACACTCTTCATCTGTACTCCAATGAAAGATTGTCGGAAACTTGACAACCTGTCACGAAAAAATTCATCTACTGAGAAATTAAAATTAATTTCTCTCTGCAACTGCTAATTTATTGGCCTTAGAGCTTAAGGAAGATGCATTCCTTGCTCATTCATTATGCAAAAAGAGAAATCTGGAACACCACTACCAATGGCATGGTAAATGCATTTGTCACATCACATACGCAGTGATTTTCGTGTGAAAGATTAGTAAACAACCCATATGTTGACATAGCAAGATTACTGCTTAACAACTAAATGCTATAAGCAATCATGCTTCTTACCTAAGTTTCTGTGTAAGAAGGCGTTGTTAGAGGAACGAAGAATAACATGCAGGATTACTTTCTAATATTGCTTGGGACTGCGCTCGTTAATAACGCCGTGCTCGTCAAATTTCTCGGCCTCTGCCCTTTTATCGGCGTCTCCCGCAAAATCGATGCGGCGTTAGGAATGGGCTTTGCTACAACATTCGTCTTGACACTCGCTGCTGTGGCAAGCTGGTTTATCGAAAGGTACGTTTTAATTCCTCTTGGATTGGAATACTTAAGAATTTTGTCTTTTATCCTTGTGATCGCAGCAGTGGTTCAATTTACAGAGATAGTAATTCGCAAAGTCTCCCCTGTGCTCTACCAAGCACTCGGAATTTACCTGCCACTAATTACTACTAACTGCGCTGTTCTCGGTGTGGCTCTTCTTAACGTTCAGGAAGGTCATAGTTTTACTGAAAGTCTGCTGTACGGCTTTGGTTCAGCGATTGGTTTTACCCTCGTAATGGTGATGTTTGCAGGCATGCGTGAGCGCATGGCTCGAGCTGCTGTTCCAAAAGTATTCGCAGGATCACCAATTGCATTCGTTACAGCTGGTCTTCTGTCTATGGCATTTATGGGATTTGCCGGGCTGACGAGTAACTAATTTATCTAAAACAACAAGTTTTAGATTTCACGAAAGGTCCTGCCGTTATGATTGCTGCAGTTGCAACGATGTTTCTCATGGGTATATGCTTTGGAACTCTTCTAGGTATCGCATCGAAGCGATTCCACGTTGAAACTAGCCCTATCGTTGATGAACTTGAAGAAATAATGCCCGGGACTAACTGCGGACAATGCGGTTTTCCCGGATGTCGCGCAGCGGTTGAAGCTATCACAGCAGGCGAAGCTCCGGTTACATTGTGTCCACCAGGAGGTAGGGAACTTGTTTCCGAATTAGCAAAACGTCTTCAAATCGAACCTGGTATTAGCAATGCTGCTGATCAAGGACCACTTGTAGCCTTCATTTTTGAGGATCAATGTGTCGGCTGCACGAAGTGTTTTAAACGATGTCCAACTGATGCCATCATAGGGGCATCACGACAAATACACACAGTTGTTAATGATGCTTGCACGGGTTGTAAAGTCTGCGTCGACGTATGTCCTACTGACGCCATAATAGTGCGCACGCTTCCTGAAAATCTGCAAACTTGGCATTGGCCAAAGCCTAATAACGTAAACTTAATTCCAGCACCAACACAGGCGGTATAGTTATGAGCTTTGCATTTCCAAACTTCCGAGCTGCCGGAAAACTTTTCTCAATTCGCGGTGGAGTTCATCCCGACGATAATAAAAAACTTTCAAGCGAGACTGCTATTGAGCAGATGCCACTACCAAACTTGTTGCGAATTCCACTTCAGCAACATATTGGTGCACCTGCAGAACCCGTCGTGGCTAAGGGTGACATCGTTGATAAAGGGCAGCTGCTAGCTGTCGGAAAAGGAAACATTTCGGCAGCAATTCATGCTCCGACATCCGGAAAGATCGTTGCCATTGGTTACTTTGTAGCGCCACACCCCTCAGGCCTACCAGTTTACACAATTACGCTAAGGCCTGATGGTGAAGAACGTTGGACTGAATTGCCCGAACCATTAGATCTTGAACAATCCACACCGGAAGACATCTCCGCGCGCGTAGCGTCTGCTGGAATTGTTGGTATGGGAGGTGCTACCTTTCCATCTTCGGTAAAACTTAATCTAAGAAATCGCTTTAAATTAGAAACGTTAGTAATCAATGCGGCTGAATGTGAACCATATCTAACTTGTGATGATCGACTCTTGCGTGAACGCAGCACCGATGTTGCTGATGGTATAGCTTTCATGGCTCGTGCCTTAGGTGTTAATAAAATTATAATAGGTATTGAAGAAAACAAACCTGTGGCAACTGCAGCTATGAAAAAAGCTGCAGAAGAGATTTTAACTAACGCCCAGGTTGTACCTGTTCCAACCCGTTATCCAATGGGATCTGAAAAACACCTTGTTCAAGTGCTTACAGGTCAAGAAACGCCAGCAAGAGGTCTTACAGCAGACTTAGGAATCATTGTTCATAACGGAGCTACAGCATATGCTATCCATAAAGCAGCTCGTTATGGGCAGCCATTGATATCACGTGTTGTGACGGTTTCAGGTCGTGCCGTTAAGCGCCCAGCTAACGTTGAAGTTTTGATGGGTACTCCTATTTCTGACATCATAGACCACTGCGGTGGATTAGTTTGCACGCCTAGCAGATTGCTTCTTGGTGGACCTATGATGGGACAGCCTATTGCTAATGCACGTGCACCTGTAGTCAAAGGCAGTAATGGTATATTAGCGCTAAACGACAGCGAAACACGCCGCGATGAAGTGATGCCTTGTATCCGCTGCGGAAACTGTGTTAACGCTTGCCCATCTGGCTTGACACCTTTAGACATTAACGCTCGTATCCGAAATGAAGAACTAGATGGCGCCGTTGATATTGGGCTACTTGACTGTGTCTCTTGCGGCGCATGCTCTTATTCTTGCCCTTCAAATATTCCGTTAGTCCAATCTTTTAACTACGCTAAAGGTAAACTTACCGACCAACAGAGAATTAAACATCGTCAAGAAGAGACAAAACGTCTTGCCAAGCAGCGAAAAGAGCGTATGGAGCGTATTGCAGCGGCTAAACGCGAAGCCATGGCACGACGAAAAGCAGAAAAAGCTGCTAAGAAAAAAAAACTAGATGATGCAAAAGAAACATCTTCTCTTTCTAATGTAGAAGCAGATAGTTTAACAAAATCAGAGCCTAAAATTAATGCTGATGCAGCTGTAGATAACCCAGTAACGGAGGCCGCGGAATAATATGCATAGCCAAGTACTGATTTGCGGTCCTCATGCACATTCGATGTCAAGCATAACACGCGTAATGATGCTTGTTGTTCTTGCGTTACTACCAACAACGCTATTCGGTCTTTATGTATTTGGCTGGCCAGCAATCTTTCTCTTTCTCGTAACACTTGTCTCAGCACTTGCCTTCGAAGCCATGTGCCTGTTTATAGCTCAAAAGTCTATTTCTAGGTATCTCTTTGATGGCTCTGCATTGCTAACTGGTTGGCTTGTTGCTATGACATTGCCACCTTGGGCTCCATGGTGGATTGGTGTTCTTGGTAGTGGAATTGCTATCATTGTAGGTAAACACCTTTACGGCGGCCTTGGGCAGAACCCTTTCAATCCAGCAATGGTCGCCCGCATTATGCTGCTTATTTCTTTTCCACTGCATATGACTACGTGGATCATGCCTGCTCCATTGTTTTCAAAAAATGCACCAGGCTTCTTAGAAGGATTTGCTATTACATTTTTTGGAAATGTGCAGTTTGATGCTATCAGCCAAGCTTCAGTACTTGACTACGTAAGTGCCGAGCTTGGTCGTGCCCGAACTCTTGAAACTATTCTGCCTGAGACATTTTCTTATCTAAGTCTGACTTTAGGCCAAGTTCCAGGAAGTATCGGTGAAACTAGCGCCTTATTAATTCTAGTAGGTGGAGTTATACTACTTTTCACTCGAACAGTTACTTGGCATATTCCCTTATCTATCATCATTACGACAGTCGTATTAGCAAGCATCTTTAACTTTATAGACCCCAACCGCTACCCGGATGCTATTTTTCATCTCGCATCTGGCTCGCTAATATTTTGCGCCTTCTTCTTCGCAACAGATTATGTCACCTCTCCTACAGCTCCAGAGGCTCAGTTGGTATATGGAGTTGGAATAGCTCTATTAACTTTTGTCATTCGAACTTGGGCAGCATTTCCAGAAGGTGTTGGGTTTGCTATCCTTTTCATGAATGCTTGTACGCCATTAATTGATCATTTCATCCGGCCTCGTGTATTTGGGCGAAATCGCTCGGGTAAACCGCTAGTTGCAGCTACAGGAGGTAAAAAATGAGTGTCGCAATAAGCAAGCAAGCTACTCCACTAACCCAAATGAACCGAACAATTCGTTCGGTTCATAAACGAATAAGGCGTACGTCAGATCGTTACACGCGGCTAATACGCATAATCGTGAAGCGAGCTGACAAAC